>NZ_JBVIKS010000001.1:0-1210486 GCF_055580825.1 Kribbella sp. NPDC031520
CCACAGACATTGAATGCCTGTAGACGGGGTTAATGCATCTTTCGGCATTGACTTTCGGCACGCTGTTGAGTTCTCAAGAATCGGACGCACACCGCAGCTTGGCCTTGCAGCCAGGCTCCCGGGGCAACCTGCGTTACTCTACCGGATCAGATCCACCGAGTCAAGACCCGATTTTTCCCGATCCCCACCCGCGTCTTGCTGGCCGACCCGAGTCCGAAGACGCGTTCCGGCTGAGCTAGCCTTTGGGGGTTTTGGAAGGTCCGGCCGCTTTCGCGTCCCGCGCTCGCTTCCAACAAGAAGAACATTACGTGGCTCCCAGGTGACCGGTCAAATCGGCTCCCGGTGGGCTGAATCACAGGCTTGTAATTTGCCTTCGGCAACCCGGATGTGGGAGTGGAGACCACTCCCACCCGCGAGCCGCGACGAGCCGTCAGCCCTGCGCCGGCGAAGCCAGAACCCCTGCAAATGAACGCTTCCCGCGTCGCAGCACGAGGACGCCGCCCGGCAGCAGGTCGTCCGCGGCCGGTACGTACTCCGCGTCCTTCACCTTCTCGTTGTTCAGGTACGCACCGCCCTCGGCCACGGTCCGCCGGGCCGCCGACTTGCTGGCGACCAGACCCGACTTCACCAGGAGGTCGCCGTACGTCGGCATCTGTTCTCCTGCGCCCAGCTCCACATGCGGTGCTTCACGCAGTGCGGCGACCAGAGTGGAGCCGTCCAGCGACCCCAGCTCCCCCTGGCCGAACAACGCCTTCGACGCTTCCTGCACCCGCCGAGTCTCGTCAGCTCCATGCACCAGCGTCGTGACGTCCTCTGCGAGCACGCGCTGCGCCTCCCGCGCCTGGGGGCGTTCTGCAGTGGCCTGCTCCAGCGCAGCGATCTCCTCAGCCGACCGGAACGTGTAGAACCGCACCAGCTGCATCACGTCGCGGTCGTCGGTGTTGAACCAGAACTGGTAGAACGCGTACGGCGTTGTCAGCTCCCGGTCCAGCCACACCGTGCCGGACTCCGTCTTCCCGAACTTGGTCCCGTCGGCCTTGGTGACCAGTGGCGTCGCCAGCGCATGCGCCTTGCCCTGATCCGTACGGCGGATGAGCTCCACACCGGCCGTCAGGTTGCCCCATTGGTCGCTGCCACCTGTCTGCAGCGTGCAGTTGTGCCGCCTGTACAGCTCCAGGAAGTCCAGCGACTGCAGCAGCACGTAGCTGAACTCCGTGTAGCTGATCCCCTGTTCCAGTCGCGCCTTGACGACTTCACGGCCGAGCATCCGGTTCACCGGGAAGTGCTTCCCGATGTCACGCAGGAAGTCCAGGGTGTTGAGGTCCTTGGTCCAGTCGTAGTTGTTGACGATCCGGGCCGGGTTGGGCAGCGACTGGTCGAAGTCGACGAACTTCTCCACCTGGGAGCGCACCCGCTCCACCCACTCGTGGACGACGTCCTTCGGGTTCAGCACCCGCTCCGACGTCTCCTTCGGGTCGCCGATCAGTCCGGTGGCGCCACCAACGAGCCCGATCGGGTTGTGGCCGGCCAGCTGGAGCCGTCGCAGCGTCAGCAGCTGCAGCAGGTTCCCCATGTGCAGGCTCGGCGCGGTGGGATCGAAACCGACATAAGAGGTGATCGGCCCTGCCGCCATCGAGGCCCGGAGGGCCTCCGGGTCGGTGGAGTGGGCGATCAGGCCACGGCTCTCCAGGTCGTCAAGCACCTGAGTGCGGCGTTCGGTCACTAGTTCTCTCCTCGAGTACGTCGGTCAGTACTAGTGTCCTGTACGACGAGACCCGGCTGCTCAGGTGGTCTCAGGGCGCGCAAGGACCGACCGCAGTTGTGGACGGAGCGCGTGGCCGTCAGGCCCCTGCACGGTGGCCGCAGTCGGCCGGTGTGGGTCGTGAGCGCCAGGGTCCGTGTTAGGCACCGGCAAACCGTGAGACAGCACCTGCTCGGCCGGGGTCAGCTGGCGGATGCCAATAGCGAGCACGTTGTCCGGGTGGGTCTGTGCGAAGTCGCCGTACAGCTGGGGGTCGTGCTGGCCGTCGTCACCGATCAGGACCCACCGTACGTTCGGGAACTCGCGGGCCAGTCGACGCAGGGCGGTCCGCTTGTGCTCCTGCCCGCTACGGAACCACCCGGTGTTCGTAGGTCCCCAGTCCGTCATCAGCAACGGTCCGGGCGGGTACCCGTGCCGCGCGAAGAAGCGCGTCAACGTGGGGGCCGTGTTCCACGCACCAGTGGAGAGGTAGAACATCGGAGCGCCGGGGTGGTCCGCCAGGAGCTCTTCGTACAGACCGGCCATTCCTGGTACGACGCGGCGGGCCTGCTCGTCACGGACGAACGTGTTCCAGGCCGCGATCAACGGCCGCGGCAGCATCGTCAGGATCACCGTGTCGTCGATGTCGCTGACCAGACCGAACGTCGCGTCCGGGTCCGGTACGAAGATCCGCGCCCGGGCCTGCCGCTCGCCGTGGACGCCGAGCATGATCTCGTGCCACCCCGCCGGCAGCACCTCCGGAACGGTCAGGTCGATGAACCCGCCGCGGTCGGTGATGGCGTCGTACGTCCGCCCGTTGACGGTGACCGACACCAGTACCTTCACCGCCGGCGCCGTGACGAACGCGCGCCAGCCCCGCACCACCTGGTCCTCGTCGTACCGCGGCTGGTTGCGCGGGTCCCGGCCGAGCACCACGCGCGCGAGCACGCGGACGAACTCGGTGTTGCCGTACCCGACCTGCGGGATGATCCGCTCCTGCCAGCCACGCCGCCGCAGCACCGCCTGCACCCCGACGTTGAACCAGTCCTCGAGACGGGATGCGTAGTGCGGACGGGCCATACCAGAAACCTACCCGGAGCATGGGCCGCTAGTCGTCCTCCCCCGCGGTCCGTGGACACCTTTGCGACGACGTTCATCAAGTCCGGAGCGAACTGTCGGCGGCGTCCTCTACCTTCTCCCCATGACCGCAATCGGAATGTGCTTCCCGCGTACCTATCCGGCCGCGCTCGTCACCGAGGTCGCGCGGCGCCTAGACCGCGGCGGCGCCGACGGGCTGTGGATCATCGAGGACTGCTTCTACACCGCGGGACCGTCACTGGTGTCGGCCGCCTTGACGTCCACCGAGCAGCTGACGGTCGGGCTCGGGATCGTGCCGGCGGTCGTTCGTACGGCGGCCGTGACGGCGATGGAGTTCGCGACGCTGGAGGCGCTCGGGCCGGGGCGGTTCCTGCCGGGTATCGGCCATGGGGTGCAGTCGTGGATGGGGCAGATGGGCGTACGGCCGAAGTCGCCGTTGACGGCGCTCGAGGAGGTCACCACCAGCGTCACCCGGTTGCTGCGGGGCGAGGAGGTGAGCTTCGAGGGCAAGACGGTCTTCCTCGACAAGGTGAAGCTCGACGCACCACCGGCCAACGTCCCGCCGATCCTGCTCGGGGTGCAGGGGCCGAAGTCGATGGCGCTCGCTGGGCGGGTCGCGGACGGCGTTGTACTCGCCGAGCCGGCGACCGCGGCGTACGTGCAGCAATCGGTGGAGTACGCCGGATCGCCCGAGGGGTTCGTGGTCGCGACGTTCACCGCGATGTGCGTCCGGGCGGACCGGAAGACGGCGTACGAGTGGACCGCGCCGTGGCTCGGGTGGCGGATCGGCGACCGGGCGCCGCAGCTGACCGCGTTGCCGTTCTTCGACGAGCTGAAGGCGTTGCACGACGCGAGCGGCGAGGCCGGGCTGGTCGGAATGCCGAGCGACTGGTGGACCGCGATCGGTGCGGTCGGGACGCTCGACGACGCGGCCGAGCACCTGGACGGGTTGGAGGCGGCCGGGGTGGATCATGTCGGGCTGTTCCCGGATCCGGAGGTGGAGCACGGGCTGCCGCAGCTGGACTACGTGCTCGAGCTGACGAACCGCTGAGGCGCTGCTCGTACGGCCGACACTAGGGCGGGCTGCTCGTACGGCCGGCTCTAGGGGCGTTTCTTCGGGACGTGTGGGCGGTACGGCGAGACCGTCGGGTCGTTTGGGATCCAGAAGCGCCACGGGCGGTCGGCGGCGTCGCGGAGGCCGACGCGCGGGCCGGTGGCCGGTACGCCGTCGTAGCCGGGGCCGTCGAGGAGCCGGATGGGTGAGTCCTTGGCGAGTAGGTCGGCGCCGTTGCCGGCGCGTCCGATGCCGAGGGCAACACACAGGCGGGCCGGGCCGCGCGCAAGGTCGCGGTCCGGGTTGGGCGCCGGGCGCTTGCTCACCGGACCCGGTCGGACAGACGCCTGCGCCAGCTCCGAGCGGACGCCAGGTGGGGTGGCGGATCGGATGGATGCTTGGTTGAAGGCTGACTTCTGTGGGGCGGGTTGGCCGCGGCGGATGCGGGCGAGTTCGACGCCTTCGATGACTTCGCCGGCGCGGAGCAGGACTGCCGAGGGTTGGGTGTCGGGGCCGACGACGACATTCATGCAGAAGTGCATGCCGTAGGTGAAGTACACGTACAGGAAGCCGGGCGGGCCGAACATCACCTCGTTGCGCGGGGTCTGACCCCGGTACGCGTGCGAGCCGGGGTCGTTAGGTCCGTCGTAAGCCTCGACCTCACTCAGCCGCACCGCGACGGTCCCCTCGTCGGTGGTGCTGCGCAGAACCATGCCCAACAGCTTCGGAGCGACATCCAGCACGGGACCGGCGAGAAGCGAACGACGCATGCGCAGCACCCTAGGCGACCGCCGGACAAGCCGGTTGCGCCGGCTCAGGCTAGGCGGGTGGCGTGTTCTGTTACTCGGGTGTGGAGTTCGGCCAGCTGGGCTTCGACCTGGGGCTGGGCTGTGCCGCCTCGGGTGTTGCGGGAGGATAGGGAGCCCTGGACGGTGAGGACTGAGTGGACGTCGGCGGTCAGGTGCGGGGAGATGGCGGCCAGGTCTTCGTCGGTGAGGTCCCAGAGTTCGATGCCGCGTTTTTCGCAGGCTTGGACGCAGGCGCCGGCCAGTTCGTGGGCTACCCGGAAGGGGACCTTCTGGCGGACGAGCCATTCGGCGATGTCGGTGGCGAGCGAGAAGCCCTGTGGAGCGAGCTCTTCCAGGCGCGCGGAGTTGAAGCGCAGCGTGCGGATCATGCCGGTGAACGCGGGCAGCAGTACTTCGAGGGTGTCGATGGAGTCGAAGACCGGCTCCTTGTCCTCCTGCAGGTCCCGGTTGTACGCGAGCGGCTGCGCCTTCAGCGTCGCCAGTAGACCGCTCAGGTTGCCGATCAGCCGGCCGGCCTTGCCGCGGGCGAGTTCCGCGATGTCCGGGTTCTTCTTCTGCGGCATGATGCTCGACCCGGTCGAGAACGCGTCGTCCAGTTCGACGAACCCGAACTCCTTCGTCGCCCAGATGATCACCTCCTCGGCCTGCCGGGACAGGTCGACGCCGATCTGCGCCAGCACGAACGCGAACTCCGCGACGAAGTCCCGCGACGACGTACCGTCGATCGAGTTCGCCGACGAGTTCGTGAACCCGAGCTCATGAGCAACAAAGACAGGATCGAGCCCCAGCGAACTACCGGCCAGAGCACCCGAACCGTACGGCGAGTCCGCGGCCACCCGGGCATCCCAGTCGGCCAACCGGTCGAGGTCCCGGATCAACGGCCACGCATGCGCGAGCAGGTGGTGGGACAGCAGCACGGGCTGCGCGTGCTGCAGGTGTGTACGACCGGGCATGGCCACACCCAGATGCGCGGAAGCCTGCTCGGCCAGCGTGTTGACCTGCTCCAGCACCAGCCGGCCGATGATCCGGGCATGCTCACGCAGGTACGCCTTGTAGAGCGTCGCGACCTGGTCGTTGCGGGAGCGGCCGGCGCGCAGCCGGCCGCCCAGCTCGGCACCGAGCCGATCCAGCAAACCGTGCTCGAGCGCGGTGTGCACGTCTTCGTCGGCCTCGGCGGGCAGGAAGCGGCCGGCGAGGACGTCGGCGAGAAGCCCGTCGAGACCCGCCAGCATCGCGGCCAGGTCCTCGTCGGTCAGCAGACCCGCGCGGTGCAGCACCTTCGCGTGTGCCTTCGAGCCGGCGATGTCGTACGGCGCCAGTCGCCAGTCGAACTGGGTCGACTTGCTCAGCGCCGCCAGCGCGTCAGCTGGACCGCCAGTGAACCGGGCTCCCCAGAGAGCTGAGTCCCGCGCGGCGTTCTCTGTACTACTCACAACAAGTTCCTCTACTTCGGTTCGGAGCGGGCGGCGAGGGACAGGAAGCGGGCGGCCAGGGCTTCGCCGCCGGTGGGATTGCGGGAGACGACCATCACGGTGTCGTCGCCGGCGATGGTGCCGAGAACGTCATCCAGTCCCACGTGGTCGATCGCCGACGCGAAGTACTGGGCCGCTCCCGGCGGGGTTCGCAGGATCACCAGGTTGGCGCTGCCCTCCGCGGAGACCAGGAGCTCGGACGCGACCCGGGCCAGGCGCGCTTCGAAGGCCGCCGCTTCGCCGGCGCGAGGCGTACGGTCGCCGCCTTCACCGGGTACGGCGTACACGAGCTGGCCGGACGAGTCGCGGACCTTCACCGCACCGATCTCGACCAGGTCCCGCGACAGCGTCGCCTGCCCGACGACCAGCCCGGACGCAGCCAGCAGATCAGCCAGCTCGGTCTGCGACCGTACGGGCTGCCGACCCAGCAGGTCCACGATCCGCTGCTGCCGAGCAGTCTTGGTCGTCGGTACGGCGATGCTCATTCCCCGAAACTCCTTGCCAACAGCCACGACAGCAGCGCCTTCTGCGCGTGCAGCCGGTTCTCGGCCTCGTCCCAGACGACCGACTGCGGGCCGTCGATCACGGCCGCCTCGATCTCCTTGCCACGATAGGCGGGAAGGCAGTGCAACACGATCGCATCCGGCTTCGCCTTGCCGAGCAGTTGCTCGGTGACCGAGTACGGCACGAACGGCGCCTCGCGGTCGGCGGCCTCGGCCTCCTGCCCCATCGACACCCAGGTGTCGGTGGCAACGACATCGGCACCGTCGACCGCGGCGGCCGCGTCCGCGGTCCACGCGACGGATCCACCCGTCGAAGCCGCGATCTCCGCGGCGCGCGCGAGAATCGCCGGATCCGGCTGGTACTCGGCAGGCGAACCGACCACGACGTGCATCCCGGCGGTCGCGCCGCCGAGCAGGTACGAGTGCGCCATGTTGTTCGCGCCGTCGCCGAGGTACACCAGCTTCAGCCCGGCCGTCGCGCCCTTGTGCTGCCGTACGGTCTGCAGGTCGGCGAGGATCTGGCACGGGTGGAACTCGTCCGTCAGCGCGTTGACGACCGGCACGGACGACGCCGCGGCCATCTCCTCGATCCGCGACTGCCCGAACGTCCGCCACACGATCGCCGCGACCTGCCGATCGAGCACGCGGGCAGTGTCCGCGATCGGCTCACCGCGTCCGAGCTGGGACGTCTGCGCGTCGATGATCAACGGCGAACCGCCGAGTTCGGCGATCCCGACGGCGAACGAGATCCGGGTCCGGGTCGACGTCTTGTCGAAAATCACCGCGACGGTCTTCGGCCCTTCGAGCGGCTTGTGCCCGTACCGGTCACCGGCCAGCTGTGCGGCCAGCGTGAGTACCTCGTCCTGTTCGACCGGCGACAGGTCGTCGTCCCGCAGGAAGTGCCGCACCATCAGATCTCCACCTTGTCGAGCAGCCCCGGGAGGGCCGCGACGAAACTGTCCGCATCAGCCTTGCTGAGGATGTACGGCGGCGCCAGCCGCAACGCGTCCGGGGTCGGGTTGTTGATCACGAACCCGGCCTCCAGCGCCAGCGCCGCCACCTGGTCGGACACCGGCTCGGTCAACTGGATCGCGAGCAACAGCCCACGCCCGCGGACGCCCGCGATCAGCGGATGGTCGAGCGCGATCACCGACGACGCGAGGTGGTTGCCGACAGCATTCACCTGGTCGAGCAATCCGTCCCGCTCGATCACGGTCAGCACCGCGAGCCCCGCGATCGCCGCGACCGGGTTGCCGCCGAACGTGGTCCCGTGGTTCCCCGGCTGCAGCAGGTCCGCGGCCGCGCCGAGCCCGATGCAGGCGCCGATCGGGATGCCCGCGCCGAGGCCCTTCGCCACCGTCACCAGGTCCGGCGTGATCCCCTCGGTCTGGTACGCGAACCACGTGCCGGTCCGCCCGATCCCGGTCTGGATCTCGTCGATCCACAGCAGCGCGCCGTGCTCGGACGTGATCCGCCGCGCGGCTTGCAGGTATCCGGCCGGCGGTACGACGACACCGTTCTCGCCCTGGATCGGCTCGAGCACCACCGCCGCAGTCCGGTCGTCGACCGCGGCGGCCAGCGCCTCGGCGTCGCCGTACGGGACGAACTCGACGTCACCCGGCAGCGGTGCGAACGCCTCCCGGTACGCCGGCTTCCAGGTCACCGCGAGCGCGCCCATCGACCGGCCGTGGAAGGCGCCGACAGTGGAGACGATCTTGGTACGGCCGGTACGCCGGGTGATCTTGAAGGCGGCCTCGTTCGCCTCGGTGCCTGAGTTGGTGAAGAACACCTTGCCGGGAGCATCGAAGAGACCGAGCAACTTCTCGGCCAGCGCGATCTGCGGTGCGGAGGCGAAGAAGTTCGAGACGTGGCCGAGCGTCGCGAGCTGCGAGGTCACCGCGGACACCACGAACGGGTGCGCGTGGCCGAGGCAGTTCACCGCGAGCCCGCCGAGCAGGTCGAGGTACTTGTTGCCGTCGGCATCCCACAGGTACGCACCCTCGCCCCGGACCAGCACCCGCTTCGGAGCGCCGAACGTGTTCATCAGAGCGCTCGAGTAGCGCTCGGTGAGCGCGGCCTGGGTGCCGTCGACGGTGAGCAGTTCGGTCATGAGGGGATCACCTGGGTTCCACTTCCGGCGTCGGTGAAGATCTCCAGCAGCAACGAGTGCGGCACGCGGCCGTCGATCACAGTCGCCCGGGACACGCCCGACTCGACCGCGCGCAGACAGGCCTCCATCTTCGGAACCATGCCAGACGCCAGCGATGGCAGCAGCTCGGCCAGCTCGGCCGCGTCGATCTGCGTGATGATCTCGTCGCTGTCCGGCCAGTTCCGATACAGCCCGGCGACGTCGGTCAGTACGACGAGCTTCTCGGCGCCGAGCGCGACCGCGAGCGCGGCGGCCGCGGTGTCGGCGTTCACGTTGTGCGCCAGGCCGTCCTCGTCCGGCGCGATCGTCGACACCACCGGGATCCGGCCCGCGTCGATCAGGTCGATCACGGCCTCCGGGCGGACCTCGACCACGTCGCCGACCAGCCCGATGTCGACCTGCTCGCCGTCGACGAGCGCCGTACGGCGTTCCGCGGTGAACAGGCCCGCGTCCTCGCCGGACATGCCGACCGCGAACGGGCCGTGCGCGTTCAGCAGGCCGACGAGCTCGCGGCCGACCTTGCCGACCAGCACCATGCCGACGACGTCCATCGCCTCCGGGGTGGTGACCCGGAGCCCGCCACGGAACTCGCTGTCGATCCCGAGCCGGCCGAGCATGTCGCTGATCTGCGGCCCGCCGCCGTGCACGACGACGACCCGGACCCCGGCGTACCGGAGGAACACGATGTCCTCGGCGAACGCCCGCTTGAGCTTGTCGTCGACCATCGCGTTCCCGCCGTACTTCACCACGACGGTCTTCCCGTGGAACTGCTTCAGCCAGGGCAGCGCCTCGGTCAGTACGGCGGCCTTCTCGACCGCGCCTTCATAGATCATGAGGAGTACGCCGAGTTCTCTTCGACGTACGCGTGCGAGAGGTCCGTGGTGAGTACGGTCGCGGACGCGGGGCCGGCGTGCAGGTCGATGACCACGTCGATCTCCAGGCCGCTGAGGTCCGCCTCGGAGCGGTCGACGCCCTTGCCGCCGGCAACACAGATAGCAGCGCCGTTCAGCGTGATGTCGAGCAGTGACGGGTCGAACGCGGTCGGGGCGTTGCCGACCGCCATCGCGATCCGGCCCCAGTTCGGGTCGGAGGCGAAGAACGCGGTCTTGCACAGGTTGTCCTCGGCAACGATCTTGGCGGCGGCCAACGCCTCCGCCTCGGACGCCGCGCCCTGCACCGTGATGCTCACGTGCTTGGTGACGCCCTCCGCGTCCGCCTGCAACTGCTTCACCAGGTCAGCAGCCAGTGCGGTCAGCGCGGCCTCGAAGGCCTCGGGCGTCACGGTCACCCCGGAGGCACCCGAGCTGAGCAGCAGTACGGTGTCGTTGGTCGACGTACCGCCGTCGACGTCGAGCCGGTTGAACGTCTTGCCGACCGCGTTCCGCAGCGCGTGGTCGAGGTGCGGCTGGTCGAGGACGGCGTCGGTGGTGAGCACGCTCAGCATCGTCGCCATGTTCGGCGCGCACATCCCGGCGCCCTTGGCGAAACCGCCGATGCTCCACCCGTCCGGGTGTTTCAGCGCGGCCTGCTTCGGCACGTTGTCGGTCGTCATCACCGCGGTCGCCGCCGCCAACCCAGCCTCAGGCCCGTCGGCCAAGGCGGCAACCGCCTTGTCGATGCCGGGAAGCAGAGCATCCATCGGAAGCCGCTCGCCGATCAGGCCGGTCGAGCAGACACCGATCTGCGCGGCGCCGACGCCCAGCACGTCGGCCAGCTTCTCCGCGGTCTTGTGGGTGTCCTGGAAACCTTCGGGTCCGGTGCAGGCGTTGGCGCCGCCCGAGTTCAGCACGACTGCTTTCAGAACACCGGCGGTCAGGACCTGCTGCGACCAGAGCACCGGCGCGGCCTTCACCTTGTTCGTGGTGAAGACGCCGGCGGCGACGTCGTGCGGGCCGTCGTTGACGACGACGGTGAGGTCCGGCGTACCGGCCGGCTTGATCCCGGCGATCACTCCGGCCGCTCGGAAGCCGGCCGGCGCGGTGACACCGGCGCTCCGATCGACATGAGTGTCCGGGGTGACGGCGAGGGTCACGGGGCTACTCCTACGAGAGGCAGGGCCAGGGTCTCATCGAGACCGGTGGCCAGGTTCATGCACTGCACGGCGGCGCCGGCGGTGCCCTTGGTGAGGTTGTCCATCGCGGCCACAATGATGACTCGGCCGGTGGGGCCGGTGCGCTGGTCGAGGGCTACTTGCAACTGCACGGTGTTCGCGCCGAGGGTGGCCTGCGTCTGCGGCCATTGTCCCTCGGGCAGCAGGTGGATGAACGGCTCGTCGCCGTACGCGTCCTCGTACGCCTTCCGTAACGCTGCATAGTCGGTGCCTTCGGCAACCGGTGCGCTGCAGGTCGCGAGGATGCCGCGGGCCATCGGGACCAGTACGGGCGTGAACGACACGCTCACGGGCTGCGATGTGTACGGGGTGAGGTTCTGCTCGATCTCCGGTGTGTGACGGTGTACTCCGCCGACGCCGTACGCCGAGGCGGAACCCATCACCTCCGCGCCGAGCAGATGCGCCTTCGGGGCCTTGCCCGCGCCCGACGTACCGCTGACCGCGACGACCACGAGCTGCCCCGCGTCGACGAGGCCGGCCTGTACGGCGGGAAGCAAGGCGAGCGTGGAGACGGTCGGGTAACAACCCGGTACGGCGACCCGGCTCGAACCGCGGAGCTTGTCCCGTTGACCGGGGAGCTCCGGGAGCCCGTACGGCCACGAGCCGGCATGCTCGCCGCCGTAGAACTCGACCCACGCCTCGGCCTCGGTCAGCCGGAAGTCCGCGCCGCAGTCGATCACGGTGACGTCCTCGCCGAGTTGCTCGGCGATTCCGGCGGACTGTCCGTGCGGCAGGGCCAGGAACACCACGTCGTGACCGGCGAGGTTCTCCGCCGTGGTCTCGACCAGGATGCGCCCGGCCAGCGGCACGAGGTGCGGGTGGTGCACGCCGAGCGCCGTACCGGCGTTCCCACCGGCGGTCAGGGCGCCGATCTCGACCTCGGGGTGGCTGCTCAGCAACCGGAGCAGCTCGCCTCCCGCATACCCGCTGGCCCCGGCCACCGCCACCTTCACGCTCATGTGAATGAGTATGCCACGAAGCGGATGAATATCCAAGATCGTCGTGAGCGGGGTCATGTCACAACCGACCAGGTGAGCCGTGTCCAGGAGTCGACGACGAACCTTGGAGGACGTGATGGCGCGGATCGAACTGGAGCACAAGCGGACGTGGTTCGTGCGGCTGGCGGAGTGGGGCAGCCGGCGGAAGTACGGCGAGGTACTGGATCCCGGGAAGGCGGCGCTGCACAACCGGCGGGTGCTGACCACGATGCTGATGATGGAGGGGTCGGCCGCACGCTGGAACAAGCTGGATCCCGGCCTGAAGGCACTGGCGGTGATGGTGACGTCGGCCCGGATCGGGTGCAGCTGGTGCATGGACTTCGGGTACTGGGAGTTCCATCACCAGGGTGTCGACCAGGCGAAGCTGCGGGATGTGCCAGGGTGGCGGGACAGTGACGTCTACTCGGATCTGGAGCGCGCGGTGATGGATTACGCCGAGGCGATGACGGCGACCCCGCCGGAGGTCACCGACGAGCTGGTCGAGCGGTTGCGGGCAGACCTCACCGACGAGCAGTTGGTCGAGCTCACGGCGACCGTCTCGCTGGAGAACTACCGCTCCCGGACGAACGCCGCGCTCGGGCTCACCAGCCAGGGCTTCAAGGAGTACTGCGAACTGAGGCCGGTGCAGTGACCGAGGAACAGCTCGCGGCGGAGTTCGCCGAGCATCGTCAGGTGCTGGTCGGCGCGGCGTACCGGGTGGTCGGGAGCGTCAGCGACGCGGAGGACGTGGTCCAGGAGGCGTGGCTGCGCTGGGCCGGCGTCGATCACGACGACATCCGCGAACCGCGGGCATACCTGATCCGCATCACCACCCGCCTCGCGCTGAACAAGCTCCGCGAGCAGAAGGCGCGCCGGGAGTCGTACGTCGGCCCG
This sequence comes from Kribbella sp. NPDC031520, assembly GCF_055580825.1. Lineage (NCBI taxonomy): Bacteria > Bacillati > Actinomycetota > Actinomycetes > Propionibacteriales > Kribbellaceae > Kribbella > Kribbella sp. NPDC031520. Next base: position 12,808 of record NZ_JBVIKS010000001.1, read on the forward strand.
TGGCTGCCCGAGCCGCTCGCAACCGATGACGACGACCCGGCCGCCGCGGTCGAGCTGGCGGACTCGGTCAGCATGGCGATGCTCGTCGTACTCGAAACCCTGTCCCCGCTGGAGCGCGCCACGTTCGTGCTGCGGGAGGTCTTCGACCTGCCGTACGACGAGATCGCGGACACGCTCGGCCGGTCGGAGTCCGCCGTACGACAGCTCGCCCACCGCGCCCGCGAGCACGTCCACGCGCGGCAGCCGCGGCACCACGTGGACAAGGCGCGGCACGACGAGCTGACGATGCGGTTCATGCAGGCCGCCGGGAGCGGCGACTTCGATCAGGTGGTCGCGCTGCTCGCGCCGGATGCCGTACTGATCAGCGACGGCGGCGGCAAGAAGCGCGCCGCGCTGCGGCCGATCCACGGCGCGGAGAAGATCGCCCGCTGGCTGTTCGCGGTGCTCGCGGACAACCCGGGGTTCGAGATCCGGATGGCGTCGCTGAACGACGAGCTCGCGTACGTCGCGTACTTCGACGACCAGCCGGACACGGTCACGTTCATGAAGAGCACGGACGGCCGGATCACCGAGCTGTACCTGATCCGGAACCCGGACAAACTGGGGCAGGTTCCGTCGATCGAGCCGTAGACTATCTGCAACTCAGTCGCAGATGGAGGCGCAGTGAAGTATCTGGTGGCGGACCCGGACGAGGCACTCGACCCGGGGTTGCGAGCGGACCTGCTGGACACCTGGGTGGCCGCGACGAACGCGGGCGGCGCGGTCGGGTACACAGCGCCCGCGCCGGTGGACCTGGTCGCGGAGAACCTGGACGGCGCGCTCGGGCGGGTCGCGGCCGGGCTGGACCTGCTCGGCGTGCTGCACAACGGCGAGCGGTACGTCGGGATGGGCATGCTGGTGTCCCGCGGGAGCGCGTTGCAGGCGCACTGGCGGACGGTGCTGCGGGTGATGGTGCATCCGGGGTACCAGGGCAACGGCGCCGGGCGGTTGCTGATGGAGGGTCTGCGCGGTTCGGCGGTCGACCTCGGGCTCGAGCAGCTCCAGCTGACGATCCGCGGCGGCCTCGGCCTGGAGAGCTTCTACGGTCCGCTCGGCTATCGCGTCGTCGGTACGCACCCGCGCGCGGTCCGCGTCGCGCCCGACGACTACCGCGACGAGATCATGCTGGTGAAGGACCTGTAGTTCAGCGCCTGGTTCGGGCGAGGAGAACGAGCGTCGCGCCGAGGGCGGCGAGGAGGACGCCGACGGTGAGGACGACGGGTGGCGGGCCGCCGGTCGGTGGTAGGTCGGCGCGGTTGTAGGTCTGGGGCTGCTCGACCGGTTGCGCGCCGACTGTGACCTTCACGGGGGCGGTGGTCATGCCGTCGGTTTCGTACGTCATCTTCGCGGTGCCGGTGAACGCCGCGACCGGCTTCAGCGTGACCGTGCCGTCGGCGCCGACCGACCAGGTGCCGGCCCTGTTCGTCACGTGCTTCGTGCAGGAGTCCGTCGTTCGCAGGCAGACCGAGCTGGGCTTGATCGTGCCGCTGTCGTTCAGCAACGGGTTGACCGTGACCGGGTTGCCCGGCGTACCGGTCGCGCTGTCCGGTGCCGCTTTCGCGAGCAGTGGACCGGCGACGGTCACGTCGAGCAGCGCGGTGTCCGACGTACCGTTCGCGTCGGTGACCCGGTACGCGAGTGCCCGCGTCGTACCGACGAAGCCCTTCGCCGGGGTGTAGGTGACGGTACTGTCACCGACGACGAAGCTGCCCTCGCGCGGCACCGTCACCGACTTCTTCTCGCGACCGTCGGCGGGATCCCGCAGTACGACGGAATCCGTACGCAGCGGCGCCGACGGGTCACCCGGCTTGTCGTTCTTCAGCACGTTGACGGTCACCGGCGTACCGAACGCGGTCTCGGCGCTGTCGTCGACGATCACCGGCCGGACCGGGTCGACCGTGACGGTGATCGTCGAGCGGGCCACATTCTGGTTGGAGTCCTTCACCTCGTAGGCGACTGGTCGAGTCGTGCCCGAGAACGTCGGCTCCGGCGTGAACGTGACCTTGCCATCGGCAACAAGGTAGGTGCCTTCGCGTGGGCTGTTGACCTGGTTGACCAGGGCACCGTCCGCGCCGACGAGCAGCAGCGAGTCCGGGTTGAGCTTCGCGCCGGGACCTGGCTTGTCGTTCGCGAGCGGGTCGATCGTGGCCGCGACGTGCTGCTTGGTTCGTGCCTCGTCGGGCATCGCGACCGGACGCGCCTGCACCGTCACGGTCAATGTGCCGGACCCGATCGTGCCGTTGCGGTCGGCAACCTGGTACCCGACCGGGACCGCGGTCCCGGCGTACCCGTCGACCGGCGCGAACCGGATCGCGCCGGTCGGCTGAACCGTGAACGTGCCCTCCCCCGGTACGACGAGCGCCGGCAGCGGATCGCCGTTCACCGGATCGATCAGGCGGAGACCGCCGGCTGTCAGCGGGGCGCTCGGGTCACCGGGACCGTCGTTCGCGAGCACCTCGACGGTGACCGCGGTCTCGTACGGCGTGTTCGCGACGTCGTCCTTGATCACCGGGACGATCGGGGCGACCGTCACCGTGACGGACGCGCTCGCGAGGTTCCCGGTCGAGTCCTGCACCCGGTACGCGATCGACACGACGCCGCGGTACGCCGGTTCGGGGTCGAACGTGATCTTCCCGGACTTCACGGTGAACACACCCTGCCCCGGGACGACCGTCGTCGGCCCCCACGTCGCGCCGTACACCTGGAGCGACGCCGGGTCGAGCTGCGCGCCGGTCCCAGGCTGGTCGTTCGCGAGCGGGTCGACGGTCACGGTCACGTTCTGCTTGGTGCCGACCGGGTCCGCGACGGCCTTCGGTCCCTTGCCGACCGTCAGCAGGAGCAGGCCTTCCGCGGTCGTCCCGTTCGCGTCCGAGATCCGGTACGTCGTCGGTGTCGTCACGCCCTGGAACCCCTTGGCCGACGTGAACCTCACCCCGCCGTACGCGTCGACGGCGTACGTCCCCTCACCGGCGCGCGTCAGGGTCTTGCCGTACTTACCGTTGACGTCATTCAGCACGACGCTGCCCGGCTTGAGCGGCGCCGACGGGTCGCCGGGCTTGTCGTTCGCCAGCACGTTGACGGTGATCGCCTGCCCGTACGGCGTGATCGCCGAGTCGTCGACCGCTACCGGGTTGACGGGTACGACGGTCATCGTCAGCGTCGCGGCTGCGTAGTTGCCGTCCGAGTCGGCGACGCGATAGGTCAGCGGACGCGTCCTGCCGCGGAACGCCGGCAGCGGGTCGAACTCGATCGCTCCGCTCGCCTGGACCGCGTACGTTCCTTCGCCCGCGACCGTCACCTTCTTCGCGGATCCGTTCAGACCGACCGATCCGCTGTCCAGCGTCGCGTCGGTGCCCGGGCGGTCGTTGGACAGCACGTCGATCGTCACGGTCACGTTCTGCAGCGTGGAGGCGTTGTCGGCGACGGCGACCGGCGGCTGCCCGACCGTCACCGTCAACCGGGCGGTCGCCTTCGTACCGTTCGTGTCGGCGACCTGGTACGTCAGAGGCGTACCCGGACCGCGGAACGTCGCACTCGGATCGAACCGGACCGCTCCGCCGGCCACGGTGTACGTGCCCTCGTTCGGGATCCGTACCGCTTCCTTCGCCAGCCCGTCCGCCGGATCGATCAGCTGCAGACTGCCCGGCACCAGCGGGGCTGTCGTGTCGCCCGGCTTGTCGTTGCCGAGCACGCTCACCGTGACGGTCTTGTCGTACGGCGTCCGCGCGGTGTCGTCGGCCGCGACCGGGGTGATCGGCGCGATCGTGACTGTGATCGTCGAGCGCGCGGTCTGCCCGAACTCGTCGGCGATCCGGTACGTCACCTTGGTCGCCGTACCGGTGAAGGTCGGCAGCGGGTCGACGGTGACCGTGCCGTCCGGGTTGACCTGGTACACGGCCTGGCCGGGGACCTTGACCAGCTTCTTGAGCGAGCCGTCGGCTGGGTCGACCAGCGTGAGGCTGTGCGGGTCGAGGACGGCGCCGACGCCGGCCAGGTCGTTGGCCAGTGGGCTCAGGCGGACCGGGACGTTCTGCTTGCCGGTCACGGTGTCAGGCTCGGCGGCCGGCGGTGCGGGCTTGGCGACCGTGACGGTCAGGGTGGCCGTGGTCGTCGTACCGTTCACGTCCGCGACCCGGTACGTGACCGGCGTCGCGGCGCCGGTGAACTTCGGCGCCGGGTCGACCTCGATCGTGCCGTCGGCGGTCGTCGTGTACTTCGCCTGCCCCGGGACGACGAGTGTCGCCGTCGGCCGCGTGGTCGCCGGGTCGATCAGCCGTACGGTGCTCGGCACCAGCGGGATCGACGGGTCGCCGGCGTCGTCGTTCGCGAGTACGGGGACGGTGACGTCGGTGTCGTACGCCGTACCCGCGGTGTCGTCGGCGGCATCCGGCTGGACCTTCGTCACGCGGACCGTCAGCGTCGAGCTGCCGACCGCACCGTTGCCATCGGCAACCTGGTAGCCGACCGGGGTCGCCGTACCGCTGAACGTCGGCAGCGGATCGAAGAGCACCGTGCCGTCGGTCTTGACCACGTACTTGCCCTGGCCGGGGACCACGAGTGAGAGCGCGGGCTGGGTCGCGGTCAGCAGACGTACGCTGCCGGGCTGCAGCGGTGCGCCGGTCGGTCCGGGCTTGTCGTTGTCGAGGACGGCCGCGACCACGTCACGGCCTTGCAGTGTCGTGATCGTGTCGGGGTTGGCCACCGGTGGGCCGGGGGCCGCGACGGACACGGTGAGCTCGGCGCGGGCCGCCGTACCGTTCTTGTCGAGCACTTGGTAGGTGATCGGCGTACCGACGCCGGTGAAGCCGTGCAGTGGGCCGAAGGTGATCTTGCCGGCGGCCGCGGTGTAAGTGCCCTGGTGCGCGATCGTCAGCTTGTCGACAATCCGCTTGTTGACAGGGTCGACCAACCGCAGCGTCGACGGCACGAGCGGTGCGTCCGGCGAACCCGGCAGGTCGTTGTCGAGCACCGGTACGACGACACCGGTGTCGAACGCGGTCGAGACCGAGTCGCCGTTGGCGGTCGGCGTCACCGGCGTGACCGTGACGGTGAGCGTGGACTCCGCGGTCTGGTGGGTGGTGTCCGTGACGCGGTAGCCGATCGACGTACCGACGCCGGTGAAGTGCGGTACCGGCACGAAGTCCATGCCGCCGTCGGGCTTCACGACGTACTCGCCCTCGCCCGCGATCACGACCTTCTTCTTGAACGCCGCATCGGCCGGATCACGCAGTACGACCGAACCCGGGACGAGCTGCACGCCCGCGGCCGCGTGGTCGTTGGCGAGCGGCTTCACGGTCACGCTCGTGTTCTGCGGCGTGGATGCGGTGTCGGGGGTGGCGACCGGGTGGTCCGGGAGCGACACGGTCATCGTCAGCTTCGCGGTCGCCGTCGTACCGTTGCTGTCGGCAACGCGGTAGGTGACCGGTTTCGCCGGACCGACGAAGCCCGGCACCGGCTCGACGCGGACCGTGCCGTCAGCGCCCGCGACATACTTCGCCTGGCCGACGACGTTCACCATCTGCACGCACGTCTGATTGTCAACAATGCACAACGTGCTGGGGACGAGCTGTGCAGTCGGGTCGCCGGGCTTGTCGTTCGCGAGCACCTTCACGACGACAGGAGTGTCGAAGGCGGTCGTCGCGGTGTCGCCGGTCAGGACCGGCGGAGGCGGCGGCGTGATCGCGAACGGGTAGTCCTCGACCTCGCCGGCGTCGGCCGCACCGGTCGGTTTCTCGACCTGCGCGGTGTTGTACCCGACCCGGACCCGCGCGTACGACGCCCCGGCCTTCGGCGCGATCTCGGCCCACCGCAACGTCACGGTCGTCTGCCCGGCCGCGAAGGCGGCACACGCCCGCTCCCCCGGATCGAACGAACCGTTGACGTTGAGGTCGATCCACCCACAAGCACGGCCGGCCTTCGACGTACCGGCCAATCCCAGATCAGCGGCGTACGACGTCTTACCGGTATGCAGCGGCTCGAAGACGACCGCGTCATCGCCGGCATCCGGAACCGTCGGCCCGGACGTACCGTTCGCGACCGTCGCGTTGTCCTCGGTGACGCTCTTCCCGAGTTGTACGTCGCTCAGCACCGACCACGCGGCGCCGTACGACGCCGGCGCATCACCGAAGTCCTCAGGGGTAGTAGCAACGATCGAGAACGCGTCGCCGGACGAACTGTTGTTCAACGCCGGTAGCTTCGGGTGCTTGGTGAACATCGCAGTGACGTCGAAGCTGACCTTGGTGACCACACCGTTCACGCGGACCGAGCCGCAGGCAGCGGTCGCGGACGTGTCGAGGCCGGACGGCGACTTGGTGTTCACGCAATTCGGACCGGTGTCGTGGTTCGCGGCCGTGATCGTGTCGCTGGTGACCGCGAGGTTGTTGCCCTGGCCGAGTTTCGTCAGGCTGACGCCGGGTGTGGTGAGCTTCAGGATCGAGTGCAGTTCGGACTGCGCGACCGTACGGCCGCTGACAGTCCGGGTGACCGAGCCGCCGAGGCCGCCGAGGTGCAGGACCGGGTTGCGGACCGGCTGAGAGAACGCGACCGTCAGCGTGCCGCGGTCACTGCAGCCACCGGTGGACGCGCAGTCGCCGGTGTTGACCACGACGTCCTGTACGGGCGTGTTCGTCCCGATCGCCGGCTGGTACGTCGTCGGCCCGATCCCGCGGAAGCCCGCCGTGGACGGATCGCCCAGCTCGGTCATCCCGTTCGCGCTGATCGTCTGCCGCAGTCCGGAACCCGGCATCGCGGTGGTGGCGGCAGCCGTGAACGGCGCGGTCGGAACCTCGTAGGCGCCGGCGGTGACCGTGCCGAGGCTCAGCAGGCCGGTGACAAGAAGAATGGCCCCCGGTCGGGTTGCCCGCATGTGTCCAGCCCTCCCGAGCAATCACAAAAGCTGCTGCGGCCGCGGGCGGGCGGGCCTTGCCACGTCATGTTACGGGACAATCACCGTGCGAGGTCGTAGATCGTGACGTTGCCGATGCTGTGTCGCCGAACGGCCAGCTGGTCGAGCACAGGCGCCACAGGCCCGTTGCGCGCGTCGGCGTACAGCCAGCGGACGCCGTACTCGTCGCGGAGCTGTCCTAGCACCGCTGGAGTCGGTGCGGTGAGGGCCTGCTCGGTGAGCGCGAGCCGATCCGGCCACGGCGACGGCTGCTCGGTGTACCGGTGGCCGCCCTTGCCCTGGTCGGCCATCGCCTGATTCGTGTACGCCCAGCCCTCGAGGAGCGTACGGCGTCCGGCGATCCCGCTGACCAGGTAGCCGCGAGCGTCGCAGCCGGCGGCGATCGACCCGGCCGGCCGGCACCACGTGTTCGTCGCGACCACATCGGTCGTCGCCGAGTTCTGCCCGAGCCACAACGCCGCCTCGGCCTCGTCCGGGTACACCCACCAGCGCGCAGCCCGGTACGTCGGCGCCTTCTCGGTGTCCCCGCGGACGGCACTCTGTACGAACGAGCTGATCGGCGCGGTCGAGAGCAGCACGAGCACGACCAACATGCCACCGCCGGCTTGCCGCAACGTCAGACGCCAGACGAGCAGCAGGAAGAGCGTGATGCCGAGAACGACGAGCAGCATCCGGGTGCTGAGCCACAACTGGCGACCGGTCGAGGCGGCCGGCACGCCGCGTGCCCAGACGAGCAGACCGGCGTACCCGATCGACAGGACGAAGGCAGCGACCGCGATCGGGACCGGCCTGCCTGAGGCGCGCGCACTTCTCGCCGCGAACCAGCCCGCGCCGGCCAGACTGAACGGTGCGGCTGTGTAGACGAAGTACGACTCGCTGACCGACGGGTGATCGACGAGCAGGTAGCCGGCCCAGCCCGCGATCATCGCGCCGAGCAGGAACCACGCGATCGGGTCCTTCTGACCGACGACGCCGAAGCCTGCCCACGACATCGCCTGCAGCGTGAGGAGTAGTCCTAGCAACAGGCTGAGCGTTCCTAGTACCTCACCATGCATCAACGCTGGAAGAAGAAGCCCGCCGTCCCCTGGTTGCGTCTTGTCACCCGTGGCTGCTGTGTAGACGGGCAGCGACTTCAGTACGGCCAGGAACTGTAAGCGAGAACCACTGGTGCTGCCGGCAACGCTCAGGAAGGTGATGGCGCCCGCGACGAGCAGTACGGCCGTCGTACCGATCAAGCGCCATGGGAAGCGTCGTGTTGTCACTAGTACGTAGAGCGCCGCCAGGCCGACCGCGCCTACTAGCAGCGGGAGCACCGTCGGCTTTGAGCCGCCACCTACTAGCGCTACAGGCACGATAAGGAACCAGAGCCGACGGGTGCCGTTTCTGAACAGCAGCTCGATCAAGAACACCGCTACCGCGACAGCCGCGACCATGCCGAACGTCTGCGACGGGCTGAGCAAGCTGACCGGCGGTGCGAGGTTCACACTCGTGTCCACCAAGAGGAACAGCTGCGGCGCAGCCAGAGCGAGTGCTGCGAGTACGCCGGTCCACCACGTGCGGCTGACGGTCCTGGCGAGTGTTGCGCAGACGAGCAGCGAAACGACCAACCATGGGAGCACCCACAGGCGGAACAGTACGACTAGCGGTGTCAGGTGTGTGGTGTCCACGGCCGCGGCCATGTCGGCGTTGGCGAACCAGTGGTAGTCGAGGCGCTCCCCCACGACCTGCGGAAGCTCAGGCGGTACCGAGCGGGTCAGCTCGTGCACCATCGACAGGTGGTACAGCAGGTCCGGGTAGTACGCCTTACCGTCCGGAGGCATCGCGTGGTACGCCATCACTCCGAGCGTGGTCGCACCGACCACCACGGCTGCCGACACCGCCAAGCCGACAGTCCACGCGACCGGCAACGGCGCGGGCTCGGCGATCCGGAAGTGCCGCCGCCCCGCGATTGCGAACCCGATCAGCAGCAGCACCGGCCAGACGATCAGCCACCGCTGCCAGCCGAACGCGGTGAAGACCGCCCAGCCGATCAACTGCCAGGTCGCGCCGACGACCGACCCGAGCCCGAGGTCCTCCGCCCAGTTACCGGTACTGCGCCACACCGCCCGCAGGATCAGCGTGCCGGGCAGGGCGATCGCCCCGGCGAAGTACGCGGCGTACTTGAGCACCGGCCCCGCACCGACGTCCCCCAACGCGACGAACCCGTAGACCGCTGCCAGGATCGGCAGCAGCCACGGGAGAGCCCGCCTCATCTCCGCGTTTCGTGGACCGGCTCCTGATGGCCGTGGTCCTCCAGGCTGTCGTAGCCGACGAGGAACTGCGGCCGCCGCTGGCTCGACTGGAACAGGCGGGCGACGTACTCACCGAGGAGCCCGAGACAGAGCAACTGGATCGCGCCGATCACGCTGACCGCCAGCACCGTCGACGTCCAACCGGGGATGCTCCGGCCGGTCAGCTTGATCACCAGCGCGCCGATGACGAACACGCCGGACATCGCGCCACCGAGCAGCCCGAGCCAGGTCGCCAGCCGCAGCGGCGCCGCCGAGAAAGCGGTCACGCTGTCGAACGCCAGCCGGACCATCTTCGACACGCTGTACTTCGTGGTGCCGGCGGCGCGCTCCGCCCGGACGTACTTCACCTCGGTGCTCGGGAAGCCGAGCCACGGGATCACCAGCCGGAACACCCGGCCGTCGTCGGGCAGCCCGTTCACCGCATCCACCACGCGGCGCGTCACCAGCCGGAAGTCGGCCGCGTCGAACGGAATCTCCTTGCCGACCAGGCGGCACATCAACCGGTAGTACAGCCGGGCGGTCGTCCGTTTCGCCCACGAGTCGCTCGAGCGGTCGGAACGGACGCCGTACACGACATCGACGTCCTCCTCCTCGACAGCGCGCAGGAAGTCGGCGATCACCTCGGGCGGATCCTGCAGGTCGGCGTCGATCGTGACGACGTACCGGCCGCGGGCACGACGGAAGCCGGCCGACTGCGCCGCCTGGTGACCGCTGTTGCGGAGCAGCCGGACGACCCGTAGCTGCGGCCAGTCCTTCGCGGCGTCGAGCAGCAGCGCGGCGGTCTTGTCCCGGCTGCCGTCGTCGACGACGAGCAGCTCGTACGTGATCCCGAGCCTGTCGAGCAGCGGGTGCATCCGTTGGAAGAAGATCGGCAGCACCTCTTCCTCGTCGTACATCGGTACGACGACGGAGAGCTCGGGCTTGTCCCGCATCGGCTGCCTTTCTCCAGAGATCAGGGGTTGACCTTAGCGTGCGCTACGTCGGCGAGATCGCCACCGCACCGGTGCGGCGCGGGTCGCCGACCGCGAGCAGTCCGTCGGCCGGATCCCAGAACGCGGCCGCGACACCGCCGAAGTACATCGAGTGCGGCGGCATCGGGCGGGTCGGCAGCGCGGTCGAACCGGACACCGGCAGGTCGTCCTCGTAGTCGACGACCACGTCCTCGCGGACCCGGACGTGCAGCCGCGGGTGCTCGACGGCCTCGCGGAGCGTGAGCCCACCGTGCGTGTACAGCGCGTAGACCTGGGCGAGCGCGGTCGGGATCCGGTCCGAACCGGGCGAGCTGATCGCGAGTACGGCGCCGTCGCTGTCGCGTCGCGCGACGCTCGGCGCCATGTTCGAGGTGAGCCGGGTGCCCGGGGCGAGGCTGTGCGGGCCGCCGTGCAGGAGTTCCTGCTCGCCGAGCGCGTTGTTGAGCCAGATGCCGGTACCGGGCGTCAGCACGCCGGAGCCGTAACCCGAGGAGACCGTGATCGCACACGCGTCACCCTCGTCGTCGACGACCGACACCGTCGCCGTACTCGGGGAGGTCAGCGCTCGGAGGTCACCGGCCGCGGCCAGCTCGAGCAGCTTCTGCCCTTCGAGTTTCCGTACGTCCTCCGCGTCGAGCTCGGCGAGCCGGCGGCCGAGTACGGCGTACTGGACCTCGATGAGCCGCTCCAGCTCCTGCTGACGCCAGGAGCCGTCGGCCGGTACGCCGTCGAGCAATGCGAGCATCGCAGCCGCCGCCACTCCGCCGACCGCGGGCGGCGGGTTGGTCGCGAGACGCCAGCCGTTCTGCTTGACGATCAGCGCCGGACGTACGACGGCCTCGTACGCCGCGAGGTCCTCGGCGGTGAGGATGCCGTCGTTCGCGGCCATGTCGTGGATCAGGAGCTGGGCGAGCTGTCCGGTGTACATGGTCTCGGCGCCGTCGCGGGCGATCAGCTCGAGCGCCTCGGCGAGCTCCGGGATCACGACCGTACTGCCGGCCTTGATCACCTCGCCGTCCGCGTCGTGCACCACACCGTGGCTGGGTTGATGCCAGCCGAAGATGATCTCGTGGGTGAAGCCGAGGTAGTACCCCGAGGTGCGGCTGAGCGCGAACCCGTTCCGGGCGACGTCGATCGCGGGCTGCACCACCTCGCGCCAGGGCGCCTTGCCGGAGCGGCGATGAGCGAGGCCGAGAGCCTTCATGCCGCCGGGGGTGGCGACCGAGCCGTGGCCGACGGTGGTCGTCGTACCGCCGCCGTAGTCCGTGGTGATGTCCCAGACGCCGCGGCCGAACCGCTCGCTGGGCAGGCCGCGGCCGGGCATCTCCACCCAGCCGTCGATAGTGACCGGTTCACCGCCGGCCACCTGCAACGTGACGAATCCACCGGACGCCGGCGAGACGATGCCGATCTCGTTCACCATCGTGACGAGCGTGGCCGCGATCGCAGCGTCCACCGCGTTGCCGCCTTCAGCCGCAACCCGCACACCTGCGTCCGCCGCTGCCGCGTTCGGCGCGGCAACAGCCACCCGCGGGTGCCCGCCGCTCATCGCAGCCCGCCCCTGGGCATGGTGGTCAGCCGACCCGTTGGACGGCGTCGAAGCGGTCGACCGTCACCTGGACCGCGGCCTGGCGGGCGTCGGCGACCTCGTTCTCCTTCAGCGTGCGGTCCGGCGCGCGGAAGCGGAGCGCGAACGCGAGCGACTTCTTCCCCTCGCCGATCTGCTCACCCGTGTACACGTCGAACAGCCGCACCGACTCCAGCAGATCGCCCGCACCCTCGGCCAGCGCCGCCTGTACGTCGGCCGCCGGGACGTCCGCCGCGACGATCAGCGCGACGTCCTCCTTCGCGACCGGGTACGACGAGAACGGGTGCGCGGTGATCGACTCCGGGCCCGCCGCGATCAGCGCGTCCAGGTCCAGCTCGAGCGCACTCGAGCGGGCCGGCAGCCCGAACGCCTGACACACCTTCGGGTGCAGCTCGCCCGCATGACCGATCACCTTGCCGTCGACCGAGAACTCCGCGCACCGCCCCGGGTGCCACGGCGCGAGCTCGACGTTCTTCACGACCGGCTCGACGCCGACCGCGGACGCGACCAGCCGCGCGATCTGGACCGCGTCCGCCCAGCCCGCCGGACGGCCCTTGCCCCACCAGCCGGTCGGCGTCAGCGAACCGGTCAGCACCGCGCCGACGTGCAGCGGCTGCTCCGGGAGGGCGTCGTACAACGCCTGGATCTCGTCGTCACTCGGGCGCTGCGCGACCGACGGGAGCGGCGCCGGCTTCGTCTCGGCGTTGGGCAGGAAGACCAGGCCGGTCTGGAAGATCGCGAGGTCCGTCGCGCCGCGGCCGACGTTCCGCTCGGCGGTCCGCAGCAGGGTGGCGAGCAGGGTCGTCTGCATCGAAGGCTCTTCGTCGGACAGCGGGTTGACCAGCTTGACCGTCGTACGTCGTGAGTCGCCCGCCGGGATCCCCATCGCGTCGAAGTCCGCGTCGCCCGTGAACGGGTACGACACCACCTCGGTCAGCCCCGCGCCGACAAGCGCCGTCGCCACCTTCCGGCGCCGCTTCTGCGAAACGGTCAGCCCCTGCCCACCCGGCGCCGCCGGCAGCACCGAAGGCACGTTGTCGTACCCGAACAGCCGAATGACTTCCTCGGCAAAGTCGTTGGGGTCCCGCAAGTCGGGCCGCCAAGACGGCGGCACCACAGTCAGCAAATCATCGCCGACCAGGTCAGCCGCCGAGCCCGATCCCGCCGCGCCACCCGGGCCGCCGGCCGAGGCCGACTCCGGCGCCGCGCCGGCTGGGTCGGTCACGAGGGCCGGGGCGTGCACACCCACCGCGAGCGGGGCCGGCGTCGCGCCCTCCTCCGCCCGCTCGACCGTGCAGCCGACGGAGCGGAGGTGCTGAAGCGTCACCCCGAGGGTGATCGGCGCGCCTGCCACGCGGGCGGCGTGGTCGGCGCGGAGGTTGACCGGGGTGGGGGCGGCGTGGGTGTCCACGACCGTCTCGTCCGGGAGGATCGTGCCGCCGGCGTACTGGGCCAGCAGGTCCGCGACGCGCTGGGCGGCGTACCGCGGGAGCGCCGGGTCCACCTCGCGTTCGAAGCGGCGGGAAGCCTCCGACGACAGCTTGTGCCGGCGCGACGCCCGCGCGATCACGATCGGGTCGAAGTGCGCGGCCTCGATCACGACGTCGGTGGTCGTGTCGGACATCTCGGTCGTCGCCCCACCCATCACACCGGCGACGCCGATCGGGCCGGAGTCGTCGGTGATCAGCAGGTCCTCGGCGTCCAGCTCACGCGTCTGGTCGTCCAGCGTCATCAGCTTCTCGCCGGCGTTCGCCCGCCGGACCACGATCTCGCCGGACAGCCGCGCCCCGTCGTAGGTGTGGATCGGCTGGCCGAGCTCGAGCATCACGTAGTTCGCGACGTCGACGCCGACCGAGATCGGCCGCATCCCGGACGCGAGCAGCCGCTTCTGCATCCACCGCGGCGACAACGCCTTCGGGTCGATCCCGGTCACCGTCCGCGTCACGAACACGCTGCAGGCCGAGGCATCGTCGACGCGTACGGGGTAACCGCCTTCGCCGGAGCCGTCAAGGGTGAGGTCGGCCGGGTCCTTCAGCGGTACGCCGTACGCCGTCGCCGCTTCACGCGCGACGCCGCGGATCGACAGGCAGTACCCACGATCGGGCGTCACCGCGATGTCCAGCACGTCATCGGCGAGCGAGAGCAGCTCGATCGCGTCGTCACCCGGCTTCGCCTCGCCCGGCTCGAGGACGACGATGCCGTTCGTACCGTCGTCGCCCAGCCCGAGCTCGGAACTCGAGCAGATCATCCCGTTGGACACATGCCCGTACGTCTTCCGCGCCGAGATCGCGAACCCGCCGGGCAGCACCGCGCCCGGCAGCACGACGACCACGAGATCGCCGACCTCGAAGTTGTGCGCACCGCAGACGACCCACTGCGGCTCGTCCTTGCCGATGTCGAGCGAGCACCAGCGGATCGTCTTGCCGTTCTTCTGCGGCTCGTTCTCGTACGTCAGCACCTTGCCGACCACGAGCGGGCCGGTCAGGTCGGACTCCTCGACGGTCTCCACCTCGAGGCCGGCCCGGATCAGCTGCTCCGCGACCTGGCGGCCGGTGACGTCCGCCGGCAGGTCGACGTACTCACGAAGCCATGACAGTGGGACCCGCATCAGATCTCCATCCCGAACTGGCGGCTGAACCGCACGTCACCCTCGACCATGTCGCGCATGTCCTCGACCCCGTTGCGGAACATCAGCGTCCGCTCCAGGCCCATGCCGAAGGCGAAGCCCGAGTACCGCTCGGTGTCGATGCCGTTGGCCTGCAGGACCCGCGGGTTCACCACGCCGCAGCCACCCCACTCGATCCAGCCCTCGCTGCCACAGGTGCGGCACGGGCGGTCCGGGTTGCCGACGGAGGCGCCGCGGCAGACGAAGCACTTCAGGTCGACCTCGGCCGACGGCTCGGTGAACGGGAAGAAGTTCGGCCGGAGCCGCGCCTCCAGGCCCTCGCCGAACATCGAGACGACGAAGTGGTCCAGGGTGCCCTTGAGGTGCGCGAGCGTGATGCCCTCGTCCACGACCAGGCCCTCGACCTGGTAGAAGACCGGCGTGTGCGTCGCGTCCAGCTCGTCGGTGCGGAACACGCGGCCCGGGCAGATCACGTAGATCGGGGGCTTGCGGCTGAGCATCGACCGCGCCTGCACCGGGGACGTGTGTGTCCGCAGGACCTTGCCGGAGCCGGCCGGCTCGACGAAGAAGGTGTCCTGCATCTGCCGTGCCGGGTGGTCGGGCTGGAAGTTCAGGGCGTCGAAGTTCAGCCACTCGGCCTCGATCTCGGGACCCTCGGCGACGTCCCAGCCGAGCGCGGTGAAGACGTCCGCGACCTGCTCGGAGATCAGCGACAGCGGGTGCCGCGCGCCGAGCTCGGGGGTGTGCCACGGCAGCGTCACGTCGACGCGCTCGGTGGCCAGCATCTGCTCCTCGTGCTCGGCCTCGAGCACCGCGAGCCGGGCCGCGAACGCCTCGTTGATCGCCTTCCGGGCGGCGCCGATCCGCTGCCCGGCCTCCTTGCGGGCCTGCGGCGGCAGCGCGCCGATCTCCCGGTTCGCCAGCACGATCGGCGACTTGTCGCCCATATGCGCCGACTTGGCTTCCTGCAGGGCGGCCAGATCGGCCGCCTCGGTAAACGCCTTCAGCGCCTCGTCGCGGGTCCGCTCCACCTCTTCGGCATGCAGCGGCGTCACTTCGACCGGGTCGTAATCAGTGTTGGGACCGGACATGGCTCGCTCTCGGGTTGGTACGTCTGCGGATTGCAGTCTAGAAACCCAAACGCCAAGACCGTGAATCGGCTGTCCACAACCGCGCGCGGCCCCTGCGCCCCCGCCGCCCGCAACGTCCGGGTTGGGGAGGATTTTGCCCCCGGATCGGCACGAAATCCTCCCCGACTTGGTCAGGTGGTGATTGGGCAAGTGCCGGAGCAGGGGTGTGGAGTGCCGGACCAGCCACGGAAGCGAAGAGCAGCTGCTACCTGGGCAGCTGCACCGCACGGGTCGCTGACCAGCTGGTACCCGAATCGCAGCGTCACCTTGCCGCTCGCTGCTGCCGCGTTGTCCCGGGTCATGTCGCGCCAGCGGCTGGCCGCGTCGGCGTGACCCGTCTGACCGTCCAGTTCGACGATCACGTCGTACGGCGAATACACGGAGTCCCGATACACGACGGCGCCCGCGGCCACGGCGCGGACCTGGCGGCGCGCCCGCGGCAACCCGTGCGCCCGCTCGACGCGCTGGAGGTACGCCTGCTCAAGGAACGACTGAACGCCTTCGGCTGCCTCGGACAGGATCCGTCGCAGGATCCGGCGGCCAGGCAGCTCCGGGAGCGACTCCAGCTCCGTCAGCAACCGGCTCGGCGTCGTCCGACGCTGCCGGCAAGCATCGAACAGTACGGCGGCCTGCTTCGAAACGTCCGCTTCCGCACCGGCGGTGACGAGCAGCGCGACCTCCAATCGGACCGCAGGTGGCTCGCGAGCCACCTGCACGAGCGAGTGCAGCCGGCGGTGCCGAGTGACGACGACCCCGTGCTTCGGGTCGACCCGACGCGAATGCGGTACGGCGATGTGGATCCGCTCGTCGCGTGAGTCGACAACGCCGTACCGCCGGAGTGCCGTCGTCCCCGTCAAAGCCGCGTCCGGTCCACATGCCAGCAACGCCGCCCACATCCTGGTTTCCCACGGCAGCGGCCCGGTGAAGTCGACGTACACCCCGGTGTGGACCCGCTGCAGCTGCCGGGACCGACGACGCCCGAGCAACACCTTGTCGGTAATTCCGTGGGCCAATGCCTGCGCCCGGGTGAACGCACCCGCCTGCCCGCGACGCAGTTCCCCGAACGAACCCGCAGTTCTCTCCTCCACGCCCAAGAACATGCACGCATCACACCGCCCGCCGACAGCTCAGTTTTCCGCTGTGGACAACGGACGTGGGGAGGATCTCTTCCCGATTCGGGACGAAAATCCTCCCCGAGCCCGGGCGGAAGGGGGCGGTCAGCCCACCTTGTGGCGGGCCCGGATGGCTCCGACGAGGATTCCCAGGGCCGCCAGGAAGGCCCCGGCGCCGATGGGGAGGTAGAAGTACGGGTACTTCGTGGCCAACTCCGGGTTGGTCCAGGGCGGGTGGCCGGGGGTGGGCTCGATGAGGATCAGCACCACCGCCGCGGCCACGTCGTACCCGATGGCCAGCACGAGCGACACCACGGCGAGCGCGTTGGCCCATTTGAGTACGCGGCGGGTGCCGTGCGAGCGGCCGTACAGCATCGTGCCGAGTGCGACCGGGAGCAGGATCAGCATCGACATCAGGGCCAGGTTCGCGAGCTGTTGGTAGTCAGGCACGGCTCCAAATGCTGTCAGTGCACCGGGTCGTCCACGGCCGTCAGGTCCTGCACCTTCGCCTCACCCTTCGGCAGAACCGTGAGGGCGACCAGCGCGCCGGCAACCGCGCCGGCGGCGCCGACCGTCATGGCGATCGACATCGCGTCGACGAAGGCGTGCTTCGCGGCGGCGAAGAAATCCGGGCCGAGGGCGAGCGTGGCGGCGATCGACTTGCGCGCCGCCTCCGGGACCGAGTCCGGGAGTGCCGACGAGTACGCCGAGGCCAGGACGCTGCCCAGTACGGCGACCGACAGAGCGGCGCCCGTCTGCTGGACGGTGTCGTTCATCGCCGAGCCGACGCCGCGGTGTTCGGGCGGAACGGCCTGCATCAGCAGCGTGTACGCCGCCGGACCGGCCAGACCACCGCCGACGCCCATCACCAGCAGGCCCACGATCAGCAGCCCGTACCCGCTCGTGTCCGACACCTGCGTCAGGATCGCGAAACTGCCCGCGATGATCAGCAGCCCGACCGAGATCAGCGTCCGGTCCGCGATCTTCTTCCCGAGCGTCGCGCCCAGACCGTTGAACAGCGCCGCCGACAGCGCGTACGGGATCAGCGCCAGACCGGCCTTCAGCGGCGAGTACCCGAGCGCGAACTGCAGGTACTGCGTCAACGCCAGCAGCAGACCGCCCGCGGTGAACGACAGCAGCACGATCGAGAAACTCGTACCGCTGAACCGCCGGTCCTTGAACAACGCCAGCGGCACCATCGGGTGCGCGCTCCGCTTCTCCCACAGCGCGAACGCGGTCAGCGCGACCACCCCGACCGCCAGCCCGCCGAGCACCCGGGCCGACCCCCAGCCGTGCAGCGGGATCGACACGATCGCCCACACGATCGACGCCATCCCGACCATGGTCAGTACGGCACCGACCGGGTCGACGTCCCGCGCCGGGCCCTTCGACTCCGGGATCAGCGCCAGCGTGCCGATGATCGCGAGCGCCGCGATCGGTACGTTCAGCAGGAAGATCGAACCCCACCAGAAGTGGTTCAGCAGTACGCCGCCGACCGTCGGGCCGGCCACCACGCCGACCATCGCGACCATCGACCAGCCGGCCATCGCCTTGCGCTGCTCCTCCGGCGGGAACACGGTGAACAGCAGCGACAGCGTGCTCGGCATCAGCAGCGAGCCGCCGACGCCCATCAGCCCGCGGCAGGCGATCAGCTGCCAGGGGTTCTCGGCGAGGGTCGCGAGCAGCGAGGCAGCGCCGAAGAGCACCAGGCCGAACAGCAGCATCTTCCGCCGCCCGTACCGGTCGGACAGGCTTCCCGCGGTCAGCAACAGCCCGGCGAACGCCAGGATGTAGGCGTCGATCACCCACTGGATGTCGGCGGGACTCGCGTCCAGGTCGCGCATCAGCGACGGGATGGCCAGGTTCAGGACGGTGTTGTCGACCACCAGCACCATCAGACTCAGGCACAGGATGAGCAGGATCCACCAGCGCCGGGGGTGCCCCGTGGTGGCTTCGGAAGACTCGAACGGTGTACTAGTCACTCGCACACTGTACGACACTCTCGTACGGCGTGCGAGTCCTTTGTAGGATGGGAGCCATGAGAGAGACGATCTGGACCCGGGAACGCAAGGCGTCATCCGCGCGCGAGACGCTCAGCCGGGAGCAGATCGTGGCCGCCGCGATGAAGCTCCTCGACACCGAGGGCGTGACCGGCCTGAGCATGCGGAAGCTGGCCGCGAAGCTCGACGCCGGCGCCACCAGCCTGTACTGGCACGTCCCGACCAAGGACGACCTGATCGACCTGCTGATCGACGAGGTCTGGGGCGAGATCGACGTACCCGAACCGGAGCTGGCCGGCTGGCGGAGCGGCGCGCTGCTGTTCGGCCACAGCCTGCGGTCCGCCGTACTGCGGCATCCGTGGCTGCCCGAGGTGATGTACACCCGGCCGAGCATCGGGCCGAAGGCGATGCGCCTCGGCGCCCGCGGCATGGTGCTGTTCGGCGCCGCCGGGTTCTCCGACCGCGAGGTCGACCTGGCGATGGGCAGCGTGATGTCGTACGTACTCGGGACGGCCAGCGCCGAGGTCGCCACCCGCGAGATGGCCCGCAAGTCGGGGCGGTCCGAGAAGGAGTGGGTCGCGGACATCCTCGAGCAGGCGGAGTCCGCGGCCGGCGACTTCCCGAGCATGCAGGAGTCCGTCCGCCGCCGGACCGTGACCGGCCTCGACGCCGCCCTCACCGAGAGCTTCGTCTACGGCCTCGACGCGCTGCTCGACGGACTCCAGACACGCGTCAAGAAGTAAGGCCGAACCAAGGCTCCTTGGCGAGTTCCTCTTCGAGCACCTTGCGGTCGCCTTCGCGGGAGATGCGCTCGGCCAGTTCCCGCGTCCGGTCCAGCTCGGCACGCGCGGCAGCCGGTTGCCCGTTCGCAGCGAGCGCCCGCGCCAGTGCTTCCCGCGCGAACGGCTCGTCCCAGTCCCCCATCTGCTCCGGGTACGCCAGTACGAGCTCGAGGCAGCGGCGCGCGTGGTGCAGGCCGAGCTCGACCCGGCCGATCCGGAGCGCGACCCGAGCGATCAGGTGCTCGCCACGGGCGTGGTTGGCTTCGTTCCCGGCTTCGAGCCAGTGCAGACAGGCGGCGTACGCGCCGTACAGCATCCGCTCCTGGTCGACCAGCGGGCTGGTCTCGTCGATCTGTTCGAGCAGGTCCCAGGTTTCGTTGTTCAGCTCGACCCCGAAGTACCGGTGCAGCTCACGCCCTTCGACGAGCTCGGTCGCGACCTTCTGCATCAGCTCCGGCCAGCTGGCCAGCCCGTACTCGCGGGCGATCGTCAGCTGCGCGTCCCGCAACGTGAAGCCGGCCGGGTCGAACGCGGGGTGGTACGCGCGCGCCAGCCCGATCGCATCCGGCCGCCCCTTCACGACCGCCTTACGCAGCTCCTTGGCGCGAGCGCGCAACTGACTGAGACTCGCCTTCGCAGGCAGCGGTGTAGCCGACATTCGACAGTCCTCCCAGACGACCCGCTCCGCTGACCAGGCCGTCCCGAAGGGTCCATCGGCCATGACTGAAGGTCCAACAGTCCAGGTGCACTCAGTGCTTGCCGCGAAGAGGAGGCGCCCTGACACGCGCTACCCCAACGCTGACACGCACGCCGATGCAGCGTCAACTTGGGAGCGCTACGCTGCCGACGAGGAGGTAGGTCGGGCTCAGACCACCACTATCAGAACGCGCCGAGGGGTGGGCAGCAGCCTGAGAAGATCGCCGCTACTTGCTGTGCCGTTGGGGCTGCGCCAGCGCCGCGTCCAAGGAGCCGTCGATCACGGCGGCGGCTACCGCGCGCAGCTTACGTCCGTTGTGGCGCGCGTACGCGCGCAGCATGGCGAAGGCCGCATCCACACCGATACCAGCGCGCTCGGCCAGTACTCCCTTGGCCTGTTCGATCACGATGCGGCTGTTCAGCGCTGCCTGAAGTTGTTCGGCGACGATCTCGCCGTGACGCACGGTCCGTTCCTGCAGTAGACCGATGGTGGCGACGTCGGACAATGCTTGACCGACCACGATGTCGTCGTCGCTCAGGGTGGACTCGGTCTGGCAGAACAGATTCATCGCTCCGATGACCTGTCGGCGCAGCCGCAGCGGCAGGGCATGCACGGAGTGGTAACCGGCCGCGGCAATCGCTGCGTGGAAGCGCGGCCAGCGGGCCTCGACCTCGGCCAGGTCGAGGTTCACGACCGGTTCCCCGGTGGTGAAGCAGTCCAAACAGGGTCCTCCGGACTCCTGCAGCTCGAACAGCTCCAGCAAGCGGGCCTCGTCGCTGGTGGAGGCCAGCACATGCAGTTGCCCTTGCGGGTCGGCCAGGATGAGACCGGCCGCGTCGGCCTGTAGCAGTTCGACGCTGCGTTCGGTCAGGGTGTGCAGGAAGTCGATGACATCGAAATCGGCGACGAGGGTATCGGCGAGTTCGACGAACACACCGGCCAGTTGCTGCTCCCTGCTCATGGCACTCTCTTTTCTGACACGATCGCCGTGTCCGGATCGTGTTTATTCATGATGATCGTCTTCGGGCCCGAAACGTAACTTCCGGGCGACCACGTCCTTGGCCACGTCTATCAGTAGACGTTGACTGCTGTAGGCATGGGCTTGTAGGCGCAGCAAAGCCTCTGCCAGGCCGATCCCGGCCTGCGCCGTGATCATCCCGGTCGCCTGATGAATCTCACGGCGGCTGTCAACGGCCTCGGCCAACTGAGGGTGCAGTTGCTGGCCCGGCGCGGTCTCGTCCTGCAGATGCAACAAGATCGCGGTAGCCGCCTCGGCGAACGCCAGCGCGTCGGCCAGCTGAGGTCCGTCCAATGGACCGGTCGTGTCGCGATACAGGTCGAGCATTCCGAGCCGGATTGCACCGATCTGCAGTGGGAAGGCGAATACGGCTGCGATGCCTGCCTCGAGAGCGGCGGCGGTGAAGCTCGGCCACCGCGACGCTCCCGTGGCGGCCAGGTCGGGCTGCAGCACCGGCCGCCTGTCGTGCGACGCGTCCACGCACGGGCCCTCGCCGAGGGTCGCCTGGAGGTCTTCCATCAGCCCGGCCGGCCCGTCTGTGGCCATGATGGTGCCGCCATGGCCGGCCGTGGTCATCAATGCCAACCCCACTCCGGTGACCGGTATCGCCACAGCACAGGCACGGCAAAGCCGCTCCAGGAGCCCGCCTGTTTCGCCGGCGGTGATGTCGGCGAGGATCCGTTGAACCCGCAACGATGACACCTGACCACACCGCCCTCCCACAGCACGTCGCCGACCAAGGTATGCCGATCAGCCGCTGACCGCGGATGCGGCGGCGGAACTGGTGGGAGGCCGGCGGGTGCTGACCAAGTCGGCTACCACGATGCGGAGCTTGATGTTGTCGTCCTGCGAATAGCGACGCAACATTGCGAACGCCTGGTCGGCGTCGATCGCGTAGCGTTCCATCAGCAGTCCCTGAGCCTGGCCGAGGAGCGAGGCCGCCTCCATCGCCTGCGCCAGCCTCGATGCCTGCTCGACGGTTGCGACCGCGGCCGGCACCACACCTGTCGCCGGCGAACCTGAACTGGGGCGGTGACTGCCCGCGAGAGGCTGATCATCCACAGTGTGGTTGAGAGACATGCCCGACTCCCTGCAATAACACTCCAGTGGAGCGCCGCCGGGTCTGGGGCAGCCGAACACGCCGCTCCGAATTTCAGCGGTGTGACAGCTCGAACAATACCGCCTTTTCGCTCATCCAGCGGCGATCGTCCGTGCCCGGCGCAACTCGGCCCCGACATCACGGAGGTGACGGAGCACCGCGCCGTACGACGCGCACGCCGAGGCCTCCACGTAGGGCACCTGGTGCGACTCACAGAAGCGCCGCACCACGGGCTGCGCCACCCGGAGATTGGGCCGCGGCATGCTCGGGAACAGGTGGTGCTCGATCTGGTAGTTGAGGCCACCCAGCACGAAGTCGACGACTGGGCCGCCGCGCACGTTGCGAGACGTGATCACTTGCCGCAGCAACGGGTCGGCGGCCTGCTCGGCGGACAGAACCGGCATCCCCTTGTGATTGGGGGCGAATGAGCAGCCGAGATAGACACCGAGCAACCCCTGGTGGATCACGAGAAACACGCTCGCCTGCAGCCAGGTCATCGTGGTGAACAGCAAGACGGCATAACCGCAGAGATGGACGCCGAGCAGAGCCATCTCTGTGGTTCTCGCCCGGATGCCCGGCTTCAGCAGGGCACGGACGCTGGAAACCTGCAGGTTGAGTGCCTCGAGCAACAACAGGGGGAAGAACAACCAGGCCTGGTGACGCGTCAGCCAGCCGGCTGCCCCCGTCCTCCTGGACGCCTGTGCCGCGTCGAACACCAGGATGCCGGGGAGAACGTCGGGATCTGCCTCGAGGTCGTTCGGGTGGGCGTGGTGGGCGTTGTGCTTGTCGATCCACCACCCGTAGCTCAGTCCGTTCAGCAGGTTGGCGTTCAGCAAGCCCAGCAGCATGGTCGGCACCCGCTTGCGGGCGACCTGATGGTGACCGACGTCGTGGCCGAAGAAGCCGATCTGCGCGGACACGATCGCCAGCGCGACCGCGAGCAGCATCAGCCACCAGGAGTCCCGCAGCAGCACCATCGCGGTGACGACGCCGCAGAGCCCGATCAGGTTGGCGATCAGCAGTACGGCATAGAACCCCGGTCGTCGACGCTGCAAGCCGAGGCTGCGGATCTCCCGGGCCAGTTCGGCGTAACCGCTGGCGGCCGGGGTGGCATTGGTACTTCGCACACTGGTGGACATCCCTGGACTCCAATGGGTCGCGTCCTCGCCACCAGGTCCAGGGCAGCCGCACTTACCTCAGCATACGCCGAGCAGCACCAAGTGAAGGCTGTCCGTTCTTGTTCATCCGCGTTCAGGCAGGTGGATCGGGTTGGTCCAGGCTCGGGCGCCTGCGGCGTCTTCGACGGTTAGGCGGCAGTGGGTGGCTTCGAAGCGGCGCAGGGGGAACTTGTGGCTGGTGAGGTTGGTGCCTTGGGCAACTTCTGCGCCGGGGTGGCGGACCTGGACCCAGGCCTGGCAGGGCGGCGGGTCCTGGGGTTGCAGGTGGGCGTCGTCGGCGGCGTAGGTGGTGAAGCGGTGGCCGCGGTTGAGGAGGACATCGGTCAGATGCCAGCTGTCGCCGCGGTTCTCGCGGTCGGCCAGGGCGTTGTAGACCTCGACCGAGTGGGCCGCGTCCAGGCTCTCGGCATCGGCCGCGGTCAGCAGCGAAGCGGATGGATGCGCCATGCCGACGAATGCTCCGGCGGCACGGGCTCGGCGTGCCAGCTCAGGACCGGTTTCGGACGCGGTCGGGGGCGGGAAGTCGAGCGGGAGACCTGCGGCGACGATGTGCCACTGCTGGCCGGCTTCAGTACGGGGAGCGTGGAGTTCGGCGCCGATGAGGGTGGTGAAGGTGGCGGCGCGCAGGTCTCGCGTTCGAGTGGGTGTGCAGGTTCCCGCGCCAGAACCGCCCCGGCAGATCGAACGGCAGGGTGGTCACCGGCGTTGTTCCCGGGCGGACGCGTACAGGCAGATGGCGGCCGCGGTGGCGAGGTTGAGGGATTCTGCGCGGCCGTAGATCGGGACCTTTACCGAGTGGTCGACGATCGCGTTGATGGTGTCGGGCAGGCCGTGTGCCTCGTTCCCGAACAGCCAGACGGTCGGCTTCGCGAGCGTACCGTCGTCGATGCAGGTGTCCAGGTCGGTGGCGCCGTACCCGTCCGCGGCGAGCACCTGCAGGCCCTGCTCGCGCCAGGTCTGTACGGCGGCCACGATGTCGACGTCGGTGGTGACCGGGACGTGGAAGATGCTGCCGACGCTGGCCCGGACCGCCTTCGGGTTGTGCGGGTCGACGGACTCGGCCGACAGTACGACGGCATCCGCGCCGGCGGCGTCCGCCGTACGGATCAGGGTGCCGACGTTGCCCGGATCGCGGACCTGGACGCCGGCCGCGACGAGCTTCACCGAATCGGTCCGCAGCGGAACGGTCACCAGCGTGCAGACGGCGACCACGCCCTGCGAGGTGACGGTCTCGCTCAGCGCCTCGATCGCGGCCCGGTCGACCTCGAACCACGGAACGCCGGCCGCCGCGGCGAGATCGTGCAGATCACGATGCCGGGCCGCGACGGCGGGCTCGGCGTAGACCTCGACGACCAGCTCGCGGTGCTCGAGGGCTTCCCGGACGGCCTGTGGGCCCTCGACCAGGAAGCGGCCGGCCTTGCGCCGGAAAGCACGAGTGGCGAGCCTCCGGGCCTGTTTGATCCGCGCGGACTGCGCGGTCAACAGACCAGGGCTCGCCACTTGTGTAGTACGGGTGTTGCTCAGGCCGCGGCGTCGGACTTCGGCGCGTTGACGTCCGCCGGCAGGGCGGCCTTGGCCACCTGCACGAGCGCGGAGAACGCGGCCGGGTCGTTGACGGCGAGGTCGGCGAGGATCTTGCGGTCCACCTCGACCTCGGCCAGGCGCAGGCCCTGGATGAAGCGGTTGTAGGTCAGGTCCTCGGCGCGGACCGCAGCGTTGATGCGCTGGATCCACAGCTTGCGGAAGTCGCCCTTGCGCGCCTTGCGGTCACGGTAGGCGTAGACGAGCGAGTGGGTGACCTGCTCCTTGGCCTTGCGGTACAGCCGCGAGCGCTGGCCGCGGTAGCCGCTGGCCTGCTCCAGTACGGTACGACGCTTCTTGTGGGCGTTGACTGCCCGCTTCACGCGTGCCATGAGGTGTTACTCCTTGTATTTCTGCGCCGGAGCCGGGACGGTGCCCACTCGGCGGGGGATGTTGGGGGGTGAGGGTGCTCAGATGCCGAGCAGCTTCTTGGCCTTCTTCACGTACGCCGGTGCGACCTCGACGGTGCCGGACAGCCGGCGCTTGCGCTTCGAGGACTTCGCCTCGGCGAGGTGCCGGACACCGGTCTGCTCACGACGGATCTTGCCCGACCCGGTGACCCGGACCCGCTTCTTCATCCCCGAGTGGGTCTTCATCTTCGGCATGGCTGTTCTGCTCCTGAGTTTTCTTCGTTGACTCGATCTTCGGTGTGACGGCTCCGGCCGCGTCGGCGGCCGGAGCGGTTGTCACTCCGGGTCGAGGTTGTCGGCCGGACCCTTCGGCTTCTTGGTGGCGCCGGCGGCGCGCTCGGCCTCGTGGGCCTGGGCCTGCTCGGCGCGTTCCTTGCGCTCCGCCTGCTCATCGGCCTCCCGCTCGGCCTTCCGCTGCGCCTTCTCGGCTTCCACGTCCACGCGCGCCTCGGACTTCTTCTTGTGCGGTCCGAGCACCATGATCATGTTCCGGCCGTCCTGGCGCGGCGAGGACTCGACGAAGCCGAGCTCGCTGACGTCCTCGGCCAGCCGCTGCAGCAACCGGAACCCGAGCTCGGGCCGGGACTGCTCACGTCCGCGGAACATGATGGTGATCTTGACCTTGTCCCCGGCCTTCAGGAACCGCACCACGTGACCCTTCTTGGTCTCGTAGTCGTGCGGGTCGATCTTCGGCCGCAGCTTCATCTCTTTGATGATCGTGTTGGTCTGGTTCCGGCGGGACTCGCGCGCCTTCTGCGCGGTCTCGTACTTGTACTTGCCGAAATCCATCAACTTGCAGACCGGAGGCCGGGCGGTTGCCGCGACCTCGACCAGGTCGAGGTCTGCCTCCTGGGCCAGCCGCAGTGCGTCCTCGATCCGGACGATGCCTACCTGCTCACCGTTCGGTCCGACCAGCCGCACCTCGGGAACGCGGATGCGCTCGTTGACGCGCAAATCAGTGGTGATGGGTCCTCCTGGGTTGAACTCGTACTGGGTGCCACCTCGTGATCGGAGCGCCTCCTGAAAAACACGAAGGCCCTCGTGCGATCACACGAAGGCCCAATTCCCAGCGGTACGACATGCCAACCCTTGAAAGGGAGGTACGCCGTACGTTGACCGGGACCCGCCGACTGTTCATCGACTGGGTGGGAGGTGGCCCTCCGCTTTGACTTGAACCGGTGGGTCACCCGAAGTATTCCACTCAGGGGTCACCATCGGACCAGGTCGGTCGCCGTGTAACAGTAGCAGCATGAGCGACGCAGATGCCACTTCACAGCCCGACCCCCTGGCGACCGCCTCCCGGGACATCGCCGAGGTTCCCGCCGTGGAGATCATCTCCACGGCTGCACTCCACCTGATGAGCGCGGCCGCGGTCAACCTCGGACTGGCCGCCGACCTGCCCGAACACAAGGACCTCGACGAGGCGCGCTCGCTGATCGACTCGCTGGCCGGCCTGCTCGACGCCGCCGGCCCGTCACTCGGCCACCACCACGCCGCGCCGCTGAAGGACGGTCTCCGCTCCCTGCAACTCGCCTTCCGCGAGGCCAGCAGCATCCAGGACGAGCCCGGCCAGGGCCCCGGCGAGAAGTACACCGGCGCCGTCTACCCGGCCGCTACTCAGCGCTGAAGCTGGTGAAGAACGCGACGAGGCCGTCCGGAGCGTCCGGGGCGAAGCAGACATCCATGTTCTGAGCGGATTCCCTCGCAGCCTCCTCGGCGCGGGGGAAGAGAGCTGATTCGTACGTGCCGAGGGCAGCCTCGGTGTCGTCGCGGTTCGCGATGAGCGCGGCTGCGAGCTCGGCGGCGTCCTGCATGGCCAGGTTCGCGCCCTCGCCGGCGAACGGGGACATCAGGTGGGCGGCGTCGCCGAGGAGCGTGACGCCGGGGACCCGCTTCCACTGATGGCCGATCGGCAGCGCGTGGATCGCGCGCGGGAACGGCTCGATGTCGGAGTCGCGGATCAGACGGAGGAAGCGGTCGTCCCAGCCCTCGAACTCGGCCACGAGGTCATCCCTCGCGATCCCGGACCACGGGGCATCGGTCCGCACAGCGACGTAAACATATAGACGGTCCGGCTCGCGGTGGCCGAGGAAGCCGCGGCCGTCACCCAGGGCGAAGAGCGAGCCGCCACCCATCAGTTCGGCGCTCTCCGGGTGCCGTACGTCGGGATCGAGCAGATCGAGCTCGGCGAAGGACAGACCGGAGTACGCCGGGGTCGCGTCCGACACGAGCGGCCTGACCTTCGACCACGCGCCGTCCGCGCCGATGAGCACGTCGGCGGTGAAGCTGGTGCCGTCGGCGAGCTGCACCTCGCGACCGTCGGACACCTCGACAACCTTCGAGCCCCAGCGGATCATGCCGTCTGGCAGGCTGCCGAGCAGCAGTTCGCGCAGGTCGCGACGGTGCACCTCCGGCCGGCCGCTGCCCTCATGTTGGTGGGCGAGCCGCAGTACGGCGTGCCGGTCGTAGACCTTCATGGCCTCGCCGCCCGGCATCACCAGGCCCAGGAAGGCGTCGTACAGACCGGCTGCCTCGAGGGCTGCCTGGCCCGACTCCTCGTGGATGTCGAGCATGCCGCCCTGGGTGCGGGCGGTCGGTGAGGCTTCGGCTTCGTGGACAACGGCGTCGATGCCGTTGACGTGCAGGATGCGGGCCAGGGTCAAACCGCCGAGGCCGGCTCCGATGATCGCGATCATGCTGTCTCTCCTTCAGGTCGTGGAGTGGCCAGCACCCCGTTGATCAGCGCACGGATTCCCCAGGAGCTCCGGTCCGGCCCCGCTCCGCTGAGCAGGTCCTCCCCCAGGGCCGCGATCCGCGGATACGTCTCCGGCTTGACCGCCCGCAGTACGGCGGCCAGTGCGTCCCACGCTTCCGGGTCGTCGCCGCCCGCGTGCTCGGCGGCGGTCGAGGTGGCCAGCTGCAGCAGGAGGTCGAGCCCCCACGAGGCCTGCCCCGGCGGCACGCCGCCCTCGTCGAGCAGCGCGAGGATCGACTCCACCAGACGGAGGTAGTTCGCCCCCGTCGGCCGTGCCGTCACGGCAGACTGCGCGAGGCTCGGGTACTCGAACAGCACCAGCGTGTACGACGCCAGCACCGCCTCGAGCCGCTCTCGCCAATCGCCGTCCGCGTCGACCGGCGCCAGGTCCACCGCGCCGAGCAGATCGTCGAGTACGGCGGCGTGCAGCTGGGCAGTGTTGCGGAAGTACACGTACAGCGACGCGGGCCCGGTGTCGAGCTCCTTCGCCAGCCGCCGCATCGTCACGCGGTCCATCCCCTCGGCCCGCATCACCTCGACCGCGGCCGCGACGATCGCCCGCCGCGACAACGCCGCCTTGGCGGGCCGCTCTCTCCTGCTCCTGGGTTCCTCGCTCACCCCTCCAAGGTAACGAACATGTTCGTTACGAACAAGTTCGCAACCTCAGAGCTTGTCGATCCGCCACCGTTGGCACGGGCCGTTCCAGTACGGCCAGGTGTCGACGAGTTGGCCGTGGGCCGGGTTGCAGCCGTTGACGTCGAGGGAAAGGCCGGAGTCGGCCTGGTGGATGCTCCAACCGTCCCCGGCCGGTTCGATCCGCCACCGTTGGCAGTCCGATTCGTCGACGGGGAACGCGATCACGGTCGAGTGCACCGCGCGAGAGCAGCCGGAGGTCTGCAGTGCGGTGCTCGTGCTGGGATCGATGATCTGGTAGATGTCGTCGCCGAGCGGTT
Organism: Kribbella sp. NPDC031520; assembly: GCF_055580825.1. Classification (NCBI taxonomy): domain Bacteria; kingdom Bacillati; phylum Actinomycetota; class Actinomycetes; order Propionibacteriales; family Kribbellaceae; genus Kribbella; species Kribbella sp. NPDC031520. The sequence goes on from NZ_JBVIKS010000001.1 coordinate 41,942, forward strand.
TCAGTTGCCACTTCTGGCAGGGGCTGTCGGCGATGTAGTCCCAGGTGCGGACACCCTGTGCGGGGTCACAGTTGGTGATGTCGAGGGACATACCGCCCTGCAGCGACGTGATCTTGTAGCGGCCGTCGAGTTGCGGGCTGTTGAGTGCGGCCCGCAGGACGAACTGTTGCTCGGCGCCGGTCTTGCAGGGTTCCTGGACGAGCTTGACGCCGTTGCCGGTGGCGCTGTCCGCGATCGCGCCGCACTTGCTGCTGTGGGCGAACCGCAGCCGGAAGACGGTGCTGTAACTGCTGCCTTCGACGTATTCGAGGGTGACCTGCTGGTTGGCCTGGTCGAGGCAGTGCCAGAGCAGGACTTGTTCGCCGTCGGCGGGGCTCTGGTTGTTGACGTCGAAGCAGCGCGGTACGCCGTCGGCCGGCTTGGGCTCGATGTTCACGTGTACTGCCTGGATCTCGTACTGCTCAGTCCCGGCCACCGGGACCAGCCGGAAGCGTTGGTGGAGGCCGCCGAAGCAGTCCCATTGCTGGATGTCCGCAGGCACTGTCTGGCTTGCGCCTTCGACCTCCAGGCAGCGTCCGCTCAGCCGGGACACGAGTTCGTACGTCCGGGTTTCGACGTCGTACTTCGGGCCGGTGCCGGCGCCGACGCGCGGTTCGCGCCAGCCTGATACCGGTGCGGTGAAGGCGGTGCCGGTGGACGACAGCAGATAGACCTCTCGACCGCCTCCGTCGAGCGAGTAGACGAACGCCGCGTCGGCTTTGCCGTCGGTGTTGTAGTCCCCGACGGTCAAGGCTGTCTTCAGCGGGTCGAACCCCGACTTGTCCTGCCACCATTGGGAAAGCGAAAGCGCGCTGCCGGTGGAACGCAGCACTTTCAGGGACGTCTGCTGGTCGCCGTCGTCGTACACGGCCACGACGTCCTGGTTGCCGTCGCCGTCGACGTCACCGGCCACGGCGTTGGCCTTGTCCCAGCAGAAGCCACCTGCGCCGCTGTCGAACCATTGAGTAGCGGCGGTGAAGGCCGATCCGGTCGACATGAAGACGTTCGCGGTGGTGCGGCAGCCGCCACGGTTGTCCAGGCTGACCAGGTCAGCCTTGCCGTCGCCGTTGACATCGGCCAGAACCGGACGGCTCAGGGACCAGTCGCCCGACCCCGCGGCGGTTTGCAGCCATTGCTGAGGCGCGGAGAGGTTGCCGCCCGGGAACACCAGTACCTGCCAGCCGCCGTTGCCGGAGTTCACCTGGACGACGAGATCGGTCTTGGTGTCTCCGGTCACTTCGGCGGCGAGCATCCGTGCAGTGCCGACGGTCCAGGCGTTCGGTGTACTGCGCCAGACCGGCGCGGACGGCGACAGGAAACGGTTGCCGTCCGACGGCAGTACGTAGAGTCCGACGATGCCGCCCGGTTCGTCGCGGAACATCGCGGCATCGGTACGGCCGTCTCCGTCGAAGTCGCCGGTCACCGAGCGTGTCTTGGAGAGCTGGAAGCCGCCGTTGCCACCGCTGTCCCAACCGATCGTGCCGGTGGCCAGGCCGGACGGCGTGGCCAGTGCCGTCCACACCGTCGTGCGTCCGAATCCCTGATCGAGGGTGAAGCTGACGTCGGCGCGCCCGTCACCGTTGACGTCTCCGGGGACATGCCGGACGGCGGGAGAGCCGGCCGACTTCGCGACGAGGTCCCAGCCCTGGGTCGCGGCGCTGACATTGCCCGCCTTGTCGACGGCGCGGACGTAGAGCTTCCGCGTCGGCAGGCCGGTCAACGAATCCGGCCAGACCGTCACCGGGACGGTCGCCGTTCCGTCCGCTGCAGCCTCTACCAGCTGAACGGTCTTGTCGCGCTGCGATCCGTACTGGTACTCGACGACATCGGTGTCGCCCGCGCCGGGATGCAGCGTGACGAAGCCGGTCGTCCGGAGCGGCGTCACGGCCGACCCGTTCGGGAAGTCGGTCGACGTGATCGTCGGCTGGTTCGGCGGTACCGCGTCCACCGTGAAGTAGCAGCGTGGGCTCGCCGGCCCGAAGTCCGTAGCGGGCGCGTGGACCTGGTCGTCGCTGCGGGCGGTGTAGTAGTACGTCGTACCGGCCGCCAACTGCCCGTCCGGTAGCTCCGGCCAGCCGAACGCGGCCCCTGAACTGGTGAGCGCGGAGTCGGCGGTGTACTGCACGGCGTCGTCCGCTGCGCGCTGGATCGTCAGCCGGGTGCGGAGCGTGTCTCCGTCCGGGTCGGAGGCGACCGCGGCGAACGACGGGTGCGTGCTGCTGATCACGGTCGGCGCGGTCGCCGTACCGCAGGTCTTGGGCCGGCTGAAGTTCACCTTGGTCGGCGCCAGCGGCAGGTTGTTGTAGACGACCTCGATCGCGGCGGTCTCGCCCAGGAACTTCTTCCACTCGAGCCGGTGCGCCGAGTCCTCGTCGGGTGCCCGCAGACCGAGGCTGACCGTCGGCGCGTGCTGGTCCGCGAGCTGCTGGATCAGGCTCTTCAGGGCGTCCGTCTGGTACCCGAGTGAGACGTCGGGGGTGCCGTACGCCGCTCCCTGCGCACCGCCGAGGTACTGGTACCAGGTCGTGTTGTTCCACGTCACGCTCTGGGAGCGGTCGATCGGCGAGACGCGATACAGGTCGACGTACGTCGAGGTAGAGCTCGGGGTGTAGTGCAGGGTGATGGTGAACCGCGCGCTGAGGATCTCGGCGCCGCCGATGTCTCCCAGGTCGAGGCGGTACAGCGAGCGGTAGATGTTGCCGGAGTTGTCGTACGCCCAGCCGGTCTTCGCACCCTCGTCGCGGTCGTAGTTCCAGTACGACGTGTTCCGGGTCCCGTCGTCGCGATTGTTGATGTGGGTCCACATGTCGCCGGCGACGTCCGACCAGGACGGGTCGACGGTGACCGGGAACCTGGTACCCGGGGCGCTGAGCAGGGACAGGTCAGGAGTGAGGACGACGTGTCCGGGGACGGCCTGTGCGCCGACCTTCCGTTCGTTGCCGTTGGCATCGGACATGACCGCCTGCCCGGAGGCGTACACGACCCGGCCGTTGACGTCCGTGGCGACCGTCGTGCCGTCGGGGCGGGTGCTGATCGTCAGGCCGGTGGCGCTGAGCGGGAGGCTCAGGCGGCGCAGGGCCGGGTTCTTCGCCGCGGCGGCGGACTTCACCACCAGCAGCTCGGCGAATCCGGCGGCCTCGGCGCGGACCTGCAGATCGACGCCGGGCAGTACGTCGGGGTAGGTCGCGGTACTGCCCGTGAGGCGCGGTTCGGGAAGCCGGCCCGGCCAACCGAGCCGGAGCTGGCGCGTTGTGTTGCCGAGGGCAACCAGATTGCCGGTACCGCCGCCGGACAGGACGAGCGGCGTCGAGGTCGCTCCGGGCCGAACCGTTCCGTCTGCGGTGAATCGCAGGCCGGTGTCGACCGGTGTCCAGCCGGATCCGCGGCGGACGCGGATCGGTCCGGCGTGCTGAACCAGGGTGCGGCGGCCATCGGGGTTGACGTAGACCTGGGCGGACGCGGTCCCTGCCGACGCGAGCTCGACGCGATGCCCGGTCTGCCGTGCGGTCGCGGCCGCCGCTGCCACCTCGGCCGTGGCCGGGGCAGCGACACCGGCTGCTGCTCCGGCCGGTACATCCCGTGCCGGTGGGTGTTCGGCGGCTGCCGTGGTGGGCCGGGTCGGTGCGGCCAGGAATCCGAGCGCGACCCCGAACGCGAGTGACATGACTGTCCAGCGCCGTACCTTCACGAGCGGCCTCCCCCAGCACGGACGGATGTGCCGTCACGATGACACCGGAAACCGTTGCCGGACAGCGTTTCCATCGCTGTCGAATGGCCTCGCCCGGTTTCCAGCTGGCTGGAATGGATTGCCTCGACCGGCATCCGGGGCTGCACTGACGGTGCCCTTCCGCCCAGGCACACCAGGAGTACCCATGCCCACTCCGCACCGAACGCGCCGGCGGCGCATCGTCCTGTCCGCCGCACTCGGCGTCAGTCTCGTCCTCACCCTCCAGGCTCCCGGCGCCACTGCGGCGACCACACCGGACAAGCCGTCGAAGCCCAAGGCTCCGGCCCTCACCCAGCGCAAGGAGAAGTCGGTCGACGTCACTGCGGTCAGGGCGCGAGCCGGGCTCCCCGACGCGGACGCCGACCGTACCGTCACCTCAGCTCCCGCACCGCACTGGCCGGCACCCGGCACTGCCGAGGTGGCGGTGCCACCGGCGGCTGCGATCTCGGCACAGCAAGCAGGCACAACGAAGCAAACCCTCACCCAGGCAGGCTCCCTGCCGATCGCGATCGGGCCGAGCACAGCGGCGAATCGCGCGATGGCCGCCGGTAGACCACCGGCGGACTCGCCCGGCTCCGTCCGTGTCGAGCTCCTCGGGCGAACCGGCAATCAGCTGCGTATCAAGCTGACCCGGACCGACAACGCGAAACAGTCGGGACAGGTCGCGCTGCGGGTCGACTACTCGGCCTTCCGGACCGCGTTCGGCGGCGACTGGAACCGGCGTCTGGGACTCGTCCGGCTCCCGGGCTGTGTCGCCACGACCCCGAACCAGGCCGGGTGCGGGACCGGTACACCGCTGACGACGCAGAACGACGGCGTCGGCACGCTGACGGCGGACGTCCCCGCGTCCGGTGTCTTCGCCGTACAGGCGGCGGCAGCGAGCGACGCCGGCAGCAGTACCAGCACCTCGCTCAACGAGACCGCGACCTGGCAGGCCGGCGGTCAGTCCGGTGACTTCAGCTGGAACTACCCGATGAAGGCGCCGCCGAGCCTGGGCGGACCGAGCCCTGACCTGACGCTGGGCTACTCGTCCGGAAGCGTCGACGGACGGACGAGCTCGGCCAACAGCCAGGCGTCATGGGCGGGTGCCGGCTTCGAACTGACGCCCGGCGGCAGCATCGAGCGCCGGTACGCGTCCTGTGGTTCGAAGACCGAGCAGAAGGGCAACAACGGCACGAAACCGGTCGGCGACGTGTGCTGGGCCACCGACAACGCCACCTTCACGCTGAACGGCGCAGGTGGGGAGCTGGTGAAGGACGACGCCACCGGCACGTGGCACCCGCGCAACGACGACGGGACCAAGGTCGAGCGGCTGTACGGCGCGGTCAACGGCGACGGCGGTCCGACCGGGCAGGTGCCCGGCGCCAAGGGAGAGTACTGGGTCATCACCGACAAGTCCGGTACGAAGTTCTACTTCGGGCTGAACAAGATCCCCGGCAACACCTCGGCAAGCCAGGACACCAACTCCACGTGGACCGTGCCGGTCTTCGGCAACAACGCCGGCGAGCCGTGCAACCAGACCGCGTTCGCGAACTCGTACTGCGACCAGGCGTACCGCTGGAACCTCGACTACGTGGTCGACACCCACGGCAACACGATGAGCCTGTTCTACTCGAAGGAGAACAACAACTACGCCCGGAACGCCACCGCGACCACGGTGTCGACGTACACCCGGGCCGGGAACATCAAGCGGATCGAGTACGGACAGGCCGACGGGCGGGTGTTCCTCGACAAGGCCGTCGGCGTCGTCGACTTCACGACCGCCGACCGGTGCTTCACGGGCAGTGCGTGTGCACCGTCGGACTACCCGGACACACCGCTCGACCAGGAATGCACGAGTACGACGAACTGCGACAACCACTTCTATCCGACGTTCTGGACCAAGCAACGGCTGACCGGCATCACCACGTCGGTGTGGCGCGGAACCTCGTACCAGCCGGTGAGTTCCTGGAGTTTCCGGCAGAGCTTCCTCGACCCGAAGGACACCCGGTCACCGATGCTGTGGCTCGACGGGATCACGAACACCGGGCTGGTCGGCGGCTCGCTGGCCACCCCGGAGGTCACGTTCTCGTCGATGATGCTGGCGAACCGGGTGGTCGGGGCGGACGGACTGCCCGCGATGAACTGGCCCCGGATGCAGACCGTCACCTACGGCACCGGCGGGCAACTGACCGTCGACTACCTCCGTCCGGACTGCAGCCTGCCGGACAACGTGCCCACGCCGGACAGCAACGGGATGCGGTGCCACCAGATCAAGTGGACGCCACCGGGCCAGGCCGAACGGCAGGACTGGTTCAACAAGTACGTCGTCAGCACCGTCACCGAGTCCGACCTCACCACCGGCCTCGACCCGGTGACGACGACCGTCGACTATCTCTCGGCACCGGCCTGGCACCACGATGACGAGGAAGGTCTCGTCGAGGTCGACAGCAAGACCTGGTCGCAGTGGCGCGGCTACCAGAAGGTGCGCGTCACCAAGGGCTCCGGCGCCAACGCGCAGGTCACCGAGAACACGTACTTCCGCGGAATGGACGGCGACCTGAAGGCCGACGGCACGACCAAGGACGTCAAGGTCACCGACTCCGCAGGCACCACGCTGGACGACCGGGCCCCGTTGTCCGGTACCCAGCGGGAGCAGACGACGTACGACGGCAGCAAGATCGTCTCCCGTTCCATCACCGACCCGTGGGTGTCGAACGCGACCTCCAGCCGGACCAACGAGACGTCCGGTACGACGCCTGCCACCACGACGGAGTCGTTCATCGTGCAGCAGGCCGCAGTACGCGATCAGGAAGCGAGCGGCGCCGGCTGGCGCAGCAGTGTGTCCAGCAACGCGTATGCCGCCGACGGCGCAGTGCAGACGACGTACGACCAGAAGGACTCCGCGAACGGCGCCGACGACACCTGCACGCGGTACGAGTACGCGTCGAACGCCGCCAAGGGAATCGTCGACCTGCCGACCCGCAGGCAGGTCGCGACCGGAACCTGTGACACGCCCGCGACCGCGAACAACGTCGTCAGCGACGACCGGATGACCTACGACAGCGGTACGCCGACAGCCGGGAACAAGACCAAGACCGAGCGGTTGAAGGGCTGGAACACCGACGGCACGCCGCAGTACCAAACGGTCGGCATCAGCACGTACGACGCGCAAGGACGAGTACGGTCCACCACGGACGCACTCGACAAGACCACACAGGTGAGCTACAGCCCGGCCACCGGACCGGTCACCAAGACCACCACGACGCTGCCTACTGGACTCACCACGTCCACCGAGCTCGACCCTGCCTGGGGCGAAGAAGTCGCGGCCGTCGACCAGGCCGGCCGGCGTACCGACACCCGGCGCGACGCGCTCGGCCGCGTCACCGCGACCTTCCTGCCCGGCACGGACCGCAACGGCATCCCGAGCACCAAGGTCAGCTACACGACCGGCACCGACAAGCCGAACGTCGTCACCACCGAGACGCAGGCCACCGACGGCACGGTGTCGACCAGCTACGACCTGCTCGACGGCCTGATGCGGAAGCGACAGACCCAACAGCCGGCGGCCGATGGCGACGGCCGCATCATCACCGACTACCGGTACGACGCGCGCGGGCTCGAGGTCCAGGAAGACGGCCCGTACTACAACTCCGCTCCACCCGGCACCACCGTCGTCCAGCCGACCGACCCGAGCAACCTGCCGAGCCGCAAGGTCACGCAGTACGACGACCTCGGCCGGCCGTCGCTGGAGACGTTCTACTCGCTGGGCAAGGAGCTCTGGCACACCAGCCACACCAACGGGACGGGCGTCGAGACGATCGATCCGCCGGACGGCGAGCAGGCCACCACGACGTTCACCGACGTCGAGGGCCGCACCACCGAGGTCTGGAAGTACCACGGCAGCGACCCGACCGGGGCGTACGACCGCACGCTGTACAGCTACAACGCGGCCGGAAAGCTCGCCAAGGTCACCGACCCGGCAGGCAACGTGTGGACCTCGGAGTACGACGTCCGTGGCCGGCTGACCCGTTCGGTCGAGCCGGACAAGGGTGAGACCAAGTACACGTACGACGACAGGGACGAACTGCTCACCACCACCGATGCCCGCAACGTCACACTCAGCTACACCTACGACGACGCCGGCCGTAAGACCGCCGAGTACCAAGGCACCACCAAACTGGCCGAGTGGGTGTGGGACACCGTCAAACCCGGCTCGCTGACCAGCAGCACCCGGTACGTCGACGGCGCGGCGTACACGCTGCGCTATACCGGCTACGACAACGGCGGCCGACCGACGGGCAGCGACCTGGTCATCCCGTCCACCGAGGGAAAGCTCGCAGGGACGTACTCGGTCGGCATGACCTACACGCCGGACGGGAAGGTCGACACGACCTCGCTGCCCGCGGCCGGCGGCCTGCCGGCGGAGAACCTGAAGATCGGGTACGACGACCAGGGCCTGCCGTCCACGCTCACCGGCGCCGACACGTACGTCCGCGGCACCGTGTACACGCCGTACCGCGAGGTCGAGACGCAGGCAATGGGCCGCGGCGACAACTGGATCCAGCAGTCCTTCGAGTACGAGGAGGGCACGCACCGCCTGTCCCGCGCCAGCGTGCTGACGCCGAACCAGCGCGAGTCCGACGTGCATTACAGCTACGACCCCGCGGGCAACGTCACCAAGGTGACGGACACCCCGGCCGACGGCACCAACTCTGCGCTCAACGACACCCAGTGCTTCAGCTACGACGGCTACCGCCGACTCACGCAGGCCTGGACACCGTCGAGCGGCGACTGTGCGGCCGCACCGAGCAAGGACGCTCTGGGCGGGCCGGCGCCGTACCTGCAGAGCTGGACGTTCGACGCTGTCGGCAACCGCAAGACGCAGAGCACGACGATGCCGACAGGTACGACGACAAGCACCTACACCTATCCCGCGGCAGGACAATCCCTGCCACACGCCGTCCAGAAGGTCAGCGAGACCGGGCCGGACGGCGCGACCAAGGACACGACCTTCTCCTACGACGCCCGCGGTGACCAGACCACCCACAACAGCGACATCTACGACTGGGACGCCGAAGGACACCTCAGCGCCGTGACCTCTGGCGCGGCGAAGACGAGCTTCGTGTACGACGCCGACGGCAACCGCCTGATCCGGCGCGACAGCACCGGCAGCACGCTCTTCATCGGCGACACCGAGGTACTGCTGAGGCCGGACAACTCGGTGGTCGGCACCAGGTACTACGCACTCGGCGACACGCCGATCGCCGTCCGGACCGGCGCGACCCAGCTGACCTGGCTCGCCTCCGACCACCACGGCACCACCAACCTCACCATCGACGCCGACACGCTGTCGGTCCAGCGGCGCCGGACCACGCCGTACGGCGAGATCCGCGGCGCGCAGCCCGCCGGCTGGGCGACCCACCGCGGGTTCGTCGGCGGTACCGAGGACACCTCGACCGGCCTGACCCATCTCGGGGCCCGTGAGTACGACCCGGCACTCGGGAAGTTCATCTCGGCCGACCCGGTCGTCGACTTCAACGATCCACAACAGCTCAACGCCTACGCCTACGCGAACAACAGCCCGGTCACCTTCAGCGACGCCGACGGGCAGCGCTACGTGTACGACGTGGTCAAGGAGCTGAAGACCCGGATCAAGGTCGTCACCAAACGCATCATCGAGTACCGCCGCGAGATCGTCACGCTGGTCGTGAAGGCCTACCTGTTCGCGTTCGCCAGCATCGTGTCGCAGTTCTTCCACAACTACGCACTCGCCGCGCTGTTCCGCTCCGAGGCGGTCAAGACGATCGTCCGGATCCGCCAGATCGTGCACATCGTCCACGAACTCGTCAGAGTCCTGGAAGAGGTGGCGAAAACCGTCAAACGCTGGGTCCCCGACCGGGCAGCGGAGATCGACAGGGCGTTGCGGGGCCTGCGGGACGCGGCCGAGTCCGTCAACCGCGTCGCGAACTCGATCAACGCCCTGGCGGCCGCATTCGCCGCCGACGACCACGCGAAGGGAGGCGGAGGTGGCGCCTCCGGCGGTGGCGCGCCGCCGGACGCCGACAACCAGGACAACCCGTTCGGCAACAACGACCCCGGTGACGAGGACTGGACCAAGGTCGGACTGGAAGCCGGGCTTCCCACCGCGCTCGCCATCGGAGCCGCCTGCGCAGCCACCGGGCCCGGCTGCGCCGTTGCCCTCGGGATCGGCGGGATCACGGCCGCCGGGTTCGCGACGTGGAACTGCGTCAACGGCCCGCACGGCGTCGACTGGGCCGCCTGCGGCCGGGCAATGGTCAAGCCACGCATGATCAACCCCGACGCCCTCAACTGGGTGATCGAGGTCCAGCAGTGGTGGAGCCGGGTCAACGCGCCGCTCCCACAGGCGCCGGACACGCCCAACTACGAGTGCAAGCACATCTACGCGATGGGCGCGGGCTGCTGAGCACACGGGCGCCCCGAGAAATCGGGGCGCCCGTGGCGCGCCGGTTCGGTACGGTCGACGGATGACCGAACTGCCGCCGCCTGTCCCGAAGCTCGACGCGCGTCAGTTGCTGGCCGAGGTGAATCGCTGTACCGGGGCCGGCCTGGAGTTCGTCGGGCAGGCGGCCGCCGGTGAGGTGGGGGCCGCGTTCGTACGGTGGCCGGACGGGCGGGACGGGGTGTTGACGCGGGCGGCCGGTGGGGTCGACGAGTTGCGGCGTACGGCGGCTGCGCTGGACGCGGCCCGGGAGCTGGGGCTGGCGGTACCGCGGTACCAGTTGCTCGCCGGCGACGCGGTGGTGCAGGAACGGCTGCCGGGGCGGGCGCCGGAGAAGGTCGACCGGCCGTTGCTGGAGGCAATGATCGCGCTGGCGGACCGGTTCGCCGGGATCGCGCCTGACCTGCCGGTGCCGTCGATGTACCTGCTCGAGAGCGGCCCGGGCTTCTGCCTGCACGAGTCCCTGGAGCGGTACGACGACCGCACCCGCCGCCTGCTCGGCTGGATCCACGAGGTCGGGCGCGGTGCGCCGGGCGGGATGACCGGTGACGACCTGGTGCACCTCGACTTCCACCCCGGGAACGTGCTGGTCGACGATGCCGGCGTCGTCACCGGCATCGTCGACTGGGACGGGATCGGCCGCGGCGACCGGCGCTTCGGCCTGGTCACGCTGCGGTTCAGCGCCCACGTCCGGCTGCCCGGCGCGGACCTCGCCTGGTTCGACGAGCTGCTCCGCACCGTCCTCGAGCCCGGCGTACTGCGCCTCTACTGGGCCCACATGGCGCTCCGTCAGGTCGACTGGTCGATCCGCCATCACACCGCAGCCGACGTCACCCACTGGCTGGAGTTCGCCGTACCTATCCCTTGACCGCGCCTTCCTCGACGCCCTTGAAGAAGAAGCGTTGCAGGGTGGCGAACACGATCACGATCGGGATGAACGCGATCATCGTGCCGGCCGCGATCAGCCGGGGGTTGTTGCTGAACGTTCCGGACAGGTACTGCAGGCCGACCGTCAGCGTGTACTTGTTCGGGTCGGTGAGCACGATCAGCGGCCAGAGGAAATCGTCCCAGGCGCCGATGAACGCGAAGATCGCGATCACGCTGATCGTCCCGCGCACCGACGGCAGTCCGATGTACAGGAACCGCTGCCAGGCGTTGGCGCCGTCCACGATCGCGGCCTGATCGACTTCCAGCGGCAGGGCGCGGAACGCGTTGTACATCAGCAGTACGTTCAACGCGCCGATCATGCCGGGCAGCGCGACACCGAGCAGCGTGTTCGCCAGCCCGAACTCCCGGACCGTGACGTACTGCGAGATGATCGTGACCTCACCCGGCAGCACCAGTGTCGCGAGGAACAGCCCGAGCACGACCTTGCGCCCGCGCCATTGCAGACGCGAGATCGCGAACCCGGCCAGGGACGCGCCGATGATGTTGCCGCCGACAACCAGTACCGCGACCACGAGCGAGTTCCGCGCGTAGTCGAGCACCGGGATGGTGTCGGTGACCTCCTTGTAGTGGCTGAACGTCGGCTGCGCCGGGAGCAGCCGCGGGATCCGGGTGTAGATGTCCTCGCCGGATCCCTTCAGCGACGTCGACAGCTGCCAGAGGAACGGCCCGATCGTGATCAGCAGCACGAACACCAGCAGGACGTACCGGGCGACCTTCTCCCGCGGCGACACCGTGTTGAACCCGAAGGAACGGCTCCGCCGACCAGGCGCAGGGGCCGCCGGAGCATCAACAGGTCGATCGGTGACTGTCGTCATGCCTCGGCTCCTCGACGGTTGAGACGGGCCAGGACGAGCATCGGTACGACGGTGACGAAGAACAGCACGATCGACAACGCGGACGCGTACCCGAGGTTGCCCTCGAAGCCCTGGCTGTACTGCTGGATCAGCATCACCACCGAGTTGTCCCGGCCGCCCGGTCCGCCCTTGCCGCCGCTCAGGATGAACAGTTCCGAGAAGACCCGCAGCGCCGACACCGAGATCAGGATCGAGATCAGGATCATCGTCCCCCGTACGCCGGGGATCGTCACGTGGATGAATCGGCGGAGCGGACTGGCACCGTCGACCGCGGCCGCCTCGTGCAGCTCACGCCCGACGTTCCCGAGGGCGGCCAGGTAGATGATCATGTAGTACCCGAGGCCCTTCCAGATCGTCAGGCTGATTGCGCTGAGCAACAACAGCCACTGGTCGGACAGGAACGGCAGCGGCCCGGAGATGAACCCGAGCTTCTCGGCGATCCCGTTGACCAGGCCGCGATCGTCGAGGATCCACTGCCAGATCAGCGCCACCACGACCGCGGACGCGACCACCGGCGTGTAGAAGGCCGTACGGAAGAAGGTGATACCAGGCAACTTCTTCTCGACCAGTACGGCGAGCAGCAGCGGAAGGACCGTGAGGAACGGCAGACAGACCACCATGTAGATGACGCTGTTCAGCAGGGCCCAGCGCAACTGCTCGTCGTGCAGCAGGGTCTCGAAGTTCTTCAGCCCGACGAAGTGGCCGCCGCCGATCGGCCTGGCGTTCGTGAACGACAGGATGACGGTGTTGATCGACGGCCACAGGTTGAACACCAGCAACCACGTGAGTGCCGGGATCACCAGCACCCACGGGGTGAACCACCGGTTCGACCGCATTACTGCGTGAGCAGCTGGTCGGCCTTCGCCACCGCGGCGTCGAGGGCGGCCTGCGACGAGATCTTGCCGGAGATCGCCAGCGAGATCTGCTGCCCGATGAAGTCGTTGGTCGCGCCACTGATCACCGGCGGCTGCAGGTTCTTCGCCTTGGCCAGCGACTGGAATGCGAGCACCTTGGCGTCACTCTCCGGCGTACCGTCGGACTTGGAGAAGTACGGGTCCTGGGCGGAGGCCTTGGTGGACGGGAAGATGTTCACGATCTTCGCGAACGCGGCCTGGTTCTCGGCGTTGGTGACGAACCGCGCGAGCGCGATCGCCGCCGCCTGGTTCTTGGTCTTGGCCGACACCGACAGACCCTGGACGTACAGCGGCGGGGTGTCGAGCGCCGGCGACGGGACGACCTTGCCCTTCAGCGACGGGTTGTCCTTGACGAAGTCCTGGATCGCGTTGCCGCCACCGGTGGTCCAGGCGACCTTGCCCTGGGTGAAGAGCTTGGAGTTGCCGAGGTACTCGTTGGTGAGGATGTCGCGCGGCATGTACCCGGCCTTGTAGGCGTCGCGGTACTTGTCCAGCAGCGCGGCCGCCTCGGGGGTGTTGAAGACGAACTTCTTGCCGTCGTCGGAGAGGATCTTGACCCCGGCGTTGGTGAAGTCGCCGATGCCGGGCAGCCGGCTCATCAGGTATTCCTTGCCGCCGGTCTTGTCGTGCATCGTCTTCGCGGCCGCGAGCAGTTCGTCGAAGGTCTTCGGCGGGTTCTTCACGTCCAGGCCGGCCGCGGCGAACTTGGTCGCGTTCCAGTAGTCGATGTCGGTGTTCAGGTACCACGGGTAGCCGTATGTGCCGCTCATCCCCTGGTACTGGTACGCCTGCACGCCGCCCGCGACGTACTCGTCGTTCAGCTTCGGGTCCGCGGCGGCGACGTCGAGCAGCATGTTCTGCTTGGCCAGGCTGAGCGCGAAGTCCGGCTGCAGGTTCGTCACGTCCGGGAGCTGGCCGGCCGACGCCTGGCTCAGCACCTTCTTGTCGTAGCCGTCGCCCGGCTGGTCCAGCCAGGTGACGTGGGTGCCCGGGTACTTCGCCTCGAACGCCTTGATCACGCCTTCGACGTACGACGTGAACTTGGGCTTCAGCGCCCAGGTCTGGAAGCTGACCTCACCGGTCACCTGGGCGTTCGCGTCCACGGTCGGCTTCGCACCGCCGCTGCCGGAGTCCTCCGAACCGAGGCCGCAGCCGGCGAGGGTGAGAGCGGCGGCGACAAGACTTGCCATCAGCGCCGGACGGCGTCTACGCATGGGATCTCCTGGATTTGATAAACCGGTATAGCTCCCGAACTATCCACATCGTAGAATCCGCTGTCAAGGGCAGGAGGTATCACGATGGCGAGACCTACGATCGCGGACATCGCGACCAGGGCCGGGGTGTCCAAGGGTGCGGTGTCGTTCGCGCTGAACGGGCGGCCCGGGGTCAGCGACGCGACCCGGGAGCGGATCCTGAAGATCGCCGAGCAGATGAGCTGGCGGCCGCACAGCGCGGCGCGGGCGCTCGGCGCGTCCCGGGTGGACTCGGTCGGCATGGTGATCGCCCGGCCGGCCCGTACGCTCGGCGTCGAGCCGTTCTTCGCGCACCTGCTCTCCGGCGTCCAGTCCGGGCTGTCCGCGGAGTCGATCTCACTGCAGCTGCTGATCGTCGAGGACACCGCGGCCGAGATCGAGGTGTACCGGCGGTGGGCGTCCGAGCACCGGGTCGACGGCGTGATCCTGGTCGACCTGACCGTAAAGGACCCGCGGGTCGACGAGCTGAAGGCGCTCGAGCTGCCCGCCGTGGTGATCGGCGGCCGCGGCGGCAAGGGCGCGCTCGCCTCGGTCTGGGCCGACGACCGGGACGCCATGCTGGCGATCGTCGAGTACCTGGCCGCGCTCGGCCACCGCCGGATCGCGCACGTCGCCGGTACGCCGAACTTCCAGCACACCCAGCGCCGGATCCGCGCGGTCCGGGACGCGGCCCCGCGGCTCGGGCTGGTCGACTCCCCCTCGCTGACGACCGACTTCAGCGACGCGGAGGGGGCCGCTATCACCCGCAAGCTGCTCTCCCAGTCGCAGCGCCCGACCGCGATCGTCTACGACAGTGACGTGATGGCGGTGGCGGGCCTGGGCGTCGCGATGGAGATGGGCGTCGCGGTCCCGCACGACCTGTCGATCGTGGCCTTCGACGACTCGATCCTCACCCAGCTGATGCACCCGGCGCTGACCGCGCTGTCCCGGGACACCTTCGACTTCGGCCGCCAGGCCGCCGAGGTGCTGCTCGACACGATCGCCGACCCGTCCACGGTGATCAACCGCCGCACCGCCGATCCGGTGCTCACGGTCCGCGAGTCGACCTCTCCACCTGCATGACCCCTCGCCCCGGACGACCGGCCCGCCACACCTGACGCATTTGCCTGGCATACCCACCAAACGCCGGGTTACTGACCCGGACAACCGGTCAGCAACCCCCGATTCGGCTGGCAAGCCAGGCAAATCGGGGGGTGATCGGCCCGCCGGGGCGGTCGGTGCGGAGACGGTGCAGTTGCTCCGGTGGCCTAAACCGATTTAGCATCCTCGCCATGGCTCCGCAGACCAGCACGCCGCGATTCGGTGCGAACTACGTTCCCTCGGCGGGGTGGTTCTACAGCTGGCTCGACTACGACGGTGACGCGGTCCGCCGGGACTTCGCGGACCTGGCCGGGATGGGTCTCGACCACGTCCGGATGTTCCCGGTCTGGCCGTGGATCCAGCCGAACCGGGCGATCATCCGCGAGCGCGCGATCGCCGACCTGCTGGACACCATCGACGCCGCCGCGGAACACGGGCTGACCGTCGCGGTCGACCTGATCCAGGGGCACCTGTCCAGCTTCGACTTCCTGCCGTCGTGGGTGCTGACCTGGCACAAGAGCAGCCTGTTCGAGGACCCGACGGTCCGCGACGGCCTCAAGGCGTACGTCGACACCGTGGCCCGCGCGGTCGCGACCAAGCCGAACGTCTTCGCGATCACGCTCGGGAACGAGGTCAACAACCTCTGGCCGGACAGCTCCACGACCGCGGAGGCGTCGACGGCGTGGGCGCAGGATCTGCTGACCACGGTGAAGAAGGCCGCGCCTGACGTGCTCGCGCTGCATTCGATCTTCGACGACGCCTGGTACAAGCCGGGCCACCCGTTCCACCCAGCGGACGCGGTGGATCTGGGTGATCTGACCACTGTCCACTCGTGGGTTTTCAACGGGGTCTCACGAGTGGACGGTCCTCTTGGGCCGGCCACACTCACGCACGCGGACTACCTGATCGAGCTCGCCCGGTCGCTCGCGCCGGAGCGGCCCGTCTGGTTGCAGGAGGTCGGCGTACCGGGGCCGGACATTCCCGTCGACCTGCAGGCCGAGTTCACCCGCCGTACGGTCTCGAACGTCCTGACGAATCCGGCGTTGTACGGCGTGACATGGTGGTCGTCGCACGACATCGACCGGCGACTGCTCGACTTCCCGGACCGGGAGTACGACCTCGGCCTGTTCACCGTCGACCACCAGCGCAAGCCGGCCGCGCAGGCGCTGTCCGAGCTGATCGCCGACGTCCGGCTGAACGGCGTACCGCAGCAGGCGCCGGTGACCACGTTGACCGCGCCGATCAACCTGCGGACCGAACCGGACCGGCGCGCGGAAGTTGCCCCCGGCAGCGAATTCCACCGGCAGTGGGTCGCCGCCCGCGCGAACGGTCCGGTACGGATCAGCTCGTGAGGACCTGGCGCAGTTCCTGGTTGACGTTCGCGCCGGGAGTCGGGTCGTAGTTGCCGAGATGTACGGCGGTGTACCCGAGCTCCGGGTACCACTCGGCGCTCGTGCTGACACCCGGTGCACCGCCGGTGTGGCCGCTGATCAGCCCGCCGTCGAGGATCACGCTGTCCACGCCGTACCCGAAGAAGTTGATGATCGCGGGCAGCCCGGGCTTGGCGGGCAACGTTCCGGCGGCGAACTTCGGCGTCACGAAGACGTCCCGGTACGTCGGACTCAGCAGCCTGCCGTCGGTCAGCGCCCGGACGAAGCGCACCAGGTCGGGCGCGTTCGCGAACGCGTTGCCCGCCGGGGTGCCGATCAGGCCGAACGCGCCGGTGGCGAGCGCGTCGTACCGCTTGCCGGACTGATCTGTGGGGTACGGATGCGCGAACCGCGGGTCGGTCTTCCACTGGTTCAGCAGGGTGAAGTCGGACGACGACATACCGGCCGGGCGGAAGATGTGCCTGCGGATGTAGTCGTAGTACGAGACACCCGCGACCTTCGCCACGATGCAGCCGAGGACGTGGAAGCCGGAGTTGCTGTACTTGGTGGCGGTGCCCGGTGCGAACGCGAGCGACTCGGTCCGGACGAAGCGCAGGATCCCGTCCATCGTCTGCTGCGGCGTCGTCCAGGTCGCCGACTCCTGCCAGTACCCGTCGAGCCGCATGTAGTCGCCGAGGCCCGACGTGTGCGTGAGCAGGTTGTGGATCGTGACCTTGTCGCCGATCCCGGACCTGAACCCGCTCAGGTACTTCTCGATCGGATCGTCCAGGTTCAACGCACCCCGTTGCGCCAGTTGGCCGATCGCGATCCCGGTGGACATCTTCGTCACCGAGGCCAGGCAGAAGATCGTGTCCGCGCGGTTCCGGATCCGCCGGCTCCGGTCGGCGTACCCCATCGAGCGGGACACGACCGGGCGGCCGTCCTTGAGCACCAGCACAGTGCCGGAGAACGAGTCGTCGGCCGCGAGTTTGTCGAGGTAGTCGTCGAGCTCGCGAGCTGGCCCGCTGTCGGTCTGCTGCGCCGAGCTGGGATAGGCCCAGGTGCCGCCGGCAACGACCGCCGGTACGACGGCCAGACCGGACCGCCGGAGAAAAGTACGCCTGCTGCTCTGCTGTGCCAAGGGAGTGCTCCTCACGTGATCGATGACCACTGAGATCCAATCCACTTGGCTGTTTCCCCGGCGTTACCGCTTGCCGATCAGTACGTCGATGCCGTCGAGGATGCGGGCCAGTCCGAACTCGAGGTCGTCGTCGAGGCCGTCCTCGTACTCCGCGTTGAGATAGAGCGACGCCACTGTCGGGTAGTCGCCGGCCATCAGCCGCGGTACCAGGAACCGGCCGACCTGCTCGGCCTGTACGGGCGTGCTGTCGCTGGTG
Organism: Kribbella sp. NPDC031520; assembly: GCF_055580825.1. NCBI lineage: Bacteria > Bacillati > Actinomycetota > Actinomycetes > Propionibacteriales > Kribbellaceae > Kribbella > Kribbella sp. NPDC031520. Next base: position 59,987 of record NZ_JBVIKS010000001.1, read on the forward strand.
CCGAGCTGCCGGGCGAGTCCGGCGTAGCTGCGCGCCCAGCCGTCGAGCAGCACCAGACAGCCGAGGTTGTCGTGCTGGCTCAGCCCGGTCTGGTCGAGCGCGGCGAGCATGACCTCGACCCAGCGCAGCACGTTCGGCGTGACGGGCGCGCCGCGGATCGGCACGTCCAGCAGCCACGGGCGTTCGGCGTACTGCTTGACCTGGGCATCGACCCACGCGATCGCGGCCGCGCGCCAGCCCTCGGGCAGCTCCGGCGGCGGGCCGACGGCCTTGTCGTGGACGAGCACGATCAGCTCTTCCTTGGACCGGACGTAGCGGTACATCGCGTTCGTCGTGACACCCAGCCGGCCGGCGATCCGCTGCAGCGAGATCGCCTCGAAGCCGTACCGGTCGCCCAACTCGATGCCGGTGGCCACGATCTGGTCGATCGTCAGCGCCGGCTTCGGGCCGCGCCGCTGGACCGGCTGGACGCCCCAGGACAGGGCGAGCCCCGGCGGCAGGTCGTCCCGGTCGTCGGTCATACCTCCCATCCTGTCGTACGCCGGAAGCCGCCGAACAGGGGTGGTAGCACCACCCCGGAACGGGTCCTGAGCACCGGGCGGCCGAAACTGTTCAACCCTTACGCTTTTTTACATCGGAACCCGCTCGAAAGGACCCATTCCCATGAACAACGTGCTCGAAGGCCTCCTCACCCCCGACCAGGTCCAACTCACAGACACCGACCGCCGCGCCGCGATCGCCAAGCTCGACAGTGCCGTACGGCAGGCCGCCCTCACCCCGTCGCAGGCGGCCGACCGGCAGGACCGGGTCCTCACGGCCGGCACCCGAGGCGAGCTCCGGAACATCTTGTCCGGCGTCGCGGACGCCGCCCCGCCGCGCGGGCTGACGCTGGCGCTGCAGGCCTTCACCGGCGTCTGGCTGGTCGCCTGCGTGGTCCAGTTCGTGGTCTGGCTGGCGCTCGCGGTCTTCGGTCACTTCGACGGTCCGTGGTGGCTGTGGTCGGATCTCGGTCTCGGTGCGATCGTCGCGATCCTGTGGTGGACGAACGAGTCGTACCACCGCAAGAGCGACGTGCTGGTGGCGTCGTGAGCGCGCCCGTACAGCTCACCGACGTACGCAAGGTGTACGGCACCGGGCCTGGCGCGGTCGACGCGCTGGCCGGGGTGACGTACGGGTTCGCTGCCGGAACGTTCACGGCGGTGATGGGCCCGTCCGGGTCGGGTAAGAGTACGTTGCTGCACTGCGCGGCCGGGCTCGATACGCCGACCGCCGGCCAGGTGCAGTTGGCCGGTCAGTCGTTGCAGGGGCTCGACGAGACGGCGTTGACGGAGCTGCGACGGGAGCAGGTCGCTTTCGTCTTCCAGTCGTTCAACCTGATGCCGGCGTTGACCGTACGGCAGAACGTCGTACTCCCGATGACACTGGCCGGGAAGCAGCCGGACGACGCCTGGGTGACCGAGGTGATCGGGCGCGTCGGCCTCGGCGAACGCGTCCGGCACCGCCCCAGCGAACTGTCCGGCGGGCAGCAGCAGCGCGTCGCGATCGCCCGGGCGCTGGCCGGTCGTACGGCGATCACCTTCGCGGACGAGCCGACCGGCGCGCTCGACACGACCACCGCTCTGGAGGTCCTGACCCTCCTCCGCGACCAGTCCCGCCAACTCGGCCAGACCATCGTCATGGTCACCCACGACCCGGTCGCCGCCTCGTACGCCGACCGCGTCGTGTTCCTGGTCGACGGCCAGATCGTCTCCGAATCCACGCGCCCCACTCCGGAGTCCGTAGCCGCCGAACTTGCCCACCTCAGCACCACCCGCCGCGCTCGTACGACCGCCAACTGACGTCCGTCCCATCATCTGAGAGGGAGAGCTCATGTTCCGCCTCGCCGTCACCACCCTGCGGTACCGGACCGCCGCGTTCCTCGCGATCTTCGTCGCGGTCCTGCTCGGCGGGGCCCTGCTGAGCGCCGCCGGCGGCCTGCTCGAAACCGGCCTCCGCCTGAACGCCCCACCCCAACGCCTCGCCGCCGCCCCGATCGTCGTCACCGGCGACCCCGCCTACCACCCACCGGACGGCAGCGGCTCAGCCCCCTTCCCCGAACGCCACCGCGTAGACGCAACTCTCGTCACCAAACTCCTCCACACCCCGGGCGTGCAAAAGGTGGTCGCCGACAGATCATTCCCAGCGGTCCTCGCCTCTTCGCAGGCTGGAGTGCTGGCCGGGCACGGCTGGGGTTCTGCTGAGTTGACGCCGTACCGGCTGATCAGCGGGCGGGCGCCGCGGAGTGGGGAGGTGGTGTTGGACGAGCGGTTGGCTGGTGCGACCAGGCCTGGTGAGCGGGTGACCATCGTTGTGGGCGGTGAACCGCGGGGGTTTGTGCTGGCGGGGGTTGCGGTTGCCGGGCAGGAGGTTGAGGTGCCTGCGGTGTTCTTTGCGGACAGCGAGGTGCCGGCGGGGGTGGATGCGATCGGGGTGTTCCCGGCGGAGGGGACCTCGGTGCGTGAGCTTGCCAAGCGGCTCGACCTCCCGGCCGGTGTGAAGGCGTACACCGGGGACGAGCGTGGCGTCGCGGAGTTCTCCGGGATTGCGACCAGTCTCCCGCTGATCATCATGGCGGGCGTGTTCGGCGGCATGGTGGCCGTGGTGATGGCGCTCGTCGTCTCCGCCACGATCGGCCTCTCGGTCCGGCAGCGCCGCCGCGAACTCGCCCTGCTCCGCGCCAGCGGCGCCACCCCGCGCCAGGTCGGCAAGATGGTGATCGCCGAGACCATGGTGGTCGGCGTACTCGGCCTCGTCCTCGGCCTGCTCTGCGGCCGGATCGCCGGCACCTGGATCTTCGGGATGCTGGCCGACGGCGGCATCGTCCCGCCGCAACTGCGCTTCGACCAGGGCCCGCTCCCGTTCGCCGGCGCCGCCGTACTGACCTTCGCCGTACTCCGGACCACCGTCGGTTTCGCCGCCGCCCGCGCCGCCCGGATCCGCCCGATCCAGGCGCTCGCCGAGGCCGCCGTACCGAACGTCGCCCTCGGCCGGGTCCGGATCGTCATCGGCCTGGTCTTCGCCGGCGCGACGGTGGCGATCGCCCTCTCCACCCCGTTCATGGGTCCGGCCAACGCTGCGGCGATCGGCGGCCCGGCCGGGCTGACCGGTTCGATCGCGGTCGCCGTACTCGCCCCGCTGGTGATCCGGCGCGCCCTGCTCCCCCGGATCACCCGGCTGGTGGAGAAGCGCGGCACCAGCGGCACCCTGGCCGTGATCAACCTCAGGGTCCGCGCAGTGCAGTTCGGCGCGATCCTGGTCCCGATCACGATCGCCACGGCGATTGCCGTCGGCAACATCTACTCGCAGACCACGCAGCAGCAGGCAGCGATCGACGCCTACACGAAGAACCTGGCCGGCGACGTCGTGATCAGCTCCACCACCGGCGGCATCCCCGCCTCACTGACCGACGCGGCCCGTACGATGCCCGGCGTCACCGTGGTCTCGGAACTGGTCCGCAGCAAGGGCTGGATCGAGGAGCCGTACGACAAGTCGCACACCAGCGACGCATGGCCGCTCCTCGGGCTGAGCGGCCCGGTCTACCGCGGCAAGGTGAAACAGGGTTCGCTCGACGACCTGACCGGCGACACGGTCGCGATCCCGCCCGGGACGGCGAAGAAGCTGAAGGTCGGCGTCGGCTCGGAGCTCGGCGTACGGCTCGGCGACGGCGCGCTGGTCAAGCTCAAGGTGGTCGCGCTGGCCGAAGGACCTGCCGGCTACGAATCGCTCCTGCTGCCCGCGCGGCTGCTCGCCGCCCACACCACCACCGGCCTGCCCGGCCAGCTGATCCTGAAGACGAGCAACAAGAAGGCCACGCTCAAATCGGATCTGTCGAAGTGGCCCGGTACGTCGATCGGCGGCCGGAGCGTACTCGCCGACGGGCTGGACACCGGCCTCGGGGTAGACGCGTGGATCGGCTATCTGCTCGCCGCGATCGCGGTCGCGTACACGGCGATCGCTTCGATCAACACGATCGCCGTCGCGGTACTGGACCGGCGGCGGGAGTTCGGGCTGCAGCGGCTGACCGGGTCGACGCGGCGCGAGGTGTCCCGGATGCTCGGCCTGGAGGGCCTGCTGATCGCGGCGCTCGGGCTGGTCGCGGGACTGGTCACGGCGGCCTTCACGGTGTTCCCGATCGCGATGGCGACCCGCGGCTGGCCGATCCCGTCCGGTCCGGCGTGGATCCTGCTCGCCTGGGTGGCCGTCGTACTGCTCCTGGTGCTGCCGACGACCGCGATCACCGGCCGGATCGCGATGCGCGCCAAGCCGATGGACGCGCTGAGCTCACCGGTCGGCTGAGGCCACCGGCCGGCTCAGCTGCCGGAGGGGTCTGGGCCGGCCGGTTCCATCCACGCGTAGCCGCCGTCCTCCAGGCGTACGACCTGGAGGCCGGCGGCCAGTCGTCGTACGTCGTCGGTCTCGATCACGCCCGTGGCCGGGCCGGCGATGTCCAGCACGATCGCGGCCGCGCCTTCCTGAACCGCTGCCGTCGCGACCAGTTGGGTGTGCTGAGGCATCGGACGCGCCGCCGGATCCCAGCGGGCCAGGCTCTCGGTGCCGGTGAACGCGAGCAGAGCGTTCCGCCCGTCCTGGCCCTGGAGCAGCACCACCGCCATGTCCGACGTCTTGTCGTGGGCGAGCCCGTTCTCGTCGTACTCGACCTCGCCGAGCATCGCCACCACCGGGACCAGCAGCCGGGCCCGGGTGAGCGCCGCGAGCATCGCACCGTCGTCCCCCGCGGCCAGCGCCGCCGCGAGCGCCGGATCGGCCGAGCCGTCGTCGCTGTCGAACCCGGTGAAAGCCAGTCGCCGCTGTGGTGGTTGCACGGGTTCATTCTCCCCGGACGGGTCTTTCAGGGGTACGTCAGGGCTGTTCCCCTCTTGGTTCACTGGCCATCTGTGCGAGCCTGGACATGTGCCTACATACGACGCTTCGACGCTACTGCCGCTCTGCGCAGGCTTGACGCTGCTCGGACTGATCGGCTCGTGGTTCGCTTGGCGACGCCGCGGGCTGGCGGCAGGGACGCGCGGAGTGGCGTGGTCGCTGCTGCCGGTGTCCCTGTACATGACCGGGCTGCTCAAGGTCCTCTGGGAGGTAGTGCGCTCGGTCGTGAACTGGGCCGTGCACCTGATCTTCTCGCCGACCGTCTGGGCCGGGGTCGCGCTGTTCGGCGTCTCTGTCGTGCTGTACGTCGTCTCCGGCGTCGCCCGCGGCCGCACACCGAAGGAGAAGGCACAGAAGAAACCCGCCTCGCCCGCGGGCGAGCTGACCACAACGGGGCCCACGCCCGCGTCAGCCACCACCGCTAAAGCTGCCAAGCCGTCAAAGGGGAAGGCGAAGCAGCAGGAATCGTCGGAGTTCGACGAGATCGAGGACATCCTGAAGCGCCATGGAATCAACTGAGAAAACCGCTGACCACGGTTCCCCCCTGACCATCGACTCGCTGCTGGACAACGTTCAGGCCGGCACCCCGCGCCTGGGCCGGACCAGACTGATCGGCGTCGACGGACCGGCCGGCTCCGGCAAGACCACCGTCGCCGCCCGCCTCGAGGCCCGCGCGAAACTGCGCGACCTGAACACCTACGTCATCCACATGGACGACCTGTACGACGGCTGGGCCGGCGCCGAGCGTGGCTTCGCCCTGCTCCGCGACCACGTCCTGCAGCGGCTGGCCGACGGCCGCGAGGGCCGGTACCGCCGGTACGACTGGTACCAGGGCGCGTACGCCGAGCTGCACGTCGTACCGAACACCGTCGACCTGCTGATCGTCGAGGGTGTCACCGCCTGCGACCGGGACGCGGCGCACTGGCAGTCGCTGCGGCTGTGGGTCGAGACGTCCAACCAGGTCCGCCTGGACCGCGGGATCGAACGCGACGGCGAGGCGCTCCGCGACCACTGGCTCGAGTGGATGCGGTGGGAGCGCGACCACTTCGCCGAGCAGGCGACTCGGTCCCGGGCGCACGTGATCGTCGACGGCGACCCCTCGACGCCGTACGACCCTTTGTCGGAGCTGGTCGCCACCTCGGTGGCGCTGCCGCCTCACGACTCCGCCGCCTCCTGAAGCCCGTCCCACGACCACCGGGTCACGGCCTGACCGTCCTCGACGTCTTCGGCGCGGTGCCTGTACATCGTGTTGAACGTGGCCCACGCGAAGTAGTCGTGCAGGACCTGCCGCAGCCGCGGGTCGGTGAGGTCCGCGTCGGTCATGGCCTGGTCGAAGCACGCGATCGCGAGCCGGTTCATCTCGTCGTGCTCGCCGTTCCCGGAGTGCAGCCGTTGGACTTCGGCTTCGGTGCCGTACGCAGTCGTGTAGGCCGGCGGCCCGCCGAGCGCTTCACCCCAGTACGACGCCAGCCGCTCGACGTGGTCGGGCTTCGCTCCGTTGTGGAACGCGTGGCTGACGACCTCGTCCGCCATCACCCGCCCGTGCCACGCGGCCGCCAGCCGCATCAAGCCTTCGGACCCACCCGCCGCTTCGTAAACGGTCTCCATGCGGGCAGTCTGCACCACGGCGGCGAGCTGGTCACGGGCCTGTGCGCGTTCCGGTTCGGAACCTGCCGTCGCGAGGGCCCTCTCGTAGGCGGTGATTGCCTCGGGCAAGCGGTCGAGGCGTCGGAGCAGGTCGGCGCGGGCCAGTGCGTACGGATGGTAGTCCTGCAGCCGTGGGTCGCCGCCCAGCTCGTCCAGCAGCTTCAGGCCTGCGGCGGGGCCGTCGCGGAAGGCGATCGCGGCGGCCCGGTTCAGCGCGATCACCGGCGACGGGTCGAGTTCCAGGAGTACGTCGTACAGCTGGACGATCTGGGGCCAGTCGGTGGTCGCGAAGTCGGGGGCCTCGTCGTGGACCGCGTTGATCGCCGCCTGGATCGCGTACGGGCCGGCATCGGTGAGGGCGGTGATGACGAGAGCGCGGCCTTCCGCGATCATCTCGTGGTCCCAGCGGGAGCGGTCCTGGTCCTCGAGCAGGACGGGTTTGCCGTCCGGGCCGGTGCGGGCGTCCCGGCGGGCGTGGACGAGGAGCATGAGCGCGAGCAGGCCCGTCGCCTCGCGCGCGTCCGGGAGCAGGCGGTGCAGGATCCTGGCCAGGCGGATCGCTTCCTCGGCGAGGTCCAGGCGTTGCAGGTACGGCCCGGCGCTGGCGGCGTACCCCTCCGTGAAGACCGAGTAGATCACCTGCAGTACGCCGGGCAGCCGTTCCGGCAGCTCGTCCGGACCGGGCACCCGGAACGGGATCCGGGCTTCCCGGATCTTCTTCTTCGCGCGGACGATCCGCTTCGCCATCGTCGCGGCCGGCACCAGGAACGCCCGCGCGACCTCAGGCGTGGTCAGCCCGGCCAGGCAGCGCAGCGTCAGCGCGCCGCGGTCCTCGGCGGCGAGGGCGGGGTGGGCGCAGGTGAAGAACAGCTGCAGGCGTTCGTCGGGCAGCTCGCCGCCGACCGGCTGCGGCGCGGAACGGTCTGCCTCGACCTGGAGGATCGCCAGCTTGGCTGCGTACACCTGGTCGCGCCGGAGCCGGTCGACCGCCTTGCGCCGCGCGGTGGTCATCAGCCAGCCGCCCGGGTTCGGCGGTACGCCGTCGACCGGCCAGCGGGTCAGCGCCGCCTCGATCGCCTCCGACGTGACCTCCTCGGCCAGGTCGAGATCGCCGAACCGCCGGGCGAGCGCGGCCAGCAACCGGCCGCGCTCCTCCCGGAAGACCTCTTCGACCTGCCGCATCCTCAGGCTCCTGGGAACTCCGCGACCGGCCGGACGTCGACCGATCCCCCGCCCCGGGCCCCCGGGCACTTCGCAGCCCAGTCCAGCGCGACGTCCAGGTCCGGTACGTCGATCACGTAGAACCCGCCGAGCACCTCCCGGGTCTCCGCGAACGGCCCGTCCACCACGGTCCGCTTCCCGTCGTTCGCGACCTGGACGCGGGTCGAGGTGACCAGGTCGGCCAGCGACTCGGACGCGACCACCACCCCGGCGTCCTGGATCTCCTTGTCGAACCGCATCCAGTCCTCCGGCTCGCATCCCACCGGGGTGTTGTCCAGGTCGAGCTCGCCGGCGTTGATCAGCAGCATGTACTTCACGTCGTACCTCCTGTGTCCGTGTCTACAGCATCACCACGAACGGGTTCGGCCCGGATGGACAGCATCGGTGAGGATAGGGGTATGAGCGTTCTACCTTCAGGTGAGCAGTGGGTGCTTCGCGGCGGCGGGTACGAGGCGATCGTGGTGAGCGTGGGCGGTGGGTTACGCGGGCTCACGTACGACGACCGCCCGGTGCTGCTCGGCTACGCCGACGACGAGCTGGCGCACGCCGGGATCGGGCAACACCTGTTCCCCTGGCCGAACCGCATCACCGACGGTCAATACACGTTCGAGGGCGTCGAGCGACACCTTGGCCTGACCGAGCCGGCCCGGCGGAACGCGATCCACGGCCTGACGCGCTGGGCGAACTGGGAACGCCTCGACGACGGTTCCGACGAGGCAGCTGCCGCCGTCGGCCACCGGCTGCACGGCGAGCCGGGGTACCCGCACCAACTGGATCTCCGCGTCGACTACCGCCTGACGGACCACCTGCAGGTGACGGCAACTGCTACCAACATCGGCACGACAGCGGCGCCGTACGGCTACGGGGCGCATCCGTATCTCAGCGTGGGTCGCCCGATCGACGAGTGCGTACTGGAGTTCACCGCAGCCGAGCGGCTGGAACTGTCGGAGCGGATGAGTCCGACCGGGTCGGCTCCGGTCGCGGGATCGCCGTACGACTTCCGCGGCGGCCGCACGATCGGCGCAACGGTCATCGACAACGCGTTCACGGGCCTCGGCGACAACTGGTCCGTCAGCCTGACCGATCCGGCAACCGGCGCCCGTTCGGTGCTCAGCAGCAACACCAAGTGGATGCAGCTGTTCACCGGCGAACCGGTAGGCCGCTCAGCCCTCGCAGTGGAGCCGATGACCTGCCCGCCCGACGCCTTCCGTACCGGCGACGACCTGATCGTCCTGCAACCGGGCGACTCCCACACGACTACTTTTCAGGTATCGGTCTAGACCCGGCGCCGTGTTCGCGGGCGACCGCCGCCAGCTCCTTGGCTGCGCGCGTCGCCCGCGCACCCTCTGACGCCTGGATCGCGAGAATCCCGATTCGGTTGTCCTCGGCATCGAACAGCTGCAGCCAGGCGTCACCGGGCCGGAACCGCAGCGCGGTCACGTCGGACCACCTCAGCGTGTACGACCGGAACACGTTCCGCACCCGCAGCCGGTCCTCGTACGCCGTCACGCGCAGCGTCGACATCCGGTACAGGATCCACAGCACCGCGCCGAAGAACGCCAGCAGCGTGATCCGCTGGAACCAGTCGAACGTGGCCCGGTCCGACGGCGACAGCCGGAACCAGATCACCCCGAACACGGCGATCAGCGACAAGCCCATCCCGGCCGACATTCCGGACACGATCCACGGATGGAAGGTCAGCAAGCGGTCTCGGGCGGGCATGTCACGGCCCCCGGTCAGATCCGGCAGGCGTGGATGTCGGTGGTGAGGATGGCGCGGGCGCCGACCTCCCACAGCTGGTCCATCAGCCGCTGCGCCTCGGCCCGCTGGACCATCACCCGGACGGCGACCCAGCCCTGCCGGTGCAGCGGCGAGATCGTCGGTGACTCCAGCCCGGGCGCGACCGAGGTGGCCGCGTCGACGTCCTCGGCGCGGATGTCGTAGTCCATCATCACGTAGTTCCGCGCGATCAGGACGCCTTCGAGCCGGCGTACCAGCTGCTGCATCCCGTTCGGCGAGACCTCGACGCCGTGCCGCTTGATCAGCACGGCCTCGGACTTGAGGATCGGGTCGCCGAACACCTCGAGCCCGGCCTGGCGCAGCGTCGTACCGGTCTCGACGACGTCCGCGATCACGTCCGCGACACCGAGCTGTACGGCGGACTCCACGGCGCCGTCCAGGCGTACCACCGAGGCGTCGACGCCGTGCTCGGCGAGGTGGTCCTGGAGGACCCCGGCGTACGACGTGGCGATCCGCTTACCGGCCAGGTCCTTGATCGAGTCGGCGACGCCGGGGCGGCCCGCGAACCGGAACGTGGAGGACCCGAACCCGAGACCCATGATCACGTCCGCGTCGGCGTGCGAGTCGAGCACCAGGTCGCGGCCGGAGATGCCGACGTCGAGGGTGCCCTCGCCCACGTACACGGCGATGTCGCGCGGGCGGAGGTAGTAGAACTCGACCTCGTTGGCCGAGTCGGTGAGGGTCAGGTCCTTGGTGGTCCGGCGCTGCTTGTAGCCGGCCTCGGACAACATCTCGGTGGCGGCCTCGCTCAGCGAGCCCTTGTTCGGTACTGCGACGCGCAGCATGGCGACTGCCCTTTCTGGGTGTGAACCGGTGATCTGCAGGAGGGACTCCTACAGATGTCGGTACACGTCCTCGAGGTCCAGGCCGAGCGCGTGCATCATCACCTGGGCGTGGTACAGCAGCTGCGACAGCTCCTCAGCTGCCCGCTCCTTGCCCTCGTGCTCGGCGGCCATCCAGGACTCGGCGGCCTCTTCGACCAGCTTCTTCCCGATCGCGTGTACGCCGGCGTCCAGCGCCGCCACGGTCCCGGAACCCTCCGGCCGCGTCCGCGCCTTCTCTCCCAGCTCGGCGAACAGCTCGTCAAAAGTCTTCATCGCGGGCCCAGCCTACGGGGCGGGTTCAGCCGATCGGCCCCCAGGTCCGGTGGGCGGACCATACTGAACGCGTGCAGATCTCGGTGATGCTGGCGGTCGAGGACGCTCCCGCGGCCGCGGACTGGTACGCCCGGGCGCTCGGCGCCGTCGAGCTGTGGAACCTGGGCAGCGTGATCGGGCTGAGCATCGGCGGCGCGCCGATCTTCCTCGGCGAGCCCGGCAACAACATCTGGAAGACGCCCGCGGACACCGGTGCGCCGACGGTCCGGGTCGAGGTGTTCGTCGACGATCCAGACGCCTTCGTCGAGCGGGCTGTCGCGGCCGGGGCGGACGGGAGCTTCGATCCGGTCCGCGACCACGCCGTACCGTGGGGCACGCATCGGCAGGGGTCGTTCCTGGATCCGTTCGGGCACCTGTGGTTCGTGGGAGACCGGTCGCCGCTAGGAAGTGCTGACCGCGACTGATGCAGAGTCCTCGGAGAGTTCGCGAACTGGGTGTTGTCGTCGGTACTTTGCCTACCGGGCCGTTGAACGCGATCACCGATGTACCTGGGGTGCGCGTCGGTCAGACGACGATCACGGGCGACGGACTGAACACCGGGGTGACCGCGATCGTCCCCGACGGCTGGGAGCTGACGTTGCCGGCGGCGGTTGCTGTCGGCAACGGGTACGGCAAGCTGATCGGGACCACCCAGGTGGACGAGCTCGGTGTGATCGAGACTCCGATCCTGCTGACCGGGACGCTCAGCACGTTCCGGGTAGCGGACGCCTTCCTCACCTGGCTCCTCGACCGCAACCCCCGAGCCATCAGCCTCAACCCCATCGTCGGCGAAACCAACGACGGCCACCTCTCCGACATCCGCCGCCGCCCCATCACCCCCGCCCACGTCCACAACGCCCTGGACACAGCCACCTCCACCCTCCCCACCGAAGGCTGCACCGGAGCCGGCACCGGCACCACCGCCCTAGGCTTCAAAGCAGGAATCGGCACCGCCTCCCGAACCTTGGGTGATGGAACTGTGGGTGCTTTGGTGCAGGCGAACTTCTCCGGGCTGTTGACTGTCGCCGGGCGGCAGATTCCTGCCGAGCCGATTGATGCTGACGGCAACTCGTGCATGATCGTGGTGGCGACGGACCTGCCGCTCGACTCGCGGCAGCTCGGGCGGCTTGCGTGGCGGGCGATCTTCGCGATGGCCCGTGTCGGCTCCGACTACGCACCAGGCAGCGGCGACTACGCGATCGCCTTCACCACCAACCGTACGGCGAACTACACCGACCGCGACCTCCGCGCTCCGTTCCAAGCCGTCACGGAATCGGTGGAAGAGGCCCTGCTCAACTCATTGACGATGGCTCACACCACGACCGGCTTCAACAACCACACGGCTCACGCGGTCCCCCACGACCTGCTGCGATAACAACATGCCAAAGGCAACCACCGCCGCCACCGTCCGCACCAGATGCGCCAACTGCCAACGATCCCGGACCGAAGCCCAGTCCGACGGCGGCTGCTGCACCGACCACGACAGCTGATCCGAGTTGATCGGCAGGTTCACCACAAACGTGGTCACGAACACCACGACCAGCAGCACCAAAGCCGCCAGTACGACCCGCCGCCCACTCCCCCGGCTCCGAACAGCAACCAGCACGGTCGTAACGAACGCCGGGATCAACGTCACCGCAGCGAGCTTGTCCAGCGAGTCCAACTCGACCAACCGCACCTGCGTGTAAACCGACCCGTCGAAACCACGCAACGACGTCTCCAAGACCAGCACACACACCAGAAACCCGCTGAACAACCCCGTGAACAGCAGGCTCACGCCACGCACGACGCGCGTCATCAGTACCCCACACCGATCGGCTGCCCGATCGTCGTCGGATTGTCGACAACCGACAGCATCAGATGGGCGACATCGGCCCGCGACACCAGATACCCGCGGTTGACGTTCCCGCCGAGTTCGGTCCGGTAGTGCCCGGTCAGCGGCTTGTTGTTCAGCTTCGGCGGCCGTACGACCGTCCACTCCACGCCGCTGCTCATGATGTCCGCCTCCATCACCCGCAGGTCGGCGTACACGTCGGCGGCGAACAGGTTGATCAGCGGGAACACGATCCGCCGGTTCAGGAAGTCCGCCGGCACCGGCCCGAGCGGCGCGGCACTCACCGCCACGAACCGCCGTACCCCCGCCGCGTCCATCGCCGCCAGGATCGATTTCGTACTCCGGGACGCGACCGGCCCGTCCTTGCGGCCCCGCGGCCCCACGCCCGAGATGACCGCCGTACTGCCGTCGACCGCCTCGCGCAGCGGCTCCGCCGCGTCCAGACCGGGTACCCGCACCACGTCCAGCGACGGGTGCTCCACCTCGAACGCGGACGACGTACGTACCACCGCCGTTACCTTGTGTCCCGCGTCGAGTGCCTGCCGTACGACGTGACCGCCGATCCCGCCCGTCGCTCCGAACACCGTGATCCTCATCCGAACGCCTCCAGTGCGCTACCGTGATTCTTATCTGCAACTCATATAGTACGGAAATCATAAGATATGGAACAGATGCAAACAGGTGACGCACGCCACCGTCGGCGCGCCGGGAACGAGATCAAGGCCGCGCTCCGCGACCTGCGGATCCAGCTCGCGCTGCTGAACCACCAGATCGGCGGCAAGCTGGCGCTCAAGGACGTTGATCTCGACTGCCTGGACGTGCTCGCCCGCAGCGGGCCGCTCACGCCGAGCGCACTGGCCCGTCAGGCAGGCCTGCATCCGGCCACGCTGACCGGGATCCTCGACCGGCTCGAACGCGGCGGCTGGATCGCCCGCGACCGCGGCCAGGCGGACCGGCGCAGCGTCACGATCCGGCTGCTGCCCGATCGCGGAACCGAGGTGATCCGGCTGTACCAGCCGATGATCGGCGCGATGGACGACGTACTCGCGGACTACAGCCAGGCCGAGCTCGCGCTCATCGCCGACTTCCTGCGGCGCAGCACAGCCGCCGGCGAGCAGGCCACCGGCACCCTGGCTCAGGAGTAGAGGTCGCGGAGCTTCTGGCCGAGCTCTTTGAGTTCTACCCGGAGCTCCTGCGGCTCCAGCACCTCTACCGCGTCGCCGAACCGGCTGAGCGTTGCCGCTGCATTAGGAACCGACTCGATCGGGATGGCCACGACAACGCTCCCGTCCGGCTCCGGTACGGCGTCCGCGACCGCCTTGACCAGCGCGGGGAACGAGACGTCGTACATCCTTTGAGCGAGCCCCGCAGACACTCTGACGACCGCCTCGGCGGTGAAGCGGACGCGGTCGAACCCTTCCAGGTGGTCCTGCCAGAACTGCTCCAGGTTGAAGTCGTCGGCGCGCTCGAACTCCTCTTCCGTCGGCGTGAGCTCCAGGATGTTGGAGACGCGGTACGTACGCAGACCGCCGGCCGTGGCCGCTACGACGTACCAGGCGCCGTTCTTGAGGACCAGGCCGTACGGCTCGAGCAGGCGCTCCACCTCGCGGGGCTCCTCCCACCTGCGGTACAGCACCTTCACCCGGCGGTCGTGCAGCACGGCGTCGGCGACTGCTGCGAGCTGTGGCGAGTTCTCGGCGTCCTGGTACCAAGCGGGTAGGTCGAGGTGGAAGCGGTTCTTCAAACGACCAGCCCGGTCCCGCTGGTCCGGGGCGAGCGCCGCGAGCAGCTTGAGCTCGGCTGCGCTCGTCTCTGCAGTCAGCCCGAGCGCTGCGGCGGCTCCGGGCATTCCTACCAGGAACAGGGCAGCTGCTTCCTGTTCGTTCAGCCCGGTGAGGCGGGTGCGGTAGCCGTCCACCAGGCGGTACCCGCCTGCGCGGCCCTGATCGGCGTACACAGGGACCCCAGCAGCCGCGAGCGCCTCGACGTCGCGGTAGATCGTCCGCAGCGACACCTCGAGCTCATCGGCAAGCTCCCGCGCCGTCAGCTGCCGGCGCGTCTGCAGCAGCAACAGGATCGACAACAGCCGGCTCGAACGCATGGTGTCCAGGTTAGTCGCGAACACTGCCATGGACTGTCAGGTATGTCCGCGAGGCTTGGCTGCATGACGACATGGGACAAGGTCACCGGTGACTTCGACTTCCTCAACGGGTACTTCGACGTACACCACCGGACGCTTCGTAAGGCTTTCGCCGGATGCGACGAGTGGCTCGAGTACGACGGGACCACGACGGCGCGGACGTACTTCGACGGCCAGATCAGCATCGACGAGATGCGCTTCCCGACGAAGGGCTCGTACGGGCTGTCGCTGCGACTGTTCGACCCGGTCGCGCAGGTGTGGAACATCTGGTGGGTCGACAGCCGGACCATGCGGCTCTATCCGCCGGTGCAAGGCGGTTGGTCCGCGGACGGCACTTCGTGCCGGCTCGTCGGTGAGGACTCGCTCGACGGGATCCCGATCCTGTGCAGCTACGAGTGGTCGGACATCACCGACGAGACCGCGCACTGGGAGCAGGCGTACTCCAACGACGGCGGGGCGACGTGGGAGACGAACTGGATCATGGACTTCACCCGGCGTGCCACCCCGCCGCCGGCGCTGGATCTGCCGAAGATCACCGACGACTTCGACTTCCTGGTCGGCCGGTGGGCCTTCCACAACCACCGACGCCGTCCGGTCCTGGGAGAGCCGTTCACCTGGTACGAACACGACGCCACGATGGAGGCGACCACGTACTTCGACGGCGCGATCAGCTTCGACGAGGGCTGGTTCCCGAGCGAAGGCTTCCGCGGCGCGACGTTCCGCCTCTACAACCCCGAGACCCGCACCTGGTCCATCCACTGGATCAACAGCACCCGCGGCCAACTGGAAACCCCCGTCATCGGCTCGTTCACCAACGGCACCGGCACCTTCGAAGGCCCCGACATCTGGGACGGCCAACCCATCGACGTCCGCTTCCTCTGGACCCCCGGCACCGACAAAGCCGCCTGGGAACAGTCCTTCTCCACCGACAACGGCAAGACATGGACGGTGAACTGGTACATGGAACACACCCGCATGGAGTAGGTCCGCGGGTCAAGCGCAGGTGATGAGTGGTGGAGGTGGTTAGGCCCCCGCGCGCGGAGCCTTTCGCCACGACTCGGCGGCCACGCCGTCGACCAGGGCTGGGTTGGGGAGGATCTCCCGCCCGGATCGGCAAGAAATACTCCCCAGACCAGGTCAGGTGCGTCGACCCGGCACCGTAAGCGCCCCCGACTTCCGACTCAGCGCACTAGCGGACCTGCGCGGCACGCGGGGGCTGATTAGCCCAGTTGTCGGATTGCGGCCAGGGTGGACAGCGCAGCCTGGGTTGCTTCGTAGCCTTTGTCTTCTCGGCTGTCGGGGAGGCCGGCTCGGTCCAGGGCCTGGGGGTCGTTGTCGCAGGTCAGGACGCCGAAGCCGACGGGGACTCCGGTACTCACCCCGACCTGCATCAGGCCGTCTGTTGTTGCCTGGCAGACGTATTCGAAGTGGGGGGTGTCGCCGCGGATCACCACGCCGAGGGCTACGACGGCGTCGTACCCGGACTTGGCTGCATGCAACGAGGCGACCGGAAGCTCGAAGGAACCGGGTACGCGGACCACCGTGTGGTCGGTGACACCGGAGTCCTCCAGCGCGCGCAGGGCGCCGGCGAGCAGGCCGTCGGTGACTTTCGGATGCCACTGGGCGGCGACGATCGCGACGCGGGCGCCTTCGGCGCGCGGAACCTCGATGGTGGGTGCTCCACTGCCCGACATCAGACGGCTCCGTTCTCTTCGGTGAGCAGGCCATCGGGGAGGTGATGACCCATCCGGTCGCGCTTGGTGCGCAGGTACCGCAGGTTGTGTTCGGTCGGGTCGATGGAGATGCTGCGCCGCTCGACGACCTCGATGCCATATCCCTGGACGCCCGCGAGCTTGTCGGGGTTGTTCGTCAACAGCCGCACCGACTTCACGCCGAGGTCGGCGAGGATCTGCGCCCCGGTCCCGTAGTCGCGAGCATCGGCCGGCAGACCGAGATCCAGGTTCGCGTCGACGGTGTCCCGCCCCGCGTCCTGCAGCTCGTAAGCCTGCAGCTTGTGCAGCAAGCCGATCCCGCGGCCCTCGTGCCCGCGCAGATAAACCACGACCCCACCCTCAGCCGCGACCTGTCGCATCGCCTCGTCGAGCTGCGGACCGCAGTCGCAGCGCAGCGACCCGAACACGTCGCCGGTCAGGCACTCCGAGTGCAACCGCACCAGCGTCGGCCCATCGTCCAAAGAGCCCCGCACCAGAGCAAGCTGCTCCGACCCGTCCACGATGTTGCGGTAGCCGTGGGCAACGAAATCGCCGTACTGGGTCGGCAGCGTCGTCGTCGCGACCCGCTGGATCTGCGACTCGGTACGCCGCCGGTACCGGATCAGGTCGTCGATCGAGACCAGTACCAGCCCGTGCTCGTCCGCGAACTCGCGCAGTTCCGGACCGCGCTTCATCGTGCCGTCGTCGTTCACCATCTCCGAGATCACCGCGGCCGGCGTCAACCCGGCCATCCGCGCCAGGTCGATCGATGCCTCGGTGTGCCCGGGCCGGACGAGCACGCCGCCCTCGCGACCGCGCAACGGGAACACGTGTCCCGGCTGCACCAGGTCGTACGGCTCCGAGGCCGAGTCGGCCAGTACGCGGATCGTCCGGGCCCGGTCCGCGGCCGAGATACCGGTACTGATCCCGTCGCGGGCGTCGACGGAGATCGTGTACGCCGTCCGCATCCGCTCACGGTTGTGCGGCGTCATCAGCGGGATCCCGAGCCGGTCGAGCTCGGCGCCCTCCATCGGTACGCACACCACGCCGGAGCTGTACCGGATCAGGAACGCCAGCAGCTCCGGGGTCGCCTTGGACGCGGCGAAGATCAGGTCGCCCTCGTTCTCGCGGTCCTCGTCGTCGACCACGATCACCGCCCGGCCGGCCCGGATCTCGTGGATCGCTTCCTCGATCGTGTCCAACCGCAACGTGTCGCTCATCTCAGCCCACCACCACTGCCTCGGGCGTAGCGGTCCGCTCGCGGTTCTGGATCTTCCACCACGAGGCGAATCCGAGTACGCAGAAGAGCCCGTAGACGACGTACATCGTCGCCGACGGGTAGAACTTCGCCTGTACCAACAGCGGTACGCCGACCACGTCGACGGCGATCCAGATCAGCCAGAACTCGACGAACCCGCGCGCCATCCCGTACGTCGCCAGGATCGAACCGGTGAGGATCCACGCGTCCCACTGCGGGCCCCACGAGCCGAGCGCCTTCAGTACGAAGTACGCGATCGCGTAGAGCACCACGCCGATGCCGAGCAGTTCGAGCCGCTCGCGCATCGTCGCCCAGCGCGGCTGGACCGCGGCCGCGGAACCGTGGTGACGGGTCTGGTACCAGCGGTACCACCCGTACAGGCTGATCAGCGCGAAGAACACCTGCCGGCCGGCCTGGCCCCAGAGGTCCTTCTCCTGCGGAGTGTCGAAGATCCCGCCGACGAACACCGTGAACAACAGCACGTTGCCGACGATGCCGACCGGCCACGCCGCGACCAGGCGGCGCATCCCGAACAGCGCGCTGCCCAGGCCGAACACGTTGCCGACGATCTCCCGCACCAGCACCGGCGAGCCGGCGATCGTGACCTGTGAGGTGAGCAGCCAGTCGATCGGGTTCACTTGTTGCCTCCAGCAACAGAAGAGAGGTTGCCGCCCGCGGTGAGCAGGCGCTCGACGTACTTCGCGATCACATCGACTTCCAGGTTGACCGTGTCGCCGACCTTGTTAGATCCGAGCACGGTCAGCTCGAGCGTCGTCGGGATCAGGCTGACCCCGAACGTCCCGGTCTCGTCGTCGACATCGGTCACCGTCAACGAGACCCCGTCGATGGCGATCGAGCCCTTCTCGGCGACGTACTTCAGGATGTCCGGCGACGTCGCGATCCGGACGTCCTCCCAGCGCTCACCGGGAGTCCGCGAGGCGATCGTGCCGGTACCGTCGACGTGCCCCTGGACGATGTGCCCGCCGAGCCGTTCGTGCGCGGCGACCGCGCGTTCCAGGTTGACCGGCGAGCCCTTCTCCAGACCGCCGAGGCTGGTGCGCTGCAACGTCTCGCGCATCACGTCCGCGGTGAACAGGCCGCCGCCGTACTCCACCACCGTCAGGCAACAGCCGTTGACCGCGATCGACGCGCCGTGCGCCGCGTCCTCGGTCACCCGCGGTCCGCGGATCGTGAGCCGCGCGGCATCGCCGTCGACGTCCAGGGACTCGACCGTGCCGAGTTCTTCGATGATGCCGGTGAACATCTACTTTCCTCCCAGAGGAACCAGGGTCAACCGGACGTCGTCCCCGAGCCGGGTGACGTCCGCTAGCTTGAACCGCCGTAGGTGGTCGATCGATTCCGCGCCGAGGTCGCCGACGGCCGCGAACCCCGAACCGAGCACGGCCGGGGCGACGTACGCGACGATCTGGTCGACCAGGCCGGCCCGCAGGAACGCGGCGGCCAGCGTCGGGCCGCCCTCGAGCCAGAGGTGCCGGATCTGCCGGTCGTGCAACTGCCGAAGGACCTCGGCGGGATCGTGGGTCGGCAGCAGCAACGTCTCCGCGCGGTCGTTGCGGACCCGCGCGGCCGGCGGAATCGGCCGGTCGCCGACCACCACCCGCAGCGGCTGCCGCGCCGCGGGTACGTCGTTCTCGTCGCGAACCGTCAGCTCCGGGTCGTCGTCCAGCACCGTCTGGGTCCCGACGGCGACGGCGTCGCACTCGGCGCGCTTGCGGTGAACGTCGGCGCGCGCGATCGGGCCGGTGATCCACTTGCTGGTCCGGTCCGGCGCCGCGGACCGCCCGTCGAGCGTGGTCGCGAACTTCCAGGTGACGAACGGCCGCCCGACCCGGACGCTGTGCAGCCACACGTGGTTGACGGCTTCCGCCTCGGCGTGCAGGACGCCCTGTACGACCTCGATGTTCTTGCTGAGCAGCTTCTCGGCGCCGCCGGCTGCCGTCCTGTTCGGATCCGGTACGGCGTACACCACACGCGCGATACCCGCCTCGATCAGGGCATCCGCGCACGGACCGGTACGGCCGGTGTGGTTACAGGGCTCCAGTGTCACGTACGCCGTACCGCCGCGAGCGCGGGCGCCGGCCATCCGGAGCGCCTCGACCTCCGCGTGCGGGCCGCCGGCAGCGGCATGGAACCCCTCGCCGGCCGGATGCCCGTCGCGGGCGGTGATCACACAACCCACGACCGGGTTGGGATGCGTGCTGCCGGTACCGCGGGCGGCCAGCTCGACGGCACGCCGCATCCAGGCGACATCCATCGGCGACACGTCGTTCACTACTCGGGCCCCTCGTCGTCACGGACGCGCTGCCGGGGCCTCGTTCGGCACATCTGCTCCGTCGCCGCAACCGTTTCACCGGTCCCGCCGGCGCCACCGAACTCTCGTCCGCTGCCGCCGGACCCTCGCCGCCGCGTCCCGCGGGCTTCACAGCCCACGCTCCGCGCCGCCGGGCGCCAGAGCACACCCGCCGACCGCGTGCGCCTCCCATCCGGACTTTCACCGTCGGTCCCGGAATTCCACCAGGTCAACCGCTTCTTCTTGCGAAGTCACGGGTCGCGGACTGTCACCGCCGGCTCGGAATTACACCGACCCCGGAGCACGCGAGTGGGTTTCACTCGTGCCTCAAGTATGCCCCCTTCCGCAACCGCCACCACGACCCAGGTCACATCGTGGCCACCGGACGTACCCGGCGGGTCAGGGCCAGGCCGGCCGCCGCCAGCACACACGCGGCCGCGACGGTGAGGATCAGCGGCCGGTACCCGACCGCGTCGGCCAGCCCGGCGCCGGCCAGCGGCCCGGTCGCCTTCGCGATCGTGGTCGGCGTACCCAGCAGACCCGCGATCGTGCCGAACCCGGTCGCGCCGTACCGGTCGAGCAGAATGGCCGGTGTCGCGATCGACGACACCCCGAACCCGAGTCCGAACAGCACCAGACAGCCGACCGCACCGGCGACATGCCGCCCGACCACCGGCAGCAGCGCGATCGCGACACCCTGGACGAACAGGATCAGCGCGGTGATCGTCGCCATCGGCAACCAGCGCGCGGACACGCTGGTCACCAGCCGCCCGGTCACCGACAACAATCCGAGGAGCCCCGCCAGGCTCGCGGCCCGCGCCGTCGGGTGCCCGAGACTGACCAGGTACACCACCAGGTGCACGGAGATCACGGCGAGCGCCGCGCTGTGGACAACGAACGCGCCCGCCAGCAGCCAGAAACCGGGATCACCGAGCACCCTCGTCGGCGACTTCCCGTGCCGAGTCTCTCGTGGCCGGCGTGCCTGCTTCGGTACGACGAACAGGTGCAGCGGGATCGTGGTGACGGCGAGGACACCCGCGAGTACGACGAGCGCCCGCCGCCAGCCGAACTCCTGCGCGAGGTACCCGGTCGACGGGATGAAGATCGAACTGGCCAGCCCGGCGACCAGCGTGATGGTGAGGATCGAGTTGGTCCTGGCCGCGGGCGACGCGACGGCAACCACGACGGCGAAGGCGGGCGGGTAGAGGACCATCGCGCTGGAAACGCCGACGAGCACGAACACGGCGTACAACTGGAGGGTGTTCTGCACCTGCGACCAGCCGAACACCGCGATCGCGGCGAGGATCGATCCGCTGGTCATCAGCGCCCGGCCGCCGCGGACATCCAGCCACCGTCCGACCGGGATCGACATCAGGCCACTCACCAGTACGGCGACCGTCGAGGCGCCGACCGTCGTCGTGGTCGAGAGGTCGAGGTCCTTGCTCATCGGGCCGAGCAGCGCGCTGAACGCATACGTCAGGACGCCGTAGCCAACGGTCGTCGTGACAGCAAGCGCCGCCACCAACAGCCGCAGCCGCTCACCCCTCGTCGCCGCACCTCCTGGCCGATCCATCCCCACCAGTCTTCCACCGCAGGCGTTGCGTGTCCGGAGATTTACCTCTCACCGAACTAGCAACCAAACAGCAGCCCCGAGCAACCCGGCCGCCCCCACAAAACACCCACCCGCAACCCACCACAACCCCCGCCGAGCCCGCCCCACCCCAGCCACAGGAGATGGCTCTGGCTGAGCACCCGGCTCACGCGGTGTGCCAGCTGCGGCGGCTGCTGGCTCGTTGGGTGCAAGACGCGCACTTGGCTCAGGCGCCGCAGGAGTAGGCACCGCAGATGCGGCCGCAGCGGGCTCAGCCACCGCGGGAACGCCAGGTGCGGGTGGCCCGGGTGGTGTGGGTGTGTGTGGTGCAGGTGTTGTGGATGTCGGCGCCGCGGGTGTGGCGGGTTGGGTTGCTGGGTTGGGGCCGGTGGGGGTCCAGGTGGGCGGGAAGGGTGGGAGTTGGTCGAAGACCTCGGGGGCGTCCGGGGTTTGGGTCCACGGGGTGGTGTTCGGGGGTGGGAGGGTGCCGGTGGCGGCGAGGAGGCGGCCGGCGGTGGCGGCTGAGTCGGGGCGGGCGGACGGATCGGTCGCGGTCAGCTGGGCGATGAACTCGACCAGCGGACCGGCGGCGTCCGGGAGGTCGGGGAGCTTGCCGTCCGTACCGGGGCGTTCGCCGGTGAGTAGTTCGACGGCGACGGCGCCTACGGCGTACAGGTCCTGGCGAGGGTCCGGGTCGGCGCCCGCCAACTGCTCGGGGGCCAGGTATCCGGGGGTGCCGAGGATCGTGCTGTGCCGGGTCATGCGGGGCTCGTCGAGCAGTGCGGCGACGCCGAAGTCCGAGAGGCGTAGGTGGGGCCGGCCGGTTCCGGTGACGTCAAGGAGGAGGTTGGCCGGTTTCACGTCGCGATGGACGACGCGCGCCGCATGTACCGCGGACAGCCCGTGCAGGAGCTGATCGAGCAGTACGGCGACGTACGGCACCGGAAGCGGCCCGTGATCTCCGAGGAGAGTCGCCACCGAACCACCCCGGACCAGGTCCATCGCGAACACGACCGTGTCGTCGTCCGCGGCCCAGCCGTGCGGGGCGATCACGTGGGGGTGCTCGATCCGCAACGACTGCTCCCGTACGAACCGCAGCAACGCCGCCGCGTCGTGCTGCCCGAGAACCTTCGCCGCCACGTACGTCGACCGCCGCAGGTCCCAGGCCCGCCAGACCGACCCCATCCCGCCGGTCCCGATCAGGTCGATCAGCCGATACCGCCCAGCAAACGCCTCCACCGCCCAGAACCTACCGCCTCCCCCAGCCCTCCCCGACGACCGATCGCCGGGCGACGCACAGAACCTCGTCGCCCGGCGATCCGGTCACCGGCTCGGGGGCTGGTTCGGGTACTGCTGGCCGCCCGGGTACTGCTGGCCGCCCTGGTGCTGCGAGCCGCCCGGGTACTGCTGGCCACCCTGGCTGTGCGGGCCGTTCGGGTACTGCGGGCCGTTGGGGTACGCGGCGCTCGGGGCCGGGGTTGTCGGGGTGCGGCGCAGCCGGACCACCAGGAGGAGGCCCACCAGGAGAAGGGCGATGCCGCCGCCGCTGAGGCCGGCGATCAAGGCCACGGGGGTGCCGTGGTCGTTGTCGTTGCGGCCCTGGATCGGGCCGCCGGCCTGGTTCTTGGTGCCGGGGTCGGACGGCTCGCTCGTCGGCGTCGCAGTCGGGGTGGTCGTGGGAGTCACTGTGCCGCCGTCCACCGGGGAGGCTCC
Source organism: Kribbella sp. NPDC031520 (assembly GCF_055580825.1). Lineage (NCBI taxonomy): Bacteria > Bacillati > Actinomycetota > Actinomycetes > Propionibacteriales > Kribbellaceae > Kribbella > Kribbella sp. NPDC031520. The sequence continues at coordinate 83,270 of NZ_JBVIKS010000001.1, forward strand.
GTCGACGTACTCGGGCTTGCCGCTCCCGGCCGTACCCAGGAGCCCGATGGTCAGCGTCATCGGGATGGCGAAGGCGCGGTCCTGGTCCTGGCGGCTCAGGGAGACGGCCACGTAGTAGTCGCCAGGTGTCGATGTACCTCGGTCCATCGAGTTGGCGCCGTCGCGGTCGAGGTAGCGGATCTCCTTGGTGGTGGCGCCCTTGACCGCGCCGCGCGGGGTGATGACTCCGCGGCGGCCGGCGTTGCCGGGGACCTGCTGCGCGAAGATTGCCAGCGCGTCTTCGCCGGTAGGCGCGATCAGCCCCATGTCGAGGTACCGCAGGGTGCCGAACGCCTTGCCGGTGGCCGCGCCGAGCTGCGGGATGCTGACCTGGGCCTGCAGACGCTGGCCCCAGTCGGCCTTCACCCGGTACAGCTGGACCTCGCCGGGCATCAGCGTGGTCTTGTAGCTGCCCGCGGTGATCAGCGGCGCATCGGCGAAGCTCGACCCCGGCACGATCTCGCGAGGCGTGGATCCGGGCATCGCCGTCCAGGTCGGATCGCCGGCCGCGGTCGGCAGGTTGACGGTGGAGTCGACCGGAGGCTCCTCGTCGATGCGCAGCTCGTACGGAACGCCCTTCATCTCGCGGAAGGCGTCACCGGCCGAGACCGTGAGGACGAGCCGGTCGGCGTCCGTGCAGTCCTTCGGGTAGTCGCCGGTCCAGCTCGACGCGGCACCGGTCGCGATGCCCTGGTCGCCGTCGAACGCCAGCGGATAACTCCAGCCGCAGGCTTCGCCGCCGAGGGTGTTCAGCTTGACCTCGGCCTTCAGGACGAAGCTGCCGCCGGACGGCCGCCGGAACGCGACACCGGCCCGAAGGGTCGACTTCGCCATCGTCCGCTTGATTACGTAGTACTTCGCGGTGGAGTCGTTGCCGAAGGTGTCGGTGTAGTGGCCGGGGGCAAGTACCGGGGCGCCTTCCTGCTGCGCACCGCCCTGAACCGGCGTGCCGGAGATCCGGAACGGGCGGAACGCTCGCACCGACAGCCGATCCAGCCCGGCCTCGAGGTCGACCGTCGAGTCGGCGTCGTAGTAGTCACCGCGGCCTTCACGGGCGACGCACTGCAACTGGCTGCGCGCCTTCCCGCCGACCCGGAAGCCGACCACGTCGATCTTCAGGTCGATGCCCTGCTGGGCGATCGAGCGGGCCACCGCGCACGGCTCCGGCGCACACGTCGCCTCGCCGTCGGACACCAGCACGATCGTGCGCGGGCCGCTCGGGCCGAGGTCCTTCGCGGCCTGCTGGAGGGCGTAGGCGATCGGGGTCTCGCCGTACGGCTTGTACTTGGCGATGGCCGACTGGAGCTGCGGCCGGTTGCCGGTCCCGATCGGGACGGTCAGCTGGGTGTCGGTGCAGGCGCCCGGCTGAGTGCGCTTGAAGACGGTCGCGCCGTAGACCCGGAGGCCGACCTGGGCGGTTGCGGGAAGCTTGGTCACCACGCTGGACAGGGCGGTCCGCGCGGCGACGATCTTGCTGTGCCCGTCGCCGGCCGGCTCCGCCATCGAGCCGGACGAGTCGAGCACGAGCACGAGCTTGCCGGCACTCGGGTCCGGGTCAGCGAGCGCCGCCGGCGCGTTCAGCCCGCCGAGAACCGCGATCAGCGTGACGGCGAGCAGCGCCCACACTGCCAGGCGGCGGTGGCCATGGTGAGTCGTCATCGTTTCCTCCGGTGAGATTCGCTGCCGCAAACCCTGACAGTTTGCGATCGCAAATGTCAAGCCGAATCGGACTGGAAATTCTCGTTCGCAAGTGCGAAGATCTTTGCAGTTGCCAAGAACGGTGGCGGGCCGAGGGGAGTCGACGATGGAAGAGACCGCACAGAACCTGCAACAGCAGGTCGAGCTGTACGGCGAGCCGCTGGGCGACGTGGTGCGGCGGGTCACCGGGGCGCTCGACCTGACGCAGGGCGGGCTCGCCCAGGTGCTCGGGTTGTCCGCGCCGATGCTCTCACAGCTGGTGAGCGCCCGACGGGTGAAGATCGGCAATCCCGCCGTGGTGTCCCGGCTGAGGGCTGTCTCCGAGCTCGCGGACGCCCGCATCGCCGATGTGGTCACAGCCGACAAGGTGGCGTACGAGCTGAATCACATCCAGACGGCCACCAGCGCCTACACCAACCCGACCACCAGCCATGTACGCCGAGCCGCTGGGTCAACCGGAGCACCGTCGGACGCACCGCCGGGAGACGGAGCACGGACACTGCCGGGATCGGCGGCGGGACCGTACGCAGGACCGGGATCGACGGCGGCGCCGTTCGCGGGACCGGCCAGCCTTCCCGTCGAGACGCCGGTCCCGGCCTGGCAGGCGGCTCCGGCCGAGCTTTCGGCACGCGCTGTCGTGCGGGAGATCCAGGACCTGTTCCGGGCGATCGCGTCCGCCGACGAGATCCAACGGGCAGCAGCGGCAGCGGCAGCGGAGTCGCCGGCCGTCGCCGACCTACTGCTTGCCTACGGCACCGGTCGCACCGCCGACGCGCTCGCCCACTACAACCAGCACCACGGCTGACAACACCCCGCCGCGGCTGCCCCTCCGGCAACGCCGCCTCTGCACTTTGTCGGCCGTTCCTTCCTCAGGTGTTCTGCGTGAGCCGCTCGGGGCGCACGATGGAGGTCTGACGCCGCAACTGGGGGTGGGCCATGTCTGTTCGCCGGTTCTTCGTCGCAGCACTCGCGATCGGAGTGGTCGCCTTGGCGATGGCGGCCACGTCACCGTCGGGAGCTACTGCCGCCGCCCAGGCGCCGAAGTACGTCTATCTCACCTTCGACGACGGCCCGAGCCCGTACACCCCGCAGGTCCTCAAGATCCTGCGGGCGTACAGCGCCCGGGCGACCTTCTTCGAAGTCGGCAAGAACGTCGCGCGCTACCCGTACCTGACCAGGCGCGCCTACCAGCACGGCAACAGCGTGCAGAACCACACCTGGTCGCACCCCGACCTCCGGTACGTCTCGTGGTCCGTCTTCAGGTCCCAGGTGCAGAGCACGGACCGGGTGATCCGCGCCCAGACCGGGTACACCCCGCGCTGCCTGCGTCCGCCGTACGGCGGTACGAACAAGCTGGTGGCCCGCCGGGCGGCCACGCTGGGCAAGAAGCTTCGTGTCTGGACGATCGACACCCGCGACTGGTCCCGCCCCGGATCGTCGGTGATCGTGCGCCGTGCACTGGCGAACGTACACGGCGGCTCGGTGATCCTGATGCACGACGGTGGCGGGAACCGTAGTCAGACGGTCGCCGCGCTGCCGGCGATCCTGCGGACCCTGAAGGCCCGGGGTTTCGCCTTCACCACCATGTCCTGCACCTAGAACCGTCCGGTATCCGTGAATTGTTGAGGCGGAAGCGGCGTGGTCGCTGGCTTTCGGTAGTGGTTGACGCAGGGTGGGTCGGGTGAGGAAGTGACCACCCACCGCCCTGGGGGGAACATGGACGTTCGCTTGACGCGTGCCGGGAACAGGGCCGTGGGTCTGGCGATGATGATGCTGGTGAGCGCGGTGATCGGTACGGTCGTGGTCGCGGCCGCGAAGTCACCCGCCAAACCCGTCACGCCTACGCCGGCCGCCGCTCCGGCTGCAGTCACGCCCAGTCCGACGCCGCTGCCGACCAAGTATGTCGTGCTGACCTTCGACGACGGTCCTGATGTCGATTACACGCCGAAGGTGCTCAACGTCCTGGCGCTGTACGGCGCCAAGGCAACGTTCTTCGAGGTCGGTCAGAACGTGATCAAGCATCCGGAGCTGACCAAGCAGATCCACGCGGCCGGTCACAGCGTGCAGAACCACACCTGGGACCACAGCGACCTGCGCAAGCTCACAGCGGCCAAGTTCCAGCAGGAGGTCACGTCGACTGACCAGGCGATCCGCACCCAGATCGGTAGTACGCCGGGCTGTCTGCGGCCCCCGTACGGCGGGGTGAACCCAGCCGTACGGCAACGCGCACGTCAGCTGGGCAAGGACCTGGTCGTGTGGACGATCGACTCACGCGACTGGACGAAGCCCGGTACGGCGGCCATCGTGCAACGCGTACTCAAGAACGTGCACAGCGGCTCGGTGATCCTGATGCACGACGGCGGCGGCAACCGCGCGCAGACGATCGCTGCACTCCCCACGATCTTGAAAGCCTTGAAAGCGCAGGGGTACGGCTTCCGCACGCTGACTTGCTAGGCCTGGTCAGGAAAGAGCAGTCACCAGCGGTACGACGTCGGCGATCGACGCGACGATCCGGGTCGGGCGGTACGGGAACCGCTCGACCTCGTGCTCACCGGTCGAGCCGGACAGTACGAGTACGCTCCGCAGACCCGCCTCGAGACCGCTGATGATGTCGGTGTCCATCCGATCGCCGATCATCACGGTCGTCTCCGAGTGCCCCTCGATCCGGTTCAGGGCGCTGCGCATCATCAGCGGGTTCGGCTTGCCGACGAAGTACGGATCGACGCCGGTCGCGCGGGTGATCAGCGCGGCCACCGAGCCGGTCGCGGGCAGCGGCCCTTCCTGCGACGGGCCGGTCGGGTCCGGGTTGGTGGCGATGAAGCGCGCGCCGTCGGTGATCAGCCGGATCGCCCTGGTGATGGCCTCGAACGAGTACGTCCGGGTCTCGCCGAGGACGACGTAGTCCGGATCGCGCTCGGTCAGCACGTACCCGATCTCGTGCAGCGCGGTGGTCAGCCCGGCCTCGCCGATCACGTACGCCGTCCCGCCCGGCCGCTGGTCGTCGAGGAACTGGGCGGTGGCCAGCGCGCTGGTCCAGATCGACGTCTCCGGGATGTCGATGCCCGCGGCGAGCAGGCGGGCGCGGAGGTCCCGCGGGGTGAAGATCGAGTTGTTCGTGAGGACCAGGAACTTCTTGCCGGACGCCTGCAGCGCGGCGATGAAGTCGCTGGCTCCGGGGATCGCACGCTCCTCGTGCACGAGCACGCCGTCCATGTCGGTCAGCCAGGTATCCACCGGTTTGGGGTCGGTCACGCTGCTCATCGTAAATTGTCGGTGCGGGTTGCCAGAATCACGCCATGGGTTATCGGGACTTGTGGCAGACACGCGGCGTCGTGCCGTTGCTGGTGTCGTCGCTGCTCGCCCGGCTGCCCATGCTGGCGACGATGGTGCCGATCTCGTTCCTGGCGAAGGACGCCAGCGGATCGTTCCGTTGGGCCGGAGTGGTCGCCGGCGCCTATTCAGTCGGGATGGCGGCCGCGGGCCCACTGTGGTCTCGGACGGCCGACCGTCGCGGGCCGCGGGGCGTGCTGCTTCTGACCGGGATCGCCTGGAGCGTGGCGCTGCTCGGGATCGCGTTACTGCCCGCCAACCGGCATCAGTTCCTGCCGGTGCTGGCGGCGATTGCCGGTGCGCTCGTGCCGCCGGTGATGCAGACGTTGCGGGCTGCCTGGCCACGGGTCGCCGAAGGGCCTGCGTTGCGTACGGCGTACTCGGTGGACGCGACGGCGCAGGAGTTGTTGTTCATGGTCGGGCCGATGCTCGGTGCGACCGCGGTGAGCGTGGCGAGTCCGCGGCTCGGCGTACTGCTCGCGGCGGCGATGTCGGCGGTCTTCATCTGGTGGTACGCGCTTCGACAACCCGGGTCGCCGGGTCACGGCGAGCATCGCGCGGTGCCGCTGACCGCGCGACAGTTGCTGTGGCATCGGCATCGGTTGCCGCTGATCCTGGCGTTCGGTCTGTGGATCATGTCGTTCAACGGGATCTCGCTGGCGATCGTCGCGTTCGCCGACGACCACGGGCAGCGGCTGATCGCCGGGATCTTCGAGTCCGTGTGGGCGTTCGGCAGCCTGGTCGGCGGGGCGGTCGCGGGCGCGTTGCCGGGCCGGCGTACGTCGTACCTGTGGCGGCGGGCCGCGCTGGTCGCGGTCGGGATGCTGCTGTGCGTGTTCGCGACCTGGTCGTCGATGTCGCTCGGGATCGCTTTGGCGGTGTCCGGGCTGACGCTGGCGCCGGCGATCGGCGCGCTGTACGGGCGGCTCGGTGCGTTGACGCCGGACGTCGCGCGGACCGAGGTGTTCGGGTGGATGGGCAGCGCGGCGACGGGTGGTGCGGCGATCGGGGCGGCGGCGTCGGGTGCGCTGATCGACGCCTTCGGCGTGCGGTACGTGTGGCTGCTGGCCGCCGTACTCGCGGCGCTCGCCACGGCGCTGCTGCTTCGGATACCGCCCGAGGTGGAGGAGCCGGCGGATCTACCGGCCGGTGGAGTGCTCGGCGAGACCGCGTAGTTCCTCGACCATCGCGTTCGGGTCGTCGGCGGCGTACACCGCCGAGCCGGCCACGAACACGTCCGCGCCGGCCTCGGCGCACCGTTCGATCGTGTCGGCGGAGACGCCGCCGTCGATCTCGATCCACAGGTCCAGACCGTGCTTGTCGAGCAGCTCCCGCGTCCGCCGGATCTTCGGTACGCACACGTCCAGGAACTTCTGCCCGCCGAACCCGGGCTCGACGGTCATGATCAGGATCATGTCGAGCTCGGGCAGCAGGTCCTCGTACGGCTCGATCGCAGTCGCCGGCCGCAGCGCCATCGCGGCCCGGGCACCCTTGGCGCGGATCTCCCGCGCGGTCCGGATCGGGGCGCGGCAGGCCTCGATGTGGAACGTGACACTGGACGCGCCGGCCTCGACGTACCCGGGCGCCCAGCGGTCGGGGTCCTCGATCATCAGGTGACAGTCGAGCGGCAGGTCGGTCGCCTTCGCCAGCGACTCGACCACCGGCATCCCGAGGGTCAGGTTCGGTACGAAGTGGTTGTCCATCACGTCGACGTGCAGCCAGTCCGCGTTCGACACGGCCGCCGCCTCGTCGGCCAGCCGGGCGAAGTCGGCGGTCAGGATGCTCGGCGCGATCTGAATCCCCATGGCGTCAATCTATCGGCCGCTCACCTCCGCATCCTCAGGGTGGTAGCGGTCGCGGCATCCCGCACCGCTGCACGACGCGGCCGCGGGCCTCACCCGGCCAGCTCTGCGGCGAGCACCTCGCGGAGCGTCGTAGCTGGGCGACCGAGTAGTGCGGGCAGCGTGGGATCCACGACGGCGAACTCACCGCGCCGGGCGGCCGCGAAGATGCCCAGCGTCAGATCGGCCAAGAACTCCGGCAACCCGCGGCCGAGTGCCGTCTGCTTCCACTCCTCGTCCGGCACCGTGACCCGCGTGATCTTCCGCCCGACGAGGTCCGACGCCATCGCGGCGATCTCCGCGTAGTCGAACAGTTCCTGCCCGGTGAGCGGCGGCGTGATGCCGTCGAGTCGGCCCGGTTCGGTGAGCGCGATCGCGGCCGCATCCGCCAGGTCGCGGTGCGCGGTCCAGGAGAACGGGCCGTCCTCGGGAAGGACCAGTTCCCCCGTTTCCAGCGCGGACCGGAGCAGGTACGCCGGTGTGCTCGCGTAGAACCCGTTGCGCAAGGCCGCGAACGGTACGCCGGACGCAGCCAGATACTGCTCCGTCGCGGCGTGGCCGCGGGTTGCGCTGAACAACGAGTCCAGGTTCGCGGCCTGGTGGCTGGTGTAGAGGACTCGCTCGGCGCCGGCCGCCCTGGCCGTCTCAGCTGCCTTGTGGTGCGGCTCAGGTTCGACCGCGCCGGAGACGATCAGCACCTGCGAGGCACCTTCGAACGCGGTCGCGAGCGAGTCCGGGTCGTCGAAGTCCCCGCGCCGTACCCGGATGCCGCGGGCGGCGAGGTCGGCGGCCTTCTCCGGATCGCGCACGCTGACGCCGAGCTGGTCGGCGGGGACGCGGTCGGCGAGCCGGTCGACGACGGCACGGCCGAGACGGCCGGTGGCTCCGGTGACGATGATCATGTACAACTCCTTGTTATCAGTGGATACAGATTGACGCTATCACTGTTAACAACCAGAGCCAACCGCTACGGTTGGCCGCGTGGAGGAGCTGCAGACGGACGGGACGCGAGGCGCCGAAACCACGAGCGGTGGAAGCACGAGTGGCGACGGCACGAGTGGGCGGGATCGGATGCGGGCGCATATCGTCGAGGTCGCCGCGGGTCTGCTTGCTGCCGGTGGGCGGGATGCGGTGTCGACGCGGGCGGTTGCGGCCGCGGCGGGGACGCAGGCGCCGACGATCTACCGGCTGTTCGGCGACAAGGACGGGCTGCTCGCGGCGGTGCTGGAGTACGGGTTCACGAAGTATCTCGCCGACAAACCGCCGCACGACCCGACGGCCGATCCGATCGCGGATCTGCGCGCGGGGTGGGACCTGCACCTCGGATTCGGGTTGGCGAATCCGGCGCTGTTCCTGCTGATGTACGCCGACACGCAGCCGGGGAAGCGCCCCGCCGCGGCCGAGGCCGGGCTGGCGATCCTGCGCACCCGGATCCGCAACATCGCGACCGCCGGACGCTTGCGCGTGGACGAGGACCTGGCCGCGGAGCTGGTGCAGGCAGCCGGATCAGGCGCCGTACTCACGCTGCTCGCGGTCCCCGAGGCCAGGCGCGACCGCCGCCTGTCCGGGACGATGTTCGACGCGGTCGTCACGGCGATCACCGCTCCGGGAGCGACGGAGGCCGAGACGCGGAACACCGGCCCCACCACCGCCGCGAACGCCCTGCAAGCTCAGCTGCCGGAGCTCGAGATGCTGACCGAGGGCGAGCGTCACGTGCTCGGTGAGTGGCTCACCCGCATTACCCACTGAACCGCCTCGGTGACTGTCTCGACCACCTGGGGGCCGATGGGTAGGGGTGGGCGGCGGATGACGAGGACCTGGACTGCCAGTTGGCGGGCGGCGGTCAGCTTGGCGGCTGTGGCAGGGCCGCCACTGTCCTTGGTGACCAGTACGTCGATGCTGTGATCGCGGAGGATCGTCTGCTCGTTTGCGAGGGTGAAGGGGCCGCGGGCAAGGATCAGCGTGCACCAGCTGGGTGGCGGTTCGGGCGGATCGATGCAGCGGGCGAGGGTCCAGAGGCCGGTGCCGGCGAAGGCGTCGAGGCCTTGTCGGCCGATCGTGAGGAAGGCGCGCGTCCCGAGCGTCGGCAGCAACTCGGCCGCAGCGGTCGTGGTGTCGGCCCAGTGCCAGTCGGGCTCCGGAGTCCAGCCGGGCCGCCGGAGTACGAGCAGCGGCACACCGACATCCCGCGTGGCGGCGACTGCGTTCGCCGTCATGTTCGCGGCGAACGGGTGGGTAGCGTCGATTACCGCGTCCACCGGATGCTCCCGCAACCAGGTCGCGAGGCCGCTCGTACCGCCGAAACCACCGACCCGCACCTCACCGACAGGAACCCGCGCGTCCGAGGTCCGCCCGGCCAGCGACGACACGACCTCGACACCGCCCGGAGCACCCGAGACGCCGACCAGCGCAGCCGCGAGTTCGCGGGCCTCCGCCGTCCCGCCGAGCAGCAGGACCTTCATCGAGTGCGATCGGCCGAGTAGAGATGGCTGTCCCGGAAGGTCGTTGCCGAGAGCACCTTTCCGGCGATGATGACGGCGGTACGGCGGACACCGGCGGCCTTCACCTGATCCGCGATGTCGGCGAGGGTGCCGCGGAGTACGACCTCGTCGTCGCGGGAGGCGCGGGCGACGACCGCGACCGGGCAGTCCGGGCCGTAGTTCGGGAGGAGTTCGGCGACGACGCGGTCGATCTGCTGGACGGCGAGGTGCAGGACGATCGTCGCGCGGCTCGCTCCGAGGGTCGCGAGGTCCTCCCCCGGCGGCATCGCGCTGGCGCTGCCGGCGATGCGGGTCAGTACGACCGTCTGGCCGACCTCGGGGACGGTCAGCTCGCGGTTGAGGGTGGCGGCGGCCGCGGCGTACGCCGGTACTCCGGGCGTCACGTCGTACGGGATGTCGAGCGCGTCGAGGCGGCGCAGCTGTTCGGCCATCGCGCTGAAGACGGACGGGTCGCCGGAGTGCAGGCGGGCGACGTCGTGGCCGGCGGCGTGGGCGGTGCTGAGTTCGGCGATGATCTCGTCGAGGTTGAGGTTCGCGGTGTCGATCTTGCGGGCGCCGGGTGGGCAGTGGTCGAGGAGCTCGACCGGGACGAGCGCGCCGGCGTACAGGCAGACCGGTGCGGACGCGATCAGATCGCGCCCGCGCACGGTGATCAGATCGGCGGCACCCGGGCCGGCGCCGATGAAGTGAACGGTCACTTGGTGACGCTCCAGATGGTGACGGGCATGGCGGGGCGCCAGCCTGTCATGGTGCCGATGGCGGAAGCGCGTTGGACGTCCAGGCGGACCAGGTCGCCGCCGTACTGCTTGTACCACTGGATGATCAGCGCCTCGGTCTCCAGCGTGACGCCGTTCGCGACGAGGCGGCCGCCGGGGCGGAGCGCGTTCCAGCACGCGTCGAACAGGCCCGGAGCGGTTGCGCCGCCGCCGATGAAGATCGCGTCCGGGTTTTCCAGACCGTCCAGGGCCGCGGGGGCTGCGCCGAGTACGACGGTGACCGCGGCGCCGAGGGTGGTTGCGTTGCGTTCGAGGCGTTTGGCGCGGTCGGGGTCGCGTTCGACGGCGATCGCGCGGCAGGCCGGGTGGTGACGGGACCACTCGATCGCGATGCTGCCGGCACCACCGCCGATGTCCCAGAGGAGTTGACCGGGTACCGGCGCCAGGCGGGAGAGCGAGACGGCACGTACTTCGCGTTTGGTGAGCTGGCCGTCGTTCTCGTACGCGTCATCGGGGAGACCGGGGACGGTCGAGAGGATCGGTGCGTCCGCTGGGCATTCGACGGCGATCACGTTGAGCGGGTCGACCTCGGCGGACCAGTCGGTCGCTGTTGAGGTGCGGATGCGCTCGGTCGGGCCGTCGAGTTGTTCCAGGACGGTGAAGGTGCTGTTGCCGTAGCCGCGGGCGGTCAGGAGTTGGGCAACTTCTGCGGGGGTTTGCGCGGTACGGCTGAGGATGAGGATGCGCCGGTTGGGCTGGAGGTGCGGGTGGAGGCGTTCGACCGGATTGGTGACCAGGCTCACCACCTGTACCTGGTCCTGCGCCCAGCCGAGTCGTGCGCAGGCGAGCGAGACGCTGGACGGGTGCGGGATCACGTGTACGGCGTCAGCACCGAGGAGCCGGACCAGTGTCGTACCAATCCCGTGGAGGGTGGGATCGCCGCTCGCGAGCACGCAGATGCGGCGCCCCCGATACTCCGCCAACAACCGAGGCAACCCCTCGGAAAGCGGAGACGGCCAGGCAACACGCACTGCGTCAGAGCCAAGGGGTGGGAGCAGGGCTAGTTGGCGGGGGCTGCCCAGGAAGACTTCGGCTGATTGCAGGGCGGCTTGAGCGGCCGGGGTTAGGCCTGGCCAGCCGTCGGGGCCTATGCCTACGACGGTGATGGGGTCAGCCGGCATTGCCCAGGGCCTTTGTGATGGTGATTTCGATGACGACCCGGGCCGGGTTGGGCCGGGGTTGCTTGTAGCGCTTCGCGTAGCGGGTTTCGGCGTCGGCGACGCGCACCGGGTCGTCGCTGACGACGGCGCGGCCCTGGAGCGTGCTCCAGCGGCGGCCGTCTACCTGCGTCACGGCGACGGACGCCTCGCCGAGCCGGCGGATCGTACGGGCCTTGTACGACGTGCCGGAGCAGATCACGCGGAGCAGCCCGGCCTCGGCGTCCAGCGTTGCGCCGACCGGGGTCGCATGTACGGTCCCGTCTGCCCGGACCGTGCTCAGCACACAGAGGTGCCGTTCGGTCCAGAACCCGACCAGTTGCTCACTCAACACCCAGCGATCGTAGACAGGCCCGCCCGGAGGTGCACCGGGCGGGCCTGTGAGCGCCGGACCCCTCAGACCGGCGCCACTCGGGAACGTCAGCCGATATCGCGCCGACGGAAGGTGGCGAATCCCGCGATGGTCAACGCGGCCGCGATCGCGGTCAGCCAGATCACTGGCGTGACGGAGAACTCACCACCGGGCAACCGCGGGGTGTGGCCGTACGGGCTGAGGTCGATCATCCACTGCGGCAGGTTGAAGATCTCGCCGAACTGCCCGATCAGCAGGAACAGCCCGTACAGGCCCCATCCCGCGGTGACGAGCTTCGGCGCGATCCCGAACAGGATGACGACCAGCGCGGTGACCAGCCAGATCGCGGGCAACTGTACGGCGGCCGCCGCGAGCATCCGCGGCACCTGACGCCCCATGTTGCCCAGAGACGCTCCGCTGGAGACGCCCGAGCCAAGACCGGCGACCAGGATCAGCAGGCCAGTACCGAGCAGAGCCATCAGTACGTGGCTCGCCAACCACTGCGCACGCGTCACACCGGTCGCCAGCAACGGCTCGGCGCGCAGCGCCGTCTCCTCCGACCGCAGCCGCAACGCGGCCTGGATACCGAACGCTGAAGCCAGCAGGCCCATCACGCCCATCTCTGTCGCGAGGAACGCGTCGGTGATGCCCTCGACGCCACCGAGCTTCTGCACCATCTCCTTGGCGCTGTCGCTCGTCACGAACCCGTCGACGTTGCTGGCGATGTTGCCGACCAGCAGGCCCAGCAGCAGGAAGGCGAAACCCCAAGCCAGCAAGGAGCCCCGGTGCAGCCGCCACGCCAGCGCGAGCGGCGAACGCAACGACGCAGCCGCCCGCGGCGGTCCAGGCCGCGGCCGAACCAGACCGGCACCAAGATCGCGCCGCCGGATCAGTGCGGTCGCTGCAGCGACAAGAACCGCCAAGAACACCAGCGGGACCAGCAGTACGGCCCACCGGTCTCCGGCGTACGGACGGACCTGCTGGGCCCAGCCGATCGGCGACAGCCATGACACCCATTGCGTACTGCCGTCGGAGGACGAGTCGCCGATGGCGCGCAGTACGTACGACACACCCAACACGACCGCGGTGAGCCCGTTAGCGGCCCTGGCGCTCTCCGTGACCTGTGCCGTCACCGCACCGACACCGGCGAACGACAGACCGGCCGCGGCCCACATCAACCCGAACGCGAACGACCCCTTGGCGTCCAGCCCGCTCCCGATCAGCGACAGCGCGGTCACCAGCCCCACCACGATCACCGTTGCCGACGAGACGATCAGCCCGGCGGCCAGAGCGGCGTACCGGCCGAGTACGCCGGCACTCAGCAGCTCGAGCCGCCCGGACTCCTCCTCGGTCCGGGTGTGCCGCACGACGAGCATGCCGGCCAGCAACCCGACCAGCAGCGCGCCGAAGGCCGTGAGCTTGAACAGCGCGACCTCCCCGAGCGAGGACTCGTCGAAGATCCGCCCGTACAACGAGACGAGCGCGGGCGACGCGTTCGACGTCCGCGCGGCCTGGACCAGCGCGTTCTGGTCGGAGTACAGGTCGATCGAGGCCTTGGCCGAGCCGGCCGCCGACATCACGAAGACGACGACCCAGATCGGGATCAGCAGCCGGTCGCGGCGCAGCGCGAGCCGCACCAGCGTCCCGGTACCGACGAAGTCGTTCATCGCAGCGCCGCCTCGGGTTCCGCGACGTCTTCCTCGTAGTGCCGCAGGAACAGCTCCTCGAGCGTCGGCGGCTGCGCGACCAGGCTCTTGATACCGCTCGCGGACAGTTGCCGCATCACCGCGTCGAGCTGGGCGGTGTCCACCTCGCACCGCACCCGGTTGCCCTCGACATCGAGATCGTGTACGCCCGGCAACTGCGCCAGCCCGTTCGGCGAGGTGGCCAGCTCGGCGTGGATCGACGTACGGGTGAGGTGCCGCAGCTCGGCCATCGTGCCGGTCTCGACGACCTTGCCGCGGCGGATGATGCTGACCCGGTCACACAACGCCTCGACCTCGGACAGGATGTGGCTCGACAGCAGCACGGTGCGGTCGCGTTGGCGCTCCTCCTCGATGCACTGCCGGAACACCTCCTCCATCAGCGGGTCGAGGCCGGAGGTCGGCTCGTCCAGGATCAGCAGCTCGACGTCCGCCGCCAGTGCGGCGACCAGCGCGACCTTCTGCCGGTTGCCCTTGGAGTACGTCCGGCCCTTCTTGGTCGGGTCCAGGTCGAAGCGGCGGAGCAGCTCGTCGCGCTTCTTCTCGTCGAGCCCGCCGCGGAGCCGGCCGAGCAGGTCGATCACCTCGCCGCCGGTCAGGTTCGGCCACAGGTTCACGTCGCCGGGTACGTACGCGAGCCGCCGGTGCAGCTTCGCGGCGTCGTGCCACGGGTCGCCGCCGAGCAGTGAGACATCGCCGGCGTCACCCCTCAGCAGTCCGAGCAGGACGCGGATGGTGGTGGACTTCCCGGCCCCGTTCGGCCCGAGGAATCCGTGCACCTCACCGGTCCTGACCTCGAGGTCGAGCCCGTCGAGGGCGTGCGTACTTCCGTACGACTTGTGCAGTCCAGAGACCACGATGGCTGATGTCATGATTCATAACGTACACTTCATTCAGAAGTTTGTGAATCTTCCTAACGGCATCCTGACGCGGCAGAGGAGATGATGGGGCGGTGAGTGCACATCGGGACGACGACGCCGTCAAGCGGTACACCGAACAGTTCGGCAACCTGCTGGCGGAGACAGGCTGGCCGCGGATGGCGGCTCGGGTGTTCGCCGCGATCCTCTCCAGCGTGGAAGGGCGGATGACGGCGGCCGAGCTGTCCGACCAGCTGCAGGCGAGTCCGGCCGCGGTCTCCGGCGCGGTCAACTACCTGCTGCAGCTCCGGCTCGCCACCCGTGAGCGCGAGCCCGGCAGCCGCCGCGACGTGTACGTCGTCCAGGACGACGCGTGGTACCAGACGATGATGACCGAGGACGCATCGCTCGCCCGCTGGTCCGTCTCGCTCCGCAAGGTCCTCGACGCCGCCGGCGACGACACCGACGCACACCGCCGGATCCGAGTGTCGCTCGAGTTCATCGACTTCATCAGCGAAGAGGTGAAGGGCCTGAGCGAACGCTGGATCAAGCGCAAGGCCGAACTCGACGCCGAACTGGACGCCGAGTACGGCCGTTAGAGCTCATAGACGGTGAGGATCGTGCAGTAGATGGGTGGGGACTCCAGGCCGGGGTAGTAGAGGCGGCCGGCTTCGTCGGTGATCTTGAAGTAGGCCGTCGAGGCGCCTGCCTGGGGCGGGGCCTGGAGGGTCATGGTGACCGTGACGATGTCGCCTGGGGTTGCGTCGGGAACAGGGGCCTGGTTCGGGGAGCGGAGATGGCCCGGGGCGCCGGGGACGCCTTGGCGGGTGAGGCGGCGGTCGCACCACGGGCGGTCACCGCTGTTGCGGATCACCCACGTCTTCTCGAACACCTCCTCCCGGAGTACCTGAGTACCGTCCGGGATCGTCTCCCCCACCAGCTCGGCCCGGTCGTCCGGGTGGTGGTCGATCGGCACCGAACCGCCGAGCAGGACGGGTTGGACGTGCCGGCGCAGGTCCCGTTGGGACATGTCCCGGTCGGCGCGGACGGCGGCGTCGAGTTCGGTCAGCTGGTTCACCAGGGCCTGGTTCGCGCCGAACGAGGCGTCGTACCACTCGATCAGCTCGCGGCTCGGCTTGGTGTGGCCACGCTCGACCCGGGACAGGTGGCCCTTGTCCCAGCCCGACTCGGCGGCCGCCTTCGTCAACGGCATGCCGGACGCCTCCCGGAGCTCGCGCATCCGGGAACCGATCACAAAGCGAGCCTGTGCTGGCCTCACAGTGCACTCTCCGGGTCAACCGTTGCCCACTGCGACAACACCGTAACGCTCTGATTCTCTGTAAAAAAGTGTCACTTCGCCAGTCGCCCAGCGAAAAGGACCACCACCATGCGTACCGCCCTCCTGCGCGTTACCACCCGTGTTACTGCACGCATCCTTGGCACAACCCTCCTCGCCGGTGCCGCCGCCCTCGGCACCGGCGTCCTCCCCGCCAGCGCCGCCACCGGGACCGTGGTCACCGACAGCGGCACCGGCGTCGCGATCCGGTCCGGGAACGCGACCAGCTTCGCCTCGGTCGGCAACCAGCCGAACGGAACCGTCGAGATCGACTGCCAGGTGTACGGCGAACCTGTCACCGGCAAGTACGGCCGCAGCCTGATCTGGGACCACGTCCCCGGCAAGGGCTACATCACCGACTCCTACGTCAACACCGGAAGCACCGGCCTGATCGCACCGCTGTGTACGAGCAACCCGCGCGCGGACAAGGCGATCGGCTGGTACTCCTCCCGGAACGGCTCGACCGCGTTCCAGGGGTACTGCGAGATGGCCGCGGAGAACTCGTTCGGCAAGACCTCGGTCTGGGCTTCGGCAACGGCGGACTGGAACGACGCCGTGAACCGCGGCGTCGCCCACCCCGGCGACCTGAACCCACCGAAGGGCGCCCTGGTCTTCTGGAACCTCGCCGCCCCGTACGGCCACGTCGGGGTGGCCCGCGGCGACGGCTACTTCTGGGCCACCAGCGTCAACGGCGCGATCGGCCTGGCCCAGCTCCCGTACTACTCCAACTACCGCGGCTGGGCCTGGCCGAACTTCTGATCCACTCCGAAGACGAGCACCTGGACGCGCGTGCCGCCCCTCACGCGTCCGGGTGCTCGACCCTGTCGAGCCAGTCGTTCACGAGAGCGCGGTACAGGGCTGAGCCTGGGCCGGGGAGGAAGTGGTCCTCCTGGTCGAGTACGGCGTACGTCGCGCGCGGGTAGTCGTCGAGGAGCGGCCAGGCGTCGGCGTAGCCGGCGATGGTGTCCTGGCGGCCGGTGACGATCAGGGCCGGGCGGTCGAAATGGGTCGACGGGTCTTCGCTCAGGCCGTATGTCGACGGGTCACGCTGGATCCGGCCGAGGAACTCCAGGTCCGCTGCGGCTTCCGCCGCGTCGTAGTACGCGTGCCGGCGGTCGCGAGTTGCCGACGGCAACAGGTGCTCGTCGGTGGGTAGGGTACGGCGGGAGCGGTCGATGACGATGCCTGGTGCTCTGAGCAACAGTCCCAGGACTCGGGTCGGATCCTTCTTGACGATGCCTCGGGCGTGCAGGGCGCCGGCCGAGGTACCGGCGAGGGCGAACGAGTCGTCACCAGCCACTGAGTTGATCAGCCCGGCAATGGACGACAGCATGCCGTCCTGGTTGGTGATCGAGGGATCGGCGGGCGACTTCCCTGTACCGGGCGGGTCGACGTACACGCGGCGCCAGCCTGTGCGGTGTTCGAAGATCGGTTCGTGGACGTCGCGGCCTTCGCCGCCGTCGCCGCCCCAGCTGGGCAGGAAGAAGATCGGCCGGCCTTCACCAAAGGACTCGTAGTACACGCTCCGACCTTAGCGAGCGCGCCCGACGATCACCCGGGTTTTCTCTTCGCAGCAGAACCCGGCGGGCGCTCGCCCGAGCCGCGCTCGATCAGCGCGCACGGCAGCACGATCCGTTGCGGTGGACGGGTGTCCGCACCGGAGGCGCGATCGAGCAGCAGCCGGGCGGCGCTGCGGCCGAGCTCGGCGGTGTCGGAGGCAACGACCGTGACCGGCGTCGGCAGCATGTCGGCGAGCCGGAAGTCGTCGAACCCGACCACGGCCGGATCCTGTTCGAGCTCGCCGAGGGCCCGCAGGACGCCCTCGGCCAGGAAGTTCGTCGAGGCGAAGATCGCGGTCGGCGGATCGGGCCGCAGCATCACCTCACGGGTCGCCTTCTCCGCGGCCTCCGCGTTGCCCTCGGGCAGCTGGATCACCAGCGACTCGTCGACCTCGATCCCGGCCGCCCGATGCGCCCGGCGGAATCCGCGCAGCCGGCGCCCGATGGTGTAGTACGACGGGGCGAGGATGATCGCGATCCGCTCGTGGCCCTGCTTCAGCAGGTGCTCGGCCGCCATCCGGCCGCCGCCCTCGTTGTCCACCATCACGATGTCCGCCTCGATCCCGCTGGCCGGACGGTCGACGAAGACCACCGGCACACCGGCACCCTGCAGGAACGCGTGATCGCCCTGATCCGGGACGATCATCAGACCGGCCACCTGCCGGCTCACCAGCTCCTTGATCGCGCGCTTCTCCCCCTCCGGGTCCTCGTCGACGCTACCGAGCACGACGGCGAACCCGGACTGGCCGGCGACCTCGAGCGACGCCTTCGCGATGCTCGCGTAGAACGGGTTGGTCAGGTCGCCGAGGACCAGCGCGAGGCTGGTCGACTTCTTGCCCGGGCGGAGCGCACGGGCCACCTCGTTGCGCTGGAACCCGAGCTCGTCGATCGCCGCGCGGACCCGTTGGGCGGTCTCGTCCCGGACGCCGTGGCCGCCGTTCACGACCCGCGACACCGTGCCGAGCCCCACGCCGGCCCGGCGCGCGACGTCGATCATCGTCGGCCGGGGGACCTCCGGCTGGCTTGGAAACGTTTCGGACACGGGGTTGACTTCCTTTTCGGGACACGGCATCGTCACCCAACAGTAAAACGTTGGAAACGTTACCGTCCAGGAGGCCGGATGAATTCAGTCTCTCCCGGCGGAACCACCACCCAGAAGAGACGCAATCGTGGTGGCATGAGCCGCAGTGCCGGCTCCGACGTGAAGGCGGCATACCTGTTCATCGCGCCCGCGGTGATCGGGTTTCTCGTCTTCGTGGGGTATCCGCTGATCCGATCGTTCTATCTCGCGCTGACGAAGTACAACGGGTTGACCGCCCCGGTCTTCGTTGGCCTCGGCAACTTCCGGAGGCTGTTCAGCACCGACCCGGCGTTCTGGCCGGCGTTGCGGGCGACCGGCTACCTGGTGCTGCTCTATGTCCCGTTGTCCCTGGTCCTCGGGCTGGCGCTGGCGATGTTCTGCAACCAGCGGTTCGCCGGCGTCCGGATCGTCCGTACGCTCGCCTACCTGCCCGTCGTACTTCCCGCGGTCGCCACCATCACGCTGTGGAAGTTCATGCTCGACCCACAGGTCGGGCTGCTGAACACGATCCTCGACCGGCTCGGCCTGCCGACGAGCCTGTGGTTGCAGAGCCCGAAGATGGCGATGCCCTCCGTGGTACTGGTGATGCTGTGGGGCGTCGGCGGGACGATGATCATCTTCCTGGCCGCACTGCAGTCGGTGCCGACCGAGCTGTACGAGGCGGCCAGGGTGGACGGCGCCGGCCCGTGGGCGGTGTTCTTCCGGATCACGATGCCGATGATCAGCCCGATCATGCTGCTGCAGGTGATCCTGCAGACCACGGCCGCACTGCAGACGTTCAACCAGCCGAAGATCCTCACCAACGGCGGGCCGGGCTTCAGTACGAACGTGCTGATGCTGTCGATCTACAACAACGGCTTCCCGACCCTCGGCCGAATCCCGCAGCTGGGGTACGCATCCGCGCAGGTGTGGGTGTTGTTCGTCGTCATCATCGCCGTGATCGCCCTGACCGCGAAGTTCTCCTCGCTCTGGACGTACAGTGACAACAACTGAAGCCTCCCTGCCCGCTGTGTCCGACGTCGTACGTCCGGCGAAGCGGAAGCCTCGTCTCGCCGGTACGACAGCGTGGTACGTCGTCGCACTGTTCATCTGCGCCGTCATGGTCGTCCCACTGCTGTGGATGATCACGATCGGCCTGAAGGACAAGACCGCCGTCTTCGACATCCCGCCGAAGCTGCTGCCGCACGAGTTCGCCTGGAGCAACTTCGTCAACGGGCCGAAGGCGATCCACTTCCCGCGGCTGTTCCTGAACTCGGTCATCATCACCGCGCTGAGTGTTTTTGGTGGGGTGATGACCGCGATGATGGCCGGGTACGCACTGGCCCGGTTGCGGTTCCCGGGCCGCAAGGTGTGGTTCTACCTGTTCGTCGGCAGCATGCTGCTGCCCGGCGTGGTCGGCCTGATCCCGTTGTTCCAGCTGTACAAGAGCATCGGGTGGTACGACACCTGGCTGCCGCTGATCGTGCCGGCTTTCCTCGGCGGCAACCCGTTGTTCATCTTCCTGGCCCGGCAGTACTTTCTCGCGATCCCCTATTCCATCGATGAAGCGGCCAAGATCGACGGCGCCGGGCATCTACGGATCTTCGTCAGCGTGATGCTGCCGTTGACCCGGCCGGCCTGGCTCACGATGGCGATCCTCGCGTTCCAGGCGTCCTGGAACGACTACCTGAACCCACTGGTCTACCTGTACTCGTCCGGCAAGTGGCCGTTGTCGGTGGGGATGGCGTCGTTCATCTCCCCGTTCGCCGGGAAGACGCCGGACTGGAGCTACTACATGGCCACCAACCTGCTCTACATGCTGCCGCCGCTGATCATCTTCTTCGCCGCGCAGCGCTACTTCATCCAGGGCCTCGGCGCTCTCGGCAGCACGAACCAGAAATAGAGGAGAATCCTTGTGAAGAGGACATTGGGCGTCACCGCGCTGGCGTGCGCGGGGTTGCTGACGGCAACGGCCTGCAGCGGCGGGTCCGGTTCCGGAGGCTCGAGCAACGGGCCGGTCACCGTGACCGTGATGACGTGGGAGTCGGCCGACACCAACGCCGCGATCAAGAAGGCGCTGGCCGACTTCAAGGACGACAACATCAAGGTCCAGCTGCTCGACACCCCGAGCGGCCAGTATGGCGACAAGCTGGCGTCGCTGACCCAGGCGAAGAAGCTGCCGGACCTGTTCTGGTGCGGTAACGACACGGAGCAGCAGTACACGTCCCAGGGTCTGCTGGTCGACTGGGCCGACAAGATCAAGAACGGCGACGGCGACTTCAAGTCCGACAAGTTCGTGCCGTCCGCGATGGACAACTGGAAGACCGCCGACGGCCAGATGGGCGGTCTGCCGTCGCTGATGAACACGTACGGCATCTGGTACAACGCCGACGCCTTCACCGCCGCGGGTCTGCCGCTGCCGAAGGCCGGCTGGACGTGGGACGAGATGTACGCCGACGCCGCGACACTCGCGGGCAAGAACGGAGCGAAGTACGGCCTGGTCGCCGACCAGCTCACCAGCGCGGACGGTCCGTTCACGATGAGCATGTACTCCGTCTCCGCCGGCGGTGCGCCGTTCACCGACAACGTGAACCACCCGACGAAGGCCGAGGCCGACGACAAGTACACCGAAGGCGTGCAGAAGCTCGCCGCCGCGATCAAGAACGGCTCGGTCGCGCCTCCTGGGTACGACGCCTCGAACGTGCAGTCGCTGTTCGCCGCGGGCAAGGTGCCGATGACGTTCGGCGGGCAGTGGCTCGCGGCCGGGTTCCAGACCGACAAGCCGAAGATCAAGTACGGGTTCGCGCCGTTCCCGCAGGTGCAGACGCCGACCACGCTGTACGACTCGGTCGGCATCTGCACACCGCAGTACACGAAGGACCAGGACGCGACGTTCAAGGTGCTCGAGTACATCAACACCAAGGTGTGGGACGCCGTACTGCCCGCCTCACCGGTCGCGCCGCCTGCGTACACACCCGCGCAGGCCAGCTACTTCGACGCGCTGACGAAGGCGCAGCAGACGACGGTCGTCGACACGGTCAAGGCGGACCTGGCGGCGGAGAAGACGGTCGGTGTCCGGTTCACCACCCAGTGGGCCAGCCAGGTCGGCGACCTGACCACGGCCAACTACCAGCCCATCCTGAGCGGCAAGAAGCCGATCACCGACCTGCCCGCCTACGTCGACAAGATCAACGGATTGATCAAGCAAGGCAACTGATCCCGTTTGCTTGGTTGACCCAGCAAATTGGCTGGTTGACCCACGAAGTGAGGGGTTCCACACCCGGGGTATGGGTGTGGAACCCCTCACTTGCTGGGTCTGCCAGGGAAACGCGGGAGGGCGCGAGCGGGTGGGGGTGGGGTGGGGTGGGGTGGGGTGGTTAGGTGGTTTGCCAGAGGGACAGGGCGAAGCGGGACTTGGTGTCGGTCCACCAGGCGGCGGGGGCGAAGCCTGCCTTGTCCAGTTCGGCTTCCACTCCGGCGCGGTGGAACTTCGCGGAGATCTCGGTGCTGATCTCCTCGCCTTCCTCGAAGCTCACCTCCAGGTGGATCTCCGGGATCAGCACCTGCATCGCGCGGGTGGCGCGCAGATGCATCTCGATCCACTCGTTGTCGGCGTCCCAGATCGCGACGTGCTCGAACGCGTCGACGTCGAAGTCCGCGCCGAGCTGCCGGTTGATCACGCGCAGCACGTTCTGGTTGAACTGCGCGGTGACGCCGGCCGCGTCGTCGTACGCCGCGACCAGGGTGGCCGGGTCCTTCACCAGGTCCGTACCGAGCAGCAGCCATTCGCCGGGCTCGAGGACGTCGCGGATCGAACGGTAGAACGTCTCCCGTTCGGCCGGGATCAGGTTGCCGATCGTGCCGCCGAGGAACGCGACCAGCCGTGGCGGGTCGCCCGGGAGCTTGTCCAGGTGTGCGGTGAAGTCGCCGACGACACCGTGTACGTCGATCGTCGAGTAGTCGGCGTTGATCGCGTCCGCGGCGTCGCGCAGCGCGGATTCGGAGACGTCGAGCGGTACGAAGCTGGTCAGCGTGCCGTGGTCGCGGAGACCGTCGAGCAGCAGGCGGGTCTTCTCCGACGAGCCGGAGCCGAGCTCGACCAGCGTGTGCGCGTTCGTGATCCCGGCGATCTCGCCTTTTCTGTTCTGCAGGATCTCCCGCTCGGCGCGGGTCGGGTAGTACTCCGGGAGGCGGGTGATCTCCTCGAACAGCTCGCTGCCCCGCGCATCGTAGAACCACTTCGGCGGCAACCACTTCGGCGTCGCCGACAACCCCGCCCGGACGTCGTCACGTAGCGCGCGGGCCGCGTAGTCCGGGGTGAGGTGTACGTCGATCAGCGTCACAACTGTCCTTCCATCGGGGTGACCTGCAGGGTCGTGGCGGTAGCCACCAGCAGGGAACGATCAGGTACCGCCTGCCAGTCACCGTCACCGAAGGGTTCGGAGGCGACGGTCACGGAGTCGGTTGTTTTCTGTACGTGCAGCGAATGCGTCCACGCGGTCGCGATCAGCTGTTCGCCGTCGGTCAGCAGCAGGTTGAGCCTCGATCCCGGGGCTGCAGCCTCCACGTCCCGTATCACCGAAGCCACCGCCTCTTCCGGTGAGTGGGAAGACATCCGATGCCGGATCAGCGCGAAGACGGTCGCCGAGTCCACCGGCGCATCAAGCCGAAGCAGTTCCTCCGTCGGCAACTCCTCCGCGAGCTTCACGACCGACTCCGGATACCCCGGCACCCGGCCGTTGTGGCTGAACGCCCAGTTCTCCCCGGTGAACGGCGCGACCGCCGCCTCGGTGTGCGGCATGAGATCGGTCCCGTTGCGAACAGCCGCGAGCACAGCACCCGAACGGATCGCTCCGAGCAACCCGGGAAGGTTGTCGTCGGTCCAGATCGGCACGCTCCGCCGGTAGCGCACCACTCGCCGCGCTACGCGCGACGAGGGTGTGGAGGAGGAGGCGGCGGCAGAGGCGGCCGGGTCCTCGTCGGCGTACCAGGCGAGGCCGAAGCCGTCGGCGTTGACGGTGCCGCCGGCGCGCATGTCGTTCGGGGACCAGCTTTGTTCGTACAGCGAGTGGGTGGGGTCCAGGACCAGCGACGAGAGGGTTACCGGTGGCCCCAGGTAAGCCAGGTGGCGGCACATCAGTGGTGCAGCTCCTCGGGGCGGGGGTCGCGGGCGCAGCGGAATCCGGCGAAGATCTGGCGGCGGATCGGGTAGTCCCAGTTGCGGAACGTACTGCGCGCCACGACCTCGTCGGTACCGAACGAGCCACCGCGGAGGACCTTGTACTCCGGGCCGAAGAACACCAGCGAGTACTCGTCGTACGGCCAAGCGCGGAACCCCGGGTACCCGCCGAAGTCGCTCGACGTCCACTCCCAGATGTCTCCGACCAACTGCTCCACCCCGAGCGGCGACGCCCCGGCCGGGTACGCCCCGACCGGCGCCGGCGACAAATGCCGCTGACCGAGGTTCGCGTGCTGCGGACCCGGCGACTCGTCACCCCACGGGAACCGCCGCGTCCGCCCGGTAGCCGGATCGAACCGCGCCGCGAACTCCCACTCCTCCTCGGTCGGCAGCCGCTTCCCGGCCCACTTCGCGTACGCCTCCGCCTCGTAGAAGCAGACGTGCATCACCGGCTCGTCCAGCGGCAACCGCTCCCGGTGCCCGAACCGCAGCCGCCACCACTCGCCGTCCGCCTGCGACCAGAACCTCGGCGCCACCAACGAAGCCTTCTGCACGTGCGCCCACCCGGCCTCCGACCACCACCGCGGATCCGAGTACCCACCGCCGAGCACGAAGTTCAGGTAGTCGCCGTTCGTCACCGGCACCGTGTCGATCACGAACGGCTGCACGTGGACGGCGTGCGCCGGCCGCTCGTTGTCCAGCGCCCACGGCTCGATCGACGTACCCATCTCGAACACGCCACCGGGCACGAACACCTCCGCGGACGGCAGCGGCCGGCCGGCGGGAGGCGGCGGCGCGTCCAGCACCGGCGCACCCTCGCGCAACTGGTGGGTCGCGAGCATCGTCTCGTCGTGCTGCTGCTCGTGCTGCGTGATCATCCCGAACGCGAACGCATTGTCCACGAGTTCACGTCCGGCATCGAACTTCACGTGATCGAGCACGTCGAGCACCTTGTCCCGTACTTCGCTCACGTACACGCGCGTCTCCGCCGGACCGAGCAGCGGCAGCGACGGCCGGTCCGCCCGCGGGTGCTGGAACGCGTCGTACAGCTCGTCGATGTCCTGCCGCAGCGGCTCGCGGCCGCCGACGTCGCGGACCAGCCAGAGCTCCTCCTGGTTGCCGATGTGGGCGTAGTCCCAGACGAGCGGCGACATCAGCTTCGAGTGCTGCTTGACCAGGTCGTCGGTGTCGACCGCGTCGGTCAGCTGGGCGGTCCGGGCGCGCGACCGCTCGAGCTGCTCACCGACGTAGGCCCGCAGGCCTTCGGGTGACAGGTCGGACAGTTGGTGGTTCATGAAGCTCGCCTTCCTCGGGTGTTGTCGACGATGCGCTGCAGCCGGGTCGCGACGGCAGCGGTGTGTTCGGGATCCGCACCGGTCCGGTCCAGGACCGCGGTACCGAGCGCGACCACGTCGCGCGCGGCACGCAGGACCAACCGGTCCTTCAGTCCCTCCCGGGCGGCCGGGAACCAGCGGCCCGCGGCGGGCTCGGCCGCCGCCAGCACCTCGTCCAGCGGCGCGGACATCAGTGCGGTGAGCAGCAGGGTCGGGGCGATCCACCCGTCCCCCGGCTGCGCGTCGAGGTAGCGCACCTCGAGATACCCGCGCGGGCGAACCGGCGGGAACAGTGTGGACAGGTGATAGTCGAGGTCGTCGTACGTCGGTCTGTCGCCGGGCAGCTGTCCATCCGCCCACGCACCGAACGTGAGCCCGGTCGGCGCGTCCCAGGTGTCGCCCCGGCGCAGGCAGAGCACCGGCGCCTCCATCGCCGTACGAGCCCACGCCGCAGCCGGGTCGCCGTCGAGCGGTGGCGGCTCGGTGAACGGTGCGCAGGTACCGAAAGTGGCCTGAGTACGAGCTGAGGCCCAGCCGGTGTCGGAGCCCGCGCGACGGCTGGAGTTCGCGAACAGCGCGACCAGTGCGGGGCCGAGATCGTGCAGAGCCCGCCAGCGCAGCGCGGTCTGATCGGCTTCGCCGGCGTCGAGGCAGACCTGGAGACCGGCGGTGCTGCACATCATCCGCGGGCCGTGCGGTCCGAGTCGCTGGAAGGCGCGTTCCATCGCGGCGTACCGCGGGACGGTGAGGATCCGGCGGGGTAGCCGGAAGGGGTCCAGGCCGTACGCGCCGGGGACCAGGTCCGCATCCAGAAGCAAAGAGGTGAGCTCGGCGGCGTCGGCGGCGGTGTCGTCGATCAGTCGCGGGATCGAGTCCGTCGCGGGGCCGGAGATCTCCACCTGGCCACCAGGTTCGACGGTGACCAGAGCACCCCGGCTCAACGGCAGCTGCGGACTGCCGCGGACCAGGGTCGCGGGGGCGTGTTCGCCCAGGGCCTTGCTGAGTTGTCCGGCGTCGAGCGGCCGGTGCGGATCTTCCGCATGATGCACAGTCCACTCGAGCTCGACGCCGTACAGCTGAGGTGGACCGTGCTTGAAACAAACCATCGCGACGTAACCCTCGGCCTCGGCCCGGGAGCCGATCGGGGTCGTCGCCGGGAAACCACCGGGCGAGGTCACGTCAGCGAACCTAGCTCCGGGTCCAGGGCTGGACAACCGACCAGAAAATTACCGATCGGTGACGCCTGGGCAGCGAGTCGACTCATGCCCGCCATGTTCCCTGGCGCCACCGACAGTTTCAGCCCGGGACGTGCACCGAACCGCCCCAGTCGTTCTGGTGCCAGCCGTCCTGCGGTGTCCACCACCAGTGGTACAGCGTTCCGGTTCCGCTCTGGGCGAAATACTGGTGCTGATCAGCGAACGCGAACGCCACCGGATCGGCGTACACCTGCCCGCCCAGGTCCTCCCACGTCACCTTGCCGGTGCCCTGGTCCCACCACCAGTGGTAGAGCGTGTTTCCGGGGCCACGGGCTACCACGTGCTGCTGTGTCGCGGTCTTGAACGCCGACGGTGCCCCGACGAACTTCGCCGGAGCGCCTCCCCATTCGACTTGGTGCAGCCCGTCACCGGCGTCCCAGAACCAGTGGTAGAGCTGCCCGTCCGCGGCTTGCGTGTACACGTGCTGCTGTCCGTTCCAGACGAACGTGGTGGGGTCGGAGTACGCCTCACCGCCCCAGTCGGCGAAGCGCGGCTCGAAGTCACCCAGCTGCCACCACCAGTGGTACAGGTGGTTGTCCGCGCCACGGGCGACCACGTGCAGTTGGTTGTCCCACACGTACGTGGACGGCGTACCGACGATGGGCCCGGGCGCACCGCCCCAGCTGTCGATGCGTAACTGGCCGTCCGCGGGGTCCCACCACCAGTGGGTGAGGTCCCCGCTCGAGGAGCGCGCAAAGATGTGCTGCTGCCCGGACCAGACCACTGCGGCCGGATCACCGGCCGCATCACCTCCCCAGTCCCCGTAGTGCGCTGCTGACTCGCCCTCGATCCACCACCAGTGCAGCAGCGTTCCCGTCGTACTTCGGGCCACTGCGTGCTGCTGGTTCTCCCAGGCGTACCCGGTGCTCTTACCGGCGACAGGGCCACCGCCGAGGTCGTTGCGCTTCAGCCCTGCCGCGCCACTCCAGTCCCAGCGCCCCATGGTGCCGGCCGCGGTCGGGGCGAAGATCAGCTCGTGCCCGGCGCCACCCGCGTCGTTCCACTGGTACGCCGTCGCGCCCGGCACCACGTCGCCCGCGTGGCCGGCGCCGTACGCCTCGATCTCGTCGATGAACACGCCGGTCTGGTACTTGTTGTGCATCGTCTTGTCGAACGTCAGCCGTACCCACCGGGCCTTCGACGGGGCGAAGCCGATGTCGTACCAGATCCGTGAGGCCCCGTTCACCGAGCTGACCTGCCCGCGGTCGGTAAAGTTCGTACCGTCGGTACTGGTCGCGACCGTGATCTGGTCGGGCCGGTAGTCCGGGTACTCCTCGTACGCGTGCACCCGGACCGTGCCGACCGTCTGCGCCCACCCGAGGTCGATGGTGACCGCCGGGTGCACGCTGTCGCCGACGTTGGCCAGCTCGTACCCGAACTGCTTGCCGTCACCCCAGTTGTCCCCCAATACCCCGTCGGTCGCCTCGTTGCCGGCGTCCGGGAACCGTGTCGACGGTGCGACAGACTTCGTGTACGTCTTCCCACCCGCAAGGTTCTGCTGCAGCAGGTAATGCCCCGCAACGTCGATGCTCTGCAGGTCGTACGGCGCCGTGCCGTCCACCGTGATCCGGAGGTAGCGCGTCTTCGCGTTGACGCCCAGGAAGTCGTCACCACCGGGCTTGGCCAGGTCGTCGGCCGGGTTGTCGGCCCGGTTCGCCGCCTCGGCCCACTTCGTACCGTCGTACGAGATCTGCACGTGGTAGCTGCCGGCCCAGGTGGAGCCCCAGTGCAGCTTCACGCCGTCCACCTGCGCCTGACGCCCCAGGTCGATCTGCACGCCGTTCGAGATGGTGGTCTTGGTGTACTTGAGGCCTGTCACCGGCAGCCCTGCCGCCGCGTCCAGCGCGAGGGCGCGGACCCGCTGCATGTAGCTGACGTCAGGCGAGTACTTGTCGCTCGCTTGGACCACGGCGTTCGCCAGGTCGTGCGCCAGCCCCGGGTTGGTCTTGCCGAGGTGGTTGAGGACCTCCCAGTCCTCCATGCCGTCCCGCAACGACTCGTACCGTGGGGAGGCTTCGACGGTGTTGTGCACCGTGTCCGGACGGACGATGTACCCGTCGCCCTTCACGGTCTGGTCGCTCATCTTGAACTGCCAGTTGCCGTACGCCCAGTGCAGGTACCCGGTCGCGCCCTTGCCGTACGCGAGCCACATGGTCTGCCGCTGGTTCCACTCCGGCTGGTCGATGAACCTGTTCAGGTGGTTGCCGGCGGGGATGTTGCAGTTGTAGAACCACATCGGCTTCCCGGCCTTGCGCTGGTCGTCGAACGGCTTCGGGTTGACCGTGTACGTGAACAGGTTCGGGATCACGATGTCCTCTGCCTGCGCGACCCGCGGCGCCAGGTCGTTCACCACCGCGTCACCGATCTTCACGTCCGGCCAGTACTGCCGCAGCTTGCTCGCGATCCCGAACCAGCCCGGGTCGCCACCAGCTCCCGGCTCGTCGCCCACGTGCATCCAGAACTTGTCCAGCCAGCCCTTGTCCACCAGGTGCTGCCGCAGCGCGGGATAGAACTGCTTGTACCAGTTGTCGGCCTCGGGCGAGTCCCAGTAGACGAAGTCGGGAACCTGGCTGCCGGTCTGCTTGGGCGTCACCTCCTGCAGGTACCGCGGGTACTGCGGGTTGCGGTCCGGGTTCTGCGGACCGGCGCCGGTGAAGCCCTCCAGCCGGCTCACCACGCCCTTGTCGAGGAACCGCTGCACGACCTGGTCGAAGCGGTCGAAATTGAACGTGTAGTTGCCCGCAGCATCGACTTTGCTGCCGCCGTCGGTGAGCAGGTTGATCAGCGGCAACTGCAGGTCGTTCTGCCGGTACCGCTTCATGGTGTCGGCCCAGTTGTCGATCAACTGCCACCACTGCGTCGAGTACCGATCATGGCCGTAGAACAGCTTGACCGTGTCGCCCGCGCCGATGTCCCACGAGGTCAGGCCGAGGAAGTTCGTCCACATCACGTTGGTGAACTCGCTCTGGTTCGCCGGCGGGATCACCACGTTGCGGGCGTTCACCCGGATCGGCACGTTCAGGTTGCCGTTCGTCGTCCGGACGGTCGCGCGGCCGGTGTAGACCCCGCCCGCGGCAGTGGCCGGTACGTGCACGCGGACCCAGATCGACTGCGTCTGGTTCGCCGGTACGTCGATGCTCGTCTGGTTGAGCAGCCGGTCCGGGAAGTCGCCCGGCGCGGTCCGGATCGTCGGGACGACGAAGTTGTCCGGCTCCCAGCCGTTGTACGAGTTGTGGTCGAGGTACTCGTACCCGACGGGGTTGTAGCTGATCTCACTCGCCGCGATCGCGTCGCCGGTCCCCTGCAGCGCGCTGAAGTCCACGCTGGTCACGGTGAACGCGGCCGGTCCGCGCAGCACGATCTGTGCCGCCTCGTAGTCGTTCTTCGCGGTGTCCAGCCGGATCTCGTCGCCCGCCTCCGGTGACCGCCCGCTGTCCTTGAAGACCGAGTTGTACGACGTCTCGGTCCACATGCCCGGTGCCACGCCGGCAGCGTGCGCCAATGGCGCCAACCCAACCGTCGTCACCATCAGTCCACTCGCCACCACTACTCGTGTCCAGCGCATGCCGCCAAGCCTTCGCGGCCGGTCCGGTCCCGGCAATGCTCTACCGGCAGCCCGGCTAGACCAATCAGCGAAAACGCGGGCAGGTGGTGCAGGCCGTCACGTTGGGAAGCACGTAGAAGTAGCAACACGAGGTCCGCAGCTTCTGCTCCAACGACACCCCGAACGCCTCGGCAGCCGCGTCCACGTACGCCCCGCCCTCCGCCAGCCGCAGCGCAGCACGTACCTCGTCGCCCACCGCTCCGAACCGCTGCAACGAGCCAAGCTTCACCCCGGGCTCGTACGAGTCGAGGAAGTCACCGACATGCGCCTGGTGCTGGGCAGCCGCAACCTCGAGCGGAACAACCCGGTCGGACAGCAGCGCCACCTCAGCCGGGTAATGCGCCGTCGGATGCCGCTTGAAAGCCAGCGCTTCAGGCGAAACGTCAGGCGAGACCCCAGTGACCGCAGCACTCACCGCAGCGACAAGAGACGGCACCTGTACGTACCACATCAGCGTGAACATGGCCGCGACCTGCACCGGCGGCTCGATCGCATAGTCCCGCGCGTAATCGGCCGCCGCCGCAGCACGCCACTCCCGCGTCGGATCACCACCAGCCTGCTGCGCCGCGATCAGCTCCGCACACGAGACCCACTCCGGGCCTGGAACGGAGTCCGCCGTACGCACGGACAGCCAGCTGACCGAGTCAGCCAGCACGTCCGCCAGACGGCTCACGGTGTAACTCACCCAGCCAGCCTACGATCCGGTACGACGACCGGTGCGCCGCCGACCTCCACCACGGTCGCCTTCAACCCGAACACCTCGTCCAGCAACGAGGCCGTGAGTACATCCGCCGGACGCCCTTCCGCAGCGATCTGCCCCTCCCCCATCACCACGAGGTGCTCGGCGTACTGCGCTGCCAGCGTCAGGTCGTGCAGCACTGCCACGACAGTACGTCCTGTCGCGGCCGCCCCGTGGACCACGTTCATCACGTCGACAGCGTGTGCCAGGTCCAGGTACGTCGTGGGCTCGTCGAGCAGCAGGTGCTGCGTACCCTGCGCGAGCACCATCGCAATCCACACCCGCTGACGCTGACCGCCGGACAGCTGGTCCACCGGACGATCACGGAGTTCTATCAGCTCAACAGCACGTAGAGCCTCTTCGATGGCAGCGTCGTCCTCGGCAGTGAGCCGACCGAACAGCCCGCGATGTGGATGGCGTCCCCGCGATACCAGCTCGGCCGCAGTGATCCCCTCCGGTGTAACAGGCCCCTGCGGCAATACACCAAGCCTTCTTGCCAGCTCACGTGCAGGCAGCTGGTGGATGTCCTTGCCGTCCAACAACACCTGCCCACGAAGCGGTGTGAGCAGTCTGCTCATCCCACGCAGCAGGGTGGACTTGCCGGACCCGTTGGGACCCACTACTGCAGTCAGCCGACCAGCCGGGACGTCCAGCGTCAGACCGTCCACGACTGGCGCGGTGGCGTCGTACGCAAGGGTCAGGTTCTCGACGTGCACGGTTCAGCGTCCCTTCTGCTGACGACCGATGAGGTGAAGCAGGTACGGCGCTCCGCAGGCGGCCGTGACCACACCAACTGGTAGCTCGTACGGGCCGACGTGAGCCCAGTGCAACCCGTTCCGCGCCAGCAGGTCCGCGAGGACCACGAAGAGCGCGCCCAGCAGCGCAGTGGTCAGCAAGGGCGGCCGCTCCATCCGGGTGAGCCGCAGCGCGACCTGTGGCGCTACGAGTGCGACGAACGCGATCGGTCCGGCTCCAGCGGTCGCCATCGCGGCCAGCACGGTCGCGATCACCAGCAGCGCCAGCCGGATCCGCGCCACCCGTACGCCGAGCGACGACGCCACGTCGTCACCCAGCACCAGCGCGGACAGGTCCCGGTTGAACATCATTGCCACCGGCAACAGTAGAACGACGGCGATCAGTACCGGGATCGCGTCGCTCCAGGCCCGCGCGTTGAGCGAGCCGGCGAGCCAGGCGGCCGCGCGACCCGCGTCGTTCACGTCACCGATCACGAGCAGCCAGGCGACCAGCGAGTTCGCGGCGGCCGCGACGCCGACGCCGATCAGTACCACCTTGCCCGCGTCCACCACTCCACGTTGGACCGACAGCGCGCCGACGATCAACGTCGCGACCAGGCCGCCGAGTACGGCCGCCGCCGGGATCCCGATCTTCGCGGCGACACCGGAGATGTTGCCGCCACCCGTACCGGCGAGCACGATCACCGCGACGGCGCCCGCGGACGCGCCCGAGTTGACGCCGACGATGTCGGGACTGGCCAGCGGGTTGCGGGACAACGTCTGCAACAAGGCACCCGAGACGGCGAACGCGATCCCGACCAGCAGGCCGGTCGCGACCCGCGGCAGCCGTAGTTCGAGGACGACGAGCCGGGTCCCGCGCCGGCCTCCGCCGAGCAGTACGTCGATCACGTCCGCGACCGGGAGTTTCGTCGTGCCGACGCTCAACGAAACCAGCGCGACCGCGATCGCCAACGCCGCGAAGAGGATGCTCAGGGCAACGGTCCGGGATCTCACAGGGCCACCGCCCGGCGCCGTACGACGAGCACGAACAGCGGGGCGCCGACGACGCCGAGGACCACGCCGGCCTGTACCTCGCCGGCGCCTCCGACCAGCCGGCCGACGAGATCCGCGAGTACCAACGCTGTCGCACCGATGACGCCTGCGGCTGGAATGAGCCAGGTGTTGCGGGCGCCGAAGATCCGCCGTGCGACGTGCCCGGACAGCAGTCCGAGGAAGCCGATCGGACCGCACGCCGCGACCCCGGCCGCGGTCAGCAACCCGATCGCCCCGAGCCCGACCAGCCGCGCCCGCCGCACCGACAACCCGAGCCCGGCCGCCACGTCGTCGCCCAGGGCAAGCAGGTCCAGATCCCGCGCGTTGACGGCGGCCAGTACCAGTCCGAGTACGGCGAACGGCAATACCTGAGCGGCCACGTCCATCCCGCGACCGGCGACCGAACCGACCGCCCAGAAGCGGTAGCTGTCCAACGTGTTCGCGTCGAGCAGGACGATCGCGGAGGTCAACGCGCCAAGCATCGCCGCAACCGCGGCGCCTGTGAGCGCCAGGCCGACCGGGGACGCGCCGCTGCCGCGCGACGCGAGCTGCTGTACGGCGAACGTCGCGATCAGCGCGCCGAGCAACGCGACCCACACTGTTGACGACACCGAGTCGACGAGGCCGACCTGCAGCCCGAGTACGACCGCGAACGCGGCACCCGAGCTCACGCCGAAGGTGCCGGGCTCGGCCAACGCGTTCCTCGTGTGGCCCTGCATCAGCGTGCCGGCGATCCCGAGGCAGAAGCCGATCAGTACGGCGACCACCGTTCGCGGAAACCGCAGGCTGCGGACGATGACGTCGGCGTCCGAGCCGTCGTTCGCGGTCAACGCGTGCCACAGCGCTCCCGGCCCCAGCCAACGCGACCCCAACGCAAGACTGGCCGTGAACGCCAGCACCAGAACCGCCACGAGCGCCAGCAGGCCAACGGCGCGCCGCACAGCGGGACGCCCGCCACCCGGCGACACGTTCGGTGGTGGGGGCGGCGACACGGTCGGTTGCGCGGGGGGCGGGGACATGTGGTTAGGTTTGCCTTACCTCTTAGGTGGAGAGCCACCTTAACCTGCCACTCGTGCCGATCTGGAGACACCCGTGCGCCTGCCCCGCATCGCCGCCCTGCTCGCCATCACAGTCAGCACCGCCGCCCTGGCACTGACCGCCTGCGGATCCTCCGGATCCGGCGACGACCCGGCCGCCGCCGGTGCGGCCGGCCAGGGCTTCCCGCGGACGATCGAGCACGCGATGGGCAAGACCGAGATCAAGACCAAGCCGAAGCGGGTCGTCGCTCTCGACACCAGCTACGTGGACGCGACCCTGGCCCTGGACACACAGGTCGTCGGGTACACCGACTACCGGACGATCAACGGGCACCTCCCCGACTACCTCGGGGACGCCCGGAAGACGTACGGCTCCGAGGCCCAGTCGGTCGGCACACTCGCCGAGCCGAACCTGGAGAAGATCGCCGCGCTGAACCCGGACCTGATCATCACCGCCAAGGTCCGGCACGAGAAGCTGTACGACCAACTGTCCGCGATCGCGCCGACGATCATGTCCGAGACGACCGGTGCGACCTGGAAGGACAACATCCGGCTGGAGGCGAAGGCGCTCGGCCAGGAGGACCTCGCGGAGAAGGAGATCTCGGCGTACGAGAAGGCCGCGAAGACGGTCGGCGACGCGATCAACGCGAAGGCGAACCACCCGACCATCTCCGTGGTCCGCTTCGTCGACGGGCCAACCCGCCTGTACCAGAACGCCAGCTACTCCGGGATCGTCCTGAAGGACGCGGGTCTGAAGCGCCCGAAGTCCCAGGACGTGAACGGCTTCGCGCTCGAGATCAGCCCGGAGCGGATTAAGGACGCGGACGCCGACGCGATCTTCGTCACGACGTACGCCGACGAGAAGGGCCTGAGCGCGAAGACCGCCGCCCAGTTCAAGGCGAACCCGCTCTGGAAGCCGCTCGCCCCGAAGGTCCACGACGTCCCCGACCTCACCTGGATGACCGCCGTAGGCCTCCAGGGCGCCTGGTCGATGCTCAACGACCTGGCAAAGACGTTCGGCGTACCCGCACCCGTCAAGCCGGAGTGATCACGTCACTTTGAAGTCCATGGTCTGCGTACCTTTGGCACCGGCATCGGTCAACGCCGACACCGTCACGTGGTAGATACCGCGGATCTCCAGTGAGTTGGTGTCGAAGTAGAACGCTTCTTGGCAGGACCCGCTTCGTGCGGTCTTGAGAACGGTCGATCCGCGTTTGAGTACCCAGGTCGGGTAGCAGCCGGTGTTCGGGTAGTGCCCGCTCTCGTCCAGCACTTCGGCGACGACGGCCGCAGTCGTGCCGGCGCGATATTCTCCCGGTCCGATCTTGCCGTTGGAGTTCATCTGCAGGGTGATGGCGAGGCTGCCTGGTGCAATGACCAGCGGGACGCTCGAGCCCTGGGAGTCCGTCGGCTGGACACCCGGCGACTCGGTCACGGTCTGGGTCACGGTACTGGTAGCGGTCAACGATGGACCAAAACGGTGAGCGCGTCCATGGCGGAGAGTGACGGCGTTTAGGCTGCGGGGTATGGCGGCTCTTGCGCGGTGGCATGTCGGGCCGTGGACGACCCGGGGGACGCTGCCCGGTGAGGTGGCGGTGCCGGGGCGGCGGCGGACTACGGACGAGTTGTACTTCGACGTCGTCGGGCTGGCGCGGATTCTTGGGCGGCGGTTTTCGGGGCGGGACGAGCTGCAGGTGCGGCTGTGGCAGAACGAGCTCCGGCCGACGCACACACGGCTGTGTGGGGTGCACACACTGGCGGATCCGGCCAACGCCCAGCTCCTCCACGACACCGCACAGGAGGCCCTCGCCTGGTTGGGCGAACGCGCACCGGCCGGCTACGAGTTCGTACTCACCGACGCCGTCGAGCTCCGCCCGCTCCTCGACCTGAACGCAGACGTGGTCGCCGTCGACGCCGTCGTACAACTCGCCGACGTACCGCTGCCAGCTGCACGGTTGGCAACAGCACATGTACGTCGATCCGCAGCCGGCGACTGGTACGCCGGGGACGCAGTGTGCAACTGGTCCGGCCCATACACCACGTCCGACGAAGCCGTGGCCGTGGTACAGGCAGCCCGCGCGGAGCTGATCGCCCAACTCGGAGCAGCCGGCCGCGATGACCTCGCAGCCACAGCGCCTCGCTGGCCGGACGTCCCGGTCGAGGTGGCCTAGCTTTCCGGAAGTTTTTCGGCGCCAGGCGCCGAATTGTTTCCGGAAAGAACGGGTGGCGCGCCGAGATGCCGGCTCAGGAAGCCCAGTTCGGCCTCGACCACCTGCTCGTGGGCGTTGGTGAAGGGAGCGTAGTGGTTACCCGGGACCTGGAGGACCTCCGCCTTCGCCGTGGTCGCCGCCGCCTTGAGGGTCGGCGCGGCGAGCGCCGACTTGTCGTCCTGGCAGACGACGTACAGGATCGGGCAGCGGGCGTCCGGGGCGTACTTCGCCGGGCGGTAAAGGGCTGCGGGGAGCACTGAGCGGGCGGCGATCGTCTGCTGCCAGTCGGGGTAGCGGTTGGCGGGACTGAGGATTTCGCTGCCTAGCTGGGCGTCCGGGGTGTTGAGCAGCGCTACCGCGCCCTTCGGCCCGGCCAGGTCCACCAGCCGCGGTGGGCGGTTGAACCAGCTACCGGCGATGTCCAGCAGCGAGCGGCCGAGCAGACGGAGAGCGCCGCCGGTTGACTGGTAACGGGAGGCATGGCGGGTAACAGTGGGCCCGTCGACGTTGGCCGACTGGGCGATCGCGGCCGAGATACCCAGGTCCTCCGAGGCGAGCTGGACGATGTAGCCGCCGGGCAGGGAGAACGCCCAGATCGCGACCCGCTCGACCCCGGGAAGTGTCTTCGCGTACGCGATCGCCGCCCGCCAGTCGTCCAGCTGGTCGCGGATCCGCGCCACCTGCCGCGGCTCGCCCGCACTCTCGCCGAAGTGCCGGTGGTCGAACGCCAGCACACTGAATCCGGCCGCGGCGAACCGCTCCGCGAACCGATCCGTCCCCGGCTCCTTCGTGACTCCGAAGCCGCCGGTCATCACCACGCATCCGCCGTTGGTACCCGGGTAGTGCCAGGCCGCGCACGCAACCCCGGTACTCGTGAACTCCACTTTCTCGCGCATACCAGAAGTGAACCACGTGGTTCGCAAATCTGTCTACGCCTGTTCCTCCCGCTCCAGTGCGCGGGTCAGCGCCGCGAACCCGGCCTCGATCCCGGCCCCGTCCCCGCTCGTCCGCCACTCGATCAGGAACCCGCGCAACGTCGCGAGGATCAGCTCCGCCACCTCGGTACGGCGCCGCTCGTCCCAGTCCTCCGGGCACATCGCCAGCAACGTCGGCAGGTACTGCCGCGACGCCGACCGCGCCAGGTCGGCGTACCGCCCGGCGTCGTACATCGCCAGGCCGATCGCCTGGTCGAGCACCCACGACTCCTCGCCGATCAGCGTCGGCCACATCGACCGCACCCGCGCCGCCAGCGACCCGCCCTGCTCGGCCGCGGCGGAGACCGCTCGCGTGATCCGCCGTTCGCGCAACTGCAGGACCGCCTGCGTCAGCAGGTCCTCCGGGCCGTCGAAGTGGTACAGCAGCACCTTGTGCGTCGTACCGGCCGCCCGCGCCGCGCGCCGCAGCGAGAAGTCGACCAGCCCGTTCGCCCCGAGGTCGTCCGCGACCTTGTCGAGCAACTCCCGCCGCCGCGCCTCCCCCCGCGGCGACTTCGCCGACCGGCGGTACCCGGTCCGGTCGTCCGTCACGTAAAGCTCGCGACGAAGTAACCCACGCCGTACGGCGCCGCGTCGTACAGCAGCTCGCCCTTCAGCGTCGTACCTGCGAGCGCGCCGGCGAGGACCTGCCACGGCGCCCGACCGGCTGCCTGGAGCACAGTCGCGAGGTCGACGTCGAGTGCTGCCAATACGTCGAGATCGACGTTCTGGAAGGCGTTCGCGACCGTCGTGTCGAAGATCTCGGCGCGCGGATGCAGGTGGACCGGCGAGTGCTCGCTCCGCCGCGCGGACCCGTCACCCATCACCAGCAGCCCGATCCGTTCGTTGCCCCCAGCAATCTCCCGCCCGAGCCGCACACAATCCGCCGGCACCGCATCAACCGGCAAGGCCCGGTACGTCCGCGGCAGGTGAACAGCCTTCGTCTGCTCGAGCAACCACCCACCGACAGCCAATGCCAACGGAAGCACAGGAGGGCCCGACCCGATCCGCACCCCGGGTGCACCATAGGCGCCGAACGAGCCGCCTGCGGCACCGTCATAGGTGCCTTCAGTTCCAGAGCCGACAACCAGGATCGAAGAGGCGCTCGACAGTTGGTCGATTGCGGTCAGGCAGGCGGCTCTCAGGTTGTCCAGGTCGGGGGTGGCGCCGGTGGCTAGTTCGGGGACGAGGAGGGGTGGGTGGGGGCAGACCGCGGCGGCGATGACGGGCACGGGTCAGGCCTCTCGGAGGTAGCGGAAGAAGAGGTAGTCGTCGGACGCGGCCAGCGACGACTTCAGCTTGAGCTGACGGGTGATCGTGGACGGCACACCGGCGGTGATCCTGCCCGCACCAGGGCCGGCCAGCAGCGGAGCGAGCGTGAGAGACAGCTCGTCGACCAGGTCGGCAGCGGTCAGCGAGCCGAGCAGATGCGGTCCGCCCTCGGACAGCACCTGGGTCATACCGCGCGCGCTGAACTCGTCCACCACCGCCCGCAGATCGACCTCGGCGTCCCCGTACACGAGCACCTCGGCGACCTCCGCGAGCGCCTCCCGCCGGTCGGGCGGCGACGCCGCGTGCGTCACCACGATCGGCCGTACGGCGGACTTGAACACCGGGTTCACCGGACTCAGCTCCAACCGCGACGACACGATCGCCAGCGTCGGGTTCTCGGCCAGCCCCGCCGCGAGCCGCCACGACCGGGCGGCCCCGGACAGCTTCAGCGGGTTGTACCCCTCCTCCCGGATCGTCCCCGCCCCGACCAGCACCAGGTCCGCGAGCCGCCGGATCATGCTGAACACCCGGCTGTCGGAGTCGCTCGTCAGCGTCTTCGACAGCCCGTCGATCTCGACCGCGCCGTCCAGGCTGCTGACGAAGTTCGCCCGCAGGTGCGGCACGGACCGGTCCGCGACCTCGTACAGGGCGATCAGTTCCTCGTCGGACAGGTCGTCGAGCTGTTGCATCACGCGAGACTCCTTCGGGTTCCAGCGGGTTGCGCGGCGCCACGCAGTACGGCAACGAAATCGAGCGCCTGCCGAGCGGCCGGTACGTCGTGCACACGGAAGACCCGGGCGCCCAGCCAGGCCGAGACGGTGAGCGCCGCGAGCGTCCCGTTGCCGCGCTGCCCCGGCGGGAGCTCGAGCGTCTCGCCGATGAAGTCCTTGTTCGAGACCGCGACCAGCACCGGCCAGCCGGTGGCGGCGAGCTCGTCCAGGCGGCGGGTCAGTTCGAGCGACTGGAGCGTGTTCTTGCCGAAGTCGTGCGTCGGGTCGATCAGGATCCCGTCCCGCCGTACGCCGGCCGCGACCGCCCGGTCCGCGAGCGCGGTCGTCGTACGGATCACGTCCGCGACCACGTCGTCGTACGCCATCCGGTGCGGATCGGTACGCGGCGAGAGGCCGCCGACGTGGCTGCAGACCAGGCCCGTACCGAACTCGGCCGCGGCGTTCACGAGGTCTGGGTCGGCGCCGCCCCAGGTGTCGTTGATCAGGTCCGCACCGGCCTCCGCGACCCGGCGCGCGACGGCGCTGCGGTAGGTGTCCACGCTGATGACCAGCGAAGGGTGCCGGGCGCGGATTCCGGCGACGAAGTCGACGGTCCGGCGGAGCTCCTCGGCCTCGCTGACCGGTTCGCCGTACCCGGCCTTGACGCCGCCGATGTCGACCAGGTCGGCACCTTCGGCGACCGCCTTGTCGATCGCCGCGTACGCCGCGTCGGTCGCGTAGGTCGCCCCGCGGTCGAAGAACGAGTCCGGCGTCCGGTTGATGATCGCCATCAGCGCGAACTCGCCGGCCCCGAACGACCGGGTCCCCAGCCTCAGAGTGCCGTCGCCTGTCACAAGGGCGACTGTACGGGGCGGTCCGCCAGGCCATCACAGTCACCACCCGGGCGGTCCGGCCCCGCGTGCGGCGGGGCGCGGGCACGCATTGTGATGGCCTGGCGGACCGCCCCACCTATCGCGAACCCCCCATATCCTATAGGATCTCGTCCCGACGACCCGCCCACGCAGAACGGTTCCCGCATGGCACGATTCACCGAGTTCGAGACGTACGACGTCCGCTTCCCCACGTCGCTGGACCTGGACGGCTCCGATGCGATGAACACCGACCCGGACTACTCCGCTGCGTACGTGATCCTGCGGACGGACGCCGGGGACGGGCTGGAGGGACACGGCTTCGCGTTCACGATCGGCCGCGGCAACGACGTCGAGACCGCGGCGATCGAGGCGCTCCGCGACCACGTGCTCGGGCTCGACCTGGACGCCACTCTCGGTGACCTCGGCGGGTTCTGGAAGTCGCTCGTGCACGACTCGCAGCTGCGCTGGCTCGGGCCCGAGAAGGGCGTCATGCACATGGCGATCGGCGCGGTCGTCAACGCGGTGTGGGACCTGGCCGCCAAGCGGGCCGGCGTACCGCTGTGGAAACTGCTGTCGGACCTGACCCCGGAGCAGATCGTCGGCCTGGTCGACTTCCGGTACCTGACCGACGCGCTGACCCCGGACGAGGCGCTGGACATCCTGCGCAAGGCGGAGACCGGGCGCGCCGAGCGGGAGGCGGTACTGCGCGAGCGCGGGTATCCGGCGTACACCACGACGCCCGGCTGGCTCGGGTACGACGACGCGAAACTGGTCCGGCTGTGCCGCGAGGCCGTCGCCGACGGGTTCACCCAGATCAAGCTCAAGGTCGGCGCGAACCTCGACGACGACATCCGCCGGATGCGGCTCGCCCGCGAGGCGGTCGGCCCGGACATCCGGATCGCGATCGACGCCAACCAGCGCTGGGACGTCGCGGAGGCGATCCGCTGGGTCGAGGCCCTGGCACCGTACGACGTCTGGTGGGTCGAGGAGCCGACCAGCCCGGACGACATCCTCGGGCACGCCGCCATCGCCCGCGCGATCGCGCCGATCCGGGTCGCGACCGGTGAGCACGTACAGAACCGGGTCGTGTTCAAGCAGTTCCTGCAGGCCGAGGCGCTGTCCGTCCTGCAGATCGACTCGGCCCGGGTCGCCGGCGTCAACGAGAACATCGCGAACCTGCTGCTGGCGGCGAAGTTCGGCGTCCCGGTGTGCCCACACGCGGGTG
Organism: Kribbella sp. NPDC031520; assembly: GCF_055580825.1. Classification (NCBI taxonomy): domain Bacteria; kingdom Bacillati; phylum Actinomycetota; class Actinomycetes; order Propionibacteriales; family Kribbellaceae; genus Kribbella; species Kribbella sp. NPDC031520. The sequence continues at coordinate 123,678 of NZ_JBVIKS010000001.1, forward strand.
GGGTAGGACTGTGTGAGTTGGTCCAGCACCTGTCGATGTTCGACTACATCGCGGTGAGCGGATCGACGCAGGACCGGGTGATCGAGTACGTCGACCACCTGCACGAGCACTTCCTCGACCCGGTGACGATCCGGGACGGGCACTACGTGGCACCGGGACGGCCCGGGTTCGGCGCGGAGATGGATGCCGAGACGCTGACCGACTTCCGGTACCCGGGTGGCAAGATCTGGACCGACCTCAAGGAGAATTCGTGAGCGACTTCGACGGCCTGCGGGCTGTTGTCACCGGCGGTGCGTCCGGGATCGGGCTGGCGGCGGCTCGGCTGCTGGCGTCCCGGGGCGCCCAGGTGGTCGTGTTCGACCTGAAGCCCGACGTCGACGCGCCGCTGACCGGGATCGCCGCCGACGTCACCGACGACGCCTCGATCAAGGCCGCGGTGGCCGCGGCGGCGCTGCAGCTCGGCGGGATCGACATCCTGGTGAACAACGCCGGGATCGGCGCGCAGGGTGACGTGACCGCGAACGACGACGACGAATGGCACCGGGTGCTGGACGTGAACGTGGTCGGGATCGCCCGGGTGACCCGGGCCGCCCTGCCGTACCTGCGGAAGTCGTCCGCGGCCGCGATCGTCAACACCTGCTCGATCGCCGCGATCGCGGGCCTGCCGAACCGCGCGCTGTACTCCGCCAGCAAGGGCGCCGTCCTCGCGCTGACGATGGCGATGGCCGCCGACCACGTCCGCGAAGGCATCCGGGTGAACTGCGTCAACCCCGGTACTGCGGACACGCCGTGGGTCGGGCGCCTGCTCGACGTCGCGGCCGACCCGGCCGCGGAACGCGCCGCGCTCGAGGCCCGGCAGCCGATGGGCCGGCTGGTGTCGGCGGACGAGGTCGCCGCGGCGATCGCGTACCTGGCGAGTCCGCTGTCGGGCTCGACGACCGGTACGGCGCTCGCGGTCGACGGCGGCATGCAGAACCTGCGGCTCCCGGCGGTCCGCTCATGAAGCTCTTCCCGGAGGGTCAGCGCGTCGGGCTCGGCAGTGCGCCGCTGGGCAACCTCCTCGGCGAGGTCCACGAGGCCGACGCGATCGCGACGATCGACGCCGCCTGGGACGAGGGCTGGCGGTACTTCGACACCGCGCCGCACTACGGGCTCGGTCTCGCCGAGGAGCGACTTGGTGTCGGGCTGAAGGGCAAGCCGCGGGACTCCTATGTGCTGTCGAGCAAGGTCGGGCGGATCATCTACTCCTCGGACACCGCCGCGAACGATGACGAGGGTTTCAACGTCAGTACGACGCGTCGCCGGCGGTGGGACTTCTCGCGGGACGGCGTACTGCAGAGCATCGAGGACTCGCTCCGGCGGATCGGGACGGACCGGCTGGACGTGGTGTTCGTGCACGACCCGGACGACCACTACGAGGAGGCGGTCGCGACCGCGTTCCCGACGCTGATCGAGCTCCGCGACCAGGGTGTGATCGGCGCGATCGGCTCCGGTATGAACCAGTCCGCGATGTTGACCCGCTTCGTGCAGGAGATCGACATCGACGTGATCATGCTGGCCGGCCGGTACTCGTTGATCGACCCCGACGGCCTTGACGACGTACTCCCCGCCTGCGTCGAGAACAACGTCCAGGTAGTTGCTGTAGGCATCTTCAACTCCGGCCTCCTGTCCCAGCCCCGCCCGGCGGCCGGCGCCACCTTCAACTACGAACCCGCGGCCCAGCCTTTGGTGGACAAGGCGAACAAGATCGCCGACATCTGCGAATCCCACAACACCACCCTCCCCACAGCAGCACTGGCCTTCCCGCTGGCGCACCCAGCCGTCGCAGGCATCGCAGTAGGCTGCCGCACCCCCGACGAGGTCCACACCAACGCAGCCCTGACCCGCGCTGAGATCCCGCCGGCCCTCTGGTCCGACCTCAAGTCAGCCGGCCTACTCCGCGAAGACGCTCCTACTCCGTAGGCGTCGTACGTGAGGCTAGGTGGAGGGCTAGGCGTTCGTCTGGGTTTGTGAGGTCAACGCCCAGTAGGTGCTGGATCTTGGCTATGCGGGCCGACGCGGTGTTGCGGTGGATACCCAACACCGCGGCGGTCTCGGCCAGCGACGACTCTGTGTCGAGGTAGACGGCCAGCGTGGTGACCAGGTCGCCGGGCTGGTCCTTGATCGGGGCGAGGAGTGCCTGCGCGGCGGGCTGGAACGTGTCGGTGCGGGTCCAAGCAAGCAGGAGCTGAGCGAGCCCGAGACGGTCTACGTGGAGGAAGCGGCCGGTCTCGGCACGACCGCGGGCCAGGCCGGCTGCGTCGCCTGCTTCGGCGAGCGTCGTGGCGATACCGCTTGGACCGGGTTGTACGCGGCCAACACCGACGTACGTGTCGACCGTCTGCACCAGACGCCGCTGGACCCGGCGGATCGCGGCTGCTTGTTGCTGTACCTCGGTGGCGGTCGGCTCACGTACAGCGGTGATCCACGCGGACCAGCCGTCGCCCTGCTCCACCACGACCGCCTGCAGCCCCTCCGCGTCGAACGCCTCCACCACGTCCGTACGTCGACCAGCCACATCCACTTGACCGTCAGCACCGATCCGGATGCCGGTGTGCCAGCCGTCGAGCTGCCAGCCGAGGTCTACGGCCCGCCGCCTGGTCGCCTCGGACGGCTCACCGTGCAGGAGCTCACCGAGGAGCGACGTACGCTGCCGTGCGTCCCGCTCCAGCTCAAGCCGTCTGAGCGCCAACCGCTCCCCCACAGCCGGTGCGACCACGGTCAGCACCTCAGGTACGGCGGCAACCTCAGCCGGAACCACACCGGGCAACCGCGCCACCAGCCAGCAGACAGGCCCCACGCTGAGGACCGCCACGGCCAACAGAACGGCCCCGCTCTCAAGATCAACCCGGTACGGCGCAGCCCACGCCACAGGCACCTGCGGCAGCGCAGCCACCAGCGCGGCCCGGTCCTCCGCCTCCAGCGGGTCACCGGCAAGCGTGCCGCCGTCAGCACCCGCCAGCGTCACCGGGCGGTCCAGCACCGCGGACGTTGTCCGCAGTACCGACGTGAGATCCCCACCGGCCCGTCGGAGCGCGGCAACCGCCCGCAACACCAGGTCCGATCGCAGCACCTCAGGCTCGGCCGTCACGCGTTGCAGATACTCGTGCGCCGCCAACGGATCAGGACACCCCAGCACCGGCAGTCGCAAACGCTCCGCCAGCAGCTCGGCCCCACGCCCCAAGCGCTCAGTCCCCGCCAGCAACAAGGCTCCAGCCCCCGCAGCGGCCGCCCGGCTGATCAGAGCATCCACCCGCCAGTCCCGGTGATCATCAACCACCAACACCACCAACACCCGCCCGTCAAGGCCTTCGGGCTGAGCCCCCACCCCCAACACGACAGAAGACCCAGTAAGCCGAGCGGTGTCCTGCTCTGGTCCAGCTAGGACGACTACGTCGCGCCAGCCTGGGGAAGAGAGCATGGCGGCCAGGGTGGTCATGAGGCTTCCAGGAGTTGAGGCTGGCAGGAGAGGCCGAAGGCTTGGGGGCTCACGTGGAGGAGGCGGTCCGGGTGGTGCCACCAGGTCGGGGCAGGAAGGGCGACGACTACTACCTCGTCGCCGGTGCGTACGGCATCCACTGCGATCGGTTGGAGAGTACGGCGGTCCAGGACGCATAGCAGGTCCGGTGTGGTGACCACGGCCACGCCGTCGACCAGCGCCAGCAAGTACTCGTTCTCGGTCTCGATGCGGATCACTGCCCGGCTGGCCGAGTCCACCACGCAGAGGCTGCCCCGGCCGAACGCAGCACCACCGTCAGCGATCACGTGCCGAGCAACCTCCTCCACCCGACCGCTGCCCAGCAACCGCCCGCCCAAGCCGTCCGCAACCTCAGAAGGCCCAGCACCAGGCTCCAGGGCAGCATGCGCGCGTCCCAGCCCCAGTGCCCGCGTGAGACTCCCCTCGACCGCATCAACCGCCGCGGCCTCGACCGGCGTCGGCGCCAAGGCAAGTACTGCCCAGCCACCGGTGTGAGCGACAAAGCTACGTACGGCCCGCTCCAACCCGGCAGCGTCGACGTTGTCGACCACGATCACCTGACCGCTCGGCTCGCTCAGCGCACACGGTGTCAGCGACCGCCCCGCCACCGCCCACGAGAACTGGTCCAGCCGCGGTAAGGCCCGGCCCATCAGATCCGCGTCGACCACCGGCAGCCCCAGGTCCAGCGCGGCGATCAACGCCGTCAGTCCGTTCAGCCCGCCGGCCTCCAGCGACATCAGCCCTGTCACGTCAACCCCGGTCCACCGGCTGACCGCCCGTACCGCCGTCTCGAACTCACCGCCGCTCGGCAGCTTCTCCATCAACACGCTGGTCGCCCCGACCACCCCGATCGGGCTCACCGACACACCCGGCAGGTCCGCCGCGTCCCGCAGTACGAGCTCCCCCGCCCCGAGCCGCCGCCGCAACATCCGCCCGAACGCTCCGGCATCACCCCCACCACCGGAGCCGAGCAACGTGACCCCGACGACCAGCGCCTCCAGGTCCCGCTCGCGGACGACCGTGCTCATGAGCAGATCCTCCCACCGCGGATCTCCAGCACTCATCAACCGCACCCAACCGGCCGCGCCGCCCTTCACCTGAGCGTGACGAGGGCACGCGCCCCGACGTTGGTGAGTGCTCCACGTCCGGGTCGAACCCCGGCCCGCCGCGGAGGGGTCAGCACGGCGGGCCGAGGGTTAAGGGGCCCGGGGGTCAGGGGATGAGGACGTCCGTGTGTCGCTCGACCGGGTCGAACTCGACGTCGAGCCCGAAGCACGACGGCCCGAAGACCGCCAGCGCCTCGGGGGTACGCATCAGGTCCGGCGTCGAGATACCCACGACCGTCACCCGCTGGCCGTAGCGCAGGCCCTCGGTGGTGATCGGCTCCGCGGTGTCCGCCTCCAGTACGCAGATCAGGTCCGGCACCGTGCACACCACCGCGCCGTCGACCTCCGCGACCAGGTTCTCGTTCTGGAAGCGCAGCTCCAGCTCGGACGTCCCGTCGTACGACGTGAACCGCGCCCGCCCGCGCGCGAAGCCCTCGAGCGTACGGCGTTCCACGTCGACGACCTTCCCGCGGAAGAGCACCCGCAGGTGGCTGTACAGCGTCGGCGCCAACGCGTCCCGGATCGCCTCGACCGGGTCCGTGTGCGTCGCCCGCGCCTCGCGGACCGCGCGCCCGATGGACAGCCCGAGCGACAGCGTCCGCGGTACGGCGGTCCGCTTCACCTCGGCGCCCGTCATCGAGTACTCCGCGATGTGCGCGACCCCGCCGAGCCGGATCGTGATCCCGCGCGCCAGCCACTCCATCTGCTTGTTGTCCGTACTGGTATCGATCACCACGGTCTCGTCGTGCTCACCCGCGATCGCCATCGGCGAGCCCGGTACGCCGTATACCGAGAACGTCTCCATCTGCAGTTCCGGGAACGCCCGGCCCATCCCGTCCGCGTCGACCACCGGCAGACCGGTGCGGGCGGCAACGAGCAGCGGAATCATCGAGTTGATACCACCGCACTCGATCGGCATCGTCGCGTCGGCGCGCCGGCCGAGGTGTTTCTCCAGCGCCCGCAGCGCGCCGACGGGTTCGCTGCCGCGCGGGATCTTCTCGACGATCACGGTCGGCGCGCCCATCTGCGCGGTCGGGATCACGAACGCGTCGTCGTCGAGCTCGTCGGGATCCAGTACGGTCACCGGCCCGTACTCGCGGATCGCCTGCTCGACGAGCAGCCGCCCGATCAACGGATCGCCGCCACCGCCGGTCCCGAGGATGGCCGCACCGCGGGCGAGATCCCTCAGGTGTTCGATTCCCAGCTGCCAGCTCATACGGTCTCCAGCGCGCGGATCGGGTCGAGGTCGTAGCCGAAGTACCGCGGGCCGACCAACTTGATGCCTTCGGGTGAGTGCCAGCGTTCGTCGGCCGGCGCGGCCAGCACGCTGACGCGGTGGCCGTACCGCAGCGCCTCGGTGGTGATCGGTTCGCCGGACTCGGTGTCGAGCACGATGATCAGGTCCGGTGTGGTGGCAACCGCCGTACCGTCGAGTTCCGCGACGAGGTGCTCGTTCTGGAACCGGAGTACGAGCAACTGCCCGTGCGACGCGTCCAGCCCGTCGACGGCCGCATCACCACGCGCGAAGCCGGTCGTCGTACGGCGTTGTACGTCGACGACCTTGCCGACGTGCAGCAACCGCCCGCCGAGCTCGTCCACGACGGCCGCGACCGGATCGCCGTGCACCCGCTGGGCCTTCTCGATCGCCCGGCCGATCGTGACGCACTTGCTGAGCGTGCCGGCGACGAACGAGCCGCGGACCTCGGCACCCGTCATCGCGTAGAGCGAGACGATCGCCGAGCAGCCCATGTCGACGGTGGCCGAGCGGGCGAGGCGTTCGGCCCATTCGTTGCTGACCGTGTCGAAGACGCCGCGGTTGCCCTTCTCGTCGACGATCGACATCGGGGTCGCCTCGATGCCGGCGAGGGTCGGCAGCACCATCTGCAGCTCGGGGAACGCCCGACCCATCCCGTCGCCGTCCACCAGGGGCAGCCCGAGTTGTGCGGCGGCGATCACCGGTACGGTCGAGTTCACGCCGCCGGCCTCGATACAGGCCAGGTGCGTCGGCGTCTTCCCGACGTACTTCGCCAGCGTCTGCACGGCGACCGAGATCTGGTCGGCCGACGGCAGCTTCTCCACCATCACCGTTGGTGCGCCCATCATTGCCACCGGCAACACACAGGCATCGTCCGGAAGGTCGCCGACGGCAACGATCTCCACCGGCCCGTGCTCCTTCACCGCCTGCTGCGCCAGCAACCGCCCGATATGCGGATCACCCCCACCCCCGGTCCCCAGCACGGCCGCCCCACGAGCCAGCGCCCCCAGATCCTCAGCCCGCAACTTCATCGCAACCACTCCACTCCTGCGACAGCGCCCGCCCATTTGCCTGGCCTACCCAGGAAGTGCTGGGTTCCACACCCTGAGTCAGGGTGAAGAACCCACGATTTGGTGGGTGAGCCAGGCAAATCGGCAGCGGACGCGTGGGACGGGAGCTGCGGGTTCGTGTTCATCGGGTTTCTCCCAGGCGGAGGTCGCCGACTGCCTTGCAGCGGATGCGGGTGGCGTTGCCGGGGAGGTACGGGATCGGGACCTCGTCGAAGTCGACGATGCGGACGGCGGCGGGGTCGGCGCCGGCGGCGATCGCCCGGTCGACGGCCTCCTGCCGTGCCTCGTCGACGACCGCGTCGCGGCGGCCCGGGTCGATCGCGTACACCCGGTCGACCTCGCCGCCGACCTGCGCGATCGCGGCGCCGATCGCGTTCGCGACCGCGAAGTTCTCCGGCCGGTGGACGGCGAGACTGCCGGGCAGGTCGTCCGGGAGCAGGATCGACCCGCCGCCGACCGCGACCACCGGCAGCGGGTCGGGCGAGGTACGCATCCGCTCGACCGCGTCCGCGATATCCGCGGCGACCCGGGCGAGCGCGGCCTTCACGAGCGTCGGATCCAGGTCGGCCACCGCAGCGCCGTCCCCTACGTCTGCCCGGCCGGCCGCGACCGCGATGTCCGTCGCGGTCAGCGTCCTGCCGCCGAAGACCAGCGCCTCCTCGGTCAGGCGGTACCCGACCGACCGCGGGCCGACCGTCACCTGGTCGTTGTCCGCAGCAACCAAACTGCCGCCGCCGATGCCGAGGCTGAGCACGTCGGGCATCCGGAAGTTCGTCCGTACGCCGGCCACGTCGACCTCGGTGGTCGCCTCCCGCGGAAACCCGTGGGTGAGGACGCCGACGTCGCTCGTCGTACCGCCGACGTCGACGACCGCACACGTGTCCAGGCCGGACAGCAGCGCCGCGCCGCGCATCGAGTTCGTCGGGCCGGACGCGAACGTGGCGACCGGGTACCGGCGGGCGAAGTCGACGTCCATCAGCGTGCCGTCGTTCTGGCTCAGGTACAGCGGCGCGGAGATGCCGTGACCCGCGACGGCGCCGGCCAATCCGTCGACGATCGAAGCGGCGAGCTCGCGGAGTGCGGCGTTGATGATGGTCGCGTTCTCGCGTTCCAGCAGGCCGATCCGGCCGATCTCGTGGGACAGCGAGATCGCCACGTCGTCGCCGAGCTCGTAGCGCAGGATCTCCGCGGCACGCAACTCGAACTCGTTGCTCACCGGCGAGAAGACCGACGAGATCGCGACCGACCGTACGCCGTGCGCGGCCATGTCCGCGGCGTGCCGGCGCAGCTCGTCCTCGTCCAGCTCGGCGATGTGCCGGCCGTCGAACTCGTGCCCTCCGTGCGCCAGGTAGCTGCGTCCGCTGATCGCCTCGACCAGCCGCTCCGGCCAGTCCACCAGCGGCGGCAGCGAGGCCGTCGCCGGGAGACCGAGCCGCAGCGCCGCGGTCGGCGCGAGCCGCCGGGCCTCGACCAGCGCGTTGATGAAGTGCGTGGTGCCGATCATCACCGCCCGCACCTGCGCCGGGTCGAAGGATCGTTCCGCCTGCAACCGGTCCAGGGTGTCGATGATGCCGGCCGTCACGTCCGCACTGGTCGCGGACTTGTTCGCCGCCAGCACGTTGACGTCGGCACCCTCACCGTCGAGCAGCACGGCGTCGGTGTTGGTCCCACCGACATCGATACCGATACGCATTCGGGGTTCCTCTCAGTTCGTGGCAGGTAGGGCGCTCACGCCGGTGGTGGGCTCGGGTTCCATGGTGCGGCTGGTGCCGATGCCGCGGATCAGTCCGAGTCTGCCTACCACGACGTACGCGGCGAAGCCGACGACGAGCGAGTTGATGCTCGGCAGGCCCCAGGTGACGTACTTGCCGATCAGCGCGGCGCCGACCCAGATCACGATCGTCGCCGGTACCCAGGTCGGCGCGGTCGCGGGCAGGGTCCCGTCGGCCCGGGTCGCCTCCAGGTCGGGGCGCCAGCGCTTCACGACGAAGTACTCCGCGACCATGATCCCGGCGATCGGCGGGAACGCGACCCCGAGGAAGATCAGGAAGTCGGTGAACTTGTCCAGGATCCCGCCGGCCGCGAGCACGCTGCCGAGGACGCCGACCACCAGCGTGACGGCCGCCCGGTTGACCCGCCGGCCGAAGACGGTGCCGATGAAGTTCACGACGCCGAGGCCGGAGCTGTAGAGGTTCCAGTCGTTGATCTTGATCGTGCCGAGGATGATCACCAGCGTGCCGACCCAGCCGACCGACGAGGTGACGATCGTGATCACGTTGGCCGAACCAACGGCATGCGCGAGGAGTACGCCGACCAGGCCGATCACGTACTCGCCGAGGGTGATGCCGAGGACGGTCTGCTTGACCACGTCGCCGACGCTGCGGTTGTAGCGGGTCATGTCCGGCGTGATCACCGCACCGACGATGAATCCGCCGGCGACGAGCGTCGTACCCTGCAACAGGCTCAGATGCGGACCCGGCGGCGCCGAGCTGACCAGCGTTCCGAGGCTGTGGTCGGACAGCTCGCTGATGATCGACCAGCCGACGAGGAGCAGGAACGCCGGTACGGTCACGTACGCGACCCACGCCATCGAGTGGAAGCCGCGCAGTACGACGAGCGTCACCGCGAGACCGAAGACGAGCGACCAGCCCCACGTCGGGAGTACGCCGATCAACTGGCTCAGACCGGCCGCGGACACCGCGGACTGGATCCCGAACCACCCGATCAGGCTGATCCCGATCGCCAGCCCGATCAGCGACGACCCGGCCTGGCCGAACCCGGTCCAGCGCGCGATCACCGACGTCTGCAGACCCTCGCGGGCGCCGATCACGCCGATCAGGATCGCGACCAGCTCGAGGATCACCGCGCCGAGCGTGAGCGCCCAGAACGCGTGCCAGAAGCTCATCCCGAACCCGAGCGTCGCGCCGAGCAGGAACTGGCTGAGCGCCGAGATCTGCCCGAACCGCTGCGTCGCGACGGACCACCAGGAGTACCTCGCATGCTCGGGGACCCGGGCAAGCGCGTAGTCGTCAGCACCAACAGAAGTACCGGCCATGGTGGACCTCCAGCTCTGGGATTTCACCGAACGTACGTCTGGCGGCCGCGTGCCTCACCGTCCACTGTGCACACCCGGCGCGTGCTGACTGTGCATCTCGCCCAGGTCGGTACTCTTGTCGCGATGGCCGGACGCATACCCAATCGCGGAGCGCGACTGCTGCGCATCCTCGGCGTACTCACCGTGGTCGCCGGGGTGTTCGCGATGCACGGCCTCACCTCCCACCACGACGCCGCGATGGCCATGCCCGGGACGCCAGCCGTCGTGATGGAGCATCCGGCCGAGGTCCACGTGATGCCTGCCGACGAGATGCACGACATGGGCGGCGCCTGTATGGCGGTGCTGACCGGGCTCGTGCTGCTGCTGTCGCTCCTGCTCGGGTTGCGCAGTCTGCTGGTGTGGCGTGCGGTTGGTGTGCCGGTGTACGGCGCGCGGCGCATCCTGGGCGAACGGTCGCCGCCGCGGCTGGTGCTGTCTTCCTTGGGAGTACTGCGGATATAGGCCGACGTGCGCCTTCTTCCGCCGTACCCACACAACGAACCAAGGAATGTGATGACGCACGTCTACCGCACTAGCGCAGTACTTCTCCTGTTGGCCGCCGCAGCGGGCTGTGGCAGCTCGGACTCCGGATCCATGCCGGGGATGAACCATTCGAGTCCGTCGGCCTCATCGTCGGCCTCACCGACTGCCTCATCGTCGAGCTACAACGACGCGGACGTGATGTTCGCGTCGCAGATGATCCCGCACCACCAGCAGGCCGTCGAGATGGCGGACTCGGCGTTGCAGAAGGCAACGACCGCCGAGGTCAAGCAGCTGGCGACCGCGATCAAGGCGGCGCAGGACCCGGAGATCAAGCTGATGTCCGGGTGGCTGACCAGCTGGGGCAAGCCGGTCCCGACGCCCGGCGAACACGCCGGTCACACGATGACCGGGATGATGAGCCCGCAGGAGATGGACGACCTGTCCAAGGCGTCCGGCAGCATGTACGACCGCATGTGGGTCACGATGATGATCAAGCACCACCAGGGCGCGGTCACGATGGCCAAGACCGAACAGTCGACCGGCAAGGACACAGCAGCAATCGCCCTCGCCAAGAAGATCCAGGCCGCGCAAACAACTGAGATCGCCACCATGCAACGCCTACTGGGCAGACTCCCAGCAGCCTGACGCTTGCGGCGGTCAGAACGGTTGCCAGATGACTCGGAGGTCGTCGCGGCGGCCGAGTTGTTCTACTCGATGGGCGACCCGGGTGCTCTGTTGTTCGAGGGTGCCTGGGTCGTCCGCCTCGAGGTGGAGGATCAGCTGTTCCGGAGTGCTGCGGATCGTCCAGGTCGCTGTGCCCAGGTCGACGACCAGCCGGTCCGGGGACTCGGACAGGACCTGGAGGCCGCCGGGGCCGTGGGAGAGGTGGCTGGTGAGCTGGGTCAGGTAGCGGGCGGCGCGTGGGGTTTCCAGGTGGGCTTCGAGAGCAGGCACGGCGGACTCCTTTTTCGAGACACTGTGTCTCGATCATAGGCATACACTCAAGGAATGCCGAAGTTGTGGGAGCACACGATCGCCTCGCACCGGTCCGCCGTTCAGGAGGCGATCCTTGACGCGGCGGCCGGGCTGGTCGATGAGCGTGGGTTGACCGGGGTGAGCATGGCGGAAGTTGCGCAGCGGGCAGGCGTTGGGCGCGCGACGTTGTACAAGTACTTCGGGGACGTCGACGCGGTGCTGTCCGCGTGGCACCGGCGCCAGGTGACTGCGCATCTGCAACAACTCGAGGACGTCTGGGAACGCACGCACCGGATCGACGACGTGTTGGAGGCGTACGCGTTCATCTGCCACGAGCACCCGCCGACAGCGGCGCCGTCGCTGCACCGGGAACAGCACGTCGATCACGCCCGCGCGCACCTGATCGACTTCGTCGCGGAGCGGCTCGGCGACGTACGGAGCGACGTACCGAAGAAGGAGCTCGCCGCGTACGCCGTACATGCCCTCAACGCCGCAGGCGCCGTACCGTCGAAAGCGGCGGTACGGCGCCTGGTGGCGGTGACGCTCAGTGGTCTACGAAGCGAGCCGGCTCGGTGAGAGGTCGAGCCGCCGCAGCAACTGGGCGTTGAGCGCGACCACGATCGTCGAGATCGACATCAGCAGCGCACCGGCGGCCGGCGAGACCACCACCCCGGCGAAGGCCAGTACGCCGGCCGCCAGCGGGACCGTGATCACGTTGTACCCGGTCGCCCAGACGAGGTTCTGCCACATCTTGCGGTAGCTCGCCTTGGACAGGTCGATCACCGACAGCACCGCCCGCGGGTCGTCCGCGGCCAGCACCACGCCGGCCGACTCGATCGCGACGTCCGTACCGGCGCCGATCGCGATCCCGACCTCGGCCCGGGCCAGCGCGGGTGCGTCGTTCACGCCGTCACCGACCATCGCGACCTTCAGCCCACGCGCCTGCAGCTCCGCGACCTTCGCGTCCTTGTCCTGCGGCAGGACCTCGGCGAACACCTCGTCGATCCCGAGTTCCCGCGCGACCGCGTCGGCGACCTGGTGCGCGTCACCGGTGATCATCGCGACCTTCACGCCCCGCTTGTGCAGCGCGGCGACGGCCTGCCGCGACTCCTCGCGTACCTCGTCCTCGAGCGCGATCGCCCCCAGCACCTGCCCGTCCCGGACCACGTGCAGTACGGCGGCACCGCGCTCCTTCCACGCGGCGACCTCGGTCTCCAGCACGTCCGGCTCGGCCAGCCCGTTCTCCCGCAGGTACGCCGGACCGCCCACCGCGACCTCCGATCCGTTCACGACCGCCTGCACCCCACGCCCGGTCAAGGACCGGAACTCCGAAGCGACAACCTTGCCACCGGCAACTGAGTTGGCAGCAGCCCCGGCCGCAGGACCATCCGCAGCTCCCCCGCCGACCCGTGCACCGACGCGCTGGGCAGCGTGGGCCCTGACAATGGCCTTGGCGAGGGGGTGCTCGCTGTCCGCCTCGACCGCCGCGGCCAGCGCCAGCAACTCGTCCTCCGAGACCGACTCGACCGCGGCAACTCCGGTGACGGCGGGCTCGCCCTTGGTCAGCGTGCCGGTCTTGTCGAACAGCACCGCGTCGACGGTCCGCATCCGCTCCAGCGCCAACCGGTTCTTCACCAGTACGCCGGCCTTCGCGGCCCGTTCCGTGGAGATCGCGATCACCAGCGGGATGGCCAGCCCGAGGGCGTGCGGGCAGGCGATCACCAGCACCGTCACGGTTCGCGTCACGGCCTCGTCGAGCTTGCCCAGCAACGCCCACACCACGAACGTGATCAGGCCCGCGATCGACGCGAAGTAGAAGAGGAACGCCGCCGCCCGGTCGGCCAGCGCCTGCGCCCGCGACGACGAGGCCTGCGCCTCGGCGACCAGTCGCTGGATACCGGCCAGCGCGGTGTCGTCGCCGACCGCGGTGATCTCGACGCGCAGAGCGTTGTCGGTGGCAACGGTTCCGGCGACGACCTGGTCGCCGACGCCGCGCGACACCGGGCGGGACTCGCCGGTGATCATCGACTCGTCCACCTCGGCCTGCCCGTCGACCACCGTGCCGTCCGCCGGCACCCGCCCGCCGGACCGTACGAGTACGACGTCACCGGCCTGCAGCTCCTGCAGCGAGACCTCGACCACACCGTCGTCGGTCACCTTCTCGGCCGAGTCCGGCAGCAGCGCGGCCAGCGCGTCGAGCGCACCGGACGCGGCGCCGAGCGCCCGCATCTCCAGCCAGTGCCCGAGCAGCATGATCACGATCAGCAGCGCGAGCTCCCACCAGAAGTCCAGGTCGAACCCGCCGAGCTTCAGCGTGGTCACCCACGAAGCGACGAACGCCACCGTGATCGCCATCGAGATCAGCAACATCATCCCGGGGCGGCGCGTCTTCAGCTCGCTCCAGCCGCCGGTCAGGAACGGCTGCCCGCCGTACACGAAGATCACCGTGCCGAGCACCGGCGCGATCAGCCCCGAGCCCGGGAACTCCGGCGGCATGTAGCCGAGCAGGTCCGCGAACATGTGACTGAAGAACACCACCGGCACCGCCAGCGCCAGGCTGATCCAGAACCGGTCCTTGAACTGCGCCGCATGATCCCCGTGCCCACCAGGCCCACTGTGACCCCCATGTGCATCATGCGCACCGTGCGCGTCATGACTCGCGTGCCCGCCGTGTTCCAGCTGGGCACCGTGCGCCTCGTGACCGCCGTGCTGATGCTGCTCGTGCTCGTCCATGCCGCAGACCATACCCCTAGGGGGTATCAATTTCAAGCGCACGGAAAAGCCCCGCCACCCGAAGGTGACGGGGCAGACAGCAACGGCCTACAGCGGATCGATGTCGGTGAGCGCTTCCGGCGTCAGCTCCACCCAGCGCGTGATCCCGATCTCCCGCAGGAACGGTACGTCGTGACTGGCGATCACGAGCGCCCCGTTGTACGACGCCAACGCATCCTTCAGCTGCGCCACACTGCCGAGGTCGAGGTTGTTCGTCGGCTCGTCCAGCATCAGCAACTGCGGCGGCGGCTCCGCCAGCAGCAACGCCGCCAGTGTCGCCCGGAACCGCTCACCACCCGACAACGTACTGACCAGCTGATCCGCGGCCCTCCCACGGAACAGGAACCGCGCCAGCCGGGACCGACGCTCCTGGTTCTCCGTCCCCGGAGCGAGCAGCGCCAGGTTGTCCACGATCGACAGGTCGTCGCGCAGCAGGTCGAGCCGCTGCGGCAGGTACCGGTACGGCACCACCGGCAGCTCCCCGTCCACGACCGACTGCAGCAACGTGGTCTTCCCGGCGCCGTTCGGCCCGGTCAGCGCGATCCGCTCCGGTCCCCGGATCTCCAGGTCGACCTGCGCCCCGGTCCGCAGTACGTGGTCCTCCAGCTTCAGCACCACGCGGCCCGCGGGTACGGCGGTCTTCGGCAGGTCGACGCGGATCGTCTCGTCGTCGTGGACCTTCTCCTCCGCGTCCGCGAGCGCCTCCTGTGCGGACTCGAGCCGCTCGGACTGCATCCCGATATGCTTCCCGGCCGACACCTGCGCACCACGCTTCAGGTTCCCGGCGACGATCTTCGGGATCCCGCCCTTCTCGAACGCCCGCTGGCCACGGGCCTGGCGCTGATCCATCTTCATCCGCGCATCGATCAGGTCCTTCTTCTGTTTGCGTACGTCGGCCTCCGCAGCCCGGAGCATCCGCTCCGCGGCCTCCTGCTCGACCGCGACCGCCTCCTCGTACGCGGTCAGGTTGCCGCCGTACCAGGTGACGTCACCCTTGCGCAGGTCGCCGATCTGGTCGACCCGGTTGAGCAGCTCCCGGTCGTGCGACACGATCAGCAGCGCGCCGCGGAACTGGTCGACGGCGTCGTACAGGTGCCGCCGCGCCCGCAGGTCGAGGTTGTTGGTCGGCTCGTCGAGCAGCAGGACGTCGGGACGCCGGAGCAGCTCGGCCGCGAGCCCGAGCAGGATCGTCTCGCCGCCGGACAGCTCGCCGACGCTGCGGTCCAGGCCGATCGCACCCAGGCCGAGCTTGCCGAGCAGCGCCTCGGCGCGTTCGTCGACGTCCCAGTCGTCGCCGACGACCGCGAAGTTCTGCTCCGAGGCGTCACCGGACTCGATCGCGACGATGGCGCGCCGTACGGCCTCGATGCCGAGGGCCTGGTCGACCCGCAACGAGATGTCCAGGGTCAGGTCCTGCGGCAGGTAGCCGAGCTCGCCGCTGACCCGGATCGCCCCGCGCTGCGGGGTGAGCCGGCCGGCGATCAGCTTGAGCAGCGTCGACTTGCCGGCGCCGTTGCGGCCGACCAGCCCGGAGCGGACCGGGCCGGCCACGAACGTCAGGCCGTCGAACAGCACCTCGCCGTCGGGCCAGGCGAAGAAGAGATCGGTACAGGACAGGGAAAAGCTCATGAGTTGTCGACTCCAGCTGAGGTCTCGGACGAGACCGCGCACCAGAACGGCGGCGATCGATCGGCTTCGGAGAGAACCTCAGTTCGACAACTCGAACCCCTGTCGTCGGGAATGTGACTCCTGAAGCTTACGGAGTCCGGCCGGGCCGATCAACCACTTTCCGAGTACTTGCGCCAGGCAACGACCACCAGATCGACGAGGGCCACCCCGGTGAGCAGCCCGAAGACGATCACCCACCCGCCGGGCAGGTCGTACACGATCGAAAGCACCGTGGACGCCACGAACAGCACCACCCCGAACGCCGACAGCACGATCCGCAGCGTCAACGCGCTACGCGGTGGAGGCGGTTCGTACATACCTCCGATGTAACCCCTAGGGAGCCTTGCGGAGCCAGGTCTCGACGCCGGCGATATGGGCGGTCATCCAGGCGCGGGCCGCCTCCGCGTCGCCGCTCTCGATCGCGTCCAGGATCGCGGCGTGCTCGGACAGCGTCCGCTCGACCGCGCCGGCCTGGGTGACGCCGCGCCAGATCCGGGCCCGCTGGGTCGCGCCGGAGACGCCGTCCAGCAGCGAGCAGACCACCTGGTTCCCGGTCGCCTCGGCGATGCCGCGGTGGAACTGCAGGTCGTTCGCGACGAGTTCCTCGACGCCTGCGTCGGCGGCCAGGTCACTGCACAGCAGTCGCAGCTCGGCGGTCTTCTCCGGCGTGATCCGGGTCGCGGCCAGCGCGGCGACGCCCGGCTCGAGCAGCCGCCGTACCTCGAAGAACTGCAGCACCGAGTCGTCGCGGTGCAGGTCGACCATGAAGCTCAGCGCGTCCAGCAGGTGCGCCGAGTCGAGGCTGGTCACGTACGTACCGTCACCGTGCCGGACGTCCAGCACGTTCACCAGCGTGAGTGCCTTGACGGCTTCCCGCAGCGAGTTCCGCGACAGGCCCAGCCGGGCGGCCAGGTCCGCCTCCTTCGGCAGCCGATCCCCCGGCCCGAGTTCCCCCGAGGTGATCATCCCCTTGATCTTGACGATCGCCTCGTCCGTCAACGCCATCTCGCAAGTATGCCGCCAGGCGTGCCACCGCAGGAGGGCTGAAGGCCAATCATGCCCAGGTGGACTGATTCGTAGCGTGACGTTGGCCACACTTCTGCGCGGTGCTGATCATCACCGGCGGCGAGTGCACAACTGCATACAGTGGGCGGTCGCGCTCAGCGGGGCCATCCGGACGGGGCCGGAAAGGTCGCCGGAAATCCACAACTGCAAGGGGTCTCGGAGCTACGGCGGTTGCTCTCCGCATCCGGTCGGCCTGAACCGGAGGCGTGTGGCCTGAAACACCTTTGTGGGCAGTGTTTCAGGTGCCGGCGGATCGACTCGCCGGAGCCCGACCACTCGACACACTGGTCCGGTGGTCCCCGGCTGTGGAAGTGGTCCCGGTGCTATTAGCCTTTGCTTGGGGCACCACCCATAACATCAGCATTAGGCACTGCGGTACCGGACCCGAAATCGGAAGAGGCGAACTGCCAAGTGGCCACCGAGCCATCAGACACCAATCCCCTAGCAGCCTTCGGCGCGAACGAATGGCTGGTCGACGAGCTGTACGAGAAGTACCAGCAGGACCCGAATTCGGTGGATCCGGCGTGGCTCGACTTCTTCAAGACGTACCACCCTGATGGCGACGCGAAGCCGGTGACGACTCCCCCGGCCGACGCTCCCCGGCCCGACGCGGTCTCCGAGAACAAGACGCCCGAGGCGCCGAGCCGCGGCAGCGCGCCGTCCGTGCCCGCCTCGAACGCTCCTGCCGCGGCCGCGGCGACGCAGTCCCCGGCCGGTCAGGCCCCCGCAGCACCGGCCCCTGCGCAGGCCGCCCCAGCACAGAGCTCTCCTGCAAAGACGGCAGCCCCGACCGGAGGCACGGTGAACCAGCCGCCCAGCGCCCAGCCCAAGGCCGCACCCGCGACCAGCACGGACACCCAGCGGCAGATCCTCCGCGGCGCCCCGGCGCGGACCGCGCAGAACATGGAGACCAGCCTCTCGGTCCCGACCGCGACCAGCGTCCGCCAGGTGCCGGTCAAGCTGCTGATCGACAACCGCATCGTCATCAACAACCACCTGAAGCGCGCCCGCGGCGGCAAGGTGTCGTTCACGCACCTGATCGGCTGGGCGCTGGTCAAGGCGCTGAAGACGCTGCCGGAGATGAACGCGTCGTACGACGAGACCGACGGCAAGCCGACGCACGTCCAGCCGGCCCACATCAACCTCGGCCTGGCCATCGACATGCAGAAGCCGGACGGCACCCGGCAGCTGCTGGTGCCGTCGATCAAGGGCGCCGACGAAATGACGTTCGCCGACTTCTGGATGGCGTACGAGGACATCGTCCGCCGGGCCCGCGACAACAAGCTCGCGCTGCCGGACTTCCAGGGCACCACGATCAGCCTGACCAACCCCGGCACGATCGGCACCCAGCACTCGGTGCCGCGGCTGATGACCGGCCAGGGCTGCATCGTCGGCGTCGGCGCGATGGAGTACCCGTCGGAGTACCAGGGCGCGGCCGAGGAGACGATGGCCAAGCTCGCGGTCAGCAAGGTGATGACGCTGACCTCGACGTACGACCACCGGATCATCCAGGGCGCCCAGTCGGGTGAGTTCCTGCGCCGGATCCACCAGCTGCTGCTCGGCCAGGAGGGTTTCTACGACGAGATCTTCCAGAGCCTGCGGATCCCGTACGAGCCGATCCGCTGGGCCGCCGACCTCCCGCACAGCCACGAGGAGGACATCAGCAAGCAGGCCCGGATCCTCGAGCTGATCCACGCGTTCCGGGTGCGCGGCCACATCATGGCCGACACCGACCCGTTGGAGTACAAGCAGCGCAGCCACCCGGACCTCGACGTCGCCACCCACGGCCTGACGCTGTGGGACCTGGACCGCGAGTTCGCCACCGGCTCGTTCGGCGGCAGCGACCGGCGGTTCATGAAGCTGCGCGAGATCCTCGGCATCCTGCGCGACTCGTACTGCCGGACCACCGGTATCGAGTACATGCACATCCAGGACCCCGAGCAGCGCAAGTGGATCCAGGAGCGGGTCGAGCGCCCGCACACCAAGCCGCCGCGCGAGGAGCAGCTGCGGATCCTGGCCAAGCTGAACGAGGCCGAGGCGTTCGAGACCTTCCTGCAGACCAAGTACGTCGGTCAGCGCCGGTTCTCGCTCGAGGGCGCGGAGACCACCATCCCGCTGCTCGACGAGCTCTGCGAGGAGGCCGCCGGCGCCGGGCTGGACGAGGTCGCGATCGGGATGGCGCACCGCGGCCGGCTGAACGTACTGGCGAACATCGTCGGCAAGTCGTACGGCCAGATCTTCCGCGAGTTCGAGGGCAACATCGACCCGCGGACCGTGCAGGGCTCCGGTGACGTCAAGTACCACCTGGGCGCCGAGGGCGAGTTCGTCTCCGAGTTCGGCGACAAGATCAAGGTCTCCGTCGCGGCGAACCCGTCGCACCTGGAGACCGTCGACCCGGTGCTCGAGGGCATCGTCCGGGCCAAGCAGGACCTCCTGGACCGCGGCGCCGCGTTCCCGGTGCTGCCCGTACTGGTCCACGGTGACGCGGCCTTCGCCGGCCAGGGCGTGGTCGCGGAGACACTGAACCTGTCCCAGCTGCGCGGGTACCGGACCGGCGGCACGATCCACGTGATCGTGAACAACCAGGTCGGCTTCACCACCTCGCCGGCCTCGTCGCGTTCGTCGATGTACTCCACCGACGTCGCGCGGATGGTGCAGGCGCCGATCTTCCACGTGAACGGCGACGACCCCGAGGCCTGCATCCGGGTCGCGGACCTCGCGTTCGAGTACCGCCAGGCGTTCAACAAGGACGTCGTCATCGACCTGGTCTGCTACCGCCGCCGCGGTCACAACGAGGGCGACGACCCGAGCTTCACGCAGCCGCTGATGTACGACCTGATCGAGCAGAAGCGCTCGGTCCGCAAGCTGTACACCGAGGCCCTGATCGGTCGTGGCGACATCACGATCGAAGAGGCCGAGCAGGCGATGCAGGACTTCCAGCAGCGCCTGGAGCGGGTGTTCGCCGAGGTCCGGGACGCGAAGAACGAGCCCGACACGCCGGCGCCGTACGTCACCGTCCCGGTCTACCCGGACAAGCCGGAAGGCCCGGACGCGACCGCGATCAGCCGCGAGACGCTGAAGAAGATCGCCGACGCGTACACCACGCTGCCCGAGGGCTTCACCGTGCACCCGAAGGTGCAGCCGCAGCTGCAGCGCCGGGCGCACGCGATCACCGAGGGCCCGCTGGACTGGGCCAGCGCGGAGATCACCGCGTTCGGTTCGCTGCTGCTCGACGGCCGGCCGGTCCGGCTGGCCGGTCAGGACAGCCGCCGCGGGACGTTCGTACAGCGGTTCGCCGCCGTCATCGACCGGGTCAACGGGCAGGACCACGTCCCGCTGCAGCACCTCGACGAGGGCAACCAGGCGAACTTCTACGTGTACGACTCGCTGCTGAGCGAGTACGCCGCGCTCGGCTTCGAGTACGGGTACTCCGTGGCCCGCCCGGAGGCGCTGGTGCTCTGGGAGGCGCAGTTCGGCGACTTCGTGAACGGCGCCCAGTCGGTCATCGACGAGTACATCTCGTCCGGTGAGGCGAAGTGGGGCCAGAAGTCCGGTGTCGTGCTGCTGCTGCCGCACGGCTACGAGGGCCAGGGCCCGGACCACACCTCGGCCCGGATCGAGCGGTTCCTGCAGCTCTGCGCCGAGGACGCGATGACCGTTGCGCAGCCGTCGACCCCCGCGTCGTACTTCCACCTGCTCCGCCGGCACACGCTCGGCGAGGAGCACGTACCGATGGTCGTCTTCACGCCGAAGCAGCTGCTGCGGCGCAAGGAGGCGGTGTCGCAGCCGGAGGAGCTGACCCACGGCACCTTCCGGCCGGTACTCGGCGACGCCGAGGCCGAGGCGAACCCGGCGGCGGTCGAGCGGGTCATCCTGGCCTCCGGCCGGATCGTGTACGACCTGCTCGCCGAGCGGAAGAAGGTCGAGCCGGACACGATCGGCACCGCGATCCTCCGGGTCGAGCAGCTGTACCCGCTGCCGCACGAGGAGGTCGTCGCCGAGCTGGCGAAGTACCCGAACGCGACCGAGATCCGCTGGGTGCAGGACGAGCCGGCGAACCAGGGCCCGTGGCCGTTCATGGCGCTGAACCTGACCGAGCACCTGGGCGGCAAGCCGTTCTACCGGGTGTCCCGGCCGGCGATGTCCGCTCCGGCGGTCGGCTCGCACGGCGTCCACGGCACCGAGCAGGCGACGCTGCTGAAGCAGGCCTTCAGCTGACATGTACTTCACCGATCGCGGGATCGAGGAACTCGAGAAGCGGCGTGGCGAGGAGGATGTCACGCTGGCGTGGGTCGCCGAGCGGCTCCGCGAGTTCGTCGACCTGAACCCCGAGTTCGAGACCCCGATCGAGCGCTTCGCCACCTGGCTGGCCCGGTTGGACGACGAGGACGAGTAGTTATCAACCAGTCCACTTGACCTGTGCGAGGACCTCGGCGACCACTGCGGCGGTCTGCTGGGGTGCCTCGTCCGGGAGGAAGAACACTGCGCCGGGGATTGTCACCACGGTCACGTTGGGGGCCGTCTCGAGGGTGGCCCGCTCGGCGGTGGTGAGGCTGCCGTCCCCCTTCTCGGCGTGGACCACCCAGACAGGGCAGCCTGACGCGGCCAGTTCGGCGGCATAGTCACGGTCGGCGGCAAGGTACTCGAAGTACGGGCTGAGAAGCCGGAGCGCATCGGCGGCGCTGTTCTGCTTGAGGTCCTCGATCAGCTCCCGCTTGTGCCGGGCCGCTGTCTTGGCAGACCTGGCCATCAGCGGCAGCAGCCTGAACAGGACGGCCATCGGCCACCTGCCCACCTTCTGCGACGCCGACACGACGGCGCGGAAGAACCCGGCTTCGTCCTCGGTCGTCAGGCTGATACCCAAGAGCACCACCGGGCCGTGGAAATGACCGCCCAGCAGCATCTCCACGGCAACCGTGGCGCCATGCGAGAAGCCGACGACCACGTCGCACCGGTGCAGCTTGGCCAACTCGCCGGCCCGACGTGCCAGGCCCGGAACGGACACGTCGCCCACGACCGGAGCACCCGCCATGCCCGGCAGCGTCGTGGCCACCAGACGGACACCGGCCAGCGCCGGCTCGGCCATCACCAGGTCGAACGAACGAGCCGCGTTGGCTCCGCCGGGTAACAGCAGGACCGCGCGCTCGGCATCGTCAGGACCCGCGGTCAACAACTCCCAGGCTTCCCTCATCGCTACCTCCCCCTGCCCTGAAGGTAGGACGCGGCGGACCCAGGCGAAACCCCCGGCACCTTACCGACCCGTGACGCAGTCCCCGAGGGTCAGTCTGTATGCGGCGGCCGGGTGCGGCGCGGTGGGTCGGGGGCCAGGGAGCCGTCGGGGGCGATGTGTTCGAAGATCTGGTCGACGAGGTTGAGGACGTGGGGGTCGTCGACGGTGTAGATGTGGCGGCGGCCCTCGCGGCGGGCGGTGATGATGCCGGCGAGGCGGAGTTTGCCGAGGTGCTGGCTGGCGGTGGCGATACTCACGCCGACGCGTTCCGCCAGGGTGCCGACGTCGTACTCCCCCTGGGCGGCCAGCGACACCAGGTGCAGCCGGACCGGAGCGGAGAGCATGGCGAAGGTGCCCGCGGCGGATACGAGCTGCGCCTTCGTCGGTTCAGGGTTGGTCATCGCGCAGTCATTGTGACCGCTGGACCGGTCCGCGGACAGCGCGCCGGGCCGGGGTGAGCACGGTCTCATACTTTCGCAATTGCGAAAGTATCAAAACGGTGGCAGGCTGGAACCATGTTCCGAGCGCTCCGCCCTGTTCTGCTGCTGCTCCTGGTGGCGATCCCCGCGGTCGTCCTCCGGGCACTCGGCACCCATCCCCCGGCGCTGGCGTCGATCGCGATCTTCGGCCTCGCCGTGGTCGCGGCGTCGTTCGTGCTGGCCTGGGCGGCGGAGGCCGCGGAGATGGACATCTCGGGCGGTCTGGCGATCACACTCCTGGCGGTCATCGCGGTTCTTCCGGAGTACGCCGTCGACCTGTACTTCGCCCACACCGCCGGCTCCAACCCGGACTACGTGCAGTACGCCGCCGCCAACATGACCGGGTCGAACCGGTTGCTGCTCGGCCTCGGCTGGTCTGCCGTCGTCCTGATCAGCCTGTACGTCGCGTCGCGGCGCAGCGGGCGGACCGTGAGGTCCCTGGTCCTCGACTCGGGGTACCGGCGGGAGCTCGGCTTCCTCGCGGTCGCCGGTGTGGTCGCGTTCGTGATCCCGGTGACCGGGCAGATCCACCTGCTGCTCGGGATCCTGCTACTCGCGTTCTTCGCCTTCTACCTGTACCGCGCGGCGACCTCGGACCACGACGACGAGCCGGAGCTGATCGGCCCGGCGGCGACCATTGGTGC
Organism: Kribbella sp. NPDC031520; assembly: GCF_055580825.1. Lineage (NCBI taxonomy): Bacteria > Bacillati > Actinomycetota > Actinomycetes > Propionibacteriales > Kribbellaceae > Kribbella > Kribbella sp. NPDC031520. The sequence continues at coordinate 147,036 of NZ_JBVIKS010000001.1, forward strand.
GCTACCGCAACTGCAGCGCCGGATCGTCGTGACCGCGATGTTCCTGGTCTCGGCCGGGGTGATCCTGGCGGCCGCGGAGCCGTTCGCCGACTCGCTCGTACAGGGTGGTCAGGCGCTCGGGATCGACCAGTTCCTGCTGGTGCAGTGGCTGGCGCCGCTGGCGTCCGAGGCGCCGGAGTTCATCGTGGCGATCCTGTTCGCCTGGCGGGGCAAGGGCGCGGCGGCGCTCGGCCTGCTGATCTCCGCGAAGGTGAACCAGTGGACCCTGCTGATCGGCAGCCTGCCGATCGCGTACGGGATCGGTGGCGGCGGGGCCGCGCTGCACCTGGACGGCCGGCAGGTCGAGGAGTTCCTACTGACCGCCACGCAGACCCTGCTCGGTATCGCGATCCTGCTGAACCTGCGGTTCCCCCGCTGGGCGGCCTTCGCTCTGCTCGCGCTGTTCGCGGTCCAGTTCGCCGTACCTGGGCAGACGGGCCGGTACGTGATCAGCTTTGTCTACCTGGTGCTCGCGGTCGGCGCGGCGATCCACAACCGCAAGCACCTGACGCAGACGATCACCGCCCCGTTCCGCCGGGCGGCCGACGTCACCGAGCCGGAACGCGAACTGGTCAACGCCTGATCATCGGAACTTTTCCGGCGCCTGGTGCCGGGAAAGTTCCGAAAAGCTAGCTGGCCTGCTGTTCGCCGATGACGTCCGGCGTCAGCACCGGGCGGTTGCGGCGTTCCTGCGGGCCGGGGCGGCCGCGGCGGCGGCCGGAGAGGAACTTCTCGCCGGCGGCGGTGCCGGTGAACTTGGTACGGCGGGCCCACTCCCGGCACTGGTCGATCACCGGGCAGGACGTGAGGCAGATCGCCTGCGCCTTGCGCTGCTCCCACTGGCTGGCCGTCTCGTCGTACGACGGCGCGTGGCCGACGCACGCTGCCTTCGCCATCCAGTTGTCGGCCGGGTCAACGATGACCGTCAAAGTAGGCCTCATCTGCTCCCCTGTTCCTCATCGATCGGGCGGATCGTAGGAACAGAGTGACTCGGCCGCGTTGCCCCGATGCGACGCCAATGTTTCAGGCATGAAACTTAGCGACGGACCATGCGAATCTCAGACAGGTCGAAGTACGGGTCGTGCTTGCTGGTGCCGTCGGGTTCGAAGCCGTGCCGCTGGTAGAAGGCCCGGGCCCGGTCGTTTCCCTCGAAGACCCAGAGGAACGCGGGCTGTTTGCCAACGGCAACGTTCAGCAGACGGCTGCCGAGGCCGGTCTTCCAGTACGCCCGCCGGGTGTAGATGGTCTGCAGCTCGAGCGGCACCGGGGAGTCGTCGTCCCGCCCGGGCCCGGTGCCGGCGAACCCGACCACGCGGTCCTGGGTGGGCGCCGAGGGATCCGGGTTCAGGGCGATCCAGCGATCCCAGCCCTCTCGGAGTTGCGACGCCCAGCGCGAGATCCGCCGGTCGATGTCCAACGTACGCTCGAGCAGCACGTCGTCCGGGACCAGCCCGGTGTACGCCTCCCGCCAGCACAACACATGACACCACGCGCCCGCCTCGGCGTCCTCGACCGTGGCGGGCCTGATCTCGGGCTGCATTCAGACAGTAAAGACGATCTTGCCGAAGACGTCGCCCGCATTCATTCGCGAGAAGCCGTCGCGGGCCTCGGCGAGCGGCATCACCGAGTCGATGTGCGGGGAGATGCCGGCGTTCGCCATGAACTGGACCAGTTCGGCGAGCTCGGTGCGGGTGCCCATCGTGGAGCCCTGGACGCGGAGCTGGAGGAAGAAGATCCGGTTGAGCTCGGCGGACTTCGGCGCCTGGCCGCTGGTCGCGCCGGAGATCACCAGTGTGCCGCCCTGCTTCAGCGACTTCAGCGAGTGCGACCAGGTCGCCTGGCCGACGGTCTCCATCACCGCATCCACCCGTTCGGGCAGCCGCGCCCCGGACTCGAACGACTCGTGCGCCCCGATCTCGAGCGCCTTCGACCGCTTGCTTTCGTCGCGCGACGTCGCCCACACCCGGATCCCGGCGGCCCGCGCCAGCGTGATCAGCGCGGTCGCCACCCCACCGCCCGCGCCCTGAACGAGCACGGTGTCGCCCGGCTTCAACCCGGACTGCGTGAACAACATCCGGTACGCCGTCAACCAGGCCGTCGGCAGGCAGGCCGCCTGCTCGAACGACATCCCGGCCGGCTTCGGTACGACGTTCCGCGCCGGCACCGCGACCTTCTGCGCCAGCGTGCCCTGGTACCGCTCGCTCAGCAGCGACCGCTTCGGGTCGAGCGTCTCGTCGCCTTTCCAGGCCGGGTCCGAGACGACCGCGTGGACGACGACCTCGTTGCCGTCCGGGTCGACGCCGGCGGCGTCGCAGCCGAGGATCATCGGCAGGTTCTGCTCGGCCAGCCCGACCCCCTTCAGCGACCACAGGTCGTGATGGTTGAGCGCCGTGGCCTTCACGTCGATCGTCACCCACCCGTCGGGTGCCGTCGGTTCCGGCCGCTCCCCCACCTCCAGCGCGGCGATCGGGTTCTCGGTGTCGAACTTCGCAGCATAAGCAGCAAGCATGCGAACCACCCTAGGTGCCATAGACCTGCATGTTCAGTAACCAGCGTCACCGGGACGTTCTGAGGTGTAGGTCAGGCAGGACGGGCGACGCCGTCGGCCACCGCCGCGGCGGCGACCGCGGCCGAGACCGCCGGCGCGACGCGCTCGTCGAACGGCGACGGGATGATGTAGTCCGGCCGGAGGTCGGCTTCCGCGATCAGGCCCGCCAGCGCGTCGGCGGCGGCCAGCTTCATACCCTCCGTGATCCGGGACGCGTTCGCGTCGAAGGCGCCGCGGAAGATGCCGGGGAACGCCAGCACGTTGTTGATCTGGTTCGGGAAGTCGGAGCGCCCGGTGGCGACCACCGCGGCATGCCTGTGCGCGATGTCCGGGTGGACCTCGGGGTTCGGGTTCGCCAGGGCGAAGATCATTGCGTTGTCGGCCATCTGCGCGACGGCCTCCTCCGGCACGGTCCCGCCGGAGACACCAAGGAAGAGATCCGCACCGGCCAGGGCATCCACCAGTCGACCGGACAGGCCGCCGGCGTTCGTGTCCCGCGCGAGGGACAGCTTCACCGGGTTCAGGTCGGGGCGGTCCTCGTGCAGGACGCCCTTGCTGTCGACCACGGCCAGGTCGCCGACACCCGCCTGGAGCAGGATCCGCGCACACGCGACCCCGGCCGCACCGGCGCCGGAGATCACCACGCGGATGTCCTCGATCCGCTTGCCCGTCACCCGGAGCGCGTTCCGGAGGGCCGCGAGTACGACGACCGCCGTACCGTGCTGGTCGTCGTGGAAGACCGGGATGTCGAGACGTTCCTTCAGCCGGCGCTCGATCTCGAAGCAGCGCGGCGCGGAGATGTCCTCGAGGTTGATCCCGCCGAACGTCGGCGCCATCCGCGCCACCGTCTCGACGAACTCGTCCACGTCGGTGCAGTCCAGCGCGATCGGCACCGAGTCGACGCCGCCGAACTCCTTGAACAGCAGCGCCTTGCCCTCCATCACCGGCAGCGACGCGGCCGGGCCGATGTCACCGAGCCCCAGTACAGCAGTGCCGTCGGTGACGACCGCGACCACGTTGGACTTCCAGGTGTAGCGCCGGACCAGCGACGGGTCCTCGGCGATCGCGGTGCAGACCCGGGCGACGCCGGGCGTGTACGCCTTGGAGAGATCGTCGGCGTCGCGCACGTGGATCGACGACGTGACCTCGATCTTGCCGCCGCGGTGCAGCTCGAAGACAGCGTCACCGGCGTACTGATCGGAGGGAACGGGAGACTCAACAGCTTGGGCGACCATGCGGGGACCCTTCGGGAAATCGAGCGGAACGTGAAGTGGTGGGCGTTCGATGAGGGTGCGTCGAACGGCGCCGTTGCCAGGGGGTCACCCGTCTGGCACGAGTAAACCACATGCCCCACTGGTCTGCTGTGAGAGGCCCCACATCGTCCCGGCGTATGTCAGGATCGGGGATTCACAACCCCTGTCGAGGAGAATCCGCGATGAACATCGTCCCCACTCTCCGCAAGCGCCGGGTGCAGGCAGCTGCCTCGGTCGCCGTACTTGCGCTCGCCCTGTCCGCCTGTGGCGGCGGTTCCGGCAGCAGCGGATCAGACGACAAGGCCAAGGCCGCCGGGATCACCCTGGTCAAGTCCGGCAAGCTGACGGTCTGCACGCACCTGCCGTACAAGCCGTTCCAGTTCAAGGACGGCAGCAAGGTCGTCGGCTTCGACGTGGACCTGCTCGACCTGGTCGCCCAGGACCTGGGCGTTCAGCAGGACGTCGTGAACATCGAGTGGTCGCAGATCACCTCGGGCGCCGCGTTCCAGGCGAAGAAGTGCGACATGGGCATGGGCGCGATGACGATCACGCCGACCCGCCAGGCCGCGATCAGCATCACGGACCCGTACATGGATGCCACCCAGGTGCTGATGGCCAAGAAGGACTCCGGGATCAAGTCGCTGGCCGATCTGCGCGGCAAGAAGATCGGCGCGCAGGCCGACACCACCGGTAAGAAGTACGCCGACGAGAACGCCAAGGCGAACGGCTACACGGTGATCCCGTTCAACGACCTCGCGCTGCAGGAGAACAACGTGAAGTCCGGCCGGGTCGATGCCGCGATCAACGACAACGGCGTGCTGTACGACTTCGTCAAGGACAACCCGGACATGGCCGTGGTCACCGAGTTCAACACCGGCGAGCAGTACGGGTTCGGCGCGCTGAAGGACGGCAGCGGCCCGAAACTGGTGGCCAAGTTCAACGAGTTGCTGGCCAAGGCGAAGTCCGACGGCAAGTACAACGAGATCTACAAGAAGTGGTTCGGGGTTGAGCCGAAGAAGTGAGTACACAAACCGTTGAGCGAAAGGGGCTGAGCCCGCGGCAGCGGGCCCAGCGCTCTCGCTGGATCCAGTACGCGATCCTCGTCGTCCTGGTCGTGACCGCCGTGTTCACGGCGAACTGGCACCAGATCGCCAGCGTGTTCTTCCGGCCGGAGTTCATCAAGTCGACGTTCGAGAACGGCGTACTGCAGGCCCTGGTGAAGACGCTCGAGTACACGGCCGGTGCGTTCGTCATCGGCCTGTGCGGCGGAACGTTGCTGGCGTTGATGAAGCTCAGCCAGGTCGGCCCGTACCGGTGGATCGCGACCGCGTACATCGAGTTCTTCCGCGGGCTGCCGGCGATCGTGGTGTTCATCGCGTTCAGCCTGTTGCCGCTGGCGTTCCCGGGTCTGACGATCCCCTGGGACCCGTACGGCGTGGTGTGGCTGGCGCTCGGCATCGTCGCGTCGGCGTACATGGCCGAGGTGATCCGGGCCGGCATCCAGGCGGTACCGCGCGGGCAGGTCGAGGCGGCCCGCTCGCTCGGCATGCCGGCCGGGCTGGCGATGCGGAAGATCGTGCTGCCGCAGGCGTTCCGGATCGTGCTGCCGCCGCTGACCAACGACCTGATCCTGCTGGTCAAGGACTCGTCGCTGGTGTTCATGATCGGCGTCGCCGCGGACAGGTACGAACTCACCGGCTTCGGCCGCGACCTGGCGAACACGGACTCGAACCTGACGCCGATCGTGGTCTGCGGCTTCTGCTACCTGGTGATCACCCTGCCGCTGGGCATCCTCGCCCGCCGGCTCGAGGCCCGTACTGCGAGGACCCGCTGATGGCACTGGTGGAGATCAAGAACCTGCACAAGTCGTTCGGCAGCAACCACGTCCTGCGCGGTATCGACTTCACCGTCGAGCAGGGCGAGGTGGTCTGCGTGATCGGCCCGTCCGGGTCCGGCAAGTCCACGCTGCTGCGCTGCGTGAACCTGCTGGAGACGCCGCAGGAAGGGCAGGTGATCGTCCGCGGTGAGGACATTACCGACCCGGACTGTCACCTGGACGCGGCCCGGCAGCAGATCGGGATGGTGTTCCAGCAGTTCAACCTGTTCCCGCACCTGTCCGTACTGGCGAACTGCACCGTTGCCCAGCGCACCGTTCTGAAACGGACCACGGCGGACGCCGACCGGGTCGCCCGCGCGAACCTGGAGCGGGTCGGGCTGAGCGACAAGATCGACGCGTACCCGGCCCAGCTGTCCGGTGGTCAGCAGCAACGGGTGGCGATCGCCCGCGCGCTGTCGATGGACCCGGCGCTGATGCTGTTCGACGAGCCGACGTCCGCGCTCGACCCCGAACTGGTCGGCGACGTACTGACCGTGATGCGCAAGCTCGCACTGGACGGGATGACGATGCTCGTCGTCACCCACGAGATGGCGTTCGCCCGCGAGGTCGCGGACCGCGTCGTGTTCATGGACGGCGGCGTGATCGTCGAACAGGGCCCGCCCGCCGACGTGATCGGCGCCCCGAAGGAGGAGCGCACCCGCACCTTCCTGCGCCGGGTCCTGGACCCGACGCACGTGGACACCTGAGGACGCTCTCAGTCACGCTGCGTGTCCGGGTGGTCGACGGATACGCAGCGTGGCTGCGGTCAGACTACGAATAGGTCTCTGTTCCGGGTTGGTCCGTGCGCTGTCCGCAGGTCGTTGTGTCAAGATGCGGACACACGGCACCGGGCCGACCGGTGCCCGGTTTTGGAGGACTTAGATGTCTGTCCTGCGGAGGACGCTGGTGCTGTCCGGCGTCCTGGTTCTGGCAGCCGCCGGTTGCGGTTCGAACTCCCTCGAGAACGGCGGTTCGTCGCCGTCGACTGCTCCGTCGAGCGCCCCCTCCAGCGCACCGTCGAGCAGCGGACCGGACCTGAGCGGCTCGCTGCCGCCGAAGATCAAGGCCGCCGGGAAGATCGTCGTCGGCGTGGACGCCAGCTACCCGCCGAACGAGTTCCTGCAGGGCGGCAAGACCGTCGTCGGCATGGACGTCGACCTGTTCAACGCGGTGGCGCAGAAGTTCGGCGTCACGGTCGACTGGCAGCCGGCCGGGTTCGACACCATCATCACCGGTGTCCAGGGCGGCAAGTACGACATGGGCATCTCGTCGTTCACCATCAACGACAAGCGTAAGCAGCAGGTCAACATGGTCAGCTACTTCAACGCCGGCACGCTGTGGGCGACGAAGAAGGGCAACCCGAAGGGCATCAACCCCGACGACGCGTGCGGCAAGACCATCGCGGTGCAGAAGGGTACGACGCAGCTCGAGGACGACATGCCGAAGCGCCAGGCCAAGTGCAAGGCGGCCGGCAAGCCGGCGATCAACCTCGTGGTCCGCGAGAAGCAGGACCAGGCGACCGCGGACCTCGTCGGCGGCAAGGCCGACGCGATGCTGGCCGACTCCCCCGTCGTGCTGTACGCGATCAAGCAGACCAACGGCCAGCTCGAGCAGGCCGGTCAGATCTACGACGCGGCGCCGTACGGCTACGTGATCCCGAAGGCGCAGACGGCCTTCGCGCAGGCGATCGTCCAGGCTCTGCAGGAGCTGAACACCGAAGGCACCTACAAGAGCACGCTCCAGAGGTGGAACAACGACTCGGGCGCAATCACCACCTTCGCCGTGAACCCGTGATCTGAATGGCTACTGACACCGAAACCCGCCCGGCCGAACCGGCTGCCGAACGGCCGGGGGCGATCGCCGCCGTGCCGGTCCGGCATCCGGGCCGGTGGATCGCGATCGCCGTGATCGCGATCCTGGCTGCGATGCTCGTGCACCTGCTGGTGACCAACAAGGCGTTCGACTGGAGCTTCGTCTTCCAGGCGATGAACCAGCAGCCGGTGATCAACGGCTTCCTCAAGGGCACGCTGCTGGTCACCGTGCTGTCGATGATCGTCGGCGTGGCGGGCGGTGTCGTCCTGGCCGTGATGCGGCTGTCCGACAACCCGATCCTGGCCGGCGTGTCCTGGGTCTTCACCTGGTTCTTCCGCGCGATCCCGCGCTACATCCTGCTGTTCACGATGGGCACCCTCGGGATCTTGTTCAGCGACAGCGGCGGAATCAACCTCGGTGTTCCGTTCGACTGGAAGATCATCGACTGGCTCGGGCTGTCCGGCGACTGGCGGTTCCTGCACCTGGATCCGAACCAGGTCTTCACCGGCATCACCGCCGGTGTGATCGGGCTCGGGTTGTCCGAGGCGGCGTACATGGCCGAGATCGCCCGGGCCGGCATCCTCAGCGTCGACAAGGGCCAGGCCGAGGCCGCCGAGGCGCTCGGGATGAGCAGCGGCAAGGTGATGCGCCGGGTGGTGCTGCCGCAGGCGATGCGCGTGATCGTGCCGCCGACCGGCAACGAGACCATCGCGATGCTCAAGGACACCTCGCTGCTGCTGGCCGTTCCGGTCCTCGGCGAGCTGTTCTACCAGCTGCAGTCGATCGGCAGCACGTACTACAAGACGTTCCCGATCGCGGTCGCGGCGACGCTGTACTACCTGGCCGCGACGAGTGTGCTGATGGTCGGCCAATACTTCCTGGAGCGGCACTTCGGTCGCGGCTTCGGGACCAAGGCGCCCCGAGAGCCGAGGCCTGCCCGGCCGGCCGGGGCGGGAGGTGCCTGATGCCCCTGGTGCATGCGGTCAACGTGACCAAGTCCTTCCACCACAACGAGGTGCTGAAGGGCATCGACCTGGACGTCGAACGCGGCCAGGTGGTGTGTCTGCTCGGCCCGTCCGGGTCCGGCAAGACCACCTTCCTGCGCTGCATCAACCAGCTCGAGACGATCGACGGCGGCCGGATCTGGGTCGACGACCAGCTGATGGGGTACGCCGACCGCGACGGCAAGCTGTACCGCCTGAAGAACAAGGAGATCGCGGCGCAGCGGCGCGAGATCGGGATGGTGTTCCAGCGGTTCAACCTGTTCCCGCACAAGACCGCGCTGGAGAACATCGTCGAGGCGCCCACACAGGTCCGGGGTGAGGCCAAGAAGGGCGCCCGGGAGCGAGCGATGAAGCTGCTCGACCGGGTCGGCCTCGCGGACCGCTGCAACGCGTACCCGGCGCAGTTGTCGGGTGGTCAGCAGCAGCGGGTCGCGATCGCCCGGGCGCTGGCGATGCAGCCGAAGCTGATGTTGTTCGACGAGCCCACGTCGGCGCTCGACCCGGAGCTCGTCGGTGAGGTGCTCGCGGTGATGCGTGAGCTCGCGCTGGACGGGATGACGATGATCGTGGTCACCCACGAGATGGCGTTCGCCCGCGACGTCGCGGACACGGTCGTGTTCATGGACGCCGGCGTGGTCGTCGAAGCCGGCCCGCCCAAGGACGTCCTCGGCAACCCGCAACACTCTCGCACCCAGGCCTTCCTCACCCGCCTCCGCTCGGAACACGAACACCCTTAGGACGTTTTCTCCCTCGGTCGGCCCCGTTCGCCGTGCATCGATCGCGTTGAGGTTGGATGATGTACGGCGTGGTGGGTCGATACGAGGGAGACGACGTGAGCAGCAGCGCAGGAGCCGCCGAGGTTCGCCTGAGCATCCCGGCGGACAGCGCGTACATCGCCGTGCCGCGGTCGGTGGTGGGTAACCTCGCGGCCCGCAACGACTTCACCCTGGACGCCATCGACGACCTGCGGATCGCCGTCGACGAGGCGTGTGCGCTGCTGCTGCCGCAGTCGGCGGACGGCGTGCTGGAATGCGTGTTCGAGATCGCGCCGCCGCAGCTGACCGTGCGTACGAGTGCCGTCGTGCCGAACGGCTGGCGTCCGGACACGACGTCGTTCGGCTGGACCGTGCTGACCGCGCTGGTGGAGTCGGCCGCCGCCGAGACCATCGACGGCCGGCTGACCATCACCGTGACGGCCACCGCCACCGCCACGGAGATCCTGTGAGCGACGAACAGACTCAGGAATCTCCTGATCTCCGGACCCGAACAGCGGGCCTGTTCCAGCAGATGGCGGGTGGTCCGCGTGATCCGGCGTACCCGGCCGCGCGGGACGCGCTGGTCGCGTTGCACATGCCGCTGGTCGAGCACCTGGCCCGGCGGTTCCGGAACCGCGGCGAGCCGTACGACGACCTCGTCCAGGTGGCGACGATCGGGCTGATCAAGGCGATCGACCGGTTCGACTCCGAGCGCGGCGTCGAGTTCTCGACGTACGCCACCCCGACGATCCTCGGCGAGATCAAGCGGTACTTCCGGGACAAGGGCTGGGCGATCCGGGTTCCGCGGCGGCTGCAGGAGCTGCGGTTGTCGCTGACCGCCGCGACCGCGGAGCTGACCCAGGAACTCGGCCGTGCGCCGACGGTCGCCGAACTGTCGGAACGGCTCGGGCTCTCGCCGGACCTGGTGATCGAGGGCCTGGAGTCCGCGAACGCCTACAACACCTTGTCCTTGGACGCTCCTGATCAGAACGAGACCGACGCCACGACGGTCCTGGACGGCCTCGGCGGCGAGGACGAGGCGCTGGAGAGTGTCGAGTACCGGGAGTCACTGAAGCCACTGCTGGCCCAGCTCGACACCCGGGAGAAGCGGATCCTCACGCTGCGCTTCTTCCGTGGCATGACCCAGTCCCAGATCGCCGAGGAGATCGGCATCTCCCAGATGCACGTCTCCCGCCTGCTCGCCCGCACCCTCACCGAACTCCGGGCCGGGCTGTTGAAGGAGTAGGCAGGTAGGTGCTCAGAGCACCGGGTGATCGTTGGAGTCACCAGCGGTCAGGGCCTCGGTGGAGGCCTTCTGGAAGATGCAGACGAGGATCACGACGGCCAGTGCGGCAAGGCCGATCGCGACCGGCTTCGTACCGCCGCTCCACAGGCTGTACGCGACCAGCAGCTGGATCAGCTGGGTGAACACCGTCGGCCCGCGGCTCCAGCGCGCGGCCTTCCACAGACCACGTACGGCGACGAAGACGAGACCCACGCCGTACACCAAGAAGAACGCGGTCGTGGTCACTCCGAGGACCAAGCGGGAGCCGTCGATCGTCAAGGCTTGGGCAATTCCGAGAACGATGAGCACAAGCCCTTCCACAGCGACCACTGCCGCAGCTAACTTGAGCGGTCTCGGGACGGCGGCAACTGGGGAGTCGGTCGGCACTTCGCCAGCTTAGTGCCGCGACCCGGGGGTGACGCGAACCTCGGCCCCACAGGGATTTGAGGTTCTGCGTAACCAAAAGATGGTTGGAACGGTTACCTGCAGTGAACGGGTACTCGCAGATGGGCCGCTTCGTCCGATAACCGGATGGGCAGCGCCGCTGCGCGCCGGTTCGAAGTGTTAAGGAAGCGTTGTGATCGGATCGACAACTGCATAACCCTTGTTTCGGTCCGCCAAGATTGGGAACATGGTCTCGTTCGTGAAAGCGTTCACAACAGACGCGGCACCTAACCCCCCGTGCCCCACGAACCGACGAGTACAGCACCGCTGATTGGGCACAGACCTACCCGTCAGCATACGTCAACTACTGAGAGAGATGGGATCCGCCATGGATTGGCGCCACCGGGCCGTATGCCTCGACGAGGACCCGGAACTGTTCTTCCCCATCGGTAACACCGGGCCCGCGATCATGCAGATCGAGGAGGCCAAGCAGGTGTGCCGACGCTGCGACGTGCGTGAGCAGTGCCTGGCGTGGGCGCTCGAAGCCGGCCAGGACCACGGTGTCTGGGGCGGCCTGAGCGAGGACGAGCGTCGCGCTCTGAAGCGCCGCAACGCCCGCCAACGCATCCGCACCGCCTGAGCAAGTCCTCCTTCGAGGCCCCGCGGAAAGCACCGCGGGGCCTTTGTGTTTCTAGTCTTTTACTGGGATGTCCAGGATCACCTGGGTGCCGGGCTTGCCGTCGTGGCGGGGGCCGAACTCCAGGGTTCCGTCCAGTTCGCCGATCACCAGCGTGCGGACGATGGACAGGCCGAGGTTGCCGGACAGTTCGGAGTCGAAGTTGTCCGGCAGGCCCAGACCGTCGTCGACCACGTCGATGTGCAGCCGGCCGACCGAACGCTCCGCGATCAGCTCGATCGAACCGCTGGCCGCTCCGGTGTCCCGGCCACCGAACGCGTGCTCGACGGAGTTCTGCATCAGCTCGGTGAGCACCATCGCCAGCGGCGTCGCGATCTCCGAGTCGAGGACGCCGAACGACCCGCTGCGCCGCGTCTCGACCACGGTCGCGACCGTCGACACGTCCGCGACCATCGCACCGACCCGGTCGGCGACGTCGTCGAAGTCCACGTGCTCGTCGAACGACTCCGAGAGCGTCTCGTGCACGATCGCGATCGAGCCGACCCGGCGGACCGCCTCGGCCAGTGCGTCCTGTCCTTCCGGAACGGTGATCCGCCGGGCCTGCATCCGGAGTAACGCGGCGACCGTCTGCAAGTTGTTCTTGACGCGATGATGAATCTCCCGGATGGTCGCCTCCTTGGTGACCAGCTCCCGTTCCCGGCTGCGCAGCTCCGTCACGTCCCGGAGCAGGATCAGCGCCCCGACGTGCTGGCCGTCGGAGCGCAGCGGGATCGCGCGCAGGAACAGGGTCGCGTCGGAGTTCTCGATCTCGATCTCCTTGGCGGCCCGTCCGGTGACCACCGACGCGAGTACGTCGTCGACCTTGTGCCCGGACTGCAGCAACTCGGCGGTGACGTCCTTCAACCGGGAGCCGACCAGGTCGGTCACCAGCCCCATCCGCCGGTACGCCGACAACGCGTTCGGGCTGGCGAACGTCACCATTCCGTGCCGATCGACCCGGATACAGCCGTCACCGACGCGTGGGGTGGTGGACAGCAGGCGTTCCCCGCCGTACGGGAAGACCCCGTCGGTGATCATCCGGGCCAGGTCCGTCGCGCTCTGCAGGTACGCGATCTCCAGCCGGGACGGGGTCCGGACGCCGAGCAGGTTGGTGTTCCGCGCGATCACCGCGATCACCCGGGAACCCCGCCGGACCGGGATGGTCTCGACCCGGACCGGTACGTCGTCGCGCCACTCCGGGTCGCCCTCGCGGCAGATCCGGCCGCCGTCGTACGCCTGGTCCAGCAGGTGCCGACGGCCGCGCGGGATGAAGCTGCCGACGATGTCGTCGAGGTACGCGGTCGGTCCGGTGGTCGGGCGCATCTGCGCACCGGCCCAGAACCCCAGCCCCTCGGTGTCCGGGAGCCAGAGCACCAGGTCGGCGAACGACAGGTCGGCGAGCATCTGCCAGTCCGAGACGAGCAGCTGCAGGCGGTCCAGGTCGGCCTGGTCGAGCGTGGTGTGGTTGCGCGCCACATCGGTCAAAGACGGCACGGGTCGATCGTATCGATTGGCTTATACCAGCCGCTGCGGTGGTTCGCTCGACAAGTGGGTGGGTGTGGGTGTTGATTGATCAGCGACTAGTGAAAGGATGCTCGGGTGGAGTCGACGTACTGGCAGGACGTGATGGCCGCGGACTACGCGGTACCGCACGACCGTACGCTGACCGAACTCACCGAGGAGCTCGTCCGCGGTCTGGCCAGCACCAACCCCCAGGTGCGTGACGCCCTGGCCTACCCGACGCTGGCCACCTGGCTGGAGCGCGGGGTGTACGACGACCTCCTGCCGGGATTCGGTGACGGCCTCTGCGCCGGGCTGAACTACGGGCTCGGTGAGGACGGCACCGACACAGTCTTCCGCCGCTCGTTCACTGCGCTGACGCTGGCGGAGGTGATCCACCGCGACAACGCTGAGTTTCTGGTGCACGACGAGGTGGTGATGCGCTGGGGCGACCGGCTCGCCACCTGGCTGCTGCGCGAGCGCGACCTGCGTGGCTACGTGAAGGACTGCGGCTGGGCGCATGCCGTTGCCCACGGCGCCGACGCGATCGGTGCGCTGGCGCGTTCCCGGCACTGCGACGCCGGCGTCCTGCGGGCTCTGCTCGACGTGCTCGCGGACCGGATCGTCAAGGACACGCCGTACCGCTGGGTGCACGAGGAACATGACCGGGTCGCGCATGCGGTGATGACGATCCTGCACCGGAACATGCTGACCAGCGACGAGCTCGAGCGCTGGCTGAAGCCGATCGCCGCGACCGCCGGCCAGCAGCCGTTGATGCACGAGACGCTGCCGGAGTGGCCGTCGCCGAACGTCTTCAACGCCCGCGGCGTCCTGCACGTCCTGCTGAGCCAGCTCGCGATCGGGGTGAAGGGTTTCCCGATCCCCGGCGACGACGAACTGTTCGGCCGCCCGATCGAGGCCCGCGCGGACATGCTGCTGATGCTGACCGAGGCGGTACAGGCCTCACAGCCGTACATCTACCGCCCCGCAGCGACCACCTAGGGCGCCGGCGCGACGTCGGCCTGTGCCTCGGGCAACGAACCGTGCCTTTTCGTTATCCGTGCACTGCCCCGTTGGTCTGGTCGCTCGTGCGGACGAACGGTAGCGTGCTCCGGTGCGCCTGCTGTGTCCCGAGGAGGTTTGCTGTGTCCCGATTGTCCGCGGTCAAACCCGCGTACTGGATCTCCGGAGTACTCCTGCTGGTGGCGATCGTGGTGCCCTTGCTGGTGCCGACGTACGCCAAGAAGGACCCGCACCTGTGGGGGTTCCCCTTCTTCTACTGGTATCAGCTGCTCTGGGTCTTCCTGTCCGCGATTCTGGTCAGTATCAGCTACCGCCTGGTCCGAGCCGAGGAGCGTAAACGGCGCGCGGCCCAGGGACTCGGTGACCCCGAGAAGGAGGGTGACCAGTGAACACCAAGGTCGACTGGGTGCAGTTGATCATCGTCGTGGTGATCTTCGCCGCTGTCACCGTGATGGGCTTCATGGCGGCCCGCTGGCGGAGCGCCGGCCGGCTCGACAACCTCGACGAGTGGGGTCTGGGCGGCCGCGGGTTCGGTACGTTCATCACCTGGTTCCTGCTCGGCGGTGACCTGTACACCGCGTACACCTTCATCGCCGTACCGGCCGCCATGTACGCGACCGGCGCGATCAGCGGGTTCTTCGCGGTGCCGTACACGATCGTGGCGTACCCGATCGTGTTCATCTTCATGGCTCGGCTGTGGTCGGTCTCGCACCGGCACGGGTATGTGACCCCGGCCGACTTCGTCCAAGGCCGGTACGGCAGCAAGGCGCTCTCGCTGGCGGTGGCGCTGACGGGCATCCTGGCCCTGATGCCGTACATCGCGCTGCAGCTCGTCGGTATGCAGGCGGTCTTCGAGACGATGGGCCTCGGCGGCAACAACACGCTGGCCAAGGACCTCCCGCTGCTGATCGCGTTCGCGGTCCTGGCGGCGTACACGTACTCGTCGGGTCTGCGGGCGCCGGCGATGATCGCGTTCGTCAAGGACTTCCTGATCTACGTGGTGATCCTGGTCGCGATCTTCTACCTGCCGCACGTGCTCGGCGGCTGGCACGGGATCTTCGGCGCGGCCCAGGAGAAGATGGCCAAGCCGAACCCGGTGACCGGCAAGCCGACCGGGTCGTTCATCCCGGCCAACGCGGGCTACGTGTCCTACTGGACGCTGGGCCTGGGTTCCGCGATGGCGCTGTTCATGTACCCGCACTCGGTGACGGCCGTACTGTCCACGAAGACGCGGAACGTCGTACGGCGGAACGCCGCCATCCTCCCGGCGTACTCGCTGCTGCTGGGTCTGCTCGCACTGCTCGGCTTCATGGCGATCAAGGCGAAGGTCAACGTGAAGGGCCTGGACGGGCTGGCGAACCCGCAGCTGGCGATCCCGCGGCTGTTCGACCAGGAGTTCCCGTCGTGGTTCGCGGGGATCGCGTTCGCGGCGATCGCGGTCGGCGCGCTGGTACCGGCGGCGATCATGTCGATCGCGGCGGCCAACCTGTTCACCCGCAACATCTACCGCGCCTTCATCAAGCCGTCGGCGACACCGAAGCAGGAGGCCCAGGTCTCCAAGATCGCTTCCCTCCTGGTGAAGGTCGGCGCTCTGGTGTTCGTGCTCGCGATGGACAAGACGATCGCGCTGAACCTGCAGCTGCTCGGCGGGATCTGGATCCTGCAGACGTTTCCGGCGATCGTGGTCGGGTTGTACACCCGCTGGTTCCACAAGTACGCGTTGCTGGGCGGCTGGGCGGTGGCGATGGTGTTCGGCACGATCTCGGCGTACAACGTGGTGAACCCGGCGACCAAGAAGCACTTCGGTGGTTCGCTGGCGAAGATCCCGTTCACCGACACGCAGGCGTACATCGCGCTGACCGCGTTCGTGCTGAACGTGATCGTCGTGGTCGTGCTGACGCTGGTGCTCCGGGCGTTGAAGGTCGCGGACGGGCAGGACACCACGCACCCGTCGGACTACACCGCGGACCGGGGCGACCCCGGGGTCGCGGACGTGATCGAGGAGGGCGGGGCGGCAGCGGTCAAGCCCTGACGCCTTCGTGGCAGGCAGTTCCGGTGGCGGCGGTCCTTCGGGGCCGCCGCCCTTCCTTTGTTCCGGCAGCGTTACGTTTTGCGGTTACGTCGACACGCTGCGGGGTCAGCTTGCCCGGTTTCGGACTACTGATTGGGCAGAATCGCACACGTGCTGCTGGTCCTCCTCGTCATGGTGCTCGCCGCCGGGGCGGCCCTCGCGACCGGCGGCCGGCTCGGCAACCTGGCCGGAAACACGTTGACCGGCGTGCACTGGCTGGCCGCGGCCGCCATCGGCCAGCTGCTCGGCTCGCTCTTCGGCGGTGCGGCGTACCCGGTCGGGCTGATCGGATCCGCGGTCTGCATCGGGGTCTTCCTGCGGATGAACCTGCGGCACCCGGGCGTCGGCCTGCTGGCCCTGGGGTTCTTCAGCAACGCGGTCGTCGTCGCCCTGAACGGGGCGATGCCGGTGTCCTTGAAAGCTTTGGAACGCGCCGGTGTAGGCGATGCCGCAATCACCGACGCGCGGCACGAGCTCGCCGACGCGACGACGCGCCTGCCCTGGCTGGGAGACGTCGTACCCGTGGCGCTTCCGGGACTCGGGCAGGCGATCAGCCCGGGCGACGTACTGATCGCCGCCGGCGCGGGTCTCCTGCTGTACGCCGGGATGGGCGCGCAGGGCCGCGTACCGGCAACGACCGCGCCGATCTGGGACGACCTCGAGCCGTGCGCCGGTACTCCCGCCCTGCTGCACCTGTCGGAGAAGGCCAGCCGCGAACTCTCAGAACCTGAACCCTCGCCCGACGACCCGCCGGAGTGACTCGACCACGACCGGGTCGTACTCCGCGCCGATGCCCAGCCCGATCGACTCCATCGCCTTGTCCGGCGACTGCCCCGACCCCTCCCCCACCAGCTGCTCGTAGGCCAGGGCAACGTTCACGATCCCGCTCTCCACCGGAATCGACGCGTCGTTGGCCCGCCCGTGCCGGTACGGATCGTTGGAGTGCCGGACGATCTCGGCCACATGATCCAGCACCCCGGACCGCTCGATCACCGCCGCCCCGATCTCCGCCGCCCGCCGCCGCTCCTCCCGAGTCCTGAGCAGCGACGCCCCACCAGGACTGGGATCCGCCAACGCCAACTGCCCCACCCCCGACAACAACGCCGCATACTCCAACGCCTCCATCCGCCCCGGCGTCAACCCCAGATCGTTGCCGATCGCCACCGCCAGCGCAGCCGTCCGCGCATTCTGCCCCGGACTACTGAACCCGGCAATCTCCGTACTCCGAGCCATCGACCGAACCGTCGTCCGATAAGTCCGCTGAGCCGAAGCAAACCGCCGAAACGCAAACTGCGTCAACAACAGCGGCACCACCACAAGCGGCACGGCCCACAACCCGATCAACGAGGCACCTGCCGCGAGGAGCACGCCTCCGAGGGCCATGGCCATACCGATCTGCCCCATCATGACCAACTCGTCGCGGAGCGCTGCTGGGAACGACATACCGAGTCGCTCGGTCGTCTGACCGGCACCGACAAGCGCATCGATCACACCGGCACTCAGCACAGCGAGCAGCATCGCCAGCAGCAGTAGGACAGCATGCTGCCAGGAGTGGTCCCAGTTCAGGTCGTCGGGAAGGACTCCGGCAAAGACCACCGCAGCGCAGGCAACCGAGATGAACCGGCGGTTGCCGACGACCAGGTCCGCGGACAGTCCGGCAATCGCGCGCGGTACCAATCCGGCCGTCGTGGCCAACCAGGTGACCGCCATCACCTGCGCGACATGAGGAACGGCATCGAGCGTCGATCCGCGCAGCAATGCATAGGCGAGCGCCGCGCTGGTCGCGATCGGCGCCCGGTTGCGGCTGCGGTCGACCTTGAACTGGACCATCTCGCCGATCGCGATCAGCAGCCCGAACGTTGCGACGTACGGCCAGTCGGTCACACCGCGACGCACCGTCATCAGCAGCGCGATCAACCCGAGCACCGTGCCCGCGCCGATGATCACCACGCCGGTACCGAGTCCCCTTGAGTCACCGGTTGTTTCCGCTGCTTCGCTCATCTCGGCCCCGCCGCTGAGCCGGACGCACCGCCGCCGCTGCCCAGACTCAGGTCGTCGTGGTCGATCGTGGCATCGACGTTGCTGTCCGGGGCCGGCTGCTCCTCGGCCGCTGCCAGCCATCCGCGCGTTCTGATGACCTGCACGAACTCGTCGACAAGAGCGGGATCGAAATGGGTCAGGCGATCCTGCACGAGGATCGCGAGCGTCTCCTCGACGCTCCGCGCCGGTCGATAGGAGCGGGTCGAGGTCAACGAGTCGAAGGCGTCCACGATTCCGATGATCCTGGCGAAGTACGGGATCTTGGATCCGCTGAGACCTGCCGGGTAGCCGGTGCCGTCGTACTTCTCATGGTGGTGCAGGACCGCGGACTTGACCTCTTCCAGGAACGGGATGTTCCCGATCAGCTCGACGCCCCGCGCCGGATGCAGCCGGATCGCGTCCATCTCCGTGTCGTCGAGACGGCCGGGCTTGCGGATGATGCTGGTGGGCACGCCTACCTTGCCCACATCGTGCAGCAGCCCGGCATGCTCAAGCGCCTGCTGCCGGTCCGCAGGCAGTCGCAGGTGGCGTCCCAGCATGCCCACGCCGCGACTGACCCGCTCCGAATGACCGCGCGTATAGAGGTCCTTCGTCTCGATGACTTCGATGAAGGCCCGCATCGCGGCCGCCTGCGCCGCGCGTTCGGCCTCGTCCTGCGTGAGCGCCCATCGCGCGACGATCAGTGGCACCATCACGAGCAGGCCGGCCAGGATGCCGAGCCCGCCCAGCCAGACGACGGCCATCAGGACCCCGAGCAGCCCGTAACCGAGCATCGGCAGCGCGGTCGGCGCGACGACCTCACGGAAGAACGAGACCACAACTTTCACGCCGCGCTCGAGGCTGAGCACCATGCACATCAACACGGCATTCACCAGTTGATGCACAATGCCCGCGGCGGTCACACCGAGGATCGCCTGCGGAGCATGGGCGAGCGCGGCATCGCCGGTCGGGGCGTTGAGTATCAGGTAAGCAACAGCACCGCCGCCTGCCGAGAGAATCCGCTGCGATGTGTTGTGAACCCGCTTCATCAGCGGAACGTCTCGCGGCTGCATCAGAGCACCTACACCGGCAACCACGACAGCAGCCGCCGGGCCGGCAATAACGTACACGGACTTGGTCACGATGGATGCCAGCGTGGCACCGCGCGCAGGACCATGTGGAAAGCGAAGAGTGCTCGCCGCCAGGACGACGACGCACAACTGAACAACCGTGGAATAGTCCGTCAAGTGGCTCAGCGCGTAAACCCAGACGGCAAGGGCAATGATGGCGACAACCGAAACCAACAGGCGTAGCGCCGAACGGTGCAGCGTCTTCGTCATCCCGCGCCTTCAGGTCAGGGTCACCACTCCCAGTCGTCTCCATGCATGATAGGCCACCTCCGATCAGCGGCGTAGTCTTGGAACCGCCGGGAGGCGGATCCAGGGGGGCAGACAGCGCAATACTGACTCGTCTGAATTTTGCTCACGCAAGCTGCGCCGAAACACTGTAAGCCCAACCGTGACCCGCCGGGCCATCTGAGGGAACCCGGCATGGTATGAGAGACTGTGACTCTTTGCAGTTGTTTCAAGGAGGCTTAGGAATGGGAAAGACCGGCCGGAAGCGCCGCGCACGCAAGAAGAAGGGCGCTAACCACGGCAAGCGCCCGAACGCCTGACCCAGGCGGCTACAGACAGCGAGGACCTCGGAGAAATCCGGGGTCTTTGCGATTTGGTCACAGCTTTACAGCAGACCACTCATATCAGAGGTTTGTATTCGGAGAGTTTCCGGCCGCGCACCGAACGCTATATTTCAAACGTTCGTTGGCCGGCTCGGCAACTGCTCCGCCTGGATCTCGGCAGGGCTGTGGACAACTGCCGACGCCCGTCGGCGGATCCCCCTAGAGTTGGCTCCGGAAGTTTCCGGTACTGACCGATATCCGGGTCCGAGGAGGGTGGGAAGTGAGCGAGCCGGCAGCGCCGACACTGAGCGAGCTGCTCCGTACCTTCCGTGCTCGCGCCGGCCTCACCCAAGCCGCCCTCGCCGAGCGGGCCGGCCTGAGCGAACAAGCCATCAGCGTCCTCGAACGCGGCACCCGCAGCCGGCCGCGCGCCGACACGGTCCGCGCCCTCACCCAAGCGCTTGCATTGACACCGGCCGAAGCCGACCGGTTCCGCACCGTTGCCAGGGGCAAACTCGGCACCCCGCGGACCGCCTCGAAGGATCCGGCCACCGATCAGGTTCCGACCCCATGGCAACTACCTCCGGCCGCGCCGGACTTCACCGGCCGCGCGGCCCAGGTGGACGCAATCCTTTCGGTACTTCGCGATTCGACCGGCGACGGCCCCGCGACCGTCGGTCTGGTGACCATCACCGGCATGGGCGGAATCGGCAAGACCACTCTGGCCGTCCATGCCGCGCACAAACTGGCCGGCAGCTATCCGGACGGCAACCTCTACCTCAACCTCCGCGGCTACGGCCCGGGCGAACCGGTCTCCCCTGTCGACGCGCAACGCCATCTACTGCGCTCACTCGGATCGGACGTCAGCTCGATCCCGGACGACGTCGACGAAGCCACCGCACTGCTCCGCTCCGAGCTGGCCGGCCGCCGCGTGTTGTTGCTGCTGGACAACGCCGCCGACGTAGCCCAGGTCCTGCCCCTGCTGCCCGGCCACGCCGGCTCCGCGGCAATCATCACCAGCCGCGGCTCCCTGGCCAACCTGCACGGCGCCAGGCAGATCCTCCTCGACGCACTCTCGGAGTCGGAGTCCGTAGACCTGCTGGCCGGTGTCATCGGCGCGAGCCGGGTAGCAGCCGAGCCCGACGCCACCCGCAGCCTCGCTTCGTACTCCGGCCGGCTACCGCTGGCCATCCGTCTCGTCGGAGGCCGTCTGGCCACCCGCCCGACGTGGCCCATCCAGCACGTCGTCGATCTGCTGCAGGATGAGGAACGGCGCTTGGACGGCCTCGGCTCCGACGAGACCGGGGTCCGCGCCAGCATCGCCAGCTCGGTGCACTTCCTCGAAACCAGTGACCGCGAACTCGACCGGCAGGCCGCCGGCGCGTTGCCGCTGCTGACGGTCCCGGACGGCTCGGACATCACGACCCAGGTCGCCGCGGCGCTACTCGATGTCCCGCTGCGGCAGACGGATGCCGTCGTCGAGCGCCTCGTCGATCTCAACCTGCTCGAGTCCGTTGCCCCCTCGCGCTATCGCTTCCACGATCTCATCCGCGCGTACGGCCGGGAGATCGCCGAGCAGAGCACCTCCCCCGTCGAGCGGGAAGACGCTCTGCTCCGGGTTCTCCGGTACTACGCCGAGGCAGGCTGGAGTGTACAGACCCTCACGCATCCGACCAATCCACGACTGCCACTGGCAACGACCGGAGTCAGCGGCCTGGTCCCGAGCTTCGGACGCAGGGAGTCGGCTCTGCGCTGGTTGGACGCAGAGCAGCGGAACCTCATGGACCGCTTCCGGCAGATACGTCAGTCGGGCCACTCGGACAGTGTGCTGCTTGCCGAGCTGCCGCTTGCCCTCTTCGGCTACAACGAGTCCCGGCGGCGCTGGCAGGAGATGCGTGAGCTCAGTGTCGGCGCGGCCGCACTCGCGCAACGGCATGACCGGCCTGCGACCGCCGCCTGGCTACAGCACGACAGCGCGATCCCGGACGCGGAGAACGACGCCGTCAGCACCGCGATCGGCACCATCCGCACAGCCCTGCGGATGTTCTCCGAGATCGACGATTCCGCCGGCCAGGCACGCTGCTGCTCGTCCCTGGCGTATTTGCTCGGTCTCGAAGGGCAGATCGACGACGCGCTGGCCTACGGCAGGATCGCTCTCTCGCTGAGCCGCACCTTGGGTGACACGACATTGGAGGGAGTCGCACTGACCGCGGTGGGGGTGCTCTACGACCGCTCAGGCAACTTCGGCCTGGCTGACGAGGCGTTTGCGGAAGGCATCGCGCTGGCCGAGCAGAACGGTGACACGCGATCCGTCTTCAAACGCTGTATCAACGCGGCGTTCGCACATGTTCAGGTGGGCAGGCACGAAGACGCGATCCAGCTGGCACGACGTGGCCTGCGCATCGTCGAGCAGACCGGCGACGCGACGTTTCAAGCCGAGTGTCATCACACTCTCGCGGTCGCGCACGCCGCCCGCGGCGAATTCGACGCCGCCGCCGAACACGTTGCGGCGGGTCTGCTGACGACGCGAATCGCCCGGGATACCGAGCGGGAAGGGCGGCTGTATCTCGAGCTGGCTCGAATCGACGCGGCCCGTGACGATCCGCGCGCAGCCGGCGAACATCTGAACATCGCATTCACGCTGCTCCAGAATGCGCCCGAGCCTTATCGGGCGGATGCCCGCCGCTTACTAGAAAAACTGCACCGTGGCGAAACCGGCGGTTACGAGGTCATCCCTTACTCGCTCTGACCGGTGGTGGTCAGTCGGTGGTCGTGATCGTCGTTTCTATTTGGATTTGGGTTAGGCGGAGGAGGATCTTCTGGCGGAGGGCGTCGGGGGCGTGGTCGGAGCCGCAGGAGCGGTGGACCAGTTTCTTGACGCAGCGTTCCAGGTCGTACTCGTCGAGGCAGGGGGCGCACTCTTCGAGGTGCTGGCGGATCTCCTCGGAACTGGCGTCCTCGAGTTCGTTGTCGATGAAGACGTAGACCCGCTGCAGGATCTCTCCGCAGTCGACGTCGTGGTGCTCGCCGCAGCTCACGACTCCTCCTTCTCCGCAGCTTCGCCGGTGCTCGACGCTGCCGCGTCCGTGCTGTCGTCCGGGATCAGGCCGCGGTCGCGGGCGTAGTCGCCGAGCAGGTCGCGGAGCTGGCGCCGGCCGCGGTGCAGCCGTGACATCACCGTACCCACCGGCGTACCCATGATCTCGGCGATCTCCTTGTACGCAAAGCCCTCGACATCGGCCAGGTACACGGCCAGCCGGAAGTCCTCCGGGATGGCTTGCAGGGCGGACTTGATGTCGGAGTCGGGCAGGTGCTCGAGCGCGACCGCCTCGGCCGACTTCAGCCCACCGGGAGTGTGCGACTCGGCAGCGGTCAGCTGCCAGTCCTCGATCTCCTCGGTCGGCGACTGCGTCGGCTGCCGCTGACGCTTCCGGTACCCGTTGATGAAGGTGTTCGTCAGGATCCGGTACAGCCACGCCTTCAGGTTGGTGCCGGGCGTGAACTGGTGGAACGAGCTGTACGCCTTCGCGAAGGTGTCCTGTACGAGGTCCTCGGCGTCGGACGGGTTCCGCGTCATCCGCATCGCCGCGGCGTACATCTGGTCCAGGAAGGGCAGCGCTTCGCGCTCGAACCGCGCGGTGCGCTGCTCGGGAGTCTCGGTCGTGGTGGGAGTGGGCATCGTGATCGAGAATACCGGGGTCTTCCCCGTGGTTCTCGCCGGAGCCTCCCTCGTCGCCATCATGTTCGTCACAACACGACCGGCCACAGGGGCATTCCCGACCGTCAGCCGGACACTTCGCGGCCGACCCATTCGAACACAGCTTCGACCAGCAGGTCGTACGTCTCCTGCTGGCTGAGCTCGGCCCGCTTCGGCACCTTGAACGAATGATCGGCGTCCGGGACGACGGCCATCTCGGTCAGCGGCGGGAACTCGTCCGGCGTACCGAACGGGTCCCGCTCGCCCTGGACGACGAGCGTCGGCAGCCCGGTGCCCTGCAACTCGTCGACCCGCGTCTTCTCCGGTTTGCCCGGCGCGTGCAGCGGAAAGGCCAGGGCGAGTACGCCGGAAGCTCCCAAGCTGCTGGCAGTACGACACGCCACCCGGGCGCCGGCGCTCCGCCCGCCGATCACCAGCGGAGTACGGACCCGGAGCTGCCCGACGATCGCGATCCACGCCTCGTCGAGCACCTTCGGCGCCGGCGCCAGCTTCTTGCCGGCCCGCCGCCAGGGCTGTTCGATCAGGAACACGTTGATGTCCTGCTTGGGCAGCCGGGCGGCCAGCGCGGCCAGGTCACCGGACTCGATTCCGGCGCCGGCACCGTGACCGAGCGCCAGCGTCGCCACCGGGCGCCGGGCGCGGTGCGCCACGATCCGGGCCTCGCCGTGCGGCGTTCCCACAATCCGTTCGTCGGTCACCCGCCCCATCCTGTCATCCGGACCGGTGCTGCGCGGGCACGAAACCCGGAACACGGGCACACTGAAGCAATGTGCGGACGCTACGCCTCGACCCGGAGCCGGGAAGACCTGCTCGGTGAGTTCGAGATCGACGCCACGAACGTCGACGAGCAGGCCATCGAACCGGACTACAACGTCGCCCCGACCAAACTGTCACCGGTCGTGCTGGCGCGACCGCCCCGCGACGACAAAGAGGGCGAGCCGGTCCGGCAGCTCCGACAGTTGAAGTGGGGTCTCGTACCGTCGTGGTCGAAGACGCCGCAGCTCGGCCGGATGATCAACGCCCGCGCCGAGACCGTCCACGAGAAGCCGTCGTTCCGCCGGGCGTTCGCGAGCCGGCGGCTGATCGTGCCGATCTCCGGGTTCTACGAGTGGTTCCCGACGCAGCAGCTCGGCAAGGGCGGTAAGCCGCTCAAGCAGCCGTTCTACCTGCACCGCAAGGACGACGACGTACTGGCGCTGGCCGGTCTGTACGAGTTCTGGCGGGACAAGGAGAAGGAGCCGGACGACGACAGCGCGTGGCTGATCACGTTCACGATCATCACCACCACGGCGACCGACGACGTCGGCCACATCCACGACCGGATGCCGATGACGGTGGCGAAGAAGGACTGGGAGGCGTGGCTCGACCCGCGGCTCAACGAGGTCGACGACATCCGCGCGCTGATGGCGCCACCGCCGCAGGGCAGCCTCGACATCTACGCGATCACCACAGCCGTCAACAGCGTGAAGAACAACGGCCCCGAGCTGCTCGAACCACTCGCGGATGCCGAGTAAGCCGCGCAGATCACATAGGGCAATCTATATAACTGTGCCTATACTTATCGTATGAGCACGGTTGGCGAGGCGTTGTTCGGGCTGGCCGCGGTCGCGATTCGCCGGCGGCCGCGGACGCTGAGCCTGACCGCTGCGTCCGTACTCTCGACGCTGGAACGCACCGGTCCGCGCCGGCTCACCGACCTGGCCGTCAGCGAGGAGGTGACGCAGCCGTCGATGACCGCGCTGGTCACCCAGCTCGTGGAGCAAGGTCTGGCCGAGCGCCGTCGGGACCCCGCCGATGCCCGTGTCGTACTCGTTGCCGTCACCGACGCCGGCACCCGCCGGCTCCGTGATCTTCGGGCCGACGGTGCGTCGACGCTGACCGACCTGATCGACAAGCTGGACGACCAGGACGCCGCCGCACTGCGCGCGGCGGCGCCGGCCATCCTCCGCCTGGTCGAGCTGGCCGGCGAGGACCAAGACAGCCGCACCCCGTTGAGGTGACCTGATGAACCACGAAGCCGAAGCCCGGCGCACTTCGATCCCCCAGAACCTCGGATCACCGGCGATCGTCGTCGGCCTCGACGGCTCGGACACCAGCTGGGACGCCTTCGCCTGGGCCGCCGGCGAGGCGCTGCGGACGAACGGCCAACTGGTAGCGGTCTACGTGATGCCGTTCTCCGCTCCGACCGCGGCGCTCGGCGTTCCGTACGACTACGCCGCCGCCCAGGACAACCAGCAGGAACTGGCCGCCGAGATCGAGGCTGAGGCGGTACGCCGCGCGCACGAGGCGGGCGTACAGCTGAGCTTCGTCGGCGAGTTCGGCGACGCGATCGGCACGCTGTCCGACGTCGCCCGCCAGGTCGACGCCCGCCTTCTCGTGGTCGGCCGCTCCGCCAAACGCCGGCACCGCCTGACCGGCTCGCTCGGCCACCGCCTCACCTGCCGCAAGGACGCCCCGGTCGTCGTGGTCGTTCCCTGAGGACCACCGCCTGGCAGACTCTGATGTCATGCGAGTCGTGGTGCTGTGTGGCGGCGAGAGCTCGGAGCGGGACGTGTCCCGGTCGTCGGGGTGGGCAGTCGCGAAGGCGCTGACCGAGCGCGGCCACGAGGTGATGCTGATCGACCCGGCGGCCGAGCAGCCAGTCCTTTCGGTACGCGTGTCGGCCGACGATGCCGCCGTACCCGTGCCGTCCGTACCTCCGTCACCGTCGGAGCGCGCCGCACTCCGGCAACGGATGTATGCCGCCCTCACCGGCGGCCCTGTCCTGGAGGAGCTTCGCCGGGCCGATCGCGTGTTCATCGCACTGCACGGCGGCTGGGGTGAGGACGGACACATTCAGGCCCTGCTCGAACTGGCCGGGGTGCCGTTCACCGGCGCGGGCCATGACGTCTGCGCCGTTGCCTGGCACAAGGGTCGCTGCCAGGCCGTGCTGGAAGTCGCCGGCGTGCCTGTGCCGCCGCGGGTGCTCTACAACTCGGCGGAGCAGCCCGAGCCTCCGGTCGCGGTCAAGGACCTGCTGGCCCGCGGACCGGTGGTGGTGAAGCCGGTCGCGGACGGGTCGAGCGTGGCCGTCCGCAAGGTCGACTCGCTGGAGGCGTTGCGCGCCGAGGGCGAGGTACTCGTCGAGCCGTTCCTGAGCGGCCGGGAGTTCACCGTCGCCGTGATCGGTACGACGACCCTGCCCGTGGTCGAGATCGAGCTGACCACGGCCGTGTTCGACTACGAGGCGAAGTACCAGCCGGGCGCGGTCCGGGAGATCTGCCCGGCCGACATCCCGGCGCACTTCGCCGAGCAGCTGCAGGAGCTGGCGCTCCGGGCGCACCGGGCCCTCGGGTTCGGTACGTCGTACTCCCGGGCCGACTTCCGCTGCGACGCGTCCGGTACGCCGTACTGCCTCGAGGTGAACGCACTGCCCGGGCTGACGCCGGGAAGCCTGGTCCCGGTCGCCGCGAAGGGCGCCGGCATCGGGTACGCCGAACTCGTCGAGCAACTGCTGCAGACGTAGCGGCGGCGGATCGCCCACCCCGTGTTAGGCGATCCGCCGCCGGATCGATGCGCCCGGCCGCCCCCCTGTTGGCGTCCGGGCGCAAGTTCTACGGTCTGGCCAGCTCGTCGAGGAGCCGGCCGGCCATTGCGTCAGTACCGGGCAGGCCCTCGATCCAGATCCGGGCCAGCTGCGGTACGTCGGTGTCCAGCCGCCACTGCGTGATCAGGGCTCGTACCGTCGCGACCTGCTCCGGCAGGTTCGGCTCGCGGCCGACGAGCGCCGCCGCGCGGCGTGAGCCGATGCGGCCCAGTACGTCACCCCCGCAGAAGACGATCCGCAGGCATTCCGCGACGTCGACGAGCCGGAGCTCGCGGTCGAACGGCGAGGTGCCCGGCGGATTGAGCGGTTCGACAACCACCAGTGCATGGGTTTGCGGTACGGAAGTTCCACGGAATTCCGCCTCTCGGTAGAGCTCGCCCAGCCTTGACCGCAGGTGCGCCAGGCTGGACAGCCCGGTCAGCGGGTCCTCGCAGGACAGCGAGTGCAGGTAGACCAGAGATGCCTCGGCCCAGCTGGAACTGAGTGCGCGTACCGCTGCGAAAGCCGGCTCGCCCCCGGCGATCGAGCGGTACAACGCACTCAGCCCATCAAGTGCCTCCACCAGCGAGACACCGTCGGCCGCAAGGCGGCGTCCGGTCTCGTCCGATGCAGGCACAACATCGGCACCGTCCCGAAGCGCCTCGGCGATCGCGAGATAGGCGCTGTGGTCGATGCCAGCTGTGCCGTGCGGATCCCTCCCACCGCACGGTTGATCGATGGACGACGCCTCCGGCACGAGCCGGGCGGGCGACCCCGCCAGGTTCAGGGACTTGGCCGGACGCAGGTCGAGCCGTCGACGGATATCCGCGAACAGCGACATGGTCCTCCTCGAAAAACAGCCCCGTCAGTCTCCCGACCGGTCGGCCGGAAGCGTCGTACGCCGAAGAGACCGACCCGGTGACGATTCATGACGCGGATTCGCAGAACTTTTTTTCGCGTAACTTCCGCACTGGCGATCTCGTAAGGAAAGGGGCACACTCTCGGCAGTTCCGCGGCAGAGATGATGCGCCAAATGATGCGCACAGCCCGTCACACGTGGGAGCCTTGTCCTCGGCAACTACATGTGACTCACTGTCACGTTGCCGCACTGAGAGTTGTCACAGAGCCCACGGGGGAGATGGAATGGAGACGCCGGACGGCCAGCCGGATGCGCCGAGCGACGCGGAACTGATCGCGCGCGTGCGCAACGGTGACCTGGAGGCGTACGGCGAGCTGTACGCGCGGCACCACTACGCCGCCGAGCGGATGGCCCGCCAGCTGGTCCCGGCCAACGACGCCGACGACCTGGCCAGCGACGCGTTCGCGAAGGTGCTGGACGCGCTGCGGGCCGGCGGCGGCCCGGACATCTCGTTCCGCGCGTACCTGCTGACGACCGTACGGCGGGTGCACGTCGACCGGATCCGTTCCGGCAAGAAGGTGCAGTCCACCGACGACATCGCGGCGTACGAGCGGGAACCCGAGGGCTTCGACGACCCGACCGTCACCGGTTTCGAGAGCGGTGCCGCGGCGAAGGCGTTCGCGAGCCTGCCCGAGCGCTGGCAGGCCGTGCTCTGGCACACCGAGGTCGAGGGCGAGAAGCCGGCCGCGATCGCGCCGCTGCTCGGCCTGACCGCGAACGGCGTCTCCGCGCTCGCGTACCGGGCGCGCGAGGGTCTGCGGCAGGCGTACCTGCAACAGCACCTGGCCGACGTCGCCGGAGACCGCTGCCGCTGGACGACCGAGCGCCTCGGCGCGTACGTCCGCGGCGGTCTGACCAAGCGCGAGAACCGGAACGTCCGCGAGCACCTGGACGACTGCGCGAAGTGCACCGCGGTGTACCTCGAGCTCGTCGAGGTCAACAGCGCGCTGCCGGCGCTGCTCGCCCCGGCCCTCCTGGGCACCGCCGGCCTCGGATACCTGGCCGCTGCCTCCGGCGCGAAGGTCGGCCTGGTCGGCTTCGTCGTCACCGGCTGGCGCAAGGTCACCGAGAACAGCACGCGGACCGCGGTCGGCGCCGGCGCGGTCGTCGTGGTCGCGGTCGCCGCCGTACTCGCCGCGATGGCGCTCACCGGCAACAAGACTCCCCCGGCCGCGATCGACCAGCCGAAGCCGTCGGCGACCCAGCCGACCCAACCGCCGGCGAACCCGACCGTTCCGCCGGTCAAGCCACCGACGGTGAAACCGCCCACGGTGCAGCCGACGCAGCCGCCGGCGTCCAACCCGACGACGGCTCCGACCACCGCACCTACGACCGCGCCGACCACACCGACACCGACCCAGACGACGCCGCCCCCGAGTACGCCGACCCCGCCCAAGCCGACGCCGACGACACCGATCCGGTACCCCGGCATGGTGACGATCACGATGCCACCGAGCGGTGGCGGCGCCCCGGCTTCCGAGGGAACCCGGTCGGCGGCAGCCGCCGGGGTCCGGTTCGTGATCACGATCAAGCCCCCGGCAGGCAACGCGAATCCGGTGATGATCACGTTCAAGTACGGCGCGGAGCTGGAGTGGCCCATCAACGGCAACCCACCGGGTTGGACCTGCGTCAAGACGACTGAGATGTGCACGGCAGCCACCCCGGCGAAGCCCGCACCGATCACGATCACCTTCGACGCCCCGACCGGCGGGACGGTCGCCGACCGGACCTTCACCGTGAACGCGAAGACCGGCCGGCTGTACGACTACGCGTCACGCACCCTGGACGCCACGCCGAGCACCGACGAGAACCTGCTGAAGATCCTCGACGGCAGGACCGACCCGGACGTGCACCATCGGATCCTCACCGTCACTCCGCGGGCGAACCGCACCAAGGTCACGCTGAAGATCACGTACGGCAAGGCGCTGGAGTGGCCGATCGCCGCGAACCCGGCCGGCTGGAAGTGCTCGGAGGCGACCGCGACCTGTACGGCGGCCAATCCGGACAAGCCGGCCCCGCTGGCGGCGGACTTCGACGTACCCGACGACGCGTCGGCCGCGGCGCGCACGTTCACTGTGACGGCGCAGGCGGACCTGGTCAGCGACACCGACTCCGAGGTGCTGCCCGGCGTCCAGCAGGACGAGTCGCTGCTGCAGATCATCACGCCGACGCCTTCCCAGGACCCGAATCCCTTTGTCTACAACAGGTTCCTGAAGGTGAACGGTGCGCAGGGCCGGCGGGTCGAGCTCGACATCTCGTGGGGCCGCAACCTGGTGTTCCTGCCGTCGTTCGACCTCGGCTGGACCTGCGACCGGACCAGCGACATCCGCCGCGCGACCTGCTGGACGAACAACTACCAGAGGCCGCTGAACTCCGAGTGGAACGCCTGGTTCCCGTGCACCAGCCCGAACAACGTCTTCACCGTGCACGCCCGCCTCGGCGGCCGCGAGGACACCGACAGCGCCCAGATCCCGCCGTCAGAGTCCCGCCGCTGAAACCGGGTTGCCGTAGTCCCTTATCCTGGTTGTGTTCGCGCTGACGGAACCAAGTAGCGCCGTACTGCACGTCGGAGAGAGTCGCCGGTAGCTGGGAAGGCGATACGTGCAGCGGTGGCGAAGACACTCCCGAGCGACTGCTGTGCAAGAGGCCAGGCCCTTCGGGCTTGGTGAAGGTGTGGTGGCACCGCGAGATTCCCCTTCGCCCACACCTCCGGGGTTCGAGAAATGACCTGGAGGTGAACAGCAATGCGCATTCTCAGCCATGAGATCCCCTCAGCAGTAGGCCAGACCGTCACGGTGGCCGGCTGGGTGCACCGAAGACGACGGCTCGCCGCCGTCAGTTTCCTGATCCTGCGGGACCGGTCCGGCCTGACCCAGATCGTCGTCAAGGGATCACAGGAACAGCTGGACTCGTTGGGCGAGGAAACTGTCGTTGAGGTGACCGGTACGGTCGCCGCTAACGCGCAGGCGCCCGGTGGCGCGGAGATCGTCGACCCGGTGATCACGCCGCTGACCGAGCCGGCCGCGACGCCGCCGATCGAGCTCTGGCGTCCGGCCGTGGGCGCGGGGCTGCCCGTCGTACTGGACAACGCACCGGTCGCGCTGCGGCATCCCGTCGTCCGTGCGGGGTGGGAGATCGCGGCGGCCGCTCTCTACGGATTCCGCGAGGCCTTGAACGGTCAGGGCTTCACGGAGATCCAGACGCCCAAGATCGTCGGTACGGCCACCGAGTCCGGGGCGAACGTGTTCGCGCTGGACTACTTCGGCGGGCCGGCGTACCTGGCGCAGTCTCCGCAGTTCTACAAGCAGCAGTTGGTCGGCGTGTTCGAGCGGGTCTACGAGGTCGGTCCCGTGTTCCGGGCGGAGCCGCACGACACGGTGCGGCATTTGGCCGAGTATGTGTCGCTCGACGCGGAGTTCGGGTTCATCACCGACCACCGCGACGTGCTCGCGATGCTGCGGACGGCTATTGCCGGGATGTTGTCCTCGGTCGGTTCGCGGGCTTCGTCGGCGCTGGAACGGCTCGGGGTGGAGTTGCCGGAGATACCGGTGGACGTACCGGTGCTGCACTTCAGCGAGGCGCTGAGGATCGCCGGTGCTTCGCCGGACGAGCCGGACCTGGCGCCGGCGGACGAGCGTGCGATCGGCGAGTGGGCGCTGAAGGAGCACGGCAGCGACTTCGTCGCGGTCGAGGGTTACCCGATGGTGAAGCGGCCGTTCTACACGCATCCGCAGCCGTCGGACCCGCGCTGGTCGAACTCGTTCGACCTGCTGTTCCGCGGTATGGAGCTGGTCACCGGCGGCCAGCGCCTGCACCGGTACTCCGACTACGTCGCGGCCCTCGCGGCGCGCGGCGAGTCGGCGGAGGCGCCGGCGTACAGCTCGTACCTGCAGGCGTTCAAGCACGGGATGCCGCCGCACGGCGGGTTCGCGATCGGGCTGGAGCGGTTCGTGGCCCGGCTGACCGGCGCCGAGAACGTCCGCGAGGTGGCGCTGTTCCCGCGCGACCTGCACCGGTTGACGCCCTGATGGAGACCACCGAGTCGGTTGTCGCCGAACTGAACGTTGCCCTGGGCACCGACTATCAGGTGGTGCGGCAACTGACCGGTGGTCTGCAGTCGACCGCGTACGTGCTCACCGGCGGCGTCGTGCTGAAGTGGACCGACAATCCTTCGTGGACACCACGCGTCCAGCGGGCGGCCGAGCTCGTGCGCCGCGCCCGGGCGGTCGGCTACCCGACGCCCGAGTGGCTGGCAGTCGGTACGACCGCGGCCGGGTCGCCGTACCAGCTGCAGGAACTCGTCCCCGGCAGCGTGCCCGTACTCGACGAGGCGCTGGCGCGGGAGCTGATCGGGATCTGCGAACTCCAGCAGGACCTGATCCCCGAGGACCACGACGTGACCTGGTCCACCTGGGCACAGGGCGTCGTCTTCGAGGGTTGGGACGGCGCCTGGGAGCGCGTGCTCGGGTACGGCGACGACGCGTCCGAGTTGGTGCGCTTGTACGGCGAGCTGTGCCGGCCGTACCGCGACGCCGTACTGCCCCAGCACGACTTCGTACACGGCGACCTGAACAAGGGCAACCTGCTGGCCTTCGATGGCCGGATCACCGGCATCGTCGACATCGAAGCCGCCGGCAGTGGCGCCCGGGGCTACGACCTGGTGTCCCTGGCTGCGTCGGCGGCGCGGGACGGCGCTGCACCCGGCGTCGACGAACTGTTCCTCGAGGCGGCGTTGCACGCGAGCGGCCCGGCCGCCGTCGCGGTGTGCGCGGGGGCTGCGTTCGCGTCGGTCGCGGAGTTCGTCCACGATCGCGGTACGTACCCCCAGGAACTGGTGAACCAGGGAGGCAGCCGCCTGCTGGAACTGCTCAGCTGACGGTAACGGGCATGCTCACACTCGGCTGGCTGACGTTGCTCACGTTGTCGGTGCTGACAGCAACGACCCGGTAAGCACCGGCCGCAGGCGTGGACGCCCAGCTGACCTGGTAGCTGGCGCCGGTGGTCGACGAGCCGATCAACGTCCAGTTCGCACTCGTGCAGCTTCCGGAGTAACCGGCGCAGTAGTAGTACGAAACCACCTTCACCCCGGCCCCGCTACCGTCAGACGTTGTGTCGGTAAGCGTTGCGCCACTGCTGACCGCAACGGTGACATTGAAGGACGCTGACGGCGCGGTCGCAGTCAGTCCGGCTGCGGACGCGGACGCGGTGAGCGTGAGCCCAAGCGCGGCGGTGTTGATCACGACACCACTAAAGGTGGCTCGCCCCGAACTGTTGGTGGTCGCACTCGCCCCGGAATCAATCCCCCCAGCCGACGGCGCCAACGTAACGACGACCCCCGACGCGGAAACCGCATTACCGTACTGATCCTGCACCTGCACCGTGATCGCCGGAGTCAAAGCCGTACCAGCAAACCCATTGGATGGCCCCTGCACAAACACCAGCTTGGAGGCCGCGGCGGGAGTCACCGTCACCTGCGGCGAGACCGCCAGGTTGGCTGCGGCGCCGCTGTTACCCGACCGGGACGTTGCCGCGAAGGATGCGGTCTGCGCCGTGGTCGGCGCCGCGACCTTCGTGCCGCCGGAGCTTGCGCCGTACGTCAGCGTGAACCCGTCTCCGGCGTTGCAGGTCTGGCCGACAGTGATCGTCCAAGGCCCGGTACCGGTGATCGAAGAGATTGTCGCCCCGCAGGTACCTGCATTTGTTGCTGTCGTGTAGCCAGGTGTTCCTGAGGTAGTCGACGGCGCTGTCCATCCGCCAGGCACGGTCAACGTGACGAACGAGCCGGTGCTGAACTTGCCATTCGCCGGTGCCGTGAAGGTGAAGGTGAACGAGTTGCCGGTGGACCCGGCAACCACCGCCGACGGCGAGACGGTCATCGTCCCGTCGCCGCTGTTGGCGCTGCCGACAGCGAAGCCCGGCCCTGCGTTGACCAAGCCGAGTCCGGCGAGAACCAGCGTCAGCGCGGCAACTGCTCCCCGGCGCCACCAGGTTGCCCGACGCGGCGTACGGCTCGTCGCTCGGCTCTCGGCACCGACGCCCTTCCGCACGTTTCTGAAGATGCTCATCACGGATGTCCGTTCACAGTTGGGCGCGAGACGGTTGGTGGGGTGGTGTCTACGGTCAGCTGGGTCGCGGCGCTCGGGCCGCTTATGTTGCCTGCGGTGTCGGTGGCTACGGCGACGATTCGGTATGGGCCGTCGGCGGCTAGTGGGGCGGGGGAGTTGACCGGGAAGTTGGTGGATGCTGTGGTGGACGAGCCGATCGCGGTCCAGTTCGTGCTGGTGCAGGAGCCGGTGGTTCCGGGGCAGTAGTAGTAC
This sequence comes from Kribbella sp. NPDC031520, assembly GCF_055580825.1. Taxonomy (NCBI): domain Bacteria; kingdom Bacillati; phylum Actinomycetota; class Actinomycetes; order Propionibacteriales; family Kribbellaceae; genus Kribbella; species Kribbella sp. NPDC031520. The sequence continues at coordinate 181,478 of NZ_JBVIKS010000001.1, forward strand.
GCGACTGAGGCGACGGCGGAGTTCGCGTCGGTGGGGGCGTCGGTCAGTGTGACGACCTCGTTGTTGACGAAGGTGCCGAAGGTGACTGCGGCGATCGCGGCCGGAGCAGGGGCCGTCGGTGCGGTTACGTCGTACAGGACCGTGTTGTCGGTGCTGGTCGAGGCGGTGTTGCCGGCGCCTGCCGCGTCGTGGGCGACGTTCGCGGCGATCGACACGGTGACCGTGCCGGTCGCGGTCAGCCCGCTGATCGCGATGTTGTACGTAGTACCGCTGCCGGTGACAGTCGCCGTCGCGGTTGCCGGGGTCACGGTCACGTCGGAGCTGGTGAAGTCGGCGACGGTCTCGCTGAACACCGCGGTGAAGTTGATCGGCGAGGTCGAGGCCGGATCGGCCTGGCCGGCGGCCTGGTTGACCGTGACCGATGGCCGCGTGTTGTTCACCGTGACGTTCGCACTCGACGCACTCGTAGCGGTCCAGGTGGCGAGGACGGCGGTGACCGTGTAGTGGTACGTGCCGTCGGCCACTGCTAGGTCGTCGCACGACGTACTGGTGGTCCGTTGCGACGGGGACGTGCCACACGCGGCGGCCGTCGTACTGTCACTGTTTCGCACCCGGATGACGTAGTAGCCGCTCGCCTGCGCGGACGCGGTCCAGCTGAGGTGGACAGTGCCGAGGCCGGGCGTCGTCACCGCGCTGAGGTTTGTCGGCGGGTTGAGCGTGCCGGTCGCGGCACTACCGGTACCGGCGCCGGCCGCGGACCAGAAGGCCCAGGCGACTCCACCACCGGTCAGCGCGAGGACGGCGACGGCGAGCATGAGCAACAGGCGTCGAGTCATGGTCAGCTCCCCTGTCCGGCGCCCGAATAGGTGAACGAGACTGTCGCGCCTTTGCAGCCGTCCTGGTTCGAGGCTGTGTCGAGCATCGCTACCTGCGGCCAGGCGGAGGTAGCGATGTTGAGACCGGACAGTGTCGAGCTGCTGCTCGCGGGGACGGTCAGCGGATACGTGCCGGCGTACTGCGTGATCTTGTAGTCGGCCGGTCCGCACGGCTGGTTGTGGCTGATCGCGTACGGCGTGCGCGTCACCGAGGTGAGGGCGACGGTCAGGTTCGTCACGGAGATCGGCTTCTTGTTCGGGTTGGTCAGCGTGAGGTCGAGCGGCCGGGAGACTCCGGGCGCGAGTGCTCCGGACAGGTTGCCGCTGATCGTGAACGGCTTCCCTGTGGTCTGTACGACGAGTTGCACGCTCGCGTAGGCGTACAGCGTGGTGCCGGACGGGCTCTGACCGGATGCGGTCAGGTAGAGCGTGTACGTGCCGTCGTTCGCCGTTGCGGGTGTGGTGATCTGCAATGTCGACGAACTGCCGGTTGCCGGGTTCGGTGTGTAGACCGCGGTTGCGCCCGTGGGCAGGCCGCCGACGACGCCGAACGTGATCGGACCCGGGAAGTTCGTGCGGGTCAGCTGCAGGGTGTACACCGCGGTGGACCCGGGTGCGAGCGTCACCGACGCAGGAGTCGCGGACAGCGCGATCGAACTCGAGACCGGCGCATTGACGGTCAGGCCGGCCGAAACGGTCCCGCTGACTTTGCCGCCGGTGCCTTGGACGGTGAAGGTGAACGATCCGGTCGGTGTTGTGGACGCGGTGTTCACGGTCAGGGTCGTCTGCGCCGTACTGCCGGAAGTGAGCGTCACCGACGGCGGGCTGAACGTCGCCGACACGCCACTCGGCAAACCGCTGGCGCTGAGCGACACCGCTCCGGTGAAACCTCCGGTCGAGGTCACACTGACGGTGTACGTCGCGGGCTGGCCGCGGGTCACCGACTGGCCGGCCGGTGAGATACCCAGCGTGAGGCCGGGTTTCGCCGGCTGGGCGGCGTACGCCAGGCCTGCCACGGCGAGCACCAGGCACAGGCCGGCGATCACGAACCTGATCAGCCGGCGCGGCGTCGTACGCGTGCCTCGCATCCGTTGCTCACTCCCCCCCAAGAACTGCTGCGGTCCCGGCCCGGACGAGGCGCTGGGTCGATGAAGCGCCCCGCCCGGGAACCCGGGAAACCGCGATGACCTACTAGTTGCTGGACAGCGTGAGCGTGATGGTGGCGCTCTTGCAGGCGTCCTGGTTCGCTGCGCTGTCGGCGAAGGTCAGCGTGCCGGGGCCGGCCAGCGTGACACCGGTCGCACCGGCGGCGATGGTCTGGTCCTCGAGCACAGCCGGGATGGTGAACCAACTGGCGTCACAGGTGCCCGAGGCTGATACAACAGAGGTCACGGTGCCGATGCGCAGGCTCGACGAACCCGGGTTGTCGGCCGTGAACGTGACCGGCGTGCTGGCTCCCGGCGTCAGACCGTTGGCGAAGCTCGCGTGCAGGACGATGTTGCCGTTCGAGGCTGCGTTCGTCCCCGCACCCGTGCCGGAGCCGGTGGTGCTCCAGTAGGCGAATGCGGAGCCGGCGCCGATGACGAGTGTGGCGGCTGCGGCGATCAGGATCTTCTTCTTGCGGTGCATGGCGGTTTCCCTTCCCCCCGGCCCCGGGTGGGCCGTCCCCAGGAACTTTGGCAGCCTGGCGCCGGGCGGTCTGTCGGGCGAACGGTCAGATCTTGTCGGCCGATCGGTGGTATTCAAGGTGCTGTGGATTTCGAGACCGAACAGACCGTTCTGGCCGCGATCGACGACAATCGGATTGTCGACGATCTGCGCGAGCTGGTACGGATCCCGAGCGTGGACGGGACCGCGGCCGAGGCCGACGTACAGGCCTGGTGTGCGGCGCGGTTGCGGGCGCTGGGGCTGAAGGTCGATCACTGGCGGCTCGACCTGGCGGCCGACGATCCCGGGTTCCCGGGGATGGAGGTCGATCGGGCCGAGGCGTGGGGCTGCGTCGGCGTATTCGGTGGTCCCGCGACGCCGGGGCTGATCCTCAACGGGCATGTGGACGTGGTGCCGGGCGACGCGTTCGAGGCGCGGGTCGAGGACGGCGTGATGTGGGGACGCGGGACCTGCGACATGAAGGGCGGCGTCGCGGCAATCCTCGGGGCGGTCGCGGCGATCGTTGCCTCCGGCATCCGGTTGCGGAAGCCGCTGGCGGTGCACACGGTGATCGGCGAGGAGGACGGCGGCGCCGGCACGTTCGCGACGCTGCGGCGCGGGTATCGCGGCGAGGCGTGCCTGATCGCCGAACCGACCGCGGGCACGGTGATTCCGGCGAACGCGGGCTCGCTCACGTTCCGCCTGGAGGTACCGGGGCTCGCGACGCACGGTTCGACCCGTAGCCGTGGGGTGAGTGCGATCGAGAAGTTCACCGTGATCCAGACGGCGTTGCAGGAGCTCGAACGGGAGCGCAACCGGGACCCGCATCCGCTGCTCGCCCACCTCGACCTGGCGAACCCACTCTCGGTCGGCACGATCGCCGCAGGCGACTGGGCGAGCACGGTGCCGGATCGGCTGGTGGCGGAGGGCCGGTACGGCGTACGCCTGGGTGAGGGTCTTGCGGAAGCACGGGCTGCCTTCGAGACGGCTGTGGCTGACGCGTGTGCGAAGGACGACTGGTTGCGAGAGCATCCGGTAAGGGTCACCTGGCCGGGTGGTGCGTTCGCGTCGGGTCTGCTGGCGGAGGATGATCCACTGCTGACCGACACGGTCCAGGCGGTAGCCGACGTGTCCGGCGAGGTCCCTGCCGTCAGGGGAGCGCCGTACGGGTCCGATCTGCGGCAGTACGCGGCGGCGGGTGTGCCCACGTTGCAGTGCGGACCGGGTGATGTCCGGTACGCGCATGCGGCGGACGAGCACGTCGTACTGGCCGACGTACTCCAGGCTGCCCGGGTGTATGCCTTGCTGGCTGTACGTCGCTGCGGTTGATACAAATCCACCATGGTGCCGCTGCGAGGACGATCTGGGGAGCTGGGCAAGCTCCTGGACGCATTGCGTGCGGCAGGCAACGGCAGGGCGTCGCTGGCGGTTGTCAGTGGCGAGCCGGGGATCGGCAAGTCAGCCCTGCTGGCAGCTGCTGTGGAGCAGGCTGAGCGTCAAGGCTTTCTGGTGGCCAGCGCGGTCGCTCACCAGACCGACAACATCAGTCCGCTCGCTTCACTCGCTCCTGCGCTGCGAGCGGGCACAGAGCCGCTGATCGACACACAGCAGTTCCTTGAGCTGGCTGGGCTCAACACGCAGCCCTTGTGGCTGGCTGAGCGGTTGGCTGACCTCATCGGGCGACGGCTGGCTGGGGTACGCGCACTGATCGTGCTGGACGATGCGCAGTGGTCGGACCCGCTGACGGGGTTCGCACTCCGGGTGATGATCGACAGGCTCCCGGCTGCGCAGGTCCTGTGGCTGCTGGCGACACGGCCTGCTCCTGGCGGTACGACGGACCAACTGGTGGAGGCGGTCAACGTACCGGTCCACCGCATCCCGTTGACGCCCCTGAGCGCCGACGCGATCCAGGACCTAGCCGCGGACCGTTTGCATCGCGCGGTGGACCCGGCGCTCGCCGTACAGCTCGCAGGAGTGCAGGGCATCCCGTTCCTCGCTGAGCAGCTCATCGCCGGGTTGTACCTGAGCGACAACGACCTGTCCGCGGGGCTGGTGGAGGGTGTACGTCGTCGTACGAGCGAGCTGTCCGAGACGGCCCGGGAGCTCGTACGGACCGCGGCCGTGTTCGGGAGCGAGTTCCGGCTGGAGGACGTCGCCGTACTGATGGCTGCGCCGGTAGCGCGGCTGGCGGCGCCGTTGGAGGAGGCGATCCAGGCGGGGCTGCTCGCTGACGGCGGTTCAGTACTGCGGTTCCGGCACGAGCTGCTGCGGTCGGCTGCGCTGGCCGACGTACCTCCGTCTGCTCAGCGAGCACTGCACGGCGCGATCGCGAACCAGCTGATGTCCGCGGGGCGTGGTGCTGCGGCGGCTGCGCCGCATGTGCTGGCTGTTGCGCAGCCAGGCGACACTGCGGCTGTTGCGACCCTGCGGGAGGCCGCGCGGGACCTGTTGGCGACCATGTCGACGACTGCGGCCGAGGTGATCCAGCAGGCGTTCGACCTGACGCCCGTGGACGATCCGCTCCGGGTGGAGGTCGGGCTGGACGTGGTGAGCGTTCTCGTCGCTGCGTGGCAGTACGACCGCGCCAAGGCCTTCGCGGACGACCTGATGCGCAGTGCGACGCCGGATCAGCAGGCGACGCTGCGGCTGTATCTCGCACCGTTTCGGCGGCTCGCGCTGCACGAGCTGACCGTTCCAGGGGCGGCAGAACACCTGACGGAACGGCTCACCGCCTACCGCGCTCTCGCTGGTGCGGAACCTCCGACATTGGCAACCGACCCGATCGCCCAGGGACTGCAGCAGGTGGCTGACGCGGAGCAGGCGCGAGCTGAGGGCAGGTACCGCATGGCGCAGGAGCTGTATGCCGCGGCACGGCGGGTGCCGGTCGGGCTGGGGAGTCTGCAGCCCACGCTGGTTGAGGTGGGCGAGCTGTACTGCCGTGCCGAGACAGACGACCTGCCGGCCGCCCTGGTGCGTGTGCGAGACCTGATGACCGCAGGTGATTCCTGGGCCGCTCCGCAGCTGGGTGTGCTGCTCGCACGGCTCGAGTACGCCTCTGGGCACCTGCAGGAAGCCGAGGACGCCGCACAAGCCGGCCTGCGCTGGATGGACCAATTGCACGACCGCACGCTGGCTCCGGCCGCAGACCAGATCCTCGCACTGGTAGCACTCCTGCGCGGCCACCTGTCCCAAGCACGGAAGCTCGCCGGCGCCGACCCCACCGTCAGCGCACTACTAGCCCTCGCAGATGGCGACACTCATGCAGTGGAGCGCTTGGCCGCAACGCCACATGACTTCCCAGAACGCATCGGCGTACTACTACAGGCCAACGCACGACCGGAGCTGGAGCGACTTGAGCCGTCAGCCGCGGGCCGTGGCGCGCTAGCCGTCGTGGCAGCGGGCGATGACGTCGAGAAGCTGGCTGCCGCGGTAGAGCTCGTCCGTGAAGCAGACAGGCCGTTGCTGCTAGCACAGGCCGAGGAGCGGTACGGGCGGGCCGCTCTGGAGGCAGGAGACCGCAAGAACGGCGTACCGGCGCTGGAGCGAGCGCTGGACAGTCTCACCGCTCTCGGCGCGACGGCTCCGTCGGGGCGGATCCAGGCGGTCTTGCAGGCAGCCGGAGTACGGCGACGTCGCTGGGCGGCCGTACCGCCACGGGCTAAGCAGGGATGGGAGGCGCTCACGCCGATGGAGCGGCGGGTCGCCCTGCTCGTCGCGGAAGGCCACACCAACCGGTCGGCGGCGGAGGAGCTCGTGGTGTCGGCCAGTACGGTCGGGACGCACCTGCGGGCCGTGTTCGGCAAGCTGGGGGTGAACTCCCGGGTCCAGCTGACCCGGCTGGTGCTGGAGCGGTTCGCTCCTCCCCCGAACGCATGAGTTCTGGGTGCACCGCGACCGCGGGCTGCACGACGGAATTCATGTGTTCACCCGATCCGCCGGAACGGCCGTCAGCGGTTTCCTTCTACCAAGCAACCGAGAAGGGAACAGCGAAATGACTGACAAGACCCCCACAGTGGTCCTGGTGCACGGCGCGTTCGCGGAGAACTCCAGCTGGTCCGGTGTGATCGCCGAGCTGACCCGCCGCGGCATCCCGGCGATCGCGGTCGCCAACGAGCTCCGCGGCCCGGCCCTCGACGGCAGCCGGGTGGCCGCCCAGGTCCGGGAGATCGACGGCCCGGTCGTGCTGGTGGGGCACTCGTACGGCGGTGCCGTGATCACCGCGGCCGCGAACCTGGCCGACAACGTGTCCGCGCTGGTGTACGTCGCGGCGTTCGTCCCCGAGGAGGGCGAGAGCCTGCAGGACCTGCTCGGCAGCTTCCCCGCCAACGACTTCGGCTCCGGCCTGGTGCCGCACCAGCTGCCGAACGGCGACGGCGCCGACGAGACCTGGCTGAGCATCGACCGGTCCAAGTTCCACGCGCTGTTCGCCGCGGACGTCGAGGACGCCGAGCTGCTCGGCCGGACCCAGCGCCCGATCGCCGCCGCGGCCTTCGACGAGAAGTCCGGTACGGCGAGCTGGAAGCGCCTCCCGGTCTACGACCTGGTCGCCACCCACGACGAGGCGATCCACCCGGACGGCCAGCGGAAGATGGCCGCCCGCGCGAACGCGACCACGATCGAGGTCGACGGCTCGCACGCCGTAGCCGTCTCGCAGCCGAAGGCGGTCGCCGACTTCATCGCCCAGGCCGTCCTCTGAACGATCCTGCCCGGCTCAGGATTTCCTGAGCCGGGCAGCAGGTGTCAGTCGTCGAGGGACTGGTAGATCGTCGTCCAGAAGTCCTGCATGATCTGCATCGGCGTCGCGGTGGACGCGCCGACCTGGGTCAGCAGGATGCCCACCACCTGGTTGGTCGGGTCCGCGTACGTCGACGTACCCGAGCCGCCGTCCCAGCCGAACTGGCCGACCGGCGCGTAGTCGCCCCGGTACGTCCGGACCGTCATCCCGAAGCCCCAGCCGCCCTGCTGGCCCTGGCCGAACGAGATGTGCACGTTGTCCCGCGCCATCGCCTCCCGCCAGGCCAGCTGCTCCGCGGTGAGCCGGTTGGTGGTCATCAGCTCCACCGCCGGCCGGGACAGGATCCGCTCGCCCCGGTGCTTGCCCAGGTTCAGCAGCATCCGGAAGTACGAGTAGTAGTCGTCGGCGGTGGAGTTCAGTCCACCGCCTCCGCCCTGGAACGCCGGCGGGGTGCTGTGCCGGCCGCCCTCGACCTCGTCCCATACGTGGAACTCACCGCTCGCCGGGTCCGGCACGTACAGCGGTGGCAGCCGGTGCAGGTCCTCGGACGGTACGTAGAACCCGGTGTCCTTCATACCGAGCGGGCCGAACACCCGCTCCTGCAGGAAGTCGCCGTACGACTGGCCGGAGACCCGCGAGACCAGTACGCCGAGCAGGTCGCTGCTGATCTGGTACTGCCACAGCTCACCGGGCTGGTGCATCAGCGGCAGGGTCCCGAGGCGGCGCATCCACTCGTCCTGCTCGGGCATCGGCTCGGGCAGGTTGGGCGTGAGGCCCTGGGCGAAGACCTCGTTCATGATCGGCGTACCGAGCGAGGTCATGTCCATACCGAGCCCGAAGGTCGAGGTCAGTACGTCCCGGACGGTGATCGGCCGCTTCGCCGGCACGGTGTCGTCCAACTCGGAGTCGATCGTGCGCAGCACCTTGCGGTCGGCAAGTTCCGGCAGCCAGGTCTCGACCAGGTCGTCGAGCCGGATCCGGCACTCGTCGAGCAGCACCATCGCGGCCGCGACCGTGACCGGCTTGGACGTCGACGCCATCCGGAAGATGGTGTCGCGCTGCATCGCCGGGCCGCCGTCGTGGCGCATCGTCCCGAGGGTTGCGACGTACGGCTCGGCGTCACCGCGGCCGACCAGGGCGACGACCCCGGGGATCTTCCCGGAGTCGACGTACCGGGCCAGGACCTCGTGCAGCCGCTTCTCGCCGGCCGCGGAGATTCCGTTCGTTGACATTGGCGTGTGCTCCTTCGATCAGAGGCTGTGGGTGACGATGTCGCCGACGGTGGTGGTCGCCCGGATGGTGAGCTGGGCGGCCTCGGAGTTCTTCAGCGAGTTGCTGATCCGGCCGGTGGTGGTGCCGGCGTCGAGCGAGGCCGAGACACCGGTCGCGGCGCCGACCTCGATCTCGCCGACGTCGGTCTTCAGTACGAGCGCGCCCTGCACGGCCTCGGCGATCCGGATGTCGCCCTTGCTGGTGCGGATCTCGGCGGGGCCGTTCAGGCGGCCGACCGAGACGTCACCGGCGACGGTGCTGAGGCGGGCGCTCGCGACGTCGGCCAGGTTGATCGAACCGTGCGAGCTCTCGACGACCACGTCGCCGAGCAGTCCGGTGGACTGCAGTTCCGCGCTTGCGGCCTTGACCTCGACCTGCGATCCGGCGGGCAGTTCCACCTTGACCGCGACCGAGCCGCTCGGGCCGAAGTACTGGTTCTTGGCGGCGACCGTGATCCGCAGTACGCCGTCCGCGTACTCGACCTGAGCCTCCTCTGCAACCTTCACGTCCCGCCCCTTCGACGGGTCAGCCGGCAACACCTCAACCACGGTGTCGGCCCGGTCGGCGGCGACCAACTGGATGCGCCCGGCGGGGATGTTCAGGACTGCGGAGATGGCCTGCGGGGTGTTGAACGTAGACATTGTGGTGCCTTTCGATGGTTTCTTCGTTGTTGTTGCCACCACTCTGGAAGGCCGGGCTGACACCGGACCGCCGTGGCACTGACACGGCCTTGGAGGTGGTGACGGGAGGGGTGTCAGCAGCCGAGCCGGTCTGCCACGACACCCAGGACTTCGTCCAGGTCGCGCCGCATCCGGGCGTGCAGACCGAGCTCTGCGAGACCATCCACGAAGCCCGGATGGCCGGGAACCACCCGGTGGACGCCGTGGGTCACCAACGCGCCGACCGCGCATGCGGTCACGGCGTACACCCCGGCGTACCAGCTCTGAACGGCCAGCGTGTTGCGAGTGAGGTCGACCCGGATCTCGACCGGCTCGACCCGTCCGGCCAGCTCAGCGCGGTACGAGCCGGGACCACGACCTGCTACGACGGTCATGGCTCCCTGACGGGCAGCCGAGGCTCCGGCCAGCACCAGCAGGTTGTCGTGACCGACGCGGCCCTCGGAGACGGCGAGCAACAGTCCGGCGACCGCTGCGACCGGCGCGGCCACCGTTCCTTCCACTGTCCACAGGTCCATGACCGGAAGCTTCGGCGCCGGTCACCCGCGGAGCAATCGACACCGCACGTCCCCGGGACGTCCAGGGAGCGGCTGACCTGCGAATTCGTGCTGCTACGACAGGTGTCCCGGGACGGGACGGGACACCCGGGCCAAGCCCGCACGCGCCGCCGGCACGAGGTAGTCGAGGCCGTTCGCAGTGGCGACCTCGAGCGCCGCCTGGAAGTCCCGCGCCGCCGTCTTCTCGTCGCCTGTGGACAGACACGCCTCGGCGTACGGCAGGAGACCACGCACGAGGCGGTCCGGCTCACCTGCCTGTTCGAGGATGCGAACTGCTTCGGCTTGTCGCGCCTCCGCTTCGTCCCCACGGCCTAGGTGCAGCAAGGCCACGGCCACGTCTGTGAGACTGTTCGCCTCGAAGATCGCGTGCTGGGTTGCCTGGCTGACAGCGACCGCCTGCTCGGCGTAGTCGAGCGCTCCGTGTAGATCCCCGAGGCCAAGTGCCGCGCGGCCGAGCACGTCCAGACACATGCGCGCCGTCTGACGGTCGCTGTCCCGGATGGTCTCGAGTACGTCGGCCGCGATCTCGGAGGCGGTGTCGTACTGCCCCTGGCGTACCAACGCGTGGGCGAGCGTAGTGCGCACCCGTGGCCGAACGGCCGACTCATCCGGCGGGAGGACAGCTACCGCTTGCTTCAGGAGGTCCAGAGCCCGTGCGGTGTCGCTGTGCTCGTACAGCTCTCCCAGCTGAAACAGGGCCATCGCCTCGCCGATCCGGTCGCCGTCCATCAATGCACGGGACGCCTCGAGCTCTCGTGCTGCGTCGGCCGGACGGCCCCTCCGCATCAGCTGTACGCCCAGCAGGTACCGGTGTGAGGCGAGTATGCGGCGATCGCCGAGCCGCTCAGCAGCCGGCATGCTGGCCTCGAGCGCGTCCCGCAACTGGGCTGATCCACCGCGGCGCCCTTGATCGATCCCCATCAGCTGTGCGAGCCCGACTGCGAGCATGTCGATCCGCAGCTGTACGGCGAGCGCGAACGTGGCCACGAGGTTGTCCCACTCGGTGTCCATCCAGCTGGTGCCGTTGTCGTGGCTGGACAGGTCAGGCAGCGCCGTCGGTGGATGCGACACGACGACCGGGAGCGGGACCAGGATCTTGATCAGCTGCTTCACAGCGATCAAGCAGGTCAGGTAGCAGTCGCCGAGCCGGGTGATGGCGGGCACAGGGTCCGCATCGGGATCGTCCGCGCGGGCGGCCTGGCGGAGCAGGTCGTGCATGCGGTACCGGCCCGCTGCCGGCTCCTGGACGAGGTGGGCATCGACCAGGTCCTCCAGCAACGAACGAGCGTTGGCCAGCGGGATGCCCGCCAGAGCGGCCGCGCCGTACGCGTCGACGTCCTCGCCCGGTACCTGGCCCAGCAGCCGGAACATCCTCCGCTGGGCGGGGTCGAGCTGCCGCAGCGACATCTCGAACACGTCCGACACCGCGAGCTCGCCGTCCCGGAGCCGCTCCACCAAGGTGTCGAGCGTCCACGCGGGGCGGTGCCGCAGCCGCGCCGCGGCGACGCGGATCGCGAGCGGGAGGTTTCCACAGCGCCGCAGTACCTCGTCGATGTCCCCGGCCCGCCGGCCACCCGCGGACTCGATCAGCAGCTGTACGGCGTCCTCGTCCGGGAGGACGTCCAGCGAGATCGGATGCACACCGTCCAGATCGACCATCCGCCGGCGGCTGGTGATCACGACGAAGCTGTGGCCGGCACCGGGTAGCAGCTCGCGGACGTGTGCGGCGTCGGCCACGTTGTCCAGCACCACGATCGCGCGCCTGGGAGCCAGCTCGGAGCGCCACAGCGCGGCCCGCTCGACCAGTCCGTCCGGGATGCGGGCCGGTGGCAGGCCAAGAGCGGTCAGCAATACCCGGAGCGCCTCGCCTGGCTCGACCGGCTCCCGTCCGGGCGTGAAGCCGTGCAGGTCCAGGTACAGCTGCCCGTCCGGGTAGTCACCGGTCAGCAGGTGCGCTGCACGTACGGCGAGGGCGGTCTTGCCCACACCGCCCATCCCGTCGATCGCTACGACCGACGTACGGCGTGCTGCGTCGCGAAGTAGGTCCAACTCCGCGTGGCGGCCTGTGAAGGCTGTGACGTCGTGCGGCAGGTCGTTGCGTACCTGTGGAACAGCCGACGGCTCGGTCCGCGGCCCGGCCTTGGCGCGCTCCCACGCCTCCCGAAGTGGGCGCGGATCCCGGCCGGCTGCCCTGCACAGAGCCACCACCGTCGACCACGGCGGTACGGCCTGTCCGGAGAAGTACCGCGAGAGCGAAGAGCTGCTGGCGTTGACGTCACGGGCCAGCTCACGCAAGCTCCTGCCCGTCAGGTCACGTAGCTGCGACAGGTGCCCCGCCAACTCGTCCCGCATACTCTCCCGGCCTCCTCTCGGCGTCGCCGAGTTTAGGGGCCCTCAGAGCAGCCGCTTCATCGCCGCATGCCCGGCCGGGAGCCAGGTCGGTTTGCCGCCGGGTTGGCCGTTGATGCCGGCTGTGCCGATGGCGATCAGGGAGAGGGCGCGGGCGGCGGCCCAGGCGCGGGAGCGTCGGTAGGTGGCGTCGTCCACGGGGTAGGACTCGAAGAAGCGGTCCACGGTGCCGTCGGGGAGGAGCAGCCAGGCGGCGGACAGGTCCGTGGCCGGGTCGCCGTGGGACAGGTCGCCGAAGTCGATCACGCCGCTGAGCGTGCCGTCGGCAACGACCACGTTCGCCGGATGCAGGTCGCTGTGCAGCCACACCGGCGTACCCGTGTACTCCGGCGCCGCGACCCCGTCGGCCCAGATCTCCCGTACGGCGTCCTCGACCGCGAACTCGTCCGCCCACTTCTCGAAGCCCTCGGTGTGCCGGCGCAGCGGGCCTCCCCGGCCGAAGCTCTTCGGCGCGTCGGCAGGCGCCTCGGTGTGCAGGGCGTGCAGGAAAGCGGCCAGAGTGTCGGCGGCCTGCTCCGAGCTGATCGGCGTACGGTCCGCAGGCTCGCCGGCGACCCAGGTGGTGACCAGCCAGGTGCTGGGGAAGCGGTCCGACGACTTGCCGAGCCGGACCGGGGTCGGAACGGGCAGTGGGACCCGGGCTGCGATCTGCGGAAGCCAGCGGTGCTCGATGAGGAGCCGGTTCGCGGGGTCGTGGCGGGGCACTCTGACGGCCAGGTCCGCACCCAGGCGCCACATCTGGTTGCCCCAGCCGCCGTCGACCTCCTCGAGCTCCAGATCGGCCAGGTCGGGGTGCTGCTCTTTCAACAGGGTCCGCAGGAGTTCCTCGTCCATTTCGAAGCTCATGGTGCGTCAGACGCGTCACACCGGCGGCTGGTTGGGAATAGGTACACACAGTGGTCAGTTGCCGCCTGTTATGCGCATTGATGTGTGGTCCGACGTCGTCTGCCCCTGGTGCTACATCGGCAAGCGCCGGCTCGAAGAGGCTCTTGCCGGCAGTGGTGACACGGCAGAGGTGGTCTGGCACAGCTTCCAGCTCGACCCGTCCTCGACGAACGACGACCCGCGGGACCTGGCGACCCGGCTGGGTGAGAAGTACGGCCGCGGCCGCGAGTGGGGCCTGCAGGCGAACGCGCACGTCACCGAGGTGGCGGCTGAGGTCGGTCTCGAGTACCACCTCGACCAGGCGAAGCCTGCCAACACCGTGGACGCGCACCGCGTCCTCCACCTGGCCCGTGAACTGGCAGAGGCCGGCGAGGTTCCCGCGGACACGCAGGGCCGCCTCAAGGAGCGCCTGCTCAAGGCCTACTTCACCGACGGACTTCCGGTTGGTGACCACGCCACCCTGACCGAACTGGCCACAGAGGCCGGCCTGCCTGCCGAGCGGGTGCGTGAGGTGCTGGCGGAGTCGGAGTACACCGATGAGGTCGCCGCAGACCAGGCACAGGCGCTGGCGTACGGCGCCAACGGCGTACCGTTCTTCGTCATCGACGAGAAGTACGGCGTCAGCGGTGCACAGCCCGTGGAGGTCTTCCAGGAGGCGCTGCGGCGGGCGAACGCGGACCGTCAGCCGGTCACGCTGATCACCGCGCCGGGCGCGACGGCCGACGGTGAGGTCGAGTGCGGCCCCGACGGCTGCCCCATCTGATCACAGGGTTCAGCGGTGGGTACCGGAACTCGTACGCAACGTGGTGTATGAAGGAGGCATGACTGTCGTGCGCGCACTGGCCAGGCCGTTGCTGTCCGTCATTTTCGTCGTGCAAGGCGCGAACGCGATCCGCAACCCCGAGCCGCTGGTCCCGAAGGCCCAGCCGGTGACCGACCGGTTCGTGCCGATGATGAAGAAGGTCGCACCGCCGCAGGTGAGCGACCGGATCCCCGAGACGACCGCCAACCTCGTCCGGCTGAACGGTGCCGTCCAGGTGGTCGGCGGGCTCGCGCTCGCGAGCGGAAAGGGCCGCCGGCTCGGCGCGTCCCTGCTGGCCGCTTCGCTCGTACCGACGACCCTCGCGGGTCACTCCTTCTGGCAGGAGAAGGACAAGGACGTACGCAATCAGCAGCGCATCCAGTTCATGAAGAACCTCGGTATCCTCGGCGGCCTGCTGCTCGCCGCGGTCGACACCGAGGGCAAGCCGGGCGTGGCCTGGCGGGCCACCCACGGCGCCAAGGCGGCCAAGCGCGAGACCAAGCGCGGCGCGAAGGCGGCGAAGCGGGAGGCGAAGCAGCTCGCCCATGAGGCGAAGCAGGCCGCGAAGCTCGCGAAGGCCGAGCTCCACCTCGGCTGAGCGCGATGCCCTAGGCTCAGGGTGGTAGATACCTGAGTCGAGGGAGTCGCATGACTGAGCAGCAGGGATGGCCGGCGCCGCGCGCTGAAGGTGCGGTCTCGGGCCGTGTCACGGTGCCCGGATCGAAGTCGATCAGCAACCGCGCGCTCATCCTCGCCGCGCTCGCCGACGGCCCGTCGAACCTGACCGGCCTGCTCAAGGCCCGCGACACCTCCCTGATGCGGTCCGCGCTGGTCTCCCTCGGCGTCGGCATCAGCGAGAACGGTACGACGGTCACCGTCACCCCGGGCTCGCTCAAGGGACCGGCCGACGTCGACTGCGGCCTGGCCGGCACTGTGATGCGGTTCGTCCCGCCGGTCGCCGCGCTGGCCGACGGCGTGGTCGCGTTCGACGGCGACGAGTACGCCCGCGAGCGGCCGATGGGCGTCATCCTCGGCGCCCTGCGCGCGCTCGGCGTACAGATCGACGACGGCGGCACCGGACGGATGCCGTACACCGTGTCCGGCACCGGGTCGGTGCGCGGCGGCAAGGTCACGCTGGACGCGTCCGGATCGAGCCAGTTCGTTTCCGCGCTGCTGCTGGCCGGCGCGCGGTACGACGAGGGCGTCGACATCCGCCACGACGGGAAGCCGGTGCCGTCGCAGCCGCACCTGGACATGTCGGTGGCGATGCTGCGCGAGCGCGGCGTCCAGGTCGACGACGGGGAACCGAACCGGTGGGTCGTTGCCCCCGGCCCCATTCAGGCGCTGGACACCGTGATCGAGCCGGACCTGTCGAACGCCGCGCCGTTCCTGGCCGCAGCCGTCATCACCGGCGGCACCGTCACCGTGACGGGATGGCCGGCCGAGACCACGCAGCCCGGCGGCCAACTGCCGGAGATCTTCACCCGCTTCGGCGCCGAGGTCACCCGGGACACGGACGGCCTGACCGTACGCGGCACCGGAAACGTCCACGGCTGCGACCTCGACCTGAGCGAGGTCGGCGAGCTGTCGCCGGTGATCGCCGCCGTCGCGGCCTTCGCCGACGGCCCGTCGTACCTGCGCGGCATCGCGCACCTGCGCAACCACGAGACCGACCGGCTGGCCGCGCTGGAGACCGAGTTCAACGCGCTCGGTGGTGACGTGACGCAGCTCGAGGACGGGCTCGCGATCCGCCCGAAACCCTTGCGCGGTGGGCTTTTCCACACCTACGACGACCACCGGATGGCGCACGCCGCCGCCGTCCTCGGCCTGCTCGTCGACGACCTGCGGATCGAGAACATCGGCACCACCGCGAAAACCCTGCCCGAGTTCCCGGACATGTGGTCGGGGCTCGTGCACTGATGTCGCGGTACGACGAGGAGGCCCGGTACGACCGGCCCAGGCGGCACACCCGGCCGCGTACCAAGGACCGCCCCTCGTACGACGACGCCGCCATCGGCTTCGTCTTCACCCGCGACCGCGGGCGCTACTCGTGCTGGGTCGAGGACCCGCACGGTGGCCGGCAGGTGACGGCAATGAAGGCGCGTCAGCTCGGCCGCACGAGTGTGATCGTCGGCGATCGGGTCAAGCTGGACGGCGATGCGAGCGGCGGCGGCGGGACGCTGGCCCGGATCGTCGACGTCCTGCCGCGGACGACGCTGCTGCGCCGGTCCGCCGACGACGAGGATCCGGTGGAGCGCCCGCTGGTGGCGAACGCGGACCAACTGGTGATCGTCGTCGCGGTCGCGAACCCCGAGCCCCGCACCGGCCTGATCGACCGGTTCCTGGTCGCCGCGTACGACGCCGGCATGCGGCCGCTGCTCTGCCTGACCAAGACCGATCTCGCCGATCCGGACCCGCTGCTGTCGATCTACCGGCCGCTCGGGGTCGAGTCGGTCGCCACGCACCAGGGCGGCGACCTGACCGAGCTCCGCGAGCAGCTTCACGACCGTACGAGCGTCCTGGTCGGGCATTCGGGCGTCGGCAAGTCCACGCTGGTGAACGGCATCATCCCCGGCGCGGACCGGGCGATCGGCGTCGTCAACGAGGTCACCGGCCGCGGCCGCCATACGTCGACGAACACCGTCGTACTGCGGCTGCCGGAGGGCGGCTGGATGATCGATACGCCCGGCATCCGCTCGTTCGGGCTCGCGCACGTGGACCCGGACAAGCTGATCCACGCGTTCCCGGACCTGGCCGAGATCGCCGAGGACTGTCCCCGCGGCTGCACCCACACCGCCGACGCCCCCGACTGCGCCCTGGACGAAGCAGTCGCCAAAGGACAGGCCGATCCCGTCCGGGTCGCGTCGTTCCGCCGCTTGCTCGCCTCCCGCGAAGGCAGGACCGAACCTGCACCACTCACCAACCCATCCGGCGGAGCCGCCGAGCCGCCTCGGCAGGCGTAGGCGCTGCCGGTTCGGCGCTGTTGATGAGTGGTGGAGGTCCGCTATTTCTTCGGCAGCGTGCCGCCCCAGACTGCGCGGGCGCCGGCGTCGCCGGTGCGGATGGTCTGGTAGATCATCACGACCGCCATCACGACGACTGCCGCGGTCACGACGAGCTGGAGCGGACGGCTGTTGATTGCCACCGCACCCCTTTCGGTTGTCGGCAGCAACAGGAACGCAGCGACGACCAGGACCGCGAACGCCAGCGCGAACCAGAGCAGCAGGTTGCCGCGCGAGCGGTGCACCTGGACCAGCTGCTGCAGCTGCGGAAGCGCCGCCACGAACGCGTCCCCGCTCTTCTTCGCCACGAACGCGCACACCAGCGCACCGACGCCGAGCACCAGTGCCGGCCAGCGCAGGAACGAGCGCCATTTCGGCACCGCGGCGAAGGCGATCGCGGTGAGGGCGCTCACCGGCAGCACCACCACGGCGAGATGGATCACCAGCACGTGCAGCGGCAGATTCCCGAAGCGCTCGAACATTGACGCCTCCCGGCAGTCTTGAGGTCGTGGTCAGACACCCATGGCACGTTCGACGACCCGATTCGGTTCAATCCCGGTCCAACTTGTCCCGGACACCCGGCGCGCTCGGGGGCAGTTCAGGCTAGCCTTCCGGCATGCCTTCGCACACGGATGACCTGCGGCTCGCCCACATCCTGGCCGACGACGCGGACTCGACCACGATGGACCGCTACAAGGCGCTCGACCTGCACGTGGCCACCAAGCCCGACCTCACCCCGGTGAGCGAATCGGACAAGAAGGTCGAGGACGTGATGCGTAAGACGCTCGCCCGGGCCCGTCCGCGGGACGCGTTCGTGGGCGAGGAGGACGGCACCAGCGGCTGGGGCGTCCGCCGCTGGGTGGTCGACCCGATCGACGGCACCAAGAACTACATCCGCGGCGTCCCGGTCTGGGCGACGCTGATCAGCCTGATGATCGAGGACCAGGTCGTCGTCGGCGTGGTCTCGGCGCCGGCGCTCGGCAAGCGCTGGTGGGCGTCGTACGGCGACGGCGCCTGGACCGGCCGCGCGCTGCACTCGTCGCAGCCGTGCCGGGTCAGCGACGTCAGCAGCATCGAGGACGCCTCGCTGTCGTACGCGTCGCTCAAGGGCTGGGAGAAGCTCGGCAAGAAGAACCAGTGGGCCGAGCTGATGGACTCGGTCTGGCGGACGCGCGCGTACGGCGACTTCTGGTCGTACATGCTGGTCGCCGAGGGCGCGGTCGACATCGCCGCCGAGCCCGAGCTCAACCTCTACGACATGGCCGCCCTGGCCATCATCGTCGACGAGGCCGGCGGCAAGTTCACCTCCGTCGACGGCACCCCCGGCCCGAACGGCCCCAACGCCGTCGCCACCAACGGCCGCCTCCACGACGAGGTCCTCAAACGCCTCGAGTGAGCCGCCGCTCCAGGAACGCGGCCTGCGCCGGATCACTCGTGAAAGCAAGCGCTTCTTCGTACGCCGCCCGTGCCTCCGCCGACCTCCCGAGCCGCCTCAGCAGTTCAGCGCGTGTGGAGTACAGGTACGGATACGTCGCCAGCGCCGGGTCGTCGGGCAACTGCTCGAGCGCCGGCGCGGGACCCTCCACGTAGCTGACTGCCACGATCCGATTCAACCGGACCACAGGCGACGGCCACCTGGCGACCAGCAAGTCGTACAGTCCCAGGATCTCGGACCAGTCGGTGTCCTCCCAGCATCCGGCCTCCGCATGCACCGCGGCGATCGCTGCCATCAAGCCGAACCGCCCACCCGAGGGGACTGCCTCCGGCACCAAGGCCAGCCCCTCGGCGATCAACTCCCGGTCCCACAACCGCCGATCCTGATCCTCCATCAACACCAACTCGTCACCCACCTGAGCCGGCCGCCGAGCCTCGGTCAGCAACAACAGCCCGAGCAGCCCAGCCGCCTCAGCACTCCCCGGCAGAAGCAGCCGAACCATCCGCGCCAGATCGATCCCCCGCTCGTTCCCCGCCGTGTACACGAGATGAACGACGTCGAGCACGGCGTCGATACGCTCCGGCAGCTCTGAGAGCTGTGGGATGCGGTACGGGATGCCGGTGCGGGAGATCTTCTGTTTGGCCCGGGTGATGCGGGCCTGCATGGTGGCTTCCTTCACCAGGAACACCTGTGCGATCTCGGCCGAGGACAGCCCACAGACCAACCGCAGCGTGAGCGCGATCTGCGCCTCCTGCGACAAGGCCGGGTGACAGCAGGTGAAGATCAAGCGGAGACGGTCGTCGGGGAAGGTCTCGTCGACGACGTCGTCGGACGGGATCAGCAGCGGCAACTTCCGCCGAGCCACATCCGCACGACGACGGTGCTCCAGGGCCCGCCGCGTCGCAACCGTCGTCAACCAGGCCCCCGGCCGCTGAGGCACGCCCTCGGACCGCCAGTGCACCAGCGCCTTCGCGTACGCGTCCTGCACACAGTCCTCGGCCAGATCGAGATCGGCCGCGACCCGGGCAGTCGCGGCGAGTACGGCGGCCCACTCCGACACGTGAGCCGCCGCCACCGCCTCCACGACCGGGTCACCCACGGCGCGCGGACCCGCCGTACGACCGGAGATCAGTCACTGTTGACCAGCGGCCGGACCTCGACGCCGCCCATCGGCGACGGGACCTGCTTCGCGATCGCGAGCGCCTCGTCCAGGTCGGCGGCCTCGATGATGTAGTACCCGCCCATCACTTCCTTCGTCTCCGCGAACACCCCGTCGGTGACGACGTATCCGCCGTTCCCGTCGGAGCGGATCGAGGTCGCGGTGGTGCTGTCGTCGAGCTGCCCGCCACCGCGGATCGCCGCACCGTTCGCCTCGGCGAAGGCCCGGTGGTTCTTGTGGTTCTGCTCCATCACGGACCCGTCGTCCGCGGCCCACTTCGCCTCGTCGTCGTAGATCATCACCAGGTACTTGCCCACTCCGGGTCACCTCTCTCGTCGTTCGCCGTTTCCAGCATTCACCATCCCGATGCGCGACCCGGCCAGGAATCGACATCGCCCGCCGGGAATTTCGTGACCACGTAAGGTGGCCGGTATGCCCTTGACGTACCCCATCGCGGAGCAGACGCTCGACAACGGCCTGCAGGTCGTCGTCAGCTCGGACCGCGCCGTCCCGATCGTCGCCGTCAACCTCTGGTACGACGTGGGCTCGCGCCACGAACCGCCGGGCTTGACCGGGTTCGCGCACCTCTTCGAGCACCTGATGTTCCAGGGGTCGCGCAACGTCGCCTCCGGTCAGCACTTCAGCCTGCTGGAGACGGCCGGCGCGAGCCTGAACGCGAGCACCTTCTTCGACCGTACGAACTACTTCGAGTCGCTGCCCAGCGGCGGCCTGGACCTCGCGCTCTGGCTCGAGGCGGACCGGATGGGCTACCTGCTCGACGCGGTCAACCAGGAGAACCTGGACAACCAGCGCGACGTGGTGAAGGAGGAGAAGCGGCAGAGCTACGACAACCGCCCGTACGGCGACTCGTACGAGCGGCTGGTGAAACTCGCCTTCCCCGAGGACCACCCGTACGCGCACATGACGATCGGGTCGATGGCCGACCTGGACGCGGCGTCGCTGGAGGACGTGCACGCGTTCTTCCGCAAGTACTACGGGCCGAACAACGCGGTCCTGACGATCGTCGGCGACGTGTCCACCGACGATGCGTTCGACGCCGCCAAGCGGTACTTCGGCCACCTGCCCGCGATCCCCACGCCGCCGCCCGCTCCGGACGGCACGATCGGCCCGATGACCGGCGTACAACGCGACGACGTGACGTCCGACGTACCGTCCGACCTGATCACGATGATGTTCCGGCTGCCCGTGGACGGTACGCCGGAGCTCGACGCGGCCGGGCTCGCGCTCGACATCCTCGCCGCCGGGCAGAGCGGCCGGCTGAACCGGCGGCTGGTCCGCGACGAGCAGATCGCTCAGTCGGTGTCCGGTGGCGCGCTGCCGCTGATCGGCGGGGTGTCGTTCGGGACGCTGACCGGGATCGCGTCGGACGGCGTGGACCTGCAGCAGGTCGAGGACGCGCTGCTCGAGGAGATCGAGAAGCTCGCCACCGACGGCGCCACCGAGGACGAGCTCGCGACCGTGCAGGCGCAGGCCGAACGCGACTGGCTGGAGCAGCTGGCGACCTGTGCGGGACGTGCGGACGAGATCTCGCACCACGCCCTGCTGTTCGGCGACCCGAACCGGATCAACACCCGGATCGACCAGGTCAAGGCCGTCACGGTCGACCAGGTCCAGGCCGCCGCCGCGAAATGGATCCGTGCATCAGGGCGGGTGCAGGTCACCTACCGCCGCATCGAGACGGCAGGAGAACAGGAATGAACCAGGTGCTGACCACCCCACCGCCGGTCGGCGCGCCGCGGCCGTGGAAGTTCCCGGAGGCGACCACCACCCGGACCGGCGTCGGTACGCCGGTGCACGTCTTCGACCGTCCCGGGCAGTACGTCGCCACCGTCCGGGTGACGATCGCGATGCCGTTGATCGCGGAACCGCGCGAGCTCGAAGGAGTCGCGACGATCATGTCGCGGACGCTCGACGAAGGCACCGAGCTGCATTCGGCGAACGAGTTCGCCGCCGCGCTGGAGCGGCACGGAGCGGCGTACGGCGTCGACGTCAGCTCGGACGCGCTGCACGTCGAGATCTCCGTACCGGTGTCGCACCTCGCGCCGGCGGTCGAGCTGCTGGCCGAGGCGATCACCAAGCCGGCGTTCAACCAGGCCGACGTCGGCCGGCACGTGACGATCCGGCTCGGCGAGATCAACCAGGAACGGGCGAACGCCGGTTACCGGGCGCGGGAGGCGTTCGCGGCGCACCTGTTCGGCCCGGCGACGCGGCGTTCCCGGCCGACGGCCGGTACGCCGGACACCATCCGGCCGCTGACGAACGTCGAGGTCGCGGAGTTCTACCGGAACAACATCGGTCCGGAGCGGGCGGAGATCCTGTTCGCCGGCGACGCGACCGGCGTGGACGTCGCCGGGATCATCGACTCGGCGTTCGGCAACTGGACGTCGAAGGCCGGTACGGCGCTCGAGACGCCGGAGCCGATCTACCTGACCGGCAACCGGATCGTCCTGGTCGACCGGCCCGGCTCGGTGCAGAGCCAGCTGCTGATCGGCTGCGCCGGCCCGGACCGGCGGGACCCGGCGTGGGGTGCGGCCGCGGTCGCGAACCATGTCGTCGGCGGAACGATCACCTCCCGCGTGGACACGGTTCTGCGCGAGGAGAAGGGCTACACGTACGGGACCCGGACGAGCTTCGCGGCGCCGCGCAAGGGCGGGACCTTCAGCCTCGGTGGCGCCGTACGGACCGAGGTCACCGGAGCCGCGATCGGTGACGCGCTCCGGATCCTGCGCGAGGCCCGCGACGGGCTGACCGAGCAGGAGGTCCAGGAGGCGAAGGACAGCCTGATCCGGACCGCGCCGCTGCGCTACGAGCAGGCCGACTCGGTCGCCCAGCAGGTCGGCAGCAACATCGCGAACGGCGTACCGATCGACTTCGCCGACACGTACCTGACCAACATCGCCGCCACGACCGCGGCCGAGGCGACCGAGGCCTACCGGCGGTACGTCGGCACCGACGGGCTGCTCGTGGTCGTGGTCGGAGAGGCCAAGGACGTCCGTCCTCAGCTCGAGGGTCTCGACCTCGGCGAACTGATCGTCGGATAGCCGACCGGTTGCCCCCGGCTGTTCCCGAGCCGGGCCGGGGGCAGCCGCCGGTCAGCTGGTGATGTAGTTGGACAGCTGTTCACGCTCGAACTCGAGTTCGCCGATCCGGGACTTGACCACGTCCCCGATGCTGACCAGGCCGGCAAGGTTGCCGTCGACAACGACCGGGACGTGCCGGATCCGGCGGTCGGTCATCATCCGCATCAGATTGTCGATCAGGTCGTTCGGTGTGCAGGTGTGCACCTCGGACGTCATGATCGCGCTCACCCGGACGTCGCCGGCGTCCGGCGTACCGTTCCAGAGCCGGACGATGTCGCGCTCGGAGACGATCCCGGCCACCGACGAACCGTCCACACTGACCACCACCGCGCCGATGTTGTGTTCGGCCAGGAGGGCGAGCAGTTCGGTGACAGTGGCTTCTGGGGAGATGGTGACGACCTGGTTGCCCTTGCCGCGCAATATGTCGTTGATCTTCACGGAGCCTCCTGCAGATCGAAGGACCAATACCCCAAGGTAACGGCAATCCCCCGATCACCCCCGGTGACAACGACGGACAACCGCTCCGGCCCGAGCGCGTTTAGCGGTTTGAACGCTCAAAGGCTGGCTCTCCGGGGCACCGCTACTTAGGGTGACACCAAGTCGTGGGCGAGGGGGGATCGCACACGGCACGCAACAAGGGGCTGGACCGGTCGTGCGGGCGGTGGTGAGGGGGGACCTCCCGCACGACCGGTTCAGCTTTCGTCGCGGAGCAGCTCGATGGCCGCCTGCCGGTCCTTGACCCGCAGCTTGCGCAGGACGGTGGAGATGTGGACGCGGACCGTCGTCGGCGACAGGAACAGCCGCTTGGCCACCTCGTCGGTGGACAGGCCTTCGCCGAGCAGGCCCATCACCTCCCACTCGCGGGACGTCAGCAGGGCCGCCTTGGACCGCCGGGCCGTGCGCCGCCGGCCCGGCTCGCGGAACTCGTCGAGGATCCGCGCGACCAGCGACCGCGGGATCGCCGCCTCACCGGACAGCACACCGCGCAGCGCCTCGGGCAGCCGGGCGGGATCGGTGTCCTTGAGCAGGTAGCCGGACGCACCGGCGCGGAGCGAGTCGAACAGGTCGTTGTCGTCGCGGGACACGGTCAGCATCACGATCGCGACGTCCGGCAGCAGCCGGGAGATCTCGGCCGCGGCCCGGATCCCGCCGCCGGGCATGTGGATGTCGAGCAGTACGACGTCCGGCCGGTGCTCCTCGGCCAGCCGGACCGCTTGCGGCCCGGTGCCCGCCTCGGCGCAGACGTCGAAACCGCCTACCTCGAGGGCCTGCCGGATGTGCGCGCGCAGCTGCGGGTGGTCGTCGGCCATCACCACCCGGCGCGCTTCCCCAGTCACCACCTGACCACCACCGTTGTTCCCTCGTCCGGCCGAGTCGTCAGTACGAAGGTACCGGGCAGCGCCTCCGCGCGCTCCCGCATGCTGATCAGCCCGAACCCGGTCTGCCGCTCGGTCGCGTCGAACCCGGGCCCGTCGTCGGCGATCCGCAGCATGCTCCCGTCGCCGTCCCGGGCCAGCTCGACCCTGATCCGGTCCACCTTGCCGTGCCGTACGGCGTTCAGCACGGCCTCGCGGGCGATCCGCACCAGCGCGTGCCGCTGCGGGCGGTCCACCACGATCGACTCGTCCAGCGCGAGGTCGAGCGTCACGCCGTACCGCTGGGCCAGCTGCTCGACGGCGCGGTGCAGGACGAACCCGAGCGGCTCGTCGTCCGAACGGCCGAGCGCCTCGAGCATCTGCCGCGCCTCGTCCAGCGCGCGATCGCTGGCGCCGAGGATCCGGTCCACCTTCGGGCCGTCGAAGGTGGAGATCTCCGAGCGGATGTAGCCGAGCTCCTGGAGTACGCCGTCGTGCATCTCGCGGGCGAGCCTTCTTCTGTCCTCGACCACAGCGACTTCCGCCTGGAGTGCCCAGTGCCTGCTGATCTCACGGCTCGCTGCGATGAGCAGGAGCAGGTACGACGCGGTCCGCAGTACGTCACCCGAGTACAGCCAGTCGGGGCGTTGCGGTGGGAACACGAGGTAGTTCAACCGCGCGAAAGCGCCTACTGCGCACGCAGGGCCCAGCCAGCGCAGAAGGACGTCGTCGCGGCTACGGGCCTGCATGGTGAACGCCACGGCCGCTACTGCGAAGAAGGCGAGCGTCAGGAGCTGTGGGACCAGGAGCGCGTCGGACGTGGCTGCTGAGGCTGCGGGTAGCGAGTCCTTCCGCCAGTACAGGAGCACGCCGAGCAGCAGCATGCCGGCAACCGCGGGCGCCAGCGCCCAGTGCCGCCAGACGCGACGCCGTGCCTGCCTGTCCGGTACCAGGGCGGACACGGCGATCAGCAACGTGCCGACGATCCGCAGACACGGCGGGAGCCAGCTGCCGAACGGGCCGACCGGTTCGCTCTTCATCAGCGTGATGCTCAGCAGGGCGTTCGCAGTACCGAGAACGACGAGTCCCTGAAGTAGCAGAAGATCCTGCCAGGTCTTGGTACGCCGGAAACGCCCGTAGACCAGGTACGCCAGCAGCATCGCCACGCACGCGTTGACGGTCTCCAGTACGAGGTGCGCGGCCGGGCTCTGGTACCCGAACTGGCGCTCCCACTTCCCCACGACCAGCGCCAATGCGGCGAGGCAGGCGACGAGGACCGCGAGCGCCACGCTGCCACGCGCCGCCCAGAAGCCTCCAACCACCCGCTGACGTCTCACAATCACAGACCGTACGCCAGGCCCGCCCCCGGCCGCACGCGGTCGTCGCGGAAGCCACTGTCGCCGTTTGGGCGCACCACGGTCCGGTAGGCTCCTCGGGTTCGGGAGAGGGGTGGACGGGGTGGGGTTCCGGCAGGATCTGGCCGTACTGCGGCATCGCGGCGTACGGCTGTTCGTGTCCGCGCGGTTCATCTCGATCCTCGGGTCGTCGATCGCCCCGGTGGCGCTGGTGTTCGCCGTACTCGACGTGTCCGACTCCGCGAGCGCGGTCGGCACCGTACTCGCGGCCCGGAGCATCCCGAACATCGTGTTCCTGCTGATCGGCGGCGTGATCGCGGACCGGTTGCCGCGGCACCTCGTCCTCGTCACGGCGAACACGATCAGCGGACTCACCCAGGGGCTCGCGGCGGCGCTCGTACTGTCCGGGCACGCGACGATCTGGCAGCTCGCGTCGATCGAAGCGGTGAACGGGATCGCGTCGGCGTTCGTGATGCCCGCGATGACCGGCATCCTGCCGTCGATCGTGGACCGCGCCGAACTCCCGCAGGCGAACGCGATCGCCGGCTTCGCCCGCTCCGCCGCGATGATCGGCGGTGGCGCGGTCGCCGGCGTCATCGTCGGCCTGACCAGCCCCGGCATCGGGCTGGCGGTCGACGGCCTGACGTTCCTGATCGGGGCCTTCCTGCTGTCCAGGTTGACGATCCCGCGGATCGAGCGCGCGGCCAGTTCGGTGCTGAGCGACCTGCGCGAGGGCTGGCACGAGTTCGCGTCCCGCCAGTGGGTGTGGGCGATCGTACTCGCGTTCGCACTGCTCAACCTGATCTACACGGCCTGCTACCAGGTCCTCGGACCGGTGATCGCGGACAAGACCTTCGGCCGTACCGGCTGGGGTCTGGTCAGCGCCTGCTTCGGCGCCGGACTCGTTGCCAGCGGCATCATCATGCTCCGGCTCAAACCCCGCCACCCATTGCGCACCGGGATGCTGGGCATGCTCCTGACCGTCCCGATCATGCTGTGCCTGGCCCTGCTACCGCAGCTGTGGGCGGTCGCGATCGCGGCCTTCGTACTCGGTGTCGGCTTCGACATCTTCGGCATCAGCTGGGAAACGGCCCTCGGCCAGCACGTCCCGATCGACAAACTGTCCCGCGTCTCGTCGTACGACATGCTCGGCTCCTTCATCGCCGGCCCGGTCGGCCAACTCACCGTCGGATACGTCGCGGTCGCGATCAGCGCCAAGGCCGTCGAGCTGTACGGCGCGGCCCTCTTCATCGTCATCACCGTACTGACACTCGTCGTCCCCTCCGTCTGGAACCTGCGTAGGCTGGACACGTGAGCTCAATCGTCCCGGGACCCAAGAAGAAGCTCGAGGAAGAAATCACCGCGGCCCGCTCCGGCGCCAAACCCCTCGACGCGAGCACCCTCAACCCGTCGGCCCCACGTCACGAAGAACTGACCGGCCTGGACGACTGGCCCGACGCCCTCCGGCTGGCGGTCGAAGCCGAACACACCCGCCTCACCGCCCTCGAAACCAACCGCCGCAAAACCGCCGACCGCGCAGTCCCCGCGGTAGTCGAGTCCCTCGACACCCTCCTCACCAACATCACCGCCCACCTAGGCAAACCCAGCCTCTTCGGCAAACCCACCCCCACCACAGCCGACCCAGAGATCGCCGGCTTCCTAGGCATCCCGACCGAAGACCTCGGCGCCCCGCCCAGCCGCGGCGATCACCGCACCGCCGTTCGCACCCTCAAACAACTCCGATCCAACCTGAAGGACCTGGCAAACTCCGCCGACCACGACCGACTGACCCGCCTGTCAACCTTCACCATCCGCCTGGCAGTAGCCGTAGAAGCCGCCCCCGACTCAACCGCCACCCTCACGCCCCTCGCCCTCTCCCGCTACGCCCAAGCCCTCCCAGACCCCCAATGGAACAAAACCTTCGAGCAAAAACTGACCACCTGGAAACAAACCCTCACCCCCTGAAGGGCACCGCTCCACGGCGCCAGCCCCTTCGGCGCTGTGCGCAGAAGGCGATCCCGGGGCCGAGGTCAATCGCGCCGGTTGCTGTAGTCACGCAACTCGCATGACAACACGCCGATTCGCGCCGGCTGCAACAACGTCCTCGCGATCGCGACCGCCTCGAGAGCGCACAACCTCCAGCGCCCACGTACCCAAGATCCAGGGCAACTCGTCACCGCCTCACGCCACCGGCGTCCAGGCCAACATCGTTGATCAGAGCAACCGCTTCAGTCATCCCGTATCTCTCCCGGAGAACGGCAAGGAATCCATCGACGCTCATCGGCGGCTTCTTCAAGCGCGCAGTAAGCGTTGTAACCGCCTCAAGTGCGAGCTCCGGAGCCACCGCGACGGTGTTCGCGGCGAACTCGCTTGGAGAGAGAACCTCGATCCCCCGCGGCACCTTCGCCGCCGGAAAGTGCTTGAGGTTGCTGGTCACAATCGCACCCGCATGACCTGCGACCGCCGCGGCGATCACATGCTCGTCGTCCGGATCCGGCAGCCCGAAGGTACCTTCGTACGGCTCCCAATTCTGGACCTCGGCGTCATCGAAGTTGCTCCGCATCATCTCGATGAGGTGAGCAGTGCGCGCCTCCGCCTCTTCCTGCGACGCACCGAATTTGACGACCAGCTTGTCGACCTCGCAGTACTGCAGCTCATCGAGAATCGCGCTGCTCCACAGCGGCCTGTAGAGGTTCACAACGGCCAGGCTGAGCAGGAAATCCCGCTGCTTGCTGGGCCACAGCACGCAGGTGTCGAGGAGAGCGGCGAACATCGTCCAATACTGTCAGAGATTGTTTGCTGACCGTCTGTGCTCGGCACGCTGTCGCCTGACCCTTGCGAGTCTTTCATTCACCACTGCCGGATCCTCGTCCTCGGCGACATCAACAGCGGTATCGGCGATTGCCTGGTACTGCCGCGTCCGTCGGAGATCGCGATACTTCAGCGCATCTCTCAGCAGAACCTTCCGGCGATTTCCGATCCGCTCGGAGGGGAGCTCGCCGGCGTCGATCAGCCGAACCACTGTCGGCCGACTGACCCCGAGCAGATCCGCGACTTGCTGAGTGGTCAGCTTCGGCGTCGTCGGCGAGATGGTCACGGCACGGCCGGCCTGTAGCGCCGTCACGGCCTGCACCAGCACCCTGTGCAGTGCCTCCGGAACCTCGATCTGCTCGTGCTCGTCAGCACCTACCAGAAGATAGCGCCGCTCGGGGCGCTCACCCACCTTGCTGTGATGAGCCTCGAGGAAGCTGGCGACAGCCGCCATCTGCTCCTGCTCCTCCGGCAGATAGGTCTGCGACTCGAGCAACTCAGCAGCCACGACGACCTCCAAACGAACGATACGAAGCCACTTTCGAAACGTTCGAATAGTCTCTCACTCTCTCATCGAGCCCGCAAGCTCGCAAGCCTGCACCCGACGATCGTGTCGAAACGCATCCGCCGAGCACGCCTCCACGGCGGCCATCCAGAACCGCGACGCCGGTGGTCAGTGCGCGGGAGTCGAGTCGTGGATTGTGGCTCTTGCCGACGGCGTGTCGCCAGCCAAATTCCACGACTCGCCGCCCGATGCTCGTCGGCGCACACCGTCAAAGGTGGTCAAGAGACAGTCGCCGCGGAGCGGTGTCCTTTGGGGCCGGCTGTCGCGCGGGTCAGCCTTTGATGGCGCCGCCTAGGGCGAAGGCGCCGCCTAGTTTGCGGCTCAGGAGGAGGTAGAGGAGGAGTACGGGGGTGGTGTAGATGAGGGAGTATGCCGCCAGCTGGCCGTAGTTGGGTTCGCCGTACTGGCCGAAGAAGGTGAAGATGCTGACCGACGCCGGCAACCGTTCCGGGGAGAGCAGCAGCATGAAGGGGACGAAGAAGTTGCCCCACATGCCGATGAACGTGAAGATCAGTACGACCGCGATCCCCGGCCACATCAACGGCAGGACGATCGCCCACAGCGCCCGCATGTTCCCGGCACCGTCCACCCAGGCGGCTTCCTCGAGCGAGAGCGGTACGCCGTCCATGAACGTCTTGGTCAGCCAGATCGCGAAAGGCAACGCCGAAGTCGCCATGAACATGATGGTGCCACCAATGGTGTCCACCAGGTTCAGCTGTACGAACAACCCGTAGACCGGCACCATCACCGCGGTGATCGGCAACCCGGTGCAGAACAGTACGGTCAACAGGAACGGCCGGTTGAACCGAGTACGGAACCGCGACAGCGGATAAGCCGCCAGCACAGCACAGATCATGGTGAGCAGGGCGGATCCACCACACAGGATGATCCCGTTCAGCACCGGACGGTACGTCGTGTCCGTGTTGAGTACCGCCTTGAAGTTCCCCAGCGTCGGATGCGTCGGGAACTCGACCCGCAACCCGGCCGTCCGGTTGATCGACGCGAACAGCACCCAGAGCAGCGGCAGCACGAACATCACGCCGATGGCCAGCAGGATCAGGTTCGACGTCACCTTGCTAAATCGGTCGCGCGCAATCACGCTGCCTCCGAGTTGAGTCCACGCAGGTAGATCAGCGAGAACACCGCGCCGATCGCCAGCATCACCAGCGCGATCGCCGTACCGTAGCCGATCTGGGAGAAGCTGAACGCCTGCTCGTACATGTACAGCGGCAACGTCTGGCTCTTCGTACCAGGCCCGCCGCGGGTCATCGCGTAGATCAGGCCGAACACGCTCAGCGTCTGCAGCGTGATCAGCATCAGGTTGGTCATGATCGCTCGGGTGATCATCGGGATCGTCACGAAGATGAGCCGCCGCCACCCGCCGGCGCCGTCCATCTCGGCGGATTCCTCGATCTCGCGCGGGATCTCGCTCAGCGCGGCGGAGTACACCAGCATCGAGAACGCCGTACCGCGCCAGATGTTGGCCACCGACACCGCGATGATCGGTGCCCCGTACAGCCAGTCCTGACCGGGCAGGCCGACCCAGTGCAGCATCACGTTCAGCGTGCCGTCGTCGTTGAAGAACGCGCTCAGCAGGTACGCCGCGACCACCTCGGGCAGCACCCACGCGCCGATCACCGCCGTACCGACGAAGTTGCGGACGACCTTCGTCGACCTGCGCATCAGCAGGGCGAGACCGAGGCCGAGGGTGTTCTGGCCGATGATCGCGGAGATCAGCGTGAACACCAGCGTCAGCCAGATCGAGTTCGTGAACGCGCCGCTGGAGAACGCCTTACGGAAGTTGTCCAGGCCGACGAACTTCACGTTCGCGGCGCCGGTCCCGGTGAGCGCCATGTTCGTGAACGCGGCGTACACGCAGTACAGGATCGGGCCGGCCAGGAAGACCAGCATCAGTCCGATGGCCGGCGACAGCGGCAGCATCCGGACGAGTTTGGCCCCCCGCGGCCGCCGGCTGGGTGTACCAGTGGCGGCCGTGGAGGGAGCGACTGTCGTCGTCACAGGGGAGAATCCTCCGAACTACTGGCCAGTGCTCTTGGTCGT
Organism: Kribbella sp. NPDC031520; assembly: GCF_055580825.1. Taxonomy (NCBI): domain Bacteria; kingdom Bacillati; phylum Actinomycetota; class Actinomycetes; order Propionibacteriales; family Kribbellaceae; genus Kribbella; species Kribbella sp. NPDC031520. The sequence continues at coordinate 212,181 of NZ_JBVIKS010000001.1, forward strand.
CGTACTGTCCTTGCCGCCGACGATGCCCTCAACCGCCTGGTCGTAGTTCTTCGCGGCGTCGTCCGGCGAGGACTGCCCGGTCATCACCGATTCCATCGCGGTGATGATCTCGTTCGACACCTTCGGGTACTCCGGCAGCGCCGGCCGGTAGACCGTCACCGACACCAGGTCGGTGAAGAACTGCGTGCTGGCCGAGGAGGACTTGTACGCCGCGTCCGAGGCGACGTCCTTGCGTACGGCGATCTGCGCGCCGTCGGTGGCGTACTTCGCCGCGTTCTTCTGCGTCTGCAGGGTCTTGATGAAGTCCCAGGCCGCGTCGGGGTTCTTCGACTTGGCCGGGATCGCCCAGGTCCAACCACCGGAGAGGCTGACCTTGCCCTTGCCGCTACCGTCCTGCGTGGGCATCGCGGTCTGGCCGAGCACGGTGCTCCACTGCGGCCACGGCTTCGCACCGGACTTCAGCCAGTTGCCGTAGATCCAGGAGCCGTCCAGGTCGATCGCGAGCTTCTGCTGGGGCAGCAGTTCGGTGCCGACCTTGCTGCCCATGTTCGGGCTGAGCGCGTCCTTCGGCGACGGCGCAAGGCCCTCGGAGAAGACGGTCTTGACGAAGTTCAGCGCGTCCTTGAAGCCCTGACTGCCGACGACCCACTTCTTCTGGTCGTAGTTGTACAGCGTGTCCTTCGTGCCGTACAGCAGCATCTCGAAGCCCTGCATGGCCGAGGCCTCACCCATCGGTTTGCCGGAGTACATGTTGAACGGGATCACGCCCGGCACCTTCTGCTTGATCGTGCGCGCCGCGCTGAGCACGTCGTCCCACGACTTCGGCTTCCAGTCGGCCGGCAGGCCGGCCTTGGCGAAGATCTGTTTGTTGTACCAAAGGGCCCTGGTGTCGGTGCCGTCCGGAATGCCGTACGTCTTGCCGTCCTGGCCGCGCGCCGCACCCTTGGCGGTGTCCTCGAACTGGCTCCACTGGTCCCAGTTCTTGATGTAGTCGTCGAGCGGCTTCAGGTACCCCGCGGTGATGTCGGAGTTGATCAGGAAGGTGTCCTCGTAGACGATGTCCGGCGCGGTGTTCGGCGACCGCATCATCAACTGGATCTTGGTGTAGTAGTCGTTCTCGCTGGCAACGACCGGAACGATCTCGACCTGGGATCCCGGGTGCGCGGACTCGTACTCGGACTTGACGCCGGTGAGGAAGTTCTTCATCACCACGCCCGGACCCCACTGCTGGTACGCGATCTTGATGTGCGCGGGACCGGAGCTCTGCGAGCTGCCGGCGTCGGGCTGCTTCGTCGTCGAGCCCTGGCTACAGGCCGAGACCGCCAGCAGCAGTGCGGCACCTAGTGCGGCCGCCGCTTGGAAACGTTTCCTCTTCACCATCACGTCCACCTTCGGGCAATCGTTGTCATCCCGGTACCACGGCCCAAATCCTGCGGGCTTTCCCGTGACCGTAGGAGGCTCCGGCAAGCGAAGTCAATGCTTGACAGACAACGTTGTCGCCCCAGTAGCGCAGTAACGCGGTGACCGGCAGGTAACGATCCGATCACCGCGTTGTCATACCCCTACTTTGTCAGGCTGCCAGCGCTGACGCCTCGTGGCGGGCGTGTACGGCGCGTCCCCGGCCGCGTAGTGCGCCGAGTCCGCAGAGGAGTACGCCAGCGAGCAGCCAGCAGCTCAGTACGACGAGTGGCCGGCCGGCGCCGTTGCCGTCGAAGAAGCTCACCGAACGTAGCGCAGTACCGGCTGCTCCTGGTGGCAGGAACTGCCCGAGCGTGCCCCAGCCGCTCGGCAACATCTCGGGCGCACTCGTCATCCCGGACAGCGGGTTGCCGAGCAGCATCATCACGGCGCCACCGAGCGCGAGCCCCGCCGTACCGATCAGCCACTCGAGGCCGAGCAGGGTCAGGCTGATCGCGCCGATCGACATCGCGATCACGCCCGCGTTGCCGAGGTAGCTGCCCTCGAACGAGCCGAGCCAGTACTGCAGTACGGCGGCCAGCGCGAGCCCACCGGTGATCGCGAAGGTGACCGCACCGATCATCCGCTTCGATCCGGACCGCACCAACTGGGTCAGCGCAGCGGCGGCGATGATCCCACCGAGGACCAGCGGCAACGCTCCGGCGGCCAGGCCCGCGCCGCGCGGGTCGTCCTTCGGCAGTGGGACGATGTCGGTCACCTTCGCCGCGCCGTCCGGGTGCATCCGGCCGGCGAGCTGGGTGAGGATCTGCGCGACCGCCGGCCCGCCGGCCGATGCGGTCAGTACCTCGGGCTGCCCCGTGTCGAGCACGATCGCGCCGTACGCGTCCCGGTCCTTGATCCGCTGCACCGCCGCCTGCCGATCCGGTACGGCGGTGATCGCGAAACCGCCCGGCAACGCCTGGTCGAGCGCGGTCCGCACCTGCGCGACGGCCGGCGCCGGACCGGACACCGCGAGCGGGACGTCCCGCGGTGCGGAGCGCGCGGACGGGCAGGCGAACGCGATCAGCAACACCGTGAGGACCGCGGTCAGCAGCGTGACGACGGCGATCAGGGGCGGCCGGCGACGTTCGGCCGCGTGCGCCTCAGTGGTCATGGCGAACACTCCCTCGAGTGAAAACCGAATGATCGTTCTTTATCGTTTCGATGGTGGCAACGGGTGCGCCGACTTGTCAAGAACGGACATTCGTTTTATGTTGCGGGCGTGCCGAAGGTCACCGAGGAGCACCGCCTGGCCCGCCGCGAGCAGATCGTCGCGGCGGCGCGCGCCTGTATGAACGCGGAGGGCTTCCACAAGACGACGATGGCCGATGTGATCCGCGAGTCCGGTCTGTCCGCGGGCGCCGTCTACGGCTACTTCAAGAGCAAGGAGGAGATCGTCGCGGCGATCGCCGAGGACGCGCTCGGCACGGTCGACGAGCTCTTCGAGGACCTGCTCGCGTCCGAGCAGCCGCTGACCCCTCTGGCCGCGCTCGAGGCCACGATCGACCATGTGGTGCTGGTCGCCCAACGACCGGGCGGCGACGTGACCCGGGTCGCGGTGCAGGCCTGGGCCGAGGCCCTGCGCAACGAGGCGATCCGCGAGGTCGCGAAGGGCAAGTACTGCCTGCTCCGCGACCGCTTCCTGGCCATCGCCCGGCGCGCGCAGGCCGACGGCACGCTCGACCCGGACGTCGATCCCGAGCACGTCGCGCAGGTCATGTTCAGCATGATCCCCGGCTTCGTCCTGCAACGACTGCTGATCGGCGACGTCACCCCGGCGACCTACAAGGCGGGGCTGCGAGCACTCCTGCGTTCGTGAGTCTGCAGCTCGACAGGAGGTGTGCACCGGCGGGGTAGTGCACCTGAGCGTGATCGCTCCCGCGCGTACGTCGTCTCGCTGGTGCACTACCTGTCGAGGTGCTGAGCGTCCAGGTGGACTTTCGTCCACCTGAGGTGGCGGTCCAGCACCCTCGGCGGGCACGGCGTACGTCCGTAGCGTCGGCGGCATGAGGAAACGTGCGCGGGAAGCAGTCGACGGGACCGGGTACTCGGTCGTCTTGCAGGATGTACGACGGGTCTACGGCCGTGGCGGGAACGCCGTCATCGCCCTGGACGGGATCTCGATGAAGTTCGCGCCTGGAACGTTCACCGCGGTGATGGGGCCGTCCGGGTCGGGCAAGAGTACGTTCCTGCACTGCGCCGCGGGGCTCGACCGCCCGACGTCCGGCAGCGTGCACATCGACGGGTTGCCGCTGGCCGGGCTGAGTGAGCGCAAGCTGACCGAGCTGCGGCGGGAGCGGATCGGGTTCGTGTTCCAGTCCTTCAACCTGCTGCCGACGCTGAACGTCTGGCAGAACGTCTGCCTCCCGCAGGAACTCGACGGTCGCCGCGCGAACAAGGCTGCCGTACGGCAGGTCCTGGAGCGCGTGGGCCTCGGCGACCGGTACAAGCACCGCCCTGGCGAGTTGTCCGGCGGCCAGCAGCAGCGCGTCGCGATCGCCCGCGCCCTGGTCGCCCGTCCCGCCGTCATCTTCGCCGACGAGCCGACCGGTGCGCTCGACACCCAGACCGCTGCCGACGTTCTCGAACTGCTCCGCGAACCCGTACGGACCCAGGGCCAAACGGTCGTCATGGTCACCCACGATCCGGTCGCCGCCTCGTACGCCGACCAGGTCGTCTTCCTCGCCGACGGCGTGCTGGCCGGCAGCCTGACCGCGCCGACCGCCGAACAGGTCGCCGACCGGATGACCCACCTCGGTGCGCGATCCAAGCTGCAGGCGGTGGCGGGATGATGCGCCTGGCCCTTCGCACCTTGCGCTACCGCAAGAGCGGCTTCCTCGCCACGTTCGTCGCGGTCGTCTTCGGTACGGCGATCGTGATGGCCTGTGGTGGCCTGATGGAAACCGGCATCCGGTCCAACGTAGAGCCTCAGCGCCTGGCAGCGGCCTCGCTGGTCGTCACCGGCAAGCAGTCGCATCTTCGCCCCGGCGCCGAGGATGCCACTCCCCTCCCCGAACGAGTAGGCGTCCCCACCACTCTGCTGGCCAAAATCCGGTCCACCCAAGGCGTGACCTCCGCGGTCGGCGACTACACCTTCACCGCAATCGGCCCGTCAGTTGCCGAGGGCCACAACTGGTCCTCGGCCGTCCTCGGCTCGTACCACCTCAGTTCCGGGCACACGCCGCGGCCCGGCCAGGTAGTGGTTTCGTCGGGCAAGGTAGGACAGCACCTCACCTTCCTCATCAACGGGGAGCCGAGGGCCTTCACCGTCAGCGGAGTCGCCAACGGCCCAGCGGCACACGCGTTCTTCAACGACCGCGACGCCGCACGCCTCGTACAGAATCCGGAGCGCTTCGCCGACATCGGCGTACAAGTTGCCCCCGGCACCGATCTGGATGCGGTGAAGAAGGAATTGGAGAAGCTCGGCAACCTGACGGTCCGTGCCGGTGTGGACCGCGGCCTGGCCGAGCACCCGGACGCCGAGTCCCACCGTACGGCGCTCATCTCGATCGCGGGTTCGTTCGGGGGCATCGCCACCATGACGATGATGTTCGTCGTCGCCTCCACCCTCGCCCTCGCCGCTCAGCACCGGGAGCGCGAGTTCGCCCTGCTCCGCGGTATCGGCACGACCCCCGGCCAGGTCCGCCGAATGATCCTCGGCGAAGCCCTCCTCGTCTCCCTCCCCGCCGTAGCCCTAGGCGCAGTCCCCGGCTTCTTCCTGGGCCGGTTCCTCTTCGACCAACTGGCCTCCCACGGCGTGGCCTCCCCCGTGGTCGAGTTCTACCAAGGCCTGATCCCCTTCGCGGCCGGCGCCGGCGCAGCAGTACTCGCGGCCATCGGCGCCGCCCTGATCGCCGCCCGCAAGTCGGCCAAGATCCGCCCGGTAGAAGCCCTTGCTGAGGCTTCCCTGCAGCGCAAGTGGTTCAGCTGGATCCGCCTGTTCTTCGGCCTGGCGGCGCTCGGCGGCGGCCTGGCCTTGCTGATCGTCACAGCAACAGTCATGAGCGGCCCACTAGCCGCGGCCACCGCAGGCCCCTCCGTACTCTGCTGGGCCATCGGCGTAGCCCTGCTGGGTCCGTTCTGGACGAAGCTGGTCCTAGCGTTCTGGCGTTGGCCAGTACAGGCCCTCACCCGAGTCAACGGCCGCCTGGCGATCCGCAACCTCTCTGCACGATCCGTAGCCCTGTCAGCAGCCGTCACCCCTGTCATGCTCGCCGTAGGCATCTCCACCGCCAACCTGTACATGCAGACCACCCAGGTCCATGCCTCCTCCACAGCGTTCACCCGCGACCTCAGAGCAGACGCAGTACTGGTCTCAGATGCCGGCCTGTCCTCGAAGCTCCTCGACCAGGTACGGGCAACCCCAGGCGTAGCAAGCGCCTCGGCGTACGTACGAAGCATGGGAGCGGTGGACGACCCTCGCAACGCCCCCTTCGACGAGGACGGCGCCCCGGTGGTCGGCGTTGACGCTCAAGGCACGAACGGTACGGCGCCCGTACGGCTGACCGCCGGCTCGCTCACCGGCCTGTCCGGCCTGACCGCCGCGATCCCGGAAAGCATGGCCGCCAAGACGAACCGCGGTGTCGGCTCCGACATCACCATGACCCTCGGCGACGGAACCACCGTCAAACTGAAGGTCGTAGCAACCTTCTCAGCCGAACGCGGCTACGAAACGATCATGCTCCCCGCCACCCTCGTCGCCGCCCACACAACCGACGGCCTCACCAAACAGCTCCTGGTCCGAGCCGCGCCGAACGCCGACGTACGCCCGGCCCTCGCGAAACTCGCGGCCGCCCACCCCGGCGTCCAGGTCGCAGACCGCAACGCCCTCGTCGCAACGAACGTCGAGGACCTGCAAACCCAGGCCTGGGTGAACTACATGCTGGTAGGAATGCTCATCGCCTACACCGCGGTCTCGGTCGTCAACACGCTGGTCTCGACCACGCTCCGCCGCCGCCGCGAGTTCGCCCTCCAACGGCTGACGGGCTCCACACGCTTCCAGGTGCTCCGCATGCTCATCACCGAAAGCACTCTGGTCACCCTCACCGGCATCACGCTCGGTACGGCCGTAGCTCTTGCCTGCCTTCTCCCGTACTCCTCCAAGGTCTCCGGCAGTGCCGTCCCCACCGGTCCGATCTCGATCTACCTGGCCATCGCCGCGGCAGCAGCCGCTCTGACCTTCCTGTCCACGCTGATCCCCGCAACCACCGCTCTACGCCACTCCCCCACCCAACCGACCCACACCGACTAGTGCGCAGGTGTCGGCTCGGGGGTGGGTTGGAGGGCGATGGTGGTCGCCTGGATGATGACGGCGTTCGTGCGGATCCAGGTGGAGAGCACTACCTGCAGGTCCTCGAGGTCGCGTTCCTCGAGGATGACGCCGGGGACGGGGACACTGGCGCCGAGTTCGGCCAGCACCGGGCGGAGGTGCTGGTCGGCCAGGAGTTTGTGGCTCGGGGCGGCGGAGACCGTCACCGGGACGACCACGGAGCCGGCCAGCGCCGCGGGCGGAAGTACGTCCAGGAAGCTCTTCAACAGCCCTGTGTAGCTGCCCTTGTAGACGGGGGTCGCGACGACGATCACCGAGGCGGACGACACCAGGTCGACAGCGCTCGCCAGTTCCTCGCTGCCGGCCTGATCCGCGTGGAAGATCGCCGGCGCGAACGTCACCAGGTCGATCAGTTCGTCGATCCGGTACGGCGTACCGAGCTCGGAGGCGAGCAGTTCCGCGACGGAAGCAGCGGCGGCGGCCGTCCGTGAACCGGCGCGCGGGTTACCGACCACGGTGACCACGGACTGCGGCCACACCGGCCCGTCCGGTACGACCTGCGACTCGAACGCGACTGACGCCATGACCCATCTCCTGAACCCTTGGAAGCAACTACCGTCGAGGGTAGTCAAAGTCGAGCCGCCTACTTGACTTTCTCAGGATTCGAACGGAGCTTGACCACGACGAACCAGATCACCGCCGCGACCGCACCGGCCAGCACGACCTTCTGGAACATCCCGACCGACGCCTCGACCAGGTGCCACCGCTCACCCAACTGGTAGCCGGCCAGGATCAGCAGCGTGTTCCACACCAGGCTGCCGAGCGCGGTCAGCGGGAGGAAGACCGCGACCCGCATCCGTTCCACCCCGGCCGGTACCGAGATCATGCTGCGCACCACAGGGACGAGCCGTCCGATCAAGACCGCCTTCGGACCGTGGCGTACGAACCACCCCTCGGCCTTGTCGATGTCGCGCAACTTCACCAGCGGAACCTTCGCGGCGATCGCCCGCGTCCGGTCCCGCCCCAGCACCGCGCCCACGCCGTACAGCGCGAGCGCACCCACGACCGACCCCAGCGTGGTGAACACGATCGCGCTGACCAGACTGAGGTCGCCGCGTGCGGCCGCGAACCCGGCGAGCGGCAGGATCACCTCGCTCGGCAATGGTGGAAACAGGTTCTCCAACGCCACCGCAAGCCCAGCGCCCGCCGGCCCGAGACTCTCCATCAGACCGATCGCCCATCCAGCCACACCACTCGTTGTCATGCCCAAGAAACTATTGACCCGGGACAAGTCACGCACTGGAGTCAGCCACCGGACCGGCTTCCGGCGAACCACCTGGGGAAATCCCCCGGCGGCACGTTGTGCGAGCCTTCTGCTCATGACTGTTGAGCACGCTCCGCAAGTCAGCACGTATCCGACCCGTGCCGACCTGGGCCGCGCGGCCGCCGCCCGCGCCGCCGAGCAGATCCGACGGGCGATCGCACAGACCGGGCGGGCGCGGATCATGCTGGCCGCCGCTCCGAGCCAGACCGAGACTCTCGCCGCGCTCGCCGTCGCACCGGACCTGGACTGGAGCCACGTCGAGGCGTTCCACATGGACGAGTACGTCGGCCTGCCGCCGGCCGCTCCGCAGGCGTTCCGGAACTGGCTGCGCCGGAGCTTCCTCGACAAGGTGCCGCAGGCAACGTTCCACTCGATGGACCCCGGCGACGCACCGGACACCGCGGCCCGCGCCTACACCGAACTGATGGGCGACGAGCCCTTCGACGTCGTACTGTTCGGGCTCGGCGTCAACGGCCACCTCGCCTTCAACGACCCGCCCGCCGACTTCGAGGACCCACTGTCGGTGAAGCTCGTCGCCCTGGACGAGACGAGCCGCCGCCAGCAGGTCGACGAGGGCAACTTCCCCACCATGACCGACGTACCAACGCACGCGATCACGGTGACCATCCCCCGCCTCCTCAACACCTACGCCCTGATCGGCTCGGTCCCCGGCAGCGTCAAACGCCAGGCCGTGCACGACACCCTCACCAAGCCGATCAGCCCCGCCTATCCCGGCACGGCACTCCGCACCCACCCGCACGTACAACTCTTCCTCGACACCGAGTCGAACCCAGGTTGACGCCGGGCGCACACCGGAGCACGGCCCAGGGTTCGTACTCCGGTGTGGTGAGGGGCTCAGGTCAGTTCAGGAACCCGCAGATGAGCGATCGCCAGTTCGAACTCGCAGACGTCGAGAACCTCGGCGCCGGCCTCCTTCGCGGTCGAGGACCGCATCGAGGCGGCCGCCTCGCGGGTCTCGCTCATCGCTTCCCGGCTGTCGTACGTCACCGACGAGACCGAACGCCCTGACGCCCGGTCGACGAGCAGGCTGGCACTGCAGAAGCCCGCCAGGTCCTCGAGCCTCGGTAGCGCCGCCAGCTTGTAGACGTCGATCGCCCGGTCCATGTCCCCGGGATCCGCCTTCACCCAGGTGGCCCGGACGCACGCGCCGGCGACCGAACGGTGGTCACGGTGCAGAACCGCGATCTCCCACTCCTGTACCTCCGGGCTCTTCCCGCCCATGGTCTGCGCGAGCTGGTCCCGGATCGGGCGGAGTGCTTCGTCGGTGGCCCGCATCGCCTCCTCCGACTGCCAGGCGCTGGTGGCGATACACCGGCCGGACTCCCGGTCGACCATCATGGACAGTCCGATGCAACCGTCCATCTCCACCAGCGTGGGCATCACCTCGTCGCGCATCTGCGCGATGCCGGCGTCGATCGACGCCGGTGCGGCCGTGATTGTGGTGGAACGCGCGTACACGATCCACCCCCTTACCCTCGGGGCAGCGCCCCGGCGGCGCCGCCGGTCGCAACCCACATTGCTCCGCTGCTGCCCACCTGGCAATGCCCCACGCACGCCGCCGGTGATTGACTGTCCCGATGACAGATCTCGGGCGGGCGCGGGCGACCCGGTGGTGGGTGCGAGGCCGGCGTGTCGGGTCGATCGAGCGGGCCGGCGCGTTCGTCGACGACGTCGGGTTCGCGTTGTTGTTCCCGGCACCGCGTGCCGTCGTACCGTCACTGTGGGAGGCGGTCGCGGGCGAGGACGAGGAGCCGTTCGGCTCAGGGATGGGAAAGAACGAGCAACGCGTCTGGACATGGAAGGACGAACTGCCCCGCCGCGGCCTCGCCTGGTACGGCGCGTACCTCGGCGGACGGGGTTCGTTCCTGTCCCCGGAGCTCCTCCGCGCGCTCTACCCGGCCGCAGGTGACCCGAGTGACCACCAGTCGCTGGAGCTGTCGCCGGCGGCCCATGAGATCGCCAAGGCCATCGCGGACGAACCGCTGCCGAGTGCGACGCTCCGCGCGTTGATCGGTGACCGGAGCCGCTACCAGCGCGCGATCACCGAGCTCCAACGCAATCTCCTGGTCACCACAGCCGGCGTCCACGAAAGCGGATCCGGCTGGCCCGCGGCGCTGATCGCCCTCACCTGCGAGCAGTTCGAGGTCGGCGGCGGCACCGACCACGCACTCGCGACCCGGCGATTCCTGGACACGATGCTGGAGACCACGCCAGGCGAGCTCGGCCGCGCCTTCCGGTGGCCGGTGGCGCAGGCACGAGCCCGCCTGGAGGAGTTGGCGGAGGACGGCCGGGCGACGTACGACGGAGGCCGGTACCGAATCCCCTAGTGGTGCTCGGCGAGGTCGAAGACGTTGCCTTCGGGGTCGGCGAGGGTGATCCAGTGGGCGCCGTACTCGGTGTGTTCGTCGAGGCGTTTGGCGCCGAGGTCGACGAGGCGGTCGACCTCGGTGGACCAGTCAGCGGTGGCAAGGTCGAGGTGCAGGCGGTTCTTGCCGTTCCGCTGCTCGGGGACCTGCAGGAACATCAGGGTCGGGCCGGCCGCGGTCTTGACGGTCGCGAAGAACTCGTTGGCGTCGGCATCTACTTCCGACGACATCACGGCGGCCCAGAAAGTGGCCAGGCGCTTGGCGTTCGAGCAGTCCACGGCGATGTTTTCAAGAGTGACAGACACAGGGGTTCAGCCTTTCAGGACAGGGATCTGCTGGATCGGCCAGCAGACCTCGGTGCGGTAGTCGGCCGGGTCCGGGACGTCCCCGGGGCCGATGGGGTACAGCTCTCGGATCGGGCCGGGGGCGACCTCGCAGTACTCCGCGACGTGGGTGCCGAGTGCGGCGTACGTCCGGTCGAAATCGGTCATGTGGCCGGCGTGTACCGCGATCGCGAAGTAGCCGCCGGGCAGGTCGACCAGCTCCACGCCGGCGGCCGGCTCCTGGTCGAGCGGGACCGGGTGGAACGCGACGACCTCGCCCTCGTCCTCGGTGAAGAACTCGTCGCTGTACGTCGCGCCCGAGGTGCCGGGGAGGTCGCCGGTCACGCCGTCGAGCCGGCCGTACGCGAACTCGCACCACGGCCCGATCTCGGACCGCGGCACGTGACCGCGGACGCCGTACGCACGGAACGGCGGGATGTACCGGTAGTGCACGTCGAGGACCGGGCGGCCCGGGGTGAGCAGCTCGCGGAGTGAGGTGACGACGTCGCGGGTGTGCGCGAGCTCCTGCTCCATCCGCTCGAGGTGTGCCTTCAACGTCTCCTCGCGTGCTGCTCCGTCGCCCGCCTCGACCACGGCACGTACGTCGGCCAACGGCATCCGCAGCTCGCGGAGCCGGCGGATGAGCAGCGCGGTCTCCACCTGGCTCGTCCCGTACCGTCGGTAGCCGGAACTTGAGTCGACCGAGACCGGCGCGAGCAGTCCGATCTCGTGGTAGTGGTGCAGGGTCTTCACACTCAGGTGGGTGAGTCGCGAGAACTCACCCACCGTCACCGTCGCCGTCATGCGACAAGCTTCCACCCTCCGGTAACCGGAGGGTCAAACGCGGTCAGCCTTGATACCGAGCGATCACCTTGGTGAAGTCCCAGGGGTTCTGGGAGATGCCGGAGCAGCTATCGGCGCTGCCACCCGTGCAGGGGCGGTCGCGGTTGACCGACCAGAAGGTGAAGCGGGCCAGGTGGTGCGCCGAGGCGTACGCGAGGTTCGACTCGAAGTCGGACAGGTTGACGCGTTCGCCGGCGTTGTCGGTGAGGCCGTTCATCGACGAGATGCCGATCTTGCGGTACGCCGCGTCGTCGCTCAGCCCGTACGCCGACTTGACCGCGTTCTTCAGCCCGTCGGCCGCCTGCTGCGTCAGCGCACCCATGTTCGTCGAGCCGCCGCCGAAGTCGAACGGCATGATCACCCAGCCGTCCAGGTCCAGCCCGGACGCCGCACCGCGGTTGATCAGGTCCTGCCCGTCACCGTCCGGCCCGCTGGTCGTCGTACCGAAGGTCAGGTACGTCGTGACCCCCGCGTTGTTCTGCTCGACGATCTTCAGCGCGTCGACGACCTTCTGGCGGACGGCCGGTTGGGCCATCTCCTGGTCTTCGATGTCGATGTCGATCGCCTTCAGCGACAGCGCGTTGATCACCTTCTGGTACGCCGCCGCCAGCTCACTCGCCGTACCGCAGCTCTGGCCGAGCTTGTTCCCGGACCAGCCGCCGAACGACACCACGACGTCGCCGCCGTTCGAGCGGATCGTGTTGATCGCCTGCTGCTCGACCCCTCCGGTCAGTGCCCGGCTGCCGTCCCACTGCGGGTTGCAGTACCCGTTGGAGAGGATGAACGCCATCGTGAACCACTTCACCCCGGTCGCGTTCATCACGGTCGCCGGATTCGGCGGGTCACCCCAGCCTTCGTACAGGTACGGAGCTGCCGCCATCGGCGCACCACTCGTACCGCCGTCAACGGCCGGAACGTTCCACTTCTGGTTGGCCGTACCTGCGCACGTCCACAGCTGCAGCGGAGTGCCGTTGGCGGAGTTGTTGCCCGTGACATCGAGGCACTTGTTCGCCTGCGGGTTCACCAGGTCGTGCCCGGAGGTGTACGTCCACTGCTGCGCCCCCGACCCGTTGCACGTCCACAACTGCACCCGCGCACCATCCGCGACGGAACCGCCCGACACATCGAGACACTTGCCCAGGGCCCGCAACGAACCGTCGGTCGACCGCGTCCACTGCTGGGCGTTCGTACCGTTGCAGTCGTACAGCTGTACCTGCGTCCCATCGGCACTGTTGGCCCCGGCAACGTCCATGCACTTCCCAGCCAACCCGGTGACAGCACCCGTGGCTGCCTGTGCCGGCGAGGCAACCATCAGCAAGCCGCCACCCAGCACCAACGCCGCGGCGGCCGCAGCCACGCGCCTCATGACACGATCCACTTCTGGTTGGCGGTACCCGCGCACGTCCACAGCTGCAGCGGGGTCCCGTTGGCAGAGTTGTTGCCGGTCACATCGAGGCACTTGTTCGCCTGTGGATTCACCAGATCACTCCCACTCGTATAGGTCCATTGCTGGGCGGCGGACCCGTTACACGTCCACAGCTGCACCCGTGCACCATCGGCGACGGAACCACCAGAGACGTCCAGACACTTGCCAAGCGCCCGGACCGTCCCGTCACCAGGACGCTGCCACTGCTGCGCAGCAGTACCGTTGCAGTCGTACAGCTGAACCGCCGTACCGTCAGCGGTCCCAGCACCGGCAACATCCATGCACTTACCCGCAAGCCCGGTGATCTGCCCGGCGCCACCAGTGCTCTGGGAGCCGGACCAAGTGAAGGTCGCGGACGTCTGCGTGGGCAGCGTGTAGACGAAGGACTGCGAGCCCCAGTTCACCCGTACGGACTGCGAGCTTCCCGTGGTGTTGTAGGCGATCAGGGCCTTCGAACCGTCCGGGTTCTTCCAGGCGACGTTCTTCACCGAGTTGTTCGCGGTCGAGTCGATCCGCAACGCTCCCGGTTTCACGAACTTGGTCAGGTGGCCCATCGTGTAGTACTCGACGGTCTTGGTCACCTGCCCGCGCTGGCTGTCGTTGCGGTGCACCGTGACGAGGCCGGTACAGACGTTGCACCCGGCACCGACGTACGGCAGGTGGTTCTCGTCGAGCGCGATGCCCCACTTGACCCAGGACTTGTCCCAGTTGCGGGTGTAGTCGATCAGGTTGTTCATGTCCTCGGTCTGCTGGTTCCCGATCCACGTACCGCCCGAGTGCTCGGTCATGTACGCGTTGACCGACGGGTACTGGTTGTGGACCTGCGTCTGCAGGTTCACGTCACCGCCGTACCCGTGCCAGGCGATCCCGCCGAAGTTCGGGTCGTTCCGCAACGTGGCGTCGGCGATCGGCACCGAGCCGAGGTCGTCGTAGTTGCCCCAGTTGTAGTCGAGGATCAGGACCTTGGTCGTCAGCCCGGCCGCGTGCAACGCCGGCAGCAGGTTGTTCTTGGTGAACTCGAGCAGCCCGGAGCCGTTCCAGTTCATCGAGGCGTACCCGGTACTGTCGGTACCGCAGCAGGTCGGCTCGTTCTGCACCGAGACGTAGTCGATGTGGTTGCCCTGGGCCTCGTTCTGCTGCAGGTACTTGACGAAGTACTGCGCGTACATCGGCGCGTACTCCCACTTCAGCCAGCCGCGGTGGACGAAGTCGTTGTTGTCCTTCATCCAGGCAGGTGCGCTCCAGGGTGAGCCCATCACCTTCAGGTTCGGGTTCAGCTGACGGGCCTGTTTGGTGAGCGGTACGACGTCCGCCAGGTCGTGCTGGATGCTGAAGTCGTTCAGGTCGCAGCACGTGTCGTCGTAGGAGTAGTTGAACCGGGCGAGGTCGGAGGCGCCCATCGGGTTCCGGACGAAGGACAGGCCGATCCCGTTCACCGGGTCGAACAGGTCCTTCATCACCTGGTCGCGGGTGGCCGTCGAGATGACCCCGCTGCTGTTCAGCAGCCACGCCGAACTGTCGGCGAACGACGCACCGCCGCCCTCGAAGGACTGGTACGTCGTGTTGTCGTTGACCGTGATCGTCTGGTCCGCCGAGCCGCCGGCCGGGCCGAAGTTCACCGGGGTCTGCTGCTGCAGCCCACGGGTCACGTTGCGGCCGGCGGAGTCGTTGGTGGTGGTCAGCCAGACGTTGACCTGTTCTCCGGCGGCCTGCGCCGGTGCGGCGGTGCCGACGCCGAGCCCGGCGGCGGCCACGCAGAGCGCAGCGACCACGGGCGGCAGGAAGCGTTTCATGGGGGCGGTTCTCCCTTGTTTTAAAGGAGTTCATGGCGGCGTCTGCCCGCGCCGCAACTGGTGGTCACCACGAGATAACCATCGGTGAAGTGCCGTGTCAACGCCGGAGCCGAGACTTTTTTCAGATCTTTTAATTAGTCCCGGGGTTGACGTGGGAGCGTTCTCACGGCACGCTGCGGGCCAATCGCTGTCCTCATTCAGACGCCCCCGAAATGAGGTCCTTCATGAAGCATCCCCGCATGCTCGCGCTCCTCGCGATCGGTGCCGCGCTCGTCGGCACCACCCTCCTCCAACCCGCCGCCACGGCGCACCAACAGGCCGCTGCCGCGACCACGGCGACGGTCTGGGAAGACAACTTCGACGGCCCGGCCGGCCAGGCCCCCGACCCCAACAAATGGCGGTACGACATCGGCGGTGGCGGCTGGGGCAACAGTGAACTGGAGTACTACACCAACAGCACCCGGAACTCCGCCCTGGACGGCAACGGCAACCTGGTGATCACCGCGCGGCAGGAGAGCGGCGGCTTCCAGTGCTGGTACGGCCCGTGCCAGTACACTTCGGCGCGGCTGCTGACCGCGCAGACCTTCACCCAGACGTACGGCCGGTTCGAGGCGCGGATCAAGATCCCCCGCGGCCAAGGGCTCTGGCCGGCGTTCTGGATGCTCGGCGGCACCAACTGGCCGAACGACGGCGAGATCGACATCATGGAGAACATCGGCCGGGAGCCGGCCACCGTGCACGGCACGATCCACGGCCCGGGGTACTCTGGCGCGAACGGGATCGGTGCCGCGTACAACCATCCGAACGGCTGGTCGTTCGCCGACGACTTCCACACCTTCGCGGTCGACTGGGCGCCGGACTCGATCACCTGGTCGGTCGACGGCGTGCAGTACGAGCGCCGTACGCCGGCCGACCTCGGCGGCAACACCTGGGTCTTCAACCACCCGTTCTTCATGATCATGAACGTGGCGGTCGGCGGCGGCTGGCCGGGCAACCCGGACAGCACGACAGTGATGCCGCAGACCATGACCGTCGACTACGTGCGGGTCTCCACGCTCGGCAGCACCGGCAGTGGCGGCTCGCAGATCACGGGCCTGGCCGGCAAGTGCCTCGACGTCGCCGGCGCGAACTCCGCCGACGGTACGCCGGTGCAGCTGTACGACTGCAACGGTACGAACGCGCAGCAGTGGACCCGTCCCGGTGACGGCACGATCCGGGCCCTGGGCAAGTGTCTCGACGTGAACGCCGGCTCGGTGGCCGACGGTGCGAAGGTACAACTCTGGACCTGCAACGGGACCGGAGCACAACAATGGACGTACAGCGCCGCCCAGGACCTGGTGAATCCACAGGCGAACAAGTGCCTCGATGTCACCGGCAACAATTCCGCGAACGCCACCCCGACCCAGCTCTGGACCTGCGCCGGCACAGCCAACCAGAAGTGGATCGTCTAACGTACCGCGCCTCCGTCGCGCAGTAGCCGTACCACCGGAAGGGTCGCCGCGCCGAGAGCAACGGCGTCGCGGCCCAACTCGCACAGGACGATCGAGACCTGGGCGTACGGCCGCCGCAGCGCGTGCTTGCCGACCTCGGCGCGCAGCTCGTCCAGGTACTTCTCCCCCAGCAGCAGCCCGGCCCAGCCGCCGAGCACGATCCGCTCGGGGTTGACCAGGTTCACCAGGTTCGCGAATCCCGCCGCCAGGTAGCCGATCGTGTCCGCCACAACAGTTGCCGCAGGCTCCTCGCCCGACTCCAAGAGCTCGACGAAGGCAGCCTCTTCGTCTTTGACCACCGTGCCGCCGGCCAGCCGGTACCGGTCCAGGACGCCCTCCGCGCCGACGTACGCCTCGAGGCAACCGAGCGCTCCACACCGGCACTGCCGGCCGCCGTACACGATGGTCATGTGGCCCCACTCGCCCGCACTGCTGCGCGCGCCGCGGTAGCTCGATCCGCCTGCCACCAAAGCGGATCCGACCCCCGAACCGACCAGTGCGACGACCGCGTCGGTCGCGCCACGGCCCGCGCCGAACCACATCTCGGCCTGACCGAGCATGTTCGCGCCGTTGTCCACGTGCACCGGAATATCGGTGCCCTCGGCAAGCATCGCGGCGAGCGGTACGGCGTCCCAGCCGAGCGTCTGCGCGTCGACGACCGCGTTGTCCTCGACCACACCGGACACCGCCACCCCGAGTCCGAGCACCTGCGAAGGCTGCACGCCGGACGACGCGACGACGGCCGAAAGCCCTTCCAGTACGTGCTTCACCACCTCTTCGGGTGTCGGCGAGCTGATCGGGTGATCGGCCCGCGCGAGCACGTTCATCGCCAGGTCGAACAGCTCCACCCGGACCCGGGTCTCCCCGACCTCGGCGCCCACGACGTACCGGAAGGTCGGTGCCACCCGCAACAGAACCCGCGGCCGGCCACCCTCGGACTCGACCGAACCGGCCTCCTCGACCACGCCCTCGGCGATCAGCTCGGCGACCAGGTTGCTCACGCTCGCGGCACTCAGGGACGTCCGGACGGTCAGCTCCTGGCGGCTCAGCGGACCCTCGCGGTAGATGCTGGTGAGGATCACCGAGCGGTTGGACCGGCGCATGTCGCGCACCGTGGTCCGGCGTACTTCCATCCTCGAACCTCACCCTGCCCGGCCCCGCGCAGGCCGCTCGTCCCCGAGTTCATCATGCCGCCCCGATCGGCGGAAGGGCTCCCTTCTTCCAGGTCGTGAACTAAGCAGCGATTCGTTACCGCTCCGTGATTGACGGCCGGTCGCGGTCTCGGCTTTGATCTACGGAACCGCTTCCGATACCGGTTCCGGCCAGCTCAGCCCCGACCGCCCGAGGGGAGATTCAGCGTGTCCATCACGATCGCCGATGTCGCGGCTCGTGCCGGCGTCAGCAAGACCACCGTGTCGCGCGTCCTCAACGGCAAGGGTGAGCTCGACCTGCGGACCGCCGCGCGGGTCCGGCAGGTGATCGACGAGCTCGGGTACGTGCCGAGCGCCCGGGCCGTCGGCCTGGCCCGCGGCCGGACCCGGATCGTCGGGATGCTGGTCCCGTCGCTCACCTGGCCGTGGATGGGCGAGGTGCTGCAGGGCGCCGTCGACGTGGTCGAGAGCGAGGGGTACGGGCTGCTGCTGTTCACCTTCAACCGGGGTGAGGAGTCGATGCACCAGTTCGCCTCGCAGGTCTCGGCGCAGTCGTTCGACGGCCTGCTGGTGATCGAGCCCGAGGGCACGCTCACCTACATCGAGCAACTCCACGCGCGCGGCCTCCCGGTGGTCCTGATCGACGACCGGGACAAGCGCCCACAGTTCCCGTCCGTCGCCACCACGAACTACGCCGGCGGCGAGTCCGCCGCCCGGCACCTGCTGGAGCTCGGCCGCCGCCGGCCACTGGTGATCACCGGCGTCGAACGCTTCGGCTGTACGCACGAACGCCTGGACGGTTTCCGCGACACCTACGCGGCGGCCGGCATCGAGCTCGACCCGAGACTCGTGTTCGAAGGCGACTTCACCCACGACAGCGGCCGCCGCGGCGTCCAGCACGCGCTCGGCGAACGGCTCGAGTTCGACGCCGTCTTCGCCCACAACGACCTGTCCGCCGGCGGCGCGATCCAAGCCGTCCGGGAGACCGGGCGGAACGTGCCGAGCGACGTCTCGGTGGTCGGCTTCGACGACATCCCGTACGCCGAACACACCGAGCCGCCGCTGACCACGGTGCATCAGCCGATGCGCCAGATGGGTCAGGCCGCGGCCCGGATGCTGATCGGGTACTTCGGCGGCACGCCGCTGCCGGACACCCCCCAAGTACTGCCGACGACGCTGATCGTCCGCAGTTCCACCGCCCCGAAATCCCGGACCCGGACGAGGTCCCGCTAGAGCTCCGGCGGCGGGGCAGCTGCCCCTGCTCCGCCGCCGGCGTACTCGCTCGACCGGCGTGAGCTCTTCCCATGAGAGCGCTTTCACGCCACTATGCACTGGCCCACCGGCTCAGGGTGGGCCACCGCCAACGGAAACACAGGAGGAACGATGCGAGCACGACGCTTTGTCGCGCTGGCCGTCACAGGCCTGCTCGCGGCAGCCACCTTGGCTGCTTGTAGTAACGGGGACGGGAAGGCCGCCGGGAACGGCTCAGGCGGCGGCGTGACCGTACTCAACATCGGCATGCCGAACGGACCGCAGACCGAGAACCACAACCCGTTCCTCGGCTCCTCCTCGGGCGCCTCGCTCGGGTACCGCTGGATGATCTTCGAGCCGCTGGTGATGATCAACGGCATCAAGCCGACCGAGCCGGGCAAGCCCTGGCTGGCGACCGAGTGGAAGTGGGACGCCAACTACACCAAGCTCTCGCTGACGATCCGGGACGGCGTGAAGTTCTCCGACGGCCAGCCGATGACCGCCGACGACGTGGCGTACTCGTTCCAGATCCGCAAGGACAACGAGGCGCTGAACTCCGACGCGATCCCGTACGGCACGATCACCGCGTCCGGGAACAAGGTCGACCTGACCTTCACCCGGTCGCAGTTCACCAACCAGAACAAGATCCTGACCGTGTTCGTGATCCCGAAGCACCAGTGGTCGACAATCAAGGACCCGAGCCAGGACACCCTGAAGAACCCGATCGGCACCGGCCCGTACACGGTCAAGTCGTTCACCCCGCAGACCACCACGCTGACGCTGCGGGACTCGTACTGGCAGGCCCTCCCGAAGGTCAAGGAGCTGCGGTACACCTCGTACAACGACAACAACGCGCAGACCACCGCACTGGCGAACGGCTCGTCGGAGTGGAGCTTCGTGTTCGTGCCGAACGTGAAGGCCGTCTACCAGGCCAAGGACCCCGCGCACCACAAGTTGTGGTTCCCGGCGAACCTCGGCATCCACGGGCTGTGGATCAACACCACCAAGAAGCCGTTCGACAACCCGGCGCTGCGGCGGGCGATGAACCTGGTGATCAACCGCGACGACATCTTCAACCAGGGCGAGGCCGGGTATTTCTACCCGAAGGTCGACTCGATGACCGGCATCCCGACGCCGGCCGGTGAGTCCTTCATCGCCCCGCAGTACAAGGACCTGACCCACAAGGTCGACGTCGACGGCGCGAAGAAGGAACTCACCGACGCCGGCTTCAAGCTCGACGGCGACACGCTGAAGGACCCGGGCGGCAAGCCGGTGACGCTCACGCTGACCGACCCGGCCGGCTGGTCCGACTACCAGACCGACCTGGAGATCATCAAGGACAACCTGTCCACGATCGGGATCAAGGCAACCGTCGAGAAGGCCAACCAGGACGCCTGGTTCAAGAACATCGACACCGGCAACTTCGACGCCGCGATGCACTGGACGAACGGCGGCGCGACGCCGTACGACATCTACCAGAACATCATGGACGGCAAGATCCTCAAGCCGGTCGGCAAGGGCGGCGTGAGCGGCAACTACGGGCGCTTCAACAGCCCGGAGGCGACCAAGGCGCTCGACCAGTACGCGAACGCCGCGGACGACGCGACCCGCACCAGCGCGCTGAACACGCTGCAGAAGATCATGGTCGAGCAGATGCCGATGATCCCCACCTCGGCGTCCAACGTCGGCGGTCTCTACAGCACCAAGAACTGGGTCGGCTGGCCCGACGAGCAGAACCAGTACGGGCCGGCGCAGCCGACCCAGCAGAACGCTCTGCAGATCATCCTGAACCTGAAGCCGGCCGGCAGCCAGTAACCGTGGTGGACGGCGCCAGGCCGCTGGGCCTGGCGCCGTCGCCTTGAGGAGAGACTGATGACGGTCACCGAGACCGAGGTTGTTCTGGAGGCCGAGGGCCTCACCAAGCATTTCCCGGTACGGCGGGGAGTCCGCGACCTGCTGTCCCGCTCGGAGAAGGCAGTGCACGCCGTGGACGACGTACGGCTAACGCTCCGCCGGGGCCGGGTGACCGCGCTGGTCGGCGAGTCCGGCTCGGGCAAATCCACCGTGGCGCGGCTGATGGCCCAGCTGTACGGGCGGACGGCCGGCGAGATCCGGTTGCACGGCACGCCGGTCACGGTGCGCGGCGGCCGGAAGTTCCGGGCGTACGCGCGCAAGGTCCAGATGATCTTCCAGGACCCGTTCGCCTCGCTGAACCCGACGCACACCGTGCGGTACCACCTGACCCGTTCCCTGAAGATCCACGGGCGTGCCGGTGATCTCGCGGAGAACCTCCGCGCGCTGCTGGAGCAGGTGCAGCTGACTCCGCCGGAGCGTTATCTCGACAAGTTCCCGCACGAACTGTCAGGTGGCCAGCGGCAACGAGTTTCGATCGCCCGCGCGCTCGGCGCCGACCCCGAGGCGCTGCTCGCCGACGAGCCGGTGTCGATGCTCGACGTCTCGATCCGGCTCGGCGTCCTGAACCTGCTCCGGGACCTGAAGGAGCGGCTCAACCTCGCCATCCTGTACATCACCCACGACATCGCGTCCGCCCGGTACTTCGCCGACGAGACCCTGGTGATGTACGCCGGCCGCCTGGTCGAGGGTGGCGACTCGGAAACCGTGACCCAGAACCCGGCGCACCCGTACACGCGGCTGCTGATCGAGAGCGCGCCGGACCCCGACCGGCTCGGGCAGCTGAGTACGCCGGAGGACCAGGCCGGCGGCGAACCACCCAGCCTGATCGCGCCGCCGAGCGGCTGCCGCTTCAACCCGCGCTGCGTGCACGCGATGCCGAAGTGCTCGACCGACCTTCCGCCGCGCTTCGAACTGCCTGTCGCCGGTCACTGGGCCGCGTGCTGGCTCTACGAGGAGGAGGCCGCGCGATGAAGTTTCTCCTGCAGCGGTTGGCGTTCTACGTCTTCACGGCGTGGGCCGCGCTGACCATCAACTTCTTCATCCCCCGGCTGATCCCGGGCGACCCGGTGACGTCACTGATCAACAAGTTCCAGGGCCAGCTGAGCACCGACGCGATCCAGTCGCTGTACGTGCTGTTCGGCCTGGACAAGCACGCGTCGCTGTGGAGCCAGTACGTCGACTACTGGGGACAGGTGTTCCGCGGCGATCTCGGGTTGTCGTTCACGTTCTTCCCGACACCGGTTTCGGAAATTCTCAAGCAAAGCCTGCCGTGGACGATCGCGCTGGTCGGCATCACGACCTTCGCCAGCTTCATGATCGGTACGTCGCTCGGCGTGATCGCGGGCTGGCGGCGTGGGTCGATCATGGACGGGTTGTTGCCGGTGACAACGTTTCTGTCCTCGATCCCGTACTTCTGGCTCGGCCTGCTCGCGATCGCGCTGCTCGCCGGACCGGACAGCTTCTTCCCGTCGTCGGGTGGGTACGAGCCGGGTCTGGTTCCGTCGTGGAGCTCCGGCTTCATCGGCAGTGCCGTACTGCACAGCGTTCTGCCGGCGATCACGATCCTGATCTCGTCGGTCAGCGGCTGGATCCTGACCATGCGGAACATGATGGTGACGGTCGCGTCCGAGGACTACATCACTGTTGCCCATGCCAAGGGTTTGCCGGAACGGCGGGTGATGGTCAGCTACGCGGCGCGGAACGCGTTGCTGCCGAACGTTTCCGGTTTCGCTCTGTCGCTCGGTTTCATCGTCGGCGGCACGCTGCTGGTCGAAATCGTGTTCTCGTACCCAGGCATCGGCTACAACCTGTTCCAGGCCGTCGGCGCCAAGGACTACCCGCTGATGCAGGGCGTCTTCCTGGTGATCACGCTGTCGGTCCTGGTGGCCAACCTGCTCGCCGACGTCGCGTACCTGCTCCTCGACCCGCGCACCCGGAAGGAGGGCTGACGTGTCCGCACCAGCCACCACCATCACGGCGATCACGCCGGAAGGTCCGGAGGTCCCGGTCAGCTCACCGGCCAGGCGCCGGCGGCTGCGGTTCGTCGCGAACCCGAAGGCCGCGACCGGTCTGATCGTGCTCGCGTTCTTCTGCCTGATCGCGATCATCGGCCCGTGGATCGCGCCGTACGACCCGTCGGCGCGCAGCAGCGACCTGATCCAGGCACCGTCCGGCAAACACTGGTTCGGTACGACGCACCTCGGGCAGGACATCTTCAGCCAGGTGCTCGTCGGCACCCGCGGCGTGATGTTCGTCGGGCTGCTGGCCGGGTTGGTCGCGACCACGTTGTCGATCCTGATCGGGGTCAGCGCCGGCTTCCTCGGCGGCGCCGCGGACGACAGCCTTTCCGCGCTGTCGAACGTCTTCCTGGTGATTCCGGCGCTGCCGTTGATCATCATCGTGGCGTCCACGATCCCCTCCGCGGGTGACCTGATGGTTGCCTTGGTCATCGGTTTCACCTCGTGGGCGTGGGGCGCTCGGGTACTGCGAGCGCAAACGTTGTCCTTGCGGCGGCGGGACTACGTCGAGGCGGCGCGGGCGACCGGTGAGAGTACGTGGCGGATCATCACGTTCGAGATCATGCCGAACCTGACCGCGATCATCGCGTCCGGTTTCGTCGGCACGGTGATCTTCGCGGTGATGTCCGAGATCACGCTGGCGTTCATCGGTATCTCGACGATCTCCGAGTGGAACTGGGGCACGATCCTGTTCTGGGCGCAGTCGCAGCAGGCGCTGGCCCAGGGTGCGTGGTGGTGGTTCGTCCCGGCGGGCCTGGCGATCGCGATCCTCGGTACGGCGCTGTCGCTGATCAACTTCGGCATCGACGAGTTCGTCAGCCCGCGGCTGCGGTCGAGCGGTCACACCCGGGTGAAGACGAAGGACGGGCACACCGTGCGGATGCGGGTCGGGTTCACACCGGTCCTTTCGTCCAAGGCTGAGCCGGTGACCCCCGTCGTACGGCAGCAGGAGGAGGTCGCGTGAAGACGCCGGTGCTGGAGATCAAGAACTTCCACGTCGACTACGGGCTGGGCTCGGAAGCGGTACAAGCCGTACGGGACGTCACGCTGACGTTGCACCGTGGCGAAGTGCTCGGACTCGCCGGGGAAAGCGGTAGCGGGAAGTCGACGCTGGCGTACGGCGTGACGCGACTGCTGCCACCGCCCGGGGTGATCAGCGGCGGATCGGTCGTCTATCACCCGCCGTCGGGTGATCCGTACGACGTGATGGCCCTGACCGACGCGGAGCTGCGGAAGTTCCGGTGGGCGGAGACGTCGATCGTCTTCCAGGGGGCGATGAACTCGCTGAACCCTGTGCACAAGGTCTCGACGCAGATGCTCGACGTGATCAAGGCCCACGAGCCCGGGCTCTCTCCCCAGGCCCGGACCGCGCGCGCTCAGGATCTGCTCAAACTCGTCGGCATCTCCGCGGACCGGATGGACGCGTACCCGCACCAGCTGTCCGGCGGCATGCGCCAGCGGGTGATGATCGGGATGGCGCTCGTCCTCGAGCCACAGGTGGTGATCATGGACGAGCCGACCACCGCGCTGGACGTGGTCATGCAACGCCAGATCCTGGCCCAACTCGTGGAACTGCGCGAACGCCTGGACTTCTCGGTCCTGTTCATCACCCACGACCTTTCCCTCCTGGTCGAGTTCTCCGACCGCATCGCGATCATGTACGGCGGTCGCATCGTCGAAGAGGCGACGTCCAAGTCGCTCTACACCGACTCCCTGCACCCTTACAGCGAAGGCCTCCTGAAGTCCTTCCCCGCACTCCGAGGCGAACGGCGCGAGCTCTCCGGGATCCCTGGTTCGCCTCCTGATCTGCGCGGCATGCCTTCGGGTTGCTCTTTCCACCCGAGATGTCCGCACGCCTTCGAACGCTGTTCCGTCGACATTCCTGTGCTGGGTGTCCCGTCCGCACGCAACGACCCCAACCGTTCCGTCGCGTGCTGGCTCCCCGGCCGCACCGCCTAGAAAGGCACCTATGACCCTGCCCGAGGGACTCCCCGCCACCTTCCGCTGGGGCGTCGCCACTTCCGCGTACCAGATCGAGGGCGCCGTCGACGAAGACGGCCGCACCCCCTCGATCTGGGACACCTTCTGCCAGGTACCAGGCGCGATCGACAACGGCGACACCGGTGACCTCGCCTGCGACCACTACCACCGGATGCCGGACGACGTTGCCCTGATCAAGGATCTCGGCCTGGACACGTACCGGTTCTCGATCGCCTGGCCACGCGTCCAGCCCCGCGGCAAAGGCCCGGCCAACCCGGCCGGGCTCGCCTTCTACGACCGGCTCGTCGACGAACTGCTTGCCCAGGGCATCGACCCGTGGGTCACGTTGTACCACTGGGACCTCCCGCAGGAACTCGAGGACGCGGGTGGCTGGCCGGAGCGCGATACGGCGTACCGGTTCGCGGAGTACTCGATGCTCGTGTTCGACGCGTTGAAGGACCGCGTCGACACTTGGACAACGCTGAACGAGCCGTGGTGCTCGGCGATGCTCGGGTACGCGTACGGCGCACATGCTCCGGGCCGGCGCGAGTACCCGGCGGCGCTGGACGCCGTACACCATCTGCTCCTCGGGCACGGCCTGGCAACGCAGGCGATGCGCGAGGCGTCACCCCGCAAGCTGGACATCGGCATCACGCTCAACGTCGCCACGGCGTACCCGGCTTCGGACGCCGCACCCGACGTCGATGCCGCACGCCGGGCGGACGGGATGGGCCGCCGCATCTACCTCGACGCGCTGGTCCACGGCCACTACCCGGCGGACGTGGTAGCCGACCTGGCCCGCGAGGGGGTCCAGCTCCCGATCGAGGACGGCGACCTCGACATCATCTCCGCCCCGATCGACGTACTCGGCGTCAACTACTACTTCAGCCAGAAGTTCACCGGCTACGCCGAGGACGGCAGCACTCTCGACTCGAACGGTCTTCCGGTCAGCCGCGAAGTACCCCTCGGCAAACCCCGCACCGCGATGGACTGGGAGATCGTCCCCGAAGGCTTCACCGACCTGCTGGTCAGCATCGCCCGCGACTACCCCAACCTCCCCATGGTCATCACCGAAAACGGGTCCGCCTTCGAAGACGTCCCCGACTCTGATGGATTCGTCGACGACACCGACCGTACGGCGTACTTCACCTCGCACCTGACCGCGGTAGCGAACGCCATCGCCCAAGGCGCCGACATCCGCGGCTACCTCGCCTGGTCCCTCCTGGACAACTTCGAATGGGCCTACGGCTACGCCAAACGCTTCGGCATAGTCCGAGTCGACTACGAAACGCAAACGCGCACTCCCAAAGCCAGCGCCCACTACTTGAAGGCGCTGGCGCAACAGCACCGCACTGCCTAGCTATTCCTTGGTTCTGGAGGCGACTATTTGTTCGGCTACCAGGCGGAGCTTCACGTTGCCGTCCTGGGAGAGTCTGGTGAGGAAGGCGAAAGCGCGGTCGTCGGTCAGGTGGTAGCGCTCCATCACGATCCCGACCGCGCTGCCGATCAGGCCGCGGGTGCGTACGGCCTCCTGCAGGTTGGTGATCTCCCGGGCGTACCCGATCGCCATCGCGGCCTGGTGCTGGAACAGCTGGCCGAGCGCTCCGAGGTCGCTGAACGCGCCGGGCCGGCGGGCGTACAGGTTCAGTGCACCCCGTGACTTCGGCGCCTCGAACAGCCGCAGACCGGCCTGGGCCTGGACCCCGGCGGCGACCGCGGTCGCGGCGTACCGAGGGAAGCGTGGATCACCGTCCAGGTACGGCGAGATCACGTGGACGGAGTCGGCCGCGGCGTCGTAGCAGGGTCCTTCCCGCAGCTCGTACTGGGCCGCGTCGACACCCCAGAGCAACTCATCGGTCGGCGCGACCGTCTCCAGGCGTCCGTCGAAGTGCAGAATCGTCATACTGGCGTAGTCCACCTCGGGCAGAACTTCGACAGCCGCGGCCGTGATCTGCGCAAGCGTATGGTCGAGGTCACCGGGCGTAAGCGCCTTCGACAGATGTTCTGCCCGCTCCAGCAGGCCTCGCGTATCCATCCCCGCCCGGTACCCATACCCGGCGCCCCCGATGCCGTGCCGACGGCTGCATTGCCGCAAACTCGTGGGATGAGCCTTCCCGTGATTCCCGCCCCCGCGACGACCACTCCCGGCGACGGCACGTTCACTCTCGCCGCATCCTCCGGAGTCACCGCACCGCCTGAACTGGCTGGGCCGGTCGCCCGCTTCGTCGAAGCCGTCGCGGTCGACACCGGTCTCACCCTGACCGGCGATGGTGGGATCACCGTCGAGCTCGGCCAAGTGGACGAGGTACCTCCGGCCGCCGGCCTGCGCTCCGACGGTGCGGACGTGGACGAGCGGTACGGGCTGGAGGTTTCCGCCGAGGGCGTACGGGTGTGGGGGCCGACGCCCGAGGGAGTCCACCGGGGGCTGACATCTCTGCGGCAGCTGATCTCCGCGCAGCTGCAGGACGGTACGGCGGTCCTGCCGGCGGTTCGGTTCGTCGACGGGCCGCGGTTCGCGTGGCGGGGGTTGTCGCTCGACGTCGTACGGACGTTCCACGGGCCGGATGAAGTACGCCGGATCATCGACATGCTCGACCTGTACAAGTTGAACGTGCTGCACCTGCACCTGACGGACGACCAGGGCTGGCGGGTCGAGGTTCCGTCGCGGCCGGCGCTGACCGAGGTAGGAGCGGCCGGCGCGATCGGGGATCGGCCTGGTGGGTACTACAGCCGGGCCGAGCTCGCCGAGCTCGTCGCGTACGCCGCCGACCGGTACATCACCGTCGTACCCGAGATCGACATGCCCGGGCACACCGCCGCCGTCTTCAAGGCGTATCCAGAACTGGGTCCGACGGAGAAGCAGACGATCGACCTCGGCAACGGGGACCAGCTCCACCTCGGCACGCTGGATCCGGCGCGGGACGAGACGTGGGCGTTCGTGGAGGACGTGCTGGACGCGGTGATCCCGCAGTTCCAGGGCAGTGCCTACGTACACATCGGCGGCGACGAGACCTGGGGCATGGCCGACGAGGACCACGCCGCCTTCGTGGAGAAGGCATCGGCACTGGTCCGGTCTCGTGGCAAGCGCGTCGTCGGCTGGCAGGAGATCGCCCGCGCGAAGCTCGCCCCGAACGACGTCGTGCAGTACTGGCTGGACCTCGACATCGACAACCTGGGCGACAACCCGGACGCGCCGACACCGCCCGCGGACTTGCTGCCCGTCCTGGTCGAGGCGCTGCGGAAGGCGAAGTACGACGCCCCGAAGGCCCTCGAACAAGGCGCCAAGCTGATCGTCTCGCCGGTCACCTGGCTGTACTTCGACCGGCCGCACGCCGACGCCTCCGCGGAACCCGAGCAGGAGAAGGCCCGCGAGCGCCTCGGCCTCAAGTTCTACGGCGCGGCCTCCCTCGAACACGGCGTCACCTGGGACCCGGCCGACGTGGTGAGCCCGGACCGGATCGCCGGCGTCGAGGCCGCGATCTGGTGCGAAACCATCACCAACTCCGACGACCTCGAACTCCTACTCCTCCCCCGCCTCCCCGGCCTCGCCGAGAAGGCCTGGTCCCACCAGACCACCACGGGCTGGCCCGAGTACGCCTCCCGCCTCGCCCAACACTCCCCCACCTGGCGAAACCGCACCTGGACCTGGCTGAAATCCGTCGAGGTCGATTGGCGGATCAAGCGTTGAGAATGCGGGCGTTCCAGCGACGCTGCCAGGCCACGTTACGCCAGCCGGGGTGATGGGGTGCGGAGTTCGAGCCGAGAACCGTGCCCCAGAAGCCGTATTCGATGCACTTCTCGACCGCGTGCTCGGCGATACCCTGCCCGACCGGCCCATCCTCGAACTCGGCCGGCAGTGGCGTGTAGCCGATCCAGCCTTCACCGATGACGGTCGGTACGTCGTGACGCTGCGCCCAGCGAGCGATCACCTCGAGCCGGTCGTCGATCGCCTGTCGCATCGCGACCCGGTAGCCGCCATAGTTCTCGTACAGCCAGCGGTCCCACTTGACCGGGTCCACCCAGTCGTAGCTGTAGAACATGCTCGCCGAGACACCGGTCGCCTCGAGCCGCCACGGCTCGGCCGCCTTGGCGTACACGTCGAAGTCCGGAGCGTCGTCTCGCAACAGCGACCGCAAGGCGGCGCGCGGGAACTCCGGAGGCGGCAACCGCACCCCGGCCCACTCCTCGATGGCCGCCAGTACGCCGTACACGTAGACGTGGAAGTGTGCGACCTGGCCGTTGTCCGGTACGGCGTCCATGTCGAGGTACGGTGTGATGCCGTAACAGGAGGTGGACACGATGTCGGGGTGGCGCCGGCGCATCAGGTCGACGGCCTCCGCCACGTGACCGCGTTGTCCCCAGTACGGGTCGTCGCCGACGTCGCGCAGCCGGCTGAGGTCGACCTCGTTGTGCAGTTCGGCGTACGCGATCCGATCGGCCAGGTCGCAGTCCTTGAGGTACTGCACGAGATCCGACATCGCCAGCGCCATGGTCCGGTGACGCTCCTCCGGTGCGATCCCGGTCAGAGCGTCGTACCACTCCCGCGTCTCCAGGAACGCGGGACTCTGCTGGTACTCCCAGGACGAGAGGATCACGTAGCAGTCGTGGCGCCGCGCCGCCTCGAAGAGTTCGCGCAATCGACGGCGCCCGTCGACGACGGCACCACCGCGGACGTCGTACCAGCGGGTGCGAGCGCCGACCGAGCCGCCCATGCCAACCAGCCGCAGCCGGGTCGTGTCGATACCGTGGTCTCCGAACAGCAGGTAGGGCATGGCGCAGATGCGCACGGTGTTGTACCCACGCTCGACGGCTTCGTCGAAGGCGGTGTCGAGGTCGTGGAACGGCTCGCCCGCGGTGGTCTGGGTGTACCAGGTGAAATCCCACAGGGTGATCGTGAGCCGGCGCGGCAGGTGAGAGCGAGTCACAGGTCAGCGGCCTTCCGGAAGAGTGGCGGCGGCGAAAGCGTCGAACACCAGCCGCCGGGTGGTCGAGTCGAAACCGAGCATGCCCATCGTCGACAGGCCGTTGTACTGCATGTTGTAACCCAGCCGTTCCTTGTAGTCCTTCAGCACCCAGAACAGATAGCCGGCCACGTAGTCCGGGCGATCTGTGACCTGTTGCCAGTGTGACCGGAACCCGGCCGCCTGCCACTCCTCGTTACCTTGCTCGGTGTCCGGGCCGTGCTGACCGAGGAACGACCAAGAGCCGTTCTCGGTGATCAGGATCGGCTTGTCCGGGTGATTGCGGTGGACGGCGTCGATGGTCGGCCCGAGATCCTCGTTCCTGCCGTAGAAGTAGCCGAAGTACTCGTTGAACCCGACGACGTCGGCGATGTCGAACGCCGGATCCCAGGACGTCGCCGACGCCCACGTGACCGGCCGTTGCTGGAGATCGAGGGCCTTGACCGCATCCTTCATGTCCTGCAACCAGGCCCGGTAGACGGGCGCACTGTTCGCATCGATCTCGGACTCGTTCTGCAGGCACCACAGAATCACCGACGGCCGGTTGTGCTGGTTCCACACCATCGCCGCGGCCAGCGCCCTGGACAGCCCGTAGCGTTCGGTCTGGACGCGTTCCTGATCGGTGTTCATCCACATGTTGTCGATGTCGTCCATGACGAACACGCCGTGCCGGTCGGCCCAGTCGTACACGTACGGATGCCGGTTGTAGACGCAGTTGCGGAGGAGGTTCGCGCCGGTCTCCAGCGCGTGGCCGAGCTCGTGGTCGTACTCCCTGATCGTCATCGACCGGCCGTCCGCCGCGGTCTCCTCGTGCCAGTTGAACCCCTTCAGGAACTGCGGTTCACCGTTGACCTCGAGCAACGAACCGTTCACGTCCACTGCGCGTACGCCGTACGTCGTGGACAGCTGGTCGAGGACGCCCGGGGCGCGCAGCTGCACGGTTGCCCTGAGCAACCGCGGTCGATCGGTCTGCCAGCGCGGGGCTCCGGCGATGTCCATCGTCGACAGGACGACCGTCGTTTCTCCCGGCGCGAGGCTCACCGGCACGGTGTCCGACGCGGCGCCGTAGCCCGCACGCACCACCGCCTGGCCGCTGAAGTGCCGGGTACCGTGGTTGGCGACGACCACGCGGGCGTCGAAGCGGCTGTCCCGTGCGGAGACGAGCACCTTTGCGATCGTCACCGCCGGAACGGCTTCCAGCCAGACCGATCGGGTGATGCCCGCGTAGGGCCAGTAGTCGACGGGCTTCCACGGGACGGCGAGCGGATCGTTCAGCGGCCCGGTGCCTGTCCGGTAGTCCGTGAAGTCGGCGCGCCGGTGCACCCGGACCACGATGAGAGCTGTGGAGCCGGGTTGCAGCGCGGACCCGACCGGTAGCGCGAACGGCGTGGCCCCACCCTCGTGCGCTCCTGCGAAGTGGCCGTTCACCCACACGTCCGCGCGGTAGTTCACCGCGAGGAACATCAGCCGGACGTGCTTCCCCACCCAGGCGCCCGGTACCCGGATCTCCGTGCGATACCACGCGTACCCGTCCTGGAACGCCGCACCGGTGCCGAATCCCGTTCCGTCGTAGCTGCCCCAGTCGGGCTCGTCCTTCAGATCCCACGAAGAAGGCACGGCGATCCGGTCCCAGCCTGACAAGTCGGCGCCGGGCAACTGCCAGCCGTCCGACTGGCCGACGCCGTCCGGGTCGAAGCGGAACGCCCAGGAGCCGTCGAGGCTGCGGTAGGACCGCGTCGGCTCCTGGTGTGCCCATCCGTCGAAGGACGGCACGACCTCGCCGTACTGGAACAGCACGCCGGTCCCGGCGAGCTGTTCGATCCGCGTACCCGCGGGTTCACGGTCGCCGTGGGCAGGCAAAGAAGGTGTGGTATCGGCGTAGGCCCGCGGAAGTGTGAGGCCTGGCAGGGCCGCGGTGAGTATGCCGGCTTTCAGGACGGTTCTGCGAGAAGGCATGGTGGCTCCGATGGGGGAGGCGGATCAACCCTTGACGCTTCCCTCGGTCAGGCCGCTGCGCCAGAAGCGCTGCAGCACGAGGATCGCGATCATGAGCGGTATAACGGACAGGAAGGCGCCGCCGACGGTGAGCTGGTAGAGATCCGGCTGACGATCGGCGAACGACTGCCAGGACGTGAGCCCGAGCGTGATCGGGTACAGCTTCGGGTCGGACAGCATGACCAGCGGCAGAAAGTAGTTGTTCCAGATCCCGACGAACTGGAACAGGAAGATCGTGACCAGCGCCGGTGCCATGATCCGGAAGGCGAGTACGCCGAAGATGCGTGCTTCGCCGGCGCCGTCGATGCGGGCGGCCTCCACCAGCGAGTCCGGTACGGCGGCAGCGGCGTAGATCCGGCAGAGGTACACACCGAACGGGCTGACCACCGAGGGCAGCAGTACCGCGAAGTACGTGTTGGCCAGACCGAGCTGCGAGAACAGCAGGAACAACGGCAGCGCCAGCGCGGTACCCGGAATGAGCACCCCGGCGAGGATCAGGTTGAAGACCGATTCGCGACCACCGAACTCG
Source organism: Kribbella sp. NPDC031520 (assembly GCF_055580825.1). Classification (NCBI taxonomy): domain Bacteria; kingdom Bacillati; phylum Actinomycetota; class Actinomycetes; order Propionibacteriales; family Kribbellaceae; genus Kribbella; species Kribbella sp. NPDC031520. The sequence continues at coordinate 244,293 of NZ_JBVIKS010000001.1, forward strand.
TACTTCGCCAGGGCGTATCCGGCCATCGCCGCCAAAAGCGTGGCGATGGCGGCGCCGGCCCCGGCGTACAGGACGCTGTTGAAGGTCCAGCGGAGATAGATGCCGTGGTCGTAGGTCAGCACGTTGTGCAGGTTGTGGAGCAACTGCGGCCGCGTGAACCACAAGCCGAAGCTGCCGAACAGGTCACCGGTGCTCTTGGTAGCGGCCACGACCAGCCAGTAGACCGGCAGCAAGAAGTACAACGCGAACACCGTGAGCAGTCCGACGACCAGGATCCGCCAGCCGAGCGCCGGCCGTCCCGCTCGCGTGCTCCGCTGCGCACCCGGCTGGGTCGCGGAATCTGTCGGCCGCATTCGCTTCTCGGTGAGCGTGGTCATCAGCGGTCACCCCGCCGTCCGACAAGATGCAGGAAGCCGAACGAGAGCACACACGCGACCGCCGCCAGGATGACTGCCTGGGCCGCGGCCAGACCGTAGTTGTTGTTGACGAAGGCCTGTGTGTAGGCGGCGAGGTTGGGCGTGTACGACGTGTTGATTGCGGTGCTGATCGGTCGCAGGACCAACGGCTCGGCGAACAACTGCAGGCTCCCGATGATCGTGAAGACCGTGGTGAGAACGATCGCCGGCCGGATCAACGGGAGCTTGACGTACCGGACGACCTGCCAGGCGTTCGCGCCGTCGATGCGCGCCGCCTCGTAGAGGTCGGAGTCGATGGCCTTGAGTTGGGCGACCACGACCAGCATGTTGTAGCCCGCGAACTCCCAGGTGACGATGTTCACGATCGACCACAACACGGATCCGGAGCCGAGGAAGTCGACGTGGATCCCGATGCTGCCGAGGACGTCGACGATCGGGCTGACGCCCGGGATGTACAGGAAACCCCACAGGATCGAGGCGATCACCCCGGGGACGCCGTACGGGAGGAAGTAGGCGCCGCGGAAGAAGCGCACACCGCGGGCCGACGCTGCCTCGAGCAACAGCGCGAGGGCCGTGGCCATCACCATCATCAAAGGCACCTGGATCACGGCGAACGCCAGCACCCGGGCCAGGCTGTGCAGGAAGCCCGCATCGGTCAGGACCTCCGTGTAGTTGGACAATCCGGCGAACACCCGGTGCGAGCCGCCGAGGCCGAGCGGCCCGGAGCGCTCGACCTTCAGCAGGCTCTGATAGACCGCGTAGCCGATCGGCAGGATGAAGAACGCCGCGTACAGCAGCAGGAACGGCGCGAGGAAGCCGGTCACCGCCCGGCGTCGCGTACCGCTGGTCGTCGTCATGGAGATACTCCGCAAGTCGTCGTGGTCAGTCGGCGCGGACCTTCAGGCCCTTGGCCTTCAGGTCGGCGACAGTCGCGGCCTGCGCGTCCTTCACCGCCTGTACGAACGTTCCCTTGCCGGTGATCGCCCGCTGGAAGCCGTCGTTCAGGTGCTGGTACACGGCCGGCGTGGTGGGCAGCCATGCCCAGTCTTTGTCGATCGCCTTGTCGGCGGCGGCGAACACATCGTTGATCTTCTGCCCGCCAAAGAACGGGTAGGGCTTGTCCAGCGCGGATCCCTGCAGGGCGTCCTTCGCCGCGGGCCAGCCGTACCCGCCCTGGATCAGCAGGTCGATGCTCTTCGGGTCGGTGTTCAGCCACACCGCGAACTTCCCGGCCTCGGTCGGGTACTTCGCGCCCTTCAGCACGGCCGTCGACGAGCCGCCCCAGTTCGCGGACGCGAACTGCGCGCCCTCCCACTGCGGCATCGGCGCCACCGCCCACTTACCGGCCGTCTTCGGCGCGTTGCCGGACAGGATCGCGTCACCCCACTGGGCGCTCACCCAGCCGACGATCTCACCGTCCTGCAGATGCTTGTACCAGGCGTTCGCGAAGTCGGGTTCGGTCGCGACCAGTTTGTCGCGAACCAAGCCGTCCCAGTAGTTCGCGACCTTCTCCGTCTCCGGGGTATCGATGTTCACCACCCAGGTGTCGCCGTCGATCGAGAACCACTTGGCCCCGGCCTGCCAGGCGAGTGAGGTGAACCAGGCCGAGTTCCCCGGCGGGAAGGTGCCGATGTACGCCTTCGGATTCTGCTGCCGGATCGCCGCCGCGGCGGACTTGTAGTCGGCCCAGGTCTTCGGCGGGTTGATACCCCACTGCTTGAACAGGTCAGCCCGGTAGAAGAACCCCATCGGCCCGGAGGCCTGCGGTACGGCGTACACGCCGTCGCCGAACGCGACCTGGTGCCACTGCCAGTCGACGAACTTGCTCTGGCTGTCCTTGACGCCGTACTTCGACAGGTCGACCAGGCCGTCGTCGAGCAAGAACTCGGGGATGTTCTGGTACTCGACCTGCGCGAGGTCCGGCGCTCCCTTGCCGGCCTGCAGCGCGGCGTGCATCTTGGCGTAGCCGCCATTGCTGCCGGCTGGGATCTTCTCGAGCGTCACCTGGATGTCCGGGTTCTGTGAGTTCCACAGGGCCACGGCCTTGTCCACACCGGGCACCCACGACCAGAAGACGAGCTGCACCTTCTGCCCCGGGGTCCGCTGCGCCCCAGTGCCCGCGCTGCCCGGACTCGTCGACGCCCCGCACCCGGGGACGAGCGTTGCCGCCCCGAGCACTCCGAGTCCCTTGAGGAAAGTCCGCCGATCCGCTGTCAGACCCGTCATGGGTGAACTCCTGAGATCTGCCCGCCCGGCGAGGCCGGTCGGGTGAGTGGTGTGTTGCGGACGATCTTGCGGCGGCCGTTCGCAGGTGTCAATATTAATTCGTAAATTACGAGCAAATCGCTTGACCGGACAGCGCCGTCACGGTGAACTGATTGCCCTACTGGACTTGAGGAGGCGCACGTGCGGCTGGCTGGGCGGGTGATCGTGGTGACGGGAGCCGCGTCGGGGATCGGTGCGGCGTGTGCCGAACGGGCGCTGGCCGAGGGGGCGCAGGTCGTCCAGGTGGACATCCAGCCCTGCAAGGAGCTGCCGAGCAAGGCGATCAGCGTCGTTGGTGACGTCGCGTCACCGGACACCTGGGCGCAGGTCCGGTCCCGTGGCCGGGACGAACTCGGCCCGATCGACGGCCTGGTCAGCAACGCGGTCTTCCTCGAGGTCAAACCCGCGCACGAACTCTCCCCCGCGTCGTGGCAACGCCAGCTCGACGTCAACCTGACCGCGGCATTCCTTGGATTCCAAGCGCTGTACGACGACCTCGTGGCCGGCGCGGGCTCCGTCGTACTGGTGTCCTCGGTGCACGCGATCGCCGGGCTCCCCGGTCATCCGGCGTACGCCGCGACGAAGGGCGCACTGGTATCGCTCGGACGGCAGCTCGCGGTCGAGTACGGTCGGGACATCCGCGTGAACACCGTCCTGCCAGGTCCGGTCGTAACGGCGATGTGGGACCGGGTCGACGCCGAAGGCCGTGAGCGCAGCGCGCAGGCGACCGCGCTCAAGCGACTCGGTCAGCCCGACGAGGTGGCGCAGGCGGTGGCGTTCCTGCTCTCGTCGGAGGCGTCGTTCGTGACCGCGACCAGCCTGGTGGTCGACGGCGGCTGGTCGGCAGTGAAGGACTCGGCGTGAGGGAGAGCAGGGTGACGGGGATTCAACGCGGGCTGCACGGGCAGATCGTTGAGGAGATGGCGCAACGCATCCTGTCCGGAACGATCCCCGAGGGCGCGACGATCAGTGTCACCGAACTGCAGGCCGACCTCGGCGTCAGCCTCACCGCCGTACGCGAGGCCTTGAAGGTACTGACCGCGAAGGGGCTCGTCGACGCGCGGCAGAAGCGTGGCACGTTCGTCCGGCCGCGGTCGGACTGGAACCTGCTGGACGCCGACATGATCCGCTGGCACTTCAAGGACGCCGACGCCCGGCCCGAGTTGCTCGAGGAGCTGCACGAGGTACGCGGCATCGTGGAGCCGGCCGCTGCCCGGCTGGCCGCCGTACGTGGTGACGACTCGCACCTGGCTGCGCTGGACGAGGCGCTCGCGGCGATGGAGTCGGCGGGTGACGACCTGGCTGCGGTGGCCGCCGACCTGGCGTTCCACCGGGCGTTGCTCGCGGCAACGGGTAACGAGTTGCTGACCAAGATGGAAGTGATCATGGAAACCGGGCTCGCCGACCGCGACCGGCTGGTACACAAGGTGAAACCGTCCGGCGACCCGGTGCCGAGCCACCGGCGGGTCGTGGACGCCGTACGTGCACACGATCCGGAGGCCGCCGAGCTCGCGATGCGACAGCTGTTGGCGAAGGCCGCCGAGGACCTGACCGAGGTACGTGGCTCCAAGGGGCGCCGGTGAAGATCGAGCGGATCGAGACGTTCCTCGTTCCACCCCGCTGGTTGTTCTGCCGGATCGAGACGAGCGACGGCATCGTCGGGTGGGGCGAGCCGGTGGTCGAGGGTCGTGCCGAGGTGGTACGGGCGGCGATCGACGTACTCGCGGAATACCTGATCGGCCAGGACCCGCTGCAGATCGAACGGCACTGGCAGGTGCTGACGAAGGGCGGCTTCTACCGCGGCGGACCGGTGCTCAGCAGTGCGGTCGCCGGCTTGGACCACGCGCTGTGGGACATCGCCGGGAAGGTGTACGGCGCCCCTGTCGCGGCGCTGCTCGGCGGACGGGTGCGGGACCGGGTACGTGTGTACGCGTGGGTCGGCGGCGACGAGCCGTCGGCGATCGGCGAGGCCGTCGCGGAGCAGATCGAGGCCGGGATGACGGCCGTCAAGATGAACGCCAGCGGGCGGATCCAGGTCGCGCCGTCCGTTGCCGAGATCAACGACGTTGTCACGCGGCTGTCCGCGGCGCGTTCGGTTCTGGGCGACACCCGCGATGTCGCGATCGACCTGCACGGGCGGGTCGGCGTCGCCGGCGCGCGGCGCATCCTCCGGGCCGTCGAGGGGCTGCAGCCGATGTTCGTCGAGGAGCCGGTGCTGCCGGAGCAGATGGCCCACCTTCCCGAGGTCGTCGCGACGTCCACGGTCCCGGTGGCGCTGGGCGAAAGGCTGTACCACCGTTCCGATTTCCTGGCGCCGCTGAACGCGGGCGTTGCCGTCGTACAGCCCGACGTCTCGCACGCCGGCGGGATCTCCGAACTGCGGCGGATCGCCGTACTCGCCGACACCCACGGCGCTTTGCTTGCCCCGCACTGCCCACTCGGGCCGATCTCGCTCGCGGCCTCGTTGCAGGTGTCCTTCGCCACGCCGAACTTCCTGATCCAGGAACAGAGCCGAGGCATCCACTACAACGCCACGACCGATCTGACGTCGTACGTCGTGGACCCGGCACCCTTCACCTGGGTCGACGGCCACGCGGAGTGGAATCCCCTGCCAGGCTTGGGAATCACGGTCGATGAGCAAGCCGTACGTTCCGCCGATCGTACGGGGCACGCCTGGCGCAACCCGGTGTGGACCCACGACGACGGCTCGTTCGCAGAATGGTAACCGTCGACCTTGCTGATGGCGGACGCTGGACCTCGCTGAAACTCGCCGGCCGCGAGTGGTTGTGGGAGGGACCGGGCCTGATCGACGGACCCCGGACCGGCCTGACGGCCTTCGTCGACGCGGGCGGTGTCGACGAATGCTTCCCCACCGTCCGCGGTACCCCTGACCACGGCGGCCTCTGGAACCAGCGTTGGGGTCAGTCTGTGGCGTACGACGGCGCCGTCCTCTCGCGCGTGTTCTCCACCGGGGACGACACGATCACCGTCGACTACCACCTCTCAGGTGTCGCGGGCTACCAATTCGTGTGGGCTGCCCACGCACTACTCGACTGCTCCGTCGGAGCAACCATCTCCGCCCACCCGGGTACGCAGTGCCGCTTGTACCCCGAGGCAGCCGGCCTACTGCAGGACGTCTGGCCGCCCGGCGCTCCGTGGGTGGCCGATACCTGGCCGACCCCACTCGACCTGACGACCTACGGCCCCACGGACGGGACGGCGGTCGGTGCGGTTGTGGTGGACTGCCCAACGGTTTCCGTCCGCGACCGCGGTGCCGAGCTCACCATGACACTGAGTTGCCCGGAGCAACCGATCTCTACCGCGCTGTGGCGCAACCAAGGCGGCTTCCCCGCGGATTCGCCGTACCGGAGCCTCGGCGTCGAACCGATGCTCGGCAAGGTGTTCGACCTCGCCGAAGCCGGTCCGGGCGACACCGCCGTAGTACCGGCTAGCGGTGAACTGACCTGGCGGCTGACCCTCTCCGCCAGGCCGGTCTGATGTCACTAGCTCGATCACATAGGTTGGGGATCATGGATCTGCTTGCCGAACTCCGGAGCCGGAAACTGCTCGCGATCATCCGCGCCGACCGCGCGGACACCGCGCTCGACTGCGTCGAGACCCTCGTCGAAGCGGGTATCACCGCCCTCGAGATCTCGCTCACCACCCCCGGCGGCGTCGAGGCGATCGCGAAGGCGCGCTCGCTGTACGACCCGCACATCCTGATCGGCGCCGGTACCGTCGTCACCGCTGACCAGGCCTCTGCCGTCGCCGACGCCCGGGCAGACTTCACCGTCACCCCGGCCATCACCCGTGGCGCCCACCGCTCCGTCGAGCTCGGCCTCCCGCTGCTCTGCGGCGCGCTGACCCCGACCGAGGTGGTCGCCGCCCTGGACCTGGGCGCCACCGCGGCCAAGATCTTCCCCGCCAAGGTCTACGGCCCCAGCTACTTCTCCGAACTCCTCGCTCCGCTGCCCGACGCGCCTCTCGTCGCCGTCGGTGGAGTGGACGCCCAGTCCGCCCCCAAGTACCTGGCCGCCGGTGCCGTGGCCGTCGGCGTCGGCTCACCTCTCCTGGGCGACGCCGCGACCGGCGGTCCGTTGGCCGAGCTGGCCATCCGGGCCAGTACCTTCCGGACCGAACTCGACATCTGACGGAGCCCGCGCATGACAGATCTGCTCACGTTTGGCGAGACGATGGTCTCGGTGCGGACCGGGCGGCCGATGCGGCTGGGCGGAGACGCACACCTGTCGATCGCGGGCTCCGAGAGCAACGTGGCGATCGGGGTCGCGCGGCTCGGTCACGACGTCACCTGGTTGAGTGCCGTGGGCAACGACGAGCCCGGCCGGATGATCCAGCGCACCCTGCGCGCGGAGAACGTGCATACCCGGATCCGCTTCTCCGACGAGGCTTTCACCGGGTTCATCGCGTTCGACCAGCCGTCCCACGACATCACCCGGGTCAGCTACCACCGCCGCGGATCCGCCGCCTCGACCCTGACCCCGTCCGAGACCACTGCTGCCGTCGCCGAGCTGTCGCCGACGCTCCTCCACGTCACGGGCATCACCCCGGCGCTCTCCGACACGGCCCGAGCCGCGACACTGGCCGCCGTACGCACGACCACCGCCCAGGTGTCCCTGGACGTGAACTACCGAGCCCGCCTCTGGTCCCGCGCCGATGCCGCGGTCACCCTCCGCGAACTCCTCCCCCACGTGCATACCGTGTTCGCCTCCGACGACGAACTCGACCTCCTGACCGACGCCGAAGACCCCATCACCGACCTGCTGCGCGCCGTCCAAACCGTCGTCGTAACAGCCGGCGGCAAAGGCGCCTGGTCCCACACACGCGGGGCTGGTTCGAGCCTCGAGGTGCTCACCATCCATCGCCCCGCCCTTCCCGTGACGGTCGTCGACAGCATCGGCGCGGGCGACGCGTTCGTCTCGGGCTATCTCTCCGCCACTCTCGACAACCTCTCCCCCGAAGCGCGCCTCGACCGCGCCACCACCTCCGGCGCCTTCTGCGTCACCGCGTACGGCGACTGGGAATCCCTCCCCACCCGCGAAGACCTGACCCTCCTGACCCACACCCAGGGCACCGCCCTCCGCTGAGCCTCAGTAGGGCTCCGTGGGGAACAGGATCGGGCTGAGGAGGTAGCGACTGCGCTCGGGCGTCGCGTCGTTCGACAGCACCGGCAGGATCGCGGCGCGCAGCCCCTCGATCAGTTGATGCAGTTCGGCTTCGCTCAACCAGATGCCGTGCTGGCGATACCCGACCAGATCCCTGAGCGGGTCCGCGTCGTCCCCGTCCAAGTACGCGTTGAACTCCGCCACCAGCGCCGCCATCGCCGTCACGAACCCGCGCCGGTGGTCCTCGACCGTCAGCTCAGCCAGCTGTTCCGGCGTGATCGAGGCCCGTTCGGCCCGCAACCGGAAGCGTCGCTCGACCGCACCGCGCACCCGGCGTTCCTCGGCAATCTCGAGGATCCCGCCCTCGGTGAGCAGCTCGACGTGCCGGTACAGCGTCGCCTTCGACACGTCCGTGATGCGCGCGCCGAGCTCGGCCGTGGTCAGCTCGCGCCCGCCGCGCAACGCGTGCACGATCCGCAACCGCACCGGATGACCGAGCAACTCCAACGGACCCATGGCGCAACGATCTCACGCCGTGCTACCTTTCTCAAACAATGAGAAAGGTAAGCCGATGACTTGGACTCCCCCGCCGTACGCCGACCCGGCCACGTTCACCGAACACGACCTGACCCTCGACGCAGCCGGCCGGACGGTGCCCGGCACGCTCACGCTGCCCGCCCGGCCGACCGGCCACGGCGTCGTACTGCTCGCCGGCGCGGGCCCGTTCGACCGCGACGGCACCAGCGGCCCGAACAAACCGATCAAGGACCTGGCCTGGGGCCTGGCCACCAAGGGTGTCGCCGTACTGCGCTTCGACAAGTCGACCGCGAACCGCCCGGAGGCGATGACCGAACCCGGGTACACGATGACATCGGAGTACGTCCCACACTCGATCGCCGCGGTCCATGCCCTGAAGCAGCACGTGGACAACGTGTTTCTCGTCGGCCACAGCATGGGTGGAAAGGTCGCTCCGAAGATCGCCGCCGAGGAACCGCTCGTCGCCGGGGTCGTGATCATGGCGGGCGATACCCAGCCGATGCAGCACGCCGCCGTCCGGGTGATGCGCTACCTGGTGGAATTGGGACAGGTTCCGCCGGAAACGGTCGAGCTCTTCGAACGCCAGGCCGCTGTGGTCGACAGCCCCGAACTGTCCCCGAACACTCCGTCGACCGAGCTCCCGTTCGGCCTGCCGGCCTCGTTCTGGCTGGATCTGCGGGCGTACGACCCGGTCGCCACCGCGGCCAAACTCGACGTACCGATCCTTGTCCTGCAAGGCGGTCGCGACTACCAGGTCACCGTCGCCGACGATCTCCCCGGATGGCGCGAGGGCGTACCCGAGGCCACCATTAAGGTTCTGGACGCCGACAACCACTACTTCTTCCCCGGCACCGGCCCGTCCACGATGGCCGACTACCAGATCCCCGGCCACGTGGACCCGGCAGTCGTCACCACCATCATCGACTGGTTGCCCTAAGCAAGAAGAGCTGGGTCGGACTCGAGTTCGCGTTCGGGCTCGAGTGGGAGCACGATCTTGAAGACCGTACGACCCGGCTCGGACTCGACCCGCAGGTCGCCGTGGTGCTTCTTGACCACGATCCGCCAGGAGATGTCCAGGCCGAGGCCGGTGCCTTCGCCGATCGGTTTCGTGGTGAAGAACGGCTCGAAGATCCGCCGCCGGATCTCCTCCGGGATGCCCGGCCCAGTGTCGCCGATCTCCACCACCGCGTACGCCCCGTCGCGCCGGGTCCGGATCGTCAGCGTCCCGGAACCGCCCATCGCGCTGACCGCGTTGTCGATGATGTTCGTCCACACCTGGTTGAGCTCGGCCGCGTACGCCGGAATGGCCGGCAGCTCGGGATCGAAGTCCTTGACAACCTGGTACCCCTGGAGCTTGCCCGACATCATCACCAGCGTCGACTTCAGCAGCTCGCGCAGATCGATGGTCTGGTACGGCGCGCGGTCGATCTGCGAGTACTGCTTGGCAGCACCGACGAGCGTCGAGATCCGGGTCACCGAGTCGTCGATCTCGTTCATCAGGGACTCGGTGTCGATCGTGTACATCAACCACCGCACGGCACCTTCGAGGTACTTCGGGCCGACCGCCGTCAGCACCTCCTCCATCCACGGCACGTCGAGGCCGGCCTGGGCCAGCACCGGCGCGACGTCCCAGCTCGCCCGGACGTCGTGGTCGTCGAGCCAGTCCGTGAGCGCGTCCTCGCGGTCGGACAGCTCCATCGGCGGGATGTCCTTGTCCTTGTTCTTGTCCAGCCGCTCGACCGCGTCATCCTGCAACGCGACGATCTGGTGCAGCTTGGTCGCGTCGAGCGTCCCGTCGGCTAGCATCGCCAGCTTCGAACGCATCCCGGACACCCGCTGGCGCAGGGTCGCCGCGGCCCGGACCGCCGCCGCGGCCGGGTTGTTCAACTCGTGGGTCAGACCCGCGGACAGCGAGCCGAGCGCGAGCAGCCGTTCGCGCTCGCCGAGCGTCTCGTTGGTCCGGCGCATCCCCATCACGAAGCCCTCGATCAGGTGCACCGCCATCGGGAACCACGTGTTCATCATCGACGCCATCGTCTCCGCGCCGATGACGAAGAACTCCGACGGCTGCGTCACCTGCATCGTCGCCGTGTACGACTTGTGATCGTTCGCACCGAAGAACGCGTTGAACGCCCCGGAGTACACCCCGCGCTGGCCGGTGCGGTTGATCTCGACCAGCTCGCCGTGCGAGAGCTTGCAGAGCCGGATCTCGCCACTGAGCAGGACGTAGCAGCAGGTCGCCTCGTCCCCCTCGTTGAACACGGTCCCGTCGTGCACTTCCTCGACGTACCCCGCCTCGGAGAGCCACCGCAGCTGCTCCTCGTTGAGGCTCTCGAAGAGGAACAGCGTACGCAGCTCGTCGGGAGTCAGGCGTCGCGGCTCCACAGCTTGATCGGTCATCACAGCATCTCCAGGTATCGGTGCACCAGTGTCACGGCCATCGCCCCGTCACCGACCGCGGAGGCGACGCGCTTCACCGACTCGGCCCGTACGTCGCCGGCGGCGAACACGCCCGGCATGCTCGTCTCCAGGTGGTACGGCTCGCGGTCGAGCGGCCAGCCCGGCGGTCTGCCGTGCAGGTCGGGCCCGGTGAGTACGAAGCCCCGTTCGTCGCGGAGCAGGTCACCGGGCAGCCAGTCCGTCCGCGGCGCCGCGCCGATGAACACGAACATCCATTCCGCGTCCACCTCACGCTTCTCCCCGGTCTCGCTGTTCAGCAGGGTGAGATGTTCCAGGTGCTCCGAGCCCATACAGGAAACGACCTGCGTGCAGGTGTGCACCTCGATGTTGTCGATGCCATGGATCTGGTCGATCAGGTACGACGACATCGTCGCGGTGAGCGATGGTCCTCTTACCAGCATATGCACACGTTTGGCATGCCTGGAGAAATAGACCGCGGCCTGACCGGCGGAATTCGCCCCGCCGATGATGTAGACCTCGGCACCGGCGCAGGCCGGCCCCTCGGTGGTGGCCGAGCCGTAGTAGATCCCGCGGCCGCACAGGTCGTCGACACCTGGCGCCTGGAGCGTCCGGTACGAGACGCCGGTCGCGAGGATCACCGAGTGCGCCGAGATCTCGCTGCCGTCGGCGAACACCAGCCGCCGGGCGTTGCCGAGCGTCTCCAGCCCGACCACCTGGCGGGTGGTCAGCAGCTCGGCCCCGAACCGGACCGCCTGCCGCCGTGCGCGGTCCGTCAACTGCGCCCCGGACACTCCGTCCGGGAAGCCGAGGTAGTTCTCGATGCGGCTGGACTGGCCGGCCTGACCGCCGGTCGCCAACTGCTCGACCAGGACGGTCCGCAGGCCCTCGCTGGCGCCGTACACCGCCGCGCCGAGGCCGGCAGGCCCGCCACCGACGACGACCAGGTCGTAGAAGTCCTTGGCCGGTGCCGTGGTCAGGCCGACCTTCTGGGCCAGCTCCGCCTCGGACGGCGCAATCATGACGGTCGCATCGGGCGTGATCACGACCGGCAATGTCGTACCGTCCACGTCGGCCGCGTCGAGGAGACGCTTGGCTTCCTCGTCGTCGACGTTCAGCCAGCGGTACGGCACGGCGTTGCGGGCGAGGAAGTCGCGGGCTGCGAACGACGGCGCGGACCAACGGTGGCCGATCACCCGGGTCTCGTCGCCGGTCGACTCCGGCGTCGCCCTCCACAGGTCGAGCATCGCGTCGACCACCGGGTACAGCTTCTCCTCCGGTGGGTTCCACGGTTTGAGCAGGTAGTGGTCGAGGTCGACGACGTTGATCGCCTGGATCGCCGCATCGGTGTCGGCGTACGCGGTCAGCAGGACCCGCCGCGCGAGCGGAAACAGGTCCATCGCGGCCTCGAGGAACTCGATGCCGGACATCTGCGGCATCCGGTAGTCGGCCAGCAGCAGCGCGACGGGCTCGCCGCGAAGCTTCAGCTCCTTCAGCGCCTCGAGCGCCTGGGCCGGGCTCTCGGCCCGGACGATGCGGTTGTCCTCGCCGTACCGGCGGCGGAGGTCACGGGCTATCGACCGGGAAACGCCGGGATCGTCGTCCACGGTGAGGATCACCGCACGGGTCGTTGACGCTGTCATGCCTCCTTCATACCAGCGGATGCCTACAAACCGGCATCGGTAATCCACAGGGTCCGGCCCGGCTCACGGGGGCGGCGCGCGAGCCGGACCGACAACCATTTAGTAGAGACGTTCCATAACTAGCGGTCAATGCGTCGTGACGGCGGGAACCCGACGCTGTCGGGAACCGGCCTAAGGTTGCCGGGTGAGTGACATCGACTGGGGCAAGGGAACGTACGAAACGACGGCGGCGGACCTGCGACCCGCAGCCCGCGAACTGGTCGCGGCGGCCGCGATCCAACCCGGCGAGCACGTCGTCGACGTCGGGGCCGGAACCGGGAACGTCGCGCTGCTGGCCGCCGACCTCGGCGCCCGCGTGACCGCTGTCGAACCGGCCGCCCGGCTGCGCGAGGTGATCGCGGAAACCGCCGGCGCCCGCGACCTGACCGTCGTCGACGGCACCGCGGCAGACATCCCGCTCCCGGACGCTTCGGCCGATGCGGTCCTGTCCAACTTCGCCATCATCTTCGCGCCCGACCCCGCCGCGGCGGCGGCCGAGCTCGCCCGGGTCACCAAACCGGCGAGCCGGATCCTGCTCACCAGCTGGCTGCCGGGCGTGATGGGCAAACTCGTCGGCATCATCGCCGGCGCCGCACGCGAGGTCACCGGCGCCGACGGCCCGACCGGCACCATCGACTGGCACGACCCGAAGGCGCTGTCCACCCTCTTCTCCCGGCACGGTTACCAGGTCACTACGACAACGCTGGAGCTCACCGTCACCGCGGCCTCGCCGGAGGAGTACTGGGAGACCCGCTTCGCCAACCACCCGCTCGGGGTGACGACCTTCCCGCTCCTGGAACAAGCAGGCCGCCTCGACGACGTACGGGAGCGGTTCCTCAAGACCCTGACCGACAACTGGACCACGCCAAACGGCCAGGTGAACCTGCCGGCGCAGTACCTCCTCGCAACAGCCGTGCGCTGACCGGTAACCAGTGCGGGCCCGTGCTTGCGGGCCGGCCGTACATCAACGCCAGGTACTGCGATCCGCCGAGCTTCCTGGAACCGGCTCGAAGACCACGTCCTCGTCCGGAACCTGCTGACCGCTCTTGTCCACAAAACCCACATCCACAAGGCCCTTGGACCGCGTGTCCCGCCGCAGCACAGTTGGACCGTCCGCGCGCGGCACGTGCACGTCGCCCCATTGCTGCAACGCCGCCAGCACGATCTTGAGGTCCGCACCCGCAGGCGTCAGGTGGTACGACGACCGTGTCCGCTCGCCTTCCTCCCGGTACTCACGCTTCTCCAGCAGGCCGGCGTCGACCATGGTGGTCAGTCGGTTCGTCAGGATGTTCGGCGCGATCTTGAGGAAGCCACGGAAGTCAGCGAACCGCGTGGTGCCGAGATGCGCCTCACGCAGGATCATGAAGGTCCAGCGGTCGCTGACGAGCTCGAGCGCGCGAGCGATCGAGCAGTTCGGCATTGTCATCAGACCTCCTGGACCTTCTTCGCTGCCAGGGCCCCGGCGCCGGCAATCACGAGCAACGCCAGGCTAGCGATGACGATCGTCCCCAGGAGCAACGCCGTACCAAGACCAGACGCTGTCGCCACCAGACCGAGGGTCAGAGCGATCGCTCCCTGCAGCACGTACGCGACAAGGTAAACGGCCGCCACCGTGCCACCGCGGTGATGAGCAGGCGCGTGCGCTGTGATCAGCCCGAGGCCGCCCGAGAACAGCAGACCGTAGCTGATGCCGCCGAGCACGGTCGCGGTCATGAACAGCGGCAGCGAGTGCAGCTGGGCCGAGGTCTCAAGAACGGTCAGATCCACCAGCGTGGCCACCGCGCCGACCAGAACCAACCGGCCGGGCTGGAAGCGCCGTCCGGCAATCGCCGTGACGCCGATCGTGATCGACATGATCGCGAGCACAAGACCGATGACGAAGACGTTCGCGGTCCCGATCAGCTGATGGGCGATCTGCGCGCCCAGCGCGAGAAAGACCGAGCCGAACGCGTAGGCGGTCGTCACAGCGAGGGCCGACGCGACGTACAGCGCCCGGATACTCCTGGGTACGGAGATCGGCCGCGGCCGCCACGCCCCGCGGCTCTCGTCCTTGGTGTGGCGCGGGAGCCGCCAGACGAATCCGAAGACGACCGCGGCCACGGCCAGCAGTACCCAGAAGTCCAGGTGCAGCGGCTGGGGCGCGTACTCGATCAGACCTCCGCCGACGATCGTCGCCAGTGCGAGGCCGGCCGCGGTCGCAGCTGTGGTCACGGACGAGGCACGCGCCGCCTTGCCGACCGGGCTGAACTCGACGACCGCGGCCGTCGCCGGAGTCAGCGCGAGCCCGACACCGGCGCCCATCAGCGCACGCCCGGCGTACACCCACGCGACCGACGGCGCGATCGCGAAGAGCAGAACACCGGCAAGCAGCGCGCCGACGCCGTACAGCATCGTCGCCCGTCGTCCGATGTAGTCGGACAGCTGGCCGAAGACCAACAGAAACGCGACCAGCACAACTGGGTAGACGGCGAAGATCGCGGTAGTCGCAGTAGGAGTCAAGTGCCAGGCCGCGGCGTAGAGCGGGTACGTCGTGGTCGGGGCTGCGCTGGTCCACAGGCTCAGCCCAGCTACGGAGGCGGCCGTCCAGAAGCTTGCTCGCCGATTGAGAGTGCGCGGTGCCGTTGTCAGTTCGAGAGTGCTGGTGGTCACGCCAGGTTCCTTCCAGAGCTGAATTGCACGATGAAACCCAGAACACCTGAGTTGCTCCATGCAATCCAGATCAGAAAGTGATCCCGGTCACATCTCAAATCCAGCGCCACCGGGCGGCCCCCGCCGCCCGCAGCTCCGGCAGCACCGCCATCACCTCACCGGACTCGGACACCTCGAACCCGTAGATCGCCCGGTACGCCAGCCCGTCCCGCAACCGCTCCAACTCGAGCTCCTGCTGCGAAGCCGGCGGCGCCGAGTACGGACCGCGATCCAGCGCCCGGATCTGCACCTGACAACTGCGCTGCATCGCCTCGTACGCCGCCGGCAACGTCGGCCCGTCCTCGACCAACTCAACCTGACTCCCATCCAGCACCGGCCCCCCGCAACTCAGCCCCTCACCGGCGTGTCAGCTGACAGTCAGAATCTTGTTCACACTGAACGCCTGCGCATGATCCGCATCCCCCGGGAACCAGACCCGATACGCAATCTGCCCCCGCACCGCCGGCTTGATCCCGAACGCATACTTCCCCGAAGCGCTCAGCTTCACCGAAGCAACCGACTTCCACACCTTGCTCCCGTACTGCTGCAGATACACGGTCTGCCCAGCATGGGCCGGCGCAACATACCCGCTGAACGCACTCGCTTGCCCAAGCTTGATAGAAGCCGGCGCCAACGCCGCCGAAACCGTCGGCGCAACGTTAACCGTGATGTCCGCGGTCCGCGTCCCCATCAGCTCACCGTTCCCCGGGAACGTCATCATGTACACCGACGAGAGACCAGGCTTGGCCGGCACCGCGACTGTCCCGCCCACACTCGTCTTCGGCGTCGCGAGCAGGGTGAACTTCGACGAGGTCTTCGGTCGCACGTACACGTTGACCGGAAGCCCGTAGTACGCCTTGTTGTCGATTCGCAACAGGCTTCCGCGCAGCGTGATGGTCCCGCCATTGGTGATCAGCGTCGACGTCGTGCTGATCCCCGTCTTCATCCCCAGCAGCCGTTTCACGTTCGGCAGGCTGTACTTCCCGGAGCGGTCCCGCGCCCAGACGGCGTAGGTGTAGGTGACGCCCTGCGCAAGACCGGTGTCCTTCACGGCGTTCCCCGTACCCGCGTAGACGAGCGTGCCGGTGGTCGGCGTCGGGACGGTGCTCCCCGTGTTCCGCCGTACTACAACCTGGCCCAGGTCGGTCGTGGGGTGGATGGTCCACGACAGGTTCGCGGCCAGGTACGCGCCCAAGGCGTCGAACGGCGCCACCTCCGGCGGCGCAGTGTCCTCCGTACGGAAGGTACTGGTGAACGGCGCCATCGATGTACCGTCGGCCTCCTGCACACCGCTGACCTGAATCCGGTACGGCGTGTTGTCGAGCAGCGTCGCGGGAGTCGACGGGGTTGCGGGGGACGGTGGCCAGTCCGGGCTGAGCACCGCCTGGCCGGTCGCCGCGTCGTAGGTGACAGTGGCGGGGGCCGGCGCGCCCGTCTGGCCGTTGAGCAGCCGGACCGTTGTCGCGGTGACGCTGTCGGCAAGAACCGGACGAGCAAACGTCACCGTCGGCTTGGCACTCACCGGCACATTCGACGCCTGCTCGGCCGGCTGTACGTCCATCACGGGGTACGCCACACCTGTCCGCGTGTCTGCGATGCCCTCAATGCTGGCGGTCAGCTTGTACGGACGCGTGTCTCGCGATCCGTTGTCGTTGCGCACGGCAATGAACGTGCCGCCGGACTGTGCGCTGACGTTGACCATCGCGAGCAGAGCAGTCGGCTGTGGGCAGCCGGTGAGCGGATCGATCTGGGTCGTCGGGTAGGGAGTCACTACATGCCCCAGCGGCTGCAGGTTCCGGTCATAGACATCAAGGCGCGGAGCGAAGTTCGACGAGTAGGCGCAGTCGAACATCGGCCCCGACAGGGCGACGCTGAGACTGCTCGGTGCCGTCGTATCGACCCGGTACCAGTCGACCTCGCCCTCCACACCGATCGTGCCGGTAACCGATGAAGGTGTCGCGGGGAAGGCGGTGGCCCTGACGGGTTGGTCGTTGCCATCGGGCGCGGTCACCGGGAAGTCGGTGGTCCAGTGGCCCCCGAGCGCAGAGTTGGCATCCAGGATGCCCGCACCGAAGTACGGGTCGATGCCGCGCTGTCCCGCGTCTCGCGCAGTCGACTTCAGCCGCGCCATCACCTGCGCCGGGGTGTACGACGGCCACTTGTTCCGCACAAGTGCCGCCACACCAGCAACGATCGGGGACGAGAACGACGTACCCGACAGGCCCATCACGTACGGGTCGTAGCCGGGCGGCGTCTTGGATCGCAGTGCCGTACTGGTGATGTTGAAGCCTGGCGCGGCGATGTCGACGGTGTTGCCGTACGTGCTGAAGTCGGTCAGCGCCCCGTACCAGTTGGTGGCACCAACGGACAGCACCTCGTCGTACGCACCCGGGTACTGCGGCGCCGAAGCGCCCGTGTTGCCCGCCGCGGCGACCAGCACCACACCCTTGGCCACTGCGTTCTGGATGGCGGTGTGCAGGATCGGGTTGTCACCGTCCCCTGCCAGGGACATGTTGATCACGCGGGCACCGTTCTTGACCGCCCAGTTGATCCCGTTGATGACGTTGGCGTCGCTGCCTTCGCCGTTGTCGTCGAGAACCTTCACCGGGCGCACCTTGGCGTTCCACGCCACACCAGAGATGCCGATCGAGTTCCCGGTCCCGGCCGCGATGATGCCGGTCACAGCCGTACCGTGCCCGTCGCCGTCAGTCGGCGCCGACGCGGTGTTGAACGTGTTGTAACCAGGAAGGAGATGACCCACCAGATCCGGATGCCCGGCGTCGACGCCGGTGTCCAGTACGGCGACGGTTTGCGTACCGGCCGACTTGCTGAGATCCCAGGCCTCGTTGAGCCGAACGGTGGGCAGGTACTTCTGGTAGTTCGTGTAGTACAGATCGCTCGGCGTGGCAGTCTTCCGCCGAATGTAGTTGAGCGAGGCCGCCGCGACCGCGGGATCAGCCTTCACCTTCTTCAACAACTCCGGAGCCGGCACGTCGCCAGTCACCGTGACGACGTCCGCGGTGATGGATGCCTTTGGCGTACCTTTGACCTTCGCCAACGCAGCCTTACGAGCCGACGAAGTCGCCTTCGCCTTGAACTGCACGATCACAGACTTCGCGTCGTACACAGGTTTGGTCGCTCCCCGTTCAACACGAGCGTTCGCCTTGAACGGGTGCGGTACAGCGGCAACGTCGGCACTGCCGGATGACCCGGTCACCGCCACCAAGGTAGCCGCCACCATGGCGGCCGGAAGGCCAAGGCGCAACAGTTGCGCAGGACGGACAGACAACAGAACTCCTAGTGGCTACTGAACCGTGAAGATGCGGGTCGCGTGGGCGTGGTAATTACTGCCTGGAAGGGCGGGCTCGATCTCGAGGACGTGTGTTCCACTCGACAGCCCGCTCGCAGTGAAGGGCGAGGTGCAGTTACCGAGGAACTCGCCGTCCAGGATGCACTGCGTCCATTCGCCGCTCAGCGCAGCTGTGTCGAACGGGATCGACACGTCCGGACCCATACCGGCCGGCGTGTCGCCGATGACGACGTTGTGGCCTTGCCACACGAAGTCGCCAAGACGCTCGGTCGTCGTGTTGTACAGCGGGACATCGAACCCGAGACCGCCACCGCCGAGGAAATCCGCCGCATTGAAGGACTCGAGGATGTCGCGTCCGTCACGCCTGACCAGAACAGCGAGCTGCCTGCCAACCGTGTCCCACTTGATCCCGGCAATGCTCGTCCCCTCTACGAAGCCGAGGTCCGCCACGGTTGCGGTTCCACCTTGGGGCGACAGGAAGGCCACCTGACCGACGGTCCCCGCCGGTACGAAGGCCAGCAGGTTCCCGGTCGGCGACAGCACCGCCTGCGTCGCCCCCTCGGAGCCCTCGATGGTCGCGATCCGCGCACCCTGTTCCACCGCCTCGACGCGCGTCAGCGGCGCCCCGGTGAGGCTTGTGTCGTTGACGATCAGGGAGTGGTTGTCGGCGTACCAGATCGGATGGTCCAGATTGCAGCCGACCGTGACCACGGAAGCGTCGGACAGCGTCAGGACGTCAACGCAGTTGGTCCCATCGCCGCCTGGCCTACTGAACGCGATCCGGGTGCCGTCCGGCGACCAGGCCGGGTGCGCAATGCCCGTCCCCGGACGAACGAGCGCGTCGACGCCGTCCCGCCGGGTCCACAGGCCATCGGCGAGCACGTACGCAAGGTCGATCCCGTTCGGCCCACTCGTCACCTCAGCACCATCACCCGCGGGAGCATTCGCGACGGGGACAACCTGCGTCCCCTTCGGTACAGCAATACTCCCGAGCACAGCCGTCCCACCGGACGACGGTGCGACAAATGCCGCGATCTGCTCGCCCGCCGGCATCGGCGTCACCGGGTTGCTCTCCAGACTGGGGTCGAACTCGTTGACGGCCCACATCGTGTACGACACCCGCCCGGACGTTGCGGTCCGCGGCTCGGTCCAGTGTGTCTGGTCCGGCGCCACGTTGAACGTGGTGTCGATCCCGTCGAGGTTCCGCCGGATCACGAACCCGACCGGCGTGGCGTTGCCCCACGAGCCGGGCGTCCACGAGAGGTCCACACCGCTGTAGGTCGCGACTGCCGTGATCCGTTGCGGCGTATCAGGGCGGCTGTACACGCTGGCGCTGAAGTAGACATGGTGCGTACCTCGCGACGTCCCGTCCAGAATCTCGACGCTCTGCCGGTAATCGCCAGCACTGGTCGCAGTAAGGCTCATGCCGACGTCGCAGCTGTCGCCAGGTCGGACCAGGCCGCACGGCGCGTTTCCGAGCTGCCAGCCGAAACCGCCCTTCAGCGGTTGAACCGACAACGTCAGGTCCGTCGTCCCTACGTTCGTCAGGGTTGCCTTGCGGCTCGGTCGCTGCGAAGCGGCGTAGACCTGGCCGAAGTCCACCCGAGGGGTGTCGACGACGACGGCCGAGTACGGGGCGGTGCTCTTCACCCGGATCTCGCCGTAGACCGACGGCGCACCGGCGCAGGATCCGGAGTACGTCGCGCTCATCGTCGCGATCCGAAGGTCCGCGGTGTAGGCGAGTTCGGTGACCTTCAGCGTTCCTTCGAGGCTGCAGTCGGAGCCGTTCTGACGAACGACGAACGGTTGTCCGCTCGCGCCCAGAACGACCGTGCCGGGCCCGGTCAGAAGTCGCGGCAAGGTGAGCCGCACGTTTCCTGCTGACAGCGATCGCGACGAGTCGGACGGCGCGTCGGCGACCTGCGTGGACACCTCGTCGGCGAGCCAGGTCGGCGAACCCCCTGGGTCCGCGTCGACCGTCAGTACGTCGTTCGTCCCGAGGGCAGGATCAGTCGCCGGCCTGGTGCCAGTTGTCGCGGCGCTCGGCTCGCTCTCTCCGGCAGCACTCACGGCGACCACGCGGTAGGTTGCGCTCGCCCCGGCCTTGACGTGCGAGTCCACCCAACTGGTCGTACCAGCGGGAAGCATCTTCGACGCGTCGCTCCATGCACCGTTGGATCGCAGCGACTGGACCACATAGCCGTCGACGGTGCTTCCAGCTGCAGGCGTCCAGGCGACCCCAAGGCCACCGAGGACCGGGAAGGCCTGGACCGCGACAGGAGCCACCTGCACCAGCGATGCGGTGTGCGGGCCGTCGGACAACAGCGGCTGAGCGGCAGCCGGGACGGCCACCGCCAACGGTAAGGACAGGACAAGGGCAGACGTCAGCATCAGGCGGGCGCGACGCATCAACTCTCCAGGATTGGGCGGATCCGGCGCACCCCGAGCGACACCGGCGAAGGTCAGACTGATTTGTATCGTTCGAAGGTGTTCGAGGGCAACCCTGCTGCAGCTAGTTGCAAACAGCCGAAGGACCTATACCTGCCCGGACGTCTACGGGCCGCAGCTGAGGCAGGGCCAGGGTTGGCCGCAGCGGGTGCAGAGGCCTTCGGGGGTCGGGGGTGGTAGCCAGATGGTGGGGGTCGGCTTGGTGGGTGGTGTGGTGTCTTCCGGTGGAGTGGTGTCGCCGGCTGGGGTCAGGCGGGGTTGTTGGGTCCAGTGGAGTTGGGTGCGGGCGTCGGGGGCGTGAGTGGCCAGGAGGGCCTCGATGCCGGCGTCCCAGGTGGTGGTGCTGGGCCAGGGGCCGCGCCAGCGGAGGGTGGCTGCGCCGTCGGACCACTCCACGCCCTCGGCGAGGATCGCGGTGGGGTTGGTGTGGCGGACCAGACGGAAGAGGCGGGCCTGGGGCTGCAGCGGGTTCACCTCTTCAGAATTGCCCAGAACGCACTGCGGACAACAGGTGTTTGCTGTGGGCTGTGGGAACAGCCCACAGCCCACATGGCCTTGTTTTGCACGGTTTTTGTCGGCGAGGGCTTGTAGCTTTGCCGGCACGCACCACATGAGCTCGAAGCGCGAACGGGGTGATCAGGTGACCGAGACACCTTTTGGTCAACTGCTACGGCAGCACAGGCAGGCCGTCGGCCTGAGCCTGCGGCAACTGGCAGCGCAGGTCGGGTACGACCACAGCTACCTGTCGCAGGTGGAGCGCGGTCAACGGCCGGGCTCCGCGGAGTTGGCGCGGCTCTGCGACCGGGAGCTCGGCACGGACGGTCGGCTGACCGCGACGTTCGACCGGCAGCCCACACGCATGGCTCAGGTGCGTACCGAGCCCGACGCGTTGGAGTCGGCGTGGCGGGGCCTGGTGGGTGCTGCGGATGCCCAGCTGTTCAAGGACTTCCACACTGTTCCTCCGGCTTCGTTGCTACCGGCCCTCGTTCGGCAGCTGTCGGGCGCGGATCGGCCGGAGGCGGCTGAGCTGAGCGTGCTGATCGCGGAGACGCTGACACGGCTCGACGACCGCAGTACTGCGCGGCGCTGGTGGTGGGCCGCCCGGGCAACGGCGGACGGTGTCGGTAGCGGAGCCGTCGCGCGTGCGAGAGAGGTGATGAGCGGGCTGGCCGAGCGACGACCGTTGCCAGAGCTGCAGGAGCTGGCAGAGGAAGCGGTTGGTCTCGATCAGCAGAGCTACCTGCCGCGGGCAGCACGCGCATTGGTCCTGGCTGAGCTCGGACAGGCCGAGGAGGCCCACCGCGCCCTGCAGGAGTTGATCGGCATCGGCGACGAGCTCGCTCCGACGTACCAGCTGCATTGGGTCGAGGGGCGCATCTGCACGCTGCTTGGGTACGGCGTCGCGGGCTGTGTACTGCTGGAGCGCGCCCGAGAGCTCTGCCCAGCGAGCTGGATCGGTGACCGCGCCAGACTCGAGCTGTGCCTCGCCGAGTGTCTCGTGGTGGCCGGAGAGTCCGCGGCCGGCCTGGCCACGGCTCTCCGCGTGCTGGTGGAGCTTCCGGACGAGTGGCGCGACGCTTTGGTGTACGACGCTGCCGACCGGGTGCTGCGCGTCGTACAGACAGAGCCTGGTGCAACCGAGCTACGGCGGCTGATGGCCGAAGTGTGGGCAGCAGGTCGAGGTGGAGGTGACGGCCGGAGTAGCGTGCGGTGAGTGACGGTTGAACAGCAGGCGACGGTAGTGACAGACGCATGGGACTTCGCGGTCGAGCTCCGGAGCGACCCGGCCAGTGCAGAGGCCAGGGCTGCCGTACTCGCGGACCCTGCGTTCGGTCAGTCCTTCACGGACCACATGGTGATCGCGAACTGGTCCGCGGACCGCGGCTGGCACGACTCGAAGGTCACGGCGTACGCACCGCTCAAGCTCAGCCCCGCGGCTGCCGTCTTCCACTACTCGCAGGAGATCATCGAGGGCCTCAAGGCGTACCGGCACGCGGACGGGTCGATCTGGGCGTTCCGCCCGGACCGGAACGCCGCGCGGTTCACTGCGAGCGCAGAGCGGCTCGCGCTGCCGCTGGTGCCTGAGGAGGAGTTCGTCGCGGCGCTGCGCGCACTGGTGACCGTTGACGAGGCCTGGGTGCCTTCGGCGGAGGACGGCGAGACCAGCCTGTACCTGCGGCCGTACATGATCGCCACCGAGGCCGCCCTGGCCGTGCGGCCCTCCAAGGAGGTGCTGTTCGGCGTCATCGCATCCCCCGCTGGTCCTTACTTCAACACCGGCCCCAAGCCGGTCTCGATCTGGCTGACCACCTCCACGATCCGTGCCACCCCAGGCGGTACGGGGGCTGCCAAGTGCGGCGGTAACTACGCCGCCAGCCTGGCCGGTCTGGCAGAGGCGGTAGCGAACGGCTGCGATCAGGTCGCGTTCGTCGACGCCACGGAGCACAAGTGGCTCGAGGAGATGGGCAGCATGAACATGTTCTTCGTGTACGCCGACGGCCGGATCGCCACGCCGGAGCTGTCCGGCTCGCTCCTCGCCGGCGTCACCCGCGCCTCCGTCCTCGAACTCGCCGCGGACCTCGGCCACCCGGTCGAGGAACGCCGCATCGCCGCCGACGAGTGGAAGGACGGCGTCCGCTCCGGCGAGATCACCGAGGTCTTCGCCTCCGGCACCGCCGCCGTCATCACCCCCATCGGCCGCCTCGCCTGGCCGGACGGCGACCTCACCATCGGCGACCACTCGGTCGACCACGGCGTCGGCCCCGTCACCGCCAAGCTCCGCACCACCCTCCTCGACCTCCAGTACGGCCGCACCCCCGACACCCGCGGCTGGCTCACCCGCCTGGTCTGATGCCGTTTTCCCCGGCGGCCGTTAGGTTGGGGACATGGCAGGGAACACAAAGTCTCCGGCGGTCGAGCTGGAGGTCGGTGAGCGGACGGTCCGGGTGTCGAACCCGGACCGCGTGTACTTTCCTGCGCGGGGGGAGACCAAGCTCGACCTGGTGAAGTACTACCTGTCGGTCGGAGACGGCATCGTTAACGCGCTGCGGGAGCGGCCTTGCATGCTGCATCGGTTTCCGGAGGGGGTTTCGGGCGAGAAGGTGCATCAGAAGCGGCTGCCGCACGGTGCGCCGCCGTGGATGGAGACCGTTCGGGTGAAGTTCCCGCGGTACAACCGGACCGCTGACGAGCTCTGTGTCACCGAGATCGCGCACGTCGCGTGGGCTGTTCAGATGTCGACCGTCGAGTTCCACCCGTGGAACTCGCGGCGTGCCGACACCGAGAAGCCCGACGAGTGGCGGATCGACCTCGACCCGATGCCCGACTGCCCGTTCGACCGGGTGCGGCGGGTCGCCCACACCGTGCACGAAGTACTCGACGAGCTCGGCGCGGTCGGCTACCCGAAGACGTCAGGCGGCAGCGGTATCCACGTCTACGTCCGGGTCGAGCCGGAGTACGGATTCACCGACGTACGGCGGGCCGCGCTCGCCTTCGCGCGGGAGGTGGAACGACGCGCGCCCGAAGACGTGACGACCACCTGGTGGCGCAAGGACCGGGACCCTCGATTGGTCTTCGTCGACTTCAATCAGAACGCCCGCGACCACACGATCGCCGCGGCGTACTCGGTCCGCGGCAACCCCGAGGGCACCGTGTCGACCCCGATCCACTGGGACGAGGTCGACGCCGTGAACCCGAAGGACTTCACGATCGCGACCGTCCCCCAGCGGTACGCCGAACTCGGCGACCTGCACGCCACGATCGACGACAACGTCTACTCACTCGACACCCTTATCGAGTGGGCCGACCGCGACGAACGCGAAGGCGCCGAGGCGCCACCCGAGGACTGACCGCGGCCCAGGGGTCGAACTCGCTTAGGATCCCCAGGTGCAGACCTTGGACTCAGCCACGGCCTATCGGCGTGCCGTCGGGTTGGCGACGCGGGGGCGGCGGCAGATCCTGGGGATCACCGGAGCGCCGGCGGCGGGCAAGTCGACGTACGCCGAGCAGCTCACCGCGCAACTCACCGCCGACGGTCACCGGGTCGCGCTCGTTCCGATGGACGGGTACCACCTCGCGCAGTCGGTGTTGGAGGAACTGGGACTCGGCGACGTCAAGGGTGCACCGCACACATTCGACGGTTTCGGCTTCGTCGCCCTGCTGCGACGGCTGAAGGAGAGCCCGGACGAACAGATCTGGGCGCCTCGGTTCGACCGCCGCATCGAGGACTCGATCGCCGCGAGCATCGGCGTCGCGCCCGAGGTCACGCTGGTACTGACCGAGGGCAATTACCTGCTGTTCGACGAGGCGCCCTGGTCGGCGGTACGGACGCTGCTCGACGAGTGCTGGTACGTCGAAGTACCCGAGGACGTACGCCACGAACGACTCGAGGCCAGGCACCGCGCGTACGGCCGATCACCCGAGGAAGCACACGAACGAACCTTCGGCTCGGACGAACGCAACGCGCACCTGATCGCGGCCACCGCACCGGCGGCCGATGCGATCATCCAACCCGCTCGATGAACGCGGCCACCCCGTTCTGGTCTGCTCCTGTTCTAGATCGTTCTGGTGACTTCGCTGTACCGACGACGCACCGGCAGGTGATCGGCGGACACGCACCGAATCGACCGAGCGTGACCCCTTGGTCGGGTTAACGTCAAAGTCCCCCCCAACGTGTGGTGGTCCCATCCCCCCGGGACACACACGGACAAGCGCCCCGATCATCGATCGGGGCGCTCTGTTTTCCCCGCCCCCCGCCCCGGAGCGGAGCGGAGGGGCGGGTTTCTTTTCTTTCACGCTGGTGTCGAATCCGGCTCTCCTGGTTCGACGTATCAGTAAGAGCGACCAAAGGAGAGGGTCAGAATGAACACCACCGCCGACACCCGGAACATGATCGTCACCATGCTCGCCGAGGGCAGCCCGGTCTGGTACGTGGCCGGAATGGTCAACATGCGCAGCCACGACGTGTACGTGATCGGCCGCGAGGCCGGCTACCCCGACAAGGCCAAACTGCGCCGAGCCGTCTGGGCCGCCCGGAACCGGATCCCGCAAGCCGCCTGACCTCGTCGCTCAGGTCGCTCGAACCGCTGCTGCCCCTTCGCCGGGGAGCAGCGGTTTCGTCATGTTTAGGGTGGGCGCGTGGACGATGTCAGCGTTGTGGACTATCACACGGCCGGCGAGCCGTTCCGGATCGTGACGTCGGTGGAGATCCCGGGTGCTTCGGTGGCGGACCGCCGGGTCGCGGCGCAGTCGTCCCCGGATGTCGACGCCGTACGGCGGTTGCTCGTGAACGAGCCGCGCGGTCACGCCGACATGTACGGCGGGTTCGTCGTACCGGGTGACGACGACGGCGCTGACTTCGGCGTGGTGTTCTGGCACAAGGACGGGTACTCCACCGCGTGCGGGCACGGGACGATCGCGCTCGCGACCTGGGCCGTCGCCACCGGTCTGGTCTCGCCGGGCGACGTGGTGATCGATGTGCCGTCCGGGCGGGTCACTGCGCACGTCTCCGACGACGGCGTTGCCTTCCGCAACGTTCCGTCGTACGTGCTGCGCAGGGACGTGCCGGTGTCGACGTCCCGTGGTGAGGTGCTGGCGGATATCAGCTACGGCGGCGCGTTCTACGCATCGGTGCCGGCGTCGTCGGTCGGTCTCTCGGTGACGCCCACGTCGTACGCGGACCTGATCGCGATCGGCCGCGAGATCAAGTGGGCGCTCGACCCGATCGCCGTACACCCGACCGACCCGCGGCTGAGCGGGCTGTACGGCACGATCCTGTACGACGACCTCGGCTCCTGGGCGGAAGGCCCGTACCAGCGCAACCTCGCGGTCTTCGCCGACGGTGAGGCTGACCGTTCACCGTGCGGCTCCGGTACGTCGGCCCGTCTGGCGCTGCTGCACGACGAGGGCCGGCTCGGCCCGGGACAGACGCTCCGCCACGACTCCATCGTCGGTACGACCTTCCGCGGCAGGGTCGTCGCGGAGACGTCCGAGGGTGTGATCACCGAGGTCCACGGCAACGCGTACCGCACCGGGACCGCGACCTTCACCCTCGATCCGCGCGACGAGCTGGGCACCGGGTTCGTACTGCGCTGATCTCAGATTGCGACTGCCCTTGCGGTGGGTGATCGCTAGGTTGATCCTCATGATCTTCATCACCGCGAAGTTCCGTGTGAAGCCCGAGCACGCCGACGACTGGCCGTCCATCACCGCCGACTTCACGTCCGCGACCCGCGCGGAGCCGGGCTGCCTGTGGTTCGACTGGTCCCGCTCGCTCGACGACGCTCACGAGTACGTGCTGGTCGAGGCGTTCACCGACGACGAGGCAGCCACCCACCACGTCACGTCCGACCACTTCAAGGCCGCCCAGCAGCACCTGCCGCCGCACTTGGTCGAGACACCCCGCATCGTCAACTTCAAGCTCCCGCAGAACGACTGGTCCGAACTCGGAGAACTCGCCGTCAAGCGACCCGGCTGACAACCCAGCCGGAACGCATATCTCAGTGGAGGGTGTAACCGCCGTCGATCACGACCACTGAGCCGGTCATGAAGCTGGAGGCGTCGGAGGCGAGGTACACGACCGTCGGCGCGATTTCCTCGGGCGCGGCGTACCGCTGCATAGGGGCGTCGTCGATCCAGCGGGCCTTGAACTGTGGCTCGTCGACCGGCGCCATCTCGGTCTTCACGTAGCCGGGGGCAACCGCGTTCACCCGGATGTTCAACGGCGCCCACTCCGCGGCCAGCGACTTGGTGAGCTGGTGCACCGCCGCCTTGGACGCGTTGTACGCCGGTTGCCACTGCGGTCGGTTCACGATCTGCGCCGAGATCGATCCCACGTTGACGATCGAGCCGCCACCCACCGTGGTGAAGTGACGGGCCGCTTCCTGACTGAGCTTCCACAGACCGTCGACATTCGTCGCGAACACCGCGTCCCACTCGTCATCCGGTACGTCGAGCGCGGGCCGGTGAACACAGGCACCGGCGTTGTTCACCAGAATGTCGAACCGACCGGTCGCCTCCAGCGCCGCCTTGATGGCGGCCCGCCCCGACGTCCGATCGTTCACGTCAAGACCGACACCAACGACGGTCCGTCCGGTCGCACCGGCGAGCTTCTCAGCCGCGTGCTTCGACGCGGCCGCATCGCGCGCGCCGATCACCACGTCCGCCCCGGCCTCGGCCAACCCGGTCGCAAACGCGAGCCCAAGCCCCCGATACCCACCGGTCACCAACGCCGTACGCCCACCCAACCAGAACTTGTCCAAGATGCCCATCGCACCATTGTCACGGGTTACCGCTGGTGCCTGCGACGGCCTCGGCAAACGACCCCGACGCCCCCGGCACAGTCCCACTCGCCGCTTGCGACATCGCCCACCCCCAACCGGCAGGATACGAGGGTCACTCGTAGTGATGCCAGGACACGCGGGCCTTGTGGGCAGGGGGCCGACGTTGACAGGCGAGCACTCCGGCAGGTCAGTCAGAATCAGCAACGCGACCGCTAGACCGTAGCCGTCCCGATCTGGCATGAATGACGAAGGCCCTCTGACCAGTGTTTCCTCTGGTCAGAGGGCCTTCCCAAGTAGTCCTCGGTCAACTCAACCTCAACGCCAGTTCTCGCTCCCAGCGCCTACCGATCGATCGCTGGAATCCGTTCGTTCTGCCGGTAAACGACGAATCACGCAGTACGCCGAACTCTTCAACCTCCAAGCCTCGGCCTATCAATAAGGCAACCAAACCCGCAGGTTTGTCACTGGGGGAAGGTCGGCTCGCTGGTCGGTCGACGACGGGGGACGAGCCGTCGGACCGTCCGTTCGGAGGATGGATGGTCCGGCGGCTCGGTTTTGCGTCTGGAGGTGCCGTCAGTCGGCGAGGGTGGTGTCCACGTTGACGCTGCTCACGCTGACCGTGTACAGGTTCCAGTAACGGACGCCGTCATGCGCCTTGATCTTGAAGTAGTACGAGCCGGCCGGCAGCCCGGACTCAGTGCCCGTGCTGGTGCCGCCGTTGAAGCACTTGGTGAAGGTCTTCTCGCTGTAGCCGTCGTCGGGCCAGTTGTTGATGTCCTCGAAGATCTCGATCCCGACGCTGATGTTCTGGCGGGTGTTGCCGCAGCCCTTGAAGTTGACCTCGGTGTACGACTCGTCGGCCCAGCGGCGCGACTCGTAGTCGATGTCGACGCGGGACAGGGAGCCGCTCCAGTTGGCGAGCGCCGGCTGGGCGAAGAGAAACGGCAGGGCGGTGGCGGCGACCGCGACGGTGGCCGCGCGGCGGAACTTTCTGGGGGACAGCACGAAAATGCACTCCTGTCGTGGGCGGGAACAGTGCAATGTGCCGAATCAGTCGGCGAGGGTGGTGTCGACCGAGACGGACGAGACGCTCACCCAGTCGATGCGCGACTGATAGGTCCCGTCAATCGAGGTGATCTTGAAGTAGTACGCTCCGGGCGACAACCCGGACTCGGTTCCCGTGCTGGTGCCGCCGTTGAAGCACTTGGTGAAGATCTTCTCGCCGTGGCCGTCGTCGGGCCAGTTGTTGATGTCCTGGAAGATCTCGATGCCGACGGACTCGTTCACTTCCGACTTGCAGCCCTTGAAGTTGACCTCGGTGTACGACTCGTCGGCCCAGCGGCGCGACTCGAAGCCGATGTCGGCACCGTAGATGTAACTGCTCCAGTTGGCCCAGGCGGAGGGTGCGAGCAGAATCGTCAGCGCCGTGGCGCCGGCGGCAACGGCCGCGATCTTGTGTTTACCGCGAATCAATGGCATGGGCAATTCTCCTGTGGCGGGACGGGAACTAACGGGATGTTGATCTTGCGCCCCTTCCCGCAGTCCGCCCAGTCTTGCCCAGCTATCGCCCAAATCTTGCTCAGATAATCACCCAAAATCTTGCTCTGCTGTCACCTAAAATCTTGCTCAGCTAATCACCCGAATCCATTCCACCGCCCAACAAGGGAGTACCACTGTGCCGTCCCGCCCCAAGCTCCGTCGCGCGGCCACCTTCGCGATCGCCGCCACCGCGTTCCCGTTCTTCTTCGCCCAGTCGGCGCTCGCCAACTGGAGCAGCTACATCATCAACGGCGACATCGGCTTCGAGTCGCGCCGCTGGGCCGACGAGTCGTACACCGAGGTCAACTTCAAGGGCTGCAACGACACACTTCGCGACGAGAGCGTCACGATCGAGATCTACGAGGACATCAACAACTGGCCCGACTACGGCTACGGCGAGAAGACCTTCACCAAGTGCTTCAACGGCGGCACCAGCACGGGCACTGAGTCCGGGCTACCGGCCGGCGCGTACTACTTTGAGATCAGGGCGATCGACGGCACCAGGGACGGAGGCGTGTTCAAGGTCGACGTGAGCAGCGTCAACGTGGACACCACCCTCGCCGACTGACGCGCCGAGCCGCACCCGGAGACCCGTACCCATGAAGACCATCTCGCGGCTCCGCGCGAGCAGCGCGCTGTGGGCGGCGCCGCTCGCCCTCGGCCTGCCGCTCTACTACTACCTCGGCCCTGGCATGCCGCCGAACGGCAACCACGGCTACGCCCCCACCCTTACTTCCTACCCCCTCGCCTTCGCCTACCCCTTCGCGTACGCGGTCGCCTCCGCCCTGGCCGCCTGGGAGAGCGGACGGCTGCGCCGCGAGGGGGTGTGGACCCTCGCTCCGGCGCGGTCCCGCTACCGGGTCGCGATGCACGCGCTGGCTCCCGTGGTCGGACTCGCCTGGCTGATGATGATCGTTCCGGTTGCCACGTCGCTGGCCGTCGCGGGTGTCTGGCCCACCCTTGCGAGCCTCGCCCCACTGCCGGTCGGCATGGCGGTGTGCTGCGCGCACGCCGCCCTTGGGTTCAGCGTCGGGCTGCGGCTGCCCCGGGTCGTCGTCGCGCCGCTGCTCGCCGCCGGGGTATGGGTACTGGTCGCGTTCTCCCGCGCCACCACGCCGTTCTGGCTGCGGCATATCTCCGGTCAGCCCGCCGAACGGCTGATGTTCGGCGAGGAGTTCACGTTCCGCGGGCTGATCCCGCACGTGCTGTTCACCGGGGCGGTTGCGGCCGGCGTTGCTCTGCTCTGGCTTCCCGTCCGCACCCTCGCACTGCGGGTGGCCGTCGTCGTCACCGCTGGCGCCGTCGCGCTCTCCGGCACCATCGGCGGGTACCTGATGGTCCGCGACTGGGGCCACAACCCGCCGCTGGCCACCGGCCGTGCCCCCATGACCTGCGCTGGAACCGGCCCGAAGGTGTGTGTGCCGAGCGTTGTGGACGACGAGTTGCCGGCGGTCCGCGCGGACGTCCTGGCCGTCCTCGCCGACCTGCGTGCCGCAGGCGTCGACGAACACCCCGAGCTGGTCACCGACAGCATCAACGAGGGCCGCTTCATACAGCACTCCACCGGGGAGGTCTGGCACGCGCGTCTGACCCGCGGCCACGACGCCGGCACCCTGCGATACCTGCTCGTCGGCGCGGTCGTCCGCTACGACTGCGACCGCGTCGACCTCGCCACCGCCCGCGCGCTCAACCTCTGGACCGCCACCGTCGTCGGCGAAGACGAGCGCTACCGCCGCGCGGTCAAGGCCGAGTCTTACCCCTTCGAGGGGCAGGCTCAGGTCGAGACCGAGGTCGCGGAGGTCCTCAAACAGCCGAAGGACCGTCAGGCCGCCTGGTTCCACCAGACCCTGGCCGACGCGTGCGGTGCCCGGTGAGGTGGTGGGTGCAGGCCCGCCGCGCGCACACTGTGCTCCCCGCCGCGCTGCTCTTGTTCACCGTGCTCCTCGTGGTGGTGCAGAACGGCACTGCGGCGTTGCCGTCCGCGTTCACCGGCACCCAGCAAGTGGCGCTGCTGCTGTTCGTGCCCGTGCCGGTGCTGTCAGCACTGATGCTGTGTCTGGAGTCGCGGCTCGCCGCCCAGGAGGCGACGGGCATCCGGCCGGTGCGGTCCCTGGACGCCGCCCTGGCCGTCACCACCTTGGCCGCCTGCGCGGTCCTCGCCCTGGCCGTTGGCACGCTCATCGGCTCGATCGGCCTGTCCGGGGCGGGTGCGGTGGTCCGCAACACCGCCTTCCTGACCGGCCTGATGCTCGCCGTGCGGGCTGTCGCCGGCCAGACCGCGATCATGGCGCCGGTGGGCTGGTTGCTGACCGTGATGTTCGTCGGGTTCCGGGCCGGCAACGACCCCTATCCGTGGACCATCCTGCCCGAGCCGACCAGCGCCCCGCACGCCGCGCTCGCCGCCGCCCTCATGCTCGCCGCCGGGCTCACTGCCCTGCTGCTCACTCCACCGAACCCCCGAACGGCGGAAGCCAGATGACACTGCGTCTGCACGACTGCACCTACACCTACCGGCCCTGGCGGCCGCCGGTCCTGCGCGACTTCGACTATGAGCTGCCCGACGGGCTCACCGTGCTACTCGGCCCCAACGGCGCGGGAAAGTCCACGCTGCTCCGGCTGGCCGCGTCGGTCACCCGGCCGCGCCGCGGCACGGTCGATCTGGACGGGCTGACCGCCGGGACCGCCGGCTACCGGCGGGCGGTGGCCTGGATGCCACAGACCGTCTTCCCGATGACCGGGCTGACCGCGCGCGACTATGTCTCCTACGTCGGCTGGCTGAAGGGCATGAACCGGCGCGACGCGTGGGACCGCGCCGAGCAGGCCCTCGCCCGGGTCGAGCTCACCGACCGGGCTGGGACGAAGACGAGCGAGCTGTCCGGCGGGCAGCTGCGCCGGGTCGGGGTGGCTGCCGCGCTGGTCCACGACGCGCGTGTCCTGCTGCTCGACGAGCCGACCGCCGGTATGGACCCGCGGCAGCGCCGGATCTTCCGCGACCTGCTGGCGGAAGTCACCGGCGACGTGCGGGTGCTGCTGTCCACCCACGACGTCGCCGACCTCGCCGAGGAAGCCGACCACGTCACCGTCCTGAACCGGGGCCGGATCGTGCACAGCGGGTCGACGGACTCCTTCCTCGCGCACACCCCTGTCGGCGTCGCCACAGGACGCGCCGCCGAAGCGGCGTACAGCGCGCTCCTGGAAGGGACGGTCGCAGTCAGCGGCTAAGAACACGACCTTATCTGCCGCGAAAAACGAAGGCCCGGACCTAATGGTCCGGGCCTTCTTCCGTAGCGGGGGCAGGATTTGAACCTGCGACCTCTGGGTCCGGATGGCGTGGCATCCACTCGCCCTGGTCAGACCGATGTCTCACCTGGTCTTAGGGCAGCTTGATCACCACTGCGGATCACTGCTCTTGACCAGAGATTCCTGTTGTAGACCGTAGTCTTGACCGTAGATTCCGTATCGACGCGCGGCGCACTCGATAGGCCGCCGTCACCGCCCTGATGTCGGTATAGCTGACCTCGTACCGTCTCGGACAGTTCGGCTCGTGATCGCCTCGATCTCGTTATATAATCACTCATATGCCGAGAGGAGCC
The DNA here is from genome assembly GCF_055580825.1 of Kribbella sp. NPDC031520. Lineage (NCBI taxonomy): Bacteria > Bacillati > Actinomycetota > Actinomycetes > Propionibacteriales > Kribbellaceae > Kribbella > Kribbella sp. NPDC031520. The sequence continues at coordinate 277,592 of NZ_JBVIKS010000001.1, forward strand.
ATCATGGCAATGACCAGCGTTGACCTGGACCCCGAGCTGATCGAGCGCGCCCGGGCGCTCACCGGCGAGCGGTCGAACCGTGCCGTCCTCGATCTCGCGTTGCGCCGTCTCATCGCCTCGAAGCAGAAGGGCGCGATGATCGACGGCATCGCGGCGCTGCCTGACCTCGAGGCCGAGCTCGGCGCGCCGGTGACCCCTCCCCCTCCGGCCGCACCCCGGGCCTCGTGACCGACTACCTGGTCGACAACTCCGTCTGGGCCAGACTGGCATCCGGCGACACCGGCATCACCGCGCGGCTGCGGCGCATCGAGCGCGCACCGGCCGATCTCTTCGTCACCTGCCCACCGCAGGTGCTCGAGTTCTGCCACAGCGCCCGGACACCCGAGGAACACGCACGCCACCGACAGCAGATCTCCCTCGGATTCCCATTGGAGCACGCACCCGACGAGTCACTGGTGCTCGACATCCAAAGCGCCCTGTGGAACTCCGGCCTCGTCCGCGCAGCGGGCTCACTCGACATCCTCATCGCCGGCTACGCCATCGCGAACGACGCAACCGTACTGACCGCAGACCACGACTTCGACCACATCGCGAAAGTAAGTGAACTGCAGCACGAGTACATCGCACCGTCGTCATGAATAGCGCGTTGCCAACAGCGAGCGCGACTCCTGAACGCCTGACCTCGGGAAGGAGAGGGAGCGTGCGCAACACGCTCGGGGTCGCCACGATCGGCGCACCACGCCCGACGGCTCAATCGAAAGCTCCAGCATCTCCCGCACCCGCCCAAGGCGCGGCAGGTGCCGTTCTCGGCCACGTCCGTGACCAGAGGCCGCCAAGGGAGTCTTAGGCACCTACAACACCCTTGCGGTGATCACCTACCTCCCCCCTCGATCGACGCAGATACAGAGTGGAGTCGCCGGCTCGTCGCGCGGCTACTGTGATGATCGGACTGCCTCCGGACGCGATGATGGTCGCCGCGAGGCTCATCACGTCGCCGTACGACGGCAACAGCTCCGTGACCGTCCCGGGGCTGCAATCCGCTGGGGCGACGACGTCGCTGCCTGCCTCGGGCACTGCCATCAACATCCGCTGGGCACCCGGCCAGGCCCCCGAAGACGCCTACTCGTCCCTCAACCGGCATCTCGACGGCGCAGCTCCGTTCGGCGCGGTCCTGCAATTCGACGACGTACGTCTTGGCCGCTCGTGGCGCTCGCGACCGCGTGGTACTGGTGGATGATGCCAAACCGGCTCCATGATCGTGGCGGCTCGACGCCCAGGTCGCGAAGCGCATCCGCGTAGTGTTCGATATTGCGGAGTTTGACGGACTCGTAGCCTCGGACGAGGTCGGGGAGTTCGGCCAGTTGCACTGCGCGGTCGTACGACGTGGGGTTCAGGTCGGCGGCCAGTTCGGTCATCAGTGCGCGGTAGTGGTCCCGCAAGCCGCGCTCGAGTTTGCGGAGGTGGGCGTAGCCGAAGAGGTCGGCGCGGGTGCCGCGTAGCGACTTCAGCCGTGCGAGGACACGCAGGGTGCCGTGGGATTTAGGGCCGAAGGAGATCTTCTTCTTGCGGCCCAGCGCACGCAGTACGGGCGGGTGCAGCTTGAAGGAGACCACGCCACCGGGGAACGACTCGCCGGTGGAGTCGAGGAACGCCGGGTCGGTGAGCAGGCGGGCGACCTCGTACTCGTCCTTGTACGCCGTCAGCTTGAACAGGTTGCGCGCAACGGCTTCGCTGAACCGGGTCTTGGGAGTCACGGCTCGCTCAGCGGCGACGATCCGCGCGACGAAATCGACGTACAAGTCCGCGAGCTCGACGTTCTGATAGGCGACCAGATCGGTGGCGCGCTGGGCGACGAGGCGCAGTACCTCGCCCTCCAGGCCGGCGGCCGCGACCGAAGCCGGTACGGCGCGGCGCACCGCCGGGGCCGGCGTCGTACCGGCGGCGCGGAAGGCGGCTGGGTCGGTGACTGCCACGCGTCCCCAGGTGAACGCGGCGATGTTCGCGGCGGCCGCGGTGCCGTTGATCGTGATGGCTTCCTCGATGGCCGCGGCGGGGAGCCGGAGGGCGCCGGTCTGGTACGCGGCGCCGACGAGCAGGAAGTTCGCGGCGATCGTGTCCCCGAAGATCCGGTCCGCGGCCTCCAGCGCGTCGAAGTCGAACAGCTCCACGCTCGCGGTCCGGACCCGCTCCAGCAGGCCGGCCTCGGCAGGGTGCTGGACGGCCGGGTCGTACACCATCGCGCCGGTCGCCGTCCGGCTGGTCGACACCACAGTCCGGGTCGCGGCACCGTTGCCGTAGGCAAGGTTTCGGTCCTCGGCGAGGGTCAGCAGGTCGAAGCCGAGGAAGCAGTCCGCGGACCCGGGAGTCAGCCGGTTGGCCGGCTCGAGCTCGCCGTCGGCGAACCGCAGATGGCCGGTCACCGGTCCCGCCTTCTGGCTCAGCCCGGTCTGGTCGAGCGACTCGACGGCGTACCCGGCACGAAGCGCGGCGGTCGCGAGCACCTGGTTGACGGTGACGATGCCGGTCCCGCCGATGCCGGCCAGGAAGACGTTCTGAGTACCGGTGACCCGCTCCTCGGCACTGCTCGGCGCGACCGCCGGCGGAGCGGGGAACGCAGCCTTGCGACGAGGCGCGGTACGACGGGACGCCGTCTCCACGACTACGAACGACGGGCAGTCGCCGTCGAGGCAGCTGTAGTCGCTGTTGCAGGAGGTCTGCTCGATGCGGGTCTTGCGACCGTACTCGGTCTCGACCGGCTGCACCGACAGGCAGTTGCTTTTCACACCGCAGTCGCCGCAGCCCTCGCAGACCGCCTCGTTGATGACGACGCGCTGCGTACGGGCGGGCAGGCTGCCGCGCTTGCGCTGACGCCGGGCGTCGGCGGCGCAGTGCTGGTCGTAGATCAGCACCGTCACCCCGGGGATGTCCCGCAGCATCCGCTGTGCCTCGTCGAGACGGTCGCGACTCCAGAGCGGAGTGCCGGGCGCGAGGTCGCGGCGACGGTAGCGTTCCGGCTCGTCGGCGCAGACGATGATCTTGCGCACGCCTTCGACGTACAGCTTGTGGGTCAGCTGCGGCACGGTGAGCGCGCCCTCGGCGTCCTGGGCGCCGGTCATGGCGACGACGTCGTTGTAGAGCACCTTGTACGTGATGTTGACGCCGGCGGCGATACAGGCCTGTACGGCGAGCTGCCCGGAGTGGAAGAACGTGCCGTCGCCGACGTTCTGGAAGATATGGCCGGCGTCGGTGAACCACGCCTGGCCGATCCACTGAGCGCCCTCACCGCCCATCTGCGTGACTCCAGTGACGGCGCTGTCCTGCCGGTCGGAGATCGTGACCATCGCGTGGCAGCCGATCCCGCCGCCGCCCATCGACCCCTCGGGCAGCGCGGTGGAGCGGTTGTGCGGACAGCCGCTGCAGAAGTACGCCGAGCGGCTCGTGGAGAGCAACGGGAGTTGGCTCCGCCGCGGCGGGGGCGGCGTGATCGCGACCAGGTCCTGCAGCAGGTACCGCAGTGGCGCGAGCAACCGGCCCGACGTGAGCTCGCCGTCGGCGGGAATCAGCAGCCGGCCACTGGAGTCGCGCTTGCCGACGATCTGCGGCGCGTCCGGCGTACCGTACAGAATCTCCCGGATCTGGGTCTCGACGAACGCTGTCTTGTCCTCGACCACGACGATCCGGTCCAGGCCCTCGGCGAACGACCGAATCGTCCCGGGCGCGACCGGGCTCATCAGGCCGAGCCGCAACACCCGGATGCCCGCCTGCGCGAGCGCCTCGTCGGTGACACCGAGATCGGTCATCGCCTGCCGCATCGAGTCGTAGCAGCTGCCCGCGGCAACGAATCCGACCCGCGCGCCGGCCGGGTCGACGTCGACCACGTCGAGGCCGTTCTCGACGCCGTACGCGCGAACCAGCTCGGTCCGGGGCCCGACCAGATCCGCCTCGGCCCGCACGATCGCGTCCGGCCGGACGACCATCGGGCGCTGCTCGTACGTGTACGGCCTGCCCTCCCACTCGATCGCTGGCGTGACCGGCAGGACCTCCCCCGCGGCGGCGTCTACCGTCCACGCACCGTCGGCGACGTCCGCGACGATCTTCAGCGCGACGACGCACCCCGTCACCCGCGACATCTCGATCGCGTGCAGACCGAGCGTCACGATCTCGGCCGCGTTGCGCGGGAACAGGACCGGGATCCCCAGTGCGGCCAGGGACCGCTCGCTCACCGCCGGTACGGTCGACGACTTCGACGCGGGGTCGTCGCCGACCAGCAGAACGGCGCCGCCGCGCGGGTTCACGCCGTACATGTTGGCGTGCCGCAGCGCGTCGGTCGCGCGGTCCACACCAGGACCCTTGCCGTACCAGAAACCGGTGACGCCGTCATGGGTGGCGCTGCCCAGCGGCAACTCGATCTGGCTGCCCCACACCGAGGTCGCGGCGAGCTCCTCGTTCAACCCGGGCACGAAACGGATGTCGTTCTCGTCGAGCACGTCCTTCAGGCCCGCGAGCAGCCGGTCCAGTCCGCCGAGCGGACTCCCCTGGTAACCGGAGACGAAGGACGCCGTCCGCATCCCGCGGCGCCGGTCGAGCGCGCGATGCTCGACCAGCAGCCGAGCGATCGCCTGGACGCCGGTCAGCAGCGTCGGCGGACCGGACGGCCGGAACCGGTCGTTCAGGTCGTACGGCGGCGCGGCAGCGAGCCGCTCCGCGGTGACCTCGACAGGGATTCCGGCAGGGCTCTCGGCGGGGGCGATGGCAGTCATCGGCTCTCCAAGGTGTCCGCGGCAGTTCTCCCGAGCGTGCGGGCTGGGTGCGCCGGGTCACAAGAACTGTCGTCGAGTTTGGCGACGATCCGCAATCGTCACCTGCTGAAGGCCTGGCCGGGCGCAACAAATCCTGGGTCCGGCGTAGAGTTCGTTGCGTGCCCGAACAAGCCAGCCTGGACGACACCGACCGCGCGATCCTGGACCTGCTCCGCGACAACGCCCGTCGCCCGCTCCGTGAGATCGCGACCGCGGTCGGCCTCACGGTCGCGCCGGTCCAGCGCCGGATCACCCGGCTGGAGAAGCTCGGCGTCATCGAGCGCTACACCGTCACGATCAACCACGGCCGGATCGCCGGCGGCATCGAGGCGATGACCGAACTCCACTTCGCCGACGACCTCGACCTCGCCCAGATCATGGAATTCGTCGCCCAGGTCCCCGAGGTCAAGGAAGTCCTCACCCTCGCCGGCGACCCCGACGCACTCGTACGCATCCAGGTCGAGGGCGTCGAGGACCTGCGCCGGGTCGTCAGCCTGCTCCGTTCCGGCGAGGCTGTTGCCAGCACGAAAACGCTCGTCGTGCTCGAGCAGTGGACCCGCCGCGGATGACCGGGCCGGGCAGAGGTTCAGCCCAACAGCGATGACTGGCCTCGCATGCGGTCGCGGGCAGACTCGGTGGCTGCCATGACAGCAGCGCGGATCCCGCGAGGTTCCAGTTCGCGCAACCCGGCCGCGGCCGGACCGCCGGGAGACGTCACCTGCTCGCGGAGCATCCCAGCGTGCGTACCTGTCTCACGCAACCGCACAGCCGTCGCCGCGACGGTCTGGACGACGAGGTCTGCCGCGACCGGGCGGGCGAGGCCGAGGTAGACACCGGCGTCGATCATCAATTCCACCAGTAAGCACAGATAGGCCGGCCCTGCATCGGCGAGGGCAGCGACGATGTTCAGCTGACTTTCGGACATTCGCAGAACCCGCTCGCTGACGCGAACAGCAGGTCGACTCGCGCGAGATCAGACGTATTGCAGCACGAGCCGGTGGCGACCGCGGCAAGGCGGACACCTCCCCGGTGTCGACGAACTCAGGACCGCTCTCGCCACCGCAATCCCTGCGGGCACGTGGCTCTCGATGGAGTCGATCGTGACATCAGGAGACACAGAGACCACCAGCTGACCTGGCCGCAGCACCGGGTCGAGCTCGGTGAGCAGATCCACGACGTTGGACGCGTCGGCGAGGAGCACAATCACCTCGGCGTCGCCGGCCGCGTCCGGGCTCAAGCCGACCATGATGTCGTACCGCTCCGAAATCTCACGCGCCCGCGCGGGCCGGTCGTCGCTCAGCATCAGAGCGTCGAGATGCCGGGTCGCGTCCAGCAGCGCGACCACGGGCGCCTCGCCCAGTCCCCGACGACGAGAATCGCGGCCCACACCGTGGGGATACCGATCGCTACCTCCCCTGGAAACCATGGCGAGAAGATCGACGTGACTGATCGTAGTGGCCCCTCCCTGCAGGGCATTCGGTCGATCGCACGAGGGATTGACATCACTTCCGGCCTGCAGCACCAGGCGTCCGGACCCGGAGGAGGACCATCATGCGAAGGTCGTAGCCATCCACGAATGGGGGTTCCCTTGCCCGCGAACGCACCTATTGCATCTGCATCCTCGACTCCGGATGACGACCTGCTCGAGGCCCTGGACGCAGAGCGCGAGCGATTGGGCATCCCAGGCGCCATCGTCCAGGTCAGTAACCCGTCGTACAGCTGGACCCGTGCGTTCGGCGTGTCCGATCTGGCCACCAACAGGAGGCTCACCGCGGGTAGCCGCATGCGGATCGGCAGCCTCACGAAGACGATCGTGTCGCTGATCGTCCTCCGCCTGGTCGACGCTGGGCACCTTGCCCTTGACGATGAGATCCAGGTCCATCTGCCAGCGCTGCAGGTCCCGGCCGGAGTCACCGTTCGCCGTCTCCTCAACATGACCTCTGGCCTGCCCGACTACACCTCGGAAGAGTTCGTCGCCGGTTTGCTCACCGAGCCGAACCGGCTCTGGACTCCCGATGAGCTGATCGAGGTCGCCCTGCGGAACCCGCAGGAGTTCGAGCCCGGCACGTCCTGGGCGTACTGCAACGCGGGCTACATCGTGCTGGGGATGCTCATCGAGCACGTCACCGGCGCACGAGTCGAGGACGTCGCGCACCGACTGGTCTTCGACCCATTCGGCATGCGGCAGACCGAGCTCCCGCCGCTGACGCTCGGCGCGACGGCCCTGCCGGATCCTCGGCTCCGTGGCTACCACCGCCGGGACGGCGAACTCGTCGACGCGACGTGCATCAACCCGTCCTGGGCATGGACGGCCGGGAACGCGGTCTCCACCGTGGGCGACCTGCGACTGCTCATCGAGGCATCGGTGCGCGGCGACCTCCTCCAGCAGCAGACCCACCGCGAGCGCATGCGAACCAGCCCCGTGCCCGACAGCACCATCGCCTACGGCCTCGGCATCGCGAACTTCGACGGCCTGTGGGGCCACAACGGCGAACTCCCCGGATTCCAGGCGTTTGCCGGCCACGACCCGACCACCGCAACAACGATCGTCGTCCTCACCAACCTCGACGACGACTCCGCAGATCTCCTAGCCGGCTTCCTGCGCAGCAAGCTCGCGATCGCCCCCGCGAACACCCCCACCCCCACCTGAAGAAGGGGCTCCGGGCTACGAGCGGTTCGCGGACGCGTGGAACTGTGACGCCGGGCGCGTGGCGGTGTCGAACGAAGCCGCAGCGCCGCCCCGCCCTGCGACGAGGTCAGCATCGGCCACGTCGACCGCGGCGCCTGCACCTTCAGTTGGCGGGCGAGCGCGGCCCCGATGTGCCCGGCGCCCTGAACCCAGTACCCGAACGCCACCCAGCTCCGTATCGAGGTGGGATCTGACCGCGCTCTCGATCGCAGAGAACACGCCAGGAGCGGTCCAAGGAGAAGGATCCTGCTCAGAACAATGAGTCCGGGCACCGACCGCCGCCATCGCCTGACAGCCGGCTGGTTCCCATGTCAACACCAGGTACGTAGCAACCACCAAGGTCAGCCACGAACTCACCGAACCGGGCGATCAGCCTGGCCCGATCCACGTCGCCGCGAGCCAAGATGACCGCATTGCCTTCCATACGGAATGCCAGCCAAGGTGTTCTTCAAAGTCATCGCCGCCGCAAGCGCGGTCGCATCGCCCCCGTGTTCTGTGGCAGACCGACGATGGCTACTACCGGTCGCGGAGCGGGGTTGGCCGAGCCATCATGGCGACGAGATCGAATGCCAGCCCTGCAGCTGCCAACGCCGTGATCTGCGCGTGGTCGTATGCCGGAGCGACCTCGACGACATCGGCGCCGACGACATCGAGGTCGGCGAGGCCGTAGAGCAGCATCTGCATCTCGCGGACCGTGAGGCCACCAGGTTCGGGAGTACCGGTCCCGGGGGCATGTGCCGGGTCGAGGACATCGATGTCCACGCTGATGTACACGGGGCGATCTCCGACCCGGTGGCGGATCCGGTCGACAGACTCGTCGACACCTCGCCGGGCCACGTCCAATGTCGTAATTGTCGCAAAGCCGAGCTCGCGGTCGTCGGTGAAGTCATGGGCAGACGGCATCGTGCTGCGGATGCCGACGTGGGCCGAGTGGTTGCCGTCGATCAGACCCTCCTCGACCGCGCGACGGAACGGCGTTCCGTGGACCATCCGGGCCCCGAACACGTTGTCCCAGGTGTCGAGGTGGGCGTCGAAGTGCACAAGGGCAACTGGACCGCGCTGGGCGTGGAGCGCTCGCAACATCGGCAGGGCGATCGTGTGGTCGCCGCCGATCGTGACGATGCGATCGGCTGTGACCGCCAAGCCACGTGCCGCCTGCTCCACCTGGCCCACTGCCTTTTCGATGTCGAAGGGCGTGACGCCCACGTCGCCGGCGTCAGCCACTTGCATCTGCGTCCAGGGTTCGATCTCGAGGCCGATGTGGTAGGGCCGCAGAAGTTTGGACCCCGCGCGGACGGCCTCGGGCCCGAAGCGAGCCCCGGGTCGGTACGTCGTGCCGGCGTCGAACGGCACACCGAGGATCGCGACATCGGCTCGGCCGACCTCGTCGAGTCGCGGTAGTCGCGCGAACGTCGACCCCCCGGCGTACCTCGGCATCTCGAGCAGAGCGTCTGGTGGCCCCATAATCGTGCGCTGGGAAGGCTCGGCCTCGGACATTTGTCCTCCTGGTTGGTCGGGTCGGGCGGGTGTTTCAGGACGCCGGAGCGACTAGCAGTGACACAGGCCGGGTCGCAGCGTCGAAGGAGGCGTCAGCGCCGGCGGCGCCCATGCCGCTCAGGCCCCAGGGCTCGTAGGTCGCGTTGGCTCCGCCCTGCTGCCACGCGTTGATCCACACGAGAGCAGCACGGATGTCGCCGGCGCGGCGCTCGTGGTCCGGGTCGGTGGTGTAGACGGTGGCGGCGAGACCGAACCCGGTGCCATTGGCGAGCTCGACGGCTTGGTCGAAGGAGTCGACAACGACGACCGGCGCGACGGGGCCAAAGGTCTCCTCACGCATGATTCGCATGTCGTCGGTGACGCCGGTGAGCACCGTGGCCGGGTAGTAGAAGCCACGTCGATCGGGGACCTCCCCGCCACAGCGGACCATTGCGCCCTGGGCCAGCGCGTCGGTGACGTGCGCGTGCACCAGACTGCGCTGCGCCTCGTCGACCATGGGGCCCAATGCGGTGGCGCTCGCACTCCCGTCTCGGTCGTCGAACCCGTATGCCGCAGCGGCCTCGACGAGTGCGTCGATGAAGTCGTCAGCCACGGCACGGTGCACGAAGACACGCTCGGACGAGGTGCAGCTCTGGCCGCTGTTGACGAAGGACGAGAATGCCACCGCCTGCGCCGTCGCGACGACGTCGACGCCCGCGTCGACTATCACGGGGTCGTTGCCGCCCAGCTCCAGTACCGAGCGCTGCAGCCGTTGCGCGGCGGCGACGCCCACCGTACGTCCGACTTCGACCGAGCCCGTGAAGTGCAGGAGCGCGACGTCGTCGTGCGCGGCTAGCGGGCGTCCTGCCCGGGCGTCTCCGAGTAGCAGGTTGACGACGCCCGGCCGGAGGTCCATCAGCTCGACGAACCGAGCGGCAGACAGCGGCGCCTTCTCGGAGGGCTTGAGGACGACGGTGTTTCCCGCGGCGAGCAGCGGCACCAGGCTGCCGAGGATCGACGCCACCGTGAAGTTCCACGGGATGATGAGGCCGACGACGCCGAGCGCACGACGCTCGACGATCGTGCGGCCCGGCTCGCCAGGCACGGTCACGTCGGCGACGAACGGGTAGGTCCGCGCACGTTCGACGTCCTTGCGCCAGCCCACGACGCCGGCACGCACCATCTGCTGAGCCAGCGCCACCGGTTTGCCCATCTCAATGTTCTCGAGGGCGGCGAGCTCACCGGTGTGCTCCTCGACGACGTCGGCCACGTGCGCCAGGACCTCCAGCCGGTCGGCTAGGTTCATGGCCGCCCACTCCGGTTGCGCGGCGAGGCACGACTGCACGGCCGCGTCGGCGTCGACCGCTGTGCCGACCGGGATGCGGGCGACCGCGTCCTCCGTGGCGGGATCGATGATCTCGCGCATCCCTGGGTCGCTGGACCCGGCGGCGACGCCGTCGATGACGTGGTGCAGATCCTTCACAGCATCTCCTTGAGGGCAGGGACGATCGATCGGTCGGCTGCTCACGTCATCCGGGCTGCCACGACTTCGCCCACCAGCATGGTGGCGAGGTGAGTGTTGGCGCGTGGCACGAACGGGAAGACCGAGGCGTCGGCGACGCGGAGACCGTCGACCCCGAGCACCCGACAGTCCGGGTCGACCACCGTCGCGGGGTGGGCCGGATCGCCCATGCGGCACGTGCTGGTGGCGTGCTGGGTGTCGACGACGGTCGCACGCAGATGCTCGCGAAGGGCATCCTCGGGACCGTCCAGAGCGGCCCGCAACTCCGCGTTGGCCAGCCACACGTCGGCCTGAACGATGCGCGCGAAGGCCGGATGCTCGACGAGCTCGGCGAGTTCCCGGACACCGGCGACAAGGCGGTCGACGTCAAGGTCGTGGTCGAGCATGTTGAACGCCAACTCCGGCTGACGGCGGGGGTCCGTACCCCGCAGGCGGAGCGTGCCGCGGGAGTACGTGCGGTTCAAGAACACCCCGACAGCACCGGCACCCGCCCGCGGTACGGCAGACGCCATCGCCAGCGCGTTTTGGTTGAGCGCAGCCATCATCATGTCGAGCGGGTCGGGGGTCATTCCGCTCGAGTAGCGCACGCAACAGTTGGTGTGCCGATCCCGTGGACCGGCGGTCGCCTGCAGGGTGAGCGGGATCCCGATCAGCGCCATCGGGTGGTCCTGCATGCCTTCGCCGACCGGTAGGTCCGTATGGACTGCGATCCCGACTTCTCGGAGGTGGCGCGCGGGCCCGATCCCCGATCGCAGCAGGATGGACGGCGTCGCGGTCGCGCCGGCGCTCAGCACGACTTGGTCGGCACGGAGGATCTCACCGTCGGCCAGTCGTACGCCGACTGCGCGACCGGCGTCGAGCTCCACCCGGTCCACGAGGGTATTGCCGCGGATCGTCAGGCGCGGGTCGTGGCGAAGTGGCTCGAGGTAGGCGTCGTGGCACGACACCCGCCGGCCGTCGCGGGAGTTCACCGGGTACGGCGAGACGCCGCTCGCACCGGGGGCGTTGACATCCGGCGCCCACGGACGGCCCGCGGCGAGTGCCGCGTCGCGCAGCGCCAGGTCGACCGAGCCCCACTCTTCGACTGGGTAGCGGTGCACCGGGATCGGCCCGGAAGAACCGTGGTGCGGGTCCGATCCGTACTCCTGGTCGGTCTCGATGGCCGCAAGGTAGGGAAGGACCTCGGCCGCCGACCACCGGGTGCATCCGGCGGCGGCCCAGTCGTCGAAATCCTCGACAGGCGGACGGATGGCGATCTGGCCGTTGACGACTGAGCTGCCGCCCAGGCCCTTGCCCCGCCAGTACAACGACGGTTCCTGGACGGCGGTCCGGGACGCGAGGTGGTCCTCCCACAGGAGTGACTCGGAACCAGGGTCCAGGATGGCGGCAAGCGGGTTGGGCGAGCGCCAGGACTCCGCGAGCTCGGCTGCCGGGTAATCGCGTCCAGCCTCGAGCAACAGGACCTGCCGACCGGCACGCACCAATCGTGCGGCCAGCGTCGCACCGGCCGAGCCGGCGCCGACGACGACAACTTCAGCGTCCACGTCAAACCCACCGCCGCCCGGTGACATCGACGGTGTCGACGGTGTGCTCGGCGAGCACGTCGGGGATCGGCTCCGCCCCCAGACCGGGTCCGCTGGGGATCGAGACCGCGCCGTCCTTCATCACGATCGGCTCGGTGATGTCGCGGGCGTAGAACCGATCGGAGCCGGAGACGTCGCCGGGGAGAGTGAAGCCCGGCAGCCCCGCCAGGGCGGCATTGGCGGCTCGGCCGATTCCAGTCTCGAGCATGCCGCCGCACCAGACCGCGACGCCGTGCGCAAGTGCGAGGTCGTGGATGCGTACCGCCTCAACATACCCGCCGACTCGTCCGGGCTTGATGTTGATGACACTGGCCGCTCCCAGCGCGATCGCGTCGGCGGCGGACTGCGCGGACACGATCGACTCGTCGAGGCAGATCGGCGTACTGATCATGCCCGCGAGCAACGCGTGCTGCCGGAGGTCCTCCTCTCCCAAGGGCTGTTCGATCAGCAGCAGTTCGAACGGGTCGAGTTTGCGCAGCAGATGGGCATCTGAGAGGCGGTAGGCGGTGTTCGCGTCGACCTGTAGCGCGATGTCGCCGAACCGCTCCCGCACCGCCTTGACCGGCTCGAAGTCCCAGCCGGGCTTGATCTTGAGTTTGATGCGCGCGTAGCCCTGGCCGACGAAGTCACCGACTCGCTCGAGCAGGTCGGGGATCGACTTCTCGATCCCGACGCTGACACCTGACGGCACCGAGGCGCGGGTCACCCCGAGATGCGCTGCGTACGACGTGTTCCGCAGACGCAGCTGGGCATCGAGGATCGCCATCTCCAAGGCGCCTTTGGCCATGCGGTGGCCCACCACGTGCTCGAGGGCCACGCTGACCGTCGCCGCCGCGACGGCGTTGCCCGCAGCCTGCCATTCGAACAGCGCGGGTACGAGGAATCGTCGCAGGATCTCGCGTGCGCCTTCGAGGTACTCCGGGGAGTAGTACGGCTCGGTGAGAGCAACACACTCACCCCAGCCCGTCACAGTACGGCTGCCGACTGACGCCGTGACCCGGATCAGGAGCGGACGCCGCTCGGTCTGGGTGGAGAACGAGGTGGTGAAGGGGTGAACCAGCGGCATCCGGACCGTGATGAGTTCGACGCGCTCGATGTGCATTGTCAGATGCTCCTCGTGAGGCAGTAGTGACCCTGGCGGTCGAAGTCGACGACCGTCCATCCGTTGTGCAGCAATCCACCGAGCGCCCGCCGCAGCGCGAGCCGCCAGGAGGTCGCGAGTTCGGGTTCCTGCTGCCGCAGGGCCTCGATGTCGGAGGGGATCTCGACGACGCATCGAGTCAGCGAGTCTGCCCGGCCGAGGTCGAGCTCGGGTCGGCGGTCCACCGACGTCAGTACGGCGGGGCCACGGTCCTGCTCTGCTCGCGACGGCGCCGTGGCCTGCTCAATCTGCCAGGCCACCAGGACCCGGTCGTTGTGCTGGCCTTGGTTGACGCCGTCACCCATCGGCCCGTAGAACTCCGGAAGATAGACCTCGACCTCGGCACCGAGCTTGTGGATGTTGAAGTACGCATTCCGCGCCACCAGCGGGTCGAACGTCCATGTCACGCGAGTGACGCCGCGTTCCAGGCACCAGTCCCGCTGGTGAAACTTGAGGGCTTGGCCCCACCCGGTCCCTGCCGCGTCGGCTCGGACGCCGGCGATGTGGGAATGCAACGCGTTCTGTCGGGGCGGGTAGAAGAACCCGACGCACGCCGCCACGAGCTCATCGCCACGGAAACCACCGGCGACGTAGTTGCCCGCGTGCGCGAACGCCGTGAGCAGCTCCGGGCTGACATGCGACTGGTCGTTGTCCATCTTCCAGATCTTTGCCAGCAGCTCGGATGCGGCGGTCATCTCCTCTGGCCCGTGCAACAGCCGCAGTTCCATCGCCTCCGATGCAGCGCTCGTGGCCGTCACGAGCGCTCCTCACGCAAGAAGCGGGAGCCGTTGTAGGCACCACCGACGACTGGACGGAACTGCTGCCATCCCGCGATATCGGGTGTGGTGTAGGCGTAGGCACCCGGGATGTTCGATGCGTGCAACGCGAAGGCCTTCGGCTCCTCCGGCTCGCCGTGCACGGGCGCCATTCGATCCACCAGCGTCAGTTCGAGGCCCTCTGCGTCCGGAGAGATCTGCGCTTGATACCCCGCGCATTCCCAGGTGCCCTCGATCGGCTCGGGTGGACGTGACAGGTCTGCACGGACCCGATCTGGCGGCAGGCTGCCGTCGATCGACGACGTGACGTCTGCGAACAGCTCGTAGAAGAGTCCGTCTGGTTGGCCGCCGCTCGTCAGCATCGCCACCGCGTAGTTCGTGCCCGGGATGAGGCGCAGGTACGAACGTTGGCCGATCGTGCCGCCGTCGTGGCCGTACACGAAGGTTCCGTGCCAGTCCTCGAGGAACCAACCCAGCCCCCAGCCGTGGACCGTGGCGACACTTTGTCGCAGATCGACGTGCTCGATGGTCATCAGGCGAGCGCTTGCGGCGGACAGTACCCGGACGCCGGCGGGAGTCACCCCGCCGCGCAGCGCGGTTTCGGCGAACGTCAGCAGATCGCCGATGCTGGCCACGATCAGCCCAGCGGGCCCCATGGACCGGGTGATCGACCACTTGGGTACCGGCGTGGACTGATCGCCGAAACCGGTGTGGCCAGTCGCCACGGCGAACCTGGGTGCGTCCTCGCTCCGAGTGATCGTGTGCTGCAGACCCATCGGTTCGATCAAATGATGAACGAGAGCTTCGTCCCAGGTCATGTCACGGAGCACTTCGACGATGCGACCCGCAATGACGAACGCGGCGTTGCAGTAGGAGAACCGCTCTCCGAGCGGGTGGATGTGGGAGACGGTTGCAAGATTCTCTACGTAGCGCGCGACGCAGTCGTCTCCCGTTCCGGTGTCGGTGAAGACGTCTCCGTCGATGCCGCTGGTGTGGTTGAGCAGCGCCCGTACCGTCACCGAGGGCGATTCGTCATCGGCCAGTCTGAAGTCCGGCAACACTGTACGCACCGGAGCGTCGAGGTCGAGCAGCCCCTCATCGACCAGTTGCATGATCAGCATCGTCGTCCAGACCTTCGTGATCGACCCGATCTGGAACATGGCGTCGTCGATGACCGGCTCCTGGGTCGAGACGTCCAGCACCCCGGAACTCACCGTGGTCCGGTCGAAAGCCGTTCCGTTGTCGTCGAGTTGCACGATCCCGAGTTGCGCACCGACGACGCCGTGGCGCTCCCGGAGGAGGTCCAGACGACGGTGCCAGTACTCCGGCGCACGTGCGGCCGGGGACAGCGCCGCCGGACGTGGTGCGGCGCGGGTGTGCTGCTCGACCCATTCGACGACCCGGGCGTGGTAGTCGATGCGATGGTCGATGTTGCCTTCGGCAATGAACAGGTGGCTCCCTCCTGGATAGGCCACCATGCGCGTCGGCACGCCCCGGATCCGCAGTGCGGAGAACCACTGCTGCGCCTGCCCGACCGGACAGATGTCGTCAGCCGCACCGTGCAGGACCAACGTGGGTGTCTTGACCTGATCGACACGGGCGATCGGAGAGCTCTCGATGAGCCGGGCTACGTCCGTTGGTGTGGTGCCGGCCGTCGCCAATGCGAAGTAGCCGTCCGGCAGCAGGCGCTGGCCTGCGATCGAGGCGAAGTCGCAGATCAGGCCGCCGGCCACGGCTGCCGCGAACCGGTCCGTGTTGGCGGTGAGCGCACAGGTGGCGATGCCGCCGTAGCTGTAGCCGGTGACAGCGAGTCGATCCGGGTCGGCGATCCCTTCGGCGATCAGCTGATCGATCGGTTCGAGGAAGTCAGGTACGTCGACCTGTCCCCAGCCGCCGTCGACGGCTCGATAGAACTTCTCGCCGTACCCATCCGATCCGCGGGGGTTCAGGGTCAGGACCCGCCACCCGCGCGAGACGAGAAGCTGCTGGTACAGGTGGATCTCGTCGGCCACACCGGCCCAGGCGTTGTGCGGGCCGCCGTGGATATCGAGTAGGAGTGGGGCGGCTCCGGTCGTGTCCGGTGCCGCCATCAACCACCCGTGCACGACAGTGCCGTCGCTGATCGTGAACTCCCGCGGCTCCGGTCGATGGAGCTGCACCCCGGGGAGACTGTCTTCCATCAGCGAGGTGAGAACCTCGAGCTTTCCGGTGTCCAGGTCGACGATCGCCACTTCGGCAAACGACTCGGGAGTGGTCAGGACGATCGCGGCACGATCTACGTCGGCGGCAACCGACAGCGCGGACACGACGTGATGCGGCTCCGCGACGATCGGCCGCCCTGCTCCACCATCCGGACCAACGCCGTAGAGATGGGTCCAGCCGCGATCACGCAGACAGAAGACGATCTCGCTGCCGTCGTGGCTGCACGCCGGGTGGCCACCTGGATAGCCGGTCGCGCCCGGCATCACATTGCGATCCAACTCGGCCGTGATGGCTACGTCAGGTGTGCCGTCGGCGTATAGGCGAAGGATCCTGGCGTGGCCGGCCGCCATCACCGGTGCTCCGACCGCGACCAGCGACCCGCCATCAGGAGCCCACGAGACCGGACCGGAAATCCCGGTCGCGTGTCCGTACACCTGTATGGGGGCGAGCGGGTCATCGACTTCGACCACATAGGCGCGGCGCTCGAGGTCAACGTCGGCAAGAGGTGCCATGGAGGCCGCGAAGGCAAGGTACTTGCCGTCAGGCGACCAGGCCGGGTCGCCGGTGTCGTAGTCGCCGTCGGTGATCTGCCTGACCTGCCTCGTGTCCAGGTCCAGCACGAAGATCTGCCGACGGATGCTGCCGATCCAGCCGATCCCGTCCGACTTCTGGTCGAGCGTGTCGACGACGATCGGCGAATCGGCTCGACCAGGCGCACGGTCCACGGGTGCGGCAAAGGCGACGCGCCGGCCATCTCGGCTGACCGCTGGGGCGCCCGCCCCCAGCGGCAGCCCGGTCAACCGGATCGGCTCACCCACGGGCGGCAGGAGATGCAGCTGTGGAACGTCAACGACATTCCGCAGGAAGATAACGCCCGAGGCGAGGATCGCAGGCGCTCGATCTGCCGGCCCCTGGGTCAGCTGCTGCGGGTCGCCACCGCTCGACACAGCCCACAGCGAAGTCTTTGTACGGCGGCCCGCTACCTGGCGCCGCGTGAAGACGACTCGTCCGCCGTCCGCCGTGATCGCAGTCTCGGGAACATTGACGATCCGGCGTACGTCGTCGAGACCGAACGGGCGAGACGTCATAAAACTTCTCCTTCGCCGAAGATGGGGACGCCGATCCGGGGAACGGCCCCGATCAGCTCGCGTGTATAGGGGTGTTCCGGCCGGTCGATCACCTGAGTGGCGGTCCCGGCCTCGACGACCTCGCCGTCCTTCATGACCGCGACGTCGTCACACAGCTGCCTGACGACGGCGAGGTTGTGGCTGATGAACAGAACCGTCAGATCGAGCTCCTGCTGGACACGCATCAGAAGATTCAGCACCGTCCCTTGGACCGAGACGTCCAACGCGGAAGTGATCTCGTCAGCCAGCAGCACCCGGGGCCTGGCGGCAAGCGCCCGAGCGATCGCGACGCGCTGCCGTTGTCCCCCCGACAGCTGCATCGGGAAGTCGCCGGCCCGGGCCGGGTCGAGCTCGACCATCTCGAGCAGCGCGGCTACCTCCGTGCGCCGCTGGGCACGATCGCGCCTGCTCGTTGTTCCGCGCATCGCAAGCGCCTCCTCGAGCGAGGCGCCGATGGACATCCGGGGGTTCAGACAGGAGTTCGCGTCCTGGAAGATCATCTGCGCGGTGCGGCGAACCGATGCCGCACTCCCCCGGGCACGGACGACATCGGTGCCGTCGACCAGAATCCGGCCGGCGTGCGCTTCGTGCAGGCCGACGACAGCACGCGCCAGCGTCGACTTGCCCGATCCGGATTCGCCGACCAGCGCCACTGTCCGGCCGTGCGGCACGGTGAAGCTCACTCCGCGAACCGCTTCGAGGGCCGAGTGCCCACTCCCGTATCTGACGCTCACGTTCTCGAAGACGAGGTCGCCTCTGCTTTCTGTTCGCTCGCTACGCTCGCTCATGCCGTTCCCTCCCTGACTGTCTCGGCGGGAAACTCGGCGTCTTCGGGGATCGTGACGAACGCCGTGCCCGGAACGGCATCCAGGTGCGGCACGGCTGCTGTCAGGGCTTGGGTGTACGGGTGCTTCGCGCGCCCGTTCGCGAGATCGTCAGCGGACAGACTCTCCACGACGACTCCCCGGTACATGACCAGGACCCGGGTGCAGAACGACGAGACCAGCGAGATGTCGTGGGACACGAACATGACCGCCGTGCTGTGCTCGCGGTTCACCTTGTGCAGCAGTGCCAGGACTTCCCGCTGCACGGTGACGTCGAGGGCCGTCGTCGGTTCGTCGGCGATCACCAGCGCCGGTTCGCCCATGAGCCCCGTCGCGATCATGGCGCGCTGGCGCATGCCGCCGGAGAACTCGTACGGATACTGGCGAGCACGACGCTCCGGGTCGGAGATCCGTACAGCGGCAAGCCTGTCGACTGCCCGCTGGCGTGCCCGTTTGCGGTTGAGGCCGCCGTGCAGGATGCCGGGTTCCGCGACCTGCGTACCGACCTGCTGGGCGGGGTTGAGCGAGGTCGAGGGATCTTGGAAGACGAATGCCAGTCGGGTCCCGAGCTGGTGGGCCAGCGACCTGGAGCGCGGACCGTCGGGCACCTTGCCATTGGCAACAAGTTCTGTGTCGTCGAACCGGATCGACGAAGCTGCCACCCGGAGCGGCGCTTCCAGGAGTGACGCGACCGCCATACAGGTCAGCGATTTGCCGGAACCTGACTCACCGACGATGCCGACGATCTCGCCGCGACCGATGTCGAAGCTGACACCACGGACAGGCGTCGCCCAGCCGTCTGCCTGCGGCGCCTCCACCCGCAGATCTCGCACCCTCAGGATCGGGTCGTCTGCGATCTGCAGTACGGCGGAGGTCTCGGTCGCGGTGGTGGTTGGCCGGCTCCGGCGCCGGCCGGACGGCCGGTGCAGCCCGAACGCTCGGGCAAGCACCTCGCCGACGAGCGCGAATGTCACGCCGGCGAACACGATGGCAGCGCCCAGGCCGAGCGCCGGAGCGGGGTTCACATAGATGGCACCTACGCTCTCGTTGAGCATGCGGCCCCAGTCGTAGTTCGGCGCCTGGACCCCGAGGCCCAGAAAGGAGAGCCCGGTGGCCGCCACGAGCGCGGTACCGGCACCGATACTGGCATTGACGATGAGCGGGTCGCGCACATTGGGCAGGACGTGGCGCATCAGGATCCGCGGCCGGCTGACGCCGAGGATGCGAGCAGCCGCCACGAAGTCGCGTCCGGTCACTGACGCACCGAGGGTCTGTGCGAGCCGAGCGTATGACGGCGCCATGGCCAGCCCGATCGCGAGCGTGACGCTGACGGCGCCCACGCCGAGGGTGATTGAGACGACGATCGCGAGCAGCAGCGCCGGAAAGGCGAGCGCGATTCCGGTGGCGCTGTTGATCAGTCGCCCGAGCCACCGCGGCGCGATCGTCGGCAGCAGGCCGATGACAACACCGACCACGACGCCGAGGGCGGCGGCCAGCAGGGCGGTGAGGATCGAGAGCCGGGTGGCGCTGAGCACCCGAGCGAGAACGTCCCGGCCGCCGGCGTCAGTGCCGAGAAGGTGGTCGGCAGTGGGCCGCGCCGACAACTGGGTCAGATCCGCCTGCCGCGCAGCATCACCCCAGAGCACCGGTCCTAGAATCGCGAAGAACGCAACCAGGATCAAAGCAGCCACCGCACAGATTCCGGGCGGGGAAGACAGGACAGCAAGGAACCTTCGTCGCGGCGCGACCGCCGTTGGCACCTGTGCGCCGGTTGACGTCACGGCGGCGGGATCCGCGACGGCTGTGTCGGGAGAGGACATGGTTGTCAACGCCATCACCCGTCCTTCAGGGCTGAACGCGGGTCAAGACAGACCAGCACAATGTCGATCAGGAGGTTCGAGACGAGGACGATCAGGCCGTAGACGAGAACGATCCCCTGCGCGAGCGGGAAGTCCTTGCTCCGCACCGCATCCACGATCGTCATGCCCAGCCCAGGCCACGAAAAGATCGTCTCGATCAGCACCGTGCCCGCGACCAGCGAACCGAGCACGATTCCGGCGATGGTCAGCGAGGGGGTCAGCAGGTTCGGCAAAGCGTGGCGGAAGTACAGGCGCCACGTCGGCATGCGCTTCGCACGCGCTGTCCGGATGTAGTCCTGCTCGAACACGGTCAGCGCTTCGACCCGGACAATCCTCGAGACACCAGCGGCAACTCCGATCGACAACGCCAGGACCGGCAGCACATACGAGCTCGGACCGACACGCCCGGCGACGGGAAGCAGATGGCTCCGTACGGCGAACAGGTACACCAAACCGACTCCGATCAGGAACTCGGGAACGACAGCCAGCAGACCGCTCACCGAGGTGTAAGTCAGGTCGACCGCTGGTCTGCGGCCACCTCGGGTGAGTGCTGCCGCGGCGATGCCGAGCGGTACCGACACCAGGAGCACCACCACCAGCGCGAGGAACGCGAGTTCCAAGGTCGCCGGCAGGCGCTGCGCGATGATCGTTGTCACCGGCAAGTGAAGGGCGAACGAGTCTCCGAGTTTCCACGTGGACAGTCCCGTCCAGAAGTTCACGTACTGCATCCACAGCGGGTCGTTCAGCCCCAAGCTCTCGCGTTGCGCCTCCACGACCGCGGCCGTCGCATGGGTACCGAGGGCGTTGCGAACCGGGTCCCCCGGGATCAGCCGGACCATCAGGAAGACAGCCGTCACCAGCACGACCACCGAATACGCCAGCCGCACCAGGCGCCGCGCGACGAAAGCCCTCAGCGTGGCAGCCGGTGCCGTAGTCATTTCAGCACCCGGATCGCCGACCCGGGCAGCTGCCCACCGACCGGCGGATACAGCGCCTCCGCCTTGTTGAAGTACATCTTGTATGGCGTGATGGACACCGGGATCAGGTCAGCGCTTGTCATCAGCGCCTGCTCCGCCCCGGCCCAGGCCTTGCACGCCGCGTCGCCGGCCAGGCCCGCCGCCGCGGCAACGCGGCTGTTGTAGTCCTTGTTGGCGATCGATGCGAAGTTGGTTCCGGCGGGAGCGGCCGGTCCCGAGAGGTACTGCGGGAAGATGGCTGGTGTGCCGGACTGAAGGTTCAGCCCGAGCGATGCCGCCCAGCCTGACGGATCCTTGCTCGCGAAGGTCCGGCTGATGATGTAGTTCTCGTCACCACCGTCGAGTTTCACCGTGACACCAGCAGCCTCCCACTGCTTCGCGACGTACTCCGCAGCGGCACTGCCGGTGTCGGTGGTGTTGTCGTAGACCAGCGTGATCTTGATCGGCGCGCCCACCGCACGCAGAGCCTGACCGGCAGCGGTTGCGTCGTAGGAGGGTAGGGTGCCCTTGACGGTGTCGTAGTTGCAGAGGCTCGTCTCGGACAGCAGCGACTTCGCTCGTTCGCCTTTGCCGCTGGTCAGGATCTTCGTCAGGGTGTCGAGGTCGATGGCCTGGGTCAGTGCGCGCCGGACCCGGACGTCGGCAGTCGGTAGACCTTGAAGGTGGTTGTAGGTGATCATCCCGGACATGGCCGGTGACGGCAGCGAGCTGAGTTGGCTCAGGCGTGCCTCGTCCTGGCCGCTCACCATCGCTGCGTTGAGTTGGCCTGACAGCAACAGGTTCGCCCTGGTCGACGGGCTCGGCACGATCTTGATGGTCACCGACTTCGGCAACCCTGGCGTGTCCGAGCTGCTCTGCTTGGGTCCCCAGGTGTAGCCCGTTCTGCGGTTCAGCGTGATCGAGTCGCCGGCGACGACGTGATCGATGACGAACGGTCCAGTTCCGTCACTACCCGCCGAGAGAGTCTTGGGATCCTTCAACCCGCGCTCGCACACCAACTGCTGCCCACCGAGGTCGGCCAGCATGAACGGCCTCGGCTTGGCGGTGCTGACGGTCAGCACGTTTCCCTTCGCGCTCGCCTTCGCATCGGCAGGGACAACGGACTCCAGCCGCGGCGATTTGTTGGCCGGATCGGCGATCCAGTTCAGATTGTCCGCGGCGGTCTGCGCGGTGAAAGGCGTACCGTCGGCGCAGGTGATGTCCTCTCGCAGCGTGTACGTGACCTTGGTCGGACTTTCGGTCCAGCTCTTTGCCAGGAATGGCGCGGGCTTGCCCGTCGCGGGGTCGAAGAAGATCAACGTGTCGTAGGAGTACATGCCGGCGATCTGCGCGTTGACAAGGTTGGTGACGAGCGGATTCAGGTCACCGGGATCCGAGTCGATCGCGACCGCGAAGGTGCCGTCGGTCGCAAAGTCGGGCTGGCCCCCGGCCGAACGCGAGCCACCGCAAGAAGCCAGGAGCGCGGGAAGCGCGAGGGCCAGGGCTGCAGAAGCAGCGGCGCGTCGATTCATGGCAGAACCGCCTTAGGTCGGGGTCAGAACAGGGTGTGAGGCCGAGCACCCAGATTCACCCCGGCAGGCTGCCAGTGCATCGTGCGACCGTCCGATCCGTACGCCTGGACCTTGAACTATCGACCAACCCACTGAACCGCCGGATGGTCTACCGCGGCGGTTCCTGTCCCGGTGATCGTCGACCGGTACCGAGGCGGAGTTGCAGCATCAAACCGAACCGTTCATCGGGATCGGCCAGATCCACACCTCCGATCTCCTCGATCCGGCCCAGCCGGTAGCGGAAGGTGTTCTTGTGCACGTGGATGGCACGAGCCGCGTCGACGACGTCCCCGAAATGCTCCAGCCAACTCTCGAGCGTCAACACCAGCTGGGTGTCGTGTTCGGCGTCGTACTTCGCCAGGACGGCAAGTGGTCCGGCCAGCTCGATGCGGTCCGTTGCCATCAGGTCCCTCAGACGCAGCAGGATGGACTCGATCGCCACATCCGCCAGCGCCGCAACCCGCCTGCCCTCGCGCGGATTGGTTGTCAGCACCCGCAGCGCGGCGTCGGCATCGCGCCGGGACGAGGCCAGTTCGCCGACGTCCTCGACGATGCCCCCGAGACCGGCGCAGAACTCGGTCGTAGTATCCAGACGGGTGATGAACTCGGCAGCCAGATCCTTCAGCGAAGCGAGGGCCGTGGCCACCGTGGCGCGCACGGGGACCACGGCATAGATTGCGCCGCCTAACTGGGCCGCGATGGCGCGGGGGTAGGTCGGCCTGAGGTGGGCCCGAAGCGTGAAGGCGGCGCGCTGGATGTCGGCCGTCGTACGGACCTCTTCGTCGGAATGCCGAGGTCCGAACACCAGGACGCAGGCCGGCGACGTTCCGAACGCCAACTGCTGGGCGGCGTCACGCGCACCGGTCCCGCCCCCGATCAGCATCGACAGCAGCGCCACCCCGAGTCGTTGCGAGGCGTCGGCGCTGACCCGGGCCCGCAGCATCTCGAGCGCGATCACCCGCGCGGCCGCGATCATGGCAGTTTCCCGCTCAGGCGTGAGCGGTTCCGACACCGCTGCCCAGATGGACCCGAGGACCTCGTCGCCGGCCTGGACCCGGATGGCCACTCGGGGAAGTACGCCGGGGGCGGGATTCTGCATGAACACCGGTCGCTCCGAGGAATACACCCGGCGGAACATGCCCTTCTCTCTTTGGTACCCGCTGTAGAGCTCCGGAACCTGAAGCCCGAGGATCGTCAGCCGGCGCGGCTCGTCGGCCCCGGCCTGATCAGCCGAAAAGGCGACGACCCGCGAGGACAGGTCCTCGATGGTGACCGGCGCGTCGATGAGGGCCGCGAGCGAGTTCGCCAAGGCGAACAGATCTCGATTCGCGTCGCCCCCGACAGCGGGATCGCCATCGGCACCCAGATGCAGAGCGCCGCTGAGCAAGGTCGCCACCTGGATCCACGACGCGCCCTGCACCAGACCGATGACGGACACGTGGCCGGCCTCCGCCTCGCGGGCGACCGCCTCATCGACGATCAACGGCTCCCGCACCACGAGGGCAGTGGCCCCGGCTTCCCCCAACGCTCTGACCAGGGTGACCAAGCTGTCGTCGACCGCAACGCCGACGCCCAGCACCACTGCATCTCGTGGGACATCGGGTTGGTCCAGAGGATCGTGGAGGACGACACTCGTCACGGCACGGTCCGGTTGCCGTGGCCCCGCCTTGAGCGTCAACAAGGTCGTACCCAGCCGCTCGACCAATCGGCCGAGGTCCGCCGAGCCACTCAAAGCGTCATCCATTGTGCGATCGTACATTTGACCCTTGCCTTGTTTGGGCGATCGCCCCAGTTCCGGCGCGTACCTCACGACCAGAATGGGCGTGGCAGGCAACGATCAGGAGAGGGTCAGCGATGAAGGCGTACATCTCAGTCGACATGGAGGGCATCGCCGGCATCGCGACCCTCGACCAAATAGTGCGCGGCGGCTTCGGCTATCCCCGCGCCCAGGAGCTGATGACCGACGAAGCCAACGCCGCGATCGCGGGCGCCTTCGACGGCGGCGCCACCAGCGTGATCGTCAACGACTCCCACGGCACGATGGACAACCTGATCCACGAGCGACTCGACCCAAGGGCACGAGTGATCTTCGGGAAACCCAAGGCCCAGTGCATGGCCGAAGGCCTGACCGAAGACTGCGACGTCGCACTCTTCATCGGCTACCACGCACCGGCCGGTACTCCGGGACTCCTTGCGCACACGTTCTCCGCCTACTTCGCCGAAGTCAGAGTCAACGGATCACCGGTGTCAGAGGCCGAAGTCAACGCCCTCTACGCCGCGTCGCTCGGAGTCCCAGTAGGCCTCATCACCGGGGATGACGTCATCGGCGCGATCGCAACCAACGTCTTTCCCGAGGCCACGATCGTGACCGTCAAGAAGACCCACGGATTCTCCGCCACGGACTCCGTCGCGCCCAGCGTGGCAAGAGACCTTGTCCGGGAGGGCGCGGCCGACGCCGTAGGACGTGCATCGGCATTGAGCTGTCCGCCGCCACCGCCGTCGTTCGAGGTCGAGGTGGACATGCCGTCGCCTGTAGCCGCCGAACTCGCTGCATGCATCCCGGGGTGCGTCCGGAATGGCGATCGGACGGTGTCGACCGTACTCACGGAGTCAACGGACCTCCTCGGATTCATCACCGTCCTGTATGAGCTCGCGGCGGGCAGCGAACGGGCGCGTCAGGTGATCTCAGACCGCCGTTGAAGCCTCGCTCGTGATCTCCTCGACGAGAGCAGCGAGCAACTGAGTGCGCGGGACGATCCACGCTGTCTCCACATGTTCGGTCCGGGCGTGCGCCCCGCCACCCACGGCCCCCAGCCCGTCCAGGGTCGGCACGCCCATACCCGCCGTGAAGTTCCCATCCGATGCGCCACCAACCGCGATCTCCTCCAACTGCGGGATCTCCAGGCGTCGTGCGATTCGCTGCGCGCGCACGAACAACTCAGCAGCCGTGCCCCGTTCCATCGGCGGCCTGTTGATTCCGCCCCGCACCCGGATATCCGCCCCGGCCAGCGCCGGCCTCACATCGCGAATCGCCTGGTCCACGCGTTCCTGCTCCGCGACACTGCCCGCCCGAACGTCGACAGCAACAGTGGCCATCGCAGGCACAGTGTTGGGCGTCGTGCCGGCACTCATCACGGTCGGGGTGACCGTCGTACCGGCCGCTGAGTCAGCGAGCTGAGCGATCGCCAGGACGGCCTCGGCGACTGCGATCGTCGCATTTACGCCCTTCTCCGGATCGAGACCGCTGTGTGCGGCACGACCGAGCACCTCGATCTCGTAGCGGGACACGCCTTTGCGTCCCGTCTTCAAGGCGCCGCCCGGACCGGCCGCCTCCAGCACGAGGGCTGCCTGGCACTTGGCTGCTTCCTGCTCGATCAGCGCTCGTGACGTCGTGGAGCCCAACTCCTCATCGCCCGTGACGAGCAGCGTCACCTGATCGAGGACGTCGGCGCCGCGATGCTGCTGCAGCCACACCAGGGCATGGATCGCCTGCACGAGGCCGAGTTTCATGTCGAAGCATCCCGGGCCACGGACGACGCCGTCAGACTCGGTGTAGGGCAGCTCGCGCAGCGTACCGAGCGGCCACACGGTGTCGTGGTGCCCGAGGAGCATGACCTTCGGGTTCGCTCCGCGCAGCAGCACATGGTCGACACCGTCGACGCTCAGGATCTCTGGCCGACGGCCCAAACGCTCCTCAATCAAGTGCGCAACCTCTCGCGCAGACCGACTGACAGCGTCCAGATCCGCCGACGGCGACTCAGTACGAACGAGCCTGCTCAGATCCTCGAGGAGAAGCGATAGCTGCACGGGGCGCCTCCGCACCTGGGTCGGACACAACCCCATCAGTCTCCAGGGGGACCGCCGCGAAGTACCCGTTCGTTCGAACAAAGATGGTCGATCCACTTCTGCCATGCGGCTAAGGTGCTGGATCGGTCACATCAGCCCACTCGACCCCGATGGCTTTCATGCCGCGCTCCCTGTCGCGGCCGCTGGGGGCTCCGCTGAGTACGACGTGCTGCTTGACGAGGGTTTCGTCGCCGAGGGACGAGACCAGGAACTGGGCGACGTCCTCGGGCGCGATGGCAAGTGGGCTCGGCGTGCGGATCTGGGTGGCCCTACGACGAAAGATCCTCGTGTACAGCACGTCAAATCAGCCATGCTGAACGTGGATCGGAGCGGATCAAGGTGAGCATGTCACCCTCAGGTCAGCCTCAGTGAGGACCAGTAACGCGATCCTAGACCGTAGTCACGCTGATCTGATGCGAATAACAAAGGCCCTCTGACCAGTGCTTCCCTGGTCAGAGGGCCTTTCCAAGTAGCGGGGGCAGGATTTGAACCTGCGACCTCTGGGTTATGAGCCCAGCGAGCTACCGAGCTGCTCCACCCCGCGTCGTTGTGTCTTTAGTTTAGAGGATCCGGGCCGAGCAACCAAATCGGTTCCCGGTGCGGCGTAAACCCGTGTCGGCGGGTGGCTCCGCGGCGTACCGTCCGAGTATGTCCCGACACGTCGTCCGCCCGTTCGAGGAGGCGGATCTGCCGGCCGCGGCCGGCCTGCTCGCACAGCGGCACCGGGTGCATCGCAAGCGTCACCCACTGCTTCCCGCCGACTACGAGGACGAGCGCCTGGCGCTGACCGAGGTCACTGCGGCCTGGGAGACCGAAGGTGCGTCCGGAGCCGTCATGGTGGAGGACGGCGAGGTCACCGGTTACTTGCTCGCAGCACCGAAACCGTCGCCGGCCTGGGGTCCGAACATCTGGGTCGAGGCCGCCGGTCACGCCGTACGTGAGCCGGAACACATCCGTGACCTGTACGGCGCCGCCGCTGAAGGCTGGGTCGACTCCGGCCGCATCGCGCAGTACGTCCTCGTGCCCGACGACGCCGAGCTGATCGACGCCTGGTTCCGGCTCGCATTCGGCGCGCAGCACGTGCACGCGGTCCGCCCGGTGCCGACGACGCCGTCCACTCCGCCGCGGGATCTCGTCGTACGTCGGGCAGCCCGCGCCGACATCCCCGTACTGGCGGAGCTCGATCTCGTACTGCCTCAGCACCAAGGCCAGTCGCCGGTGTTCTCGTCGGCCGAGGTGCCGACGCTCGAGGAGGCGGTGGCGGACTGGGAGGAGTCGATCGACGACCAGGACTACACCACGTTTGTTGCCTCGTACAACGGTAAGGTCATCGGCTCGTCGGTGGGCTGCTCACTGGACAAGTCGAGCGCGCACAGCGGGCTGGCGAAGCCGGATAACGCGGGGTTCCTCGGGTTCGCGGCCGTGCTGCCTTCGGCGCGTGGGCTCGGCGCGGGACGCGCGCTCGGTGAGGCCGTACTGCAGTGGTCGGCCGAGACCGGGTACACCTCGGTGGTCACCGACTGGCGGGTGACGAACCTGCTGTCCTCGCGGACCTGGCCGCGGCTCGGGTTCCAGCAGACGTTCCACCGATTGCACCGGCTGATCGGGCACTGACGTCCTGTTGTCCACAGGTTCGGATTCGCCGGTCCGGACGAGGTCCGATCGGTGCACCTTCTTGGACACGAAGGGCGTCTCGCAGCAGGCGCGGCGCCCGCATTCTGAGGAGGCTGTCATGTCGCGTTCATCGCTTCGTTTCCGAGTCCTGCCGTCCGCCCGTCGTATCGTGGCCGGGAGCGCGGTCGTCCTGGCCACTCTCGGCCTCGCGACCACGGCCGACGCCGCAACCGCAGCGGCGTACTCCGATGTATCCGGATCCCCATCGACCGAGCAGAGGGCTGGCACCTTGGACGGCTTCGTGATCGAGAACCTTCCCGACGGCATCGGCACGCCGAGCGACTTCACCTACGAGTGGGAAGACGTGTCCTTCCACAGCCGGGTCTGGGAGACCGGGCCGGACTCGAACGGCGCGTTCAAGGTCGACCTGACCGTGAAGACGATCCGCGGCGACAAGCTCACCGACCTCGAGACCTTGAAGAACTTCCTCGTGGAGTACGAGGAGAAGGATCCGGGCTGGCAGCTCACCCCTGTCAAGGTCGGTGGGTACGACGCGCTGTTCGCCGGCGACGAGGTGTTCTACTTCATCGAGCCGGGCGTCGCAGCCGAGGTGACGATCGACCATGACCGCTTCACCGACGAGGACGTGCTCGACACCGCGGCCGGGTTCCACCCGGAAGCCTCCTGATGCCGTAGGCAACCACCCCGGACAGGCGAACGGGGCGGCGACCCGACTGCTGTCGGTGTCGCCGCCCCGGGAATCGCCCTGCGGGTCAGCCGGACGGTGATGCCGTCGGGGTAGACGGTGTTGTCGACGGGGCCGCCGGTGTCGACGGGCTGCCGGACGGTGTCGGCGTCGGTGTTGGCGTCACCGCTGCACCAGCGGTAGCGCGGTCAAGTGCAGCCTTCATCTGGTTCAGCTGGTTCTGGTATTCGGCGAGGTTGCCGTTCTTGAGAGCGTCCTGCGCCCGCGTCCAGGCAGCCTGTGCATCGGCGAGCGCCTGTTTGACCGTCTGGTTCGTCTGTGTCGGTGGTGTCTTGGTACCCGGCGGGTTCTCGCCCGTGTCGACGTTGGTCTTGAACACCTTCTCGAGGGCTTCCTGCAGCGTCGACCCGAAGGCGACGTTGTCCCCGAAGGACACCAGGACGTACCGGAGAACGGGGTAGTTACCCGGTCCGCTGGTCCGCGACGAGTAGACCGGCTGGACGTAGAGCAGACCACCGCCGAGCGGCAACGTCAGCAGGTTCCCGAACTGGGCTCTGGCACCGCTGTTCTGCTGGTTGATCGGTAGCAGCGCCGATCTGATGCCTTCGTCGGTCTGGAACTTGTTGTACACCTGCCCCGGACCAGGCACCTGCAGGTTCGCCGGCAATCGCAGTATTCGGAACTTGCCGTAGTCCGGGGAGGTCGCCTCGGAATCGACAGCCATGAACGCGGTGAGGTTCTCCCGTTCACCGTTCGGTACGTAGACCGATGTCAGGGAGAACTTCGGATCGCTCTGATCCGGCATCCGCAACGAGAGATAGAAGGGAGGCTGGCTGACTTGACTGGACGAGTCGCTACCGGTCGCCACCGCGGTCGGGTCGGCCGGAACGCGCCACAGGTCGCTGTTCTGGTACCAGGTGCCCGCGTCCTGGACGTGGTACTTCGCGAGCAAGTCGCGCTGCACCTTGAACATGTCCTCCGGGTAGCGCAAGTGCGCCATCAGCGCCGGGGAGATGTCGGAGCGCGGCTTGACCGTGCCGGGGAAGGCCTTCATCCAGGTCTTGAGTACCGGGTCGTTCTCGTCCCACGCGTACAGCTCGACCGAGCCGTCGAAGGCGTTGACGACCGCCTTGACAGAGTTGCGGATGTAGTTGATGTTCTCGCTCGGCTGCTGGGCGATCGTGCCGCGGCCGGTCGTGGTGTCGCGGGTGCTGGTGTCCAGGCCGACCTTCTCGGAGTACGGGTAGTTGTCCGAAGTGGTGTAGCCGTCGACGATCCAGACCACCTGGCCGTCCACGACCGCCGGGTACGGGTCGCCGTCCGGCGTCAGCCACGGCGCGGCCTTCTCGACCCGCTCGCGCGGGGTGCGGTCGTAGAGGATCTTCGAGTCCGCGTTCACCCGGCTGGACAGCAGGATGTTCGCGTCCCGGAACTTCGTTGCGTAGAGCAACCGGTTGAAGAACGAGCCGACCTTGACACCACCCTTGCCCTTGTAGGTGTTCAGCGTCGGGTCGCCGCCCTTGGTTCCTTCCGGGGTGTCCAGCTCGACCGGACCGGACCCGTCCGGGGCACCGACGATCGAGTAGTCCGGCGACTGCTCGCCGAAGTAGATCCGCGGTTCGTAGTCGCCGAGCTGACCCTGCGGCGGCAGGTCCTTCTCGGTCCAGACCGGCGTACCGTCGGGGGCCCGCTGGTTCCCGTTCGCGGCGACGACACCGTAGCCGTGGGTGTAGACCGTGTGGTCGTTGTTCCAGTTCCGCTGACCGGCCGGCAGCTTGTCGATCTGCACCTCCCGGGCCGCGATCACGGTGTCCTGGGACTTGTTCTTGAGCCGGTACCGGTCGACGTCGAGATCGGTCGGGAAGGAGTAGAAACCGCGGACCTGCTGCAACTGCTCGAAGGTCGGACCGATGACGGTCGGGTCGATCAGCCGGATGCCGGGCAGCACGTCCGCGTCCGCGGTCAGTTCGTTCGGCTTGGCGGTGCTCTGCGCCTGGTACTCGGTGATCTGCGTGTTCTCCAGGTTGTACGCCTGGCGCGTGGCCGCGATGTTCTTGCTGATGTACGGCCCTTCCTTCACCGGCTCGCTCGGACGAACGCGCAGCTGCTGCAGGGCGGCCGGCCACAGCGCGCCGAGGAGGATCGCCGACAGGATCAGCACGACAGTGCCGACGCCGGGAAGCAGCCAGGTCCGGCGGACCACGTTCGCGAAGAACAGGCCGGCACAGAGGACCGCGATGACGGCCAGGATCTCCTTGCTCGGCAGGATCGCGTTGTCACCTGTGTAGGAGATACCGGTGAAGAGCCTGCCGTCGGAGGTGGTGAGGCCGTAGCGGTCGAGCCAGTAGCTGAAGGACTTCAGCAGCACGAGCAGCCCCAGCAACACCGAGAACTGCACCTGCGCCGCACCGGAGGCCTTCTGCCCCTTGGCCGACGGGCGGAACCCGCCGTACAGGTAGTGGGTGATGATCGCGGCCACCAGCGAAAGCAGCACGATCGAGTAGCCGAAGCCGAGCAGCACCCGCAGCCACGGGTAGTCGAAGACGAAGAACGAGATGTCCTTGTTGAAGTGCTGGTCGGTGACACCGAACGGCGTCCGGTTCTTCCACGCCAGGAAGGTCTTCCACTCCCCCGACGCTGCCGAGCCGCCGAAGATCAGCATCAGCGTGGCGACCGCGCCGACCGCGATCTTCCCGTGTTGCTGCAGCAGATCCCCGTATCGCTCGAAACCGGGGCTCGGCGACGGTGCGAGCGCGACCCGCGGACGGGTCCGGAACGCAACGACGACGTTCGCGACGACGGCAACCGCCATCAGCAGGCCGACCACCACGAACAGCAGCACCCGGGTGCCGAGCACCGTGCTGAACACCGAGCCGAGGTCGACCGATCGGTACCAGAGTCGCTGGGTCCAGACGTCGGTGAAGACGCTGAAGAGGATCAGCAGGACGATCAGGGTCGCGATCGTCGGCAGCAGCGCGCGCGGACGGCCGCCTGGCCGCCGTATCCTCCGGGCGGGCGGCTCCTCGGGCATGTCGTAGACGCCGTCGCTCATGGTCGCTTCTCCTCGTCGTCGCTCACGCCGTCGACCCCAGGACCTTCACCCGACCGGCTGCCGGCCGAAGGTTCGAATGTCAATGACAGTACTTCGCACAGCGTGGGGACCAAGTCGGCACCGGTGAGCACAGCGCTGTCCTCGTCGTGCGCACGCAGCCGGACCGCGCCGAAACGGTCGCCTTCGCGGAGCACGGCCGCGACCATCCGGACCTCGTGCCGGCGCGGATCGCTGCCGGCCATCCGAGCCAGCTCGGCGTCCGACTCGGCAGTGGACAGGCCGGACTCGGCCGCCGCGGGCAGCACGATCCGCTCGATCGCCAGCGCGCAGCCGGCGACACCGTCGGGCCATTCGATCCGGCCCAGCGTGTCGGCCAGGTTCGCGTCGTCGACGCCGCCGGGGAGCTCGCCCTGTGCCACCGGGGTCAGCGGCTGGGACGCGTCCTCGGCGCCGAGCTGGGCGGCCAGGTGCGGTTCGGCGCGGAGCAGTTCGGCGGTCGGGACCAGCGCGAACAACTGGGCGGGCTGGTCCCAGCCCGCGCCACTCACGTGCTTCTCGATCTCGACCACCGCGCGGCTCAGCGCGTCAGGAGGCAGCATGCCTACGACATCCATGCCGGCAGATCTTCCCTTCGGTTCGCCGGTTCGTTCAGGTTGCTCATTGGCTGCACGACGGGACGTCTCCCTTGCCGGTGGTGGCCGCCTGCAGGGCGCTGATCGCGTCCTTCAGAGTGCTGATCTTCACCAGCTGGATGCCCTTGACGTCGGCATGCAGTGCGGCCCCGCAGTTCGGCGCCGGGACCAGGAAGATCGTGGCGCCGTCGTTCCTGGCACCGGCGATCTTCTGCTGGATGCCGCCGATCGCGCCGACCTGGCCGAGCGCGTCGATCGTGCCAGTGCCGGCGACGTGCTTGCCGTTCAGCAGCGCGCCCGGCGTCAGCTTGTCGTAGATGGCCAGCGCGAACGCGGTCCCCGCGCTCGGGCCGCCGATGTCCTGGCCGAGGTTGACCGACACCTTCACCTGGGAGTCGACGCCGATCGTGATCCCGACCATCGGGCGGGTCTCGTCGCCGGGAGTCGCGGCGGTCTTCAGCTCGACGGTCTGCTCAGCGGTACCGCGCCGGATCAGGAAGATGACGTTCTGACCGATCTTGTGCTTCCGCACGAGCTCACCGACCTGCGGGACCTGCGTCACGGTCCGGCCGTCCACGGCCAGGATCAGGTCACCGGGCTTCAGCTTGCCCTGCGCCGGCGACTTGTCCGCGACCGTCGACACCTTCGTGTGGAACGGGACGTTCGCCGCCTGCAGCGCGGCCGCGACCGCACTGTCCTGGGAGCCGGTCATCTCCGCGGTGTTCTGCTGCTCGACCTCGTCGGCGCTCTGGCTCGGCGGATAGATGATGTCGCGCGGGAACAGGTCGTGGTGCGGGTCGAGCCAGTTCCGCATCGCCTGCGGAAGCGTCAACTGCCGGTCCGGCGAGGTCACCGACACCGTGGTGAGGTCCAGCTGGCCCGAGGTCGGGAACGTCTCGTGCCCGGTGATCTCGATGACCGGCTTGCTCTTCGCGCTCCCGAGGGTGTCCTTGACCGGCCCGGGGCTGAACGAGACGAACGGCACCGGGAACGCGGTCACCAGCCCCAACGAGACGACGAGGACGACGATCGAGGTGACCAATGTGGCGGTACGACGTGTCACGAACCCTGCCCTGCGATCTTGGTGGAGCCGGAGCCACGGTCCTCGGAGACCGGCTGATGATTACGACGACCCAGGCCCCGCCGGCGTTCCGGAGTGGCCCGCGGCCCCGGTGCGGCGAGTGCGGCGCTGAACCGGCGGAACTCGTCCACCGACGCGAAGGGGCCACCGGACCGGCGCGGCTCACGGCTGCGCCACCCGCGCCAGGCTGCCCAGCACATCGCGAGCAGCGTGGCGGCCAGCGGGAACGCCAGCCACGCCAAAACCTTCATCCGGCCACCTTCATGCGCCCAGCGTACGGGTCAGTGAGCGCCGACCCACTCGCTGCCACCGTCGGTGAACTGCTGGTGTTTCCAAATCGGGACCTCTGCCTTGAGGTCGTCGATCAGCCGCCGGCAGGCCACGAAGGCGACGTCGCGGTGCGATGCGGCCACCGCCACGATCACCGCGGCATCCCCGATCACGAGGTCCCCGGTCCGGTGGACGGCTGCCAGAGCGGTCACCGCGGGGTCGTCACAAACCCGCTGCGCGACCTTCCGCAGGTGCTCCAACGCGTCCGGGTGCGCCTCGTAACTGAGCCGGTCGACCGGCTTCTCCTGGTCGTGGTTGCGCACAGTACCGATGAAAAGCGCAGTTCCACCCGCCGTCGGATCGGCGACAGCAGCCAGCACCTCGTCACTGGACAACGCGCCGTCGCGAATGTCCAGCAGCCTGATCGCGTCGCTCATCCGTTCCTCATTCCCGCCGGGTCCCACACCTGCAGACCACACCATTCCATCCCCCAGACCACGATTCTCCCTCCGACCCCGGCTTTCGCCGACATCACCTCCCACTTCGCCGTTCCCGGGCGCTGCGCTGCGTGTCCCGGCGTGCACCGGGAGAGACTGTTGCCCTGCTCACCTAGTTCCCGGGCAGCCCACCGGCTCTGCCCGCGGCGAACACCAGGCGTGAACGGTTCACCGGGGGCGGAACTCGTGGATCGAACCAGTACGTTTGGAGTAGTACGCCCCACCCGCACAGGAAGGCCCTCCGATGAGCGACGAACCGGAAAACCCGGACAACCCCTTCAAGGGCACGCCGTTCGAGGCCATGTTCCAGCAGTTCTCCGGTGCGGCCGGCGCGGGCGGCGCCCCGGACCTGAACGCGATCTTCGCGCAGGTCCAGCAACTGCTCAGCGGTTCGGCCGACGGCAAACCGGTGAACTGGGACCTGGCCAAGGACATCGCCCGCAAGACGGTCTCCGCCGCCGGGGACCGGTCGATGAACGCGACCGACAGCGACCGGGTCGCCGACGCGGTCCGGCTCGCCGAGCACTGGCTGGACGACGCGACCACTCTGCCCGAGGTCTCCGCGACCTCTCAGGCCTGGAGCCGCGCCGAGTGGGTCGAGAACACGCTCCCGGTCTGGCAGACCGTCGTCGACCCGGTGGCCGAGCACGTCTCCGGCGCGATGGGCAACGCACTGCCCGCGGAGGCACAGCAGTTCGCCGGCCCGATGGCCGGAATGTTGAGGCAGCTGGGCGGTTCGGTGTTCGGTGCCCAGGTCGGGCAGGGCCTCGGCGAGCTCGCCGGTGAAGTCGTGAGCTCCTCCGACATCGGTCTGCCGCTCGGCCCGACCGGTCAGGCGATCCTGCTGCCCGACAACGTCGCGAAGTTCGCGGAGGGACTTGGGCTGACCGACGAGGACGTCCGGCTGTACCTGGCGCTCCGCGAGGTCGCCCACCAGCGGCTGTACGCAGGTGTCCCGTGGCTGCGGCAGCACCTGCTCGCCGCGGTCGCCGACTACGCGGCCGGAATCGAGGTCGACAGCGGCAAGATCGAGCGCGCGATGGCCGACATCGACCCGCAGAACCCGGAAGCCATGCAGGAAGCCCTCGCCGGTGGCCTGTTCGAGCCCGAGGACTCCGAGCAGCAGAAGGCAGCCCTGGTCCGCCTCGAGACCACGCTGGCTCTGGTCGAAGGGTGGGTCGACGACGTCGTACGTCAAGCCACCAAGGACCGGATGCCCGCCGCCGTCCAACTCGCCGAGACAGTACGCCGCAGGCGCGCCGCCGGCGGCCCCGCCGAACAGACGTTCGCGACCCTCGTCGGCCTTCAACTCCGTCCCCGCCGCCTCCGCGACGCCGCCAACCTGTGGGCCGCCGTCCGCGACGCCCGCGGTGTCGAAGGCCGCGACAACCTCTGGTCCCACCCGGACCTGATGCCCAGCACCGGCGACCTCGACGACCCCATCGGCTTCGCCCAACACGCCGGCGAACTCTCCAACATCGACATCACCGACTTCCTCGACACCCCAACCGACCCCCAGGACGACACCGGCGACACCCCCAAGTAGCCCGACGCCCTCCCCGCCCCGGGGGGTTGGGAGACTGGGCGCATGCTTCGTGCGGATGCGGTTGCGTTGTTGGAGCGGTGGAGTGCGCCGGATGCGGAGCAGGAGGAGTTGCGGCGGCACTATCTGCGGCATCTGGCTGAGCACGCGGACGGGATGTGGCGGTCGTGCCGACCGGAGCATGTGACGGCCAGTGCGTTGGTCGTCGATGCGCTCGGTGAGAAGACGCTGCTGACACTGCACAAGACCGTGGGGCGTTGGCTTCAGCTCGGCGGACACTGCGAGCCGGGTGATACGACACTCGCCGGGGCGGCGCTTCGCGAAGCAACTGAGGAGTCGGGTCTGACGGGGCTGACGGTCAGCCCGCAACCACTTCAGCTCTCGCGTCATCTGCTCGCGGCGGGTGGATGTGCTGGTGCGTATCACCTGGACGTCCAGTTCCTGGTGACAGCAACGACGAACATGCAGTACGTCGTCAGCGACGAGTCGGACGACCTCGCTTGGTTCCCGCTCGACGCTCTTCCACCGGATACGGACACGAGCGTCCAGGCCCTCGCAGCGCGCGCACTTCCGCACGCATCACAAACCTAAATGCCTGTGGGCCGGCCCAAGTCAGCCGGCCCACCTCTCCGCCACAGAGCACCCCACCCCAGCTCTGCTTCCCCCGTAGCACTAGATCCCCGTGTCCCCGCTGGTACTAAATCCCCGTGTCCCCGTTGGTGCTAATTCCCCCGTTGGTAATGCGCCCCCGTGATCCCCGTTGATAGCTCCCCCATGGGTACTGCATCCCCGTGCCCCTCGGCGTGGTCACCTGACCGTGCCGTCCTGCTGTCCCCGTGCGTCCGGTTGATGTGGCGGTTCAGGGTGGGCGCGGTCCCCCGGCCGCGCGATTTGCCTCATCTGTGCTGGTCCCCGCCGCATCCCCCCGATGCGGTTGGGTTCGTCGGGTACCGCCCCTGAACGGCATCGGCGAAGAGTGCTGGGCTTCCCCCGAAGTCCCTGCTGCATGGTGAACGAGCGGATGGAAAGAAGGTGACGGCTCAGGAGTGACGAAGTATGGATCTTGTTGCGTCCCAGCCCTCAAGCCCGGGATCCAGTCGCGCTAGGTCAGCATTCGATCGCAGACGGTGCCAACCGGGGCCGACAGCAACGGCATGGCGACGAGGTTTGCGGGCTTCGACTTCGGTGAGTGGCATGTCGAACGTGGGCGCGAGTTCGCCGACCCAGTCCGCGGCCGGCACGTTGACACCGATCGCCGCCATTGTGCCGTCCTCAGCGGGAGTCACGGCGATGTCGGCGTGCGCAAGCGCGCGGAACAGCTTGCCGATCAGGAGCCCCGGCAGGTCGGGTACGTCGTACGACACTGCAACGACCGCCGCGGCCGGCCCGGCGACTTCCACCGCGTGCAGGACGGGCCGCGCGGGATCGACGGCGTACGTCGGCGTCCCGGGCCAGGTCAGTGCGCTCAGCTCGGCAACGGCCGCCTCGTCACCGGCAACCGCGACCGCAACGTCGACCCGATCCAGAGCGGCGAGTACTTCGTACGTGTCCTCGGCCATCGCCAGCCGCCACGCCTCGGCGTCCCGGCCGGGCGGCGCCCAGGTGCCAACGCCCGGTACGACGACAACGACCACCCGGCGATCCGTCATGCGGGAGTACTCGAGTCGTACGCGGCGCGAGCCGCGGCAACCTGAGGCATGTGGCCGTCGGCCCAGGACTTGATGGCGGAGATGAGCGGCATCAGCGTCCGGCCCAACGGCGTGAGTTCGTAGTCGACGCGGACCGGCACCGACGGCGTGACCGAGCGAGTCAGCAGGCCGTCACGCTCGAGCGAGCGGAGGGTTTGGGTGAGCATCTTCTGGCTGACACCGGCGATCCGGCGGGACAGGTCGGAGTACCGCTGAGGGCCGTCGGCGAGGGCCGTCAGGATCAGAGTCACCCACTTGTCGCTGATCCGGTCCAGGAGTTGCCGTGCGGGACAGGTCGCCAGGAACGCGTCGTACTCGCGGGCCGCTTCCTCGCGGCGCTGGGTGGCGGTACGGGTCGGCATGGCTCTCCTTCTCGTGCGGTACGCACTCCGAAGTACGTACTTCCCACCAGAGAGTAGCTCTCCCACAGTGGTGTCCAAACCCACGAACCAAGGAGAGAAACGATATGCGCGCACTGGTGGCCCGGCGGCTCGACGGGCCGGAGGCGATCGAGTTGATCGAGACCGCCGTACCGGAGCCGGCCGCTGGTCAGGTACGGATCAAGGTGGCCGCCGCAGCGGTCAACCCGGTGGATCTCGCAGTCAGCACTGGGGCCTTGGTCCAGGTCGGTCTGACGGCGGCACGGGAACAGTTCGGCCTCGGCTGGGACGTTGCCGGCACGGTGGACGCTGCAGGTGCGCAAACAGACCTACAAATAGGTACGCCGGTGGTCGGCGTGGCGGACCTGCTGGCACAGACCCTCAAGACACACGCGGAGTATGTCGTCCTCGACGCTGACACCGTCATCCAAGCCCCGCAGGGCGTGGAGCTCGAGAGAGCAGCAACCTATGGGCTGAACGGCCTCACAGCCTTGCAGGCGGTCAAGGCGGTTCGTGGCGAGACCGTACTCATCACTGGAGCCGCAGGCGGTGTCGGCGGGTACTCCGTGGAGTTGGCGAAGCACCTCAACAAGACCGTGATCGCCAGCGCCGCAGCAGCAGACGAAGAGCTGGTACGACGACTCGGCGCGGACCACTTCGTCGACCGCAACGAAGACCTGGCAGCAGCTGTACGACGAATCGCGCCGACCGGCGTTGACGGTGTCGTGGACGCTGCGGTCGCCGGAATCGGTGCACAGGAGGCCGTGCGCAACGGCGGACGGCACGTACACCTGCAGGGCGGTCCGCGACCGCCTCACTTGAGAGGCATCACCGTGGAGCAACTCTTCATCCACGCGAATCGCAACGAGCTGGCGGAACTCACGCGCCTCGTAGAAACGGGGGTGATCTCAACGAGGGTCGCGGACATCTACGAGCTCAGCAACGCTCAGCAGGCCTACAAGCGACTCGCGGAGGGAGGGGTCCGCGGGCGACTCGTGCTTGTGCCCTAGGCGGTCGCCTTAAGGTCGGGCTTGATCAGACCGAGGCGGAGGCCGGCCATGATCGCGTTGGCTCGATTCGTGGCGCCGAGCTTGTCGTAGAGCCGCGACACGTACGTCTTCGCGGTCGAGAGGCTCACGAACATCGAGCCTGCGATCGCCGGCACCGACTGTCCGGTCGCCAGCAACGCAAGGACTTCGCGCTCCCTCGGGCTGAGCGCGAGAGTTGCGACCGCCGACAGAGGCGCTTGTCCGCGTCGGGCGAGAGCCGAAGCGAGACCTGTCGCAGTGAAGGACGCGGCCGCGACAGCCGCGTGCCGGATCGCCCCGAGTACCTCGGCGTTCGGGGCCGTCTTGGCCACGAACGCAGACACCCCGTTCTCCAGAGCGCGGAACAGGACGTCGTCCTCGTCATGTGACGTCAGTACGACGATGCCGAGCGACGGCTGCCGGTCACGCAATTCCCGGGCGAGCCGCAGCCCATCGGCGTCCGGCAGTACCACGTCGAGTACGACGACGTCGGGGTGAGCGGCTGCGATGCAGGCGGGCGCATCGGAGGCGAGGCCGCACTCGCCGACGACGGTGATGTCCGTATCGGCGCTCACGAGCCCCACCAGCCCGTATCTGGTCAAGGTGTGCCCGTCGACAACCACGACAGTGATCGGTCCACTCATTTTCTGCCCCCCGTGAAAGCCCCAGCGCAGCGTGACGACTATCACCTGCTGTAATGATCATCGGGCCTAGGTAACAGGTTGTTACGCCGATCACGCTGGGTGTTTTTAATCTAAACGACCTAAACACCTGGTTACCAAGTTGCGAACTCAACCAAGCAGGGCGTCGTACCAGCCCGCCAGCGGGGCCGCCGCGAACACCGCCAGCAGGACGCCGCCGATCATGAACGGCCCGAACGGGAGCGCGGACTTCCGCCCGCCACGCCCGAAGGCCAGCACCCCGACGCCGACGATCGCCCCGAGCACAAACGCAGCGAAGGCGCCGACAAGGAACGCCTGCCACGACAGAAACGCCAGCACACCGCCGACGAGACCAGACAGCTTGACGTCTCCCCACCCCATACCGGCCGGATACGCCAGCACGAGCGCCAAGTAGAACGCGAACAACACCGCTCCGCCGATCACAGCCCGGCCGAGCGCCCACCAGTCGTGCTCCCACACCGAAGCACCGGCCAGCAAAGCCAACACGACCGGGTACGACGGCACCACAATCGCATTCGGCAACCGCCGTACGTCGAGATCGATCAACGCCAGCGCTATACCTGCACCGGTGAACCACAGGTACGCCGGAAGCGCCGCCGTCCCTCCGACGCGCAGGGCGACCCCAGCGAACAGCAATCCGGTCGCCAGTTCCACCAGCGGATACCGCACGCTGATCGGCAACCTGCAGTCCGCACACCGCCCCCGCAGCACCACCCACCCGACCACAGGAACGTTATGCCGCCCCCGCACCGGCCGCCCGCACCGCGGACAATGCGACCCCGGCCTGACCACCGACTCCCCCCGCGGCACCCGATACACCACCACGTTCAAGAACGACCCGACGGCCAGCCCCAGCAGCCCGGCGAGGACCGCGACGTACGCACTCACCCTGGCCTGGACCAACTGAGCACGGTCACCTGTCGGTGGCCGGGACTCGGTGCCATCGGATTGCTGTCCACCAACGCAACCTTCGACCGCAACACCGGCGAGCCACCTGTCGAGCAAGGCCCGGCACCAGAGCAGATGTATGCCGACAGATAGAGACTGAACACAAACCCGGGCGAGTCATCAGGTACCTCGATGACCACCCCGCCGTACGAGAAGCTGCCGGTCTCCTTGATCCACAGCGATCTGGAGATCACGCCGAACCGGAAGACCTGCTCGGCCGCGTTGTTGAGCGTGACGTCAAGCGCGGCCTTCGGCGCGTACGTCGTGCCTTGGACGTAGAACTGGTTGCCGGCGTTGTTCGGCGTCGAGACAAGAGCGCAGCTCACGCTGCCCACGCCGGTGTACGGTCCGGTGCTGACGCAACCGCTGCCTGCGCGGAAACCGGGCGGGGTGAAGGTCAACTCCAGTTGGAGCGCGTCGACAGCCAGCGTGTCGTTCTTGTTCGGATTGCTCAGGGTCGGGCTGAAGTCGAGCGTCGCGCCAGTGAAGGTGCCTTTGTAGACAGCATCCGCGATCGCGCCCGTTCGAGCGGGGTCGAGCGGAATCACGTCCGTACGCAAGGCTCCGCTGTTGGTCGGCACGCTGATCGAGCCTCCGACCGTCAGGCTGGACGGCTTGACCTTCAGCGTGACCGCGAAGTCCTCCCTCGACGTGGGATCGGTGTGACTGTGGACGATCTTGACCTGGGCGGATTGCAGGACCGATCCTTCCGGAATGGCGCTCGGTGGGACGAACCCGTCGACCGTCAGCGTGGTCGAATCGCCCTTCGTCTTGGTCGTCCAGGGCGCGGTCGTGTTGTCGATGTTGGAGATGACCGCAGGATCCACGGCGCCGAACCCGCCCCCTCGGGTGACCGTGGCCAACTTGAGGGCATTCGTGCCGCTCCACGCGGTCGTGGTCTCCGATCCGGATGACAACCCGTAGAGGGCGACAGGAGCCACGTTCGAGTCGTAGGTCCCGCACAGCTCGGCTTGCGCGGACTTGACGGCGAACTGACTCTCGCCGCCGAAGATGAACTGCACGCCGATCGCGCTCGGGTTGTTGATCGGGTTGTCACACGAGCCTGGAATGGTGGGCCGCACCGGCGGCGACGAGATCATCGCGCCGGCGGAGTTCACCGGAGTCCCGGCAACCAGATAGCCGTTGTCGACTGTCCAGACGTCGTTACCGGACGAGTTCAGCATCGGGTTGGCGTTGGTCCCGGCGTTGTGGAAATCGAAGTAGTACACGCCGGTCGCCACGGGCTTGCCACTGCCGTCGTACACGGGTGGGAACCAGAACGTGCTGCCTTTGCAACGGCTGCTGCTGCTCATCATGTCCGACAGACCGAAGGCGTCGTCGTAGTACCCCGGCTCGAACCTGATCACCGAGTTCGGCGTGGTGCACGCCGGGAGCTTGCGGTGTGGCAGATCGGCGATCGTCGCCTTGGGCG
Organism: Kribbella sp. NPDC031520; assembly: GCF_055580825.1. Lineage (NCBI taxonomy): Bacteria > Bacillati > Actinomycetota > Actinomycetes > Propionibacteriales > Kribbellaceae > Kribbella > Kribbella sp. NPDC031520. The sequence continues at coordinate 319,517 of NZ_JBVIKS010000001.1, forward strand.
CATATCCGGGGTCGTCACCGAGAGGGTTGTTCGCGCTGCCGATGTTGCAGGACGGCGCCGGAACCGCCTGGATCGTGCCGGCGCAGCTGCCCCGGGCCCAGGCGTTGGCGTTGGTGTTCAGCGCGCCGTTGACGACGTTGATGTTCGAGTTGGAGAAGACGTTGCCGTGGACCCGGAACGTCGAGCCGGTCGGTTGCTGGATGTTCAGGCCGTCCTCGCCGGCGATGTTGCCGAGCGTGAGGATGGCGTTGCTCGGGCGGTTGCAGTGGCCCAGTGACTCACAGTGGATCAGGACCTGCTTGGGGTCGGCCGTGCAGGTTACGGCGGCCGAGTTGGACCCGTAGAAGTTGCTGAGCTGAAGGGTGTCGCTGGAGCCGAAGCAGTTTTGGCCGGCGTTGTGGTTGTAGTTGCTGTTGCGGAGGTTGTTGATCGCGGCCTGCATGGCGCCGTCGGCTTTGTAGGTGTCGGCAACCTGGGAACGAAGGCCGACCGTCGTACGGACGCTGGTGTCGGACAGAGTGAGTAGCGCGGACAGGCTGAGTGCGATGACGGTGATCACGATCAGGACGAGGACGAGGGCGGCGCCCTCCTCGCCACGAGCGCGGGCGAAACGGCTCCTCATTGCTGCCTCCGCTGGCCTTGGAGAGTGATCGGGTAGTCGCCGACGGATGCCCTGGTGACCTGGAACGTCATCGTGATCTCGTCCGGTACGGTGGCGAGTTCGCACGCGCTCGAGCAGGTCACGGACACACTGCCCGGCTTGACGTTGTGTGCGAGTACGACATCGGTCCCCGTGGTCGACGGGCCGAGGCACTTGATCCGGTGCAGCTCGCTGACCGCGCCTACCGGCTTCAGGTAGTAGGCGACCACGTTCGTCGCCGCGTCCTTCATGGACACGTTCGGGTCCCAGGCGTCCGAGAGCAGCCTGACGACAGCTGCTGGAGTACCCGACGACCCACACGTGTATCCGCCTGCGTTGTAAGCGGCGTTCAGCTGCACGGAGGGCTTGAACGGCACCTCGTTCGAGTTGATGTTGGCCCAGTCCCGCAGACCGAGCTCGGCGATGTCGCGGGCGAAGTACGACGAGCTGATCTGGCTGTCGTGCGACAGCTCGAGCCTATCGGCCGTGTCGGTGGTGTTGCGGAAGGCGCCGATCACCACATTCGCCAGCGGAACGGTGATGACCGCGAGAATCGCCACGGCAACCAGCAGCTCGACCAGTGTGAATCCCGCCTCCGTACGGCGTCGGCGGGTCAGCATGACGTGTCCAGTCCGCACGGTTTCCGCAGTACGACGTTCACGCGCTCGGTAGCGCGGCCGTCGTTGCTGGCGACCTGGATCGTCAACTGCTGCAGGCCGCTGTCGGTGGCGCAGCTTGTCGTCCAGGCGCTGCCCGTCCAGTAGCGCATCGAGCCGGTCACAACGGATGCGGCGTAGCCCGATGGCGCGGCGAAGGCCGGCGTCAAGGCGTCCGGCTTGTAGGAGGCGGACGTCGCACACGCGACGTAGTGCTCGGCGGCCACCGAGGTCTGGATCGCTTCGGCGTAGTCGCGGACCGCCGTCCCTGCGGTGGCTTCCTTGCGATGGACGTCCGAGATCAGCACGCTCGTCACCAGGCCGGCCATGATCGCGACCACTGCGATGCCCATGATGGCTACCGCGATCAGGAGTTCGAGTAGCGATTCGCCCTGCTCTCCGCGGGGCCGGGTCATGTTTGGACCTGGCGGAAGATGCCGTACATGGCGGAGACCAGGGCTACCGCGACGAAGCCGACGATGACGCCCATGACGATGATGACGAGGGGTTCGAAGAGGCCGATGAGTTTCTTGAGTTTGTAGTCGAGCTCGCCCTCGTAGTACTGGGCTGTCACCTCGAGCTGGGTGTCGAGCGTTCCGGTGTCCTCGCCGACGCGCATCATCTGCGCTGCCGTCTTGGGGAACAGTTTGGTCGCGGCAAGTGGACGGGCGAGGCCCTCCCCCTCCAGCAGTGCCTCGCCCGCCACGCCGAGGGAACGCCTGAACACCAGGTTCGGCAGTGAGCCGGTGGCGACCCGGAGGGCCTCTGGGAGTTGCACACCCGCACCTACCATCGACGACAGGATGCGGCAGAAGCGTTCGACCAGTGCGAACTGGATGGTGTTGCCGAGCACTGGCAGCGCGAGGAACAGCCGGTCGCGCAGGTAGCGGCCGCCATGGGTCTGAAGGACGCCGAGAACCAGCAGAGCGAGTACGACGAAGCCCCCGCCGACCGCCCACCACCACGCGGTGAAGAAGTCCGTGACCGCGAGCAGCATCCGGGTCGGTAGCGGCAGCGTCGCGTGCAGGCTGGCGAAGAAGTCCTTGAACCGCGGCAGTACGAAGGCCGACAGCACGACGACTGTGACCAGCGACATGATCGCGACGATCGTCGGGTAGATCATGGCCTGCTTGATCTTTCGCCGTGCCTCCAGGTCGCGTTCGAGGTACTTCGCCAGTTGCCCGAGTACCGTGTCCAGCTGCCCGCTCAACTCGGCCGAGCGGAGGATGCCCCGGTAGAACTCGGGGAAGATCTTCGGGTGCCGGTCGAAGCAGTCCGAGAGCTTCTCACCACCCCGCAGGCCGTGCTCGACCTCGTTCATCATCCGTCGTACCGAGGCGTTGTCCGCTTCCTCGCCGAGGGAGTGCACGGCGTCGATCAGCGGCAGGCCGGCCTTGATGAAGGCGCCCAGCTGGCGCGACAGGTGCATGACCTCCTCGCGCTTGACGCGGCGCGGAGTGACCTCCAACTGCAGGATGCTGCGCTTCTCGGTGACCCGGATGTCGCGCAGTTCACGTTCGTAGAGCGCCAGCTCGGCGTCTTCACGACTCTCCGCCTTGGTGGTGCCCTTGGCCACCTGGCCGTTCGGGGCGACCGCGACGTACGCGTATCTGGTCATCGGTCAGCTCCCGACCATGTAGATGGATCGCATGACCTCGCCGATGGTGGTGACGCCCTGTTCGACCAGGCGGACACCTTCCTCGGTCAGCGTGCGCATGCCCTCGTAACGTGCGGCTTTGCGGATCTCGTCGTGTGACGCGCGGTCCACGACGAGCTCGCGGATGGTGTCGGACACGGGCATCAGTTCGTACACACCGGTCCGCTCCAGGAACCCGGTGTGCGCACAGAAGTTGCAGCCGGCACCACGGACGAAGCCGTCGACCGGGCTGCCTCCACCCGCGGTGGCAAGGAACGCGAGCTCCTCGGCCTTCGGTTCGTAGTACTCGCGGCAGTTCGTGCAGACCCGCCGTACCAGGCGCTGGGAGACCACCGCGGTCACCGAGGAGGCGATCAGGAAGGTCTCGATCCCCATGTCCAGCAGGCGATGCAGCGCGGTCGCCGCGTCGGTCGCGTGCAGCGACGAGAGTACGAAGTGCCCGGTCAGAGCGGACTGTACGGCGATCCGCGCGGTCTCGACATCCCGTACCTCGCCGACCAGGATCACGTCCGGGTCCTGCCGCAGGATCGACCGCAGACCACCGGCGAACGTGATACCGGCCGCCTCGTTGATCTGGATCTGGTTGATCGAGTCGAAGGTGTACTCCACCGGGTCCTCGATCGTCATGATGTTGCGTTCCGGGCTGTTGATCTCGCCGAGCGACCCGTACAGCGTCGTGGTCTTGCCGCTGCCCGTCGGCCCGGCGCAGATGACCATGCCGTACGGCGCCCTCAGCAGGCTCGAGTACGTCGCAGCCATCTGGTTCGGCATCCCGAGTTGCTCGAGCCGGAAGAGCGGGCGGCTCTTGTCGAGCAACCGGAGCACCACTTTCTCGCCGCCGACCACGGACGTCGTGGAGACCCGGATGTCAACCGGCCGGCCTTCGACGTCCATGCTGATCTGGCCGTCCTGCGGCCGGCGGCGCTCGACGATGTTGAGGTCGGACAGGATCTTGATCCGGCTGACCACCGCCGGACCGATCGACCCGGGCAGTTCGAGTACGTCGTGTAGCGCGCCGTCGATGCGGTACCGGACCCGGACACGGTCGCCGTGCGGTTCGATGTGCACGTCCGAGGCGCGGTCGCGCAGCGCCTGGGTGATCACCAGCTGCACAACTTGGACCACGGGTGCGTCGTCGCTGGCGCCCGGTGCGTCGTCGCGGAGGTCCCTGCGGACCGCGTCACGAGCCTCGAAGACCTTGACCCGGTCGTCGATCCCGGTCAGCGCGCGGTACGCCGTACCGATCGCGTGCAGGATGTCCGTCGGCGCCGCAAGCTTGAGGCTCAGCTGCCGACCCAGCGCGGTTCGTAGTTCCGCGGCGACGGACGGGTCGGCGACCGCGACGGTGACTACGTCGTCGCGGAACTCGAGAGGTACGGCGACCAGGTTGCGCGCGGTCTGTTCGTCGAGCAATGTTGCCGCGGCGGGATCCGGGCTGACGCTGCGCAGGTCGACCAGTTCCAGGTCGTACTGCTCGGCCAGGTGACGGGCGCGGGTGCGCTCGATGTGCAGGTCCTGCTCGGTCGCGGCCGGGAGAACCTCGGCCCGCGGTGGCGTCGCGGCGTGCCGGGGCTCGGGCTGGTTGGGTTTGCGGAGCTTCATGCCGGCACCCCCGCCCGCAGCCGCGGCCGCGCCTCGATGTCCTTCGGGTAGAGGCTGCGCGCGACCGCATCGTCGTACGTGACGACGCCGTTCTGCACCAGCGTCGACAGGGACTGCTCCAAGGTGAGCATGCCGTCGCGCTGGCCGGTGACGACCGAGTTCCGCAGTTGGTGGGTCTTGCCTTCCTTGATCAGGTTGCGGATGGCGGCGTCGGCAACCATCACTTCGTACGCGGCGATCAGGCCGCCGCCGATCCGCGGGATCAGCCGTTGGTACACGACACCGGTCAGAGCCGCCGCGAGCTGGACCCGGACCTGGGCCTGCTGCTCCCCTGGGAAGACGTCGACGATGCGGGCGAGGGACTGCGCGGTGTCGTTGGTGTGCAGCGTCGCGAACACCAGGTGGCCGGTCTCGGCGATCGTGAGGGCGAAGCGGATCGACTCCAGGTCGCGCATCTCACCGACGAGTAGTACGTCGGGATCCTCGCGGAGCGCCGAGCGCAGTGCGTCGGGGAAGCTCGCGGTGTCGCTGCCGACCTCGCGCTGGTTGACCGCGGACAGCTTGTGGTCGTGGACGTACTCGATCGGGTCCTCGATCGTGATGATGTGGCAGGCGCGCTCGGTGTTGATCTTGCCGATGATCGCGGCCAAGGTGGTCGACTTGCCGGAGCCTGTCGGCCCTGTGACCAGGACCAGGCCCTGGTGTTTGCGGGCGAAGTCGTACAGGACGGGCGGCAGGCCGAGTTCGTCCATCGTCGGGATCTGGCGCGGGATCATCCGGAGTGCCACCGCGGTGTCGCCGCGCTGGGTGAACGCGTTGCCGCGGATCCGGGCCTCATCGCGCCAGGAGAACGAGAAGTCGTGTTCGTGCTTGGTGTTCCACTCCGCGGTCTGCTCGGCGGTCAGTACCTCGCCCAGCAGGCTGTCGGTGTCGTCGCGAGTCAGGGCGTCCAGGCCGTGTACGCCGTGCAGGCGGCCGTGGACGCGGATCTGCGGTGGCAAGCCCGCGGTCAGCAGCAAGTCCGTGCCGCCCGCTTTCCAAAGCTCTTCGAGCAGCAGGTCAACCCGGCTGCCACGAGCAAGACTGATCATGGTGCTCTCCAGGTAGTGAAGGAAACGTGCATGGAACCGGTGGGGAAGGGCCTTGGGGACCCCCTCCCCACCGGAGTTCAGACGATCAGCCGGCGACGCAGCCGGCCGGAACGCCGGCCTTCATGGTCAGAGAGCCGTCGGTGGCGCTTGCGCTGAGGACGTACTCCGGCGTGCCGGGCCGCAGCAGTCCGTTGGTCACGAGCCCCGCGAGGTCGGTGTACGCCCCCGGAGTGGTCTTGGCGAAGTTGGCCTCCTCGGCCACCGCGATGGTCTTGACCTCTTCCTTGCAGGCGGCGAGATCACCACGGTCGGTGATGCCCCTGACAGCGAAGACGACGATGCCGGAGAGGACGCCGAGGATGACGATGACGATCAGGAGTTCGATCAGGGTGAAGCCGGACTGGTTCTTGCGGGCTTTGTGGAGTCGGTTGAGCATGATGGGTTTCTCTTTCTGTACAAAGGGTTTGATGGTTTTGCGGTGGTGCTACGCGGAGGGCGGGTCGCGGCTGCACCTCCCGTCGGTTGCGGCCAGGGCGTCGGCCAGGTCGTGAATGCCGACGCTGACGGGGTGGTCGGGGTAGCCGAGGGTGATCGGTTCGCCGCGGTTGATCGAGGCGGGTACGTCGGTCCAGTTGGGGAGTTGAACGCTGATCGGGCTGCGGAGCAGCTGGTCCACGTCGGCGGCGGTGAGGCCGGCGCGGTTGTCGCAGCGGTTGACGACGACCGACCGTGCGCTCGCGTCGTACAGCAGGTCGAGGACGTCGAGGGTCAGTCGCAGGTTCTTCAGCGACGGCCGCTCCGGCGTCGCGACCAGTACCTGGTGGTCGGCCGCGTCGAGCGCAGCCAGTACCAATGCGTCGAATCGTGCCGGGGTGTCGACGACCACGTAGTCGTAGACATCCGGCAGCACCTCCAGCAGCTCGTCGATGAGCGTGTGCGGGATCTGCGCCGCGGCTCCTGGCCCGGTAGGGGCGAGAAGACAGTCGAAGTTCGGGCGGAACGGCGTCATCAGGCCGGTTGTGTGCTCGGCGGTCAGAGCGCCCGCCCATTGGACGGCGTCGGACAGGCCGCGCTCGGCGCGGAGGCCGAGTACGCACGCGACGTCACCGAACTGCAGGTCCAGGTCGACGAGACAAACGCGCCGGGTGCCGAGGGCGCACAAGGTGACGGCGAGATTCGTGGCGACGGTCGTCTTTCCGCAGCCGCCCTTGGCTGCAAAGACCGTGATGACGCGTCCCCTCGACATTTCCCCACCCCCGGCGCCACTCTCTGTCACCGCTCTCCGCGATGACACTGCCTAAAGAGTGGTGTTCACCGGGAAATCGTCACAGCGGGTGAACGGATGACAGACCAGATCGTTCGGGTGACGTCCCGTCAGCCGAACGGCCGACAGACGGACCTCCCGCAATCAAGCAAGCTGAGTCGCCGGCATCTGATAGGGGCTCGCGCAGCTCCGGGCGAACGGGGGAAGCATGTCCAACGAGAACGCAGGTCCAGACGGCCGGCCACCACATCCACCCGGACCAGGCAAGCCGGTCGCATCGAGGACGCGGGCCGGATTCACAGCCCCGCAAGGCGCGGTCGGTCCCGTGCCACAGGGCGGCCCTGGAGTCGGTCCGGGGTTCAGTATGGACGGCAGGTGGTGGTGGAACGGAGCCGGCTGGGCCCCGACCATGCCTCCCCAGCCGCAGTACGTGAGGATCGTCCCGCCGTCCCTGGGTGAGCAGGCCGCCAAGGCCCTCCTGGTGGTCGTCCTGGGCGGCATCGTGCTGATGATCGTCGTCGTAGCCGTGTCAGTTGCCTCGGGCCACTGAGTCCGCTCGTCGGAGCGAGGATTGACACTGTGGTGACAGCGGAAGAAAGCCCCATCTGGCGGTGGTATCAACGTGCCGCAATAACCTTCGCCATTGGGGGCGGCATTGTGATGCTTGCGCTCGCGGCCATCGTTCACAACGATTCGGCGATCGCGCTGGTCGTCCTTGGCGGTGGCTGGCTGGCGATCGGCGTCCTGGCTGTGCTCGTCGGTCGGAACCAGGCACGGACCGTGCGCCTGGAAGGTGACTCGGTGGTTTTCGCGTCGCGGAAGATGGTGTCGGTGCCGGTCGCCGACATCACGGAAATACGTAGACAACGCACAGATTTCAATCGGATGGGCCCGGTCCTTTTCATGACGTCGACACACGGGACCGTGCGTACATCCGGTCGAATGCGCGGGCTCATCGAGCTGGTGGTCGAGATTCGGCGCGCCAATCCCCGCGTCAGGCTCGGCGATCTTTGACTTCGTCTGTCCGTTCTAAGGTTTGAGCCGCCATCTCTGCGAAGCCGGTTGATTGAGCCTCGAGACTGTAAAGCCCCGGTCTTTCAAAGCATCGAGGATGTCGTCGATCCGGTAGGTTCCGAAGTAGTATTCGCGACCGTCTGGCCGCCGTAACCCTACTCCGCGGAAAAGCATCGACCGGATCGGGAAGGCTTCGGTCAGATCGGTTGGCTTCGCGCTGAGAGTTTCCACGCGCAACAGTCGAGGGAGTGGGCCGCGGAGCCGCAGTTCGACGTACCTGTCGTCCAGGATGAGTTCGGCGAACGGTCCCGACGCGTTGACTCGCCATCCGCCGGTGCTGGGCACGTTCCCTCCCCCGATCCAACGTCGCCGAGAACGTTCCCCGCCGACCATGTCGTCGTTCTTCATGCGGTTCCTTTGATGGGGAGGGGCTCTGGTCGGTTGGCGTCAGCCGAGGGCGGTGTGGAGGCGGAGGGCTACCTGGATGTCCAGGGCTCGCTCTGGTGACTGCCAGCCGTCGCCGAGGAGGGCGGTGATGCGGTCGAGGCGTTGTTGGACGGTGTTCGGGTGGATGTGGAGGGAGGTTGCGGCACGGGTTGGGCTCTGGCCGGCGGCGAAGTACGCCTGCAGAGTGCCGATGAGGTCGGTGCCGCGTTGGGTGTCGTAGTCGAGCACCTGGCCGAGTACGTGCTGCATGTGGGTGTGTACGTCGACCTCGGACGCGCCGACGAGTCCTGCGACACCTAGGTCGTCGGGAGTCGCTGCCTCACCTGTACGCCCCAGCCGGACCATCGTGGTGACCAGCCGCGCCGCCTGGCGGTGTGCCTCCACCAGCGGCTCTCCCCACGCCGCAGGGCCTGTCACTGCGACGGTGACACCAGTACGTTTCGCCAACTCGGACAGGTCCCGCGCAGCGGACACGGACTTCGTACGGGCGAACAGCAGCACCAAGTCCCCGCCGTACGGACCAGATAGCACCAGTCGGTCCTCCAACGGAGCAGACAGCCGCGCACGTACGCCGGAGTGGTCGCCGCGGCAGACTGCAACGACAAGACGGTCATGCCGGTGCTGTGGCGCGAGCAAACGGAGTCGATCGGTCAGGGTGCGCGGGTCGGTGCTTCCACTCAGTACGTCGGCCAGTAGATCCGCCTGTGCACGTTGGGATTGCTCAGCGGCCTGTCGCCGGAAGAGGAGCACCAGCGCTGTGACAACAGCCGCGCGCTCCACAATGCGTTGGTCAGCACCGGACAGGTCGTCTGCACCACCAATGACCAGTGCGCCGAGCCTTTCTCCTTTGGCCGTCGCTGCCACGACCCAGCAGTCACCGCTGCGAGTCAAACGACCAGACACCGACTCCTGCCACGGGACTGAGGTAACAGGGACCTGTCCGGCATTGGCCAGCTCGTTGCCGCTGGCATCGACTAGTACGACCCACACGTCCAGCAGCTCGGCCAACGCGGCGGCGATGGCGTCTACATCTCCACCGGACAAGACGATCTCAGCGAAACGGTCGTGCGCGGCAGCTGCGTGCTCCACGCCCGCATGCGCCGCGGAGAGCTGCTCCAGGGCCGCCGCGGTCTCCGCAGCCGCTCGCACCTGGACGATCGTCACAGCGGCCAACGCAGCGAGTGAACCGAGCAGTGACACCTCATCACGGCTGAACGGCCTACGTGTCCGATTGGAGGCAAACAGCACGCCGACAAACGCCCCGTCCACCACAAGCGGTGTACCGCAGATTGCTACGAGCCCCTCCTCGCCGACAGCGTCGTCGATCGGCAGGGTGTGCCGGAAACGCCGGTCCGACGGGTAGTCCGCGGTCCAGTACGGCTTGTACGTTTCTGCGACCAGTCCGCCCAGCCCCGCGCCCAGGGGCAGCCGCAGCTGCTGGAACGCTGCCGACACGGAGCCGTCCGTAGCCCGCATGTAGGTGTCGCCGCGGGTCTCGTCGTACAGGGTCAGGTAGGCGACGTCCGTACCGACAAGAGTGCGGGCACGGTGGACGATGGTGTGCAGCACGCTGCCCGGGTCGCGCACAGACGCCAGCTCCCGCGCTACGTCGACCAAGGCCGACAGCTCGGCCTCACGCTTCTTGCTGGCGTCCATGCCGGCCCGGATGCGCAGGGCAAGGTCGCGTGCCACCGCGTCCTCGCCCGCCGCCCGGGCCAGCTCGCTCCCGGGCGCATCCTCGGCCAGCAGGCGCAGGAGCTCCTCCATGAGCTACAGAGTAGTGAGGTCCCGGCGATGCGTTTCGGAGTACGACGTGACCGCGACGATCGAGATGACCGCGCAGACCGCGACGTAGACGGCGATGGCGTACCCGGAGTCGTACGTCTTGAGCAGGGCGACTGCGATGAACGGGGCCAGGCCGCCCGCGATGATCGACGCAAGCTGGTACCCCACAGAGACACCTGAGTACCGCACCCGCGTCCCGAACAGCTCCGTGAAGAAGGACGCCTGCGGTCCGTACATCGCACCGTGCAGCACCAGGCCGACCGTCACAGCGAGAGCCGCGAGAGCGAAGTTCTTCGTGTTTACCAGCGTGATGAACACGAAGCCCCAGACGCCGACACCGACCGCACCGATCAAGTACACAGGCCGCCGGCCGATGCGGTCCGACAGAGCACCCCACAGCGGGATCGCGAAGAAGTGGATTGCCGCACCGATCAGTACTGCGTTCAGTGCGAAGGACTTCCCCATCCCGAGGTGCTCCTTGGCGTACGTCGCGATCACGATCGTGAAGATGTAGTAGCTGACGTTCTCCGCCATCCGTGCGCCCATCGCCGTCAGCACCTCGCGCGGGTATCGCGTGAGCACCTCAAGCAACGGCATCTTGTCAGCCGGCTCTCGCTTGGCCTGTGCCTGCTTGAACACCGGGGACTCCTCGATCCGCAGCCGCACCCACAGACCCACCAGGACGAGTACTGCGGACAGGAGGAACGGAATGCGCCAGCCCCACCGATTGAAGTCAGCGTCCGACTGGAACGCAGCCAGCCCGGCCAGTACGCCGTTCGCAATCAGCTGGCCCGCCGGAGCACCCGCTTGCGGCCAGGAGGCCCAGAAACCGCGCCGTGCCGGATCACCATGCTCCGACACGATCAGTACGGCCCCGCCCCACTCCCCGCCCAGTGCGAACCCCTGGATGAGCCGCAGTACGGTCAACAGGACCGGGGCGAGTGCACCGACCTGTGCGTACGTCGGGAGCAACCCGATGGCGAACGTGGCGAGCCCCATCATCAGCAGAGACAGCACCAGCAGCTGCTTGCGGCCCAAGCGGTCGCCGAAGTGCCCGAACACCACACCGCCGATAGGGCGTGCGAAGAAGCCGACCGCGAAGGTGGCGAAGCTCAGCAGCGTTCCCGTGAGCTGCTCGCCCTTCGGGAAGAACAGGTCGCCGAACACCACCGATGCGGCGACCCCGTACAGGAAGAAGTCGTACCACTCGACCGTCGTACCGACGAGGCTCGCGCCGACCACCCGGACGATCGACGTACGTGTCTGGACTGGTTGTGTTGCCGTCATGGCGGGCTCCTGAGTGTGCTCGGTGGTGGGTGTGGTTCGAGTGATTACGGTGTTCAGGTGCGTGCATCGGCGTGCTCGGGGAGCGTCCTCGATGCGGAGCATCGTGGACGCTCGCCGAGTGCGGCGAGGTGCGTGCCTGGGCGCCGTAAGCGCCGAAGCACACCCACCACCGAGCACTAGTGGGCGGTCCAGCCGCCGTCGAGTACGAACGAGCTCCCCGTGATGGAGGCGGACGCGGGGCCGCACAGCACGGCCACGAGCTCCGCCACTTCGGCCGGTTCGATCAGCCGCTTCACCGCGACCGGCTCGAGCAGGACCTTGTCCAGCACCTCTGACTCGGACAGGCCGTGGGTCGCGGCCTGGTCCGCCAGCTGCGCGGTGACGAGCGGCGTACGCACGTACGCGGGGTTCACGCAGTTGCTGGTCACTCCGTGCGCCGCACCCTCCAGTGCGACGACCTTGCTGAGGCCTTCCAGCCCGTGCTTCGCAGCGACGTACGCCGCCTTGAACGGGCTGGCCCTGAGCCCGTGGACCGAGCTGATGTTGACGACGCGGCCCCAGCCGGCGCCGTACATGTGTGGCAGCGTCTGGCGGATCAGCCGGAACGGAGCCTCCAGCATGAGCCGGATGAGGTAGCTGAAGCGCTCCGGCGGGAACTGCTCGACCGGCGCGACCTGCTGCACGCCTGCGTTGTTCACGAGGATGTCTACGTCAGCAGGAAGCTCCTGCAGACGCTCCAGGTCGGACAGGTCGGCTACTACCGTCTCGACACCCTCCAGAGCGTCCAGACCGGCCTGGTCGAGGTCGACTGCCACCACATGGACGCCGTCTGCTGCCAGGCGCTGGGCGCACGCGGCGCCGATACCGGACGCTGCACCGGTGACGAGGGCTCGACGAGTCTCCATGGCGGACGACTGTAGGAATCAGGCTCTGCCGCGACTATGTGATCGGACCACATATCCGCAAGCTTTCAGGTGGGAGTGAGCGCCACTTATCCACAACCGGGGCTGTCACGTCAGCGCGCCACGATCGCTGGATCTATTGTTGAAACATGGTCGATATCGAACAGCCGAAACAGAAGGCCGTCGGCGTGCCCGCCGTGCTGTCGTCCTTCAAGTTCGGCCTCCGCGAGCTGGGAGCGGTCCGTACCGGCCGCGTCTTCCTGAAGATGAACCAGGACCGCGGGTTCGACTGCCCCTCCTGCGCCTGGCCGGACCCGGAGCACAAGCACACCGCGGAGTTCTGCGAGAACGGCGCGAAGGCGGTGGCCTGGGAGGCGACCCGGAAACGGGTACCGCGGGAGTTCTTCGCGTCCACCTCGGTCGCGGCGATGGACCGGATCCCCGAGTTCGACCTCGGCAAGCTCGGCCGGATCACCGAGCCGATGCTGCTCCGGGCCGGCGCCACGCACTACGAGCCGGTCGGCTGGGACGAGGCGTTCCAGGTCGTCGCCCGGCACCTGAAGGCCCTCGCCGACCCGAACGACGCCGTCTTCTACACCTCCGGCCGGACCAGCAACGAGGCCGCGTTCCTGTACCAGCTGTTCGTCCGGGCGTACGGGACGAACAACCTGCCCGACTGCTCGAACATGTGCCACGAGTCCTCCGGAACCGCGCTGTCGAAGGTGATCGGCAGCGGTAAGGGCGCGGTCACACTGAAGATGCTCGAGGAGTCCGAGCTGATCGTGATCGTCGGGCAGAACCCGGGTACCAACGCGCCCCGGATGCTCACCCACCTCGAGATCGCCAAGCGCAACGGCGCCTCGATCGTCTCGGTCAACCCGCTGCCCGAGCCCGGCCTGATGCGGTTCATGAACCCGCAGAAGCCGCGCGGCCTGGTCGGCAAGGGAACCCAACTCGCCGACCAGCACCTGGGCATCCGGATCGGCGGCGACCAGGCACTGTTCCTTGCCCTCGGCCACCTTTTGCTCGAGGCCGAGGCGGCGAACCCCGGCACCGTGCTGGACAAGTCGTTCATCGGGTCGCACACCAGCGGCTTCGACCTGTACGCCAAACACAACGCCGAGGTCGACTGGCCGGCCGTCGAGCAGGCGACGGGGCTGCGGCGCTCCGAGATCGAGGAGCTCGCACAACGGTTCATCAAGTCGAAGGCGACCGTGGTGTGCTGGGCGATGGGGCTGACGCAGCACCGCGAGGCGGTCGCGACGATCAGCGAGATCGTCAATGTGCTGCTCCTGCAGGGCAACATCGGCAAGCCGGGCGCCGGCCCCTGCCCGGTGCGCGGCCACTCGAACGTCCAGGGCGACCGCAGCATGGGGATCTGGGAGAAGATGCCCGACGCGTTCCTGGACAAGCTTGATCGCGAGTTCTCGTTCACCTCTCCGCGCGCACACGGTGTTGATGCGGCGGCGACGGTCAAGCGGTTACGGGACGAGGATGTCAAGGTGTTCTTCGCGATGGGCGGGAACTTCGCGTCCGCGACGCCGGACACCGAGGTCGTGCATCGCGGACTGCGGGCGTGCGACCTGACCGTGCACGTGTCGACCAAGCTGAACCGGTCGCACACGATCACCGGTCGCGAGGCGCTGATCCTGCCCACGCTCGGGCGTACGGACCACGATCACACCGCGGCGGGGCCGCAGTCGGTGTCGGTCGAGGACTCACAAGGCGCCGTACACCTGTCGAAGGGGAACCTGATCCCGCCGGCGCCGGAGCTGAAGTCCGAGATCGGGATCGTGTGCGGGCTGGCGCAGGCCGTCGTACCGGATGTCGGGTTGATTCCGTGGGCAGACTTTGCCGACGACTACAGCCTGATCCGGCAGCGGATCGGGCGGGTCGCGGACGGGTACGAGAACTACGAGGACCGGTTGCGGGACGGTGACGGCAAGTTCCTGCTGGCGCATGCGGCGCGGGACAAGCGCGAGTTCAAGACGTCGGACGCGCGGGCGCAATTCACGGCGAACGACCTGACTTGGTTGCCTACGGCCCCTGGTCGGTTGTTGCTGCAGACGTTGCGCAGCCACGACCAGTTCAACACCACGATCTACGGGTTGGAGGATCGGTATCGCGGGGTGCATGGGACGCGTGAAGTTGTGTTCGTGCATCCGGATGATCTCGCGGAGCTCGGTCTGGAGGACGGTCAGTACGTCGACATCGTGAGCGAGTTCCAGGGGGTCGAGCGGCGGGCTTCGCACTTCCGGCTGGTGTCCTATCCGACGGCTCGTGGGTGCGTGGCGGCGTACTACCCCGAGACCAACGTGCTGATGTCGGCCGACGACCTCGCGAAGGGCAGCAACACGCCTGTTGCCAAAGGCCTGACAGTCAGGCTGGAGCCGCGCAGCTGAGGGCGTCAGCCCAACCAGGAGCCGATACCGTCCCATGCGTACTCGAGTTCACGGGCGGCGCCAGGATCCGGCAGCCGGGATGCGACCTGGGCGAGCGCTGCACGCATCCCCTGGACCCCGCCGTGGGTCTCCAGCTGGCCGCCGAGCTCGCGGGCACGGGCCTCACCGGGGCCGTCGTCGAGGTACTTCCCGGCCTTGCCGATCTCCGTCAGTTCCTGAATGACGGCTTCCACGTCCAGGTCACCCGTCGGTTGCGATGCGTCGGTCACCATTCCTCCGATCCGGATCGAGCCGTCGCCTGACCCATGGTTGAAGTATCGCGAGTGCGAGGGCCACCGCGGCGCTTGTCAGCCAGAGGCCTTTGGGGCCGGCGGTTTCGAGGAGTTGGGTGACGGTGATGGGCGCGATCGTGGTTGCGATACCCCAGCACAGGCCGAAGATCGCGAGGTAGCGGCCGCGCTGGTTGCCGGGGGCGAGTCCGGATGCCTGGGTGAGGTAGCGGGTCAGCAGGAAGAGGTCGCCGAGGCTCCACAGGACGGCGGCCAGTACGAAGACCAGCAACGTGTGGGCGAACGCGCTGGTCACCAGGCCGCAGGCCAGTAGTACGTAGCCGATGGCGATCGACCGGAAGTCATCGAGGTTCTGGACTCTTCGAAGAACGCGCTGGGCGACGATGAGGACGACGGCGGAGACCGCGAGAATCACACCCGTGCCCGACTTGGGGATGCCCTGCTCGAGCAGCGTCAGCGGAATGCCGACGACGAGCTGCATGTAGATCGTCGCGAAAACGGTGCCACTTGCCAGCAGCAACAACAACCGCCCGTCCCGCCAGGCCGAATGCTTTTTGTTGCCTACACGGACGTCCTGGCTGTTCCGATGCGGTCGTACGTCGGCTGGTAACGCGAGACCGACGAGAGTTGCGCAGGAGAGGCAGGTGATGGCATCGGCTACGAAGAGCCAGCGGAGATCTAAGTGGCTGATCGCGGCGGCGAGGAGGCCCGCGAGAACTCCCGCACCGGCGAGAGCGGCGCTGTACAAGCCGTACGCTGCGGGGCGATCCTCCGGCTCGGTGACGTCGGCGATCATCGCCTGACTCGGCGGCTCGTAGATCTCGAACGCCAACCCGAGCAGCACCGTGGCGAGTACGGCGGACCACAGCACGTGACTGGCCGCGATCCACAACTGCGCGATCGCACACCCGACCAGGCCGAGTACGATCGTCCGCCGCCGGCCGAGCCGATCCGCCAACTGCCCGCCGAGCAGCCGCGACGGAATCGTCGCCGCACCGAAGACCGCGATGATCACCCCGGTCTCGCTCAACGACGCCTTGAACTCAACCGTCAGCACGACCCCGAAGAACGGCAGTGTGAACGCCCCGATCTTGTTGACCGCCCGTGCGAGCACCAAGATCCAGACAGCTCGCGAGAGTCCTCTCGTCGCGGCGACAACGCTCACACCGAACCCCATGACTGTCTAAGTGGCTATGATCGGTCACGCACGCCTGAGCCTACGGAGGTATCGCATGACTGGTCAAGTGTCTTTTGATAGTCATGCCCGCAGTGTGCTGGCGGCGGCGGTCGAGTACGTCAACCGCCTCACCCCCGGCTACGCAGGCGGTACGCCGTACGCCGCGCCGACCAACGACCCGGAATCAGTCACGTCCGCAGTAGCCGACGCCCTGACCGCAATCGGCTACCCGCCGCAGTCCCGGCCTCCCGTGGACGATTCGCGCCGGCTCGTCCAACTCGCACAACGCATGCGGATCGTCTTCGAAGCCGCCCATGCCGGCGACCTCGACGCCGCCGCCACCGAAATCAACGCCCTGCTCCGAGACACCAACGCGCGCCCCCAACTCGACCGGGGCCGCGACCGCCCCTGGAGCCTCCACTTCCACGGCCCCGACGAACAACTCGCCAATGGCTGGGCAGCCGGCTGCGCCGCAGGCCTCGCCCTGGCAGTAGGCAGCGACCTAGCCGGCCGCCTAGGCGTCTGCGAGGCCCCCAACTGCGACCGAGTCTTCGTAGACGTCTCCAAGAACGCCCAACGCCGCTTCCACTCCCCCCAATGCCAAAGCCGAGTAAAAGCCGCCACCCACCGAGCCCGCCACTCCACCACCTGACCCCGCGTGGCGTACCCAAGCACACGGCGGCCCACCCGAATGGATTCGAGTGGGCCGCGGTACGTGCTTCGGTCAGCCGACCGGGGTTAGTTCGCGTTCTTGTTCGGGGGCTGGCGGGAGGGTGGAGTGCTTCGGGGTCTTGGGGCGGAGCCACTTGGGGGCCCACCAGTTGGTTTCGCCTAGGAGGGTCATGATGCTGGGGAGGACTACTGCGCGGATGATGGTTGCGTCGATGAGGATGGCTACGGCCAGGCCTACGCCCAGCTGCTTCATGTCCAGGGTGCTCAGGGTGGCGAAGACTGCGAAGACGCCGATCATGACGGCGGCTGCGCTGGTTACCACGCCTGCCGAGCCGGTGATGCCCTCGGCGACCGCCTGGCGGGTTGGTACGCCACGGAGGACTGCCTCGCGGATTCGGCTTACTACGAAGACGTGGTAGTCCATCGAGAGGCCGAAGAGGACCACGAAGAGGAAGAGTGGGAGCCAGCTCACTACCGCCCCGTTGGAGCGGAAGTGGAGTAAACCCTCGGCCCAGGTGTTCTGGAAGACCGCGGTGACGACGCCGTACGCCGCCCCAGCACTCAGCAGATTCAGGACGATTGCGGTGACGGCTACGACGACCGAGCGGAACGTCACCATCATCACGATCATCGTCAGCAGGAGTACGAAGCCGATCACCAACGGGAGCTTGGCCCGGGTGTGTGCTGCGTAGTCCACGTCGGCGGCCACAAATCCACCGACCGCGTACGACGCCCCAGGCACCTTCCCGACCGTCTCCGGCATCAGTTCCTTGCGCAGCTTGGCCAGGGAGTCCCGCGCCTGCTGGCTGCCGCCCTCGTACGGCGTGGCAACCTCGAGCGTCGCGACCGTACCGTCCTTCGAGAAGCGCGGCTTCTCCAGACCGTCGGACGCGAACAGCTTGTCGCCCTTGGTCTTCTCCTGGAGCTCCGCCAGCGCGGCCTTCACCGCGGGCTGCTCGTTCGCAGGCGCCCGTACGGCGACCTCGTGGCTCGTGCCCGTGCTCGGGAACGCGGCGGTCAACCGGTCGTACGCCTTCATCACCGACGTCGTCCGCGGCAGGTCCTCGGTTCCGGGGAACTTCAGCGTCATGCCCAGCGCCGGCGACGCGACAGCGAGCAGCGCGGTGACAGCGACGAGCAGCGTGGCGATCGGGTGCTTCAGGGCCGGCTTCAGCACGGTCGGCCAGAACCGCGGCTTACGGTTGCTCGCGGTCAGTCGCCACAGGAACGGGATCCGCGGGCGATCGACCCAGCGGCCGAGCTTCGCGAGTACGGCGGGGAGTACGGTCAGCGAACCGACCACGGCCACCGCGACGACGAGGATCGAGCCGACGGCGAACGACGAGAACACCACGTCCCGGGCGAGGAACAGGCCGGCCATCGAGATGATCACGGCCGTACCGGACACCACGACCGCGTGCCCCGAGGTCGCCGCGGCGATCTCCACCGCGTCGACGTGGCCGCGGCCCTTCGCGCGTTCCTCGCGTTCACGGCGGAGGTAGAAGAGCGAATAGTCGACGCCGACCGCCATACCGATCAGGAGGATGACGCTGTTCACCGCGTCGACCGCCGGTACGAGCTGCGATGCGGCGGCCGAGAGACCGATGGCGGCCGCGACCGCGGACAGCGCGAGCAGTACGGGTACCGACGCCGCGATCAGTGCGCCGAAAGCGATCAGCAGGATCGCCAGCGTCACGGGCAGGCTGAACATCTCGGCTCGCTTGAAGTCCTTGCCCAGCGTCTCGTTCAGCGCCTTGTCGATCGACAGTCCACCGACCTCCTCGATCCGGAGGTCCGGGTACTGCTGCTGCACCTTGGCGGTGGCGTCGAGCAGCGGCTGGACCCGGGCGTTGTCGTCCGTACCGTCCGGCGCGTCCTTCAGCGTCACCCGGACGATCACCGCGTCGTTCTTCGGCGACGGCATCGGCTGAGCGACCTCCGCGACCCCACCGAGGGCGCGCATCTGCTGGATCACGGTGCCGGCCGCCTTCGTCGCGGCGGCTTGGTCGAGCTTTCCGGACGGAGTCGTGATCAGCACGCTCTCCACGTCCGGGTCGTCGAAGTTGCCGGACTTGACGATGTTGTCCGCCCGGCTCACCTCACCGATGTTGCCCTGGTCGGTGGACTTCTTGGTACCGGTCACCGAGCCGAGCGCGAAGCA
Organism: Kribbella sp. NPDC031520; assembly: GCF_055580825.1. Taxonomy (NCBI): domain Bacteria; kingdom Bacillati; phylum Actinomycetota; class Actinomycetes; order Propionibacteriales; family Kribbellaceae; genus Kribbella; species Kribbella sp. NPDC031520. The sequence continues at coordinate 338,564 of NZ_JBVIKS010000001.1, forward strand.
TGCGGCCACGACGACCACCCACATCGCGATCGCCCGCCACGGATGGGTGGCGCTCCAGCGCGCCGCCCGTACCGTGATCTGTCCCCTGGCCATACCTTCCCTGCCCCTCTGCGCCCCCACCGGCGCCCCACCCAGCGCACCTGGCGTGGCGCTGGCTACGGGACAAAGCCTCGCCGGAGCGCACCGGCCGCGACTATGCAGGAGACCCCCGACTCACCCCTGGGGCAGGCCCCACCCCACCCTTTCCCGTACGGCGTACGCACCCGGTGATCGGATGTCCGCGAGAGGGCGTCAGAAGTCCTCGACGTCGAGCGAGGCGGCGGCCGAGACGCCCTCGAGGTAGCCCTCGGCGCGCTCCGCCTTCGGGTAGCGGTGGACGAGCTCCCAGAAGTTCGCGTTGTGCGTCGGCTCGATCAGATGGGCCAGCTCGTGGACCAGGACGTAGTCCACGACCCACGCCGGCATCGACTGCAGCCGGGTGCTCAGCCGGATCGATCGGTCCGCCGGAGTGCAGGATCCCCACCGCCTGTTTTGGTTCGAAACCCATCTCACCGACGCAGGTTCGGGCACTTCGGGGAGGTGACGACACGCGAGTTCGTGTGCTCTGGCCAACAATTTTTCGTCCGACACGCGCGATCTGCTGCGCTGCTTCTCCAGCCGCGCGAGCATGGTCTCGACCCAGCGCGCCTCCTCGGCGGCCGACAGCCGGTCGGGCATCAGCACGACCACCCGCTCACCGTCCCGGTACGCGCTGACCGTGCGCTTGCGGCGCTTGCTGCGACGGATGTCCACGTACGGCGGGATCGGGCGCGGTGGAGAGTCGGCCATGGCTCAGAAATGTACCCCCCGAATCCGACAACTTTCTTCCGCGCACAGCCTGTGGATCGGCGTTTCCGCAGGTCAGACGCCAGATCTTGAACCCACCGACCCCGGTTGTTCACACCGTGTTCCCCCGCTCGTCCACAGCGCCCGGCGGCGCGTCCCACAGGTTGCGCACAGAGTTATCCACAGGCGTGGACAACCTGCACTTGCCACCGCCGTCGCAGCCTCTTAGCGTCGTCTGCAACAGGCTCCCGGATCGCCTCCGGGGCTGCTCGGAGGGGAAGCCGAGTGGCTCCGGAGGCGGATCACCGGGAGCCTGTTCCGCGCCGCCGAAAGTTTCGGTAAAGGTTTTCCCAGGCGGCCTGAGGCGGCACGCGGACCGCCAGGTGCGCTTGAGCGTGCGGAAAGCTGCCGTAGGGTGAATCCCGACTGGGCCGAACGGCCTACGGCAGGAAGGTCTGCCGTTAGCATCCAACGACTGCCCGGGGCCAGACCCCCGGGCTGGAATTCAGAGCAAGGAGAGGGCCCTCATGGCAGAGACCTGGAGCGGCGAGTTCTACTGCGTCAAGTGCAAGGCCAAGCGCACCGCCGACGGCGAGGTCAAGGTCAACGACAAGGGCACGCGCATGGCGAAGGCCAAGTGCCCCGAGTGCGGTACGAACCTGAACCGGATCCTCGGCAAGGCCTGACGCACCACGTAGCACCAGTAGGACCGAGCAACACCAGTAGCACCGCGGAGGCGGTGCCCGGCAGCTCGCCGGGCACCGCCTCTCGTCGTGATCGCATCGATGAGTGCGACACCCGGCACCCCGCGGCGCCCGGGCTTGGGTGACCCGACAGAATGGGTATGTGTCGGACCTTCCTCGTAAGGCGCTGAGCCGGACCGCGAAACTTGCCAGCCTGCCCCTCGGTGCCGCCGGGCGGGCGACGGTCGGTCTCGGCAAGCGCATCGGCGGCGCGCCCGCCGAGGCCGTGTTCGCCGAGTTCCAGCGCCGGACCGCGGACCAGCTGTTCGCCGTCCTGGGTGAGCTCAAGGGCGGCGCGATGAAGTTCGGGCAGATGCTGAGCATGATGGAGTCGGCGATGCCGGAGGAGTTCGCGGCGCCGTACCGGGCGACCCTGACCAAGCTGCAGGACTCCGCTCCGCCGATGCCGATGGCGACCGTGGACACGATCCTGTCCCGGGAACTCGGCAAGCGCTGGCGGGACCGTTTCGACGAGTTCGGCGAAGTACCGGCGGCGGCCGCGTCGATCGGTCAGGTGCACCGTGGGCGGCTGAAGGACGGCCGTGAGGTCGCCGTGAAGCTGCAGTACCCAGGCGCCGCCGAAGCGCTCCGCTCGGACCTGCGCCAGCTCGGCCGGTTGGGCCGCACGATCGGCACGATGATCCCCGGCCTGGACGTGAAGCCGTTGGTCGCCGAGTTGCAGGAACGGATCGGCGAGGAGCTGGACTACGACCGCGAGGCGCAGGCGCAGCAGCAGTACGCCGACGCCTTCAAGGACCATCCCGAGTTCGTCGTACCGCGGGTGGTGAAGCACTCCCCGATGGTGATCGTGTCCGAGTGGATCGAGGGCCGGCCGCTGTCGTCGTACATCACCGACGGCAGCAAACAGGAGCGGGACACGATCGGGCTGAAGTACGCGCGGTTCATGTTCAGCGGGCCGAAGTACGCCGGCCTGCTGCACTCGGACCCGCATCCGGGGAACTTCCGGGTACTGGCCGACGGCCGGCTCGGCGTGGTCGACTTCGGCCTCTGCGCACGGCTGCCGGACGGGCTGCCGCCCGCGATCGGCAGGCTGCTGCGGATCTCGCTGCTGGGCGACGGGCTCGCGGTCCGGGACGGCCTGAAGGCCGAGGGCTTCATCAAGCCCCGGATGGAGATCGATCCGGAGCAGCTGATGGACTACCTGGCGCCGTTCGCGGAACCGGCCCGGGACGCGACGTTCCAGTTCAGCCGGGCCTGGATGCGCGCGCAGGCGAACCGGACCAGTGACTTCCGGTCGCCCAACGCTTCGCTGGCCCTGCGGCTGAACATGCCGCCGTCGTACCTGCTGATCCACCGGGTGTGGATCGGTGGCATGGCCGTGCTCTCCCAGCTCGAGGCCGAGGCCCCGTTCCGGTCGGTCCTGGAGGAGCTGCTGCCGGGCTTCACCGACGGCTGAGGACCGGCAGCGCCCGGAGCGTGACGGCGAGCAGGACCACCATCGCGGCAAGCGCAGCGGCGGTGATCCCGGCGGCCAGGTGGAGGCCCGAGGTGAAAGCGTCGCGGGCGTGGTCCAGTACGTCGCCCGTCGCGCCGGACGCGATCGTCTCGCCGAGCGAGTTGCTGCCCGTACGGCCGCGGTAGACCGCGGTGACCACGCTGCCGAGTACAGCGATGCCGAGTGAGTACCCGAACTCGTTGCCGGTCTGGGTCAGCGCACCCGCCGAGCCCGCCTTCTCCGGCGGGACCGAGCCGATCACCAGGTTCGTACCGAGGATGACCAGCGCGCCCGGCCCGAAGGCCTCCACCGCGAAGGCGATCACCAGCACGGTCGTCGACGTCGCCAGCGCGACCACGATCATCCCGGCCACCGTGAAGGCGACACCCGCCGGGATCAGGATGCCCGGACGGATCCGGTGCGCCAGCCGCGGCGCGAGCTGGAACCCGATCGTCGAGGTGATCATGCCCGGTACCAGCGCCAGCCCCGCCTGCAGCGGCGTCATCCCCTTGACCAGCTGGAAGTACTGCGCGACGAACACCATCACGCCGCCGGACAGCATCGAGTACGCCGTCATGCTCCCGAGCGTCACGCTGAACGTCCGCCGCGTGAACAGCCGTACGTCCACCAGCGGGTCGTCCAGCCGCGCCTGCCGCCGTACGAAGATCCAACCGAACACGATCCCGGCCACCAGCGCGCCTACCGCCTGGAGATCGGCACCGTGCGCCGCGAGGTGCTTCAGCCCGTGGATGGCCGGCAGGATCGCGGCCAGCGACAGCAGCACGCTCGGTACGTCGATCCGCCCGGCCTGCTCGTTGCGGTACTCCGGCAGCAGCACCGGCCCGACCGCCAGCAGCACGACCATCGCCGGTACGCCGATCAGGAAGGCCGAGCCCCACCAGAAGTGGTTCAGCAGAATGCCGCCGACGATCGGGCCGACGATGGCGCCGATCGTGAAGCAACCGCCCCAGACGCCGAGCGCCGTCGCGCGGCGCCGCTCGTCCGGGAACAGCGTGGAGATCAGCGACAGCGTGCACGGCGCGATCGCGGCACCGGCGATCCCGAGCACCGCGCGGGCGCCGATCAGCATCCCGGGGTTCACCGAGTACGCCGCGACGATCGAGGCGACGCCGAACACGGCCGCCGCGATCAGCAGCAGGCGCCGGCGACCGAGCCGGTCGCCGAGGTTGCCCATCGTGATCATCAGGCCGGCCACCATGAACCCGTACACGTCCAGGATCCAGAGCTGCTGAGTGCTGGTGGCGCCGAGCGCCTTGGTGATCGGGGGGATCGCCAGCAGCATCACGAACAGGTCCAGCGAGACCAGCAGGGTGGCGAGGCACAGCACGCCCAGCGCGATCCACTGACGCCTGCCGCTCGCCACGGAGTTCGGTCCGAGCGTGGGGGTCATGATCCGGGTCCTTCCAGAGGGGTGTCTTCACCCCCTGCGTCGAACGACCGGGCCCGGTATCGACAGATCACCAGTAGACGGAGTCCAGCTTGCCCTCGATGCTGCGGACGTTCTCGCGGGCACAGCGGTCGCAGTACAGCAGCTTCCGGCCGTCCTCGATCGACGTCATCCAGGTCAGCGGCGCGTCCTCCGACTCCGCCTGCTGACCACACAGCGCACAGGTAGCTCTCACGTGTCCTAGTGTGCACTGCGTGCGATGGACAGTTCACGGCGAGGGTGAGGTCTGGGGCAATCAGTGGCTGAGCGTACGGCGGCTGGACGTCGAGCAGCCCGACGGGAGGCGGTTCGACTACCACGCAGTACGGCTGAAGGACATCGCCGCGGCCGTCGTCACCCGGGACGAGCACGTGCTGTTGATGTGGCGGCACCGGTTCCTGACCGACACATGGGCCTGGGAGCTTCCGATGGGGATCATCGAGCCGGGTGAGACCCCGGAGGACGCGGCGGCACGGGAGCTGCTGGAGGAGACCGGGTGGCGGGCGGACGGGCTGACCGAGCTGATCCGGTCCGAGCCGGCGGCCGGAATCATGGACTCGCGGCACTTCGTGTTCCGGGCGACGAGTGCAACGTACGCCGGTGAGCCGACGGAGCGGAACGAGTCCGATCAGATCGAGTGGATCCCGATCGCGGACCTTACCGGGATGATCGCCCGGCACGAGATCGTCAGCGGGATCACGCTGATCGGGCTGCTCCAGCTGGTGGTCCACAGCTGAAGGGGCGGCACCCCCGGTGGGTGCCGCCCCTCGATGTTTCAGCTGGTCAGGCTGGGTGGATCAGACCAGGCGGGCGAGTGCGAGGCGCGCGCGTGCGCTGGCCCTCTCGGCTCGCCGGCCGGCCCGCTCGGCATGCTTCTGCGCCCGCTCGAGCTGACGAGCGAAGTGGAAGCGCCGGTTCTGCTCTGCGTCCTGCAGCGAAGCACGACAATGAGCACGGGCGAGATCTTCATTGAGTAAATGCATTTCGGTGCTCCTGTTGAAAGTCTGGGTAGTCATCGTTCGGACTCGTTTTCTCAAGGGTTGTCGTCGTCAGGCAGCGGTTACGGTGTCGCTCTTGCGGGGACGCCCACGGGGCCGCTTGCGCGGAACCACCACACCCTGGACGAACAGCTCGCCACCCCACACACCCCACGGCTCGGAACGCTCGAGCGCTCCGGCCAGGCACTCGGCCTTCAGTGGGCAGGTCGTGCAGAGCGACTTCGCGTACTCGACGTCCGCCGGCGATTCGGCGAAGAAGAGTTCTGGCGCGTAGGACCGACAGGGCAGGTCCTGCGACGTTGCCACCTCGGTGAAGACATCGAGGAAGCTAACGCTCATTCCGGTCACCTCCCAGTGACTGTTTGTTGCTGGTCTCTTGTCGTCCCTGACGGCCACCGGTTGATGGCCGCCAAATCTGTGTTTGACAAACAAAAGGGCCGCGGGACCCTTGGTGGGTTCCGCGGCCTGGAGGTGCCGGCTCTGACGCTTGTCAGACCGGTGGACTCCATGCTCGAGAACCCGAACCGCCGTACTTCACATCGCCGACAGCTCCGCCCTTGAACTGGACAGCGCCGGAAGCCATGAGCACAACGGTCGCGACGTGCAGGCGCGGCGAGGCACCCGGGATGTGGGCGCACGGCAGCGCGGCAGCGTCGCTGAACGGCATCTTGACCGTGTTGGTAATCATTTCCAGGGCACCTCCTCTCGTTGTGGCGAAGCGGGCGGTTAGCTCGATCGCTATGGTGGTTTGAAGTTTTCGGCCAGGCTTCGGCCGCAGAAAGAACAGTACGCCGTCCGCGTCGGAGCCCGCAAACTATTTATCGCCAGTTCGCGAAGTTGGCCGGAAGTTGCCGCTCCGACGACCGGATCTGACCGTCGGGACCGGCCCGACGTAGCCGAAACCGATACTTCCAGCACGCTCCGGGACGTCGTCCGCACGCTGCGGGATCGTTGCCTCTGTCATCTAACTGCCACGTCTGCCAGGAGCAGAACACGGCCTGTCGTCCAGCATGCGCCGCGCTTCGCGTGCCTGGCAACAGATTTCAGCGCGTGCAGAGGTTGAGGATCTGCTCGCCGTACTTGCTGATCTTGGTGTGCCCGATCCCCGGGATCTGCCGGAGCGCCTGCGCGTCCGCTGGCCGGGTCTCCGCGATCGCGGTCAGCGTGGCGTCGGTGAGGATCACGAACGCCGGCATCTTCTCGGACTCCGCCTGCTCGGTGCGCCACTCGACGAGCGCGTCGTACAGCTTCTGGTCCATCGTGGACGGGCAGTCCTCGCAGCGGCCGAGCTTGCGCGCGCCCGGCTCCAGCAGCCCCTTCCCGCACACCCGGCACTTCGGGATCGGCCGGTCGGAGCGCTGGGAGCGCGCCGGGCGCTCCCAGCCGACGGGTGTCGACGGGGTCCACTCGGACCGCGCCGTACGGACGCCGATCGGGTCGAGGAACCGCGTCGGCCCGCGCGTCCCCCGGCCGCCCGGCGAGCGGGAGGTGGCCCAGCTGACGAACAGCTGCTGCTTCGCCCGCGTCACGCCGACGTAGAACAGCCGGCGCTCCTCCTCCACCTGGGCCGGGGTCTGGGCGTAGCTGATCGGCAGCGTCCCCTCATGCGCCCCGACGATGAACACGCACTCCCACTCCAGGCCCTTCGCCGCGTGCAGGGTCGCCAGCGTGACACCCTCCGCCAGCGGCGCGTGCTGGATCGTCGCGCGCCGGTCCAGCTCCGCCATCAGCTCAGGCAGCCGCGCCGACGGGTGCTCCGCGGCGAAGTCGGCCGTCATCGTCACCAGCGCGCTCAGCGACTCCCACCGGTCCCGGACCGCACCGGTGCCGGTCGGCGGCTCCGCGGTCCACCCGGCGCCGGCCAGTACGCCGGTCACCGTCGACAGCAGGTCGTCCGACACGTCGCCGGCCTTCACCTGACCGCGCAGCAGTACGGCGGCCTGCCGGATCTCGGCCCGTTCGAAGAACCGCTCCGCGCCCTTCAGTACGGTCGGGATCTTCCGCTCGGCCAGCGCCTGCTCGAAGTTCTCCGACTGCGCGTTGGTCCGGAACAGTACGGCGATGTCGCGCAGCGCCACGCCCTCGTCCCGGAGCCGGACGACGGCCCGCCCGACCGCGTCCGCTTCCGCGACCTCGTCGGAGTACTCCCGGTAGACCGGAACGGGACCGGCTTCCTTCTGCGAGCGGAGCGTGACCCGTCCGGGCAGACCGGTCGGACCGGCCGCGTCGAGGATCTTGTTCGCCACGTCGACGATCTGCGGGGTCGACCGGTAGTCCCGGACCAGCTTGATCAGCGTCGCCGACGGGTGCCGGGAGGCGAAGCGGACCAGGTTCTCCGGCTCGGCGCCGGCCCACGAGTAGATGGTCTGCGCCGGGTCACCGACCACGCAGACGTCCTCGCGGCCGCCCAGCCACAGGTCGAGCAGGCTCTGTTGTAGTGGCGAGACGTCCTGGTACTCGTCCACGACGAACGTCCGGTACTGCCGGCGGATCTCCGCGGCGACCCGCTCGTCCTCCGCGAGCAGGGCGACCGCGCAGAGCAGCACGTCCTCCAGGTCGATCCGGCCGCGCTCGAGCTTGACGTCCTCGTACGCCGCGAAGATCCGGGCGATCGTCGGCGGGTCGAAGGCCGCGAGCGTCCGGCCCGACTTCGGCGCCAGCTTCGCGTAGTCGTCCGGGCGTACGTTGCTCACCTTGGCCCACTCGACCTCACCGGCCAGGTCGCGCAGCGCGGGCGTGTCGACGCGGATCCGGCAGCGCGACGCGGCCTCGGTCAGCAGCGGGAACTTCCGGTCCACGATCGGCGGCAGCTCCCCGCCGTACACCTTGGGCCAGAAGAACCGGGCCTGGCGGAGCGCGGCCGAGTGGAACGTGCGGGCCTGGACGCCCTGGACCCCGAGCTGCGCGAGCCGGCCGCGCATCTCCCCCGCCGCGCGCTGGGTGAACGTCACCGCGAGCACCCGGACCGGGTCGAACGTCCCGGTGCGCACGCCGTACGCGATCCGGTGGGTGATCGCCCGCGTCTTCCCGGTGCCCGCGCCGGCCATCACCACGACCGACCCGTGCAAGGCGGTCGCGACCGCCCGCTGCTCCGGGTCGAGGGCCTCGAGGAGGTCATCTGCGGAGCCGGGTCGTGTGAAGTCGCTCACGGACTGAGACATACGGGAACAGCACCACCTGGACCATGGTTCGAATACGTCGAAGGCAACCCTAGACGGGACGCCCGACAAAACCCCTCCCAGCTCCACAAGGAGTCCGCCGATGTCAGCTTTCACGATGTACTCGACGCCGTGGTGCGGCTACTGCCACCGCCTCAAGGGCCAGCTCAAGCGGGCCGGTATCGAGTTCACCGAGGTCGACATCGAGCAGGTCCCGGGGGCCGCGGAGATCGTCGAGAAGATCAACAACGGCAACCAGACGGTGCCGACGGTGGTCTTCCCGGACGGCACCGCGATGACCAACCCGTCGCTCGCCCAGGTCGCGGAGAAGCTCGTCGCGTAATTTCGGCTCAGGCCATATTGCCTGAGTTATGGACTTTACGGTCATGACCGTTATACCTTGCGATGAACCACGTCGCAGGGGGTCCGCCCATGTTCTCGCGCCGTCTATTCCGCCATGCCGTCATCACGTTCGCCGCAACGCTCGGCCTGCTCGCCACGGGTGGTCTGCACGCCACTGCAGCCCCGCCGGATGATCTGCCGGAGCCGTTCCCGTCCGAGAACTGGCCGCTCGGCCCGGCGATCAGACCGTTCGCGCCGTCGCCAGATGTCATCAAGGACCTCGGCTCACCGGTCAGTTCGCTCACGATCATGGAGGGCGCGGTCGGCCGCACCCCCGACGGTCGCGACGTCGTGTACGCCGTACCCGCGGGTGAGAACGCCCGCTTGAACGTCGTCGACCTGCACTCGCGCGAACTGCTGCGCACCGTTCCGCTGCCCGGCGCGGCCGGCGGCTGGGCGATCGTCGTCGTACCGAACGGCGACGTGTACCTCGGTACGTACGCCAACGCGCACCTCTACCGCTACAGCCCCGTCACCGGCGAAGTGACCGACCTGGGCCAGCCGATCCCGGGCCAGTCGCAGATCTACGGCCTCACGTCCGACCCGGATGGCAACGTGTACGCCGGTACGTACCCGAACGCCCACGCATTCAAGTACGACGCCACGACCGGTGAGGTCACCGACTACGGCTCGCTGGACCCCGTGCAGCAGTACGCGCGCTCCACGGTCTACGACCCCGACCACAACAAACTGTTCGTCGGCGTCTCCACTCCGAACGCCCGGCTGCTCCGTATCGACATAGCGACCAAGGCGGTCGAAGACATCACTCCCCCGGGTACTACGGCCAAGGACTTCATCGACCTGGACTACGCGGGCGGCAGGGTGTTCGCCAACGCGAGCAGCCGGCTGGTCGTGGTGGACGCCGTCACCGGGGCGCAGATCAAGTACACCGACGCGACCACGGGCCAGCAGGTGATGGACTACCCGATCGCTGCGCGCGGTGTCTCCGCAGCCGGGCCAGGTGGCGTCTACTTCACCGACAACACGCTCAAGCTCACGCACTACGACCTGGACACCAACACGGTCGGCCCGGTGACGCCGGTCCGCACTATGACCCGTGGAGCCTCCATCGGGTACGGCTGGGTGACAGAGAACGGCGTACCTGTCTTGTACGGCCTCGCGGGGAACTACTCCGGTGGCACGTTCCGCTACAACCCTGCGGACGGCACGCTCGCTCAGTGGAGCTCTCCGTTCCAGTACGTGCCCTCTCCGCTCATGCACGAGCTGGCCGATCCCAGTACGGGCAAGGTCTTCGTCAACGTCTATCTGAACGGCTCTACCGCGATCTACGACCCCGCGACCGGTAAGTCGGCAATCACCACCCGGCAAGGGCAAGTGGAGGGCTGGGCGTGGGACGGCCACGGCAAGATGTACGTCGGTATCTACCCGTACGGCAGGCTCTCGCTCTGGGACCCGACACAGCCGGACAGCCCGACCAACCCGAAGGAGCTGTTCAGCCTCGTCGACAGCGACCACCAGAACAGACCGGTCGCTGTAGTACCTGACGGCGACCACGTGTACGTCGGTACGACCCCGGCGTACGGCGAGTACGGCGGCGCGCTGACCGTGTACGACGTACCGACCGGAGCTCACACGGTCTACCGGAACCTGGTGGCCGATCAGACGATCGCCTCGATCGTGCCGGACGGGAACGACGTCTGGCTCGGCTCCAGCATCGAGGGCGGCCAGGGCACCGAGCCGAAGGCCAGTGAAGCCCACCTGGTCAAGGTGGACCCGGCTACCGGACAGGTGCTCACCGACATCGTTCCGGTGTCCGGTGCCGCCAGCATCAACGAGCTGATCACCGGACCGGACGGCAACATCTGGGGCCTGGCGGACGGCATCGTGTTCGCCGTCGACCCGGTGACCGGTGTGGTGAAACGACTGCTGCCCGTGTTCAGCGGGTTCACCGGCGCACAGGACGGCGCACTGTCCTGGCGGGACGGCTACCTGTACGGAGTCGCAGGTGGACGGCTGTTCGTACTGGACATCCTGAGCGGGCAGACGATCGTACTGCGCGACCACGGCCTCAACCGGCTCACCCAAACACCGGACGGCACCTACTACACGCTGCTGCGACCGGACGGGTACGTCAACCCGACCAACCTGGCGTCGTACACCCCACCGGTCGACCCGTGCCCGCAGTCCGACCTACGGCCGACGGTGTGGACCGGCAACATCGACAGCTACGTCCAGAACCGCTTCTTGACGTACGGCTGCACGCTGACCGACGTACTACCCAGCGCGAAGGCCAACTGGCCCAGCCACAGCGCCTACGTCAGTGCGGTGGTGACGAAGGTGCGGGAGCTCCAGGCCGACGGCTCCATCGAGCGTTGGGAAGGCACACTCATCGTGGTGGCCGCAGCCCGGTCGGACGTGGGCCGGTGATCACCAGCTGCCGCTGAGGCTCTCGCCGTACCAGCCTTCGATCAGGCGGCGGGAGATCGAGATTGCACCCGGGAGGGCCATCGTGCCGGCTTCGACCAGCTGGCGGAGGTCCTCCCGGGTGAACCATCTCGCCTCGGCGATCTCGTCCTGGTCCACGTCGATGTCGAAGCCGGTCGCCTTCGCGTAGAACCCGAGCATCAGGCTCGCGGGCAGCGGCCACGGCTGGCTGCCGGCGTACTCGATCTCCGGCCCGACGATCACGCCGGTCTCCTCCAGGACCTCACGCCGTACGGCGGCTTCCAGCGACTCGCCGGGCTCCACGAAGCCGGCCAACGTGGAGTACCGCCCCACGGGCCAGGCCTCGTTGCGGCCGAGCAGCGCCCGGTCCTGGTCGTCGGTGACCAGCACGATGATCGCCGGGTCGCTGCGCGGGAAGTGGCTCTTTCCACACACCGGGCAGAGACGAACGTGCCCGGCGTCCACCACCTCCGTGTGCTCGCCACAGTTCGCACAGTGCGTGTGGACGCCGTGCCAGTTCGACAGGCCGATCAGGTGCACCGCAATGCCGGCCTCGCGGTCGTTCAGCAGCGCGCCCAGCTCGCGCAGCCCGCCGTACGACTCGTCGGCCGCGCCGTCGACGATCACGCCGAACACCGCCCGGCCCTCCGCAGTCATCCCGGCCCCGGACTCGCGGTCGATACCGAGGAAGACCCGGATCCCGTCGGGCGCCTCGGCCGGCGGTACGAACCGCAGCGCCGAGCGGTCGTCGACGACCTGGATCTGGTCGCCGGCCACCACCACGACCTGGGTCTCCGGCGAGGCCCAGGCCTTCTCCAGCCAGTCGTCGTCACGGCGGCGATCGGCGGCACGGTCCAGGACGGAACGGGACAGGGCTAACGAACCGGGAGTGATGGAGTAGGCCACAGGCCTCAACCTACCCCGGCCCCATGAGAGCATCCCCGCATGAGTATTCACATCGCCGCCGAGAAGGGGCAGATCGCACCGCGGGTGCTGTTCCCGGGGGATCCGCTGCGGGCCAAGTGGATCGCGGAGACCTACCTGTCCGACGTGATCTGCTACACCGAGATCCGCAACATGTTCGGGTTCACCGGCACCTACAAGGGTGAGCGCATCTCCGTCCAGGGCTCCGGCATGGGCCAGCCGTCCGCCTCGATCTACGCGCACGAGCTGTTCGAGTCCTACGACGTACAGACCCTGATCCGGGTCGGTACCTGTGGCGCGCTGACCGAGGCGGTCCGGGTCCGGGACGTGATCGTGGCGATGTCCGCGAGCACCGACTCGCAGATGAACCGGCTGCGCTTCCACGGCATCGACTACGCGCCGACCGCGGACTACAAGCTGCTCCGCGCGGCCGTCGACGCGGCCGAAGCGGCCGGGCTGAACGTGCACGTCGGCCAGGTGTTCTCCGGTGACCTGTTCTACAACGACCGCCCGGACCTGGTCTCGCGGACCGCGGAGTACGGCGTCCTCGGGATCGAGATGGAGGCCGCCGCGCTGTACACCCTCGCCGCGAAGTTCGGCCGCCGCGCACTCGGCATCATGACCGTGTCGGACCACCTGATCACGCACGAGGTGACGTCCGCGGAGGAGCGCCAGACGACGTTCTCCGAAATGATCACGATCGCGCTCGACGCCGCGATCGAGGTGCCGGTCTGAACCGCCGGCTCGGCGCGGCCCTCGCCTGCGCCGTGCTCCTCCTCGGTACGGCGGCCTGCTCGGGCAGCAAGTCGCCGTCGTCCTCGGGGAGCCCGAGCACATCCACCAGTGCACCATCAGCGACGACCAGCAACACCACGACCTCAGGACCTGAGGAGACGTTGCCCGACCTCACAGCGGCACAGGTCGTAACTGCGCTCGCCGGCAAGGGCTACAAGTGCGGCACCGACGAGGCGTACCAAACTTGCACCCAGGGCACGACGTCGGTGCAGGTACTGATCGGCACGCAGCCGCGCCCAGCTGTCCTTTCGCTCCAGGCGACCGGAGCAGCGGCAGAGGCGACGTCCGCACTGACCGAGTTCGCACCGCAGGCGCTGGAAGTCGCGCATGTGAACCCACGCGGGAAGATCGTCGACTGGCTCAAGCAGCAGTCGGGCAAGAAGGCCGGCACCACCACGGCCGGCAACTGGACCGTCGAGTACTCCACCGAGTCCGACACCGATCAGCCCGGCGCGATCCTCACGCTGACCGACAAGCTCTGCAAGGTCGACTGCGGAGCGGAGTGACGAGCTACGCCGCGACCAACTTGGGCAGCACCTGCAGGATGCGGTCGGTCAGTAGTGCCGGCGCCTTGTCCGGGTTCGCGGCGTAGCCCACCACGGCCTGTTCGAACAGGCCGTCGACCAGGGCGTACGCGGTTGGCGCGTCCACGGTCGGGATCGTCTCGGTGAGATCGGCGTACCGGGAGAGGATCCGCCAGATCATGTCCTCGAGCAGCTTGTCGATCGCCTCGACGTCCGGGCGCAGCTGCTCCTCGAACATGCTCTGCGCGCGCAGGTCGTACCAGAGCTTGTGCATCGGGGTCTCCTCGACCAGCGTCTGGGTCATCTTGCCCAGGAAGCCGGTCGCGAGGTCCTCCGCGGACGTCGCGGTCTCCACGACCTCGTCGTACCGCCGGGCGCACTTGGTCTTGTAGTAGCGCACGCAGTAGCTGATCAGGTCGATCTTGTCGCGGAAGTAGTAGTGCACGACGCCGTGCGTGAACTCGGAGTTGTTCGCGATCTCGCGCAGGCTGGTGCGGGCGTACCCGAGTTCGCCGAGGGTCTTCAGCGCGGACTCGGCCAGCGCGACCCGGCGGCGCTCGATCTTGTCGATCCCCGAGACGCGGGCAGGTCGCTCCTCAGCGGCGGACACCACAGCACTCACCCACTCTTCTGCTCGACTCGTTGCGTCAGAGTACCCCGCGCCGGGCCAGGCGCGTCCCGGCGCGGGAGATTTTCTTGACAAGTGTCAAACAAAGTCTTGACGAGTGTCAAAAGCGTGGCCAGGCTGTGGTCACCCGTACGAGCAAGGGAGCTTCAGATGGGTTCACTCGATCTCACCGGCCGCAAGGCCCTGGTCACCGGCGGCGCGCAGGGTCTCGGCGAGGGCATGGCGCGCGCCCTCGCGGCGGCCGGCGCGAAAGTCGTGATCAGCGACATCCAGAAGGACCTGGGCGAAGCGGTCGCGGACGCGCTCGACCAGGAGTACGGCGGCGGCAACGGCTTCGTCGCCCACGACATCACCGACGACGGCGACTGGGAGAACGCGGTGGTCGCCGCCAACGACATCCTCGGCGGTCTCGACATCCTGGTGAACAACGCGGGGGTGGAGATCACCAGCCTGCTCACCGAGGTCACCGCGGACCAGATCCGCAAGATGCTCGAGGTGAACGTCCTCGGCACCACGCTCGGCATCAAGTGGGGCCTGCGGACGATGCGGCCCGAGGGTCTGGCCGGTCAGGGCGGCGCGATCATCAACGTCGCGTCGGTCGCGGCCACGATCGCGTTCCCCGGCATCGCGGTGTACTCCGCGACCAAGTCCGCGGTCGACCGGCTCACCCGGGTGGCCGCGATGGAGTCCGGCAAGCTCGGGTACGGCGTCCGCGTCAACTGCATCTACCCCGGCCTGGTCCCGACCGCGATGGGCGCCGGCCTGGCGAACGACGTCGCCCAGCTCGGCCTGTTCGAGTCGCCCGAGGCCGCGGTGGCCGCGGTGATCGGACTGACTCCGTCCGGCCGGCTGGGCGAGGTCTCGGACATGGCCGACGCGGTCGTCTTCCTGGCGTCCAACGAGGCCCGCTTCATCACTGGCATCGGCCTCCCGGTCGACGGCGGAATGGGGATGTGATGGCTACCAAGCCTGTTGTCGTCTATGGAGCTTCCGGCTACACGGGCCGGCTGGTGTGTGAGTACCTCCGCCAGTACCACGTCCCGTTCGTCGCCGCCGGTCGCGACGAGGCCAAGCTGAAGGCCTCGATGGAGGCGCATGTCCCGGGCATCGAGACGGCCGATTACGAGATTGCCACTGTCGACCACGACACGGCGTCGCTGACCGACCTGTTCAAAGGCGCATCTGTCGTCCTGAACACCGTCGGACCGTTCAGCGAGCTCGGTTCGGCCGCGGTAGAAGCCGCACTGGCCGCCGGCGTGCACTACACCGACACGACCGGTGAGCAGGACTGGCTGATGACCTGCGACGAGAAGTACGGTCCGCAGTTCGCCGAGGCCGGTCTGCTGCTGGCGCCCGGGATCGCGCAGATGTACACGACCAGCGAGATCGCTGCGCAGCTGTGTCTCGAGCAGCCGGGGCTGGACACGTTGGACATCGCGGTGTTCTGGGGCGGCAGCCCGACAATCGCCTCCACGCGCACGATCCTGGTGAACGCTGCGACGTCGAAGGCGCACTATCTGGAGAACAACCAGTACACCGAGTTCACCACGCAAGGGCTGGTCCAGCTGGTCGTTCCCGGACAGCACGAGCTGGCCCTGTCGCTGCCCTGGGGTGGCATGTCACACCCTGTGTGGTTCAAGCGCGATCCACGCGTTGCGAACTGCAAAGCGCAGGGCGGTGTCTTCAACGCTGCACTGATGAACGGCGTACCGCAGATCGTTGCCGCGGCGCTGGAGGCGACCAAGGACATGGCGCCCGACGAGCGCAACGAGGCATTGACCGCAACTGCGCGCCAGGTCATGAACGAGATGCCGCCGCGGGAGAACCCGCGCGTCAACAAGACGCTGGACTCTGTCCACGCGTCCGGTCCGCTCGGGCGGGCGCACTGCGTCATCCACGGCAACAGCAACTACCAGCAGACCGGTCTGCTGCAGGCGTACGCGGCGTACTCGTTGCTGCAGACACCTCCGAAGCGGGTCGGGTTCGCGAGTGGCTGCCAGGCGTTCGGTCACCGCGAACTGCTCGGCGTACTGCGGAGCTTCGGGCTGGTGTCGGAGCCACAAATCACGGTGTATCGCTGATGCGACTGGTCGAGTATCTGGACAAGGGGGCGTCGCTGGCGCCGGACGCCCCCTGTCTCACCACGGACGGCGAGACGCTGACGTACGCCGACGTACAGCAGCTCTCGTACCGGGTCGCGGGTGCGCTGGCGGCGACCGGCGTACGGCCCGGCGGGAAGGTCGCGATCCTGTCCGCGAACGACCCGGTGGCGTTCGGTTGCGTGTTCGGGATCAGCCGGGCCGGTGCGGTCTGGTGCCCGATCAACCCGCGCAACGAGGCGGCCGAGAACCGGGAACTGCTCGACCAGTTCGACTGTGAAGTACTCATCTACCAGGCGGCGTTCGCGCCCCTGGTGGACCGCATACGGGACTCACTGCCCAAGGTGCACACCTTCGTTTGCCTGGACAGCGAGCCCTCCCGCTCCGGCCAAGACCCCCACCCCAACGGCCGGAGCACCGTCGGCTGGGACGCGTTCTGCGGGGGCGCGTCCCAGCCGGCACCCGATCTCACCTCCCCCGACGACCTGGCGATGATCGTCGGCACCGGAGGGACGACCGGGCGCCCGAAGGGGGTCATGCTCGGCAACGGCAACCTGGAGGCGATGACCGCGCTCACGTTGATGGGCTACCCGTTCGGTTCACGCCCGGTGTACCTGGCGCTGGCGCCGCTCACACACGCAGCGGGTGTGCTGTGCTTCCCGGTGCTCGCGTCCGGCGGCGAGATCGTGATCATGCGCACTCCCGACGTACACACGTTCCTGGAGCTCATACCGCGACACGGGGTGACGCACACGTTCCTGCCACCCACGCTGATCTACATGGTGCTGGCGGCGCCGGAGCTCGACTCCACCGACCTGTCGTCGTTGCGGTGCTTCTGGTACGGCGCCGCGCCGATGTCGGTGGCCCGGCTCGAAGAGGCGCTGCAGCGGATCGGTCCGGTGATGGCGCAGCTGTTCGGGCAGACCGAGGCGCCGATGATGATCTCGATGTTGCCGCCCGCCGCACACTTCGATGCCGGCGGCAACATCGCCCGGGGACGGCTGTCATCCGCGGGACGGCCGTCCCCCCTCGTCACGGTGGCGATCATGGGCGCGGACGGCACACTGCTGCCGCACGGGGAACGCGGCGAGATCGTGGTCCGCGGATCGCTGGTGATGAAGGGGTACTACCAGAACCCCGAGGCGACCGAAGCGGCTTCGGCGTACGGCTGGCACCACACCGGCGACATCGGCTACCTGGACGACGACAACTACCTGTACATCGTCGACCGGGCCAAGGACATGATCATCACCGGTGGCTTCAACGTGTACTCCACCGAGGTCGAGCAGGCCCTGATGGCGCACGCCGCCGTACAGGACTGTGCCGTGATCGGGCAGCCCGACGAGAAGTGGGGCGAGCGGGTGGTCGCCGTCGTACAGCTCCAGCCGGGGGCGTCGGTGGACGCTGCCGAGCTGATCGCGTTCGCGAAGGCACGCATCGGCAGCGTCAAGGCCCCGAAGGAGGTCCTGGTCTGGCCGGACCTGCCCCGCTCGAAGGTCGGCAAGGTGGTCAAGCCGGACATCAAGGCCCGCCTAGCAGCGATGTGACGTATCCGTCGCACGGACTACTTGCGGGGTCCAGTTCCAAGGTGAGTAAGGTAAGGCTTAGCTAACCCCGCCGCCCTTGGAGTCTGCTATGACCAGAGCACTGCCCGAGCCGACGTACCGGCGTTTCGTCCCCGGTCTCGGCGCCCTCAGCCTCCGGCCGTTCGACCTCGACGCCGACGTGGAGGTCGTGCACAGCTGGGTCACTCAGCCGTACGCGCAGTACTGGGGGCTGCTGCGGGCGTCCGTCGCTGACGTCCGCGCGGAGTACGAGCGGATCGCTTCGACTGCGCACCACCAGACCCTTCTCGGCGAGCACGACGGGCGGGCGGCGTTCCTGGTGGAGCGATACCTGCCGGCGTACGACGCGGTCGGGCAGGTGTACGACGTCGCGCCGGGCGATATCGGGATGCACGTATTGGTCGGGGCGCCGGTGGTGCGCCTCGCCGGGTTCACCGGGGCGGTGCTCGAGACGATCATGGACTGCCTGTTCAGCGATCCGCTGGTGGACCGGGTCGTGGTCGAGCCCGACGTACGGAACACGAAGATCCAGGCGCTGAACGCCCGGATGGGATTCCGCAAGCACAGCATCGTGTCGTTGCCGGACAAGCAGGCGTGGTTGAGTTTCTGTACTCGCGACCAGTACGCCAACGCGTTGCGGACGAACGAGGCGGGCTGATGGATTCGTGGGCTGTGGTCAGTCAGGCGCTGGTACGGAAAGCGCTGGCGGAGTTCACGCACGAGCGGATTCTGCAGCCGGTTGCCGATGGCAATGAGTACGTCGTCGGGTGTTACCGGTTCGCGGCGCGACGTTATCCCTTGAATCATTGGGATATCTCGTCGGTGATGCGTTCCGACGGGTTGCCGGTCGACGCCTTGGAGTTCGTCACCGAGTTCCACGAGCAGCTCGGGATCGGGCGGGAGATGCTGCCTGTGTACCTCGAGGAGATCAGCAGCACGTTGGCGTCGGCGGCGTACAAGTTGTCGAAACCGGATCTGACCGCCGCGGAGCTGGTCGGCGCAGACTTCCAGACCATCGAGGCCGCAATGACGGAGGGGCATCCGTGTTTCGTCGCGAACAACGGGCGGCTCGGGTTCGGGCTGTCGGACTATCTGGCGTACGCGCCGGAGACCGGTGCGGGTGTGCGGTTGACGTGGATCGCTGTCCGTCGGGACCGAGCCACCGTGTCCTGCAGTTCGTCGGTGAATTTCGACGAGTTGATGCGGTTGGAGTTGGGGTCCGGCGTGTTGGAGCGGTTCGCGGCCGTTGCCGATCCGGCGGAGTACGTCTACCTGCCGGTGCATCCGTGGCAGTGGGACAACAAGACCTCCATCACCTTTGCGGCCGACATCGCTTTGGGGCATATCGTCCACCTCGGGTCGACGGAGGACGTCTATCAGCCGCAGCAGTCGATCCGGACGTTCTTCAACCGGTCGGCACCATCACGGTGTTATGTGAAGACCGCGTTGTCGGTGCTGAACATGGGATTCATGCGTGGGTTGTCGCCGTCGTACATGGCGGCGACGCCGGCGATCAACGACTGGGTTCATTCGGTCGTGTCGAACGACCTTGTTTTCAAGCGGTACGGGTTCACCGTACTGCGGGAGATCGCCGCGGTCGGGTACCACAACCGGTACTACGAGAACGCGACGGACCAGACATCGCCGTACCGGAAGATGTTGTCGGCGCTCTGGCGGGAGAGCCCGGTGCCGTCGCTGGAACCGGGCGAGCGGCTCGCGACGATGGCGTCGTTGCTGCACGTCGATCGGCATGGCGCCTCGTTGGCGGCGGCGTTGGTGCGCGCGTCCGGGTTGGCGCCGGCGGACTGGGTGCGTGCGTACGTCGACGCGTACCTGATCCCGTTGCTGCACAGCTTCTACGCGTACGAGCTGGTGTTCATGCCGCACGGCGAGAACCTGATCCTCGTACTGCGCGACGCGATCCCGGTCCGGGTGATCATGAAGGACATCGCGGAGGAGATCGCCGTACTGAGTCCGTCGACCGACCTGCCGCCGGAGGCGGAGCGGGTGCGGGCCGACGTACCGGACGACGAGAAGTTGCTGTCGATCTTCACCGACGTGTTCGACTGCATCTTCCGGTTCCTCGCGCCGCTGCTGGATCGGGAAGGGTTGCTGACGGTCTCCGAGTTCTGGTCGGTCGTCGGGACGGCGGTGCGCGACTACCAGGCGGCGACGCCGGAGCTGGCGGAGGCGTTCGCGAAGTACGACATCTTCGCGCCGTCGTTCGCCCTGTCCTGCCTGAACCGCCTGCAACTCCGCAACAACCAGCAAATGGTCGACCTCACCGACGTCGCCGGCTCCCTCCAGTTCGCCGGCACCCTGGACAACCCACTGGCCCACTGACAACGTGCGCCCGCCAGCGCGTCGAACTGTCCACGGCCGCGACCGCACCCGCGACCCCCGCGACCCCGGCGACCCCGGCGACCCCGGCGACTTTGAGAAGCCACCGATCATTCCAAGACCACCGAAACGGTTGGTGGCTTCTCAAAGATGCCCCGAAGGAGTCCTGATCGGCGCGGCACGCAGAGGCCGGCGGGGTGCGGGGGGCTGTGGACAACTTCCGCGGGGGTACGACGAAATAGGTCACGCTGGGGTGGTGCCGACAGCGGAAGCCACACGTGACGGGCGGCGGTACGAGGTTGTCGACGGCCGCCTCCTCGTCACCGGACCACAACCACCCGCCCACCACGCGGCCTTGATCGCCCTCATGGTGCAGCTGAAACACGCCTGCCCACCGGACCTGCTCGTCGCCGTCGGTTCCCTGGACTTCCGACCCACCGTGAACACGTCGCTGCGCCCGGACCTCCTGGTCTGCCACCGCACCGACGCCCAGCTCCTGACCACCCCACCCGTCCTGGCCGTGGAGGTCCTCTCCCCCGCCACGCGAACCACCGACGTAGTCCTCAAACGCACTCTCTACGAGACCCACCGTGTCCCGTCGTACTGGCTCCTCGACCCCACCGCCCAAGAACTCACCATCCTCGAACTGACCCCGAACGGCTACACCTGCCAAGCCGTAGTCCAATCCGAGGAGTCCTTCCGAACAACCCACCCCTTCCCCATCACCCTCGCCCCCGCAACCCTCACAAAATGACGCGAACCGGGGCATCCCGGGGCAGATTGCGGGGCAGCCCGGGGCAGATCGCCAAAACGGCACCGAACAGCCACCACGTGCGGCCATGCTGGTCCGGTGGCCGAGAAGGAGGCACCATTGTGTCCGTGGAACAACTCGAGTCAGGGGCTTATAGCTTGGCTTACCTCGACACCGCGCCCGAAGACGGTCGGCGGCGCGAGATCATCGATGGTGGGCTGTTCGTGACTCCTGGACCTTCCCGGATTCACCAGCGAGCCGCCGCAGAACTTCACTTCCAACTGAGACTTGCGTCGCCTGGCGGATTGGACATCTTCGAAGCGCCGTTCGATTACCGGCCGACGTCCACGCGTTCGTTGCAGCCTGACGTTCTCGTTTGCGGTCCGGGCGACACCAATCCGCAGCATGCTGAGAGGCCGCTGCTGCTCGCGGTCGAGATCCTCTCCCCGAGTTCGAGGATGATCGATCTGCTGCTGAAGCGGGGAGTCTACGAGCAGGCGGGAGTTCGCTCCTACTGGATCCTGGATCCGGACAAGGAAAGCCTCACCGTGCTCGAACTGGTGGACGGCGCATACGTCGAGCGAGATGTCGTTCACGGCGACAACGCCTTCGACGCGACGTCACCGTTCCCGGTGCGCATCGTGCCGGCCGACCTGTTCCGTCTCCACTAGCCGCCCAGTGCCACGAGCGTCGGTCAGCCGTTCAGGAGGGTGGTGAGGGACTGTTTGTCGGGGAGGTTGTCGGGGCGGATGATGTCGCCGGTGCGGACGTAGTAGAAGGCGGCGGTGATCTGGTTCAGGGGGATGTTCATGAGTTCGGACCAGGCGACTCGGTAGATGGCCAGCTGGAGGGGGTCGGCGGTTTCGCCGCGGGTGGTTTTCCAGTCGATGACGTCGTAGCCGCGGGAGCCGTCGGGGCGGACGGCCTGGTAGACGGCGTCGATCCGGCCGCGGATGACGCGGCCGTCGAGGGCCAGGGCGAACGGGGCCTCGATCTCGTACGGGGTGGTGTCGCCGAACGGGCCGTCGCGGAAGGCGTCCATCAGGTCGGTGAGGTCGGTGTCGTCGACGATGTCCTCGTCCGCGGCGCCGGGGAGGTCGTCGGGGTCGAGGAGTAGTTGCTGGCCGAAGTAGCTCTCCACCCAGGCGTGGAAGCGGGTGCCGAACCGCGCCGCCCGGTTGGGCTTGCGCGGCATCGGACGGGCGAGTTCCGCGGCGAGGCCGTCCGGGTCCTTCGCCAGGCGCATCAGCTGGGTCGCGGATAGGGCGGCCGGAAGCGTTACGTCGTACGCCTTCCGGCTCCGGCTTTCCTTTGCCTCGGACAACAACCGCTCGAGCTCGGAGTCCCACCGGGCGACCGTCGCCTGCTCGTCGAGCAGCAGCGACTCCTCCGCCTCAACCGACGGACCTTCCAAGCGTGCCTGCTCGACCAGCGCGACCGCTTCCAGCCGGCGCTGGAAGGAGTCCCGGTCGTACGGCGTGGGCCACGGCGCCTGGGTCTGCTCCGCGAGCTCGGGGTTCTCGTCGGTGAGCTCGGGCTGCTCCGCCCACGCGATCACCCGTTCCCCCGCGTGCTTCTTCAGGGTCTCGAGGTACGACGACGGACCGCGCGGCCGCTTCTGCGTCGGCCCCCACCAGTGCCCGGTCGCGACCAGCAACTCCTTCGCGCGGGTGAAGGCGACGTACCCCAGCCGCCGTTCCTCCAGCGCGTTCATCTCCTTGCACTCGTCGGCGAACGCCTTCAGCCCGGTATTCGTGAGGTCGTGGATGTCGGGCAGCGTGTCGGCGTCACCGCGCAGCGGCCACGGCAGCACCTTCGCGTTCGTCGTCCACTTGGCCCGCCCGCGGTCCGAGGGAAACACCTTCGACACCAGGGTCGGTACAAACACCACCGGCCATTCGAGGCCCTTCGACCGGTGCGTGGTGAGCAGCTTCACCGAGTCGGCCTCACTCGGTACGGCGAGGTCGAGGCCGGCGGCGTACTCCTCCTCGGCGGCGAGGTACGCGAGCAGACCGTCGAGCGACCCGTCGGACTCGGTCGACACGAAGTTGCCGACGGCATCGAGGAACGCGGCGAGGTGGTCGCGGCGCCCGGCGTCGACGTGGTCCGGTGTCGCGGTCAGCTCGACGTCCAGGCCGATCGTGCTGATCACCCGGCGGACCAGGTCCAGCAGCGGCTCGCCCGCGTGCGCGCGGAGCTCGCGCAACTCGGTCGACAGTTCCTTGAAGCGCACCAGCGCTTCCGGTGCGTACTCCAACGGACCGGGGTCGTCGACAGCCTCGGCGAGCGAGCTGACCTCGGTCGAGTCCATGCCGGCGACGGCAGCGTCCAGCGCGGACACCAGATCGGTCGCCTGATGCGATCCCGCGTCGGCGAGCATCCGGGCACGGTTCGCGAGCAGGGCAAGATCGCGATGACCGATCCGGTACCGCGGACCGGTCAGGATCCGCAGCATCGCCGCGTTCGCGGTCAGGTCGTTGACGGCCTGCAGCGTCGCGACCACGTCGACGACCTCGGGCAGCGCGAGCAGCCCGCCGAGGCCGACCACCTCGACCGGGACCTTGCGCGCGATCAGCGCCTCGTGCACCGCGCTGAGGTCGACGTTCGTGCGCATCAGGATGCCGATGTCCTTCCACCGGCGGTTCCGGGTCCGGTGCGCGGCGACGATCGCGTCGGCGACCCACTCGACCTCCTGCGAGCGCGTCTCGAACAAGCCGACCGTGATCGCGCCCTCCGGCGCATCCGCGGGAGCCTCGAGCGGGATCACCCCGGGATGCTGTTCGTACAGCTCGGCCGCGTGCTGGTTCGCCGCGGCAAGGATCCGGCTGCCGCACCGGCGGTTGACGCTCAGTACGTACCGCTGGGCGGGTGAACCGTCGGCCTGTGGGAAATGCGTCGGGAACTCGTCCAGGTTCGCCACCGAAGCACCGCGCCACCCGTAGATCGCCTGACAAGGATCCCCGACGGCGGTGACCGGATGCCCGCGCCCATCACCCGCGGCGAAGAGTGCGGTGAGCATCCGGCGCTGCGACACCGAGGTGTCCTGGTACTCGTCCAGCAGCACCACCTTGTACCGACCGCGCTCGACCGCGGCCACCTCTGGGCACTCCTCCGCGAGCCGGGCCCCGAGCGCCATCTGGTCGGCGAAGTCGACGACGCCGCGCTCCCCCTTGTACACCTGGTACTCCTCGACGAGCTGCAGGATCTCCCCACGCTTCAAGGCGGTCTCCGCGAGCTTGCGTACCTCGACGGTCTGCTTCCGCGCCGCGGCGACCTCCTGCCGTACGGCGTCGTCGTGGTCGCGGATGTCGTCGGGCCGGAGCAGGTGGTCCGCGAGCTCACCGTCGAGCGCGAGCAGGCTGTTCACGAGCGTCGGTACGTGGTGCGACGCGAACCGGATCGGCCCGGCGGACCGCCGTACCACTCGGCCGGCGAGCTGGAACCGGGTCGCGTCGGCCAGCACGCGTGAATCCGGCTCGAGGCCGAGCCGCAGCCCGTGCTCCGCGATCAGCGTGCCGGCGAAGGCGTGGTACGTCGAGACGACCGGTTCGCCTGGTTCCTCGGGCTCCCAGTTCGGGATGTTGCTGCGCAGGTGCGCGGCGAGGATCGGGTGCTGGTCCTTCGGCAACGTCGATCCGAGGACGCCGGCCTTCGTCAGGTCGTCACGAATCCGTACGTCCAGCTCGTTCGCGGCCTTCTTGGTGAACGTCAGCCCGAGCACTTCCTCCGGCTTGACCTGCCCCGTGCAGATCAGCCACACCACCCGGGCGGCCATCGCGGTCGTCTTCCCCGACCCGGCCCCCGCCACGATCACTCCAGGCGCGAGCGGTGCGGTGATCGCGGCGAGTTGCTGATCGGAGAACGGGATCCCCAGCAGGTCGCAGAGGTCGGCGGTGGTCCGCAGCTCGACAGCCATCAGACGATCTCCCGGCCTTCGGGTTGGATGGGGCAGAGCGCGCGGGCCTCGCAACGGGTGCAGCCATCGTTGCGTTTGGCAACGAAATCCTCGGAGCGGATCAACTGCGCGGCGTCGTCGACGGCCTCGTCGAGCCACGTCCTGCCGTCCTCGTCGGTCTCCAGGGGGCCCTGGTGCTGGACCTTCGGGAAGCCGCCGTTGTCGTCGTGCCGCAGCTGCACCAGTTCGGCACCGCCGGCGACCGCGTCCTCGCCGAGCTTCTTCAGCTGGCGGGAGTTGATCGCGCGCTGGTAGATCGCCAGCTGCACGTGCCGCGCCAGCGCCGGCTTGGTCGGAACGGTCCGCCCGGTCTTCAGGTCGACGACCCGGACCGTACCCTCGGCGTCCTTCTCGATCCGGTCCATCCGCCCCTTCACCCGAACCGCCGGGTGTTCCTCGTCGGGGAGCAGTACGTCGAAGTCGACCTCGGTGCCGACCAGCGTGCGATCCGGCCGCCCCTGGTGCCAGGCGACGAACCGGCGCAGCGCCTGCTCCGCCTCGACCCGCTCCCGGTCCGAGATCCACGCCGACTCGAACTCGAGTTGCGTCCACACCTTGTCGAGCCACCCGTTCAGCTCGTCGACCGACGGCGGCAACGTCCCGGTCGCGACCGCATCGGCCAACGTGTGCAGCACCATGCCGAACCCGATGGCCGACGTGCTCGGCGTCTCGCCACCCGCGCGCCGGGTCAGGAACCACCGCAGCGGACAGTCCACGATCGTCGTCAACGCACTCCCGGACAGCGGCACCGGTTGCGACGGATCCGCGATCGGCCGCACCGACTCGGTCCGTTCCCGTACGCCCCACCACCGCGCCGGATCCGCCGTCGGCACCAGGGCCTCCTCGCGGTCGTCGACCGCCGACGCCAGCTGCGCCAGCCGATCCGCCGCGACCCGCTTCAACGCGGGCGACGACGCCGGATCCGCCAGCACACAGCGCAGATCCGCGACCAGGCCCGGCAGCGACAGCGGCCGCCGCGGCCTTCCCGCCACCAGTTTCAAAGGAATGTCCAGCTCGGCAAGGAATCGGGAAGGCTGATCGCCGTCGGCCTCGGGCGCCTGTACGGCGGTCACGATCAACCGCTCACGTGCCCGGGTGATCGCCACGTAGAACAACCGTCTCTCCTCGGCGAGCAGCGCACCCGCCGACAACGGATCGATCAGCCCGTCGGGACCCAACCGGTCCGGCTCCAGCAGCGACCCGCGTCGCCGCAGGTCCGGCCACTGCCCCTCCTGCACCGAGGCGACCACGACCAGCCGCCACTGCAGGCCCTTCGACCGGTGCGCGGTCATCAGCTGAACGCCGGCCTCGCGGTAGGTCCCGTCGAACCGGTTGTCGCCCGCGATGTCCAGCGACTCCAACTCCGACAGGAAC
The DNA here is from genome assembly GCF_055580825.1 of Kribbella sp. NPDC031520. Lineage (NCBI taxonomy): Bacteria > Bacillati > Actinomycetota > Actinomycetes > Propionibacteriales > Kribbellaceae > Kribbella > Kribbella sp. NPDC031520. The sequence goes on from NZ_JBVIKS010000001.1 coordinate 364,954, forward strand.
GCCGAAACCCCTTTGAAACCAACCTGTTCCTCGGCCCGCCCGGCGGCGTCGAACAACGCGCACAACGAGTCCAGGTCCCGGTTCGCGGTCCGGGCGGTCTCGCCGCCCGACGCGGCCTGACCGCGCAGCCGCCGCAGCCACGGCGAGTCCGCCCAGAGCGACCACATCACCTCGTCCGGCGCCGCGCCCGCGGTCACGATGTTCCTTGCCTTGAGCAACCGCTCGCCGAGCGCCGCGAACCGCGCCTCGGCCGGCGACGCCTCCTCGTCGAGGAGCAACGGGTTCAGCATCGCCTCCCGCAGCAGCTCGTCCGACGACCGCGGCAACCGCTGGCCACCCGCCGCATCCCTGTCCCGCCGACGCAGTACGCGCGCCAGCCGCCGCAACTGCCCAGCATCCATCGCCCCCAACGGCGACAGCGCCAGCGCCCGTACGACGTCGACGGTAAGCGTCTCCGGATCCGCCACCGCCCGCAGCGCGAGCAGCATCGGCCGGGCCGCAGGCTCACGCGACAGCGGCAACTCGTCACCCGCGACGTCGACCGGGATACCGGCCGCCGCCAGCGCCCGGCGCAACGGCGGAATCGAACGACTGCCGGAGCGGACGAGCACCGCCATCTCGCTCCAGCCGATGCCGTCCTGAACGTGCGCCCGCCGGAGCAGGTCCGCGATGTGCTCGAGCTCGGCCCCGCTGGTCGAGTACAGATTCGCCTCGACCTTTCCCGGGCCGAACACACACGACGACGCGTCCGGGTTGCGGAACCGTTCGAACGTGTCCCGGTCCAGCGAACCCGGTACGCCGAGCCGGTTGACGACGTTCCGCGAGACGCGTTGCAGGGTGGTGCCGAAGCGTCGCGTCATACCCAACGCGATCTGCGCCGCCTCCGCACCGTCGCGGGTGCGGAACTCGTCGGTGAACCGCAGCAGCCCGCGTACGTCCGCGCCGCGGAACGTGTAGATCGACTGATCCGGATCGCCGACCACGACCAGGTCGCGCCCGTCGCCGGCGATCGCCTGCAACAGCTTGGTCTGCCCCGGATCGGTGTCCTGGTACTCGTCCACGAACACGGCCTTGAACTCGGTCCGCAACTTCGCCTGCACCGACGGCTGCTGCGCCAGGATCACCGCGCGATGGATCAGCTCCGAGTAGTCCAGCACCTGCTCCGCGTCGAGAACCTGCAGGTACTCCTCGAAGAAGTCGCCGACCGCGACCCACTCGGCCCGCTCCGCCGACCGCCCGATCTCGGACAGGTCCTCCGGGTCGAGTCCCAACTGCCGAGCCTTGCCGATCACCGCCTGCACTTCGTCGGTGAAACCGCGCGTCTTCAACGCCGGATGCAGGCTGCCCGGCCAGTGCACCGCCCCGACCTCACGGCTGCCCGACAACGCCTCCGTCAACCGCAACGACTGCTCCGGTCCGGAAGGCAGTCGCAGCGGTACGTCGAACGCATCTGCTGGAGTGAACCGGCGCAGCAACGCGTAACAGAACGAGTGGAAGGTCATCGACGGCATCACCCGCGTCGTCCGCCCCAGCCGCCCGGTGATCCGGTCGCGGAGCTCGGTCGCCGCCTTCCGCCCGAAGGTCAGCACGAGCACCTCGTCCGGACTGAGCCCACGGTTGCGGACGCGGTCGACGACGGCTTCCACCAACGTCGTCGTCTTCCCCGTGCCCGGGCCCGCGAGAACGAGGAGCGGCCCGCCGGCGTGATCCACGACGGCTTGCTGATCGGCATCCAGGACAGGCGTTTCCGCCTTGTGCGCCACCTCCCGCACCAACCGGTACCGGGAACCCTGTCTGCCGACCATCGCCCTATCCCAGCAGACCCCACCGACAAAACCTGACGGGCACCCCGCCCGGTCCACAGATCGTCGGAAACCGGACGGTCAGACCCGCGGATCCCATCGCGCCTCGCGGAGGTTGACGCGGCCGTTGGTGATCCGTACACCGTCCGACCGGAGCCGGTGCAGTTGCTCGTCCCCGACCTCGTCGGCCGGTACGCCGGACGCACGGATCACCCGCCACCACGGCACGCTCGCGCCGTACTCGCGCATGATCGCGCCGACCTGCCGCGGTCCGCCCTGGCCGACGTACTCGGCGATGTCGCCGTACGTCGCGACGCTGCCCTCCGGGATCGACTCCACGGCCTGCAGCACCGCCTCGACGTACTCCTCCCGCTCCACGAGGCCCAATCTAAACGCAGCCGGGGACGATCTAGGCGAGCGGGGCGAGCGCCTTCGCGAGCGGCTCGAGGACGGACGGCGGGGCGTCCAGCGGAAGGTTCATGATCACCAGGTCGACGCCGGCCTCGCCGTACGCAGCGGCCTCGGCGACCGCTTTGTCGAGGGGGCCGTCCGCGTCGATCCGGACGTTCACCGAGCAGGTGATCTCGTCGACGTCGCGGCCGACCTCCTCGCAGCGCTGTACGAGGACGTCCTTGAGCGCCTTCCACTCCTGCGGGTTCGGGACGATCACGTTCCACTGCTGCGCCCACTTGGCGACCGCGCGGAGGGTCCGGTTCGGGCCTTTACCGCCGATGGTGATCGGCGGGTGCGGCGTCTGCACCGGCTTAGGGTTGCAGTACGCGTCGGTGAGCTTGACGTACTTGCCGTCGAAGTTCGCGACCTTCTCGGTGAGCAGCGCGATCATCGCCTGCGTACCCTCGTCGAAGCGGTCGAAGCGCTCCTTCAGCCCGTACAGCTCGATGCCGTACGCCGCGGTCTCCATCTCGTTCCAGCCGGCGCCGATGCCGAGCTCGAGGCGGCCGCCCGAGATGATGTCGGTCGTCGCGGCCATGTTCGCGAGCACGGCCGGGTGCCGGTAGATCATCCCGGTCACCTGGCAGCCGAGCCGGATCCGCGACGTCGCCTCCGCGAGCGCGGCGAGCGTGGTCCAGGCCTCCAAGTTCGGGCCTTGCATGTCACCCGTGAGCGGGTAGAAGTGGTCCCAGTGCCAGGCGGACTCGAAGATCTCGAAGTCGTCCGCCGCCACCCACACGTCCCGCATCTGCTGCCAGGTGGTGTGCTCCGGCCTGGTCTTGATCGCGAACCGCATCCCGCGCCTCCCTGAAGGCAACCGTTTCCCGGAGGCAGACATTACCCCGTCCCTGCGAACGGCTCGCCGGGACCAGCAGGCGAAGACCCCGTCCGCTCGGGAGACTTGGACCAGGGTCTGGGGCGAGGGGGCTGCATGTTCGGTGAACTGCCACGAGAGCTGGCCGAGGACGCCTCTGGACGAAGCTGCCGCCGCCGCTGCTCAGCGTCCTGATCATCGGGCTCGCGTTCGTCTTCGAGTTCCTGCTCGGCGTCGACGACGCGAAGGGCACCGAACAGAGCAAAACGTTCGTCGCGGGTGTGCCGTGGACGGTATGGCGATCCGTCAGCGCCGCGGCGCTGGTCCTTTTCATCCTGCTGACAGTGCAGGCGATCCGCATCCTGCAACTCCCGCACAACTGGGGCTTCCGCCCCGAGGCGCTACGCCGGCGGAACTACCCGTTCGCGGCCGGAGCCGGCGCGACGGCGATCGCCGTGTACCGGCTGACCGTCCACACACGCGGGCCGGTCGTGCCGGTGCATTACCTGCAGACCCGAACGGATCTCGTGTTGATCGCCGCGCTGGTCGCCGCGGTCCCCTGGCTCGCCGTCGTCTGGCTCGCACACGCCGAGTGCCGCGCGGAAGTTCGTGGAGCACGTGTGCCCGCTGCCCAAGACCGGGCGGCCGACCGTCGAGTGGGCCGAGGAACGCGCGCGGATCGAGCACCTGCTGCACCTCGACGTACCGTTCGTACGGAATCCGCTGACGCTGGTCGGCGTCCTGGCACCGCTCGCCGTCAGCGCGCTGGCGGCGTTCCTGCCGGAGATCGCGAACTAGGTCCTGTCTGGTAATCCAGCGCCGTAGCGAGGAGGTGCTCGGTGCGGTAGCTCGGCGTGCGGGGGCGAAGGTCTCGATGCGGAGCATCGTGGCCTTTGCACCCGTGCGGCGAGGTGCCGTGCCGAGTGCCCCGCAGTAGGCGCTGGATTGCCAGACAGGGCCTTAGTCGAGTCCGAGGCGTGCGCGGACCTCCGGCCGGCGCAGCGGCGGCACGGTCTGGGGTGGGGTGCGGCGGGCCGGCATTTCGTCGAGGAGCTGTTCGGTGATGCGGGCGACCTCGGTGGCGGCACGTTCGATCGGGCCGCGGGTGGTCGCGCTCAGCGAGCCGACGCCGGTCACCTTGCGGACGTACTGCAGTGCGGCCGCGTAGATCTCCTCGGAGGTCGCGGACGGCTCGAGTCCCCGGAGCACTGTGATGTTTCTGCACATGCCATAAGACAGTACGCGCCGTCAGTAGCAGCGCCCCGGTGGTTACAGGTGATCCTGTAGCCACCGAGGCGATCGCTTCCGTTCAGTAAGAAGGCTGACTCGGGTCGATCTGGTCGACCCAGGCGACCACGCCGCCGCCGACGTGCACGGCGTCGGAGAAGCCGGCGCCCTTGGCGATGGCGAGGACCTCGGCGGAGCGGACGCCGGACTTGCAGTGGAAGACCAGCTGCTTGTCCTGCGGCAGCTTCTCCAGCGCCACCCCGGTCTGGAAGTCCGCCTTCGGGATCAGCACCGAGCCCGGGATCCGGTTGATCTCGTACTCGTTCGGCTCCCGGACGTCGATCAGGACGAAGTCCTTCTCGCCGTTCTCCTTGAGCTTGATCCACTCGCTGAGCTGCTTGACCGAGATCGTCGAGCCGACGGCCGCGTCGGCCGCCTCCTCGGTGATCGCGCCGCAGAAGCTCTCGTAGTCGATCAGCTCGGTGACGGTCGGGTTCTCGCCGCAGATGGCGCAGTTCGGGTCCTTGCGGACCTTCAGCGAACGCCAGTTGAGGTCGAGCGCCTCGTAGATGTTCAGCCGGCCCAGCGACGGGTCGCCGATGCCGGTGAGCAGCTTGATCGCCTCGGTGACCTGCGCGGCGCCGACCGACGCGCAGAGCACGCCGAGGACGCCGCCCTCGGCGCAGGACGGGACCATGCCGGGCGGCGGGGGCTCCGGGTACAGGCAGCGGTAGCACGGGCCGTTGTCGGCCCAGAACACGCTGACCTGGCCGTCGAAGCGGAAGATCGAGCCCCAGACGTACGGCTTGTGCAGCAGCACCGCGGCGTCGTTCACCAGGTAGCGGGTGGCGAAGTTGTCGGTGCCGTCGACGATCAGGTCGTACGGCTCGAAGATCTCGAACACGTTGTCGTTGTCCAGCCGGGTCTCGTGCAGGACGACGTTCGTGTACGGGTTCACCTCGAGGATGGACTCGCGCGCGGACTGCGCCTTGGACTTGCCCACGTCGGACTGACCGTGGATGACCTGGCGCTGCAGGTTGGACTCGTCGACGGTGTCGAACTCGACGATGCCGAGCGTGCCGACCCCGGCCGCGGCCAGGTAGAGCAGGGCCGGGCTGCCGAGACCGCCGGCGCCGATCACCAGCACCTTGGCGTTCTTCAGCCGCTTCTGCCCGGCCATCCCGACCTCGGGGATGATCAGGTGCCGCGAGTACCGCCGCACCTCGTCGATCGTGAGCTCGTCGGCCGGTTCGACCAGCGGTGGCAAAGACACGTGTCGGCTCCTCAGGAAGACATCGGACGGGGTGTGATGGTTTTCAACCATCCGTCCCGCCTCCATGTTCCCGCACTCTTTCAAGCACCCCCGACAGAGTCCACATCCCGGTACCCGCGTCTCAGTCGTTGTCGGTGATCGTGACGGTGAGCGTCCTCGGGACCTTCAGTACGGCGCCGTCGACCGTGCTGATCAGCGCGCTGAAGGTCTCGGCCGGCTCCTTGACCCGGTCGTCCAGGATCCGCACCTGGAGCTCACCCGTGGTCTTGCCGGGTTCGACGTACCCGTCGATGGCGCGGTCCACCGGGCCGGTGCCGCCGTCGTTGACGCTGCGGTAGTCCTTGCGGATCACCGCCGTACCGTCCTTGAGCACGCCGGCGAACGTGACGTACTTGTCGCTCGGCGCGGACAGCTTGACCGGGAAGTCGACCACACCGTTCTTCTCCACGGTCTTGACGTTGCCGAGGGTCAGCTTCGGTGTCGGGTCGTCGTCCTTGACGAGCCCGTGCCCGAAGGACTGGTCCAGCAGCGCGTCGTGCGGTACGGACAGCACCAGGCTGAACGGCAGGTCGTAGCTGTCCCGGGTGTTCCCGACGATCGGTACGGTCACCTTCTGGCGTACCTGTCCCGGCTTGAACACCAGGTGCTGCGCTACCTCGCCGACGGACGTACCGAGGTCTCCGTTCGTCTCGGCGTACACACTGACCGGTCGAATGCACGGCCGCGACAGGCGGACCCAGAAGTCCGCTGTGTGCGTCCCCTTGTCCCCCTCCTTCACGGTGACGTTCGACGCGGACAACTTCGGCAGCAGGACCGCAGGTGCCGACAGCCCGAGCCCTGGCGACGAGAAGGCCAAGTCACTCACGTACGCCGATCCCTTGGCGACCCGGTCTGTCCTCAGCTCCACGGTCCGCACATCGCTCAGATCTACGCCCTTCAGCGATGCCACGGGGATACGTACTGTCCGCAGCAGGTTCTTGGGTAGACCGCTGTCGTTGGCACCGGGCATCCGCACGAGTGCGTCGCTGACAGCTGACACCGGTACGGCGGCAGCTCTGCCGTGCCCGTCGACGAGACGGACAGTCAGGTCGGTCTTCGGCGCACCAGCCGGGTCCGGTGCGGCGCGGAACGTGAGTGCAGCGAACCGCCGTACGTCCCGCTGCCAGGCGGGTACGTTGACGCGCACTACTCCATCCGTGCCGGTCCACTTGAGCCTGGTGACAGCCGTGGTCGGTGTTTTGGAGGCGAACCAGGCCGTGGTCCAGTGAGGTGCGTTTGCCCAGTCGTCCGTGGTCATGCAGGTCGGTAGAGCAGCTCTGACCGCAGTACTGGTCACACCGGCGCACACCGTCGCCGTAGCCTTCCCGCTGACCGCTCCAGCAGGCAGGGCCTTGTCGAAGTGGTTCAGATCCTCCCGCGACGTCCACGGTGCCTGAGAGGTCACACGTACGACGGCCTTCCCAGCAGACGCGGCCCGCGAGTCGGAGCCGTCGAACTGTGGCAGGAACTGCGTCTCGTGCCCCAAGTGCAAGCGGAAGAAGCCCGCGACGTACGCCGTACCCACAGCCTGCTGCTGCTTCGGGGTCAACCTGCCCGCGTACTTCGCTCCACAGGGTGACGCCTTCTCGTCGCCGAACCAGTCGTCGATCGACGGCGCAGTCGACTGCCCAGGAGTCCACTCGGTGTTGAAGAAGTTGTGGTTGGCGCCCATCACCAGCACGGTCGAGCGGGGCGCGGTGTCACCGTCAACGGCGTACCTGGTGTCGTCGTAGAACAGCTGCCCTTCCAGATCGGACACGTCACCGTCGCAGTACGGCAGTACGACGCTCATGGCGACGCCCGGAACGGTGGAGCGTGCGAAGTCGGTAGGAGCGAGGGGTAGTACCGCGCGGATGCCGAACTGGCCACCGCGGTCCGCGTTCAACTGGGCAGCTCTGGCGACGCCTTCACCACCGCGGGAGTGCCCCATCAGGCCCACGTCCTGGAGGTTCAGTTTGCCGACGAAGCGTGTCCCGAACGGTCCACCGCCGCCGGTCGACCACTTACGCCACAGCGCCAGGTGGTCGAGGATCAGCTCGGCCCGCGCTTGGGCCCCCGCGTCGTACGCGTCGCCGTCCCAGGCGTTGACGGCGTTCGCGCTGATCGATATGACCTGGTACCCGTTGCTGGCCAGCGCTGTCGCCGGCCCGTCGTACCCGCGGTAGCTGGGGACCGGCTTCTCCCCTGGCGGACATGGCCAGGGCTTCTGGTCGTCTCCGGGACCAGCGGGGTCGCCGTAGCAGGCCTCGTGCCGGCCGTGCAGGAAGACGACCACGGGCCGCGGACCGACAGCACCGTGCGGTGAGTAGACCTTGCCGCGCAGCTCGGACCGATGCGCTAGACCAGGCAGGTAGACGGCCTCGTCACCGAGGTTGTACTCAGCCGTGTCCACCTGGTACTTGCCCAGCGCTCCAGGGTCCGACGGGAGCAACGGGCCGCGCCGTGCTTTCAACCAGTCGGCGTCGGTCGGCCCCGCGGCCGCTGTGATGTTGCGGCTCTTGCTGGACTCTTTACCGAGATCACCGGACCACACCAGCCGTACGTCGTGCGCGGTGACGACAGACGGGTCGGTAGTGACCAGGGTCAGGGTCTTGCGGTCCGGGGACTGCTTGGCGACGCCTAAGGGATTGCCGTCGACCTCCAACAGCGGAAGGGACGCGCGCATCTGTGCGGGCGCGTCGAGGTGCAGGGTCAGTTGATAGCCGACTGCGAGCGGTCGCACGTCCCACTGGTTGCTTTGAGCAACAACTGGGGGTGCGGCGGTCGCCGGCAGCGACCCCACCCCCAGCAGTACGGCGATCCCCAACGACAGATTTCGGGCGGTTCTGCCAATCACGCGCCCAAGTTGACCCGACGCTCCGCTCGATCGTGTCTCAGTCGGGCGTCGGCTTCGACTCGATCAGCTGCCGGAACGCACAGGCGACCTCCTCCGGGTGCTCCATCTGGGCGACATGCCCCGACCGCGGCAGGTAGAGCAGGTGCGCGTTCGGGAAGGTGCGCTGCGCCTTGGTACGGATCCGTGCGTCGACGAGACGGTCCTTACCGCCGTAGATCAACAACACCGGGCACTCGATCGTGGCAGCGTCCGCCCACAACGAACGGCGCGGTCTGGCCAGTGACGAACGCAGGATGCTGCGTGCACCGTCAAGAGTCGCCTGCCGGCCCCACGGGTCGGTGTCACGCCGGTGCAGCTCCTGCTCGTACGCTGCGCGCACCTCCGGCGCCAGCGCACGTGGATCCCCGAACACCATCGCCAACGACGCTTCGAACCGCTGGTCGAACGGCAACCGCTGCGTGCGCTCCAGTACCGCGGGACCGAGCCGCGGCGTCGCCAGCGCGGTGAACCACAGGGCGCTCGCCGAGACGCGCGGATGCGGCAAGGCGGGCGACACGAGGGTCAGCGACTTCACCAGGTCCGGACGCTGCGCGGCCAGCGCCACCGACGCGGCCCCGCCCATCGAGTTCCCGAACACGTGCACGGGCTCGTCGTACTCCCGCTCCAGCAACTGGACGAGTACTTCGGCCTGCTCGGAGATCCCGGTCACACCGGACAGCGGCGTACGCCCGAAACCGGGAAGGTCGGGCGCAACGCCGCGGACAGTGTCGCTGAGCAGATAACCGAGCGCGGTCCAGTTCAACGAGGACCCGCCGAGCCCATGGACGAACAGTGCAGGCGGCAAGTCGTTCGCGGCACCAGGCACGTCCCTGACCAGCAACTCGACTCCAGCGACCGGCACCCGCCGCTCCGGCCACTTCTTCAACTCCACGGGTACGGCATCCCCGGTTACTGGCCCGTAACTCTCCACGCTCCCATGGTAGAACCCCCGATCCGGAACACTCGTCGCCATGACGCAGTACGAACCTCCGGCCAGGCAGAAACACACAACACGCACCGTCCTGCTGATCGTCCTGGCCTGCGCAGTCCTCGCACTGCCCGCGCTCTGGGCGGTCACCGCCGGCTACACCGCGGTGCGGACGGCCATAGCCGACCGCGAGCGTCATGAGGTCGTCTACAAGGTCACGGGCTCAGCCAAGGGACCCGACATCCTCTACAGCAGCAACGGCCACGGGCACATTACGAAGGAGTCACACGCGACCCTGCCGTGGAAGAGCAACACGATCATCGTCAAGGGACGAAGCCAGGTCCTGTCCGTCTCTGTCATACCGCAGGTCGACGGCGCAGGCCCTGTCAGGTGCGAGATCTGGGTGGACGGAAAGCTGGTCGAGCAGGACGATCCTGAGACGGCCCATCCCGGCCTGTCGCTGGCCGCGAACTGTACGCACATGCCCTGACGCGTCGGCCGGACAGGTCACCGGAGGTGCAGACTGGAGCACATGGCGGGTGCTCAGCAGCAGCTGACGACCGAGGTGGACGGGCAGACGATGAAGCTCACCAACCTCAGCAAGGTGCTGTATCCACAGTCCGGGTTCACCAAGGCCGAGGTGATCGACTACTACCACCAGGTGGCGGAGGTGTTGCTGCCGCATCTGTCCGACCGGCCGCTCACCCGCAAGCGGTGGCCTGACGGCACGGACGCGGCGTTCTTCTTCGAGAAGAACGCTCCCCGTGGTACGCCGGCCTGGGTGCGGACGGAGACGCTGCCCACTCCCGGTAGCTCGACCGGACGCGACGAGATGAGCTTCGTGGTCTGCGACGACGTACAGACCGTGGTGTGGCTGGCGAACCTGGCCGCGCTCGAGCTGCACGTCCCGCAGTGGCGGATCAGGCTGTCCGACCAGGGCAGGGACCCGCAGGCCGATCTGATCGTCTTCGACCTGGACCCTGGTCCGGGAGCTTCGATTGTCGAGTGCTGCGACGTGGCACTCGCGCTCCGGCAGCTGCTGCACCACTTCGGTATGGAGGGATGGCCGAAGACCTCCGGCAACAAGGGCATGCACCTGTACGTACCGATCGAGCCCGCGTCGTCCAGAGAGACCAGTGCGTTCGCGAAACTCCTGGCGGAGCAGCTGGCCGAGGCCCTGCCGGAGAACGTGACCGCCAACATGACCAAGGCGCTACGCCCGGGCAAGGTGTTCATCGACTGGAGCCAGAACGCCAGCGCCAAGACCACGCTCGCGCCGTACTCCCTGCGCGGCGCCGACGAGCCACGGGTGTCCACCCCGATCGACTGGGACGAAGTGGCCTCCGCCACGGCGCCGGAGGACCTGAAGTTCCTCCCGCACGACGTCCTCGCCCGGATCGAGGAGTACGGCGACGTACTCGGGGAACTGTACGACGACCCGCAACCGCTACCGCAGGGCTGACCGAGAGGAGAGCCGGATGACCAGCGAGACCGACTACGAGGGCCCGGGCGACTCCGAGAACCTGCCCGACGACGCGCCCGAGGCGGATGTCCTCGAGCAGCGCCTGGCGTCCACCGAGGTGGGCGACCGGTCCGCGGACGAACCGCTCCCGGACGACGCCGATCCGGCCGATGTCGAGGAGCAGCGCCGGCCGGTCGGCGACGCCGACGAGGGCGAGGACGACTACCGCTGAGCGACCGGATCGTTACCACGTTGGAACACTTTCGCTCTACCACGATGGAACATCAGACGGCGGGGAAGCTACTGGCCGGGAGGACTGCTGGGTAGGATTCGTGGAACGACCCGGTGGCGGACCCCGATCGCCGCCGGAGCGCACCACCGAAGGAGCCCGACGTGTCGACGACACCGGAGACCGCACCCAAGCGCGGCAGCCGCCTGCCCCGGCTGGCGCGTCGCGCGCAACTGCTCGAGGCGGCCCAGGAAGTCTTTGTCGCGAACGGGTACCACGCCGCCGCGATGGACGACATCGCCGACCGGGCCGGCGTCTCCAAGCCGGTCCTGTACCAACACTTCCCCGGCAAGCTCGAGCTGTACCTCGCGCTGCTCGACACGTCCTGCGAGGCGATCGTGGCCTCCGTGCAGGACGCGCTGAAGTCGACCGAGGACAACAAGCTCCGGGTCGCGGCCACCATGCACGCGTTCTACGACTACGTGGCGAACGCGCAGGGGGCCTTCCGGCTGGTGTTCGAGTCCGACCTGACCAACGAGCCGGCCGTCCGGGAAAGGGTCGACCGGGTCACCCACGCCTGCGCCGAGGCGGTCTCCGAGGTGATCAGCGCCGACGCCGGCCTGAGCCGCGACCAGTCGATGGTGCTCGCGGTCAGCCTGGTCGGCATGGCCCAGGTCAGCGCGCGGTACTGGCTGGGCGCCGGCAACCCGTCGCTGCCCCAGGAACACGCCGCCGACCTGGTCGCCTCGCTGGCCTGGCGCGGCATCCGCGGCTTCCCGCGTACCGACGGCTGACGCCGTACCAGGTCTGCGAGGTTCTGCTGTCGGCGGACGGGTGCGAGTCGGCGGATCCGAGCGGATAGGCTCGAACCGTGACCGGCGAAAGCCGCCGGCGAGAACGTCCCGGAGGGTTTCGTGGAGGTCAAGATCGGCGTACAGCACGCCAATCGTGAGTTGGTTCTGGAGAGCGACCAGACTCCGGACGAGGTGTATGCGGCGGTGGCCGCCGCGCTCGACGGCAAGACCCAGCTGTTGCAGTTGACCGACGACAAGGGCCGCCGGGTGATCGTCCCGGCCGATCGGCTCGCGTACGTCGAGATCGGCGAGGTCTCGACCCGCAAGGTCGGCTTCGGCGCGATCTGACCGCGTTGGGGACACCCGCGAACTGATCGCGTTCCGGACACAGTCGCGCGTGTCCTGGTTGCACGGGACCGCTGAGCGGGCACGATGGCGGGTAGACCTGCGTCCGATTGGTCTGGTTGCTACGGGGCACCAGACGTGGCGCAGGTCAGCCATCCCTCACAAGGAGGAACCGTGTACTGGGTCTGGATGCTCATCGTCAGCCTCATCGCGGGCATCATCTTCGGGCCGCTGGCCCGGCTGGTGCTCCCCGGCAAGCAGAACATCAGCCTCGGCTGGACCATCCTCGGCGGCGGCATCGGCGCCTTCATCGGTGGTCTGATCGCGAAACTTCTCGGAGTCAAGGACACGTCCGGCCCGGACTGGATCCAGTACCTGATCCAGATCGTCTGCGCCGCGATCGTCGTCGCCATCATCTCGTCCCGGAACAGCAGCAAAGCCAAAGCCTGACGCAGGCAGCACCACCAAACGGCCGCCACCCCTCGCCGGGGCAGGCGGCCGTTGCCCTGCCCAAGCTCGCCCGTTTGCCTGGCAGACCCACCAATTTGGCTGGCAGACCCATGAGCTTCGGGGTTCCTGACCCTGACTCGGCGTGGGGAACCCCGCATTTGCTGGGTCAGCCAGGCAAATGGGTCAGGCCTGGAGGCCGAGGGCGGTCATCCGGGCCGTGTGGGCCTCGGTCAGCCGGGTGAACATCCGGCCGATGGCGGCCAGGTCGAGGCCGGGACGGTCGACGCTGCCGGCCAGCAGGGCCGCCAGCGAGTCACGGTCCGCGGCGATCCGCTGCGCCTGGCTGAGTGCCTCGCCGACCAGACGGCGGCCCCACAGCGCCAGCCGGCCGCCGAGCTTCGGGTCCTCCTCGATCGCGGCCCGCACGCGGTCTACCACGAACTCGGCCTGACCGGACTCCGCGAACACCTCCAGCACCAGCGCCCGCGTCTCCGCGTCCACGAACGACGCGATCTCCCGGTAGAAGTCGTTCGCCAGGCCGTCCCCGACGTATGCCTTCACCAGGCCCTCCAGCCAGTCCGACGGCGCGGTGTGGTCGTGGAACGCGTCCAGCGGCGTGACGAACGGCCGCATCGCGTCCATCGGGTCCACGCCGAGCTCGACCAGCCGGTCGCGAAGCTGCTGGAAGTGCCCGAACTCGGTGGTCGCGAGCGCCGCCAGCTCCGCCTTGTCGTCCAGCGTCGGCGCCAGCTTCGCGTCCTCGGCCATCCGTTCGAAGGCGGTCAGCTCGCCGTACGCGAGCACACCCAGCAGATCCACCGCCGCGGCCCGGTAGGCGGGATCATCAAAGGCCGTCTGCTCCATGCCCGGCACCCTATCGGGACTTCCGGGCAGTGGCGGATGCCACACGGGGCGGCGTTGACAGCAGCTGCGGTTACACTGGTGGGCGATTCGCCGGTGACGCGCCCACATGGGCAAGCTGGTGCGAGGTGCTTGCACAGTGTCCCCGCGCCTCACGACGGGGCTGTCCGGCCCCAGGCGCCCGGCCACAGAGCATCTGTCCGCACAAGCATGTGAGAGGCGATCAGCCTGACCACCTTCCGAGAGCTCGGGGTACTCCCCGAGATCTGTGACGCGCTCGACCGCGTCAACATCGTCGAACCCTTCCCGATCCAGGAGATGACGCTCCCGGTCGCCCTGATGGGCACCGATCTGATCGGGCAGGCCCGTACCGGCACCGGCAAGACGCTCGGCTTCGGCATCCCGCTGCTGCAGCGCACCATCTCCCCCGGCGAGGCCGACTACGAGGAACTGGCCGCGCCCGGGAAGCCGCAGGCGCTGGTCGTCACGCCGACCCGTGAGCTGACCATCCAGGTCGCCAAGGACCTGGTGACCGCGTCCACCGTCCGCACCGTGCGGGTCCTGACCATCTACGGCGGCGTCGCGTACGAGCCGCAGCTGGACGCCCTGAAGAACGGCGTCGACGTCGTCGTCGGTACGCCCGGACGCCTGCTGGACCTGGCCAACCGCGGTGTCCTGGACCTCGGCCACATCAAGGTGCTGGTCCTCGACGAGGCCGACGAGATGCTCGACCTGGGCTTCCTGCCCGACGTCGAGCGGATCCTCCGGAAGACGCCGGAGCTGCGCCAGACGATGTTGTTCTCGGCAACGATGCCGTCGGCCGTGATCGGCCTGGCGCGCACCCACATGCGGCACCCGCTGAACATCCGCGCGGAGTCGCACGAGGACACCCAGATGGTGCCGACCACGGCACAGTTCGTTTACCGCGCCCACGATCTCGACAAGCCCGAGGTCGTCGCCCGGATCCTGCAGGCCGACGACCGCGGCCGGGTGATGATCTTCTGCCGGACCAAGCGCGAGGCGTCCCGGCTGACCGAGGACCTGCAGGACCGCGGGTTCAAGGCGGCCGCGATCCACGGCGACCTGAACCAGCAGGCGCGCGAGCGGGCGCTGACGCGGTTCCGCGGCGACAAGATCGACGTACTGGTCTGTACTGACGTCGCCGCCCGGGGTATCGACGTCGAGGGTGTCACCCACGTCATCAACAACACCTGCCCCGAGGACGAGAAGACCTACATCCACCGGATCGGCCGTACCGGTCGCGCCGGGGCCAGCGGTATCGCGGTCACCTTCGTGGACTGGCCGGACCTGACCCGGTGGAAGGTGATCAACAAGGCGCTCGACCTGCCGTACGACGAGCCGCAGGAGATCTACTCGACGTCGCCGGAGCTGTACCACGACCTCGGCATCCCGTCCGAGGCCAAGGGCCGGATCCGCCCCGCCCGCGAGTCCCACGAACCACGCGAGTCCCGCGACTCCCGCGACTCCCGTGGTCGTCACGAGCGCTCGGATCGTTCCGACCGCGCGGGCCGCTCTGACCGTTCGGAGCGCGCGGGCCGTTCGGAGCGTTCGGGGCGTGACGGCCGCCCGGAGCGCTCGGACCGTACGGAGCGCTTCGAGCGTGACGGCCGCCCGGAGCAGGACGGCGAGCGCTCGGGCCGCGGCCGGAAGCGCAACCGCACCCGGAAGCGCACCCGCGCGGGTCAGCCGGTCGAGGAACTCGCCGACGTCACGACCAACACCGAAGTAACCGCCGTGGTCTCGGAGTCCACCGAGGAGACGCCCGCCCGCAAGCCCCGCAAACGGAAGCGCAACCGCAACCGCAGGCCCGGCGCCAACCAAAGCACGCTGCAGCCCGGCACCCCCAACCTGACCCCCGATCAAGCCGCACCAGCCACCGAGCCGAGCGCACCGGTAGCTGGGCCGAGCGCGCGGGCAGCTGAGCCGAGCACGACTACCAAGCCGAACGCACACACCTCCGCGCCGAGCACGCCGAGCGCACGTGGCGACGTACCGAGTGCACCGGCCGCCCAGGCGGGCGCAACGACGTCGGAGGCACCTGCACCGGCTGCCGCGCCTGTGGCGGCTGCAGCGAAGGCAACCGAGCCGGCCGCTGAGGCTCCTGCCGCTGCGCAGGCGCCGGTGAAGCGGACACCTGCTCGGAAGCCGAGCGCTGCGAAGGTAGCTGCTGAGGCGCCTGCCAAGCGGGCGTCGGCTCGTAAGGCTGCCGCTGCTCAGCCGGAGCCGGAAGCTCCGGTGCAGGAGGCCGCGAAGGCTGAGGTGGCGAAGAGCACCACGACCAAGAGCACGACGGCCAAGAAGGCACCCGCGAAGACCGCCACCGCCAAGAAGGCTCCTGCGCAGACCGGGACGGCTAAGAAGGCGCCAGCCAAGACCGCCACGGTCAAGAAGGCTGCCGCCGCCAAGAGCACGACGGCTAAGAAGGCACCGGCCAAGAGCGCGGCGACTCAGACGGCTGCCGCCAAGACCACGGTGGCCAAGAAGGCGCCAGCCAAGAGCGCGGCGGTTAAGAAGGCTGCCACGAAGACCGCTACGGCTAAGAAGGCACCAGCTAAGACCAGCACGGTCAAGAAGGCTGCCGCGAAGAGCACCGTGGCAAAGACGGCGGCTGCCAAGACCACGCCGGCTAAGAAGGCGCCAGCCAAGAGCACCGCGGTTAAGAAGGCCCCGGCCAAGACGACCACGGCCAAGAAGGCGCCTGCGAAGACGGCCACGGTCAAGAAGGCGCCTGCCAACAGCACCGTGGCAAAGAAGGCACCCGCCAAGACCGCCACCGCCAAGAAGGCACCGGCCAAGAGCACCGTGGCAAAGAAGGCACCCGCCAAGACCGCCACCGCCAAGAAGGCGCCAGCCAAGAGCGCTGTGGCTAAGAAGGCTGTCTCCAAGACCACGGCGGTCAAGAAGGCATCTGCCAAGAGCACCGTGGCGAAGAAGGCACCGGCAAAGACCACCGCGGTTAAGAAGGCTGCCTCCAAGACCACCACGGCTAAGAAGGCGCCGGCTAAGACTGCGGCGGTTAAGAAGGCTGTGGGTGGGAAGCGGGTGGCTCGGTCGTAGGGCTGTGAGGTCCGTCTTCTGAGCTCCGAACGTTTCCTAATGGTGATCTGAGCCTGCAACACCCAGCCCCTCGTGGACCGTCCTAGGGCGGTAACCACGAGAGAGGGGCTGGGTGATGGGGCGGATCAGGGCAGTGGCTGCCGCGGTGGTCGTGGTCGGGGTGTTGGGGCTCGCTGGGTGTGGGGCGTCCAACAACCAGCACGAGAGCAGCGGCACGAGTGGCGCGGCCAAGCAGGACTCCGGAGCGGCGGTCTCCAAACCGCAGGCACCCGCGGTCGGGCAGTCAGCAGGAACGGCGGGGCAAGGAAAGTCGGCAGGTCAGACCGGCGACGACCCGACGATCACGCGGGCGATCATCAAGACCGGCTCGCTGACCGTCGAAGGGGACGACGTGTCCGCGATGCGTCAGAAGGCTGTCACCGCGATCGCCGGACTCGACGGACAGGTGGCGTCCGAGGACACCGGCAGCGGCCCGGACGGCAACATCACCCAGTCCAACCTGGTACTCAAGGTCCCCACCAAGTCCTTCGAGACCGCCATCGACCAACTCTCGGAGCTGGGTAAACGCCTCCAGATCCACCAGGATTCAGAGGACGTCACCGAGCAGGTGGTCGACGTGGCCAGCCGCGTCGAGTCCCAACGAGCCAGCCTCGACCGCATGCGCGTACTGATGACAAAAGCCAACACCATCAGCGACATCGTCTCGGTAGAAAGCGAGCTCACCCGCCGCGAGGCCGACCTGGAAGCTCTGCTGGCCAAGCAGAAGGACCTCGCCCTGCAGACCGACCTGGCAACCCTCACGCTGACTCTCACCCAAAAGGGCAAGCCCCCGGTGAAAACAGAGCCCAAGAAGGACACAGGCTTCCTGGCAGGCCTCAAGGGCGGCTGGCACGCCTTCACTGCGGTCTTCTCCGGCCTGGCGACCGCCCTCGGCGCACTACTCCCCTTCATCATCCTGCTGGCGATCATCGTCCTGCCGCTCTGGCGCTTCCGCCACAAGCTGCGCAGGCAACCAGCTGGTCAGTGAAGCAAGGCGTCGGCCAACGCCCGGTACGCTTTCGCGCCGGGCGAGGCCGGCGCCGTGCTCAGTACGGTCTCCCCGATCGCCGGCGCCTCCGCGAACCGGATCGACTTCGGGATCGCCGGCTGCAGCACGTCCAGCGAGTACGTGTCCGCGATCGTCTCCAGGACGGCGCGCGCATGCGTCGTACGTCCGTCGTACAGCGTCGGAAGCACCCCGAGTACCTGCAGTCCCGGGTTGGTCAGCCGCTGTACGTCGTGCACGGTGTCAAGTAGTTGCCCTACGCCACGATGCGCCAACGTCTCGCACTGCAAGGGAATCAGTACGTCGGACGCCGCGGACAGACCGTTCACGGTGAGCAGCCCGAGCGTCGGCGGGCAGTCCACGAGGATCCAGTCGTACGACGTCCGCAGCGGGCGCAGGGCCGTACGCAGGACCTGTTCCGGCCCGCTCTCCCGGGCCAGCTGCACCTCGGCGGTGGCGAGCGCGATCGTCGCGGGCAGCAGGTCCGGCGCGTCCTCGAACTCGATCAGTACGTCGCGGGCGCGGACGCCGCCGAGCAGCACGTGGTGGACAGACTTGTCCAGGTCCTCGGGGTCGATGCCGACCGAGAACGTCAGACAGGCCTGGGGGTCGAGGTCGACCAGCAGCACCCGCTGGCCGCGCTCGGCCAGGGCTGCACCAAGGGTGGCGACGGTGGTCGTCTTGGCCACGCCGCCCTTCTGATTGGCGACCGCGAGAGTGCGAGGCACCCGGCCATTGTGCCGTACCAAGCGACGGTGCCTGCCACCTGTGGTCCGGGCGAGCGGTTACCCTCTTTACTTGTGAGTACGCCGCGTACGTTGACGCTGCCCGACGGGGTGCACCCCGAGACCCTCGAGACCGAGCGGGGCGCGTTCGCCACGCTGACCGCCGTACCCTCCATCGGTACGCCGCTGGGTACCGTGCTGCTAGTTCCGGGATGGACGGGCAGCAAGGAGGACTTCACGCCGCTCGTCGACCACCTGTGCCGGTACGGGTGGCGTACGGTCGCCGTGGATCAGCGCGGGCAGTACGAGACCGCCGGTCCGGCCGACAAGACCGCGTACTCGCTGGCAGAGCTCGGCAAGGACGTAGTAGCGATGAGCAAGGCGCTCGGCGGCTACAGCCAGCTCGTCGGGCACTCGTTCGGTGGACTGGTCGCGCGTGAGGCCGTACTGACCGACCCGTCGGTGTTCTCGTCGATCAGCCTGATGTGCTCTGGCCCTGCGGCGTTCGCCGACGAGGCGACGGTGCAGAGCCTGCAGATGCTCGCGTTCGGTCTGGAGAACCTCCCGATCGAGCAGGTGTACGACCTGAAGCTGGACCACGACAGCAAGGCTCCCGGGTACGTCGCACCACCGTCGGACGTGGCGTCGTTCCTGCGGAAGCGGTTCACCAGCAACGTACCGACGAGCCTGGCCGAGATCACCCGTCGGCTGACGGACGCCGAGGACAAGACGGAGCAGCTCGCCAAGGCCGGCGTACGCGCACAGGTGCTGTACGGCGAGACCGACGACGGCTGGCCGATCGAGGCGCAGCAGGCGATGGCGGCCGTACTCGGCGTCGAGGCGGAGGTCGTCCCCGACGCCGGCCACTCACCGGCGATCGACCAGCCCGCGAAGACCGCCCGCATGCTCGTCGACTTCTTCCACGACTACCCGAACTTCCGGACGGTCTGAGCGCTAGCCGGCCGGTTTCACGACCGGCATGATCTCCAGGTCGTCCAGGCCGATCGGGGCGAAGGCCGTCCGGACCTGCGGGGTGTACGCGATCACGGAGATCTTCGCGCGGCCGCCGTCCGGGTCCGAGCCACCGGCGCCCAGAATGCCGAGCGCCTTGTTGCTCAGGAGTCCGTAGACCGCCTTGACGATCCGGGTGTTGTCGGCGCGACTCAGCAGCACCGGGACGACGCACAGGTTCCCGCTGTACACCTTCTCGAACGCCAGCCGGAGCGCCGCAAGGTCACCGTGCGCGACACCGACCATGATCACCACCGGGGCGTTGCGCGACATACCGTTCGGATAGTGGATGACCGGGCCGAAGATCTGGTCCGCGTGCGCCGCGAGGAACGCGGTCACGGCCGGCGAGTTGATGTTGCTCGGCTTCGACACCCAGCCCCCGGCCGGTGCCGCGCACGGCAGCTTCGGGAACATCCACCGTACCGGTGCGTCCGGCGGAGTCTGCTCCTGTACCTCGATCGAGCGGTCGCCCCAGATCCCGGTCAGCTTCGCGCGGCCGGTCCGGACGCCCTTCGTCGTCTTCGGGTCGCTGAGCCGGTCCAGATCCACCCCGTGCAACGTCACCGCGAACTCCGGTGCGCAGGTCGGAGCTGGTTCCTGTCCCGGCGGGTAGCCGACCTCGGGCCCGCCCTCGACCGTGCAGAACACGGGTGTCTTTCCTGGTGCCGCGATCACCAGACCACTCGCCTGGACCCGGTCTCCCGGGTTCACCAGGAGGGACTGGTTGCTGGTGGTTTGACCTAACGACTGCGGGGTCGCCCCGCCCTTCGCCTTGTCCGGGCCGCTCGTGCTGCTTGCGGTGGGCGTGTTGTGGTTCGGGAGTACGGCGAGAGTGGCGGCGGCGATCAGGGCGACGGTTGCGGCGGCCAGCGCTGGGATCCAGCTCTTCCGTTTGCCGTGGACGATGTGCTCGAGGTCCGGCTCGGGCGGTGGTTCCTGGTCGGCGCGCCAGCGGGCGCCGGCACGGCGGAGCAGGTCGTCCATCTCGTCAACGGGGTTCATCGCACAGCCTCCACGTTCATTCGCTGACTTCCAGGACGACCCGGAGCCGGGCCCGGGCGTCGGACAGCGTCGACTTCACGGTGCCCTCGGAGCACCCCATCACCGCGGCCGTCTCGGCGATCGACAGGTCGGCGAAGTAGTAGCAATCCACCGCGAGCCGCTGCCGCGCCGGCAACGCCTGGACGGCATCCTCGACGTCCATCCGGGCGTCCAGATCCGGGCGGCGGCTTTCGTCGTCCGGGAGGAGTACGAGGCCGCGATGGGTACGGCGTACCGCCTTGCGGGCCTGATCCGCGGTGATCGCCAGCAGCCAGGCGGACGGCGTACCGCGCGATTCGTCGTACTGCGACCGCTTGGCCCAGGCTCGCGCGAGTGCCTCCTGTACGACGTCGTCCCGGTCCGCGCCCACGGCGAGCCGCCCAGCCAACCGCGCCATCGCCCGCAGATGCGGCCGCACCCAGTCGACGAACGCACGCTCGTCCCCCGGCGGCCCCTGCACCCCGACCGCCGGCTCACCCGTCATCGTCGGCATACCTTCTCTACCCCCGCTCCACCCCATCCGGTTGGGTCCCTACCCGCATCTCAACGACCCCACCACCCCAACGTCACCCCACCACCCCATTCCGTAACCCACCCGAGTTATCCACAGATCCAAATTCCCACCCCACCGCCCCCACCGAACTCCCTACGGTCGAAGAACGACAGTTCCAGGGAGAACCACATGCCGCCCACCTGCGCCGCCCTCCAACAGGCCTTCGAGGCCTCCCGCCCCCTCAACTGGGGCGACAAACCACCCTCCACCGCCGAGATCACCCGGCGTCACGGCGCGCGAGCCACCCAACGAAGCCTCGAACTACTCGAACAAGCCGCCACCGTCGAGCCAACCGTGACCGACCAGTTCCTCAACTCCCTCCCAACCGGCACCACGCCCTACCAACTGGACCGCCGGGTAAAGTCCCCGGAGTCCCTGGCCCGCAAACTCGTGGACTGGCAGGCGGCCGACTCGAGTCGCCCGATCGACGACCTGCTGCGCTACACCGTGCTGACCGAGAATCCAGATGAGCTGGTCGCGGCGGCACGACGTACGGTCGATGCGCTGAACGATCACGACTGGCGGGTCCGAACGGCAATGCACTCGTACACCGATGGTTCGAGGTACAAGGGCATTCACGCCGGAATGATCATCGACGGGTGTCCTCGCGTCGAGGTCCAGTTCCACTCGGCCCCGTCGGCGAAGGTCAAGGAGGCGACGACTCCGTGGTACGAGGTCGAGCGGAGCGCGACCGCCACGCTCGAGGAACGTGCCGAAGCACGGCGTCAGTGCGCCGAGGCCTCGAAGGGGTTGAAGGCCCCGGACGGGATCAACAAGTTGACCGAACTGGGCGGAACCCGCGTCGCCGTCAACAACTACAGTGACTCCAGGCAGAACGCTGCGGACACTCGGCGCAGCAAGGCACCCAGCGAGCAGCGGATGCCACGCTCGACAACTCTCGACAAGAAGACTGGTGGGATCGCGCGATGAGGCTCTACTTGGTGACGCAAGACGAGCGCCTGGTATGGGTGGCCGCGTTGGCTCACGAGGTGATGTACACGTACGTGGCGAACACCGGGAAGTTTCACAACAACAATGCCTTACGCAACGACTTCTACATGGTCCGGAACTTCACCTACGAAGAGATCGGAACCGCCGAGGCGCGGCGGCTGATCGCGCAGGGCGTCGGCACCCTGAACGACACGGACCACCCCGACGCCCTTGCCAAGTGGCGCTCCGACCCGAATCCACTCGCCCCGGCCGACGTACTCTCGATGGCCGCCGGCTCCAACGAGTAGATGCCACGATTGTTCTTGGTCAAGGATGGGGACGTGGAGTTGTGGGTGGCTGCGTTGGTGGAGGAAGACATCTGGACTTATGTGGGGAACACCGGGAAGTTCCACTACAACGACGGCGCGCGGCATGACTACTACTTCCTCAACGGGATGCAGTACGTCGACATCGGTATCGCGGAGGCGAAACGGCTGATCCGGGCCGGCGTCGGTACCGTCGACGAGGAGGAGCTTCCGGACGCTGTACGGCGGTGGCGGGAAGACTCGAAGGGGATGGACCCAGAGGTCGTCTTCGCCTCGATGGCCGCGGATCTCGCCTAGCGTCTCAGGGTGGGTGATACTGCCAGCCGATAGCTTGGTGGGGTGGAGTGGATCTCTCGGGGTTGTTTTCCGACACCTGTGGTGATGACTTCGTCGTCGCAGCGCAAAGAAGGACTGGGCCGATGATCACCGCCCGGAGTTTTCCGATGCCGGATCTGCTGAAGCGGACCAACAATCCGGCGGCGTGGGATCAGCTCGCCGGGTTCGCCCAGGTGCAGGCGGCCGAGGCTAATGCAGCACTGGAGTTGCTGGCCGATCGGCTCGCGACGGCCGAGAGTGCGGGGGATCGGGCCGCGGCGTTCGAGGCGGCGTTCCGGCACGTGAGCGAATGGCGTTACCAGGTGGCCGCGGCGGGGCGCTGGACCCGGCCGGCCAGTGAGGTCGAGGAGTTCCGCACCGCGATCGAGCCTGGCAACTCAATGCCGTACACGGTCACGCCGGCCGCGAGTCGGTTCGAGCCCGGGTCGCCCGCCCTCCTGCTGCGCAGGGAACTGGAGCAGGTCGCACTCGGCCGGCTGATGGACCACTCCGAGCTGCAGAACGTCGTGACGCTGCGGGACGGCCGGGCGATCAACGGCAACCGGTTGAACCGGTCGATCTACGCCTACATCGTCACGGCGGAGACCGCGACGTTCGCGGACCGGGAACTGCTGCGGCAGGCCTCGTTCGAGACGCTCGCCGAGTTGGAGACGCAGCGTGCCGACGAGGGCCGGCTGGATCCGCACGACCCGGAACTGCGGGGAAAGTTCACCGATGCCGCCTACTTCCTGACCCAGGCGCCCGAGATGAAGCGCGGCAGTGATGCGATCATGCGCACGTTCCTGGTGGCCGCCCACACCCGAGTGTTCGACGCGGCACCGGTGTTGCCGCAGGCAATCGACCTGGACGGGATGGTTCGCGGGCAGGAGACGTTCAACCAAGTGATGCAGGACCAGCTGCGCGTGATCCTACCGGCCAATGAATCGGGGCCAGCGGCAACCGAATCGGACAGGGCTCGGCATGACCCCGCCGTACGCCGATCCGGTGGAATCGCCCGTTAGTAGAGTCACCGGATATGGGTGCTGAGCGGATCACGGCGCGGAGTTTTCCGACGCCGGATGTGCTGAAGTGGAGCAACAATCCGGCGGCGTGGGATCAGCTTGCCGGGTTCGCTCAGGTTCAGGCGGCCGAGGCTAATGCGGCGCTGGAGTTGCTGGCCGAGCGGCTCGCGACGGCTGACAGTGCGGGGGATCGGGCGGCGGCGTTCGAGGCGGCGTTCCGGCACGTGAGCGCGTGGCGGTACCAGGTGGCCGCGGGCGGGCGCTGGCCCCGGCCCACCAGTGAGGTCGAGGAGTTCCGCACCGCGATCGCGCCCGGCATCTCGATGCGCTACCCGATCACACCGCCGGCGGATGCGTTCGAGCCCACGTCGCCCGCCGTCCTGCTGCTCACGGAACTGAACCAGGTTGCCATCGGCCGGCTGATGGGCCACTCCGTGCTGCAGAACATCGTGACGCTGCGGGACGGCCGGACGATCAACGGCAACCGGTTGACCCGGTCGATCTACCACTTCACCGTCACGACAGAGACCGCGACGTTCGCGGACCGGGAAGTGCTACGGCAGGCCTCGTTCGAGACGCTCGCTGAGTTGGAGGCGCAGCGTGCTGACGAGGGCCGGTTGGATCCGCACGACCCCGAGCTGCGGCAGAAGTTCATCGATGCCGCCTACTTCCTGATCCAGGCGCCCGAGATGGAGCGCGGCAGTGATGCGATCATGCGCACGTTCCTGGTGGCGGCGCACACCCGGGTGTTCGACGTGGCGCCGGTGTTGCCGCAGGCAATCGACCTGGACGGGATGGTCCGCGGGCAGGAGGCGTTCAACCAGGTGATGCGGGAGCAGTTGCGGATCCCGGCACCGCCGGCCGACCGGCCCGTCGTCGACGCAGGCACCGAGCGAATGGCGCCGAAGGCGCTGAACCGCGGCGGTGGACTGGCCCGTGGCTGAGCGGCCCGGTCAGGTGGCGGGCGTGTAGAGCTGGGTGATGACGGACTCGATGGTTGGTTCGGAGATGGACAGGTCGACGAGGGGGTAGTTCGCGGCCAGTTGGGTGAGCAGGGGCGCGGCGCTGGTTGTGGTGGGGAAGGTCAGGTGCTGGCGGGGGCCGTCGACCTTCACGACCGTGGCGCCGGTGATGTCGATGGGCGGCAGGGACGTCGCCAGGTCGACTACCAGGGTGCGGGGCGCGGATTGGCCGGCTTTGAGTTGGTCCAGGGTGCCGTCGAAGATTTGGTGGCCGTGGTCTATGACCATGACCCGGGTGCAGAGGGCTTCGATGTCGTCGAGGTCGTGGGTGGTGAGGATGATGGTGGTACGGCGGTTCGCGTTCACCTCGGCCAGGAACTCGCGGAGCCGGGCCTTGCTGATCACGTCGAGGCCGATCGTTGGTTCGTCCAAGTAGACGATCTCGGGGTCGTGCAGCAGGGCGGCCGCGATGTCGCCGCGCATCCTTTGCCCCAGCGAGAGTTGCCGGACGGGGACGTCGAGCAGGTCGCCCAGGTCCAGCAGTTCGACGAAGGTGGCCAGGTTCTCGCGGTGCCGTTCCAGCGGTACGCCGTACATCTTCTGCAGGACGGCGAACGAGTCCTTCAGCGGGAGGTCCCACCACAGCGTCGTACGTTGACCGAAGACGACTCCGATGCGTTTCGCGAGCTTCAGGCGATGACGCGACGGGTCGACGCCGGCGACCCGGATCGTGCCGCCGGACGGGACCAGGATGCCGGTCAGCATCTTGATCGTGGTGGACTTCCCGGCTCCGTTCGGGCCGATGTAGCCGACGACTTCCCCGCGTTCGACGGTGAACGACAACCCGTCGACCGCCCGCACTTCCCGGCTGGTACGGCGGAACCCGGTGCGCGAACGCACCGTGAAGGATCGCGTCACGTCGGACAACTCGATGACAGACACAGCTCAGCTCCCTGTACTGCGATAGCGACGAAGACCGGCCCGCCACGCGAGCGACGCCACTGCGACCATGAGTGCGGCCACCACCGGCGACAGCACCCCGATCCAGGACGGCAACCCGAGCGGCGCCGGCTTACCCAGTACGAAGAGCACCGGGTAGTAGTTGACAAAGGCAAGTGGTACGACGAACGTCACGGCCCGCACGATCTCCTTGCCGAAGACCGTCAGCGGGAACTGGGTCAGCGCCTGCCCGCCGTACGTGACCGAGTTCGCCAGCTCCGCGGAGTCGATCGCGACGAACTGGAACGCAGCACCGACTACGAACAGCGCCCCGAAGATCACCGATCCGGTGATCAGCGCGACCACCAGCATGATGCCGCGGGCAACCGTCCAGTCGATGTCGACCTTGCTCAGGGCAAACACCAGGACGGTACCGGCCTGCAACGGGCGACCGAGCCGGCGCAGCGCGAACCCGTCGGCGGCCGCCTGCAGGAACGCCGGCACCGGCCGGATCAGGTACGCGTCGAACGCCCCGGTCCGGATCCGCTCGCCGACCCGTTCGATCGAACCCGTGAGCAGGTCGGCCATCCCCAGTGCGGTCGAGGACGTTGCGTAGAGCAACGCCATCTCGCCGAACGAGAACCCTCCGAACGCGGTGATGTGGCTGAACATGATCAGCACCGCGACGAAGTCGGTCAGGGTGACCAGCGTCGAGCCGACCAGCATCAGCACGAACGACGCCGGGTACGCCAGCACCGACCGGATCCACATCACGATCAGCAGCCAGTACTGCGCCGGCGCCCTCAACACACGCTCAACCACCTTGGATCACCACCTTCCGGGTCGCCAGGGTGGTGGCGAGTTGGCCGGCCAGTACCAGCACGAGCAGCCATCCGAACTGGAACAGCAGCGCCGCGCCGGTGCCGCCCGGGTTCCGCCCGAGCCAGATGTCGATCGGCACCTGCATGGTCGCGGCCCACGGCGTCGCGCGGGCGATCACGCCGAGCCAGCCCGGGAACGCGACCAGTGGCAGGATCGTCCCGGCGAAGAACAGGGACAGCACCAGCGCGAGCTGCTCCATCCCACGCGAGTCGGTGATCCAGAACCCGGACAGCGCGACCAGGTACCGGATCGCGAAGCTGACCATGATCCCGAGCACCAGCCCGAGGGCGACCAGCGGCCAGAGGGCCACGCTTGAAGGGAACTTGAGGTCGAAGACCAGTGCACCAACGAGTAGCGGCGCCCCGCCGCGGGCGAGCAGTTCGAACGTCGCCCGCCCGAGGTCGACCGACAACCACCACAGCAACAGCTGCGTCGGCCGGTACAGGTCGACCGCGATCGCGCCGCTGCGGACCCGCTCCCCCAGCTCGTTCGTCGTGGTCGCGCCGAAGATCCCGACCGGCACCAGCAACCCCTGCTGCAACCAGACGAACGTCAGCGCGTCCGGTACGTCGTACCCGCCGAGCCCGGGCCGCTCGCGCCAGAGCGTCAGGTACACGCCGCAGAGGATGAACCCGAAGACCGTGTTGGTGAAGATGCCCGACACGGTGGCGATCCGGTACGTCGAGAACCGCCGGAAGGACCGTACGGCGATCGCCCAGTAGACACCCACCACTACCTCCTCTCGCACACGCAAAGCACGGAAAGGTGGTGTCCGACAGGCACAGCGGCACGCGGAACCGCCCCGAATCCAAGAGGACCCGGGGGTTCGGACACCACTGTGAAGGCATGGTCGAACCACGCCGATTGTCAAAGGCAGAAGTGGGACGGTACGCCGCCGTACGAGCAACCGTCAACACGAATAACCGGTCCGGGCGCGGGACCCCTCAGACCCGCGCCCGGACCGGTGCCCGGGGAAAGCTACAGCGTGTCGGTCTTCAGCAGATGGGCGAGGTGGGTGGCGAACGGCGCCGGGCGGCTGGAGTATCCGCCGTGGCCGCCCGGGAACATCACCACCGGCCAGCCGAGGTGGTCCGCGATGATCTCGACCGGCCGAGCCGGCAGATGCGCGTACGACTCCAGCCCGGCCGCCGGCACCACCCGATCCGCAACGCGTTTCAGGGCTGACAGATCCGGGACGTACCGGGTGAACGGCAGCAGCTTGTGCTCGTAGAAGTTGGCCGCGTTCGCCTGCATCCGCTCGGCCAGCTCGCGGTACTCCGGCAGCAGGTCCTCCAGCGGCGGCATCGCGTCCCGGTCCATCCCGGTGCCCATCATGAACACCACATCGGCCGCGGTCAGCCCGTCCTGGTGGTACGTGCTGTAGACCTCCTCGAAGAACGCGCGCGCGTCGGCGGCGTCCGGGAGTACCTCGGTGCACGGCGGCTCGTGCGCGACCAGCAACCGTACGCGGTCCGGGTACCGGGTGATCAGCTCGAGCCCGGTGATGGCGCCGGAGCTGCTGCCGAAGACGTACGCCGGTTCGTCCCCAGCGACCGCGTCGATCAAAGCGAGCGCGTCCGCGGCCGACTGCTCGACGGACTCGTCCGCCGGGTCGCCGTCGTACCCGCTGCGGGAGTTGCCGCGTGGGTCGTACGTGACGACCGTGTACTCCGCCGCAAGCTGTCCGACGATCCCGCAGTACACGCCCGCGTCGGTCCCGTCACCGGCGATCAGCAGCAGCACCGGCCCGGAGCCGGCGACCTCGTAGTGCAGCACGGCCCCCGGAACCGCCAGCTTGTTCACAGTCTTCGCACCCATCAGGCGAGCCCCTTTCATCCACCCTCAGGCTCACCCAACCCGCTGGCACCGCACGCACACGGCGCTGGCACGCCTGTCAGCTGACGTCCTCCAGCGGGATCGCGGCAGGCTCGTCGAGACCGGCCCACGGATCGCGGGTCGGGGCCTCGCGGCGCCCCTGCGGGCAGATCTTGGCGAAGTCGCACCAGCCGCACAGCGGCGAGGGCTCCGGCGGAAACGCCTCGTCGGCCTCGGCGGGCGTGAGGCCTTCGGCCCAGCGTGCCTCGGCGGCGGCCGCGTCGTCGGCCATCGACTCGGCGCGCTTCTGGTGCCGGGCGAGCGACGCCTCGTCGTGGTCCGCCGCCGCGACGGTGTTGGTCGGCAGGTGGTGCAGCTCGACGCGGGTGCACGGTTTGTGCAGCACGCGGCGGGCGCCGAGTACGTACAGCGCCATCGCGAGCGAGGACCGTGCGTCGGTCGAGGTCAGCGGGCGGCGGCCGGTCTTGTAGTCGACGATCGCGAGCTCGGTACCGCCGCTGCCGTCGCGGGCCGGGCGTTCGTCGATCCGGTCGACCCGGCCGCGCAGCGACGCCCGCGCCGTGGTGAAGGCGACGGTACGTTCGACCCCGCGCGGTTCGTAGTACGGATCGGAGTCGCGCAGGTACCCGAGGACCATTTCGGTCGAGCGTTCCCGCCAGTCGAGCGACTGCTGCTCGTCGCGGAACCCTTCGCTGCGCCAGCTCGAACGCATCTTCGCGACCACCTCGTCCGGGGTACGGCGGGAGGCGGGCCAGCGGCCGAAGAAGTCCGCGAGCACCTCGTGAACGATCGCGCCGACCGTGTTGTGCGCCCACGGCGGACCCTTCGGCGGCCGCGGCGTCTCGAGGTAGGTATAGCGGTACTTGCGTTTGCAGTCGGCGAACGTGAGCAGCTTCGTCGGCGTCGCCACGAACAATCGGGTGGGCATTCCAGGAAGCACGATCAACCTGCCCGGATGAAGTCGCGGACCGCGCCGGCCACCAGCTGTACGGCGATCGCGCTCAGCAGCAGACCGGCGATCCGGGTGATCAGGAGGACGCCGTTCTCGCCGAGGATCCGCATGATGATGCCGGAGAAGCGCAGCGTCAGCCACATCACCAGGTGGATCGCGACGATCCCGGCCGAGATCGCAACCACGTCCGGCAACGATCCGTTCGCGCGCTGCACGAACACCATCGTCGCGACGATCGCGCCGGGGCCTGCGAGCAGCGGCGTACCGAGTGGAACGAAGGCGATGTTCACGTTCTTGGTCTGAACCGGGTCCTCGGCGGTGTCGGTCAGCAACTGCAGCGCGATCAGCAGGAGCAGCAGACCGCCCGCGCACTGCAGCGCGGGGAGCGTGATGCCGAGGTGCTTGAGGATCTGCTGCCCGAACGCGGCGAACACCACGATCACGCCGAACGCGACCAGCACCGCCTGCCAGGCCGCCTTCTTCCGGACGGCGCGGGACTGCCCCGCGGTCAGCGAGATGAACAGCGGCACGGTGCCCGGCGGGTCCATGATCACGAACAGCGTGACGAAGACCGAGCTGAACAGGCCCGCGTTGATGACGCTGTTCACGGGAGGTAGGCCTCTGGTACTGCGGCATCGTCGGAGGCGGCGGCGTTGGCCTTGGCGATCTCGAGCAACCGGTCGAACTGCTCGGGCTCGGTACTGTTCACGCCGAGGTCGTGGTCGATCTTGCCGAGACCGTGGTGGTCGCTGGAGCCGGTGTAGATGATGCCGAGGTTCCGCGCGATCGCGCGCAGCGCCTCCCGGGACTCCGGCGAGTGGTCCTGATGGTCGACCTCGATCCCCGCCAGCCCGTGGTCGTCGACCAGCCGGCCGAGGGTCTCCTCGGTCATCACCTTGTAGCTCGACCGGCCCCACGGGTGCGCGATCACCGGTACGCCGCCAGCCGCACGTACCAGGTCGATCGCGTGCCCCGGCTCGAGAGCGTAGTGCGGGACGTGCCCGGCGCGGCCGTCGGCGAGGTACTTGTCGAAGGCCTCGCTCCGGTTCGCGACCGTGCCGTTCGCGACCAGGGCGTCGGCCACGTGCGGGCGGCCGACCGACGGCGTACCGGTCGCCTGGGCGAGCACCTCGTCGACGGTGAGCGGTACGCCGATGCTGTTCAGCCGGGCGACGATCGTCGGGATCCGGTCGGTACGGCCCTCGCGGACGATCTGCAGGTCGCTCGCGAGCGGCGGGTACGACGGATCGGGCAGGTAGCCGAGCAGGTGGACGCTGATCCCGTTCAGCTTGCAGGAGATCTCCAGGCCCGGCACGAACCCGATCCCGAGCTCCTCCGCGGCCCGCCTGCCCTCCACCCAGCCGTCGGCGGTGTCGTGGTCGGTGAGCGCGATCACGTCCAGCCCCGCCTCGTGCGCATGCCGGATCAGGACGTCCACCGGGTCGGTGCCGTCCGAACGGTTCGAGTGGGTGTGCAGGTCGATGCGCACGAGCTGGCCTAGTCCCTTCGCCGGGTCATCTGTCACCGCTGATGCTATCCGCGTTCACCCGTCTGCCCTGGCACTTATGCACAGACGCTCTATCCTCGGGGTGCATGGAGCGCGTCGACTGTGTGGGTGCCCTGGTGTACGACGAGCAGCACCGGCTTCTGGTCGTCCGGCGGGCCAACGAGCCGGGCCGTGGTCTGTGGTCGATCCCGGGCGGCCGGGTCGAACCCGGCGAGGACGACCCGTCGGCGGTCGCCCGCGAGGTCGCGGAGGAGACCGGTCTGACCGTCGCCGTCGGTGCGTTGGTCGGTGAGGTCGAGCGGCCGGGTCCGCGCGGACAGCTGTACGTGATCCGCGACTACGAGGCGACGGCGGTCGGCGGGACGTTGACGCCAGGTGACGACGCGACGGACGCACGCTTCGTCACCCGCTCGGAGATCACAGCCCTGCCGACGACGACCTTGCTCGTTTCCACGTTGGACCAGTGGAACGCACTGCCTGGTTAGCAGGCGCTGAGGGGGACGTTGCCCGCGGCGAAGGCTTTCGGGGTGACGTGCATCAGCGCGCGGAAGTCCGCGATGAGGTGCGACTGGTCGGAGTACCCGGCGTACGCCGCCGTGTCGGCCCACGACCTGCCCTGCCCGAGCACGCTACGTACACGGCTGATCCGGGCGAAATGCTTGGGCGAGACCCCGACCGCCTGCCGGAACACCCGCCGCAGATACCGCTCACTCACTCCCAGCTTGGAGGCGGCCTCATCCACCCGCCGCTCCGTCAGGTCCGTCGCTGCGGTGCGGACGAGGTTGAGGCGGCTCGGAAGGCGCGGCGGCAGCCGGGCGACGAGGTAGTCATGGAGCATGTCCGCTGCTCGCTCGAGGTCGTCGCGGTGGGTGACGAGGCGTTCGGCGAGGTCGGTTGCCGAACGCCCGCACAGGTCGGGAAGCGGTACGACCCGGTCGACCAGGTCGTCCGGCTCCGTGCCGAGTAGGGGGATGACGCCGCCGGGGCGGATTCGGAGGCGTAGGCAGACCGGTAGTTCCTTCGTTGCGTGGTACGTCGCCTTGGTGCGCGGGCCTGCGACCAGTACGTCGCTCTCGCCGGCGGGCGTCATCCGCCAGACCACCGTGGTTGCCGGATCCGGCGCGAGGACGGTGATCGGCGTCGTCGCCGGCGTCAGGGTGACGGTCTCGATCCACGGGTGCACGGCTTCGAGCGTAGCCGTCTGCCGGCGGGTTCCGTAGTACCGAAAGTTCCTATCCCGGGGGTTCACGAGGCGATCAGAGTGGCGGCATGATTCTCGTTACCGGTGCGACCGGCACCATCGGCAGTGAGCTCGTCCGGCAGTTGGTTGCCCGCAGCATCCCGTTCCGCGGGATGACGCGCAGGCCGCACGACTCCTTCGTACAGGCGGACTTCGACGACCCCGAATCGTTGCGAAAGGCAATCGACGGGGCGGAGACGGTGTTCCTCCTCACCGCGCCCGGCCCGTGGGTCCCGGCGCACGACCAGGCCTTGGTGGACGCCGCTCGCGAAACCGGCGTACAGAAGATCGTCAAGTTATCGGCCATCGGGACGACGGAAGACACGCCCGGGAGCTGGCATGCCGCCGGTGAACGCGCCGTCCGGGAGAGCGGCCTGGCGTGGACGATCCTCCGCCCGGCCGGATTCGCGTCGAACGTACTGCGCTGGCTGCCGGCGATCCGCGACGGCCAGCCGATCCCCAACCAGACAGGTCTCGGCCGGCACGCGTTCGTGGACCCGCGAGACGTCGCCGCGGTCGCCGTGGAGGCACTCGTTTCCGACCACCACGACCAGATCTATACGCTGACAGGCCCCGAACTGCTGAGCGTTCCGGACCAAGCCGCCGTGTTGTCCGAGGTACTTGGGTCCCAGCTGACCGTGGTCGACGTACCACTCGACACCTATGCGCAGCAGCTACGGCAGGCGGGGCTGGACGAGGCGGTCGTGTCGGTCGCGCTGCGGGGTGCGGAGTTGATCCGGTCGGGCGGCGAGCAGACTGTGACGGACGACGTCGAGCGCGCACTCGGCCGGCCGGCGCATACCTTCGAGGAATGGGCTCGCGCCTACTTCACCTGAGCGCCAGACTGGCCGGATGGATCTCGTACGCGCGATCGAGGACAACGCGGCCGAACTGCTGATGGCGATGGGTGAAGCGGGCGGCGGTTCGCAGCGCGTCGACGACCGCGCGGAGTGGACGATCGGTGGGTCGCCGATCGACTACCACAACGCCGTCGTCCGGGCGTCCGACGCCGAGGTGGTCGCGGAATCCCTTGCAGAGTTGAGGAAACACGACGTACCCGGGACGTGGCATGTCGGCCCGTCGATGCGGATCGATCGTACGGCGCTGACGGCGGCCGGTTTCGTGGCCGCCGGCTCGGAGCCCGGCATGGCCGTGCGGATCCCGGAGTTGATCGCGCCGCGTGGCGTACCGGGGTTGACGATCACGCGGGTCGTTGACGACGAGGCGTTGGCGGTGTGGGAGGCGACGCTCGGGCAGGGGTTCGGTGAGGGCGAGTGGGAGGCGCGGTGGGTCGCGTCGACGTACCGCACCCTCGGGTACGGCGAACCGTGGCGGCACTTCATCGGCCGGCTCGACGGTACTCCGGTGGCAACGGCGACCGTCTTCCTCGGCGCGGGCGTCGCAGGGCTGTACTTCGTGATGACCGTCCCGCCGATGCGCCGGCGCGGCATCGGCGCGGCGATCACGTACGGCGTACTCCGCCACGCAGGCCTGGAGTACGCCGTACTCGGATCGTCCGCGGCCGGGCGTCCGGTGTACGAGGCGCTCGGGTTCCGCGAGTACTGCACGATCGACCTCTACGAGTGGACGGGCTCGAGCACCTCGGCCGGCTGACGCTCGCGCAGCAGGAGGAACGCGTCGACCAGCATGACGGCGGCCGTCAGACCGTGTACGCCCAGCGCGGTCGCGGCCGGACCGCCGTGCGAGAAGACGGTGATCATGTCGGTGATCGGTGCGAGCGCGGTGATCGCCATCATCACGCCGGTCGCGCGGCGCTGACGGAGCGCGAGCAGCGCGAGCACGTTCAGCCCGAGGACGATGTCGCGGATCCCCTTCACCGCGAAGTACCCGGCGGCAACGCCGGTCGGCCATTCGGGGATCCCGAAACTCGGGGCGGCGGTGTGCCCCGCGAACAGGAACTGGGAGCCGAAGGTGAGCGGGAAGACGCCCAGCAGGACGGTCAGGACGGTGGTGAAACGACGCATGGGAGGACTCCTCGAACTAGCAGCGCTAACTTTCCTAGCGATGCTAACCCGGTCATCGCTAGATTGTCTAGCGGTGCTAGTCTTTGCTCATGCCGACCCAGTCACGCCGGGAGCGGGCTCGCGAGGAGCGCCGTGACCTGATCCTGCGTACCGCCCGCGAGCTCGCCGAGTCCGACGGCTGGGACGCCGTCACCACCCGCCGCCTGGCCGAGGCCGTCGACTACAGCCAGCCCGTCCTGTACGGCCACTTCAAGAACATGAACGCGATCGCCGACGCGATCGCCCTGCAAGGCGTCGAGGAACTCACCGCGGTACTCCGCGAAGCGCGCGAGACCGGTGGCCTGCACGCGTTGGCGCAGGCGTACCTCGACTACGCCGCCGAACACCCAGCCGCCTACGAGGCGATGTTCGTCCGCCCCACGAACCTCGCCTTC
This sequence comes from Kribbella sp. NPDC031520, assembly GCF_055580825.1. Taxonomy (NCBI): domain Bacteria; kingdom Bacillati; phylum Actinomycetota; class Actinomycetes; order Propionibacteriales; family Kribbellaceae; genus Kribbella; species Kribbella sp. NPDC031520. The sequence continues at coordinate 399,289 of NZ_JBVIKS010000001.1, forward strand.
GGCAGTCCGGAAAGCCCCGCCGCCCTGAAAGCCGCCTTCGACGAGTTCGTCGCCGCTGTAGAGCCCTTTGCCGACGACGATCCGGAGACGCTCGCCGAGGTGTTGTGGAGCGCCCTCCACGGCCAGGCCGTCCTGAACCGCACGAACCGCCTCCGCCCCACGCTTCGCCAGGCCCGCGCAGAGCTGCTGGTCGAGCTACTAACCCGCTGACCGCGCCCGGCATTGCTGGTTTGTGGTAGAAAATGCACGCCTGGCGGCTATTTTCTTCCACAAACCGGTTCGTCCTGAGGGTCCGGGCAGTTGTCCACAGGGGGCGGGCCGGGGTCGGGGCGGATGTGCCAGGGTTGGGTGGATGGACTGGTGGTGGCGACGGCAACTCGCCGACGAAGGCATCCACGTGCTGATCCACACCCAGTTCCGGGTTGTGTCCCGCGTGCAGCTGCAGGCCGCCGGCTGGTCCGAGTCCCGGATCCGGCGAGGGCTACGTGGGCGTCGCTGGCAGGTCGTCCACCCGGGCGTCTACACCACGCACACCGGTCCGATCGGGTACGACGAACATCTCGTGGCCGCACTGCTGTATGCGGGTCCTGACGCGGCATGGAGCCACTACACGGCCGCCGAGCAACTAGGCCTGCTGAAACCCGATCACGCACGGCCCGTCCACGTGACGATTCCGAAGCATCGCAAGGTCCAGCCGCGACCGCGGCTGATCATTCATCGCGACGAACACTGGGCCGACCGCCTCGCAGCGGTGGTGCCACCGCGGCGGACGGCCGTGGACGCGGTGCTGGACATCGTCGGCACGGCACCGTCGCTGGACAAAGCGGCCGCCGTCATCGCCGAGGCCTGCCAGAGCGGCCGGATCGCTCCGGCCGACATCCTGCGGTCGCTGGACGCCCGCCCGCGCCTGCGCTATCGCCGGTTGCTGCGGCCGATCCTGTCCGATGTCGCCGCCGGAACTCACTCATTGCTCGAGCTGCGCTATCTGCGCGACGTGGAACGTCGCCACGGGTTGCCGTCCGGCATCCGGCAGCGCGCCGTCGACCGGGAGTTCACCGATGTGTTCTACGCCGGCTTCGCACTGCTGGTCGAGCTCGATGGGCGATTGCACCTGGTCCCACACCAACGTTGGCGTGATCTCGATCGGGACAACCGCGCCACACTGCGCGCCGAATCCACGCTGCGTTACGGCTGGTTCGACGTCACCAGCCGGCCGTGCGAGGCCGCCGTACAGGTGCTCCAGGTACTTCGCCGTACGGAGTCCGGTCTCGTGGCCAAGCCGTGCGGTCCCGGCTGCCCGGTCCGATGATCGGGTCAGCTGTTCCAGTGGAGGATGGCGGGGGAGCCTCGTTCCCAGCCCAGGGTGGAGATGGTGGCGGTGTTGAGGACGAAGTGGCGGCCTTCGGTGACGGCCAGTTCCAGCCAGCGGGCTGTCAGGGCGCGGAGGGCGTGTGAGTGGCCGAAGACCAGTACGTCGCCGGGGACGGCGGCGAGGCGGGCGTTGACGCGGTCGAGGCGGGCCGCGACCTGCGAAGGGGTCTCGCCGTTCGGGACCGGGTTGTCCCAGACAGTCCAGCCGGGGACCGACTTGCGGATCTCGGCGGTGGTGATTCCTTCGTAGTCGCCGTAGTCCCACTCGACCAGGTCGTCGTCGACCTCGGCGTCCGGGAAGCCGGCCAGTTCGGCGGTACGGCGGGCGCGTTGCCGTGGTGAGGTCAGTACCAGGTCGAAGGACTCCCCCGCCAGGCGCTCCTTCAAACCCGCGGCGACGCGTTCACCGTCCGGCGTCAGCGGCAGATCGGTGACGGACGTGTGCCGCCCCGACTTGCTCCACTCGGTCTCCCCGTGCCGGACCAGGAAGACCCGGTCCTCTCGCTCCTCTGTGGTCACGCTTGCATCCTCTCAGACCGGCCGCGAGGTCTTGACCGTTTGAACGATCCAGGGCAGGGTATCGAAACTGTAAGCGCTTCCACTTTCTGCTCAGGAGTGATCCAGTGCCTTCCGGACCCACCGGGCGGCCGGCGACGATCTACGACGTCGCGGCCCGCGCGAAGCTGTCGATCGCGACGGTTTCGCGTGTCCTGCAAGGGACTGGGCCCGTGTCGGCGAAGGCGCGGGCGCGGGTGGACCAAGCGGCGCAGGAGCTGAACTACGTACCGCTGCGGGCCGCCCGGAGTCTCGCCGTACAGCGCCACGAGGCACACGGTCTGGTACTGCCCGATCTCGCGGGTCCGTTCTACGGGGACCTGTTGATGGGATACGAGCGGTGGGCCGGTGAGCACGGGCAGAGCGTCGTGATCACGGTGACGCACGGCAACCCGGATCCACGCCGAACGGTGATGGACCTGGCCGGGCGGGTCGACGGGATCGTTGTCCACGGCAACGCTCTGGAACTGCCGACCGTGCAGGGGTTGCGGAAGGCCGGCGTACCGGTGGTGCTGATCGCGCATCCGCCGGTCACCGGGTGCGACTCGGTCCGGAGCGAGAGTGCGGCCAGTGCCGAGCAGCTCACCACCCGGCTGCTCGACCACGGTCGTCGGAATCTCCTGTTCGTTGGTGACCCCTCCAGTTCGTACGACGTGTCCGAGCGGTACGCGGGATTCGCGAAAGCACACGAACTCCGCGGGCTGCAGGTGCCGAAGCCGATCCGGGTCCCGCTGACGGAGGAGGCCGGCCGGGCCGTTGCCGAGAAGATGCTTCAGGCAACCATCCGCCGGCACGGGGCGGCGGGTGAGGCCGTCCGGCCGGACGGGTTGGTTTGTGCCAACGACGAGTTGGCGTTGGCTGCGTTGGCGACGTTTGTCGCGAACGGGGTCGGGGTGCCGGGCGAGATTGTGGTGACGGGGTGGGACGACGTGATGGCGGCGCGGTACGTGTCGCCGGGGTTGACGACTGTGCGGCAGCCGATGGCCGAGTTGGGGCGGGTGGCCGCGGAGCGGCTGCACGAACGCGTGACCGGGACCCGTACCCGGGCACGGAACGACGTACTGGCAACACAACTGGTGCTGCGGGACAGCTGTGGCACGCACCCGGGGGATGCAAAGAAGCAGTAACCGAGTGAGGAGACAATCAATGTTCACCCACAGCATCCGCCGCCGGCTGGTGATCGGCAGCGCTGCACTGACCGCCACAGCGCTGGCGCTCGCCGGTTGTGGACGGTCGAGCGATACACCGAGCACCGGGTCACAAGCCACGACGACGGTCAGTCAAGGACCCGCGACAGGCAACCTGACCGTCTGGGCGATGGGCACCGAAGGCGAGAACCTGCCCAAGCTGATGGAGCAGTTCAAGCAGGCCAACCCGGGCGTGAACGTGACCGTCACCCCGATCCCGTGGGACGCGGCGCACAACAAGCTCACCACCGCGATCACCGCGAACACACTGCCGGACGCGGCGATGGTCGGTACCACCTGGATGGGCGAGTTCGCCGACCTCGGCGCGCTCGACCCGACACCGCAGGGGTTCGACAACTCCGGGTTCTACCCGGGCGCGCTGGACACCACGAAGGTTGCCGGGACGCAGTACGGCGTTCCTTGGTACGTCGAGACGCGGCTGGTGTTCTACCGCAAGGATCTCGCCGCGAAGGCCGGTTTCAGTACGCCGCCGACCGACTGGGACGGGTTGAAGGCGATGGCCAAGGCGATGAAGGAGAAGGCCGGCGCGAAGTACGGGATCAACCTGCAGCCGGGTGGTGACGGGTCCTGGCAGACGGTGATGCCGTTCGCGTGGTCGGCCGGCGCGAACATCACCGGGGACGACCAGAAGTCGTTCACGTTCGACACGCCGGAGATGCAGGAGGGGCTGAAGTACTACCAGTCGTTCTTCACCGAGAAGCTGGCCGGCACCGACCTGCCGCCGAACCAGACCGAGGCGCAGTTCGTGAACGGGCAGGTGCCCATGTTCATCTCCGGTCCGTGGATGGCGGGCTCGGTGGCGAAGGCCGGCGGTGACGCGATCAAGCCGAACATCGGCGTCTTCCAGCTGCCGAAGAACAAGACGTCGACATCGTTCGTGGGTGGGTCGGACTTCGTGGTGTTCAAGTCGTCGAAGAACAAGGACAGTGCGTGGAAGCTGGTCAAGTGGCTGTCGGACGCGAAGACGCAGGCGTCGTGGTTCAAGATGTCGTCGGACCTGCCGGCGGTAAAGAGCGCGTGGCAGGACCCGAGCATCGCGTCCGACCCGCTGTTGCCGGTGTTCGGTAAGCAGCTCGAGGACGCGAAGGCACCGCCGGCGATCGTGAACTGGGAACAGGTCGCGAAGGCGTTCGACACCGAGATCGAGAAGCTGACGAAGTCCGGCCAGTCCCCCGCCGACACCGCCAAAGCCATCCAGACCAAGGCATCCCAGATCGGCACCGGCGGTAGCTGATGACGGTCGTCACCGAGTCGGAGACCCGGGCGGTACGGCGGTCCGCGCCGCCCGGGCGTCCGCGCCGGAAGATCAGCCGTGAAGCTGTCGCGGCCTGGACCCTCGCACTGCCTTTCGTCGTGTTGTTCCTTGCGTTTACGGCAGGCCCGGTGCTGGGGTCTTTGGGGATGTCGTTCACGGACATCAAGCAGCGGGATTTGCGGACGCCGTTTTCGGTTAACGGGGTTGGGTTCGGCAACTATGTGAAGGCGCTCGGCGACGAGACGTTTCGGAAGGCGGCGTTCAATACGGCGTACTTCGTCGTCGTCGGCGTGCCGTTGACGTTGGTGGTCGCGTTGGCGGCGGCGGTGTTGCTCGACCGGGGCGTGAAGCGGTTCCAGGCGTTGTTCAAGGTCGGGTACTACCTCCCGGTGGTGACCTCGATCGTCGCGATCGCCGTCATCTGGCGGTTCGTACTCTCCCCCGACAACGGCCTGCTGAACACCGTGCTCGGCTGGGTCGGCATCGACGGACCCAACTGGCTCGCGTCCAAGACCTGGGCGATGCCGAGCTTGATCGCGATGGCGGTCTGGCGGAACTTCGGTTCCGCGATGATCATCTTCCTGGCCGGTCTGCAGGGCATCCCGGAGTCGGTCGAGGAGGCCGGCCAGATCGACGGCGCGGGCTCCTGGCAACGGTTCCGGTACCTGATCCTGCCGCTGCTCCGCCCGACCGTCCTGTTCACCAGCGTCACCACGGGCATCGGCTACCTGCAGTTCTTCGAGGAACCGTTCGTGATGACCCAGGGCGGCCCGCTGGACAGCACGGTCTCGGTGTCGATGGCGACGTACGACCAGTTCGGCTTCGGCAACTACGGTCTCGCGACGTCGATGGCGTACATCCTGTTCGTCGTCATCGCGGTGATCACGTTCATCCAGTTCCGGCTCCTGAGGGAGAAGTGATGCGCCGTACCTGGTGGATCTACCTGATCGGGGTGCTCGGTCTGGTCGCGGTCGCGGCGCCGTTCCTGTGGATGGTGCTCGGCAGCTTCAAGACCCAGGGCGAACTGCTCCGGGTCCCGCCGACGTGGTGGCCGCAGGACGCGACCACGCAGAACTACGGCGACCTGTTCAGCAAGGCGAACTTCCCGCGGTACTTCGTCAACTCGACCGGCGTCGCGCTGGCGGTAACGGCCGGCAACCTGGTGTTCTGCTCGATGATCGGCTACGCGCTGGCCAAGCTCCGCTTCAAGGGCCGCAACGCGCTGTTCGTCGTGGTGATGGCGACGCTGATGATCCCGGGCATGGTCACGTTCGTCCCGCTGTTCGTGCTCGTCACCAACGCCGGCCTCGCGAACTCGTACCCAGGCCTGATCCTGCCGTTCCTGGTCTCGCCGTTCGGCGTGTTCCTGATGCGGCAGTTCTTCCTCGGCCTGCCGGACGACCTGATCGACGCGGGCCGGGTCGACGGCACCAGCGAGCTCGGGATCTTCGCGCGGATCATGCTGCCGCTCACCCGGCCGGCGCTGGCCACGCTCGGCATCCTCACGTTCCTCGGATCGTGGAACAACTTCCTCTGGCCGCTGGTGATCGCCCAGACCGAGGACAAGTACACCCTGCCCGTCGCCCTCGCCCTGTACTCGACCGGCCAGAACGCGCAGAACTACGGCCTGCTGATGGCCGGCGCGGTCGTGGTCGTCGTACCGGTGCTGGTCATGTTCCTGGCGTTCCAGCGGCATGTGACCAAGGGCATCGCCATTACCGGACTCAAGTAGGAGACCTCAGATGACCGCCTTCATCAGTCGCCGTACTTTGCTCGCCTCCACCGGAGCGATTGGACTTGCGGGGGTCGCATCACCCGCATTCGGAGGAACAACCAACAGCCCTTGGGTTCCCAGCCCTGCCGATCGGGCTCTTGTCGGACGGTGGGCCCGGGACACCTGGCGCAGCATCGTCGCGATGACGGACGAGCACACCGGACTGCCGGCCGACAACATCGGAGAGTCGGTCAGCAGCCCGGTCCGAAGCAACTACACCTCCCCCACCAACATCGGCGGCTACCTGTGGAGCACGGTGGTTGCGAAGCACCTCGGGATCATCTCGCCGCAGGAGTCGTTGCGGCGGATCACGCAGACGCTGACGACAATGAAGAACGCCGTACACCACGTGCCAAGTGGGATGTACTTCAACTGGTACGACGAAGCGACCGGCGAGGTGCGGTACGTCGATCCGGACGGGACCCGCGCGATCACGCCGTTCGTGTCCAGCGTCGACAACGCATGGTTCGCCTGCGCGCTGATGGTGGTACGCAACGCCGAGCCGCGCGCCCGCGCCCTCGCGGACCTGCTGCTGGACCGGATGAACTTCAAGTACTACTACAACCCCGCGGCCCGCCCGGGCGGCCTGATGCGCGGCGGCTTCTTCGAGACGCCGCCGCCGGACGAGGAGACCGACAAAGGCAACCACGCCGGCGTCGGCCCGGACGTGTACTACCGCAAGTTCCACTACGACACCTGCAACACCGAGGCCCGGATCGCCGGGTACGTCGGGTTCGCGCTCAACCAGGTCCCGCACACCCAGTACTTCGCGACCTACCGCACCTTCCCCGACACGTGCGACTGGTCGTGGGTGGAGCAGAGGCCGAAGGGCGTACACCGGACGTACCTCGGCCTCGACATCTTCGAGGGTACGTACGAGTACCGCGGGATGCGGCTGGTGCCGTCCTGGGGCGGCGACATGTTCGAGTCGCTGATGCCGGACCTGTTCGTACCGGAGGCGACCTGGGCGCCACGGAGCTGGGGCATCAACCACCCGCTGACGGTGCGCGCCCAGATCGAGCACGGCCTGGACGACGCGAAGTACGGCTACTGGGGCTTCTCCCCCGCCTCGAACCCCAAGGGCGGGTACTCCGTCTACGGCGTCGAGCCGATCGGGATGGACCCGGGCGGCTACCCGTCCGACCTCGAGGGCACCAACTACGACGCGGGCTTCGAGGGCTGCCGCGAAGGCACCAACCCGAACCCGACGTACGGCGACGGCGTGGTCACCCCGCACGCGGCCTTCCTCGGGATGGCGTACGCACCGGCGCAGGCGATCGAGAACCTGAGCAAGATCGAGAACACACTGCACGCGTACGGCGCCGGCGGGTTCTACGACTCGGTGGCGACGAAGTCCGGGCTGATCGCGAAGCGGTACCTGTCGCTCGACCAGGCGATGGTGATGGGTGCCATCGGCAACGTGTTCGGCAACGACCTGATCCGGCGGAACTTCGCGAGCCGGACGGTCGAGGAACGGATCCGGCCGTTGATCGCGATGGAACAGTTCGGATCGGGAGTCGCATAGATGCCGGAGGACGCCAAGACCGACTGGGACGAACGGATCGCTCTTCGCAGCGACGAGGAGCGCGAGTTCGCCTTCCCGGAGCTCGATCCGCCGAAGGAGGTCAGGGCGGTCGGCGGCGTCGGCCAGGTGACGATCGACTGGTCGCCGGTGGACGGCGCGGCCGGCTACCTGATCTTCCGGGGAGCCGGCGAGCACGGTCCGCTGGAACCGGTCGACCACCACAGCGGCGACGTACTCTTGGTGCCGTCGCCGCCGTACGTCGACACCACGTGCACCCCGGGTACGCCGTACCGTTACGCGGTCGCGAGCGTGCCCGAGGTGACCGCGCACGGGCGGCCGAGCCACACCGTCGGCGCCGTACCGTTGGTTGCCGGCAGCATCGCTCCGACCGTCACGGTGACCGTCGACCTGGTTGCCGCGGGCACCGAGCTGTCGCGGCCGTGGGAGCCGATGATCGGCAGCGAGCGACTCAGTCAGCTGCTCTGCAAGGACCTCACCGGCGGTCACGAGATCGGCGTCGAGCTCGAGGCCGCGCTGCGCCGGATGCACGACGAGATCGGGGTCCGGACCGTGCGTGCGCACGCGATCTTCCACGATGACACGCACGTGATCGATGGCGACACCTACGATTTCTCGACGGTCGACCAGATCTACGACAAGCTGCTCGGGATCGGGCTGCGGCCGGTGGTCGAGCTCGGGTTCATGCCGCGCGAGCTGGCGAGCGACCCGGCGAAGACGGTGTTCGCGTACGGCGCGATCATCTCGCCGCCGGCGTCCTACGACCGCTGGTACGACCTGGTGCGGGCGCTCGTCCTGCACCTGGTCGACCGGTACGGGCTGGACGAGGTGCTGACCTGGGACTTCGAGGCCTGGAACGAGGCGAATCTCGAGGTGTTCTGGTCCGGTACGAAGGCCGAGTACCTGCACCTGTACGACGTGTCCGCCGCCGCCGTGAAGTCCGTCGATCCCCGCCTGCAGGTCGGCGGCCCGTCGTCGGCCGCGGCCGGCTGGGTCGACGACCTGCTGGCACATGCGGCCGAGCACCACACACCGGTCGATTTCGTGTCAACGCATACGTATGGGAGCCCGCCCCTCGACCTGCGGGCGTCCTTGGAGCGGCACGGGTTCGGCGACGCGCGGATCCTCTGGACCGAGTGGGGCGTCACGCCGACGCACTTCAACCCGATCAACGACTCGGTCTTCTCCGGCGTCTTCCTGCTCCGCGGGATGCGGTCCGCGGCCGGCCGGATCGATGCGCTGTCGTACTGGGTCGCGTCCGACCACTTCGAGGAGCTCGGCCGCCCGCCGCGCTTCCTGCACGGCGGCTTCGGCCTGCAAACCGTTGGTGGGCTGGCGAAACCGCGCTACCACGCGATGACGCTGCTCAGCCGTCTCGGCCCGGTCGAGTTGCCGGTGGCGTACGAGGGCGACGGCGCTGGGAGCCTTGTCGAAGCGTGGGCGTCCCGCGATCGCGACCGGATCGCCGTACTGCTGTGGAACCTGACCCTCGATCAGACCAAGGCAGACGGCGCCCCCGAACTGTCCAGGACGGTCCACGTGCAGCTGCCCGGCGTGGATCCGTCCTGGCAGGCCACTGCCACCACACTGGCCATCGGGGTCGGCGACCTGGCGACGGCCGCCTCCGGCCTCGGTGAGTGGCCGACCGACGAACAGCTCGCAGATCTCGCCGGGCAGACGAAGCTGGTCAGTACTCCACTGGAGTTATCCGGCGGAGCGGTCGAACTGTCCCTCCCGATGCCGTCCGCAATCTTGGTCGAACTTCGTCCTCGTCGAGATTGACCGCCTCCTGGATCCAGCGCTCCACCCCGGCAATGTGCACGGTCGCCCATGCCCTCGCAACCTCGGGTTCCCGGCCCTCGATCGCGGCCAGGATCGCCCGATGTTCGGAGAGGGTACGGGCGACCGCGTCGTCCTGGGTCAGCCCGCGCCAGATCCGGGCTCGGTACGTCGGCTGGCGCAGGCTGTCGATGATCGACGCCAGCGCCCGGTTGCCACTGCCGAGCGCGACCACCTTGTGAAACTCCACGTCGCTGGCCAGCAGGTCCTCGACCGACGGCTGCGGGCCGAGGTCGTCGAGGAGCTTGCGCAGCCCGGCGATGTCGGCCTCCGGCATCCGTAACGCCGCCCGCGCCGCCGCGGCCGGCTCGAGAATCCGTCGTACCTCGAAGAACTCCAGTACCGAGGCGTCCTGGTGCAGGTCCAGGACGAACCCCATCGTCTCCATCAGCAGCGACGGGTCGAGGCTGGTCACGTAGGTCCCGTCGCCCTGCCGGACCTCCAGGACCCGGATCAGCGCGAGTGCCTTCACCGCCTCGCGCAGTGAGCTCCGGGACAGCCCGAGGCGCGCCGCGAGGTCGGCCTCGCGCGGCAACCGGTCACCCGGCCGCAGCTCGCCGGCCACGATCATCTGCTTGATCCGGTCGATCGCTTCGTCGGTAACCCGCACGCACCCCTCCTCCTTCGGCTCGAAACATCGGATGTCCCTCGACAATACATCGGATGTCTAGGGGTCAATTCAGACTGAATGATGACTTTCGACCCTGAATTAAGGACACGAGCTGTTGACGCATGTCAAGGCTTCGGCATATAGATCGGATGACTAGTACATCCCCTGGAGGTCAGCGATGAAAGCAACACCAGCGCGGGTACGCCGCTGGGCCATCACCGCAACGTCGGTACTGGCCCTGACTGCTGTGGCCGCCTGTGGGGGCAACAACGGCAGCAGCGGCAGCTCCGGCTCGGCCGACAAGGCAGATCTGACCTGGTCGTTCTGGGTCGCCGGCGCCGAGGACCAGGCCGCCTGGCAGAAGGTCGCCGACCAGGCGCATACCGACCACTCCGGTATCACGGTGAAGCTCCAGGGCGCCCCCTGGGACAACTACTGGTCCAAGATCGGCACCCTGCTGGCCAGTGGGAAAGCGCCGTGCATCATCGGCATGCAGAGCCTGCGGCTGGCCTCGTACGCGAACGCCATGCTCCCGCTCGACGACCTGATGAAGAAGTACGGGCTGAAGGCCGAGGACTTCGACAAGCCGATCATGGACGGCCTGAAGGCCGACGGAAAGCAGATCGCGATCCCGTACGACTCCGGCCCGATGGTGATCTTCTACAACAAGGACGCGTTCAAGGCCGCCGGCCTCGCCGACCCGAAGCCGGGCTGGACGATGGACGAGTTCAAGGCCGACGCGAAGAAGCTGACGGCCGCCGGCAAGTACGGCCTGGTGACGTCCCCCGGCGACCTCGGCGTGACTTCTTGGGTGCGCACCATGACCGGCGCGGAGCCGACCGCCGACGGGAGGCTCAACTTCACCGACTCCAAGTTCGCGGACGGTTTCAAGGGCTACACCGACTTCGTCCGCACCGACAAGATCGCCCCGCAGGTGCCGTCCGGCAACAGCGACTTCGAGACGACCACGTTCGTCTCCGGCAAGGCCGCGATGCAACTGAACGGCCCCTGGTCGCTGATCGACACCATGGGCAAGGTCAAGTTCAACCTCGGCATCGCGACCATCCCGGCCGGCCCGGACGGTTCGAAGACGTACACCGCCGGCTCGGGCTTCGGTATCTCCCGGTCCTGCAAGACGCCGGACGCGGCCTTCCAGGCGATCATGTCGATGACGAGCGAGAAGCCGCTGACCGTACTGGCCCAGGCCGGCCGGGCGTACCCGGCGCGGACCGTCGCGCACCCGGCGTGGTTCACCGCCGCGAAGATCCCGGAGGCCAAGGAGGTCATCGACTACGCCTCCGAGCACTCGATCGCCCTCGTCACCACGAAGAACTGGGTCCAGGTCGCCGACCTGCTCACCCGGTTCGGCACCCAGGCCCTGAACGGTGAGGTCCCGCCCGACCAGGCGCTCAAGACCATCCAGGACCAGGCAGGCGCAGGTTCCTGATGGCCACTGAAACCACCACCGTCGCCCCGTCCGGCTCGCCGCCTGCAGGCGCGCGCCGGGCGGGGCGCCGGCCCGCGCTGCGGCGGGACGGCCGGTACGCCTCGGTCTTCCTCGCTCCGAGTCTCGGCGGCCTGGCGTTGTTCACGCTGTTCCCCACCGCGATGGCACTGGGGATCAGCCTGTTCGACTGGCCGGTGTTCGGCGACCGCAAGTTCCTTGGCTTCGGCAACTACTCGCACCTGCTGGGCGATCCGGTGTTCCGCCGCGTGGTCCTGAACACCGCGCTGTTCGTGGTGCTGTACGTACCGCTGAACGTGGTCGTATCGCTCGGGCTGGCGACCTGGCTGGGGCCCAAGATCAAGGGCAGGCAGGCGTTCCGGGTGCTGTTCTTCATCCCGGTGATGACGCCGATGGTCGCGAACGTGATGGTCTGGCGGCTGCTGTTCCAGCCCGGCGGCTTGCTGGACAGCGGGCTGCAGACCTGGTTCGGCATCAACGCACCGAACTTCCTCGGCTCGTCGAACTGGGCGATGCCCGCGATCGTCGCGATGTCGATCTGGCAGGGCTTCGGGTACAACTTCCTGGTCTTCTCGGCGGCCCTCGACCAGGTGCCGCAGTCGCAGCTGGAGTCGGCCGAGATCGACGGTGCCAGTCCGCTGCAACGATTCCGGCACATCACCTGGCCGATGATCACGCCGTCGATCTTCTTCGCCACCACGATGACGCTGATCACGTCGTTCCAGGTGTTCGCGCAGCCGTTCATCCTGACCCAGGGCGGTCCGGGCGTGTCCACCCAGACGATCGTGATGTACGTCTACAACCAGGGCTGGCAGTTCCTCAGCATGGGGCTGGCGTCGGCGGCCGGGTGGGTGCTGTTCGTGATCATCATGGGCATCACCGCGATCCAGTTCGTCGGCCAGCGGAAGTGGGTGAACTACGATGTCTGAAGCCTCGGTTGCCGTACGCCGTGTCCGCAACGGCGCCTCGCACATCCTGCTGATCATTGTCGCGATCCTGTTCCTCGGGCCGCTGGTGTACGCCGCCTCGACGTCGCTGAAGCCCGCGGACGAGGTGTTCACCGCGACGCCGCACCTGTTCGGTTCGCACATCCGCTGGCAGAACTACGCCGACGCGTTCTCGTTCGCGCCGTTCGGGCGGTACTTCCTGAACAGCCTGTTCGTCGCGATCGCCGGCACGCTGATCGTGGTGATCGCCTCGAGCATGTCGGCGTACGCCTTCGCCCGCTTGCAGTTCAGGGGCCGGGAGCAACTGTTCGTCCTGTTCCTGGGCACGTTGATGGTGCCGCAGGAAGTGCTGATCGTGCCGATGTACTGGCTGATGCAGTCGCTCGGCTGGGTGGACAGCTACTGGGCGCTGATCCTGCCGTGGGCGTTCACCGCGTTCGGCACGTTCCTGCTCCGGCAGTTCTTCCTGACCGTACCGGCCGAGCTCGAAGAAGCGGCCCGAGTGGACGGGTGCGGGCCGTTCGGCTCGTTCTTCCGGATCATGCTGCCGCTCGCGCGGCCGGCCATCGCCGTACTGACCGTCTTCACGTTCATCAGCTTCTGGGGCAGTTTCCTGTGGCCGCTGGTCATCATCAACAGCGTCGAGGACAAGGGCACGGTGCCGTTGGGTCTGGCGCAGTTCGTCGGCCAGCAGGGAACGCAGTGGAACCTGATGATGGCGGCGTCGGTGATGGCGATGGTCCCGACCATCCTGCTCGTCGTACTCCTCCAGAAGCATCTCGTCCGCGGCCTGCTCGTCACCGGCCTGGGCGGCCGCTAAAACCTTTAAGGAGTGTTGAAAGATGACCGACGCGCCTCCCGCGCATTCCGTCGAGAAGTTCCGCGACTGGCGGTTCGGCCTGTTCGTCCACTGGGGGCTGTACTCGCTGCCCGCCCGCCACGAGTGGGTGAAGAACTACGAACGGCTGACCGACGAGGACTACCAGCCGTACTTCGACCACTTCGAGCCGGACCTGTACGACCCGAGCAAGTGGGCCCGCGCGGCGCGTGAGGCCGGGATGAAGTACGCCGTACTCACAACCAAGCATCACGAAGGCTTCTGCCTGTGGGACTCCGAGGTGTCCGACTACACGGTCGCGCACACCGCCTGGGGTGCGGGCAAGGACCTGGTCAAGCAGTTCGTCGAGGCGTGCCGGGCCGAGGGCCTCGGGGTCGGGTTCTACCACTCACTGATCGACTGGCACCACCCCGAGTTCCCGATCGACCTGGTGCACCCGCAGCGCGACGACGAGGAGGCGATCGCGAAGGCGGCCGGGCGGGACGTCCAGGTGTACGCCGACTACCTGCACGCCCAGACCCGCGAGCTGCTCACGAACTACGGGCCGATCGACATCATGTGGTTCGACTTCTCCTACCCCGGCCGGAAGTACCCCGACGGGCGGGACGGCCACGGCAAGGGACGCGACGACTGGCGGTCCGTCGAGCTGATGGCGATGGTACGGGAGCTGCAGCCGGACATCCTGATCAACGACCGGCTGGACATCCCGGGCGACTTCGTGACGCCGGAGCAGTACCAGCCGGACGCCCCGATGCAGCGCGACGGCGTACCGGTGCTGTGGGAGGCGTGCCAGACGCTGAACGGCAGCTGGGGGTACGACCGGGACAACCTGGACTGGAAGTCACCCGAGACGCTGGTGAAGATGCTCGTCGACTCGGTCTCCAAGGACGGCAACCTGCTGCTGAACGTCGGCCCGACCGGCCGCGGCGAGTTCGACCCGCGGGCACTGGCGACGCTGGCGTCCATCGGCGAGTGGATGCGGCTGCACGAACGCTCGATCCGCGGGGCGCGGCCTTCGGAGTACACCGCGCCGGCCGACTGCCGGTTCACGCAGAAGGGCAACCGGCTCTACCTGCACCTGTTCTCCTGGCCGATGGGCCACATCCACCTGCCGGGCCTGGCCGGCAAGGTCAAGTACGCCCAGCTCCTGAACGACGCCTCAGAGATCAAGCGCATCGTCAACGACCCACACCAGCAGGCCCAGAACACCACGATGGGCGGAGTCGGCGCCGACACGCTGACCCTGAAGCTCCCCATCCAGAAGCCGAACGTACTCGTCCCGGTGATCGAGCTGTTCCTCTAGACCATCGGTCCGCGGTAAGCGAGCGGTCCGCCCGGGTTCCCCTCCCCGGACGGGCCGCTCGTCCGCTGACAAGTCGGTGACCGTACGGCGCTCCAACCCGCAAACGGTGCCATTCTGAAGGCACGGCTCCTGAGGGGGAATCATGATCTTGACCGAGGTACGCGCGACAGTTCCGGTCGTTGGGGAACAGGAAGTGCTGGACGGTTACCGGAAGCTGGCCGAAGCGCCGGTGCCGGACGGGCTCGTGCGGTCGTGGCTGCTGCGGGAGGACGACGAGCACTGGCGGATCCAGACCCTCTGGCGCGACCAGGCTGCGCTCGACGCGATGCGCAGCGCGCCCGAACCGCCCGCCGCACCGGCGTTGTTCAGGTCGGTCGGCGCGGAGCCTGTGCTCACCGTCCTCCCGGTCGCCGCCGAGATCGGCGGTTGATCAGTCGCCCGCGGGGATCGGACGGCCAGGCTGTTCCCCGCCCCGGGCTTCCAGGTAGTTGTTCTTCGGGACCATGACCTTGCGGCGGAACAGGCAGACGACGGTGCCGTCCTGCTTGTAGCCCTTGGTCTCGACGTACACCACGCCACGGTCGTCCTTGGACTTGGACTCCCACTTGTCCAGGACGACCGTCTCGCCGTAGATCGTGTCGCCGTGGAAGGTCGGCGCGACGTGCCGCAGGGACTCGATCTCCAGGTTCGCGATCGCCTTGCCGCTCACGTCCGGTACCGACATCCCGAGCAGGATCGAGTAGATGTAGTTGCCCACCACAACGTTCTTGCCGAACTGGGTGGTCTGCTCCGCGTAGTTCGTGTCCAGGTGCAGCGGATGGTGGTTCATCGTGAGCAGGCAGAACAGGTGGTCGTCGTACTCCGTCACCGTCTTGCCCGGCCAGTGCTTGTAGACCGCCCCGACCTCGAACTCTTCGTAACTGCGCCCGAACTGCATCCCGGCTCCTCCTCAGCTCCTGGATTCCCCATGCTGCCGGGTCCGGCCACGTCCTGGCCGTGGTCTGGCTCTCACCAGGAGGAGAGATAGGTCACGGCCGGTCCTGCTGCGGGTGTGACTGCTGCGGCAACAACGGGTGCACCTCGCCCTTGAGCGCCAGCTTGGCCAGGTGGTTGCGCGCCTCTTCGGCGAACTTGAAGTCGCAGAGTACGTCGTACGTCGTGGCGACGACCGCCGTCCGCGAGGTGAAGTCCCGCCGGCCGGCGGACTGCGCGTAGCTGAGCCCACCGAACACCAGTCCGAAGAAGGCGCCCAGCACGACGCCTGTGAGCAGCGCGGCAAGCATGTTGTTGGTAGTGAAGAGCCCGAGCAGCAGACCGACGAACAGACCGAACCAGGCACCGCTGGCCAGCCCCGCGGTCAGCGCCCGGCTCCAGGTGAGCCGACCGGTGATCTTCTCGACCTGACGGAGGTTGTTGCCGACGATGGTCGTGTGCTCGACCGGGAACTTCTCGTCCGAGAGGTAGTCGACTGCTCGCTGCGCCTCCCGGTAGGTGTCGTACGTCCCGATCGTCAGGCCGGTCGGCCTGGGGTCCATCGAGGGCATGCCCTGCGCGGTCATCGTCGTTCCTCTCCACGTGCTTCCACCCCCCATCATTGCCGACGGCTGGTTACCACGTCTTGATAGCCTCGCCGGTGATGGCCGGGCGACGATGGGACATGGGCGCGACACGCCGCGTGGGACGGGTCTTCGCCCGGCGTGGCGGCGCTGGCGGACGCCCGTCGGACGAGGTGGTCACCGGGAAGCTCGAGGGTGCCCTGGTCGACTGGGGCCTGTACCGCGACGGTGTCCGCGACCACCGGGTCGACTCGTACACGGAGGCGCTTGACCGGGCGCAACACGGACAGGGGTTCGTCTGGATCGGTCTGTTCGAGCCGACCGCCCACCAGCTCGCCATCATCGGCGCGGAGTTCGGGCTGCACCCGCTGGCACTCGAGGACGCCTCCGAGGCGCACCAGCGCCCCAAGCTGGAGCGGTACGGCGAGACGCTGTTCGCAGTGTTCAAGACGGTCACGTACGTACCGCACCGCGACCTGACCGCCACCAGCGAAGTCGTGGCGACAGGTGAGGTCATGGTGTTCTGCGGCCGCGGCTTCGTGGTCACAGTGCGCCACGGTGAACATAGTGAGCTGACAGGGCTGCGCCAGGACCTCGAGAAGGAGCGGCATCGCCTCGCGACCGGCCCCGGCGCCGTACTGCATGCCATCGCCGACCATGTCGTCGACCGGTATCTGGAGGTCGCGGACGCCGTCCAGGCCGACATCGACCTGATCGAGACCGACATGTTCACGCCGCGCGGCTGGCGCAACATCGATCGGGTCTACCAGCTCAAGCGCGAGGTCCTGGAGCTCAAACGGGCCGTGGCCCCGCTGACCGGCCCGATGCGGGCGCTCGCGACGCTGCGGCACCCGTTGATCGCCGAGGAGACCAGGAACTACTTCCGAGACGTCGACGACCACCTGCAGCGGGTGAAGGAGCAGGTGATCTCGTTCGACGAACTGCTCAGCTCGATCCTGCAGGCCGGGCTGGCCCAGGTCCAGGTGGCCGAGAACGAGGACATGCGCCGGATCTCCGCCTGGGTCGCCATTCTCGCGGTGCCGACGATGATCGCCGGAATCTACGGGATGAACTTCGACTACATGCCGGAACTGCGGCTGAAATACGCGTACTTCGTGGTGCTCGGCGTGATGGTCTGCGCGTGTTTCACGCTTTACCGGCTGTTCAAGCGCAATCACTGGCTCTGATCGAGTGAGTTGGCAACCTTTTGCCATGGCCGGGACTACTCCCGGATTGGAATGTTCAAACAGTTGTCGCCTGCTCCGCTGCTTTGATTGAATTCTGGCGTCGCGTTCGGTCAGGAAATGGACACTTTCCGTGATCGACAGAAGCTGGGAGGGATCGCGGTGCTGCGAATTCATTTCACGCCGCGCGACCTGACCCGGGTCACGGTGGCCACCACGCCGGCACCGCTGTGGGAAGTGCTGCTCAGCCTGCACATGCTGCAGCAGTCCGAGGGCAGGCTGATCTTCGAGGACTGGCGCCGGCACGTACGGACCACGGTCGCGCCGGACCAGATGCGCCTGCTGCTGGAGCTGACCCCACCCAAGGGGTACTCCCCGGACTTCCTGACCCCGGCCGGGTCCGCACCGGACTTCGACACCGCGCTGGAGCAGGCGCTGGCGACCCCGCGGCAGCAGCTGCGTAGCCAGCTCGACCTGCTCGCGCAGTACCGCCCCGCCTCACCGTGGACACGGGAGCTGGCCCAGGGCGGCCGTACGTCGATGGCAAAGCTGGGCCGGGCGATCCGGACGTACTACGACGCCGCGATCGCGCCGTACTGGAAGTCGATCGGCACGCACGTGTCCGCCGACCACGCCCATCGTGGGGAGGCGCTGGCCCGGCACGGCGTGCACCAGCTGCTGTCGTCGCTGCACCCGCGGGTCCGGTGGGTCGCACCGGTCCTGCAGGTGCTGGACCTGAACGACCGCGATCTGTATCTCGATGGCAGGGGAATCGAGTTGCAGCCTTCGGCGTTCTGCTGGCAGGTACCGACCAAGCTGCGGGACCCGGACCTGAAACCGATCCTGGTGTACCCGATCCAGCACGCGCCGGGCATCCTGCGGCAGACGTCGGTGGAGCCTGCGCCCTCGAGTGATCCGCTGGGCTCGTTGCTCGGGTCGACCCGGGCCGCCGCCCTGGAGGCCGCGGTCTCCGGCTGTACGACGACGGAGCTGGCGAAACGCTGCCACATCTCCCCGGCAGCGGCCAGCCACCAGGCGACGGTGCTGCGTGAGGCCGGGCTGATCACCACCCGCCGGTCCGGCGCCTCGGTGCGGCACGAGATCACCCAGCTGGGCATCTGGCTGCTCTCCGGCCACGGCTCGAACCGGGCCCCCTCCTAGCCCCTGCCCCAATGCGCGCTGGGCCGACTGGCACCGCCCCGCCCGTCGACCCAGCGCGCCGGGCAGTTCAGCTCAGAGCTTGTAGTCCTCCAGCAGGCGCCGGCCGATGATCATCCGCTGGATGTCGGCGGTCCCTTCACCGATCAGCAGCATCGGGGCCTCGCGGTACAGCCGCTCGATCTCGTACTCCTTGGAGAACCCGTAGCCGCCGTGGATGCGGAACGAGTCCTCGACGACCTGCGAGCAGTACTCGCTGGCCAGGTACTTCGCGACGCCCGCCTCGAAGTCGTTGCGGGACCCGCTGTCCTTCTTGCGGGCCGCCTTCACCATCAGCTCGTGCGCCGCCTCGACCTTCACCGCCATGTCGGCGAGCCGGAACAGTACCGCCTGGTGTTCGGCGATCTTCTTGCCGAACGTCTCGCGCTGCTGGGCGTACGAGATCCCGAGCTCGAAGGCCCGTCGCGCCACGCCGCAGCCGCGGGCCGCGACGTTCACCCGGCCGACCTCGACGCCGTCCATCATCTGGTAGAAACCCTTGCCCGGTACGCCGCCGAGGATCTGCGCGCCGTCGATCCGGTACCCGTCGAACACCAGCTCGGTGGTGTCGACGCCCTTGTAGCCCATCTTCTCGATCTTGCCCGGCACCGTCAGGCCCTTGTCGACCTCGCCGAACCCGGGTTCCTTCTCGACCAGGAACGTCGTCATGTTCTTGTAGACCGAGTCCGCGCCCTCGTCGGTCTTGACCAGTACGGCCACCAGGTTCGACGAGCCGCCGTTGGTCAGCCACATCTTCTGGCCGTTGATGACGTAGTCGTCGCCGTCTTTGACGGCCTTGGTCTTGATCGCGGCCACGTCGGAACCGCAGCCCGGCTCGGACATCGAGAACGCGCCGCGCACCTCACCGGTCGCCATCCGCGGCAGGTACTTCTGCTTCTGCTCGTCGGTGCCGTGCTGCAGCAGCATGTACGCGACGATGAAGTGCGTGTTGATGATGCCGGAGACGCTCATCCAGCCGCGGGCGATCTCCTCCACGCACAGGGCGTACGTGAGCAGCGATTCGCCGAGGCCGCCGTACTCCTCGGGGATCATCAGGCCGAACAGGCCGAGCTCCTTGAGGCCCTCGACGATCTCGGTCGGGTACTCGTCGCGGTGCTCGAGCTCGGTGGCGACCGGGAGGATCTCCGCCTCGACGAAGGCCCGGACCGTCTTCAGGATCTCCTCCTGAATGTCGGTCAGCCCGTCGGTCTGCTGCAACCTGCTCATCCTGCGCCTCCTTGGCCTGCTTACCAGCGAGTATCGCGGTTCACAGCATCCCGGGACGAGAGGACACCCGCTGTGACACCGGCCACCTGCGGGAGGTCGCGTGGCTCACTCGTGGTTGTTGCCGTCCGGCCGTGGCAGCGTCTGCGCGATGGTCGAGAACAGCGAGACGATCTGCTGCGTGGCCTGCCAGCGGTTGCGCTGCTGTGCCTCCGCGAGACGCTGCCTGGCCGTGTAGAAGTGCTGTGCCGCGGACTGCAGGTCACCCTGATCCACTGCCTGCGCTGCCTGGTCCAGCTGGTCCGCTGCATCACGTGGCGCCTTGCTGTGGCTGTCTTGTTGCGTTGCCCGTACCTGTGCGGCCAGGGTCCGCAGCCGCTGTACCAGCAGCGCCTGCGGGTTCTGCGTCTGCTTGGGTTTCGGCTTCGTGGTGGGAGTCGTCTTGGTGGGGGTAGGCGTCGGCGTAGGCTTCTGCGTCGTCTTGGGCGCGGCCGTGGCCTTCTTGACGGGAGCAGACGGAGTGCCGCCCGCCTGCGCCGGCGGATCGTTCGACACGCCCGCCCGCAACAGCAGCGCCCCCACCACAGCGACAACCACGACCACGGCCGCAGCTACGGCGGCCTTGGCCCGGGGGAAGCCTGCGCCTGGCGCGCGATGGGTAGCGGCCTCCGGCTCGGCGGAGTCGTCCTCCCAGCGTCCAACGCCGACTACGTCCGCCACCGCAGGCGGCGTGTAGGCCAGCACCTGGGTCTGGTTGGCCGGCGAAAGCAGCGCGGTCACATCAGCGGCCGACGAGGGTCGTTCGGCGGGGTCCTTCGCCAGCAGGTGCGTCACGAGCCCGGCGAGCTCAGCCGGTACGTCGGTACGCGTGATCGGCGGAGGTGGTGAGTCGAGGTGCTGCCGCATCACCACGTCGGCGGTCGGCCCGGTGAACGGCGGCGTACCGGTCAGGAGCTCATGCAGCACGCAGCCGAACGAGTACCAGTCGCTGGCGGGGGTCGCGGGCTCGCCGCGGACCTGCTCCGGCGATACGTACGATGCCGTACCGAGCAGGACACCCAAGCCCGTCGTCTCGTTGCCGGCGCGCTTCGCGATCCCGAAGTCGGTCATCTTGACCGTGCCGTCCGGTGCCATCAGCAGGTTCGCGGGCTTGATGTCGCGGTGCACGATGCCGGCCTCGTGGGCGGCGTCCAGCGCACGGGCGCCCTGTGTGGCGATGTTTTCGACCAGGCTCGCGGTCGGGAGTCCCGACGTACGCATCAGCTTGGCGAGGTCCGGACCCAGTACGAGTTCCATCACCAGGAACACGTGGTCGCCCTCGGTGCCGACGTCGTAGGTCGCCACCACGTTCGGATGCGTCAATCGAGCGGCTGATTGAGCCTCGGCGCGGAACCGCTCCACCGCGTCCATCGGGTCACCGTCGAGGCTGCGCAGCAGCTTGACCGCCACCTGACGGGCGAGGACCGTGTCCTCGGCCTGCCACACCTCACCCGCACCGCCCCTGCCCAACAGGGTCAGCAACCGGTACCGACCTGCCAGTACCTCGCCGTTCACACAACACACCTTCCGCAGCGGACCGGCCCACCTTAGGCGGCGAAGCGCCGGATGATCGAGTCCACGGGGAAAAGCTTCAGAAACCTCTGCGGACAGCGACCGGGGTACTACGGTGGGTGGATGAAGCTTCCCGCCCTGATCGCGGCCGTACTGGTCGCGACGACGCTGACCACGACCACTGCCTCCGCCACGCCGGCGCCGCATCCGCGGCCGGTGGTGAAATGCGAGTTCACCCCGACGCCGGAGAACCCGGCCGCCAAGCCGGTCCGGATCCCGTCCGCGAACGCCCGCGCGAAGGGCACCGTCGACGTGTACTTCGTGACGAACTACGGGCCGTTCGTGGTCCGGATGGACCGTGCGAACGCGCCCTGCGGCGTGCACAACTTCGTCCACCTCGTGAAGTCTCGGTTCTACGACGCGACGCAGTGCTTCCGGCTGACGAACTCCTCCCGCCTGGGCGTCCTGCAGTGCGGCGACATCTACCGCCAGGAGGAGGGCGGGCCGGGGTACAAGTTCCCCGACGAGGTCACCGGCAAGGAGACCTACCCGCGCGGTACCGTTGCCTACGGCAACCAGGGTCCGGGGACGAACGGCTCGGAGTTCTTCGTCGTGCACTCCTTCGCGCACATCGCCCCGAACTACACCGTCCTCGGCCACGTCATCGCCGGCATGGACACCTTCGACCGCATGGTCGCGGCGGGTATCGCCGACCCCGACCAGGACGGCCCGCCGGCCAAGCCGATCCGCATCTACAAGGTCTGGGCGCGGTAGGGGGAGGGTAATTCCGCGGCCACACCGCTAACTTGATCAGGTGGGAACCCGCGGACGCCCCCGGCACCCCGACGTCCTGACACCCGCCGAGTGGCAGGTGGTGGACGCGGTCCGGCACGGCATGCGGAACCGGGAGATCGCGCAGCGGCGCGGGGTGAGCCTCGACGCCGTGAAGTTCCACGTCACGAACGCGGTACGAAAGCTCGGCCTGAGCCGGCGGGCCGAGCTCCGCACCTGGCGTGGGATCCCCGTGGACAGTCCGCTACGAGCGCAGGGAGGCGCAGGCATGGTGCAGCTGGGTGCGATCGGGCAGATTGCGCGGCTGGTGAGCGACATCGGCACCGCGACCGAGTTCTACGGCGGGGTACTGGGCCTCCCCCACCTGTACACCTTCGGCGACCTGGCGTTCTTCGACTGCGGCGGCACCCGGCTGTTCCTGCGCGCCACCGAGGACCGCGCCGAGCAGTCGATCCTGTACTTCCGCGTCGACGACATCAACACCGCGTACGACGAACTCCGCGACCGCGGCGTGGCCTTCGAAAGCGCCCCGCATCTGATCCACAAACACGACGTCGGGGTCGAGGAATGGATGGCGTTCTTCTCCGACCCCGACGGTCAACTGCTGGCGATCATGGCGCAGGTCTGAGCACGTCTAGTCGGCCGGGGGCTGCCAGACGTCGGTGCGGGTGAGACCGGCAGCGCGGCCCTTGGCGGAGATCACCAGGGCCATCTTGCGGCTGGCCTCGTCGATCATCTCGTCGCCCAGCATCACTGCGCCGCGGGCGCCGCCGGCGGCCGAGGTGTAGTGGTCGTAGGCGTCGAGGATGTTCTCGGCGTGGTCGTAGTCGTCCTGACGCGGCGAGTACACCTCGTTCGCGGCGGCGATCTGGTCGGGGTGCAGGACCCACTTGCCGTCGAAGCCGAGGGCGGCGGAGCGGCCGGCCACGCGGCGGAAGCCGTCGACGTCCTTGATCTGCAGGTACGGGCCGTCGATCGCCTGCTTGCCGTGGGCGCGGGCGGCCATCAGGATCTGCATCAGGATGTAGTGGTACGCGTCGCCGACGTCGTACCCGGGCGGCTGCTCGCCGACCACCAGGCTCTTCATGTTGATCGACGCCATGAAGTCGGCCGGGCCGAAGATGATCGTCTCGACCCGCGGCGAGGCGGTCGCGATCGCATTCACGTTCGTGAGGCCCAGGGCGTTCTCGATCTGCGCCTCGATGCCGATCCGGCCGGGCTCGTACCCGTGCACCTTCTCCAGCTGGGTGAGGAGCAGGTCGAGCGCGACCACCTGCTCGGGCGTCTGCACCTTCGGCAACATGATGCAGTCGAGGTTCGCACCGGCGCCGCCGACGACCTCGATCACATCGGCGTACGTCCACTCGGTGGTCCAGTCGTTCACCCGGACGACGCGGAGCTTGTTCCCCCAGCCGCCCTCGTTGAGCGCGGCGACGACGTTCTTCCGGGCGTCCGGCTTGGCCAGCGGCGCGACCGAGTCCTCCAGGTCCAGGAACACCTGGTCCGCGTCCAGCCCCTTCGCCTTGGTCAGGAACCGCGGGTTCGACCCGGGCGTGGCCAAACACGACCGCCTGCTCCGCAAACCCTTGTCCGTCATCAGCCGACCTCCACTCGGTTACCCACCGGTCACCGGCAGCGTACGGCGTCCGCCGCCGGTGCCCCGGTGACCCGGCTCACTTCCGTTCCGAGTGTGTCCCGATTCACCGTGTGACACTTGGACCTGTGAGCATCGAGGACATCGCCGGCGTGATGAAGAAGGCCGGACTCGTCTGGCTGGCCTGGGACGGCCGCCAGCCGGTCCCGGCGTGGTTCGCGAACGTCGACGGGCAGTACGTCGTACTCGCCGACACCGACGACACCGACGGCGCCGAACAGCCCCTCCCCGGACTCGCCACAGCCACCTCGGTCGACGTCGTCGTACCGGCCAAGCCCGCCACGAACCGCCTGGCCGGCTGGAAGGCCACAGTCAGGCGCCTGCAGCCCGGCACCGACGAATGGACGGCCGCCGCGCAGGTACTACGTACCGAACGCCTCAACGCGGCCGACCTCGACACCCAGCTGGACCGCTGGCGTACCCAGGCGGACATCCTCGTCCTGACCCCGACCGAGTCCACCGGACCGTACGACGACTCACCCCACGCCGAGTCCCCGGTACCGACCAGAGCCACGACCCGGGGCAAGCCACCGAAGACACTGCACCGCCCGGTGCGCCGCCGCCCCAAACTCAGCTAGTTACCGAGGGCGGCGGGTTAGCCTTCGGACATGAGTGGATCACCGTCGCGGGTGTACGTCGCTCGGCTGGCCGGTCTGCCTGTCTACGACCCGAACGGGGACCAGGTCGGCAAGGTCCGGGACGTCGTGGCCATGATGCGCCAGGGCGACCAGCCGCCGCGCGTCCTCGGCCTGGTCGTCGAGGTGTTCACCCGGCGCCGGATCTTCCTCCCGATGACCCGGGTCACCTCGGTCGACGTCGGCCACGTGATCACCACCGGCCTGGTCAACATGCGGCGCTTCGAGCAGCGTGCGACCGAAGTACTCGTCCTGGGCGAACTCCTGGACCGGACGGTCACGATCGCGGACACCGGTGCCACCGCTGTCGTGTTCGACATGGCCATGGAGCAGTGGAGAGCCCGCGACTGGATGCTGACGAAGGTAGCGGTACGGGAGGGTTCGAAACGGTTCCGCCGGCGCGGACAGACGCACGTACTCGACTGGGGCGACGTCACGGGGTTCACGCAGGTGGAGGAAGGCCAGGGCGCCACGCACATCCTGGCCGCGTTCGAGTCGATGCGTGCGGCCGACCTCGCCGGCGTACTGCACGACCTGAACCCCAAGCGGCGTAAGGAGATCGCGGCTGCGCTGAACGACGAGCGGCTGGCCGACGTACTCGAAGAACTGCCCGAGGACATCCAGGTCGAGATCCTGGCCGGGCTGGACACCGAACGTGCTGCCGACGTGCTGGAGGAGATGTCCCCCGACGACGCGGCCGACCTGATCGCCGAGCTGCCCACAGAAACAGCAGAACGCCTGCTGACGCTGATGGAGCCAGAGGAAGCAGAAGACGTCCGGCGGCTGCTCACGTACGAGGAGCACACTGCAGGCGGTCTGATGACGTCGGAGCCGGTCATCCTGCCCGTAGACGCCACAGTGGCCGACGCGCTCGCCCACGTACGCAACGCCGACCTCAGCCCAGCACTGGCCGCCATGATCTACGTCTGCCGTCCACCTCTCGAGACACCCACCGGCCGGTTCATCGGCATCGGCCACATCCAGCGGCTGCTCAGGGAGCCACCGTCCGAACTGGTGTCCGCAGCACTCGACACCGACCTGGACGGGCTGCGGCCGGACGACAGCCTGCAGACCGTCAGCAAGTACCTGGCGACGTACAACCTGGTCGCCGCACCGGTGCTCGACGACGAGGGCCGGCTCCTCGGTGCGGTCACCGTCGACGACGTACTCGACCACCTGCTCCCCGACGACTGGCGAGAACACGACCACCCTGATACGCCGGACAACTCGCAGGAGGTGGGCCACGATGCCACGTGACGACCGCAGCGCCGACGACCGCCGCCAGCGTGGCAGCAGCGCCGCCGAGGAGCGCCGGCGGCTGCGCAACACCAACCGGCTGGACATCCCGCGCGAGCTGCGCCGCACGATCGCACTGCGCTCGGCGTACGACTCGGACGCGTTCGGGCGCCTGTCCGAGCGGATCGCCCGCTTCCTCGGCACCGGGCAGTTCCTGGTCTACATGACCGTCACGATCCTGTTCTGGATCGGCTGGAACATCTTCGCGCCGGAGAGCCTGCGCTTCGACCAGTACCCGTTCATCTTCCTCACGCTCGCGCTCAGCCTGCAGGCGTCGTACGCCGCTCCGCTGATCCTGCTCGCCCAGAACCGGCAGGAGGGCCGCGACCGGGTGCAGTACGAACGGGACCGCGACGTGGACGCCCGGACCCGTGCGGACATGGAGTTCCTGGCCCGCGAGATGGCGTCGCTGCGGATGGCTGTCGGCGAGGTCGCCACCCGCGACTTCCTGCGTTCCGAACTCCGCTCGCTGCTGGCCGATCTCGACACTCGCGAGGACGACCGGGTTTGACCCCGAGCTAGGCTCACTATCAGGTGAGGAAAAGGACGTGGGATGAAGACTCGATTCGCGCCCGACCGGGGGCTGTCCAGCCGGATGGTGATCACGAGCTTCCTGCTCGGACTGCTCTACGTCGCGTTCGTGGGCGTGCTGATCGCGCTGACCCGGAGCGCGGTCCTGGCCGTGGTGATCGCGGGCGGCATGCTGTTCGTGCAGTACTGGTTCTCCGACAAGATCGCGCTGTACGCGATGCACGGTCGGATCGTGACGCCGGAGGAGGCTCCGGAGCTGCACGGCACGATCGACCGGCTGTGCGCGCTGGCCGACATGCCGAAGCCGCGGGTCGCGATCGCCGACGTCGACCTGCCGAACGCCTTCGCCACCGGGCGGAACCCGAAGAACGCGGTCGTCTGCGTGACGACCGGCATCATGCGCCGGCTCGACCAGGACGAGCTCGAGGGCGTGCTGTCGCACGAGCTCTCGCACGTCGCGCACCGCGACGTCGCGGTGATGACGATCGCGTCGTTCCTCGGCGTACTGGCCGGCCTGATCACCCGCTTCGGGCTGTACGGCGGCCTCGGCCGCGGCAACCGGGACCAGAACGCGGCGCTCGTGATGCTGACCGTGATCGCGGTGTCGGTCGCCGTCTACGCGATCTCGTTCCTGCTCACCCGGGCGCTCTCGCGGTACCGCGAGCTGGCCGCCGACCGGGCCGGCGCGATGCTCACCGGCAGACCGTCCACGCTGGCTTCGGCGCTGACGAAGATCAGCGGGGACATCGCCCGGATACCGTCGCGCGACCTGCGCCAGGCGCAGGCGTTCAACGCATTCTTCTTCGCTCCGGCGATCTCCGGCGGCAAGAGCCTGTCGGCGCTGTTCTCGACGCACCCGTCGCTGGAGACACGCCTCGAGCGCCTCGGTACCCTCTCCCGCGAGCTGGGCGAGCAAGCTTAGACCTATGGGCCTCCTCGATATCTTGCTCGGCCGGAGCAAAGCGGTTCCGCCGAACCTCGATCAGTTGTTCTCGCTTCCGTCGGCCGCGATCACCTTGGAGACCGCGGCCGACTACCGCCCGACCGGTAGCGGCTCGGTCTGCTTCAAGGCGGCCGAGGGCGGCGGCTTCTCCACGCTCCGCGAAGAGGTCGACAAGCTGCTCGCGCTCGACGACGGCAAGTTCACCAGCACGACGGACTCGTACGGATTCACCTGGATCGTCCGGCAGACCGCACCCGACGACCTGGAAACGCTCGTCACCGACCTGCACGCCGTGAACACGTCCCTGGTCGACGCAGGCTTCGGCGGCGCACTCCTGTGCACCCTGGTCGCCTTCACCAACGGCACCCAGCCCCTGGGCCTGGTGTACCTCTACAAGCGCGGCTCCTGGTACCCGTTCGCCCCCGTAGGCACCGACCGCCGCGACAACGCCAAAGAACTCCAGATCAAATCAGTAGTAGGCGCCGACCTGAACTTCGAACCAGACCTCGCCCGCTGGTTCCCCATCTACGGCGCCCCCGGCCTCTAACTCCCCCGGGTGGTCCGACCGCTGTGCTTTCCCCACGCGAACTGTGGACCGGGGAGGATCTCTTCCCAAATCGGGCAGAACATCCTCCCCACCCGCCACCTCACCTGCGACTGCCGCCCCCGTCGACGGGTAAGGGTTGCCTTCCCGGGCCTAGGTCACATGGACCGTGGTCGGGCGGGCTGGGCTGAGCACGTAGCCTTGGGGCATGGCTCCCACTGCTGATCAGGTGACCACCGTGCTCGGTGGTGTGCTGGACCCCGAGATCAAGAAACCGATCACGGAGCTCGGCATGGTCGAGTCCGTCGTCGTGCGCGAGGACGGCGTCGTCGCCGTCCGGGTCCTCCTGACCGTCGCCGGCTGTCCGATGAAGGACACGTTGCGGCGTGACGTGACGGCAGCGGTGAGCAAGCTCGACGGTGTCACCGGTGTCGAGATCGACCTCGGGGTGATGTCGGCCGAGCAGCGGGCGGCGTTGCAGACCCAGTTGCGTGGCGGCGTGGCCGAGAAGGAGATCCCGTTCTCCCGGCCGGACTCGCTGACCAAGGTGTTCGCGATCGCGTCCGGCAAGGGCGGCGTCGGCAAGTCCTCGGTGACCGTCAACCTGGCAGTCGCGATGGCCCGCCAGGGCCTGTCGGTCGGCGTTCTGGACGCGGACATCTACGGCCACTCGGTGCCGGCCATGTTCGGCGTCGCCGACGAGCGGCCGACCGCGGTGGACGACATGATCATGCCGGTGCCCGCGCACGGCGTGAAGGTGATCTCGATCGGCATGCTCAAGCCGAAGCGCGACCAGGTGGTCGCCTGGCGCGGCCCGATCCTGGACCGCGCGCTCGTCCAGATGCTCGCGGACGTGTACTGGGGCGACCTCGACGTACTGCTGCTCGACCTGCCGCCCGGTACCGGCGACATCGCGATCTCGGTCGGTCAGCGGCTGACCAGCGCCGAGGTGATCGTCGTGACCACCCCGCAGGAGGCCGCCGCCGAGGTGGCCGAGCGGGCCGGGACGATGGCGCAGATGGTGCACCAGCGGGTGGCCGGCGTGGTCGAGAACATGTCGTACCTGCCCTGCCCGCACTGCGGTCCGGAACACCGGATCGAGATCTTCGGCTCCGGCGGCGGCACCCGGGTCGCGCAGACGCTGTCCGCGCGGCTCGGCTACCCGATCCCGCTGCTCGGCGAGATCCCGCTGGACGAGCGGCTCCGCTCCGGCGGTGACCTCGGTCAGCCGCTCGCGATGGCCGACCCGGACACCCCGGCGGCGCAGATGCTCGACAAGATCGCCTCGACCCTCGGCGGCAAGCCCCGCGGCCTGCTCGGCCGCCAACTCGGCCTCTCCCCCGTCGGCCGCTGACCGGACCGGCCGGATCAGGTCGGCCGTATCAGGTCGACTCGGGGTCGAAGGGGGGCTTGGCGCCGGCCGGAAGGCGTTGCGGGGTGGTGTCGGCGCCGAACTCGGTGACGGACTTGACCTCGTCCTCGATCGGGTCGAGGAGGTGCTTGCGGACGAAGTTCTTCGGGTTCAGGTCCTGGAGCTCGAGATCGGCGTACTCCGGGCCGAGCTCGTTGCGCAGGTCGTTCTGCGCGTTGTTCACCATCTGCCGGACCTGCCGGAGCAGCCGGCCCGCCGTACGGGCGAACTCCGGGAGCCGGTCCGGCCCGAAGACGAGTACGGCAACGATCCCGATCACGACCAGTTCAAGCGGTCCGATGCCGAACATGTCCTCACACCTCTCCGTACGTCCCGGGCCAGCCTATCTCCACCCCGGCCACACCACGTCAGCCGATCTGCTGGCCGAGCGTCAGCGTAACCGTCCTCGACCGTCCACTCCGCTCGTACGCGAGCCGCACGGCCTCACCCGGCTGGTGCGTGCGGATCGCCACGATCAGTACCTCGGCGCTGTCCACGGTCTGGTTGTTGATCGCGGTGATCACGTCACCGACCCGGAGGCCGGCCCGCGCGGCCGGTGAACTCGGGCTGATCGCGCTGACCCGGCCGCCGCCCTCGAACGTCATGTCCACGCTCGCCCCGATCACCGGGTAGGACGCCTGGCCGGTGGCGATCAGCTGCTGGGCGGTCCGCCGCGCCTGGTCGATCGGGATCGCGAACCCGAGCCCGATACTGCCGCTCTGCCCCTCGCCCGCGCCGGGCACGGTGGCGATCGCGGAGTTGACCCCGATCACCCGCGCGTTCATGTCGACCAGCGGACCGCCCGAGTTGCCCGGGTTGATCGCCGCGTCGGTCTGCAGCGCGCTGATGTACGACGACGCCTGGCTCGGGTCGTCGCCGGTGGTCACCGGGCGGTTCTTCGCCGAGATGATGCCCGAGGTGACGGTGCCGGCCAGGCCGAGCGGCGAACCGATCGCGACCACGTCCTGCCCGACGACCGCCGACTCCGACCGGCCGAACTGCACCGACGGCGCGGTCAGCCCGGTCACCTGGACGACGGCCAGGTCGTACGCCGGGGAGCGCCCGACGAGCCGCGCGGTCGCGGTCTTGTTGTCGTTGGTGACGACCTGGATCGAGCCGCCCTTGGCGGCGCCCTCGACGACGTGGTTGTTGGTCAGGATGTGGCCGACCTTGTCGATCACGAACCCGGAACCGGTGGCGCTGGAGTTGTCCGAACCCTCGACCTTCAGCTGGACGACGCTCGGCAGCAGCGTCGCGGCGACCGCGGACACAGAGCCGGTACGGATCTTCGGGTCCGCGCCGGTACCGACCGGCGGGTCGGGCTGGGTGGCGACCGGGGCGTTCCGGCCGTCCAGCGCGACGACCGCCGTGGCGGCACCCGCACCGGCGACGACGCCGATGACGAGCGCGACCAGCGCGGCGATCGTGACGACCCGGTTCACCCTGGGCGGCTCGGACGTGTACGAACGGGCCTGCTGCTGGTGCCAGTCGGCCGGTGGCGGCGGGACGTACGACGGGCGGTACTGCGGCTGCTCGGTCGGCCAGGCCTGCCCCGGGTAGACCGGGCGGAAGCTCGGCTCCTGCGGCTGGGGACGCCCGAAGCTGCGTTGGGTGGTGGAGCGGCCGCTGTTCGTCTGCCGGTACGCGGAGTCGGAGCCCGGCGGGCGCAGCGGCAGGCTGCCGGCTCCGGGAGGCGGCGGCGTCAGCGCGGACAGCGGCGGACCCTCGGGTCCAGGGGACGCAGGCACGGTCGGCTGTACCGCGGTCGGTTCCGCGCTTGCCGGATTCGGAACTGTCGGCTCGGATTCGTCACTCATTGACGGTCCCCGCCTCACGTCGTCGTCGTGGTCGTGTGTCGGGAGCCCCCGTGCCGGGGTCGCCGGAGGGACTTCCAGATCCGATTATCCCAGCTTCGGTGAGAGTGCACCCATCGGAGTGAGCCAGGTCGCGATTTTCGCCAGTCCGGTACCCAGCCGCTGGATCGCCGAAAGCTTCTCCGGGAGGTCGTGCGGAAAAGCCCGGACCACCTGCCCGAGCTGCTCCGCCGGAAGGTCCCCGATCAGCGTGTAGACGATCCCGCCGGACGACCAGACGACGTACGACGGCATGCCGTAGCGCAGGTAGACGCCAGGGCTGTCGGTGCTGGTGAACCCTGCCACCGCAGCTGGGTCCAGTGCGCCACGCTGCTCGAACAGCGACACGTTGAAGAGACCGTCGGAGTACGAGAACTGGAGGGAGCCGTTGCTGGTGTCCTGGTGGACGTCGTACAGCCTGAGGGACGCGGGCAGCTCCGGGGCGCACATCCAGCCCTGCGAGCGGAGGTTGTCGACCTTGCCCATACCGAGCGACTCCACGCCACTCGGCAGCATCGGCGGCAGGTGGCCGAGGAACTCGGAGCTCTCGATCTCCAGCTCGGTGAAGACCGTGGCCCGGACCATCGTCTTGCCGTCCGCACTGAACAGCTGGCGCTGCAGCAGCAGCCCGGTCGCCTTGTCGATCCAGAACCGGGCAGCCAGTGTCTTGTCGTCCCGCAACGCCTCCACGAGCACAGCGGTCCGGCCGACCAGGGCGGTGCAGCACTTGTCGACGAGCTCGTACGTCGCCTGCAGCAACGCCAGCGGCCCGCCGTCGACGGCTGCGTCCGTGGTCGTCGCGCGCTGGACGAACGCCTTCGCTCCGGGCGCGGACGACCCGAGCACACTGATCTCGGAACCCTGCGACGCCGCGTGCACGATGTCGAACATCGCCGAGCTGGCACCCTGCGGTCCCCAGGCGGTGATGATCTGGGTGCCGTGGTACGAGACGTGGTTCGGTGCCGCGGCCGCTCTGCGCAGCCAGCTGACCGCGGTCGGCGAGTCGGCCTCGGAAACCGTCGGTACGGCGGCAGCGGAGGCAGGCAGGCCGAAGCCGATCAGGGCGGTGCTGACCAGAACGGCGAGCCGGGACAGGCTCACCGGTCAGCGTCCTGTCAGGGCCACCGGCCGCAGCGACGAGCTCAGTCCGGCATAGCCCGTCGGACTGTAGGAGCTCATCAGCGCGACCGGGTCCGCGAACGGCGCTCCGCCGCTGGTGGTCGCGTGGTCGGACGAGAACGTCGCCACCGGCGGCTGCAGGGCCGGCGGCTGCTCCGAGCGGGACGGGTCGCCGACGACGAACGCCGTACCGAGCAGGGACGCCACGGCGGCTGCCGAGCCGGCTGCGCCGAGCACACCGGCGCGGCGGCGGGAGCGCGTGCGAGTGGTTCCCGGCCGGGTGCCACCTGTGCGCCCGGCCGGGAACGCGGACCGCTGCGGGAACAGGCTGACCGCCGGCGTGAGGACCGGGCGGACCTCCTCCCGCGGCTCGGTCGAGAACGACGAGACGCCCATCAGGCGCTGCATGAGGTCGGTGGAGACGTCCGGCGACTCCAACGCCGCGATCCGCGCCTTCAGGCGGCGCTGGGCGTCCACCTCGGTACGGCAGGTGTCGCAGCCGACCAGGTGGCTCAGCACCTTGTCGCGGGAGTCGTGGTCGAGCGCACCGTCGACGACGGCGCTCAGCTTGTCCAGCGGGTGCGTCATCCGAGGTCACCCCCGTCGGCGAACAGCCCGCCGTCGGTCGGCGGGCCGCCGACGCGGGTCTGGCCGGACCGCGGGGCCCGGTGCTCGAGGTGCTTGCGCAGCATCGACCGACCGCGGTGGATCCGGCTCCGGACGGTGCCGAGCTTCACGTCGAGCACGTCCGCGATCTCGTCGTACGTCATGCCCTCGATGTCGCAGAGCACGACGGCGGCGCGGAAGTCCTCGGGCAGCGCGTCGAGCGCGCCCTGCACGTCGTGGTCGAACAGGTCGGAGTCCAGCTTCTCGGCCGGGCCCTCGCCCTTGGCCGGCAGCCGGTCGTGGGCGTCCTCGGGCAGGCCGTCGAAGCGGATCCGCTGCTTGCGGCGGGCGCCGTCGAGGAACAGGTTCGTGGTGATCCGGTACAGCCAGCCCTCGAAGGTGCCCGGCGTGTACGACGACAGCGAGCGGAAGACCCGGACGAAGACCTCCTGGGTGAGGTCCTCGGCGTCGTGCTTGTTACCGGTCAGCCGGTAGGCCAGCCGGTAGACGCGGGCCGAGTGGGTCCGGACGATCTCGTCCCACGACGGCAGCACCTCGGGCGCCACTTGCACCGTCGACGGCTTCACCGCGACGCCTCCCTGGGTCTTCTCGGCAACAAGCGTGAAGGCCATGGTGCCGCGGTCACCGTCCTCTGCGCACGTCGGGAAAACCCGGGCCGGACCCTGGTTTGTTCGTACGACGGCTCAACGTGACACCCCGGCCGGAAGTTCCCGCCCGGTGCCTTCACCGGTAAAGACGCGCTGGAGGGCATTTCGGTTGAATCAGTACTCCTCGATCACGGCGATGGGATCCCCGTCGCGGACGACTTCGCCCTCGGCGACCTTCAGTTCGGCGATGGTGCCGGCCACCTCGGCCAGTACCGGAATCTCCATCTTCATCGACTCCAGGATGACCAGTGTGTCGTCCGGACCCACCGTGTCCCCGGCCTTGGCCGTGACCTTCAGCACGTTCGCCACCAGCTCGGCCAGCACGGTGTGACTCATGCCCTGATCCTAGGCGGACGCGGAAGGGTCCGGCGTAGGTGCCCCTCGGGCAGCGTTCCAGGGCACCTACGCCGAGTTCTGCTCCGGCTACCGGTCGGCAGCCGGGTCCAGCCGGATCGCGTTGAACAGCGCCGGGTTCTTCGTCTCCGCGACGCCCTTGCCCCAGGTCAGCCAGCCACGCCGGCCGGTGCCGTCGTTCTCGTTGACCACCACGGTCGCCGACAGCAGCCGGTCCTTCGCCGCGAACCCGAGCGTGCTCCACGGCACCGCGATCTCGTACGTCGTGGTGTGCGCGCTGTTGTCCCGTACGACCTTCGCCTGGACGCCGGGCGGCGTACCGGTCTGGTTGGTCGGGGTCCACCGCCAGGTGTCGACCGGCCCGGCGTCGGTCAGCGCCACACCGATCTCCTGCGTCGTCGTGGCCTCACCAGGCGCACCCGCCGTCATCCCGAGCTGGATCCCGTCACCGCCCCAGATGTTGCCGGCCCGGTTCGGCTGCGAGAACACGTCGTCGGTGACCTGCGCCGACAGGTACAGGTTCTGGCCGTCGTGCGTAAGCCACAGCTTCCCGGACAGGTCGCTCGGCCCACCCCATCCAGTCACCGGCGGCGTACCAGTCCCTTCCAGCGCAATGGCCGGCTGCGAAGCAATCTCCGGGTCGACAACCCCATCCAGAGCAACCGTGTGCCGGGTCGCAACGGTAGGCGAGGTAACCGGGTTCAAGCTCCCGGAAACCCGAATGTCCGGCTCCCCCACCCGCCGCAAACTGGCGGACCAGGTACTAGGACCTGTCAGGGCAATAGGCACATCTACCTCTGCTGTGGCATTCGCACCGACTGTGTATCCGGTCAGCAAGGTCCCGGACGCCGTACCGGACACCCAGTCCAGCCCGTCGACAGGCAGAGCGTGTGAGGACGCATTCGTGACCCGGAACCGCAGCAGGTCCTTCCCGCTCCCGTTGAGCACATGTGACGCCGTCACGGACAGCGGCGGGGTGGCTGTGCCTGTCGCAGAGAGCAGGGCCACCGCGCGGCCGTCGACCGTCACCAGGGCGGTGTACGTGCGTGGCCCGGTGGAGTCCTGTGCCGGGTAGCTCACCGGTGCGGTGGCGGTTGCACCTGCAGCCACCGAGCGACTGGTCTCGGCGCCGCCCGCGGAGACGGTGAACGTGTGCGCGACCGCATCCGGGTTCGTGTAGGTGATCGTGCCGGTCGCCGGGTCGCCGGCGATCTCGGGGGCTACCGACAACGCGAGCCGGCCCGACGGGAGCATCGGTCCGCTGACGGCGCCCCTGAGGTAGACCGGGTCCGGTCCGGCGGTCACCCACACGTGTCCGCCCGGATCCGCGGTCAGCGTGGTCTCGACTCCGTACAGGTTCGTCACCTGGACGGTCGAGCCGGCTGGTGCGGTTGCTGCCACGACACCCGGGGTGGCGGACCACACGGCGTGAACGCTCTGCCCACCACCCGCGTTGAAGGCCACGTCGTACCCGTTGGTACCGAAGCGGGTCTGCCCGATCAGCGGGAGCTCGTCGATCTGCCGGGCCAGTACGGCGGTCGCGACGTACGACGGCTTCGGTACCAACGCCCCGCGCGCGTCGAGCCGGTTGCGCACCAGGCCGAACCGGTGCTCGACGTTCGACGGGTCGTTGCCCGAGTCCATGAAGTTGTACGAGCTGTAGCGTGCCACCCCGTTGCCGTACGCCAGCAGGTTGCCGCGCACCAGGTCACGCGCCTGCGCCGGCTCCGACACCGCACTGGGGTTCGTACCGGTCGCCCAGCCCTGTTCGCTGATGTAGATCGGCTTGGTGGAGCCGTGGGCCGCCATGATGCTGCGGATCGTGTTGACGTACGTGACGGACGCCTCCGGGTCCAGCGGCTGCACGTACGGGTGGATGGTCACCGCGTCCACGTAGTCGAGTCCACCGAGGTCGGCGAACTTCGTGAACCAGCCCTGCCAGTCGTTGATGACTGCCAGCGAAGGGCCGGTCAGCTTCACGTCCGGGTGCTTCGCCCGTACTGCGGCGCTCACCATCTTCAGGAGCGCGACGTAGTTCTCCGGGCTGGCCTTGGCGGCGCCGTTCGGGTCGCGCAGGTTCCACTCGTTCCAGAGCTCGTACGTCGTGTGCTCCGTACCCCACTGGTCCACGGCAGCAACGGCGTACCGCGTGAAGGCCTCCCGCTGCTCGTCCGTCGCCGGGGCCTCCTCCGGGTAGTACAGGGTGTTGCCGTAGTCGAGGATGTTGAGGAAGTCCACGTTGTTCGCGTCCAGCGCGGCCTTGTAGTCCTTGTAGCGCTGTGGAAACTCGATGACGCCCCTGGTGGTCTCTGCGGCCGCCCAGAACGCCTCGTCGCGGTCGGTGGAGATACCGCCCTTGGCCATCAGCGGTACGGCTTCCAGCCCCGGGTTGGCGGCACTACCGAACCCGAGGGCGCCGGCGACACCGATCCGGGTGTCGGTGGAGGTGGAGAAGTCGTGCGGCGTCAGTACGGCGAAGTCCGTGCCGCCGAGCGTTGTCGTACCGTCCGCAGCGACCGCGGACAGGTCGGTCTGGTACCAGCCGGGCGTGCTGATCGTCAACGAGAGCTGGCCGTTGAGCGAGGCTGCAGGCGCTGAGCCCTTGGCGACCTCGGTGCCACCGGCGTCCCGGACCGTCCAGCTGACGGTCGCCGCGTCGGTGCTGAAGTCCAGCTTCACCGGCTCACCGACGGTAAAGGTATTGCCGACGGTCGTCGGCGTGATGGTGAGCGAAGGCGCCGCGGTGCTCGCGGCGCGGGCGGGTGACTGCAGTACGGCGGCCAGCAACAAGCCGGCCGTGAGAAGACTGACTGCGCCGGAGCGGCGACGGGTCATCGAGTTCTCCTCCCAGGGAAGCGAAAGCGGTTTCGCAAATCACACCCTGATACGCGGTCCGGCGCGCTGTCAACGGCTCGAAGCTGACTACGATGGAGAAATGGCCGACCAGGTGATCACGCTCTCCGACGTCGCCGCCGCGGCCGGGGTCTCGCTGTCGACGGCGTCCAAGGCGCTGAACGGCACCGACCGGATCTCCGAGGCGACGCGCGAGCACGTCCGCGTGACCGCGGACCGGCTGGGCTTCCGGCACAACGCCCTCGCCCGTTCGTTCGCCCGCGGCCGCAGCCAGACGATCGGCGTACTCACCCACCGCTCGTCGAACCCGTTCACCCGCGTGGTGCTGGCCACCGCCGCGACCGAGCTCGGCGCCAAGGAGCGGGCCATCCTGCTGTACGACGCCCGGATGGACGAGCAGCACCACGTGGACGAGAGCATCCTGCAGCTCCGGGCCCGCCGGATCGACGGCGTGATCGTGATCGGTACCAGTACGTCCTTCCGCACGCCCTCGCTGACCAGCCGCTTCGACGTCCCGGTGATCAACGCGTTCACCGTTCCGGAGGATCCGCAGGACACCACGATCACGGCCGACGACTACGCGATCGGGCGGCTCGCGATCAGCCACCTGCTGTCGCAGGGCCGGCGCAAGATCGCACACCTGACGGCGGAGCCGCACGACATGGCCGCGCAACGCCGGGCCGAGGGCGCCGCGCTGCTGCTCGCCGAGGCCGGCCTCGAGTGGGCGGCACCGGTCCGGTTCGGGCGCTGGCGCGAGGAGTGGGGCGAGCAGGCCGCCACCGAACTGCTGTCCGAGGTACCCGACGTGGACGCGATCTTCTGCGGCAGCGACGCGATCGGCCGCGGTGTGGAACGGGTCGTCCGGGCCAGCGGCCGGCAGGTGCCCGGTGACGTCGCGTTGATCGGCGTCGACAACTGGGAGAGCCTGATGCACGACCAGCGCGGCACCCGGCACCTGACCACGATCGACGTCGGCCTGGAGGAGATCGGCCGCCGGGTCGCCAACCGGCTGCTCGAGGGCGACCTCGAGCCCGGCGTCGAGTACGTCGAACCTCAGGTGGTCATCGCGGACACCGCCTGATCGTGGATCGAGTGCCGCGGGCGGAAACCCAGCAGCTGCTGCGCCCGCGTGGTGTCGACCAGTGAGGCACGTCCTTCCACAGGTCGTCGGAGTGGGACCGTGGGCGCGTACTCACGCAGCAGCTCGTCCGTCTTCCGATCGATCAGGATGTCGTCGGCCGCGAGCCCCACGACGTGCACACCAGGCGCGGTCGACTCCAGCGCGGCGATGATCGCGCGTACGCCGTCCCGCAGGTCCAGGTACGCCCAGCCTTCCCGGGCCATCGTCGCTGGATCGCTCTCGGTCCTCGCCGCGAACTTAAGCAGGTCCTCACGAGTCTTGACCAGCGGGAACCGCAGTGCGATCACGTCGGTCCCCCAGCGCCGCCACGCCATCCGTGCGCTCTGCTCGTCGACGCTTTTGGACAAGGAGTACGGGTCGGCGATGTCCGCCTCCACCTCCTCGTCCAGGGGGTAGTACGCCGGCTCCACGTCGTTCACGTTCATCGGTACGCCGAACGCGTTGATACTGCTCGCGATCACGGCACGCCGTACTCCGAGCTGTCCCGCCTGTGCGAGCACGTTGAAGGTCGCAGCGACGTTGTTCTCGAACACCTCCTCCGGCGTACCCAAACTGGGATGCGGAATGGCCGCCAGATGCAGTACTGCGTCTACGCCGACCAGTGCGGCCGTCACGTCCGCCGCTGACCGCGCGTCGCCGACGACTGTGCGGTCCGCCGTACTGGTGTGGTCGTAGCGCAGGGACAGGCCCGTGACGTCGTACCCGGCTGCTTGCAGGCCGGTGACGGCGGCACGGCCGATCGAGCCGTCCGCACCGGTGACCAGGACGCGTTTCACGCCTTGATTCCCCCAGACAGGCCCACGCCACGCAGGAATGCTCGCTGGAAGACCAGGAAGAGCAGTACCGGGATCAGCAGCGCCAGGAACAGGCCTGCCAACTGGATGTTGAGCTCCGTCACCTTCGCGATCTTGGGCAACGCCACCGAGACCGGCTGCAGATCCGGATTCGTCAGCACCAGCAGGGGCCACAGGTAGTCCTTCCAGGAGGAGATGATGCTGAGCAGCACGACCACACCGAGGATCGGCCGCGACAGCGGGAGCACGAGCGACGTGAACACCCGGATCGACCCGGCGCCGTCGATCCGCGCCGCTTCGAAGTACTCACGAGGGATGCTGTCGAAGAAGCGCTTCACGATCAGCACGTTGAACGCACTGGCCGCGGGTGGCAGCCAGACCGCCCAGAACGTGTTGGTCAGGTTGGCGTGCACGAGCGGGAGCTTCAGTACGGTCAGGTACAGCGGGACCAGCGACACGATGTGTGGGACGAACAGCGTCGCCAGGATCAGTGCGGACAACAGTGAGCCCCAGCGTGGCCGTAGAACGCTCAGGACGTAGCCGGCCGTCGTACAGACGATCAGTGACACGACCGCTGTACCTGCTGCGATGTAGGCGGTGTTGCCGAGGTAGTAGCCGATGTGGCCCTGTTGCCACGCTGTAGCAAGGTTCTGCCACTGGACCTGGCCGGACGGGAACCAACCGAGCGGTGAGCGGATGCTGTCCTGCGTCGGCGAGATAGCTGCCTTGAGCAACCACAGCATCGGACCGAGACCCGCGATGAGCAGACCGATCAGTACGAGGACCTGTCCGATCACGAACGGCACCCGTACTCGTGTGAGCTTCCGGTCCGCGTCCGACAGCGCACCACGTTCGGTGTTTGCAGCGCTCATTCAGTACTCCAACCACGGGTCGCCAACTGGAAGACGGCGGACAGTACGGCGAGCGCTATCGCCAGGAGGACACTCAGCGCGGTAGCGGCGCCGTAGTCCCCGTTGACGAAGGCGTAGTTGTAGATGAGCAACAGGATCGTCATCGTCGACCCCTGTGGTCCACCGCCGGTGAACAGCAGCGGCTCGGTGAAGAGCTGCATGGTCCCGATCACCTGCAGGAGCAGCATCAAGAGCAACACGCTCCGCAGATGCGGCAGCATGACGTGCCACACCCGCCGTACGACGCCTGCACCGTCGAGCTCGGCCGCTTCGTACAGGTCTGCACGTACAGACGTCAGCGCGGCCAGGTAGATGATGACTGCGTTGCCCGCGCCGGCCCAGGTCGCTTCCAGCACGATCGACGGCATCGCAGACGACGGACTGTCCAGCCACGGGTACGGTCCGAGCCCGACCGTGCCGAGGATCGTGTTGAACATCCCGCTGGGCGACGGGTCGTAGAAGAACCGCCAGAGCAGGATGGCGACCACGGGCGGTGTGATGACGGGCAGGTACGCCAGCGTGGTGTACAGCCAGGACTTGCCGCGCAGCTCGGACAAGAACATCGCCAGCAGCACCGGTACCGGGAAGCCGAACAGCAAGGCCAGCAAGGTGAACCAGAGCGTGTTCAGTGCGGCCTGACCGACGCCAGGATCGGTCAGCACGTACCGGAAGTTGTCCAGCCCGACCCACTTCACCGGATCGACCAGGTTGGTCTGCTGCACGCTCATCACGAGGCCCTTGACGATCGGGCCCCACGAGAACACCAGGAAGACCAGGAGGACCGGCAGCGCGAACAGCACTGCCGGTACTCCGTTGCGCAGGCGCCGGAGCAAGTCAGCGCCCGAGCTTGGCATTCACGGTGCCGGCGGCCTTCGTCAGCAGCGACCCGACGTCGGCCTTCTCGTTCCCCAGCACGGTCTGCACCACCGGGTCCAGAGCGGCGTACACCTCCTGAGCCTTCACCGGCGGCTCAGCGATGATCTTCTGGTCGGCAGCGACCTTCGTGTACGGCGCGAACTGCTGCAGCGGCACGTTGACGTACGGCTTGATCCAGGACTGGTACGTCGACCACTGGTCCGCCGAGATCACCGGGAGGCCCGGGGTCCCGACCGGAAGCTTCGCCGCGACACCGGCCTTGGCACTCGTGACCGCGGCGTCCTGGTCGACGTACTTGTTGAGGTAGTTGAACTTGATCCACTTGACCGCCGCCACCTTCTCGGCGTCGGTCGCCTTCGGGCTGACGATCTGGACGCTGCCACCGGTCAGCGTGCCGTGGTCACCGCCCTGCTGCGGCATCGGACCGATGCCGAACGCCGACGACGGCAGGCCGTTCTGCTGCACCAGCGTGCGGTACGCGTCCGGCGCGGCCATGAACATCCCGATCTTCCCGGCCGCGAACGCCTTGGAGATCCCCGGGATGTCGTACAGCACCGCCTGGCCCATCGACTTGTCGGTCCACTTCATGTCGTGCAGCAGCTGCAGCGCGGCCTTCGACGGCGCGTCGTCGAACGTCGCCTTGGTGCCGTCCTCGTTCTCGATCGAACCGCCGAACGCGTACGTCTGGGTGGTGAACATCCAGCCGCCGGTGTTGTTCGTGGTCAGTTGCGCGTAGCCGGCCTGGCCGGTCTTCTGGGCGATCTGCTTCGCGTCCGCGCGCACCTCGTCCCAGGTCGCCGGCGGCTTGTCGGGGTCCAGACCGGCCTTCTTGAACAGGTCCCGGTTGTAGACCAGGCCGACCGAGTACGCCGCGGTGGGTACCGCGAACACGTTGCCGGACTTGTCCTGCGCGATCTTCAGGACGTTCGGGTTGAACTTGTCCATCAGGCCCTGGTCCTTCAGCACCTGGGTCAGGTCGGCCACCTGCCGGCGGGCGATCATGCCCTGCGGCTCGGTGAACGGTACGTTCAGTACGTCGGGCAGCTGGCCGCCGGCCGCCTGGGCCTGGAAGGTGGTCGCGTCCCAGATGGTCTCGACCGGGTTCAGCTTGATGTCCGGGTTGGCCTTCTGGAAGTCAGCCACCCGCTTGTCGAAGTTGGCCCGGTTGGCCGGGTCGGAGCTGCTCGGGCGGTCGCCGACGGTGATCGTGACCGGTCCGCCGGGACTGGCACCGGTCCCCGAACCGTCGCCCGACGACGGCGCACTCGAGCAGGCCGCCAGCAGGAACGGTACGGAAAGCCCTGCAGCACAACGGATTGCAAACCTGTTCATCGGAACTCCTCTGCGGGGTGTCGGTCAGCAGGCGACCGTTTCCGCACGGTAGCGCAAGCGCTTTCGCAAACACCAGACCTCACCCGAAACTGCTTTCGCAACAATTCAGCCTCGCCGCTCCTACCGGCGAGGTCGGCGAGGTCGGCGAGGTCGGCGAGGTCGGCGAGGTCGGGGAGGATTTCCCTCCTGAATCGGGATGAAATCCTCCCCCAACCCGTCACGGCTGCGGCCAGGGCCAGGGCCTAGTGGGGCCGGGCGCGGTGGGCGGCTACTCGGGTGCGGGTGGCGCAGCGGGGGGTGCAGAAGCGGCGGGGCCGGTTGTCGGCGGGGTTGGCGAAGACCTGCTCGCAGTCGGCGGCGGCGCAGACGCTGAGCGCTTCGAAGCCGTGGCCGGCGGCGAACGTAGCCAGTCCGAGCGCGGTCGTCGCCGCCAGCCACTCCGCCCAGGAGGCGTCCGGCTCCGCGACGTGCAGATGCCACGGCAACCCGTCGTGATCCGACAGGTACGGACGTACGGCGTACTCCCCCAGCACCCCGTTCAACGTCCGCGCCGCCGTACCCGGGTCCGCCTCGAAGACCGGACGCAACCGCTCACGCACCGCGCGGACCTGCTCGAGGTCACGCGCGTCCACCTCGACGGGCTCCGGCTCACCGTGCGCGAGCAAGAAGTCCCGGACGTCGGCCGACGAGGTCAGCTTCTCGGGCTCGCGAGTGCGGGTGTTCACCAGATCGACGGCCAGCCGGATCAGCCGCTCCGGGGACTGAATTTCCACTAGGCCCCTCCCGTAACGCATTTGCTACCGTAACGCGTAACAGATTATATCGCGTTACAGGAGGGATCGGCGTGCCTAGGTCCTGTCCGATGGATCACCAGACAGGGCCTAGCTACTACCTCGCGGCGACGCTGGCCCGGTTCGCCGACGAGATGGTCGCGTTCACACTCGTCCTGCTGGTCCTGGACCGGACCGACAGCCCGGCCCTCGCCGGCCTCACCGGCGCGGCGTACGCACTGCCCGCGATCGTCACCGGCCCGCTGCTCGGCGCCTGGCTCGACCGTACGTCCCACCGGCGCAGCGGACTCGCCGTCAACCAGGCCACGCTGGCCGCGGTCATGCTCGTACTGCTCATGGTCGTCGGCCACAACGCCGACTGGCTCGCCCCCGTGCTCGCAGCGGTCGCGGGCGCGACGCTGCCGATGGTGAGCGGCGGGTTCACCAGCATGCTGCCCAGCCTGTTCCACCAGCGACGGCTGGCTCGGGCCAACGCCTTCGAGTCCGTCAGCTTCAGCGCCGCCGCGATCGCCGGCCCCGCCACCGCGGCCACTGTGGCCGCCGTCGTCTCGGTCGACGCCGCCGTCGTGGTGATCGTCTCCGCCGCCGCGCTGAGCATCGCTGCGATCACCCGCCTCCCCGCCCTTCCGCCGGTCGGCGCGTCCGGCGAACCGTTCCTGGCCGCGGTCGTCGGCGGCCTCCGGCATCTCGCCCGTACGCCACCGTTGCGCGCGTCCACCGTGACGACCACCCTGCTGATGGGCTTCACCGGCATCCTGCTGATCGCGCTGCCGCTGCACATGCCGTCCCTCGGCCAACCCAGATCAGCCGCCGGCTACCTGTGGACAGCGGTCGAGACCGGCAGCGTCACGACAGCCCTCCTGCTCAGCCGCCTGAAGCTCCGCCCGGAGTACATCGTGATGCTGTCGGTCGCGGCGTACGGTCTCGTACTCAGCACGTGGGCGCTCGCACCGACCTTCGTCGTACTACTCGCCCTGGCCGTCGCGGCAGGCCTGGCCGAGGGACCGACACTGCCGGCGATGTTCGCGGCCCGCCAGCAGTACAGTCCACCGGAACTCCAGGGCCGAGTCAGCACCACAGCAGCCAGCCTCCGAGTGGGCACGTCGGCGCTGGGGCAGGCCACCGCCGGAGTACTTGTTCCGGCGGCGGGGAGTGGAAACGCGCTGGTGATTGCCGGCTGTGGTCTGGTGGCCGCAGCCGGCGCGGGCTATCTCAGTCGTCGAGCCTGATCGGGGCAGGTCAGGCGTCGAGGATGACGGAGCGGGTGAGGCTGCGGGGCTGGTCGGGGTTGAGGCCTAGGGCTAGGGACTTGGCGACGGCGACGCGCTGGGCGACGACCAGGGATGCCATCGGGTCGAGGTCGGGGTGGTGGACGATGGTGGCGCCGGTGGCGGCGACGTCGTCGAGCAGGCCTGCCGGCGGCTCGCCGAAGATCCAGACGCCGCGGCCAGGCTGCGCGATCGCGATCGGGCCGTGCCGGTAGTCCATCGCCGGGTACGCCTCGGTCCACGCCGACGCGGCCTCCCGCTGCTTCAGCGCGGCCTCGTGCGCCAGGCCTATGGTCCAGCGGGTGCCGACGTACGTGAGCTGCTCGAGCTTGGCGAGGTCGTCGACGTCGACGGTCAGCGCGGTCTGAGCGTCCGCGGCGGCCTTCGACAGGTTCTCACCGAGCGACGCGCGCAGCAGCGCCAGCGTGGTGGTCGCGAACCGGGTCTGTACCACGGACTGCTCGTCGGCGAAGTCGAGCAGGATGGTCTGGTCGGCCAGGTCGAAGATCGGCGAGCCGACGGTCGCGGTGATCGCCACGGTCGGCAGGTCGGTGGTACGGATCAGGTCGAGCACCTCGGTGGTCGTACCGGAGCGGCTGATCACGACGATCGCGTCGTACGTCCGGTCCGCCGGGAACTCGGATCCGGCGAACGCGTCGGTCTCGCCCTGACCGAGGTCCTCGCGCAGCGCGGCGTACGCCATTGCCATGAACCAGGACGTACCGCAGCCGACCGCCGCGACGCGCTGACCGGCCGTCGGAAGTGCACTGCCGTACTGCGCGAAACCGTCCGAGACCTGTCGCCAGAGGTCCGGCTGAGTGGCGATCTCACTGCTCACGAATGGCGTCTGGGTCATGTCGTCTCCGCACTTGTCATGGTCGAAACTGCTCGAACGTGATCGAATGGTGCCAACCAGCCGCCACCCGGCTGACCGATTGTGTGAAGGAGGAGCCCCGGGTGAAGCGTTATGAACGCCTCAACACCTTGCTCGAGTCGCTCGCCGAGAAAGGCGCCATCGACGTCGACGAACTCGCCGAGCAGTTGCACGTGTCCGCGGCCACGATCAGGCGTGACCTGGACCATCTCGGCAAGCAACAGCTCCTCACCCGGACCCGCGGCGGCGCGGTCG
Organism: Kribbella sp. NPDC031520; assembly: GCF_055580825.1. Lineage (NCBI taxonomy): Bacteria > Bacillati > Actinomycetota > Actinomycetes > Propionibacteriales > Kribbellaceae > Kribbella > Kribbella sp. NPDC031520. Next base: position 444,210 of record NZ_JBVIKS010000001.1, read on the forward strand.
CCAACGCGGTGTCGTACGACCTGCCACTGCGCTACAAGACTGCGCGTTTCGCGTCCGAGAAGCAGCGGATCGCGCAAGCGGCGGCCACGTTGGTCCGTCGCGGCATGGTGATCGGGATGAACGGCGGGACCACGATCTCCGAGGTGGCGCGCACACTGGCGACCCGCCCGGAGCTGTCCGCGGAGCACGGCGAGCCGGCGTTCACACTGGTGACGAACGCACTGAACATCGCCAACGAGCTGATCGTCCGGCCGCACGTGAAGATGGTGCTGACCGGCGGTGTGGCCCGGCCGCAGTCCTACGAGATGATCGGGCCGCTGTCGCATCGGATCCTGTCCGACCTGTCCCTGGACATCGCGTTCATCGGCGTCGACGGGATCGACGAGACCGGCGCCACCGCGCACCACGAGGGCGAGGCGAACATCAACCAGCTGATCGTCAGCCGGGCCGCGAAGGTGGTCGTGGTGGCCGACTCGTCCAAGCTCGGGCAGCGCGCGTTCGCCCGGATCTGTGAGCTGAGCGAGATCGACACGCTCGTCACCGACGCCCAGGCCGACGAGAGCCAGCTGGCCGTCTTCAAGGAAGCCGGCATCGACGTCATCCGCGCCTGACCGCACTCCACACCTCCCTCATCAGGTGAGTCACGTCTCGATGAGACGATCATATCTGATCAGGGCAAGGCCCTTATGAGCAAGACTGCGCATCCTCAGCGCGTGCAGCACGGAAAGCGGACCCTGAACCGCTAGGCTTCGGTTCAGCATGGGTACCGCAGCCGCACATCAGCCAGCCGACCACTGGGAGGACGCCATCGCCACCGGCATCGACCCGACGTCCTGGGCGTACGCCGAGGACTACACCGGTGAGGACGAAGTCGTCACCGGTGCGCGGGCGAGCGCAGCGGACAGTGGTGTCGCCCCGATCGGACCGGGTACGGCCGCCGCGCTGAGCATGCTCGCGGCCGGGGCAGGGGCGAAGGCGGTCGTCGAGATCGGCACCGGTACCGGTGTCTCGGGTCTGGCATTGCTGCGCGGCATGCGCGCCGACGGGACCCTGACCACGGTCGACATCGACGCGGAGAACCAGCGACTGGCCCGCAAGACGTTCCTCGACGCCGGCGTCGCGTCGAACCGGTTCCGCCTGATCGCCGGCGCCGGGCTGGACGTCGTCACCCGGCTCACCGACGGTCACTACGACCTGGTCTTCTGCGACGCGGACCGCCGCGAGAACACGGCCTACCTGCACGAGGCCCTCCGGCTGCTCCGCCCCGGCGGCCTGGTCGCCTTCGCCGGCATCCTCACCGGCGGCAAGGTCGCCGACCCCGCGCACCGCGACCCCGACACGATGGCGCTGCGGGACCTGATCCGCGCCGTCCGCGACGACGACAACCTGGTCTCGGCCCTCCTCCCCACCTCCGAGGGCCTCCTCACCGCCGCCAAACGCCTGAAGTAACCGCCGCCTCAGGTCGTGAGGCGGGTTAGTTCGGTGGTTACGTCGTGCCAGGGGTCGGACTGCGGGTCGATCAGTTCGTAGTGGCCGCAGTGGTCGATGCGGTGGAAATGGGCTGTGGGGTGAGCCGCGAAGTACGACTCGGTGAGGGCGATCGGGACGACCGTGTCGTTGACGCCGTGGAGGAGGGTCACGGGTGCGATCGAGGCCGGCAGGTGGACAGGGTCCAGGTCGTTGCGTACGCCGCCACCGATGAAGGACTGTACGGCGCCCTTGTCGAGGTGTTGCTGGTCTGCCATCAAGAGGTCGGCTACGGGTGCCAGAGCGACCACAGCGCGCAGGCGGACCGGGTTGAGCGTAGCCGCGGCCCAGAGAGCCAGCTGGCCGCCTGCGGAGTGGCCCATCAGTACGTAGCCCGCGTGGACGTCCACCAGGTCCGGTAGCGCCTCGAGCGCCGTGCGGATGTCTCCTGTGGTCGTGTCCGGGTTCCCGGGCTCACGGCGGTACTCCAGCGACACCACGGGCCAGCCCAGGTCGGACAGTGCGGCGCCGAGCGAACGGGCGTGCACCCGGTCGTACTCGGGCCGCCAGAACCCGCCGTGGATGAACACCAGCAGCGGGCGGCTCTCACGCCCGTGCCAGTAGTCGATGACGTGGTCCGCGTGGTCGCCGTACCGCAGCTCCTGATCGGGTTCGGGCGCCTTGCGCGACAGTACCGACCGGTCCTCACTCATTCAGACCTCCCGAGGTAGCGCAGGGCATTGGCCGTCAGCAGTTTGTGCTGCTGTTCCGCGGTCAGGAAGCCGGACTTCCGTACCACCTCCCCGACCGGCCGCTCACCCAGTGGATAGGGATAGTCACTGCCGACCAGAACGCGGTCTTCCCCCAAGGTATCGACAAGTAGCCGCAAAGGCGCTGATTCGAACACCACCGTGTCGACCAGGATCCGGTCCAGGTAGTACGACGGTGGATGCTCGGAGCAACCACGTACGAGGTCGCCGCGGCGGTGCCAGGCGTTCTCCAGCCGGCCGAGCCAGAACGCGAAACTCCCGCCCCCGTGCGCGAAACAGATCCGCAGGTTCGCAGGCAGTACGTCGAACGCGCCGCCGAGGATCAGCGCCAGCAACGACAGGTGCGTCTCGGCGGGCATCCCGGTCAGCCAGCGGGCCATCCAACGATCCAGCCGCGGGCCGCCCGGCATGTCCCACGGATGGACGAGCACCGGCGTACCGGTCTCCGCGCAATGCTTGAGGAAGGCAACGATCCCGGCGTCGTCGAGGTCCTTGTCACCGACGTGGTTGCCGATCTCGACGCCGGCGTGCCCCGCCGCGCGGGCCCGGTCCAGCTCGGCACACGCGAGGTCCGGGTCCTGCAACGGCACCTGGCAGAACGGCACGAACCGCGGATCCCCCGCCAGCGTCTCCAAGGTCAGGTCGTTGAAGATCTCCGCCAGCTTGACCGCTTGCTTGGCAGGCCGCTCGTAGCCGAAGAAGACCGGCGTTGGCGACACCACCTGTACGTCGATGCCGTCGGCATCCATGTCGGTACGGCGGACCGCCGGATCCCAGGCCTGCGGTCCGATCGGGCGGAACTCGGTCGATCCGATCATGATCGTCGCAGCCCGCTCCGAGTCGATCCGCAGCCACGGCCAGCCGTCCCCGCCGCACGCCGCGGCGAGATCCGGCCAGCCGCGCGGAACCAGATGGGTGTGGACGTCGACGGTCATTTACCCGGGTGCACCGTGCCGCAGGACGGGCAGGTGCGGGCTTCCTCGCTGTCGTAGAACGCCTTGAAGACCGGGGGCAGGTCGGCGACGATGTCGGTGACCTGCAGCTCGACCTCGTGCACGATCCCGTTGCAGTTGGCGCAGTACCAGCGGAACTTCTCCAGCGTCCCCTGCTCCCGGACTCGCTCGATCACCAGGCCGATCGAGTTCGGGCCGCGCTGCGGGGAGTGTGGCATGTTCCGCGGCAGCACCCACATCTCACCGGCGTTCACCGCGACGGTCGCCGGGCCGTCGTCGGTCATCACGTTGACCTTGAGCTCACCGGAGATCTGGTAGAAGAACTCCTCGTACGGGTCGACGTGGAAGTCGGTCCGCTGGTTCGGACCGCCGACCACCATCGTGATGAAGTCGTCCCCGGTCGGGAACATCTGCTTGTTGCCGACCGGCGGCTTCAGCAGGTGCTTGTTCTCCTCGATCCACTGCGGAAAGTTCGTCGACTCCAAGTTGACCATCACTCGCTCCTTTGCGGGATCGCCGCGATTCCGGATATCTCGATCAGCAGCTGGGGATGCGGCAGCTGATGGACTGCGACCGTGGTCCGGGCCGGCCCGGACTCGTCGAAGAATTCGCCGTACACCTCGTTGTACCCCCCGAAGTCGTTCATCGACACCAGGTAGGTCGTCACGCTCACCAGGTCCTCGAGCCCCGCGCCGACCGCGCCGAGGATGTCCCGGAGGTTCTCCAGTACGGCCCGCGTCTGCACCCGGATGTCCAGCGACACCGTACCCAGCTCGTCCACCGAGGCGCCGGCGATCGAGTTGTCGGGACGCCGGCTCGACGTACCCGAGACGAACGCGAACCCACCGCGGACCTGCACATGCGGAAACCGTCCGCGCGGCACCGCCTTCCCAGGCACAAGCGTCATGACAACTCCACGCAAACGTTCGTGGTCTCGGTGTAGAAGTCCACCGAATGCCGCCCACCCTCACGACCGATACCGGACAGCTTCACCCCGCCGAACGGCGTACGCAGGTCGCGAAGGAACCAGGTGTTCACCCAACACAGCCCGACGTCGAGGGCGGCACCTGCCCGGTGCGCGCGGCCGACGTCGCGGGTCCAGACGGTTGCCGCCAGGCCGTAGTCGGAGTCGTTCGCGAGGGCGAACGCTTCCTCGTCGGTGTCGAACGGCGCGACATGACAGATCGGCCCGAAGATCTCCTCACGATTCGTACGAGCATCCGCAGGCAGGCCGGTGACGACGGTCGGCTGTACGTAGAAGCCGCCGTCGCGGGCGTCCCCGAAGGTGGGTACGCCGCCGCCGGTCAGTACCTCGGCACCTTCGGAGCGGGCGAGGTCGTAGTACGAGAGGACCTTGTCGCGGTGTTGTTTCGAGATCAGCGGCATGTTCGTCGTGGCCTCGTCGGCGGGCCAGCCGTACGTGAGCTCCGCGGCGCGCGCGGCCAGACGCGTGCAGAACTCGTCGAACACCGGTCGCTGCACATAGAGGCGTTCGGTGCAGAGGCAGACCTGGCCACCGTTGGTGAAGGTCGAGCGGACCGAGCCTTCGACGGCGTCGTCGAGCGAGGCGTCGGCGAAGACCAGGCCGGCGTTCTTGCCGCCGAGCTCGAAGGAGACCGCCTTGACGCGGTCCGCGGCGACCTTGGCGATCGCCGTACCGGTGGCCGATTCGCCGGTGAACGTGATCGCGTCGACGCCGGGGTGGCGGGTCAGGTACTCGCCGGCCGACGACGGGCCGAAGCCGTGCACCAGGTTGAAGACGCCGTCCGGTACGCCGGCCTCCGCCATCACCTCGGCGAGTACGGTCGCCGACGACGGGGTCTCCTCGGACGGTTTGACCACCACCGCGTTGCCGCAGGCAAGCGCCGGCGCGACCTTCCAGGTGAGCAACAGCAACGGGAGATTCCACGGTACGACGATCGCGACGACGCCGACGGGTTTCCGTACGGCGTAGTTGAGCGCCCGCCGTCCGTCCGGGAGCACGGTCGTGTACGACTCGGCCGGCACGGTCGTCGCGAAGTCCGCGAACGCACGGAAGTTCGCCGCACCGCGCGGGATGTCCAGCGTCCGCGCCTGGCTGATCGACTTCCCGGTGTCGCCGACCTCGGCCGCCACCAGATCCTCGAACCGCCGCTCCAACCCGTCCGCCACACGGCGCAGTACGACGGCCCGCTCCTGCTCACTCATCCGGCCCCAGGGACCAGTCAACGCCGCCCGCGCAGCGCCGACCGCGGCGTCCACGATCGATGAGTCGGCCTCACACACGTCGAAGATCTGCTCCCCGGTCACCGGCGAAACCTTCGCGAACCGGGAGGCGCTCTCCACGAACGAGCCGCCGACAAAGTGGCGCAAGAGCCCAACATTCGAAGGCTGCCCAGTCAGCAGCTCAGGAGACCACAGACTCATTTCCGTCGCCTCCGCATGAGACCCATCAGGACGCCGCCCGCTGCAACAGCGCCCGCGCCGAGGAGTTGATGCTGGCGGCGGACGCGGCGTTGGACCTCGGCGTACGGGGTGGTGGAGAAGGAGACCAGTTCGTAGCGGGAGACGTACTTGCCCGGGAGCAGCCGTTCGAGGGTGTGCTCCAGCTGTTTCTGCAATCTGAAGACGGGTGAGGCGACCTTGTCGCGCATTTCGACGAAGTTGGCCAGGGCCATTTCGGCGATGGCTTCGGTGTTCTCGCGACGGCGCGCCTCGAACAACGGCAGCGCCCGTGCCCAGGAACCGCCGGTGTCGTCGAGGCAGCGGTCCAGTTCCACCACGTCCTCGAAGGCGCAGTTGGCGCCTTGGCCGTAGAACGGGACGATCGCGTGGGCGGCGTCGCCCAGCAACGCGGTACGACCGTGCGCCTGCCACGGCAGGGTGTGCACGGTACCCAGCACCCCGACCGGGTTGTTGAGGTAGTCGTCGACGAGATCAGGGGCCAGCGGCAACAGATCGGGGTAGTGCTCCGCGAAGTGCGCCGAGATCGCACCCGCCGTGGTCAGCGCGTCGAACGACCCGGCCGGCCAGAACAACGTGCAGGTGAAGGACCGATCCGGATTCGGCAGCGCGATCATCATCGACGTACCACGCGGCCAGATGTGCAACGCGCCCGGATCCAGCGCGAAATCCCCGGCAGCAGCAGGGATCGACAGCTCCTTGTACCCGTAGTCGAGGAAGTCCACCTTCTCCGCAACGATGCCCTCGGCAAGCAACTGCTCGCGGACCGCGGACCCAGCACCATCGGCGCCCAGCACCACCTCGGCCGACGCGGAAACCTTCCCCGCCGGCGTCGCGAACACCAGCCGTCCGGCAGCCGAGTCAAGCTCCACCAGCCGGTGCTCGAACTCCACCGTCACCCCGTCGGCAGCAGTTGCCGCCGACAACAACGCGTTGTTCAGCGCACCCCGGCTGATCGAGTTGATCGCCCGCTCCCCCGACGCCGAGTACGCCTGGAAGTCCAGCTCGCCCGCGACCGGGTGGATCATCCGCCCCTTCATCGGCAGCGCATCCGCCATCACCTGGTCGACGAGACCGATCCGCCGGAGCGCGTCCAGCCCACGCTCGGAGATCGCCAGGTTGATCGACCGGCCACGCTCGACCTCGGCGACCCGCGGATCGGCGCGCCGCTCGTACAGCGTGACCGACAACCCCCGCCGCGCGAGGAAGCACGCGAGCAGCGAACCGGTCAGCCCGGCGCCGACGATCGCGACCTTCATGCCATCACCTCGGTCAACGCCGTCGCAGCCCGCCAGCAGTCGTGGTACGTCGAGTACAGCGGTACGGGCGCGAGCCGCAGTACGTCGGGCTCCCGCGAGTCCGCGATCACGCCGTACCCGAACCGCAGCCGTCGCGACAACTCACCGGCACCGCCAGGCACCCGTACCGACAGCTGCGCACCCCGCCGCGCCGGATCCGCCGGGGTAATCACGTCGAACTCGGTCAGCAACTCCGAAAGGCACGCGGTCAACCGCACACTCCGTTCCCGCAGTACGTCGATACCGATCTTGTCGAAGAGCTCCAGCGACGTCCGCACCGGGCTCATCGAGAAGATCGGCGGGTTGGACACCTGCCACGCGTCAGCGGTCGCGGGCGGCCGGGACTCCGGCGTCATCTCGAACCGCGTCGACGCCTCGGTACTCCACCAGCCCTCGAACCGCGGCAGATCCCCGCCGAGATGCCGCTCGTGCACGAACGCACCGGCCAACGCACCCGGCCCCGAGTTCAGGTACTTGTACGAACACCAGGCCGCGAAGTCCACGTCCCAGTCGTGCAAGGACAGCGGCACGTTCCCGGCCGCATGTGCGAGATCCCACCCGACCACGGCCCCGGCGAGATGCCCGGCCTTCGTGATCGTGGGGATGTCCATCAACTCACCGGTCAGGTAGTTCACGCCACCGAGCAGTACGAGCGCCACGTCGCCGCCGAGCTGTTCGACGACATCCGCCGTCCGCAGGCTGTCCTCCCCCGGCCGCGGCCGCAACCGGATCACCGCATCCTCCGGGTCGTACCCGTGGAACCGAACCTGCGACCGTACGGCGTAGCTGTCCGACGGGAACGCCGCGTCCTCGATCACGATCCGGTGCCGCGACCGCGTCGGCCGGTAGAACGACACCATCAGCAGGTGCAGGTTGACGGTCAGCGAGTTCATCACGACGGTCTCGCTCGGCAGCGCGCCGACGAGCCGCGCCGCGGGACCGGTCAGCAGCTCGTGGTACGGCAACCACGGCCGGGCCGCGTCCAGATGCCCCTCGACGCCGAGCGCGGCCCACGCGTCCAGGTCCTCGAGCAGCTCGGTCCGGGTCGCCTTCGGGCGCAGGCCGAGCGAGTTCCCGGCGAAGTACGCAACCTCGGGGTAGTCACCGCCCTGGGCCGGCGGTATGTCGAACAGCTCCCGATGCCCGGGATCCGCAGCATCGAGCTCCAGCGCATCCGCCTCGGAAAGCGTCACGCTTCGGCGACCTCCTCGACGACAGCTGCAGGGGCCTCGATCACCTGCCCCTTGCCGAGCACGGTCACGCCACCCTTGGAGACTGTGAAGCCGCGCTGCCGGTCGTAGTCGGGGTCGACGCCGATCTGGGTACCGTCCGGGACCACGATGTTCTTGTCCAGGATCACGTTCTTCAGCACGACGTCGCGGCCGATCTTGCAGTTGTCCATGATCACGCAGTGCTGCAGGTCGGCGCCGGCTCGGACGATCACGTTCGACCCGAGCACCGAGTGGTCGACGTGCGCGCCGGACACGATCGAGCCCTGGCAGACGATCGACTCGCCGACGGTCGCGTTGTCGGTGAACTTCGCGCCGGGCAGCTGCGGGTGCGAGGTGAAGATCGGCCAGTCGTGGTTGTACAGGTTGAACACAGGCTGGATCGACACCAGGTCCATGTGCGCCTCGTGGTACGAGTCCAGCGAGCCGACGTCGCGCCAGTACGACCGGTCCCGGTCGAGCGCGCCGGGTACGTCGTTCTCCTGGAAGTCGTAGACACCGGCCTTGCCCTCGGCAACGAGCATCGGAACGATGTCGCCGCCCATGTCGTGCCGCGACGCCGGGTTGGCGGCGTCCTTGCGCAGCGCCTCGACCAGCACGCCCCGGCTGAACACGTAGTTGCCCATCGATGCGAACGTCTCGTCCGGCGAGTCCGGCAGCCCGGGCGGGTCGGCCGGCTTCTCCAGGAACTCCTCGATCACGTGCCCGTCCGCCCCGGTCTTGATCACGCCGAACTCGGAGGCCTCGACCCGCGGCACCCGGATACCGGCGACGGTCACGCCGTTCCCGCGCTCAAGGTGCGCGGCGACCATCTGGGAGGCGTCCATCCGGTACACGTGGTCGGCGCCGAAGACCACGATGATGTCGGGCTCGAAGTCGTCGATCAGGTTCATCGACTGGTAGATCGCGTCCGCGCTGCCCTGGTACCACTGCGGGCCGAGCCGCTGCTGGGCCGGGACGCAGCTGACGAAGTTGCCGAGCAGGGTGGACATTCGCCAGGTGACTGTCACGTGCCGGTCCAGCGAGTGCGACTTGTACTGCGTCAGCACGAACAGGTTGCGATACCCGGCGTTGACGAGATTCGACAGCACGAAGTCGATGAGGCGATAACTACCGCCGAACGGCACGGCCGGTTTGGCCCGGTCCGCCGTCAGCGGCATCAGCCGCTTCCCTTCGCCACCGGCCAGCACGATTCCGAGAACTCTGGGCGCCTTTGCCATGTCCGCACCTTAGCGCCGAGAACCCCCGTGCATAAGCAGTTGTGCGCGTCGCGACACTGGGGAGATGCCGATCCTCATCGTTCCGACCGTTGCCGTTCACCGTTCGTTCCTCGCGGCCTGGGACGAGCTCGGTCCGGATCACGACCGGTGGATGGGCGCGCGTGCCCACGCCGCCGGAGCCGAGGAGGACTGGACCCGGGACCAGGCCGCGGACCCGGCGGAGTTCGCCCGGCTGGTCGCCGGGATCCGGCTCGAGGCGGAACCGGAGACCGTCATGCCGCCGGGCATTGTGCACCAGACCGTGCTGTGGTTCGCCGACGGCGTCGAGTTCCTCGGCCGGCTGTCGATCCGGCACGAGCTGACGCCGGCCCTGACCGAGGTCGGCGGGCACATCGGGTACTGCGTACGCCCGTCGGCGCGCCGGAAGGGCTACGCGACCCAGATGCTGGCCCAGTCGCTGCCGATCGCGGCCGCACTCGGCATCGACCCGGCCCTGGTCACCTGCGATGTGGACAACACCGGATCGCGCAAGGTGATCGAGGCAGCTGGTGGCGAACTGGAAGACGAACGACACGGAAAGCTGCGCTTCTGGGTGCCGACACGCGTGGCCTGATGACCTATCGTCGGGCGGTATGAAGGTCGCCATCCTGACGCGTGAGTATCCTCCGGACGTGTACGGCGGGGCGGGGGTGCACGTGGACTTCCTGGTCCGCGAGCTGCGCCGGCTGATCGACGTGGACGTGCACTGCATGGGCGAGCCCCGCAAGGGCGCGACGGCGCACTCCGAGGACGACCCGCGGATCCCGAACGCGAACGCCGCGCTGCGCATCCTGTCGACCGACCTGACCATGACCGCGGCCGTCGGTGCGGCAGACCTCGTGCACTCACACACCTGGTACGCGAACATGGCCGGCCACTGGGCCAAGCTGCTGTACGACGTACCGCACGTGGTGACCGCGCACTCACTGGAGCCGCGGCGCCCGTGGAAGGCCGAGCAGCTCGGCGGCGGGTACCGGCTGTCCAGCTGGGCGGAGCGGACCGCGTACGAGGCGGCCGACGCGGTCGTCGCGGTCAGCCGCGGCATGCGGGACGACGTACTCGACTGCTACCCGTCGATCGACCCGTCCCGCGTGCACGTGATCTCCAACGGGATCGACGCCGACTTCTACCACCCGGATCCGTCGACGGCCGTCCTGGAGCGGCTGGGCGTCGACCTCAGCCGGCCGTACGTGACCTTCGTCGGCCGCATCACCCGGCAGAAGGGCGTACCGCACCTGCTCCGCGCGGGCCTGCGGCTGGACCCGTCGGTGCAGCTCGTCCTGCTCGCCGGCGCGGCCGACACGGTCGAGCTGAAGGCCGAGACGGATGCCCTGATCGAGGACCTCCGGATGGCACGCGACGGCGTGTTCGTGGTCTCGGAGATGCTGCCGCGGGAGGACGTCCGGCAGGTGCTCACGCACGCGCTGGCGTTCTGCTGCCCGTCGATCTACGAGCCGCTCGGCATCGTCAACCTGGAGGCGATGGCCTGCGAGACCGCGGTCGTCGCGAGCGCTGTCGGCGGTATCCCCGAGGTCGTCGACGACGGCGTGACCGGGATCCTCGTGCCGTACGACGAGAACGACCCGGACACGTTCGAACGCGGACTCGCGGACGGGATCAACGCACTGGTCGACGATCGCGCCCGCGCCGAGGCGATGGGCAAGGCAGGACGGGCGCGCGCGGTCTCGGAGTTCGGCTGGGACGCGGTCGCACAGCGCACGGTGGAGCTGTACAACAACCTGCTCGGGTAGGAGAAACCCCACCTCGGTCAGGGACCTCGCACCATTCTTCGGGGCGGCGTACGGCGGTTGGGTTGAGACATGACTTCTCGCCTGACGAAAGCCGTCGCCGCCACGCTCGCGACCGCTGCCCTGCTCGCGTTCCCGTTGACCGCGGTCGGTGCCGTCCACCAGCCGACGCTGTCCGAAGCCGCCGTGGTCGGCGTGCACGCGCAACGCGGCGCCCTCGTGTCCGCAGTACCCGTCGCCCAACTGACAGCAGCTCAGCTGGATGCGGCGGCCGCCGAGTTCCCCGGTACGCCGCACTCGTCGTACGGCGTCACCGCGTACCGGCTGATCTACCGCACCGTCGACACCCACGGACGGCCGACGACCGCGAGCGGGATCGTCGTACTCCCCGACGGGCGCCGCGGTGCGCTGACGGTGGCGGAGTACCTGCACGGGACGAACGCGACCAAGGCGGACGCCGCCTCCGTGGACGACACGTCGACGGACCGGCTGGTCACGGCACTGTTCGCCGGGCAGGGGCTGGTGGGGATCGCGCCGGACTACCTCGGGCTCGGGCTGGGACCGGGGCCGCATCCGTACGTGGACACCAAGACCGAGACCTCGGCGTCGGCGGACCTGCTGCTCGCGGCGCGCACGTTCGCGGCCAAGCACGGGGTGGCGTTCAAGCGGGACGTGCTCGTGACCGGGTTCTCGCAGGGCGGCCGGGCGTCGCTCGCGCTTGGGCGGGCGCTGAGCCGCGGCGAGGCCGGACCGTTCCGGCTCGGGGCGATCCAGGCGGTCGCGGGGCCGTACGACCTGCTCGGCGAGGAACTGCCCGCGGCCTTCGACGGGCGGCTACTCCCGCCGACGGCGGCGTACTACCTCGGCTACCTCGTGACCGCGTGGAACCGGACGGTCGGGTTGTACGACGATCCGCGTGAGGCGTTCCGGGCACCGTACGCGTCGACGGTCGAAGGGCTGTTCGACGGGTCGCACACCGAGGAGCAGATCGTCGCGAGTCTGCCGGACTCGCCGGACAAGCTGTTCACGCCGGAGTTCGCGGCGATGCTGCAGCATCCGACCGGCCGGCTCCTGAAGGCGATCCAGGCGGCCGACCAGGTGTGTCAGGACTGGACACCGCGCGTGCCGGTGCACCTCTACAGCGGCACGAAGGACACCGACGTGACAGCTGCCAACGCGGACTCGTGCGCGGCGTCACTGCGCCGACGCGGTGCGGACGTGACAGTCCACTCGATGGGCGCCGTGGACCACACCGGGACCGCATTCGCCGCCTACCCGCAGATCATTCGGGCTTACGCTCGCCGAGCGTGATCCTGTGTCCTGTCATTACCAGGAACGGCGGGGTACTCCCTGTTCCGTACCGGCCGACGAAGACTGAGGACATGACGAACTCGACCATCACCCTCGCCGACGACCTCACCATCACCCGGATGGGGTACGGCGCGATGCAGCTGGCCGGTCCCGGCGTCTTCGGGCCGCCGAAGGACCGCGACCAGGCGATCGCCGTACTGCGGGAGGCCGTCGACCTGGGCATCACGCACATCGACACCAGCGACTTCTACGGCCCGACCGTGGTCAACGAGATCATCAAGGAGGCGCTGTACCCGTACCCGGTGGACCTGCACCTGGTCACGAAGGTCGGCGCCCGCCGCGGTGACGACGCCTCCTGGCTCCCGGCGATGGCACCGGACGAGCTGAAGCAGCAGGTGCACGGGAACCTCGAACACCTCGGCCTCGACGTCCTCGACGTGGTCAACCTGCGGAGCATGACCCACGACGGCGGCGGTGCGGAATCGATCGCCGCGTCGTTCACCGCCCTGGTCGAGATGCAGCAGGAGGGCCTGATCAAGCATCTCGGTCTGAGCGGCGTCACGATCACGCAGATCCGCGAGGCGCAGGCGATCGCGCCGATCGTCACCGTGCAGAACCTGTACAACCTGGTCCAGCGCCAGGACGACGACGTGGTCGACTACGCGGCCGAGCACAACATCGCGTTCGCGTCGTTCTTCCCGCTCGGCGGTTTCACCCCGCTGCAGTCCGAGACGTTGTCGAAGGTCGCGGCCCGGCTGGACGCCACCCCGTACCAGGTCGCCCTCGCCTGGCTGCTGCAGCGCTCGGCCACCAGCGTGGTCATCCCGGGCACGTCCTCGGTGGAACACCTCCGCCAGAACGTCGCCGCCCGCGACCTGGTCCTCCCAGCGGACGTCGTCACCGAACTCGACGCAATCGCCGCCTGAGCCGCGCCTTTCCGGAACATTCTGCCGCTATCTGCAGGAAAGGTTCCGGAAAGCTAGCGCAGTTCGCGCTGGAGCATTTGGATCAGGGCTTCGACATCCGCCTCGACCATCGGTTCGCCGGTCATGCCCATCCGGTGCAGCAGGGTGCCGATCACCACGTCGATCACGAACAGCACCCGCTGCTCCGGCAGGCCGAGCGTCTCCATCAGGACCTTGCGGTAGGGATCCTGCAGCTGCGTCGCGAGGATGTCCCGCAGCGCGGGATCCCCGATCGCGTCGGTGAACACGCCCGCGAACGCCGCCGCCACCCCGGGCTCTCCGATCGCGCGGACGCCGTACCGGATCGCGGCCGCGACGTCCTGCTCGCGGTCCTCGCCGGTCAGCGGGAGCGGCCCGAACGAGTCCACCAGGCACGCGGTGACCAGCGCGCCCTTCGTCGGCCAGCGGCGGTAGATCGTCGTCTTCGCGATCCCGGTCGCCGCGGCAATCCGGTCGACGGTGGCGCGGGTGTAGCCGAGCTCGTGGATCGTCCGCAGGGTCGCCGCAAACACCTCGGCGTCGACGCTGGTCCGGGGCCGGCCTGGTGGCCGCGTACTAGGTGCCATGCGGTCCATTATGCTACCTTCGGTATCGATACTACTCGTAGCGAAACCGCAGGACGGTGCCCGATGCTCAAGACCGCTGCCACCACGACGCACCAGCCGCCGCTGGGCGTTCGCCTGGTCTACTCGCTCCGGAAGGAGCCCGACTACCGCACGATGTCGCCCGCGGACCTGGCCGCCTTCGGCGAGGCCGCGCACCGGATCGTCACCTCCCCGCTCGCTCACCTGCTGACGGGCTTCCCGCACAGCGGCGTGACCATCACCTGGCAGCAGGTCGAGCTCGCCGACCGCACGCTCCGGGTCCGGGTCTACCGCCCTCGGAGCGCGGGCAAGCTCCCGCTGGTACTGCACGTCCACGGCGGCGGCTACGTCGGTACGGCGGTGCAGTGCGACTGGATCAACAGCCACGTCGCCGCGCGCGCCTCCGCGCTGGTCGTGTCCGTGGAGCACCGGCTGATGGACCACGTCACCCCGCTCGCCGCGATCGTCGACGACGGCTGGGACGTACTGCGGCACGTATACCGGCGCGCCGCCGAATGGGGCGTCGACCCGTCCCGGGTCGCGGTCGCCGGCGAGAGCGCCGGGTCGATGGTCGCGGCGCTGTCCGCCCTCCGCGCCCGCGACGCAGGGATGTCGCTCCGCGCGCAGATCCTGGTCAACCCGTGCGTCGACGTCACCTCGACCGCGCTCGACTACGACTCGGTGACGCAGTACCCCGACACGCCGACCCTCACCCGTGAGGGCATCGACTTCTTCCGCCGCCTCGCCGTACCCGAAGGCACTGACCCGCGCCCGCTTTCACCGCTGTACGCCGACAGCCTGACAGGGCTCCCGCCGACCCTCGTCGTCATCCCGACGCTCGACCCGGTGGCCGACCACGGGCGTGTCTACGCCGAACGCCTCCGCGCTTCCGATGTCCCCGTAGAGGTCACCGAACACCCCAAGGCCGGACACGCCTTCATCAGCATGCCCGGCCTGGTCCCCCAGGCCAGACCGGCCCGGGACCGGATCGTGCAGTTCCTCTGCGAGCAGTTCAGGTAGTTGCCGAGGGCACGCTTCAGCCGATGCCGGACGTCGGCGTCCCGGAGGCCAGCCAGGTGCTGAGCAGCCGGGCGCCGGCACCCGTGGCGCCGATCGAGTACTCGAAGTTGTCGGCCGGCGACTCGGCGATCGACGACAGGTCCAGGTGCGCCCACGGGACGTCGCCCGCGAAGGCCTTGAGGAACAGGGCGGCAGTGATCGAACCCGGGCCCTTCGAGCTGTTCACCGAGTCGGCGATCGGGGTCGAGATGAGGTCCTCGTACTCGGCCGGCAGCGGCATCCGCCACAGTTCCTCGCCGGACACCCGGCCGGCGTCGGCGAGGTTGTCCGCGAGCGCGTCGTCGGTGGCGAACATGCCACCGTACAGCATCGCGCCGAGCGACACCTTGATCGCGCCGGTCAGCGTGGCGATGTCGACCAGGACGTCCGGCTTCAGCTCCTGGACCGCGTACGCAAGGCCGTCGGCGAGGACGAGCCGGCCCTCGGCGTCGGTGTTCTTCACCTCGGTGGTACGGCCGCCGAAGTGCCGGATCACGTCGTCCGGACGGTACGCCGAACCCGACGGCATGTTCTCGGCCGCGCAGACCAGCCCGGTCACGCGGACGTTCGCGCCGAGGTCGCGCAGCGCCGACATGGTCGCGATCACCGAGCCGCCGCCGGTCATGTCACGCTTCATCGACACCATGCCCTCGCGCGGCTTCAGCGACAGGCCGCCGGTGTCGTACGTGATGCCCTTGCCGACGAGCACGACGTACGGGGTCGTCTTGGTCGCACCGGCCGGGGCGTAGTCGAGGCGGATGAACCGCGGCGGGCGGGTCGAGCCCTGGCCGACCGCGAGGATGCCGCCGAACCCGTCGGCGGCCAGCTTCTTCTCGTCCCAGACCGTCGCCACCAGACCGGTCGCCGCGGCGATCTCGGTCGCCCGCTCGGCCAGCCAGGCCGGGTCCTTCTCGTTCGACGGGGTGATCGCGAGCTGCCGCGCCAGCCAGCCGGTCCGGCCGATCACGACGCCGCGGTCGAGCACGTCCTGCCGTACGGCGTCCGACCCGTCCGTCAGCGTCACGGTGCCGACCGCGGGCTCGCCCGGATCGACGGTCTTCTGGGTGTACGAGAACGAGCCGAGCACGACACCCTCGGCGAACGCCTGGAGCGCCGCGTCATCGATGCCCTCGGCAACGACGGTGGTGAGCTCGTCCTTGCCGCGGCCGAACCGCGCGATCGCCGCACCGGCGTGTCGCAGGTCCTTCGCGCTGCCGTCACCGGCGCCGACCAGCAGCACCTCGGTCACGTCGCCGGTCAGCAGCGGGTACGCCGCGGTGGCGCCGGCGGTCGGCGTGAAGCCGGTCTCGCGCTGCACCTCGAGCAGCCGGCCGAGGTCGACACCGAGCCGCTCCCCCGCCTCCTTCGCGGCGGCCGGCAACTCGTCACCGACGACGACCACCCAGGTCGACGAGCCGTGCACGGGCAGACCGGGCTGCCAGGCGACGACCGGAAGACTGGGGAACGGAGACGAGCTGCTGCGGCGAGCCACTAGGACGACCTCACTGGTTTGATCAGACGGGGCAGTTTCGCGAACAGGCAAACCGTAACGACCCCGGCCGGTGCCGTAAACGGGCACCCACCGGGGTCGGAATGACAGTCAGGGGGCGGGCAGACACCCCCGGAGGATGTGATCAGCCGACGACGGCCTTCAGTGCGTTGCCGAGCTCGGTCGCCTCGTCCGCGTTGAGCTCGACGACGAGCCGTCCGCCGCCCTCGAGCGGAACCCGCATCACGATCCCCCGGCCCTCCTTGGTGACCTCGAGCGGACCATCGCCCGTCCGCGGCTTCATCGCCGCCATGCGCGCACCCCTTCCCAGTGTCGGTGTTGAGCGACGACACCGCGCAGGGAAACCGTCGCCGGCGCCGTTGCGGTGATGCGCCGTCGGCGCGTATCGCAGTGTGTATCGGACCCCATTATTCCCGATCCCAGGCCAAGGCCGTGCACCATACGGCAGACTCGAGTCTTGTGCACGCCCGTTCAGCCCTCTTCGACCTGTACGGCGACCACCTGCGCGCCCGCGGTGCGCAGGCCCCGGTCGCGGCCCTCGTCCGGCTGCTCGCCCCGCTGGGCGTGCACCCGCCGGCCGTCCGGACCGCCGTGTCGCGGATGGTCCGGCAGGGCTGGCTGGAGCCGGTCCGGATCGAAGGACAGCCCGGATACGGACTGACGTCCCGGGCGCGTCGCCGGCTCGACGACGCCGCCGCGCGGATCTACCGGACCGCCCCGGACGGCACCCCGGCGGCGACCGGATCCGAGGGCCCGGGCGACTGGGACCGGCACTGGCATCTGGGCATCCTCCGCGAGGTCCCGAACGCCCGCCGCCGCGAACAGCTGGCGAGCCAACTCTCCTTCCTGGGTTGGGCTCCGCTGTCCGACGGCGCCTGGGTCGGGCTGCGCAACGACGCCGAGGTCGACCAGATCCTCGGCGTCGAGGGCATCGCCGCGGACCGCTTCCGCGCGCCGGTCGACGACGGCGCGGTCGAGTTCGCCCGGCGGGTCTGGAAACTCGACGAGCTCGGCGCGTCGTACGACGCCTGGCTGATCGAGGCGAAGGCGCTGGTCGACGCCGCCGGCCCGGACACCAGCGACGAGCAGGCGTTCGCCGTACGCTCCGAACTGGTGCACGAATGGCGGAAGTTCCTGTTCCGCGATCCGGGGCTGCCGGACGAGCTGTTGCCGGCCGGCTGGGCCGGGACGAAGGCGGCCGCGTTCTTCGATTTCCACGCCGAACGACTGGGCCCCGCGGCCGGGCGTTTCGTCGATGCCTGTCTGTCACATGCCTGACGCAACACTGAAATTCTCACTGAAAGTCAAGGAGCTGACCACGATGAGTGATTCCGTCCTGTACGCCGCGTCCGAGGGCGTCGCGACCATCACGCTCAATCGGCCGGACGCGATGAACTCGCTCGACACGCCGACCAAGGTGCTGCTCCGCGACACCGTCCAGGCGGCCGCGGACGACCCGGCCGTACGGGTCGTCGTACTGACCGGGACCGGCCGGGCGTTCTGCGTCGGGCAGGACCTGAAGGAGCACATCGGGCTGCTGCAGGCGAACGACCAGGCCGCACTGTGGAGCACGGTGCCGGACCACTACGCGCCGATCGCGCTGGCGCTCGCCGAGATGCCGAAGCCGGTGATCGCCGCCGTCAACGGCGTGGCGGCCGGGGCCGGCGCGTCGATGGCGTTCGCGTGCGACTTCCGGGTGGTCGCGGACACGGCCGGCTTCAACCTCGCGTTCACCGGCATCGCGCTGTCCTGCGACACCGGCATCTCCTGGACGCTACCGCGGCTGATCGGCCACGCGAAGGCCCTCGAGCTGCTGTACTTCCCGCGCACGATCCCGGCCGCGGAGGCGCTCGACCTCGGGCTGGCGTCGTCCGTCGTACCGGCGGCCGACCTGGAGCAGACGGTCGCCGACCTGGCCGGCAAACTCGCGGCCGGCCCGACTGTGGCGTACGGCGCCGTAAGGCAGTCCCTCGGCTACTCCGCCAGCCACACCTTGGCCGAATCCCTCGCCTTCGAAGCCGGCAAGATGCAGCAAACCGGCGCCACCGAGGACCACCACAACGCGGTCGCGTCGTTCGTCGCGAAGCAGAAGCCGACCTTCACCGGGCGGTGACTTCGAACTGCCCGTAAACGTTTGGTGGGCTCCACGACCGCGTTCCGGCCGGGCGAGTCACGGCCGGACAACCACCTGACAGTCGGGGAGCCCGCTGAACACCTCATCACGTTCCGTACCCGGAGCACAACTCGTTCAGCCGTTTGTCTTTGGAATTCGGAAAAGTGCCTTTTGCAGCTGCCTTTTGCAGATGCACGTGCACGAGATTTACCGGGCTATACAGCTCTTCACGTGGTCGTTCACGATGCCGGTGGCCTGCATCAACGCGTACGCCGTGGTGGGTCCGACGAAGACGAAACCCTTCTTCTTCAGGGCCTTCGACATGGCCACCGACTCGGGGGTCGTGGCCGGTACGTCGGCGAGCGTCTCCGGCGCCTGGTGGTTCGCTGGCCGGAACGACCAGAGCAGCTCGGTGAACTCGCCGTCGGCCAACTCGAGCAGGGCGCGCGCGTTCGAGATCGTCGCGTTGATCTTCAGCCGGTTGCGGACGATGCCGGCGTCCGCCATCAGCCGGTCGAAGTCCGCGTCGCCGTACGCCGCGATCACCTGGGGATCGAAGGACGCGAACGCCTTCCGGAAGTTCTCGCGCTTCCGCAGGATCGTGATCCACGACAGCCCCGACTGGAATCCCTCGAGCGTCATCCGCTCGAACAGCCCGACGTCGTTGCGGATCTCCTTGCCCCACTCGGTGTCGTGGTACTCGATGTACTCAGGCGCGGAGGTCGCCCACCCGCACCGCGGCTGCCCGTCCGGCCCGACGACCGTCACTGCGAGTCCGGCGACGACTGATCGGCCTTGGACTGGCTGAGGTGGAGGCGGTCGTACTGTTGCGCGGGAGTCAGCCGGGCCGGCTTGGGCTGTTCCTCTTCCGCCTGCTCGGGTTGCGCCTGCTCGGGCTCCTGCGGGGCCGGTTCGGCGGCCTCTTGAGGAGCTGCTTGGGGGGCCGGGGTGCGGCGTGGGGTGACGGGCTGCGACCGGGCCTCCAGTACGGCGCGGGCCTCGGCCTGGAGGCGCTCGTACTCGTCCTGGGCCCGCTGGATCGCCCGGGGCAGCTCCCGGGTCTCCGGCTCGTCCGGCTCGTCCGGCTCGTTGGTTGCCTCATCGGTTGCCGCTTCGGGGGCAGGCTCAGCGGCAGGCTCCGGGAAGTCGCCGCCGACGAGGATCGGCTGCTGCGTGCCGGTGTCCTCGAACTCGTCCTCGTCGTACGGACCCGACGTGAACCCGTGCCCCTCCGGCGACTCGACGATCGGCGCGACCGCCCGCTCCAGGTCCGCGATCCGGCGGTCGCGCTCGGCGACCTCCCGCGCGACCCGCTCCAGCAGCGTGTCGACCTCGTCCATCCGGTAGCCGCGCACCCCGACCGCGAACCGGGCGCCCTCGATGTCGGTGGACGTCAGCGCCTGCCGGGCCGGCACCGTCATGTCCGGCCGGTCGTCGTACGCCGTAGCCATGGCACCCCAACGACCCGAGGCGACGACAGCGACAGCCCCGATCAACAGCACCACGATCAGCCCGAAGAACCACATCACGGGTCCGATCGTGCCATGCCGCACGAGTCAACCGCACAGATGCCCAGGGTTTCAGCTCCCGTCGGAGCCGAGGCGGCGGGTGGTGGAGGCTTCCTCGGCGTCGCCGGCGGCTGCTTCAGCGGCCTCGTCGGCGGCGGCGTCGGCGAGTTCACCGGACTTGACGATGTAGCTGATCGCCTCGTCGACGTCGTCGGTGACGACGAACATCTCCAGGTCGGCGGCCGAGATCTTCCCGTCCTCGAGCATCGTGGTCCGCAGCCAGTCGACCAGGCCGCCCCAGTACGACGTACCGAACAGGACGACCGGGAACGACGTCACCTTGCGGGTCTGCGCCAGCGTGAGCGCCTCGAACAGCTCGTCGAGCGTGCCGAACCCGCCGGGCATCACCACGAAGCCCTGGGCGTACTTCACGAACATCGTCTTCCGGGTGAAGAAGTACCGGAAGTTCATGCCGATGTCGACCCACTCGTTCAGGCCGTTCTCGAAGGGCAGTTCGATACCGAGGCCGACCGACACGCCGCCGGCCTCGGAGGCGCCCTTGTTCGCCGCCTCCATCACGCCCGGCCCGCCACCGGTGATCACCGCGTACCCGGCCTCGACCAGCTTCCGGCCGACCTTCTCGGCGGCCGCGTACATCGGGTCGTCCACCTTGGTCCGGGCGGACCCGAACACGCTGATCGCCGCCCCGAGCTCGGCCAGCATCCCGAACCCCTCGATGAACTCCGACTGGATCCGCAGCACCCGCCACGGGTCGGTGTGCACCCAGTCCGACGGGCCCCGGCTGTCCAGCAGCCGCTGCTCGGAGGTGGACTGCTGCACCTGCTTGCGCCGCATCATGATCGGCCCGCGCTGCTGCTGGCCGACCGGGCGGTCGGGGTGGATCGATGGTTCTGACATGCCTCCAGGTTATTGCCTGACCGGTAACCCGGCCCGCTCACGCGCGGTCTGTCAACCAAGTCCTCAGGCGCTGTTCACACAGCTCGATCTCGGCCTCCGGCACGAACTCGTCCTGCTTGTGCGCGTACAGCGGGTCGCCCGGCCCGTAGTTCACCGCCGGTACGCCGAGCAGCGTGAACCGCGCCACGTCCGTCCACCCGAACTTCGGCTGCGGCTCGCCGCCCACCACCTGCAGGAACGCGGCCGCGGCCGGCCGTTCCAGCCCGGGCAGTCCGCCGGGCGCCGAGTCCATGACGACCACGTCGTACCCCTCGAACACCTCCCGCAGGTGCGCCTCGGCCTCCGCCTCGGAGCGGCTCGGCGCGAACCGGTAGTTGATCGTCACCGTGCACAGGTCCGGTACGACGTTCCCGGCGACGCCGCCGGTGATCGCGACCGCGTTCAGCCCCTCGCGGTACTCGAGCCCGTCGATCGGCACCCGGCGCGGCTCGTACGCCTGGAGGCGCGCGAGCACCTCGCCCGCGGCGTGGATCGCGTTCGAACCCATCCACGAGCGGGCCGAGTGCGCGCGCTCGCCGCGGGTGGTGACCTCCATCCGCATCGTGCCCTGGCAGCCGGCCTCGACGACCGCGTTCGACGGCTCCATCACGACCGCGAACACACCCTCGAGCAGCTCCGGGTTGGAGCGGGTCAGCTTGAACAGACCGTTACGCTCGGCCTCGATCTCCTCGCAGTCGTAGAACACGTACGTGACGTCCCGGTTCGGCTCGTCGAGGGTCGCGGCCAGCCGGAGCGCGACCGCGACACCGCCCTTCATGTCGCAGGCGCCGAGACCGTGGATCAGCCCGTCGGCGCGGCGCGCCGGGAGGTTGTCGTTCAGCGGGACGGTGTCGAGGTGACCGGCGAGCACGACCCGTTCGTCGCGGCCGAGGTCGGTACGCGCGACGACGGTGTTGCCGTGCCGGAACACCTTCAGGTGCGGGTACGCCGTGAGCGCCTTCTCCACCTTGTCCGCGAGCTTCTCCTCGGTACCGCTGACCGAGGAGATGTTGACGAGTGCCTCGGTCAGATCCGCGGCGCTCGTGGTCAGGTCCAGCTTGGTCATTCAGGCTTCCTTGGAGGGTGGGAGGAACACGCAGAACTCGTTGCCCTCGGGGTCGGCGCAGATGTGCCAGCCGATCTCGTCGTCCTTCGGGCGGAGCAGGGTCGCGCCGGCGTCCAGGACCGGCTGCAGGGCGGGCGCGCTGACGTCCCAGTGGACGCGGTTCTTCACGGTCTTCGGTTCCGGGACGGGGTTGAAGACCCAGTACCGGAACGGCAGCCCGGGGACGTTCTCTAGCCAGTAGTACGGGCGACCCTCACGGCTGCAGACGTCGCCGCCGACCACGTCCGCCCACCAGCGCGCCTGCGCCTCCGGGGCGGCCGAGTCGACGATCAGCTCCATCAGCCGGTACGCCGGGACCGTGTCGCGGACGAATCCGCAGAACTCGCCGCCGTCGGGATCGGTCAGCACGGTCCAAGGCTGATCGTCCGTCTCCGGGAACTGCACCTTGGCGCCGAGGCGTTCCAGTTCCGCGATGCCACCGGTGATCACGTCGAGGTGGACCCGGTTCTTCACCGTCTTGGTCTCCGGGACCAGGCACATCCAGACGGTCTTCTCCGGCACGTCGCCGACCAGCACGTTCGGGTTGTCGGTGGGCGCGGTCAGGCCGAGCACCCGGCCCCAGAACGTCGCCATCTCACTCGGCGACCCCACGTCCACACACAGATCCTTGAACCGCGCAACAGTCATACCCCAAAGGCTATCCGGCAGTCCGTTTCCGATAATGACGGTTCACCCGTTCCCGGTTCCCGCAGGACGGCGAACACCAGGTCTGCCGCGGATCGTCCTGCAGGAAGTACTTCACACACCGCGCCGCCGGACATGCCCTGAGCCGATGCCGGCACGGCCCGACCAAGAACTCGATCGCCGACCGCCCCACCGCGCCGACGAGCAACTCCACCGGGTCCTCGGTCGCGTACACCCACCTCACGCCCGGCTCCTCGTCCCACTCCAGGTACGTCGTCCCCAACCGCCCCGCCGCCGCGTTCACCACCCGCAGCGCCTCCTCCACCTCCATCAACCGATCCGCATCGGCCTTGCTCGGCGCCTCGGGCGCGACCGCCCGCGCGAACAAGGCCCGTACAGCCCCCCGAATCCGCACCAGCTCGCGCCACGCGCGGGGCCCGTCCGGTCCGGGGAGGATTTCTTCCCGATTCGGGGGCAAAAACCTCCCCAGGTCGGACTCGTTGACGCGCAGCCAGGCAAGGGTCTCCCGGCTGGACCCGCGGCCACGTGATCACCCACATCGCGTATTTCTCCGAGGCGATGACCCGCCAGGTCGAGGAGGCGCTCCAGGGCCGGCTGATCGAGGTGTACGACGGCGGCCGCCCCGCCCGGGACGCCGCCATCGAGGCCGGCGCCGACCGCCCCGCCGCCGAACTCCGCACCCACCTGACCGGAGCCGTCACCACGCTGATCGAGTCCTGGGACAAGGTCGGCCCCACCCCCGACCTCCTCCCCTGGCCCTGACCTTTGCGGAAAGAAGTTCGCACTATCCGCAAACTTCTTTCCGCAAACAGCCGGTCAGCTCACTGTGAAGTCGTCCAGTTGGATCCAGGTGTCTTTGTTGGGGGCGTTGAAGCCGGCGTAGACGGTTAGTTCGTGGACGTTTGGCGGGACTTTGACCGTGACCTCCTGGTGGACGTAGCCGGTGCCGGCGCCGAAGGTTGTGGTGGCCAGGTCTGTGGTGCCGGTGCGGACTCCGAAGCGGCCTTGGTCGGCGGGGAGGTTGGCGGAGGCGTTGATCCAGGAGCCGAAGGTGTACGTCGTACCGGGGACGACCGGGACGTTCTGGTAGAGGTCGCTGAAGCCTGTGCAGGTGCAGCGGATCCAGCCGTTGTTGGCGCCGGAGTGGGCGAAGCCGAGGCCGCGGTCGACGCCGTTGGCCGCGCTACCTTCGAAGAGCCACGCCGGTTTGCCGCCGCCGGTACCTTCGAAGCCGCCGTCGGCCAACTGCGACACGAACCGCACCGCCAGCTCGGAGACCGTTGTGTACGAACGGGTGCCACCCGGCAGCCCGATCACCCGTACGCCGTCCGTCTCCTGCGTCGGGAACGTGATCGTGTACGTCGTGTTCGCTCCGGCCGACGCATCACCCGGGTACGCCGGCGACACGGTCTGCGACCCGACCTCGACCCACGAACCGTCACGCTTGACCTGAACCCGCGGACGACCTGTGAAGTACCCACCCTCGGCCGACACCGCGCCGGACGTGAACTCGACGTTGTTCACCTTGTGCCGCGCCGGCCACTCGTACCCCCACCACGACGCGCCCTTCACCTCGTCGTCGAAGTCCGACTCGCTCCCCGTCCGCGCCCCGTCGTTCAGCAGCGCCAGGCTGCCCGACTGCGACGACTTCGAGATCGCGACCGCCCCAGTGGAGGGAGCAGCCAGGTTGTCCGTACCTGGCAGATCGACCGCGGGCGCATCGGAAGACGGTGTCAGCACCAGCTTGCGCAGGTTGAAGTTGTACACCGACGTACCGATCCCACCGCCGCCGCACGGGCAGACGTTCGCCTGGAGGTACATCGTCCGGCCGTCCGGCTGGACGAACTTCGACGGGATCGTCACGCCGTACCCGCCGTACTTCGACGTCGACCACGGATACCCGCCGAAGTCCTTGGACAGGAAGTGCTTCCACGGACCCCACGGCGTCGGCGACTCGTAGAACTCGAAGGTGTACTCCGTCCACGACGTGTAGACATATCGCTTCTGCGCCGGGAGGTACGTGACTCCGCCCTGGCTGATCACGCTCAGGTTCGAGGCGTTCGTCCCGTACGTCTGCGCGTACAGCCGCCGCGCGTCCGTCAGCACCGGCTTCCGGTCCACGAGCTTCGACGACCACCCGGACCCGGTGTAGAACTTCCAGGCGGCGCGATCCTGCACCTGGTCACGCGGCACTCGCGCCAGGTACACCGACTGCGGATCCGCGACCGTGTCGTCGAACGAGTCCCGCCAGTTCCCGTCCAGCCCGTACGCGTAGACGTACCCGTCCGGCGCCGACGCCCCACCGCGACCGAAGTCCGCGAACCAGATCGTCGTGAACACGTGGTTCGAGAACATCGGCTTCGACTTGTCCCATGTCCAGGTCCGGCCGTGGTCGGTCGACTTCAGGATCGTTGCCGCCGGTACGTCGTTGAAGTCCAACGCCAGGTCCTGGACGGCGAGGTACAGCGTGTCCCCGACGCACACCATCCCGGTCGGCTTCCGGTTGTACCCGCCGCCGCTCCAGATGGACCCCAGCTGTTCACCGCGCGCAACAGTTGCCCCGGACAAGTTTCCCGGCGTACCGGTGATCTCGCTGACCGCGACGTCGGCGAAGTCCCCGTCGACGCTGAAGCCCTTGCCGTCACCGTTGGCGGCGTACAGCTTGTCGTTGCCCGCCCAGCAGGACGGCCAGAGGTCGCCGTCGCTCTTGCTGGGCGTTCCCTTCGACTCGACCTGGACGGTGCCGATCGGAGTGGTACTTGCCGACGGCAAACTAGCCGAGGATTGGGTGAGCAGTGTCGCCGTTCCGAAGACCAGCGGCAGGACAGCAAGCAAGGCCCCACGCTTCATGAGCTATCCCTTTCATTTGAGGCCGGTTGTCTTCATCGCGTCGACCAGGCGGCGCTGGCCGGCGACGAACACCACGACCGTCGGGATGGCCGCGATCACCGCGGCCGCGAGAATGAGGTTCCAGGCGGCGGCGTACTGCCCCTGCATGCCTGAGATGCCGAGCTGGATGACGCGCAGGTCCGGGTTCCGGGTGATGGTCAGCGGCCAGAGGAAGGCGTTCCAGTTGGCGAGAAAGAACAGCACCGACAGCGACGCGAGGACGGGCCGGCTGAGCGGGAGGATGACGCTCCAGTACCGGCGCCAGTACCCACAGCCGTCGAGGTCGGCCGCCTCCTCGAGCTCCCGCGGGATGTTCAGGTAGTACTGCCGGAGCAGGAAGATCCCGAACGCGTGGAAGATGCTCGGCACGATCAGCCCCGCGTAACTGTCCAGCAGACCGAGCTGCTTCGCGACCAGGAACAGCGGAACCAGGATCACCGGCAGCGACACGAGCAGCGTCGACATGATCCCGGAGAAGATGATGCCGCGCCCCGGGAACCGCAGCCGGGCCAGCGCGTACGCCGCCATCGAGTGGAAGAACAGTGCGACCACGGTGACCGTCACCGACACGATCGCGGAGTTCAGCATGAACCGCGGCATCGGGATCTTCAGCAGGACGTACTGCAGGTTGCTCAGCGTCCAGCGCTGCGGCCAGCCGAAGTTGAACACCTCCTCGGCAGGCTTCAGCGCACTGATCAGGATCCACAGCAGCGGCAGGACCGCGACGATCGCGAGCACGTGGGCCAGGATCGGGAAGAACCTAATCCTCATCGAAGCGGCCTCCTCGGGTGAAGCCGAACATCAGGCCGGTACAGACGATCAGCAACGCCACCACCACAGTCGTCAGCGCAGCGGCGTACCCCATGTTGTTGAAGGTGAACGCCTGCTCGTAGATGTAGAGCACGACCGTGCTGGTCGCGCGGGCCGGGCCGCCCTTGGTCAGTACGTAGACCAGGTCGAACGCCTGCAGGCCGGTGACCGCGCCGATCGTCGAGTTCACCACGACGAAGAAGCTGGTCGGCCGGAGCAGCGGCCAGATCACGTATCGGAACCGTTGCCAGGGGCCCGCACCGTCGATCGCGGCGGCATCCTCGAGCTCCTTCGGTACGTCCTTCAACCCGGCCAGGAAAACCAGCATCTGGTACCCCATCAGGAACCAGACGCTGATCACCACATAGGTGCCGAGGGCAAGCGACGGCGTACCGAGGAACGACACATCACCCAGGCCGAACGGCGCCAGCAGCCTGGACAACGCACCGCGCTTGTCGACCAGCAGGAACTGCCAGATCAGGCCGACCACCACCAGGCTGACGACGTTCGGCAGGAAGAACGCGGAACGTACCCAGCCGATGCCCTTGAAGTGGTTGCGGACCAGCATCGCCAGCGCGAAGCTGACCACGAACGCGATCGGCACGAACGACACCACGTACGTCGCCGTCACCTTGAGCGAGGCCCAGAGCTGGTCGTCGCCGGCCATCAGCCGGTAGTTGCCGAGTCCGATGAACCGGTAGTTGCCGAACCCATCGACCTTGAAGAACGCCACCCCGAACGCGAGCAGCATCGGGATCGCGACGAAGATCAGCAGGCCGATGGTGTCCGGCGCGAGGAAGGCGTACGCCGCCAGAGCCTCGCGCCGCTTCCTCGACATGCCTGCCTTCGGCTTCGCTCGCGCTCTCACAGCAGGCTTGGACGGAGGGGCTGTCGTGGTCACCATCAGCTGATCGGCGCACCCTGGTAGGTCTTCAGGAACGTGTCGATCTTCTGCGCGGCGTCGGCCGCAGCCTTGCCCGGATCGGCACCGTTCAGCTGGCAGGCCTGGATCGCGTCCGCGATCGGCTGGTACACCTCCGGTGGGAACCGCGGCTCGGGCTTGCCGGTCGGCGCGATCTCGGTGGCGAACTTCTTCAGCACGCCGTCGGCGAACGCACCCTTGGCGTCCGCGGCCTCCTGCACCGACTTGCGCGCCGGCAGGTTGGTCTTCACCACGGTGTTCCACTGCCGCTGCCGTTCGACGCCGGCCGCGTCGGTGGAGCCGAGCGCCCAGGCGATGAACTTGGCCGCCGCCTCCGGGTTCTTGCCTTTGGAGTTCGCGACGAACGCCCAGCCGCCGAGGTCGGTGGAGGGCTGCCCGCCGGCCGGGGTCGGCAGCGGGATGATCCCGTACTTGAAGGTCTTCGCCTTCGTCCGCATGTCGGAGACGGCCCAGATCCCGCTCTGCTGCATCGCGGCCGCGCCGGAGCCGAGGTTCGACAGCACGTCACCGCCGCCACCACCGAGCGCCTTGCGCGGAGCGACCTTGGTCTTGATGGTGTCGCCCCAGAACTTCAGCGCCTGGACGGCGGCCGGGGAGTCGAAGACGGCCTTGCCGTCCTTGATCGCGGCGCCGTCGCCCTGCCAGAGGAACGGGTACCAGGTGAAGTTCTGGTAGTAGCCGGGTGCGGTTTCGAACATCACGCCGTACCGGTCCTTGCTGGTCAGCTTCTGCGCGACGGCGATCGTCTGGTCCCAGGTCTTGGGCAGGTCAGCCTCGGACAGGCCGGCCTTCTCGAACGCGGCCTCGCTGTAGTACAGCGCGAGCGGCTCGATCTCCATCGGCAGGCCGTACACCTTGCCGTCGACGCTGCGCGCCTCGAGCAGGCCGGGCAGATAGTCCTTCTTGGACTCGTCGGACAACGCGGAGCCGAGGTCCTGCAGTACGCCGCCGTTGTAGTAACGGAGGAAGTCGCCGGGGCTGATCAGGAAGATGTCCGGGCCCTGGCCGGACTGGAACGCGGTCTGCAGTGTCGACCCGTTCATGTAGTCCTTGTTCGGGACGTAGCGCAGCTTGACCTGGACGTCGTTGTTCTTGTTCCACTCCGCGACCGTGTCGACGAACCACTTGCTCTGCGGACCCCGGTCGTCGGACGGGCCGTAGAAGTTCCAGAACGACAGCTCCTTGGCGCTGCCGCCGGAGGAGTTGCCGCCGCCACAGGCGGACAGCAGCGGTACGCCGGCCGTGGCGGCGGCGAGGGCCCCGAGCCCGCCGCGGAGGACGGTGCGGCGGCTGAACCGGGCAGGGGAAGGTGTTACGGCCATCAGGTGCTCCTCGAAGGGCAATCGATTTCTCGCAATGTACGAGCGAGCGCTCGGCCGGTCAAGGGCGGACCGCGTGACGACTTGATCAAGTCCGCCGATTCCCGTCTACACACAGGGTTTCTGGGTGGCGGTAGACGTTGACACCAGCTCACTCCACTGCCTAATCTGCGGAAATCGATTTCTGAACGAGAGGCGCTGGGATGCCAGTTGTGCCGAACCGTGCGTCCGCCCACCGCACGGCCGACGAGCTGTCCAGAGACCTGGTGGCACGGGGGTTACAGGCGGCGCGCGACGCCATCGAGACCGAAGCAGCAGCCGTCTCGGCCCTCGCCGACCGGCTCGACGGAGTCTTCCTGGAGGTACTGGTCGCGGTCGCGCGGTGCGAAGGTCACCTGGTGGTGACCGGTCTCGGCAAGTCCGGTCTGGTCGGCCGGAAGATCGCCGCCACGCTCGCCAGTACCGGTACGCCGGCCACGTTCATCCACTCCAGCGACGCCTTGCACGGGGACTCCGGTGCGGTCACGTCCCGCGACCTCGTACTCGCGCTGTCCGCGTCCGGCGAGACCGCCGAGGTGTGCGCGTTCGCCCGGATGTTACGCGACCGGGAGATCCCGGTGATCGCGATGACCGGGCGGGAGGAGTCGACGCTGGCGCGGTTGGCGACGTACACGCTGGACACGATGGTGCTGCGCGAGGCGGATCCGTTGAACCTGGCGCCGACCGCGTCGACGACGGCGTCGCTGGCGATGGGCGATGCGCTCGCCTGCGCTCTCGTCGTACTGCGATCTTTCAGTCATCACGACTTCGCGCAGTTCCACCCATCCGGTGCCCTGGGCAAGCGTCTCCTGGAGGGCCAGGCATGAAGGATGTCTGCGTCCTCGGATCGTTCATGAAGGATCTGGTCGCGTCGGCGGAGCGGCGGCCGCTACCGGGCGAGACGCTGCACGGGACCGGGTTCGCGGAGTTCCTCGGCGGGAAGGGCGTGAACCAGGCGATCGCGGCGGCGCGGATGGGTGCGCGGACCGCGATCGTCGGCACGATCGGCGCGGACCGGTACGGCGAGGAGTTCCTCGAACTGCTGGCGTCGAACGGGGTCGACACGTCCTGGGTTGTACGGCACCCGTCGCTCGGTACCGGGGTCGGGCTGCCGCTCGTACTGCCCGACGGCGGGAACTCGATCATCATCGTGTCCCGTGCCAATGCGGCGATCACCACGGTGGACGTCGAGGCCGCTTGTGAGGTGCTGACGGGTTGCAAGGTGCTCAGCGTGCAGCTCGAACTCCCGGTCGAGGCGAGCCACGCCGCCCTCCGGCTCGCCTCGACCGCGGGCGTCACGACGATCCTCACGCCGGCACCGGTCGGACCGGTCGGTCCGGCGCTGGCGTCGTACGTCGACATCCTGGTTCCGAACGAGGTCGAGGCCGCGGCGCTGACCGGGCTGGACTGTGACGACGAGTCTCAGGTACCGATGATCGCGCGCAAACTCGCCGAGGACTGGGACCTGCGCGGCTGCGTCGTCACCCTCGGCGCCCGCGGGGCGTACGTCCTCGACCGGGCCGGCGGCTTCGAGGAACGGATCGCACCGTACGCCGTCGACACCGTGGACACCGTCGGCGCGGGCGATGCCTTCTGCGGCTCACTCGCCGCCTCCCTCGCGGACGGAGCCGGCCTCGTCGACGCCGTACGCCTCGCCAACGCCGCCGGCGCCCTCTCCACCACCGTCAACGGCGCCGCCGACTCCGCGCCCGTCCGCGCGGCCGCCGTCGCCCTCCTGGAGTCGGCTGCGTCGTGAGATCCTTTGGTTCGGATCGGAGTTAGAGTGCGATCCAGACGACCATCGGATCTCCAGCGGGGAGCGGGTATGACGACGATCTACGACGTCGCGCGTAGGTCGGGGGTGTCTCCGGCGACGGTCTCACGCGTACTGAGCGGCCGGCGGAACGTGGATCCCGAGCTGTCCGAGAAGGTCCGCGCCGCGGTCGCCGAGCTCGGGTACCGCCCGAACGGCGTCGCCCGGAACCTGCGCAAGTCGTCGACGAACCTCTGGGCGGTCGTCATCTCCGACATCGAGAACCCGTTCTTCACTTCTCTGGTGCGCGGCCTGGAAGACGTCGCACAGACTGAGGGGTACCACGTCGTACTGTGCAACTCGGACGAGGACCCGGCCAAGGAAGCGGCGTACGCGTCGGCGGTCCTGACCGACCAGATGGCCGGGGTGGTGATCTCGCCGACGTCTACCGCGGAAGGTGTGCAACTGCTCGCGGACGCGAAGATCCCGCTCGTCATGATCGACCGTCGGGTCGAAGGGGTCGAGGCGGACACCGTACTGGTCGACAACGAGCATGGCGCCTTCGAGGGCGTCAAACACCTGATCGACGGCGGGTACCAGCGGATCGCCTGTATCACCGGGCCGCGGAAGGTCTCCACCGCGATGGACCGGCTGGCCGGGTACCGGTCGGCGCTGCGGGCGGGCGGGATCCGCTACGACAAGGACCTCGTACGGCACGCCGACTTCCGCGAGGCGGGTGGGTACGCCGCGATGGAAAGCCTGCTCGAGCTGCCGAACCCACCCGAGGCGCTCTTCGCCACCAACAACCTGATGACCGTCGGCGCCCTGGAGTGCCTTGCCCGCAAGGGCCTCCGCGCCCCCGACGACATCGCCATCGTAGGCTTCGACGACATCCCGTGGGCAGACCTGGTCGTCCCCAGCCTCACCACCGTCGCCCAGCCCACGTACGAACTGGGCCGCACCGCCGGCATGCTCCTCAAGGACCGAACCACCTCCCCCGGCCGCCCACCCTCCACAGTCACCCTCCGCACCGAACTCCACATCCGCGCCACCTCCGCCCCGAAGAAGAAGTAACCACCCGGCCAAACCAACACCAACAACCTCATACCGCAGGGCCGACTCCACCACCGCGCCAAAACCTTCGGCGGATGGAGGAACCGACGGCTGCCCAGCGGCGCCATCGAATGGACTAGCCCCCACGGCTTCCGCTTCCACGTCGACCACACCGGCACGCACCCGTTGCCACACCGCCAAGCCGGCAGCCGCCGGCCTCGACCAAAGCATGGATCGTGAAGGGCATGATCAGCTCCGACCTGGACTACGGACCAGGTGCGGACCCATGAGCCGGGCGAGCAGCCGAGTGCGTATGCCGGGGTGGACACGGCGATCAGTGGGGTGGGGCGGGTGGGGTGTTGCCGGCTTGGATCCAGGTGATGTAGTCGCGGGCGGTTTGCTCGGGTGGGCGGAGGGTCAGGCCGTTGGCTACGGCTTGGGCGTTGGAGAGGTGGAAGGTGCCGTCGTTGGAGCCGTCGTGGGGGAGGTGGAAGCGGTCGACGGCGGGTGACCAGTCCATCGGCGGTGGGTTGGGTACGACGGAACGCCAGGTGTCGGCGAGGTCGGAGAGGAGGTGGATGGGGCCCACTGCGTTGTACGGGCCGGGGATACCGTTCGCGGTGAGGTGGAGGAGGAAGGCGGCGAGGTCGCGGGCGTCTATGTACTGGACGGGTTGGTCGCGGCGGGCGGCGCATTCCATCGGTACGTCGTGGGCGAGCGCCCAGCCCCAGTTGCCGAAGTCGGGGTTGTACGGGCCGATGACGAAGCCGGAGCGTACGGCGGCGGTGCGGGCGCCGAAGGTGGCCGTGAGCAACGATTCGCATCGGACCTTGGACGGGCCGTAAAGATCCATCGTGAACTCGTCCTCGGGCGCACCATCCGGCCACGGCAGCAAGTCCGCGGACTCGGTCATCCCGGGCATCGTCTTGCGCGCATAGACCGCGATCGACGACATGAACGTGTAGTGACCGCAACGATCCCGCAATACGGCGGCACTCAACGCCACGTCGCGGACCAGGAAGCCCGACATGTCGATCACGCCGTCCCAGTCCCCCGTCCCCAGCAGCTGAGGCGCAGAACGATCACCTACGATCCGTCGTACAGACGGGAACAGCGATGGATTCGTCAGTCCGCGGTTGAACAGAGTGACTTCGTGGCCGGCGGCAAGTGCAGCCTCGACCACATGCCGCCCGAGGTTCTTGGTGCCGCCGAGGACCAGCAGCTTCACGACAACGCTCCGACGACGTCCTCGAGCTCTGTCAGCAGACCGTCGATCCAGTCCACGGACTCCGGGATCGTCCGCAGACCTTCCTCGACGATGAACCTCAACGCCACCAGGTAGAAGCATCCGCCACCGACCAGCATCTGCCGCTCCACCACCGCGGAATCAGTGCCGGCGGCATCGATGAAGTGGGCAACGATCTGCTCGCGGTCGTGGCCGAGGGCAACGGCGTCGCGGACGAGAGTGTAGAGGTCGCTCAGATGGGGTGCCAGATACGCGCCAGGCCAGTCGATCGCCGTCCAGCGCGTCCCGTCGGTGACCAGGTTCTTGGGTACGAAGTCGCCGTGTACAACGCCCGTCGGCACGTCCCGGTGCAGTCCGGCCAGCGCCTCGGTGAACGGAGCGAGATCGAAGTCGATCCGCCCGATCCGATCGGCCAGCTCCTTGACCCGCTCCGGCGGAAATTCGCTCGGACCGTCCACCGACCGTCCCCGGATCGTCGCGAGCAGCTCAGCGCTCGCCGCGAACCCCTCCGCCGTAGGCTCCTGCTCCAGGGTCACCCGGCCGACGTCCGCCAGTACGAGCAATCCGGCGTCCCCGTCGCGCTGCTGGTGCAGCAACGCGGGCCCCGGCAGCCCGAGCGGTACGACGAGCCGCTCGTACACCGCCGCCTCGTCGGCCTGCCCGTCGGTGCCTCGTTTGACGATCACGCTGTTCAGCCCGAATGACAACCGCCATACCTCCGACGACCCCCACTGCCGCAGCAACTCGCCGTGCAGATCGCCCACGCCAGGCGCCGTGGTGACCTCGAGAACCGGATCCGACACGACACCAAGCCAGGCGGGAAGCATCCGAAAAGTAGACCACGATGAGCGCGAGCGCGTCGCCGAATTAGGGTGTGTACATGACCGACAACGCCTGGGGCTTCGGCCTCGCCACCGTTACGACCGCAGGTGACGTCCTCGACGTCTGGTATCCGGCGCCCGCGCTCGGGTCCCGGCCGGACGACGCCAAGGCCCCGGCCGAACTGGTCGCCGCCGAAGGCAACGACGACCTCCGGCAGGTACGGCGTACGGTCGTCGCGACCGAGATCGCGCTGGACGCGGCCCCGAGCGGTACGGCGGACGCGTACCTGCGGCTGCACCTGCTGAGCCACCGCCTGGTCCGTCCGCACGGCGTGAACCTGGACGGCATCTTCGGCGCGCTCCCGAACAACGCGTGGACGTCGCTCGGCCCGGTCCCGGTCGACGAGATCGAGAACGTCCGGCTGCGGACCCGCGCCGCCGGGCAGCACCTCAGCGTGACCAGCGTCGACAAGTTCCCGCGGATGACGGACTACGTCGTACCGTCCGGCGTCCGGATCGGCGACGCGGACCGGGTCCGCCTCGGCGCACACCTGGCGTCGGGGACCACGGTCATGCACGAGGGGTTCGTGAACTTCAACGCCGGCACCCTCGGTACGTCGATGGTCGAGGGGCGGATCGTCGCCGGTGTGGTGGTCGACGACGGCAGCGACATCGGCGCGGGCGCGTCGATCATGGGCACGCTGTCCGGTGGCGGCAAGCAGGTCATCTCGATCGGCAAGCGCTGCCTGCTCGGTGCGAACGGCGGTACCGGCATCTCGCTCGGCGACGACTGCGTGGTCGAGGCGGGGCTGTACGTCACCGCCGGCACGAAGGTCACCCTGCCGGACGGCAGCGTGGTCAAGGCCCGCGACCTGTCCGGGCAGCCGGGCCTGCTGTTCCTCCGCAACTCGGTCACCGGAGCGGTCGAGGCCCGCCCGCGCAAGGGTGAGGGGATCACGCTGAACGAGGCGTTGCACGCCAACGCCTGACCATCCGAAAGTATGACTTCGCCAACCAACGTGGGGCTGCCCACGTCGTACAGGAACCTGTCACCCGCCCTTGTCCGTTGGGAGCGGTATGCCGATCAAGCGTGGTGCCGTCGTGGTCCTGGGCGGTATCGGCGTGCTCAGCCTCGCGATCGGGACCGGGATCGCGTGGCTGGGTGGTAAGCACATCGGCAACCTCCTGCCGCCGCCGGAGCAGTGCACCGCGACGGTGAACGAGCAGACGGTCGTGCTGGACTTCGAGCAGGCCGAGTCCGCGGCGATCATTGCCGGCATCGCGGTACGCCGTGGGCTCCCGGCGCGGGCAGCGACGATCGCGCTCGCCACGGCGTACCAGGAATCGAACCTGCGCAACCTCGCGCACGGCGATCGCGACTCGCTCGGGCTGTTCCAGCAGCGGCCGTCACAGGGCTGGGGTACGGCGAAACAGGTCCAGGACCCGTACTACGCGACCGGCAAGTTCTACGACGCCCTCGTGAAGATCAAGAACTACCAGAAGCTCGCGATCACCGTCGCCGCGGACAAGGTGCAGCGCAGCGCGTTCCCGAACGCGTACGCAGACCACGAGGCCGACGCGCGGGTCCTGGCGTCAGCGTTCACCGGACAGTCGAAGAGCGTGTTCAGCTGCACCGTGAACAGCGAGGACGTCGCGCAGGAGCCGATGGGCAGCAACGGGCTCACCCCACGCGCGGACGCCGTCCGGAAGGACCTGCTCCGGACGTTCGGGAAGCTCTCGACCGGCGGGTACCAACCCGGCGGCGTGCGGACCGGGCACATGGAGGGGTCCGCGCACTACGAAGGGCGGGCGATCGACGTGTTCGTCCGGCCGATCTCGGCGTCGAACACCACCAAGGGCTGGGCGATGGCGCAGTACCTGGTCGCCCGGGCGAAGCTGCTGAACATCAAGACGGTGATCTTCAGCGACAAGATCTGGACCGCCGGCAACCAGTCCGACGACGGCTGGCGGCCGTACACCCCGCCGGAGCGCTCGGGCGACCCGAAGATCCTCCGCCACCTCGACCACGTCCACGTGGACGTCCAGGAGCAGTAGTAGCACTGTAGACCGCTTGGAGTCTTGGGCTCACTCTGGGTACATGACGGATCTGGGGGTAAGGCACCGGCCGAACGTACTGTTCAACCTGGCCGGTGTGGTGTTGATCGTGGCAGGCATCGGCCTGACCATCTACGGCCTCGTCGCGGCAGCCGGGGTCCTGCAGGCGTTCGACCCGCTGCACGGTGACGGGCCGCCGGTACGGATCTCCGACGCGCTGGCGACGGTGTTCTGGGGCATCATCGTGTTCACCATCGGGCGGTACTTCTGGCGTGGGGCGCGGCGACGCGGCGCGCGGGACCGGTTCGGGCGGCTGCTGATCATCGCCGGGTATCTGTTGCTCGGCGTCGGCCTCGACACCGGGCTGCATTCCGCGACCGGCCTGTGGACGGACAGCGGGTCGGGCGGGCCGGTGCTGGTGAGGACACTCGTCACGATCGCGGCCTGGGCACTCCCGGGCTCGCTGCTCGCCGGTATCGGCTTCAAGCTCGCCAACGAGAAGGCCCTCGCGAAGGCCGAGGCGACCGGGTCGATCAACTACAAGATCGAGCAGGGCTAAGACAAAGCGGGGCGTCTGCTCGGACACCCCGCTTCGTGCTGCAGTCGGTTACTTATTCGTCGTGTTCCTGCGGGGGCAGGGCGGCGATGAACGGGTGGTCCTTGTCGATCTTGCCGAGCTTGGACGCACCTCCCGGCGAGCCGAGGTCGTTGAAGAAGTCGACGTTCGCGGTGTAGTAGTCCTTCCACTGCTCCGGGGTGTCGTCCTCGTAGTAGATCGCCTCCACCGGGCAGACCGGCTCACAGGCTCCGCAGTCGACGCACTCGTCGGGGTGGATGTACAGCATCCGGTTGCCCTCGTAGATGCAGTCGACAGGGCACTCCTCGACACACGCGAGGTCCTTCAGGTCAACACACGGCTGCGCGATGACGTAGGTCACTGCTACTCCTCCTATGGCAGGCACGCGCAGCGCTGAGTTCGGGGTGCTGCGATGCGGTGATGCAAGTATCTCTAGTATCACGGTAGTACCTCGACCACTTTGCCAGGAGTCCGGATCGTGTCAGGCCTTGGTGTCCGTGATATCGGCCACCGTGTCGTCGTCCGGCACCGGATTCCCGGCGGCCTGACCGACGTGATCGGCGTCCTGCAGGCCTGTACGCCGGACCTCGTCACCGTCCGGCACGCGGACAGCACCCGGTACGAGATCCCGTCCGCCGACGTGACCGCGGCCAAGCAGATCCCCGAAATGCCGCTCCGTCCGGTCGACGTCGACCAGCTGTTCCTGACCACCGCCCTCGGCCGCCCCGCCGCGGAGACGTCGCACCTCGGCCACTGGTTGCTCCGCGCATCGGCAGGTTGGACCGGCCGAGCCAACTCCCTCCTCCCCGCCGGCGACCCCGGCGTCCCGGTCGCCGACGCCCTGCAGCAAACCGAGCGGTTCTACCAGGAGCGCAGCCTTCGTCCACAGGCGCAGGTACGCGTCGGCAGCCCCCAGGACCAGGAGATTCGGGCCCTCGGGTGGGTGGACGCCCGCCCGGGGCAATCCGACGTACTCGTCCTTCACACCACCCTCGATCACGTGAATGCGGCACCTGGGTACGACGTACAGCTGACCGAGGCCCCGAACGAGGCGTGGTACGCGGCTGCTTTCGACGGCCCAGTACCGGAAGTTGCTCCGAAGGTGCTCGAAGGCGCGGCGAAGGCGGTGTTCGCGTCGGTCGTGCTGGACGACGCCGTGGTTGCCGTAGGGCGCGGGTCGATGACGGGGCACTGGCTCGGCGTGGACTCGATCCGCGTGGCCGAAGGGTTCCGGCGGCGCGGGCTCGGTACGGCCGTCGTACAAGGCCTCGCGCGCTGGGCAGGACCGCACGGTGCCCGCCGTACCTATCTGGAAGTCCTGCAGGAGAACACCTCCGCCATGGCGACCTACACCCGCCTCGGCTACCACGAGGCCTACCGCTACCGGTACCTCACCAACCGCTGAGCCGCGGCTCCGACCCGCTAGGCTCGCCGACTATGGCGGATCCTGTGGTTGGGCGGCCGGAGTACGCGGGGGACTTCGAGGGCACCGTGCGGGTGCAGTACACGCCGCATCCCGACGACGGGGTGGCGGATCCGGGCGAGATCGTCTGGACCTGGGTGCCGTTCGAGGAGGACCACACCCGCGGCAAGGACCGGCCGGTGCTGGTGGTGGGCTGGGACGAGCCGTACCTGCTCGCGCTGATCCTGACCAGCAAGGACCACGACCGCGACGCCGCCGACGAGGCGCGCTGGGGCCGGGTCTGGATGGACATCGGCCGCGGCCCGTGGGACAAGGAACACCGCCGCAGCGAGGTCCGCCTGGACCGGGTGCTGCGGATCGACCCACGGCAAGTCCGCCGCGAGGGCGCGGTCATCGAGGAACCCCTCTTCGACCAGGTCGCGGCGGAGCTACACAAGCTGCACTAGTTGGGCTTGCGGCCCGGTGGTGTCGTGGTGCCGGGCGGCGGTGTCACGGTCGTGCCTGGCTTCGGGCCGCAGCGGATGTCGTCGGCCGCGTTGTACTTGGTCGTGAACTGCTCGGTCTTCAGCCGGACGCCGTTGCGCGCCATGTACCGGTAGATCGTGATGTCGAAGCCCGGCGTCGGCGCCTGCGGCTCGCACTTGGCGGCGGTGTTGTAGACGACCTTCGGCTGCCGGATGTTCGTCTTGGTGGACTGCCCCGCGGTCACGTCCCAGAACTTCGTACCCCAGAGGATCACCCGGATGGCGCCCTTGGAGCCCGGCGTCGACGGCGTGAAGATCGTCTGCACCAGGATGCCGTGGCCCGAGTCGTTCAGGAACTTCAGGTCCACCGAGCCCCACGCCACGGTCGCCTCGCGGCCGACCGGGTAGCGGCTGATGTAGACGCTGTGCGCCTTGTGCTCGAGGATCTTCACCCCGGCGAAGAAGGCCGCGTTGAACGTCGTGGTCGCCGACTGCGAGACACCACCGCCGAGGTCCTTCTCGAACTTCCCGCCGCTGATGATGTAGCCCTCGGTGAACCCGTTCTCCTTGGTCCGCTCACCGACGATCTTGTTCAGGCTGAAGATGTCGTTCGGCTTGAGCAGGGTGCCGTTGATCTTGCGCGCCGCCGTGCCGATGTTGATGTTGCGATAGGCCGCGTCCGGGAACTCGGTCTGGAACTCGCCCATCTTCTCCTTGATCCCGAGGGCGGCCGCCTGCTCCGTGGTGAACGTCGCCCTGGTCGGCGTCAGCGGTACGACGGCCCGCCGCTCGCCCTGCGGCTTCGGCAGCACCGCGAGGATGGCCGGACCGATCTTGGCACGGTCGACGACCACCCCGTCGACCGCCGGGACCACCTTCGGGCCGGCGCCGACGATCTGCACGGTGGCATCCTTCGGCAGCGTCTCCAGGGTCTTGAATCGCGCCTGGAACAGCGGCTCCAGCTTCTTGGTGTCCAGCGCCGGGATCACCCGGCCCTCCTGGACCGTGGCCGACAGCGCCGGAGCCAGCTCGGCCGGCTCCAGGTCGACCGACTTGGACCCGACGCTCAACCGGACCGGACCGGACATCGCCGGCTCGGCGAACTCGGTGACCGCCTTGTCGATCGCGTCGGAGGCGGCCTGCGGCTTGGTCGTACTGACGGGCAGCTCCGCGGCCTTGCCGTCCGAGGGGTACGCGGCGACGACCGTGCCGGCCGCCTTCGCGGTGTCGAGTTCGAGGCCTTCCGCGGGCTCGTGCGTGACCGGCTTGGTCCCGGTGAAGGTGATCGTGCCCTCGGTGGCCTTGCGGTTCACCTGGGCGGCCAGGTTGTCGACGGCGGCCTTCAGCTTCGCGTCGTCCTTGGTCACCACCGGGTCGACCGCGCCACCGCCGGTGAGTGCGTGCCAGATCCGGGCCGGGGACAGGCTGCGGCCCGCGCCGGCCGTCTCGACGGTCTTCGCGACGTCGACGGACAGCCCGGCGTCGGCCGGTACCACCTGGAACTTGGACCCGCCGGCGGTCAGCGCGATCGGCGCGGCCACCCGGTCCTTCAGACCCTCCGTCAGCTTGGCCTGCGCGGCGTCCTGGGAGAGCCCACCGATACCGATCCCGAGCACCGTCGTGTCCGACGGGATCTTGGAGCCCGCGAACGCGAACGCCGCGCCGTACCCGACGACGATCACACCGAGCCCCGCGGCGGCGATGATCCCCGCGAGCTGCTTTCTCCCCACCGGACAGAGTCCTCCTGCTCGAGCCTTGGTCAGGGCACAAGCGGACATCCTACGGGACGTGTAAGGCCTCACCGCCCGTCGGGGCAGCCGCGACAACGGTCAGTTTCCGGGCAGTTCCCGATAGTTACCGGAGTAGTACAGCAACGCTCCGGGATCGGCCGCCGGGCCGCTTCCGAGGCTGAGCACCTCACCCACCACGATGGTGTGGTCGCCCCCGTCGTGCGTCGCCCAGGTGCGGCACTCCAGCCAGGACGAGGCCCCGTCGACGGTCGGGCAGCCGGTCTTCGGGCCGGGCGTCGTACCGATGCCGTCGAACTGCGTGTACAGGTCCCGGCCGGACCGGGCGAACCGCTCCGCGATCGGCTGCTGGTCCCCGGAGAGCACCGAGATCGCCCAGAACCCGCAGTCCAGTACGGCGGCGTGCATCCGGACGCCCTTGTCGACGCAGACCAGCACCAGCGGCGGATCGAGCGACACCGACGTGAACGCGTTCGCGGTCATCGCGTGCGCGACACCGTCCTGCAGCGTGCTCATGATCGTGATCCCGGACGCGAACCGCCCGAGCGCAGCCCGGA
This sequence comes from Kribbella sp. NPDC031520, assembly GCF_055580825.1. Lineage (NCBI taxonomy): Bacteria > Bacillati > Actinomycetota > Actinomycetes > Propionibacteriales > Kribbellaceae > Kribbella > Kribbella sp. NPDC031520. Next base: position 484,851 of record NZ_JBVIKS010000001.1, read on the forward strand.
ACTCCGCTGCAGGCACGCTCCCACTGGGCTCGGTCGAGGACACGTCAGCAGGTTATGCCTACGACCCCCAACTCAAGGTGTGGGAACGGTCACGCAAGCTGATTCACCGCTGGTCGTTGGGGTACCGGGAGAGCGATGTCTGGTGACCAGCAGCGCTCCGGGCACCGGGCCGGGCCGGGGGTCCGGCTCGCTGCCGGAGCGCTGTTCGTCTCGGTCTCGTCGGTACTGATCGACCTCGCCGGCACCACGCCCGGAACCGCCAGCTTCTACCGCTGCGCCCTGTCGCTTCCACTGCTCGCCGTCGTCGCCGCCGTCGAACGACACCGCCGTCGCCCACTCGGCCGCGACCAGCTACTGATCGGACTGGTGGCCGGCGTCTTCTTCGCGGGCGACATGCTGCTGTGGACCCGCGCGATCGAGGAGGTCGGCGCCGGACTGTCGACCGTGGTCGTGAACGTCCAGGTGATCGGCGTACCGCTGCTCGCCTGGGCGATCGACGGCGAGACCGTCCCCCGGCGATTCGTCGCCTGGGTACCGATGATGCTCGCCGGTGTCGCGCTAACGGCGGGTCTGATCGACGGCGGCACTGCCGGCACCGACCCGGTCCGAGGCACGGTCCACGCCGTTCTCGCCGCTGCCTGCTACTCGGTCTTCCTCTACCTGCTCCGCCGCAACGGCACGACCGGGCAGCCGATCCAGAACTACTTCGTCGTGATCGCATCGGCCGGTGTCGTGTCGCTGGTCGCCGGCTGGTTCTGGCGCGGAGTCGACCTCACGCCTGGCTGGCGGGTGATCGGGTGGCTCGTCGGCGTAGCCGTTGCCGGCACGGTGATCGGCTGGCTGCTGGTGGCGACGAACTCACCGCTGCTGCCGAGCCACGTCGGAGCGGCGCTCCTGATGCTGACACCCGTCGGCGCGCTCGTGCTCGGCACAGTGGTGCTGCACGAGCGGCCGACCTGGCTCCAGCTGACCGGCTGTGTGCTGATCGTCGCCGGTGCCTACTTGTCCGGCAACCGGCTCAGAGTCCGGCGAAGAGGTCGTGTTCCAGACCGTCCTCGTCAGGCGCCGCGGTGCCCTTGACCAGGCGGTACGGCTCGGAGGCCCAGATCTGGTTGCCGTTGTTGTTGGACAGCGCGAAGAACGGGCCGTCGACGGTGATCTGGGTGGCGTGCGCCTTCATCGCGTTCATCTTCCGGTCGAGGAACTCCTCGCCGTCGATCACGCAGTCGATCAGCCGGTCCGGGGTGATCATCGACGGCAGCGGGCCGTCCGGGTCCATCCCCTCGAACGTCGTGGTGTCGCCGGACTCGCGGAGTGCCCGCAACTGCTCGCGCATCCGCGACTCGGCCATCGCCGTCCAGTAGATCTTCGGGATCTCCCAGGCCGGGCCGAGATCCTCCCGGTACGACCGGGCGGCAGCCAGGTCGGCTGCGTACGTCGCGACCCGGTGCGCCTTGATGTGGTCCGGGTGGCCGTAGTTGCCGAACTGGTCGTACGTGACCAGGACCTGCGGGCGGAGCTCGCGGATGACCGGGACCAGGTCGTTCGCCGCGTCGAGCAGGTCGGCCTGCCAGAAGCTGTCCTTGCGGGTCTCCGGCGGGACGTCCGCGTTGCCCTCGTCGTTGTAGATCATGCCGGTGTCGCGGTACTTCCCGGCCTCACCGAGGAACCGGTGGTCGGTGACGCCGAGCTCTGCCATCGCGTTCGCCAGCTCACCGATCCGGTGCCGGCCGAGGCCGTCGGTCTGGTCGGCGGCCAGGTGCGCGAGCTCGGGGACGAGGACCTCGCCCTCCTCGCCGAGGGTGCAGGTGATCAGGGTGACGTGCGCTCCCTCGGCGACATACCGCGCCATCGTCACACCGTTGTTGATGGTTTCGTCGTCGGGGTGGGCGTGCACCAGCAGCAGCCGGCGCTCAGCAAGCTCAACCATGCCGAAAGCCTACGTCGGCCCCCGGACAGTTTTCGCGCCCGTTTCCGGCTCAGCCGAAGCGGCGGACCAGCAGGCAGCCGGCCTGGAACCGGGACTTCGCGCCCAGGCCCTTGATCAGCGAACTGATCTCCGCGCGCACCGTCCGCAGCGAGAGCCCGAGGTCGCGGGCGATCGCGGCGTCCTTCGCACCGGTCGACATCATCCGGCCGATGGCGATCTGGCGGCTGGTCAGCTCCTTGACCGCGGCGGGCGTCCGCCGATGCGATCCGAGCTCGTACACCTCACAAACGACCTCCGGCGCGAAGTCCTCTCGCCGCAGCACCGGGACTGCCGGGTACACCGACATACGTCACTCCTCCCCAAGAGTCAGGCAAGGATTCTCGTCCCGGGGTTAGACCACTCACCAGGTACAACCCATACAAACGACCCATACAGTTTCGCTGCGTGAGCGTTCGGCGCCGGGCGGCAGTGTGATGTGTACCACTTACAACCTGGTACGAAGTTCCCGGACGAACGGACGGTCGGGCACCAGCCAGTCCGCTTCGTCGAGCTCGGCGGCGGTGAACCACCGGAGCTCCGAGTGTTCCCGCAGTACCGGGTCGCCGGAAAGTACTGACGCGAGATAGACGTGCAGCCGGTACTCGGCCGAGATGTCCACACCCGGCCCGAGCGACTCGCCGACCTTGATCTCCAGGTCCAGCTCCTCGCGGATCTCCCGGACCGCCGCCTGCTCGTCGGTCTCCCCCGGCTCCACCTTCCCGCCCGGGAACTCCCACCCACCCTCGGGACCAGGACGGTACGCCGCCAGCACCCGGCCGTCCTCTAGTACCGCCACGCCTACGACCGTCTTCATGGCGCGACTCTGCCAGAAACTGTCCGAGGTGTGCGGCACTATCCCCCTATGCCCTTGCAGAACAGGGTTCTGCCGACCCAGGAGATCGTGGCCGATCCAGGCCGCGGTCTGCTGATGGGCAACCGCGGCAGCATCCATCACCCCGATCGCACGCTCGGCACCACACGGTGGCGCTCGAAGGCGTGGATCTGCTGCGTCCTTGACTGGAAGGGGATCCGTCGCGACCCGATGCCACCGGGGCGGTGGACCGCGCTGTTCTTCTTCGACGAGGCGGTCGCGCTGGCGGCCGGTCATCGTCCTTGTCATTACTGCAGGCGCAGGGATTTCCTGTTGTACGCCGGGGCCTGGGCTGCTGCCAACTCCTTGGCCGAGCGCCCGCGGGCGCCTGAGATGGATGCCGTACTGCACTACCAGCGGGTCGAATCCCGTACCCGGCGGCAACGGACCACGATCCAGAACCTCTCCGAACTGCCGGACGGGGCGATGGTGCGGTTCGACGGATCGCCCGCGCTGGTGCTCGGCGGGCGGGTGTTGCCCTGGGCATGGGACGGGTACGGCGTACCGCTCGCGCCGCGCGGACTCGAGCTGGTCGAGACGTTGACGCCGCCCGCGAATCTTCTTGTGCTGCAGGGCGGATTCGCCCCATTACTCCACCCGTCGGCAGGTCGCAACTGAGGTAAGCCTAACTGGGAACACGCCGTACCGAGGGGTCTTCCGTTGGGCGCTCGGCAGGGGCAAAGTGTGCCCATACTGACAGCTACACAACCATCACTGGAGTCTGCCATGAGCAACAGCGAGGTTGCCGCAGTCGTCCGCGCGCTCGAAGGGCTGCACGCCGCCGTCGGCCGGCTGAGCCAGGAGTACGGTGACACCCTCGGCATCCGCCGCCTGGTGTCCGACGTGGCCCGGCTGAGCGACGATCTCGCAGAGCTCGGCCCGCCCGACCCCAGGCACAGGCCCGGACCAGTTCCGGAGGAACTCGAGGAGATTCCCGACGTGGAGTATGACGCGTCCATGTGGACCGACGCGGAGCAAGAAGGCTTCGGCGCCCCAGATAGGCATGCCCCCTGATGGCTACTGGTGTAAGCGCACCGGGCCGCGCTCAAGTAGGCCTCAAGACCGCACGATCGGATCGTTGGTGGCTCGCGCCGTTGCGCATCGGCGTGATCCTGCTGTTCTTCATCGTCTACGCGACGATCCGGATCTTCATGAACAAGTACTACTGGGTCGGTGCGTACCACTACCTGACCCCGTTGTACTCGCCGTGTCTGACCAGCAGTTGTGTCGAGGGCTCCAGCCATCTCGGCACCTGGTTCGGCAACTTCCCGCGCTTCCTGCCGTTCAGCCTGATCACGTTCGTGGTGCTGGCCGGTTTCCGCGGCACCTGCTACTACTACCGCAAGGCGGGCTACCGGTCGCTGTTCTTCGCGCCGGCCGCGTGCGCGGTGCCCGAGCCGCACAAGAACTACACCGGTGAGCGGAAGTTCCCGCTGATCGCCCTGAACCTGCACCGCTACTTCTTCTACGGTGCGCTGCTCTTCGGTCTGCTGAACATCTACGACGGCATCCAGGCCTTCCACGGCAAGGGCGGCGGTTTCGGTATCGGCCTGGGCACGCTGATCATCTGGGTGAACCTGGTGATGCTGTGGCTGTACACGCTGTCCTGCCACGCCTGCCGGCACATCGTCGGCGGCCGGCTGAAGAACTTCTCCAAGCACCCGATGCGCTACCGGTACTGGACGTTCGTGTCCAAGCTGAACCCGAAGCACGGCACGTTCGCGATGACGTCGCTGTTCACCGTGATCCTGACCGACTTCTACATCATGGCGGTCTCCGCCGGCTGGTTCTCCGACCTGCGCATCATCAATTGAGGATTTCATGACTGAGCTGGAACGACACTCGTACGACGTCGTCGTGATCGGGGCCGGCGGCGCCGGTCTGCGCGCGGCGATCGAGGCCCGCGAACAGGGCAAGAAGACCGCGATCATCTGCAAGTCGCTGTTCGGCAAGGCGCACACGGTGATGGCCGAGGGCGGTTGCGCGGCCGCGATGGGCAACGCGAACTCCAACGACAACTGGCAGGTCCACTACCGCGACACGATGCGCGGCGGGAAGTTCCTGAACAACTGGCGGATGGCCGAGCTGCACGCGCAGGAGGCCCCGGACCGGGTCTGGGAGCTGGAGACGTACGGCGCGCTGTTCGACCGGACGCCGGACGGCCGGATCAGCCAGCGCAACTTCGGCGGCCACACCTACCCGCGGCTCGCGCACGTCGGCGACCGCACCGGCCTGGAGCTGATCCGGACGCTGCAGCAGAAGATCGTCTCGCTGCAGCAGGAGGACTTCGAGGCCACCGGCGACTACGAGGCCAACCTCAAGGTGTACGCCGAGTGCACGATCACCGAGCTGCTGAAGGACGGCGACGCGATCTCCGGTGCCTTCGGGTACTGGCGTGAGTCCGGCCGGTTCATCCTGTTCGACGCGCCTGCCGTCGTACTGGCGACCGGTGGCGTCGGCAAGTCCTTCAAGGTCACCTCGAACTCCTGGGAGTACACCGGTGACGGGCACGCGCTGGCGATGCGGGCCGGCGCGACGCTGATCAACATGGAGTTCATCCAGTTCCACCCGACCGGCATGGTCTGGCCGCCGTCGGTGAAGGGCATCCTGGTCACCGAGTCGGTCCGCGGTGACGGTGGCGTGCTGAAGAACTCCGAGGGCAAGCGGTTCATGTTCGAGTACGTCCCGGACGTGTTCCGGGCGCAGTACGCCGAGACCGAGGACGAGGCGGACCGCTGGTACAAGGACCCCGACAACAACCGGCGCCCACCGGAGCTGCTGCCCCGCGACGAGGTCGCCCGGGCGATCAACTCCGAGGTGAAAGCCGGCCGCGGTACGCCGCACGGCGGTGTCTTCCTGGACGTGTCGACCCGGCTCCCGGCCGAGGAGATCACCCGGCGGCTGCCGTCGATGCACCACCAGTTCAAGGAGCTGGCCGACGTCGACATCACCAAGGAGCCGATGGAGGTCGGTCCGACCTGTCACTACGTGATGGGCGGCGTCGAGGTCGACCCGGACACCGCGTCGTCGACGGTGCCCGGTCTGTTCGCGGCCGGTGAGGTCGCCGGCGGGATGCACGGCTCGAACCGGCTCGGCGGCAACTCGCTGTCCGACCTGCTCGTCTTCGGACGGCGGGCCGGGATGGGCGCCGCGACGTACGTCGACGGGCTGCCGGAGCGGCCGAAGATCGACGAGGCCGATGTGGACGCGGCCGCGACCGAGGCGCTGGCGCCGTTCGAGCTCGAGGGCGGCGAGAACCCGTACTCGATCCACCAGGACCTGCAGCAGTCGATGAACGACCTGGTCGGCATCATCCGCAAGGAAGAGGAGATGGAGCGCGCGCTCGGCCGGCTGGCCGAGTTCCGCGGCCGGATCGCCAAGATGACGGTGGAGGGTCACCGGCAGTTCAACCCGGGCTGGCACCTGGCGCTCGACCTGCGGAACATGCTGACCGTGTCCGAGTGCGTGGCCGGCGCGGCCCTGCTGCGGCAGGAGTCGCGCGGCGGTCACACCCGCGACGACTTCCCGGCGATGTCGCCGGAGTGGCGCAAGAAGCTGCTGGTCTGCAAGCTCGACGCCGAGGGCCACGTGAACGTGACCGAGAAGCAGCAGATCCCGATGCGCGAGGACCTGCTCGAGCTGTTCGAGATCGACGAACTGAAGAAGTACCTGACCGAAGAGGAGCTGCCGAGCGCATGACCGAGCGAAGCGAGGGCATCAAACAACACAGCGTGTTTCGTGCCTCATCGGCGCCCGGAGCGAAGCGAGGACGTCGATGAGCTACACGGGCAAATTCCGCGTCTGGCGCGGGGACTCCGAGGGCGGGGAGCTCAAGGACTACGAGGTCGAGGTGAACGAGGGCGAGGTCGTCCTCGACGTCATCCATCGGCTGCAGGCCACCCAGACCCCGGACATGGCGGTCCGGTGGAACTGCAAGGCCGGCAAGTGCGGCTCCTGCAGCGCCGAGATCAACGGCATGCCGAAGCTGATGTGTATGTGCCGGATGAACACGTTCGCCGAGGACGAGGTCGTCACGGTGACGCCGATGCGGACCTTCCCGGTGATCCGGGACCTGGTCACCGACGTCTCGTACAACTACCAGAAGGCCCGCGAGGTGCCGGCCTTCAAGCCGCCGGCGGACCTCAAGCCGGGTGAGTACCGGATGCAGCAGCAGGACGTGGAACGCTCGCAGGAGTTCCGCAAGTGCATCGAGTGCTTCCTGTGCCAGGACACCTGTCACGTGATCCGGGACCACGAGGAGAACAAGGAGAACTTCTCCGGTCCGCGGTTCCTGATGCGGATCGCCGAGCTGGACATGCACCCGCTCGACGACGCCGACCGGCAGCACGCGGCGCAGGAGCAGCACGGCCTGGGCTTCTGCAACATCACCAAGTGCTGTACCGAGGTGTGCCCCGAGCACATCAAGATCACCGACAACGCGCTGATCCCGATGAAGGAACGCGTCGTCGACCGCAAGTACGACCCGCTGGTCTGGCTCGGCAACAAGATCCGCCGCCGCGCCTGACCGCACCCACCCGTCGAGCGCCCCTGGCCCACCCGCCGGGGGCGCTCCCCATTTGCCTGGCTGACCAAGGAAATGGTGGGTTCTGGAGCCGTATTCAGGGTCCACAACCCCCAACTTGGCTGGTCAGCCGGGCAAATGGGGGCAGGGTCGGCTGGGGGTGGGTCGGCTGGGGGTGGGTCGGCTGGGGGTGGGTCGGCTGGGGGTGGGTCGGCTGGGGGTGGGTCGGCTGGGGGTGGGTCGGCTGGGGGTGAGGTCACCCGCGCGGGGGAGTCGGTGCGGGGTAGGCGACGCCTAGGGTTCCGGGCATGGACGTTGTGGTGTTGCGGCTGGGGAATCTGGTCGTGTTCATGCTGATCTTCGTACCGATCTCGCAGCGGCTGCTAGGGGTGCGGTTCGGGTTCGGCCGGCTGACGATCGGCGCGCTGATCACGCTGAGCGTCTCGGGACCACTGGCGATCGCGATGATCGGCACGCCGCCGTGGACCGGGTCGAACGGCGCCGCGGTCGCGTTCATGGTGCTGATCGCGCTGGCCTCGATGCTCGCCGGGCTGGTGTTCCTGGTGCTGGCGGAGGCGCTGGTACCGACCGGATCGTTGCCGCGGGCACGGGATCTGCGCCGCGACCTGAGCGGCCGGATCGCCCGCACCCGGCGGTACCTGCAGATCCTCCGGATCGCCATCAAGCACGGTCTCGGCCCGTACCTGCGCGGCCGCCGGCGCCCCGGCCGGGAGAACGCCGCCGGCCAGGCGGAGCTCGCCCGCTCACTGCGGCTCGCCCTCGACGAGGCCGGTGTCACGTTCGTGAAGCTAGGCCAGGTGCTCTCGACCCGCGGCGACATCATCCCCGCCTCGGTCGCCGACGAGCTCAGCCGCCTGCAGGACCAAGTCACACCCGCGCCGTGGCCGCAGATCGAACAGGTCCTCACAGAGGAACTCGGCGGCCCGATCGCCCAGCTGTACGCCGAGTTCGAGACGAAGCCGCTCGCGGCCGCCTCCGTCGCCCAGGTCTACACGGCCCGACTGCACGCCTCGGCCTCGCCCACACTCCCCGCCGTGTCCTCCCCACCCTCCACGCCCGCCGGAGGCGGGCTCGATGTGGTGGTGAAGGTACAGCGGCCGGGGATCGCGGCTCTGGTGGATCGGGACCTGGATATCGTCCGGCGGCTCGCGCGGCTGCTGGACCGGAACGCCGACTGGGGTCGGGCGATGGGGGTCCGGGCCCTCGCCGACGGGTTCGCGGACGCGATGCGCGAGGAGCTCGACTTCACCGTCGAGGCCGGCAACATGACCACCGTGGCGGCCGGCCGGTCCGTTGCCGCCAGCAATGATCTCGTCGTACCGCGGCTGCACCCGGAACGCAGCACCCGCCGCGTGCTGACCATGCAGCGGCTGGACGGCATCGGCCTCGGGAACGCCCAGCAGGCGATCGCCGACCGCGGACTCGACCCGGCCCGCCTCGGACGAACCCTCTTCGAGTGTCTGCTCGGCCAGGTCGCGATCGACGGCGTCTTCCACGCGGATCCGCATCCGGGCAACTTCCTGCTGCTCGCCGACGGCCGGATCGGCATGCTCGACCTGGGCTCGGTGGGCCGCCTCGACCCGGCCACCCGGGACGCCCTGCAGCGGTTCCTGCTCGCGATCGACCACGGCGACCCGGTGGCCGCCACCGACGCGCTGCTCGAGATCGTCTACCGCCCCGACGTGATCGACGAACGCTCGCTGGAACGTGCCGTCGGACGGTTCATGACCAGGCATCTTGCGGCCGGGGTCTCCCTCGGACCGGCGATGTTCAACGACCTGTTCAAGATCATCACCTCGCACGAACTCGGCGTACCGCCCGAGGTGGCCGCGGTGTTCCGCGCGCTGGCGACGATCGAGGGCACGATCTCGCGGATCTCCCCCGGGTTCGATCTCGTTGCCGCGTCGCGGCAGTTCGCCACCGCGCATGTCACCGACCGGCTCGCGCCGGACGCGATCCGACGTACGGCGACCGAGGAACTCGCGCAACTCCTGCCGATGCTGCGCCGCCTCCCTCGCCGGATCGACCGGATCGCGGCGGCCGCGGAGAGCGGGCGGCTCGGGGTCAACGTACGGCTGCTCGCGGACGAACGCGACCGCCGGCACGTGACGGCCCTGCTGCACCAGGCGCTGCTCGTGATCCTCGGCGCGACCGCGGGCATCATGGCCGTCCTGTTGCTCGGCACACCGGGCGGTCCGCGGATCACCGAGACGATGACGTTGTTCCAGCTGTTCGGCTACAACCTGCTGGTGATCTGCGCGGTGCTCGTGCTCCGCGTCCTGGTGCTGATCTTCCGGCTGCCCGGCAAGGCTTGACTTCAACCTCACTTGAACTTCGACCATAGCGGGCATGACCACGACGACTGAGGCCCGCCCCAAGCTCTTCACCGGACAGCACCTGCCGCTCGTGCTCGGGGTGATCGGGCTCGTCACGCTTGGCGCGTTCGAGAACCGGGCCGTCGGTACGGCGCTGCCGACGATGGTCCGCGAGTTCGACGCGCTCGGCAGCTTCGGCCTCGCCAACGCGGCCCCGAACGCGAGCTACCTGATCTCGCTCGCGGTCGCCGGACTCTGGTCGGACCGCCGCGGCCCGATCCCGACGCTGCGAGCCGGCGCGATCTCGTTCACGCTCGCCCAACTGCTGGTCGGTACGGCGACCGCGATGCCGATGGTGATCGCCGGGCGGCTGCTCAGCGGCCTCGCGGAGGGCCTGCTCGACGTGTCGCTGATGGTGCTCGTCGCGCGGGCGCTACCCGCCGTACTGCGGCCCCGGATGTTCTCGTTGTTCGCCGCGATGTGGATCCTGCCGTCGGTGCTCGGGCCGGTGCTGACCGGGGTGGTGACGGAGGAGTTCGGCTGGCGCTGGGTGTTCCTCGGTGCAGTCGTACTCCTCGTACCGAGCTGGTTGCTGTTGCGTCCGGCGATGCGCCAGACCGCCGACGTGCCGGCGCCCGAGCGTACGGCCGAGGACGCGGCCGAGCTCGAGGCGTGGCGGGCCGCCCTGCCGTGGGCGCTCGCCGCATCCGTTGCGCTGTTCACGATGACCGTTGCGGGTGATCATCTCGAAGCGCATCCGGTGATTGCCGGTACGGCGGTACTCGTCGCGCTGGTGGTGCTCGGACGGGCCGCCGTCCGGGTGATGCCCGCGGGCACGTTCACCGCGCGGCGTGGATTCCCTGCTGTGGTTGCCGTTCGCGGACTCGGCGGTGCCGCCTTCGCCGGGGTCGGCGCGTACCTTCCGCTGCTGTTGACGTTGCAGCACAACTTCAGCCCGTCGAAGGCCGGCGTGACGTTGTCGATCACCGGCGTGTGCTGGGCGTTCGGGTCGTGGCTGCAGGGACGTGAGCACGGGTTCGTGCGGGTCGCCGTACTGCGGACCGGGCTCGCGTTCATGACGGCCGGGTTGCTCGCGACGTCGTTGCTCGCGTGGACCGATGCGACCACCTGGCTCGGCCTGATCGGCTGGGGTTTCGCGGGGATCGGCATGGGCCTCAGCTCGTCGAGCCTGTCGGTGCTGACCCTCGATCTGTCGGACCAGAACAACTCCGGGCGGAACAGCAGCGCCGGTCAGATGGCCGCCACGATGAGCATCGCGACGACGCTCGCGATCAGCGGGACACTGCTCGCGTTCAACGCCGACAACCCGCGGCCGTGGGTGTTCGGCGTGATCATCACAGCTGGTGCGGCCGCCGCGGCCGCGGGCCTGCTGGCCACCGCGCGAGTAGGTCTAGAGTGAGCGCATGGCTGACCTTTTGACCGACGACCAGATCGACCTCGCACTGCGCGACCACCTGCCGAACTGGAAGGTCGTGGACAACGAGCTGGTCCGGACGGTCAAGCGGGACAACTTCCTGGACGGCATCCGCCTGGTCGCGACCGTCGCGCAGCTGGCCGAGTCGATGAACCACCACCCGGACATCGACATCCGCTACACCACGATCACCTTCCGGGTCAGCAGCCACGACGCGGGCGGCATCACCGACGACGACCTGATCCTGGCCCGCCACATCGACACCGCCGCCGGCTGACCGCTTTCCGCCATGGCGCTCGTCGGCCACGGCAAGTGCTGGTTCCGGGTGCCCGGAAGCCCTTACACCTAAGGGATGACCTCACGCCGCCTCGCGATCACCAGCGCCCTGACCGCCCTCCTCACGCTCCTCCCCACGTACGCCGACGCCGCCGACCCCGGCTGGTTCTGGAACCGGCCGCACTGCGGAAAGGTGTACGGCGACGGCTCGGTGACCTTCACCGACACCGACGGCCAGGTTCTCGCGAACACCACCGGCACGCTGCAGGCCGTCACGTACGCGAAGGTCGCCGCCCTGCCGGAACCGAACACGCTGATCAGCATCGGCCAGCGGTCCATCCAGCGCTCGAGCGACGCCGGCTGCAGCTGGCAGTTGCTCGGCAAGGCGCCTGACGACCTCAGCGCGTACGACGTACAGGCCGGACCGGGCGACTCGGCGTACATCTACAGCATCAACGACCAGCCCATCCACCGCGTCCACGGCACGCAGGTCACGACAGTCCTCGGACCGGTGGAGTGGAACGGGCTCGCCACCCTCGACGCGCGGCCCGGGCGGCTGCGGGTGGTGTCGACCAACGGGCAGATCTACGACTCCACCGACGACGGTGCGAGCTGGCAGCGCGTCGGCGTACCGGCTGCTCAGGATCTCTTCCTGTACGACGCTGTGGTGGATCCGCAGAACCCGGACCACATCGTCATCGGGGTGATGTCGGACGGCGTCTACACGACGTACGACGGCGGCCTGAGCTGGACGCGGTCGCGCGCGGTCGAACGGGTGAACGCGTTCAGCCTGACGATCTCATCGGCCGACCCGTCGAAGGTGTGGCTGGAAGGGTACGACCGCGACCGCTCGACCCGCTTCATCTGGCAGTCCGACGACGGCGGCCTGAAGTTCCACGAGGTCCTGGACCAGACCCGGGCCGACCTGATCAACGGCAACCACCTCTGGGCGTCCCCGACCGACCCCGACCTCCTCTACTTCAGCTACGGCACGTCCTTCGCCAACTACGGCGCCGACCTCTACCGCTTCATCCCCTCCACCGGCACCCTCACCAAACACCACAACCCCAACGACGGCATCCCCTCCCTGGCCTTCAATCCCGCGAACCCGAAAATCCTCTACCTGGGCCTGGCCGAGGAGCGCTGAGTCTTGTGATCACGCGGTCCGCCAGGTCGCAGAACGTCTCGAGCTCGGCCGGACTCAGGTCGGCGAACCAGTCCGACACCGCGGCGACGTCACCGGCGTCGCGCTGCCGCCAGTAGGCCGTACCGCGGTCCGTTGCCGATAGCAACTTGCGGCGGCGGTCCGCGGGATCGGGCTCGACCTGCAGAAGTTCCTTGCGCTGCAGGGCCGCCACGATCTGGGCGACGTTCTGATGCGTACTCCCCAGGGCGGCGGCGGCTTCGGCCAGGGACGGCTTCCCCAACGCCTTGACGGCGGTGATCAGCGCGGCCTGCTGCGTGGTCAGCCCATCCGTACGAAGGCGCTCGTCCATCTCGCCGCGCAGCTTCTGGGCCAGCACCAGCGTCGTCCGGAAGGCGCGGACCGGAGCCGCCAGCTCAGACCGCGGGCCGATCCCGAACAACTTCTCGTTCTTGTCACCTGACACCATAGGCAATATATTGCCTTTTACTGTCGAAGGAGGCAACCGTGATCTGCCTGCTGCCGCACTGCGCCTATCTGTCCGAGACCTCCCGGATGCTCGAGCTGCATCGCGCCCTCACCGCCGCCGGTGTGGAGGTCCGCGTCGCCACGCACGGCGGACCTCACGAACGCCTGCTGGCCGCGGCCGGTGTCTCGTACGACGTCCTCGGACCGGGCATGACGCCGGCGCGGGCGGCACGCTTCGTGGCGTCGGCAGTCGGCCTCGGGGATCCTCGGCAGAGCATGTACGACGACTCTGAGATCCACAGGTACGTCGCAGCGGAGGCCGAGTACTTCCGGGCCAACCGGATCACCGTCGCCGTGACCGGCTTCACCGTGACGACGCTGCTGTCGTCCCGACTGGCCGGGGTCCGGTTGATCACCGAACATGCCGGCAGTTTCGTACCGCCGATCTTCGAACGTCGCCTGCTCCCGGCGCCGGCCCAGCCGGTCGACCCGCGCTTGAAGCACGCCCCTGACTGGCTGACACGCTTCCTCGTCAACCGGATACCTCAACGGACGACCGCGTACGGCGGCGGTTTCAACCGCGTGGCCACGCGGCTCGGTGTGGAAGGTGTCCCGAGCCTGGCAGCGCTCCTGCTCGGCGACCTCGCTCTCGTCCCGGAGATACCCGAAGTGCTCGGAGTCCAGGCCGGCGAGCTCGCAGCCTGGCGGCCGGGCAGGGGCTACCGGCCCGGCTCACGACTCGCGACGGTCGGACCGCTGTTCGCACAACTGGACATCCCGATGCCCGCGGAGGCGCAGAGGTTCCTCGACCGGCCCGGTCCCACGATCTACCTCGCGCTTACGTCGACCCCGGCCGAGCAGCTCCGGCGGGCGATCGCCGACCTCAGCCGGCTCGACGTACGCATCCTGGTCGCCGGCACCGTTCACGAGCTCGGCGATCTGGCCACCGACCGCATCCGGATCGAGGGTGTCCTGCCCAGTCACCTGGTCATGCCTCAGGTCGACCTCGCCGTGACGACCGGCGGACAAGGCAGCGTCCAGACAGCCATGGCCACCGGTACACCGCTCCTCGGCATCCCACTGCACCTCGAGCAGGACCTGAACGTCGACCTCGTCGAACGCCTTGGAGCAGCCCGCCGCGCACGCACCGGCAACCTGGCCGACCTGGCCGCGCGCATGCTCACCGACCCCGGACACCGCGAAGCCGCCGAACGAATCCAGAAGCTGTACGCCGCCGTCGACGGCCCATCCGAAGCCGCCGCCCTAATCACCCGACACCTCTGAGCAGCCGCCTTTCCGGAACATTTCCGGCGGTATTTGCCGGATTCTTTCCGAAGATCACGCCTCGCGTATGCCGATCAGTACGCCCTCGCTGTCGCGGAGGTAGCTGAGGTGGCCGATGCCGGGGAGTTCCTGGATTTCGCCGACGGGAGTGCCGCCTGCTGCGCGGGCGGCCTCCAAGGTCGCCGCGACGTCGTCGACCTCGATCCAGGCGATCGTGGGCTGTGACTGGTAGCGGTTGCTCATGATCGCGCCGTCGATGCCCTGGCCCGGGCCGGTCTGCGCCAGCAGGTAACCGTCCGGTACGGGAGCCGGCGTCACCTTCCACCCGAAGACCTCCCGGTAGAACCCGGCGGCCCGATCGTGGTCCTCGGCAACTATCTCGACGTGGATGATTCGTCCCATGCCCTGATCGTCACGCATCCCCAGGGCGCTCGTCTTGGACGGATCTTCCATGCATCAGCGCCGCGATCCCGTTCTGTACGGCGCGGAACGTGGTCGCGCTGACGCCGGTGTACTTCTTGAAGTCCCGGGCCGCGTGCGCCTGGTCGTAGTACCCGTGCAACGCGGACAACGTCGCCGCCGCATCCGCCGGACCGCCCAGCAGGTCGCCGACGAAGTGGTAGTACCGGCGGATCTCGGCGTACTGCTTCGGTGCGATCCCCACGCTCCGACGGAACAGCCTGTACAAGGTGCTGTACGACGTACCGCACCGCCGTACGACCTCCGCCACCGCGACCTGCCCGCGCAACTCGTCGATCGCCCGTACCGCCTCGACAACGACCGGAGGTACGTCGACGTCCGTCAACCGCGCCGCGAGGAACCCGGCCAACCGCTCAGCCCGCCCCTCCCCGAACGGCACTGCCCGCAACTCCCCCACCAACCCGGCCACCGCCTCCGCGCCGACCCAGTCCGAAAGCTCCCGCACCGAGTCCACCAACGCCGGCAACCCGAACGCCGCGAGCCCCCACGGCGTGAACTCGACCCCCGCATAACTCGACGTACCGACCTGCCCGAGCACCTGCGGCCGCGTCATCACGCCGAACACCGCTGCCGCGTTCACCCACTCCGCGCCCGTCAACGGATCGTGCCGCGTCCCCGGGTCCGCCAACGCCACGGCCAGCCCGGGCCGCCCGTCCGGGATCAGGATGTCCCGCCGTACCTCGGTCAGCGGCGGGGACTCCACCAGCCACACATGCTCGACCACTGCCCGCAACCGTTCCGGCACCGGAAACCGCTGGTAGTTCACACCTCAGATCGTAAGGTTCTGGCGGCCGTTACATCGGTTACCGTTGACCAGTGACAACTGCTGAGGAGTACCGGCTGCTGGGGTTTTCGGAGCTCGATCGGGAGGCGGCGGAGGCGTTCACGCCGGATCCGGTGGCGGTGAAGGAACTCGCCGACCAGCTCCGGGCCGCGGTCGGGAAGCTCGGAAGCGAACCCGAGCCGACCTTTCCGGAGGACCCGCGGAACTCGGTGCAGGCGTACCTCGACACGGTGCCGGACATCCGCCGGTTCCACAGCGAGCGCGGCATCCCGGACGACATCAGCTGGGCCTCGCTCGCGGACCTCGGCCAGCAGCTCAAGGTCAACCGCCGTACGCACGGTGACTACGGCCTCGAGACGCACTGGTGGTTGCGGCACTTCTGGAACGGGCAGATCTACTGGCTCGGCCGGCTGCAGTACATGCTGTACGAGGTCACCGAGATGGACCCGGTCCCGGGCGTCGAGACCGGCGAGTGGGTGATCGGCGTACACATCCCGGAGACCGGCCCGCTGACGCCGGAACTGGTCGACGACAGCCTGCAGCAGGCGCGTGAGTTCTTCCCGCGGTACTTCCCGGAGCACCCGGTGCGGATCGCGACGCTGTGGTCGTGGCTGATCGACCCGTACCTGCTCGACCACCTGCCGCAGGACTCGAACATGGTGAAGTTCGGCCGCCGGTTCACGCCGTACGGTACGCCGGTCGACAGCCAGGACAGCGCGATCTTCTTCACGTTCCGTACGCACGGCACCGACCACCTCGACGAACTCCCGCAGGACACCACGTTGCAGCGGCTCGTCGTCCAACGGATCAAGGACGGCGGCACCTGGCAGAGCGGTTTCGGCTACCTGACCCTATGACGGCCGGATTTGCGGACCCGGTACGCCGTTCTTCGCCAGCCAGCCTGCCAGCTCCATGTTCGACACGCACCGGACGTCGGGCTGCCTGCACGTCTCCAGTACGAACTGGGTAAGCGCGTCGGAGTACACGCTGTTGTTCCAGTGATTGAAGTGGTTTCCGAGGAACAGCGGTGGGTTGCCGCTCGCCCGTGAGACGGCCAGCGCGGCCCGGTACGTCGCCAGCACCTGCGCCTTCATCGCCGGTGCCTGCGCGATCGGGGCCTTCCGCGCCTGTGTCTGCGCGTACCAGAGGTTGTAGTCCATCGTCAGCGTCTTCTTCGCGGTGCCCGCCAGCGTCACCGATTCGAGCGGGAAGTTCCACACGCCGTTCGCCTTCCGAGGCCAGGCGATGTACCCGGGCGCGGACGCGTCGTACAGCATCCCGCGCTGCGCCATCGCGAGCCGGTACGCGGCCCGGTTGCCCTCCAGGCACGGCGTCCGCATGCCCTTCACCGTCGACGGGTCGAACGGCGGCGCGACCGTCCTGCCCGCGGCCAGCGACGGGCCGGTCCGCACCATCTGGTCGAACGCGCTCAGCTCGGCGGTCCACTGCGCGGTGGTCCAGCGGCCGATGCCGTTCGTACCGCAGAAGTGGCCGTTGGCGTGCGTACCGATCTCGTGGCCCTCGGCGATCGCGTCCCGCAGGACCTTCGTACGGCCGAGGATGTTCGGGGTGTCGCCCCAGCCGATGTCGGACGCGCCCGGCTGCTGGTACGGCGGCTTGTAGTCGCTGCGGTGGCTCTGCGGGTAGAGGTACGGGCCGGAGAGGAAGAACGTCATCCGCGCGTTGACCTGCTTGGCGACGGCTCGCCAGTGCGCCCACAGGCCGAGGTCGCCGGCGCCGTCGAACGAGACGACGACGAAGAGCGGCGGCTTGCCGTTGGGCAGCCGGCCCGGGAACGACCGCAGGACCGGAGCCGCGGCAGGAAGGCTCTCAGGTGGATGCGTCGTTGGAGTCGTCGAGGGAGGTGTGGACGGCTTCCTCGACGGCTTACCTGTGGGTTTCGCACTGGTCGGCGTCGGAGCACCTTCTAGTGGTACGTCGGCACATCCGGCCAGGACCGCCGCGAAGACAACCGCAACGGCCGCGAGGTTTGCCCCAGGCCTAACCACGCGTCTACTGACGCACAGAAGCCCCGAAAGGTTGTCCTGGGACACGCCCCGGCACGGAAACCGGAGCGGTGATCGTTAAGCCCCTGTGACCTTCGCCGCGCGGCGCCTGTTCATGATCCGGCGGGAGGTCTCGACGGCGAGTCCGATCACCGCGGCCAGGCTCAGGCTGAACGCGAGCCCCTTCAGTTGGTCGTGCGCGAACGCGTCACCACCGAGATATCCGAGCATCGCGACGTACGTGTACGCGATCGTCACGCCGAAGAACGTGAACACCAGGAACTTCTTGAACGAGTACCGCGTCGCGCCGGCGGTCAGCGTCGCGACCATCCGCGCGCCGGGGACGTAGCGGACCGTCATCAGAATCAGACCGCCGCGCTTGTGGAGTGTCGTGGAGACCCGCTCGTAAAGCTGCTGGCGGCGCTCCTGGCGCTTCATCCAGCGGTGCAGCGCCGGACCGGAGCCACGGCCGAGGAGATAGCAGAACGACTCACCGATCACCGATCCGGCCATCGCGACCGCGATCACCAGCGGCAGGTTCTGGTGGCCGGCGGCCGCGGCCATCCCCGCGGTGATCACCATGCCCTCGCTCGGCACGACCGGGAACACCGCGTCGACCGCAGCGGCGACAAACAGGATCAGCAGCAGCCAATGCGAGGTCATTGCGGCGCTCAGCAGGTGTCGCGCGACCTCCATCAACTCCGTCACCCCGAAAGGATGCCATTGCAAGTCAAGATCGCCGCAATCCCATCGATGTCATTTCACCCGATGTTCAGAGCAGTACGGGCAGTTCGCGGATCGCATTCATCAGCAGGCTGGGGTGCCGCGGCGGGTCCTGCTCGGGTACGGCGAGCCGCAGCCGCGGGAACCGTTCGAACAGCATCCCGAGCGCGATCCGCCCCTCCAACCGGGCCAGTGGAGCTCCGAGGCAGTGGTGGATCCCGTGCCCGAAGGCGAGATGCGCCGAGTCGGACCTGGTGATGTCGAGCTCGTCGGCGCGCTCCACCTTCCGGACGTCCCGGTTCGCCGGCAGCAGCGCGAACACGATCACGTCGCCGGCCTCGATCCGCCGCCCGGAGATGTCGATCCGCGCGCGGGCGACGTACGGAATCGCGGCCTGCAGCGGGCCGTCGTACCGCAGGAGCTCCTCGACGGCGGCGGGCAGCCGTTCCGGCTCGGCCTTCAGCAGCTCGAGCTGCTCCGGATGCCGCAGCAGAGCGTTCACTCCGTTACTGATCAGGCTGACTGTCGTCTCGTGACCGGCCGCGAGCAGCAGGAACACCATCGACGTGAGCTCATCCTCGCTCAGGCGATCGCCGTCTTCCTGTACGGCGATCAGCCCGGACAGGAGGTCGTCCGTCGGGGACCGGCGCTTCTGCGCGATCAGGTCGTGGACGAACGCGAGCATCAGCGTGACCGCCTCGACGTACTCCTGCTCCGTATGCACGGCCGCGTTGACCAGCACCGCCGACCAGCGGCGGAAGTCGTCGCGGCGCACCGCCGGGATGCCGATCAGCTCACAGATCACGGTGATCGGCAGCGGGTAGCTGTACGCGTCCACCAGATCCACCGGCCCGTCCGCGCCCTCCATCCGGTCGAGCAGACCGGCGGCGATCTCGCGGATCCGTGGTTCGAGGGCCTCGATCCGGCGGCGGGTGAACGCGGCGGCGACGAGCTTGCGCAACCGGGTGTGATCGGGTGGGTTGAGGTTCAGCATGTGCTGCTCGGTGCTCGCGATCAGGTCGTCCATCACGGCGTCCCGGTGCGGACCCTCCATCGCCGAACGGACAACGTCCGGATGCGCGAGCAGTTCGCGGGTTTCGGCGTACCCGGTGACGAGCTGGACGGGTACTCCGGTGAACATCGTGAAGCGCTGGACGGGACCGGTGGAGGCAAGGTCCTCGAAGCCCCAGTGCCGGGCGATTCCGCTGGTCTCGGTGAACGGCTGACGCATCTCGCCAGCGTACGGGCTTGACAGAACACTTAACCAGTTGGTGAAGTGTTACCCGTGCTGACGACGACGTTCGGGGCGCTCGCGGATCCGACCAGGCTGGCGATCGTGGGCCGGTTGAGCCGCGGCGAGGCGACCATGGGTGAGCTCGCCGCGCCGCACCAGGTCACGCTGCCCGCGATCACCAAGCACGTCCGGGTGCTCGTCGACGCGGGGCTGGTGAGCCGGCGGCGGAGCGGGCGGACCGTGGTCTGCACGCTCCGGACCGAGGCGATCTCCGAGGTCGGGCAGTGGCTCGGCGACCTCACGTCGTACTGGAACAGCACCGTCGACCGGTTGGAAGAGCTCCTGCGAGAGGATGACGATGGACACTGAGATCCGGATCGAAAGGGTGCTCCCGGCAACGATCACCCGGGTGTACGACGCCTGGACGCGGACCGATCTGCTCGTCCGGTGGTACTGCCCGAACCCACAGCTGGAACTGAAGGTGCGGGCCGACGTTCGCGCGGGCGGGTCGTACGTCGTCGAGATGGGGCCGCACGTGGTGCGCGGTACGTACCTGGAGGTCGTACCGCCGACGCGGCTGGTGTTCAGCTGGAAGTGGGACGGTACCGACGACGCGCCGACCCGGGTCGAGGTCGAGCTGACCGAGGTACCGGAGGGCACCCGGATGCAGCTCAGCCACACCGGGTTCGCGACCGCCGAGGACGCCGCGAACCACCGGACAGCCTGGGACCCGGAGCTCGACCGGCTCGCCGACCTGCTCGCGCCGGTGTCGCCGTAGCCGGTCAGCGTTCCGCGGCCCGCCCCCGGAAGCGGTCGAGCACCAGGACCAGCACGACGGTTGCCGCGAGCAACACCACCGCCTCGGCCGCCGCGACGAACGCCTGCCCGCGGTCGGTCAGCGCGAAGATGCTCACCGGCAACGTCCGCCAGGACGCGGGGTAGACCATGATCGTCGCGCCGACCTCGCCCATCGACAGCGCCACCGACAGCCCGGCGGCCGAGGCGATCGCGGGCAGCAGCATCGGTATCCGGACCCGCCACAGGACGCGGGCCGGCGACGCGCCGAGGGATGCGGCGACATCGGCGTACGACGGATCGATGCGCTGCAGCGCCGCCGATACAGTTCCGTAGCTGAAGGCAACCATCAGGACGAGGTGGGCGATCACCACGATCCACTTGGTGCCGTTCAGCATGACCGGCTGCCGGGAGAACGCGACCAGCAGACCGAGCCCGACGACCACCGACGGTACGGCGCTCGGCAGGTGATGCAGCGCATCGGCGAGCTTGGCGAAGCGGGTGTTCGCGGCCGAGAGTGCACCCCAGGTCCCGAAGAGGACCGCGAGCAGCCCGCCCATGAACGCCGTCTGCAGGCTCACCGAGAGCGAGGCGAGCTCGTCGCCGGAGAGGGCCTGCTGGAGATGGCTGGTGGTCGGGTGTGACGGGAGTACGCCGTTCCACGAGCCGGCGAACGCGGCCGCGATCACCACCAGGAACGGGGCCAGCACGAGTACGCCGAAGACCACGGCAACCAGATCAACCCGCACCACCACACCCGCCAACCCATCCACAGAACAGGAAACCCGATTGGAGTCCCCCCGCCACTGCACTCCGATCACCCGGCCGGCCAAGCCCTCAGCCGCCCCCAGCCGGACTGCGTGCGGCCGGATGCACAGCAGGGTCTTGCCCGGTTCTGCTTGTAGGCCTGGGATCTCGTGGCCTGCGACTTTGACGGCGCCGCCGGTGACCTCGGCGGGCAGCAGGTTCGCCCCGCCTAGGAACGACGCGGTGAACGCCGACGGCGGAGCGGCGTACAACTCGGCGGCAGGCGCCACATCCACCAGCCTGGCGTCTCGCATGACGGCGATCCGATCGGCGAGAGCGAGCGCCTCCGCCTGATCGTGGGTCACGTAAACGATCGCGATGTCCGGCACCTCCCGCCGGAGCTTCTGCAGTTCACCGAGCATGTCCGCACGCAGCTGGGCATCAAGCGCCGCCAACGGCTCGTCCAGCAACAACACCGGCGGCCGGATGGCGAGCGCCCGCGCGATAGCCACCCGCTGCTGCTGCCCACCCGACAACTCCCGCGGGAACCGCCGCGCGTACGCCGTCATCCCCACCATCTCGAGCATCTCGGCAACCCGCGCCGCCACCTCCGACCTGGGCTTCCGTGCCGCCCGCAAGCCGAAAGCAACGTTGTCGAACACCCGCAGATGCGGGAACAACGCGTACTGCTGGACCACCACCCCGATCCCCCGCCGGGCCGGCGGCAGCTCGGTGACGTCGCGACCGCCCAGCCGGATCCGCCCACGCGACGGCCGGACGAACCCGGCCACCGCCTTCAGCGCGGTCGACTTCCCGGACCCGGACGGCCCGAGCAACGCGACCGTCTCACCGGCCGCGACGCTCAGGTCCAGTCCTTCCAGCGCGATCGTACGGCCGAACCGCACCGTCACGTCCTCGAGCTGAACCGTCATCCCACAGCCTTGGTGTACGCCGCGACATCGGCATCCAGGTCGGTCAGCACCGCGGCCCAGTCTGGCTGCCACACCTCGACACCTGCGGTCGCCTTCTGCACCGAGGTGAAGTTCGCATCGGTCGGCTTCACGTCGTCCCGCGCCGGCAACCCGAACGCGTCCTGCGAGATCGTCTGCTGCGCGTCCGTCGACAGCAGGTACTCCATCAACTGCTTGCCGCCGTCGGCGTTCGGCGCACCCGCACCGAGCCCCATCACGTACGGCAGCGCCAGCGTCGTGCGCTTCCCGTCCTTGGTCGCCGGGAAGAAGATGCTGAACGCCGACTTGTCGTTCGCGATCGACGCCGCGTTCATCTGCACGTCGCCGTTCGCGACCAGCAGTTCGCCCTTGCTCACCTTCGGCTGCAGCTTGCCGGTCGACGCGGACGGTCCGACGTTGTTGGCCTCGAGCTTCTTCAGGTAGTCGAGCGCACCGTCCTTGCCGAGCAGGTGTTGGAGCAGCAGGAGGACGGCGGTACCGTCACCGGCCTGACCCGGCGTCGAGTACTGGAGCTTGCCCTTGAACTTCGGGTCGAGCAGGTCGTCGAACGTCTTCGGCGTACCGGCCTGGGCGTTCGCGATGAAGCACAGGTAGTTGTCGACGACCGTGACGTAGTCGTCGCCCTTGACGCCCTTCACGTGGTCCGAGCCCGGTACGTCGTACTTCTGCAGCAGCCCGTCCTTGTCCGCCTTCTGGATGAACGGCGGCAGCGTGACGACGACGTCGGCCTGTGGGTTGGACTTCTCCTTCTGCAGGCGCGACACGACCTCACCGGAGCCCGCCTCGACGGTCTGGACCTTGAGCCCGGTCTTCTGGGTGAACGCGTCGAACCGGGTCTTGTACCAGTCGGCGAGACCGTCCGCGGTGTAGACGGTGACAGTCTTCTTGGCTCCGTCGCCGGTGGACGCGGCGCCTGTTCCGCCACAGGCGGCGGTCGCGGCGAGTACCAGGGCGGCAGTGAGCAAACCAGGGAGCAGGGCCTTCGGTCGAGGAGCAGGCCGGGCAGGTCCCGGACCGACTCGAGTACATGGGTGGCGCCGGCGGCGCTGAGCTGTTCGTTGCCGTGGGCACCGGTCAGGACGCCGGCCACGATCCCGGCGCCGGCCCGGATCCCGGTCGTCATGTCGTAGGCGGTGTCCCCGGTCACGGCCACGTTCTGGACGCCGTCGGCGCGCAGCTCGAGCAGCGCCTTCAGCACCATGTCCGGGTACGGTCTGCCGCGGCCCGCCTGTGCCGGGCAGAGAGTGAGGTCGGCCAACTGCTGCCAGCCGAGGGCGGTCAGGATCCGGTGTTGGGTGGTCCCGGAGAAGCCGGTGGTCAGGCAGACCTTGATCCCGGCGTCCCGGAGGTTCTGGATCGCGTCGGCGGCACCGTCGATCGGTGCCAGCCCGTCCTCGATCAGTTCGCCGTACGCCGCCTCGAACGCCGCGTTGGCCTGCTGCGCCGCGTCCTCGGCGCCGAGCAGCGCGCGGAACACGGTGATCTTGGACTCGCCCATCGTGGCGCGCACATGCGCGATCATCTCGTCGTACCGCGGCGTCCCCACCTCGATGCCCTGGGCCCCTATCGCGGCCGTGAACGCCCGCTCGACCAGCCCGTCGTCGGCAACGGTCGTCCCCGCCATGTCGAGCACAGCCAGCTGAATCATGCCGGGATCCCTTCGAACGAAGCCTCAGCGATCGCCGGCGACATGGTCATCCCGCGTCCACCCGGACCGGTGACGAGATGCACGCCCGGGGCAACTTCCCGCCGGACAACCACCTCGTCGCTGGTTGCCTGCGAGTACACCCCGGCCCATCTGCGCGTGATCGGCGGCAGGTCCCGTCCGAGAATGCTTTCGACGACCTCCCGCAGGTAGTCGTACGGATCACTCTGTACGTCGAACCCGAACGGCTCCTGGTATTCGTGGGTGTCACCAATCGTCAGCCCACCGTGCGTCCGCTGCACCATCAGCAACTGCATCCTGTGCTCCGCCGCAATCGGCTCCTGCGGCGGCAGCTCAGCAAGCGCGGGACTGTTGTAGGCCGGGTAGTACCGGAAGCTGTCCCCGTCCGCGACCGCCGTCGTGAGCGTGTCGTCGAGCGGGGCCGTCTGCATCATCTGCAGCCGCACCCGCCGTACCGGCAGGTCGTCGGTCAGCTCGCGGATCAGCCCGCCGTGCCACGCGCCCGTACACAGGAAGACCAGATCGCCCGCGTGGACGTCGCCGTGGTCGTCGACGACCTGGCCGGTGCGGACGTTGCGCACCTCCCGTCCACCGAGGAACTGGTAGCGGTTCGACTTGTGCAGCTCGGCGCGGAGCGCCGGCAGTACCTCACGCGGTTCGACGATCGCGTCCCGGGAGCACCACAACGCACCCCGCAGGTCACCCCGCAAGGCCGGGTTGCGTTCGCGGGTCTGCTCCGCGTCGAGCAGCTGGAAGCCGCGCGCCGCAGCGTCCGGCCGGACCGCAGCCTCCTCGGCGACCGCGAGCTCGGGCTCGCTGCGGCAGACCGTCAGCGATCCGGCGGTCCGGACGCTGATCCCGGGTACGTCGGCCCACAGGTCCCGGGCGCGCTGCGCCAGCTCGACCTCGGCACCGTCGGCGCGGCCGCTGACCCAGACGAGGCCGAAGTTCCGTACGCTCGCGCCGCGCGCCTCGAGTTCTCGTTCCAGGTGCACGACGTCGTGCCCACGCCGTACCGCCTGCCAGGCGTGGAACGTACCCAGCACGCCACCACCCACCACAACCACCCGCACATCCGCTCCTCTCGTCGGGACCAAGATTGGTCCGGACCAATGAAGAGCGCATGCGGGACAGCCGTCCTACGGGTAAACCGTCGGCAAACAGTCGGATGGCGGACGCCCAGGCCACCACAATCCGGCCGGCCTGACGTGCCGCAGCGTGCGAGTGCGCCGAGAGGCGCGATTGTGATGGCCTGGCGGTCCGCCTCAGGGGCGGAGGATCGCCCGGAAGCCGACGCGGTCGCCGCGGTAGAGGGAGCGGACGACCTCGATCGGGTCGCCGGCGACGTCGCGGCTGTTGCGGTGCAGGAGGAGCATCGGAAGGGACTGGGTGGCCTTCAGCAGCTCGGCCTCGCGCGGGGTGGCGATGACGGTCTCCACCAGCTCCTCGCCCTCGCCGAACTGCACGCCGAGCTGATCGGTCAGGCAGCGGTACAGCGAGCCGGTCGGCTCCAGCACCTCGCGCAGCGTCGGGAAACGCGCGATCGAGAGGTACGTCGTCTCGAGCCCGATCGGCTGCCCGTCCGCGAACAACACCCGCTCGAGCCGGTGGACCGGATCACCCTCCGCGATCTTCAACTGCTCCGCGAGCTCGACGTCCGCCACCACCTCGTCGAACGCGACCACCTCACGCCCAGGCGTATGCCCCTGCGCCCGCAGCGCCTCCGTATAGCTGACCAGCGCCAGCGGCTGCACCAGCTTCGGCGTCGCGACGAACGTCCCCTGCCCCTGCCGCGCCCGCAACCGGCCGTCCGCGATCAGCTCCCGGATCGCCTGCCGCATGGTCCACCGCGACACCCCGAAGTCCTTCGCCAGCGCCCGCTCCGGCGGCAGCGCGGCCCCTTCCCCCAGCCGCTCGACGACCTCGATCAACCGGGTCTTGACGACAAAATGCAGCGGCTCACTCACCCAACCGACAATATCCGCACAAAGGTCGAGCCCCGGGCGGCAACCCGGGGCGACCTCAATCGGATGGGTGGACGGCTTTTCAGCTGCCGGACTTGCGCCGGAACTGGCGCTTCTGCTTGTCGTTGTGCGCTTCGCCGACACCCTGACCGCGGGCCCCGCTTCCGGGGTGCGAGTGGTTGCCCGCGTTCTTCTTCTCGAGCGCTTCCCGAAACTTCTTCTGCAGATCGTCCGCCGGCTCGCTGGACTTCTCGCTCATACCGTCTCCTTCAAACCGTAGGCGTACGGACCCAACCTAACCGAGGGTGAGCACCGACGGCGAGCGAATACCGGCCTGTGGAAAACCTCCGGGCCCGGGCGAGCCGCGATGTTAGGTTCGCCGTACCGCCGAGGAGGGGAGACACAATGCTGGTGAGCAACGAGGCGCTGCTCGGGATCGCGCTGGTCGAGCTGGGCCTGGTGATCGTGCCGGGGCCGAACATGATCTACCTGATCTCGCGCTCGATCGCGCAGGGCCGCCGCGCCGGGCTGATCTCGCTGGCCGGCGTCGGTCTCGGCTTCCTCACCTACTTGCTCGCGGCAAGCGCCGGGCTCGCGACCCTGTTCGCGCTGGTCCCGGAGATCTACCTGACGCTGAAGCTGGCCGGCGCGGCGTACCTGCTCTGGCTCGCCTGGCAGGCCTTCCGTCCCGGCGGTACGTCGGTGTTCGCGACCCAGGAGCTGGAACCGGACCGCCCGCGCAAGCTGTTCGGGATGGGCCTGCTCACCTGCCTGCTGAACCCGAAGATCGCGATCCTCTACATCTCGCTGCTCCCGCAGTTCCTCGACCCGTCCCGCGGTCACCTAGGCCTGCAGAGCCTGATCCTCGGCCTCGGCCAGCTGACCGTCGGCGTGGTGATGAACGGGGTCTTCGTGATCACCGCCGGCTCGGTCGCGGTGTTCCTGTCCCGCCGCCCGACCTGGATGCGCATCCACCGCTACCTGACCGGTACGGCGCTCGCCGTCTTCGCGCTCCGCCTCGCCACCGATCGGGCCCGCCCACTCGCCTCGCACTAGCACCGTCGGACCCGCTGACTACCGTTGCGCGGGATGAACGATTTCGTTGCCTCGTCCGTCGGCCGGCTGGTCGCTGCCTGGAACACCGGGCCGGTCGCCGCGCTCGTCGCCGAGCGCGATCTGCCCCCGATCACCGAGGAATACCTGCGCGACACCTTCCCCTGGTCGCGCGCGGAGCAGGCCGTCCGTGCGCTGACCTCGCACTTCGCGGCGGCCCGATTCGCCGACGAGGTCGAGTACGGCGTACTCCTCGTCCCCGATCCGTCGAAGCTCGACACCCGGGCGCCACTTCCGCTCGACGTCCGCCCGACGCCGGAGCCGGATGTGTTCGACGAGCGCCTGCCGGCCGGGGTCACGCTGCCCGGCGACGACCCGTGGCACCTCGTCGTGAGCGTGATCGGATCGTACGGTCCGTCGCTCGGCAGCTACAACGACGTCAAGGCCTCGAACGGCTGCGTGGTCGACGGGCAGGACACGCGGACGTGGATGACGCGGCAGTTGTGGGGTGCGCGGGTGCTGCAGTGCGGAGCGACGCCGCCCGACTGCGAACACAACGAGCGGTGGACGTTCACGCTGTTTCCCGGTGAAGAACTCGTCGACAGCCAGGCCGAGTCCGGGACGGTACTGAAGGGCAAGGTCCGCTTCCGCCTGGGCAAGCCGGACCGCGGAATCGGCTCAGCTCGAGTCGCCCCTGCAGTGCGGGTCTAAATCGTGTGCGGGGTGCCAGGTGGTCCCGGGATACTGCTGGGCGTGATGCACGAGGGTCAATTGGACGTGACGGTCGAACTGGTCGAAGGGCTGGTCAAGGAGCAGTTCCCGGAGTGGAGCGCGCTAGCGGTCCGCTCCGTACCGTCGCACGGGACGGTCAACGCGGTGTTCCGGATCGGCGAAGAATTCACCGCGCGGCTTCCGATTCAGCCCGGCGATCCGGCGGCGGTCCGGCAGGAGCTCGAGGACGAGGCGGAGGCGGCGCGGCGGTTGCGCGCGATGTCGACGTACCCGACGCCGGAGCCGGTCGCCATCGGTGCACCCGGCATGGGTTTTCCACTGCCGTGGGCGGTGCAGACGTGGGTGGACGGCACGATCGCGTACGACGCCGATGTCGCCGGGGCCACCGGGTTCGCCGAGGATCTTGCGCGGTTCGTGCTCGCGCTGCGGTCGCAGCCGACCGAAGGACGTACGTTCAACGGCCAGTGGCGCGGTGGGATGCTGCCGTCGCAGGACGAGTGGGTCGCGGAGTGCCTGGACCGCAGTCGCGGGATGATCGACGTGGACGGACTCACCAAGTTGTGGGCCGACCTGCGCACGACGCCGCGAACCGAGCCGGACGCGTGGACCCATCGCGACCTGATGCCGGGCAACCTGCTCGTGAAGGACGGCCGGCTGGCCGGAGTGATCGACGTCGGCATGTTCACGGTGTCGGACCCCGCGATGGACCTGCAGCCCGCGTGGAACCTGCTCGACCCGACGGCGCGTACGGCGTTCCGCGCGGCGCTCGGCGCTGACGACGACGAGTGGCGCCGCGGGATGGGCTGGTCGTTCGCGCAGGCGATCGGCTGCCTCTGGTACTACGTCGAGACCAACCCGGTCATGTCCCGCACCGCCCACGAGACCCTGACCGCACTGCTCAAAGCTTCCTAGCCACGAACACGAGCTCCTTGCCCGGCCGGTCGGGAGCATCCCGTACGTCGTCGACCGCGAACCCGGCCGCGGTCAGCGACTGCTCGACCTCGTCCCGCTCGCGGAACCACAGCGTCGAGTCGGACGTGAGCACGGCACCGTCGGACGAGAAGACGTACCTGGCGCGGAAGGTCACGTACGGCAACTTGACCTCGACCAACTCGGTCCACACCTCGACCGTCTCGTCACCGATCCGCCGTACCTGATGGGTGTGCTCGCGGGTCCACTCCTCCCACGCCCGCCGCGCCGGGACCCTGGTCTCGAACACGAACCGCCCACCGGGCTCGAGCGCCGCATGCACCCCGCGTACGGTCGCCGCCCACTCGTCTGCGGTCAGGAACACCTGGGCCACATTGCCCGTCATCAACGCAAGCTCCACCTGCATCGGCGGCAACGTCGTCGCGTCCCCGTGGATCCACGTCACCCGCTCAGCAAACTCCTTGCCCCGAGCAACCTCCAGCGAAGCCGCCGCCGGATCCACCCCGGTCACATCCACCCCGGCACCCGCGAGCAGGCAGGCCAACTCCCCCGTCCCACACCCCACGTCGAGCACCCGGTGCACGCCGAACTCACCGACCATCGCCGCGTAGTGCTCCAGATCCTCCCTCCCCGTCTCGAGCACGTCGTACAACGCCACCAACCGAGGCTCTCCGAACAAGGCATCAACCATGTCGGGGACGCTATCCGCCCCCCCGTGGTCCGGCGACTGATTTTGCAGCCCGACAGGACGTATACCTCTATGCACAGCCGCCCGCACGCCGCAGCAGGTCCTGCGGACCCCGCGATGAGGCCACACCTCCTGTCGTCCTGCAGATCCTCACGAAGTCGCGCCGCTGTACCGGCGCAACCCGGCGCGCCAAGCAAACACCGCAAGCCCGGCCGCACCACCCGCGGCTGCAACTCCGGCGGCGAGCACGCCTGGCTCTGGGCCGCGGAGTAGGGCCGTGGAGGGGACGCTCGCGATCAATGCCATCGGGAGAACATAGGTGAGGAGGATGCGGAGCGGGCGGGCGAAGACGTCGGTCGGGTAGCGCCCGAGTTGCCACGCTGAGTGGTAGAAGACGTCCAGCTGCAGCTTCGGCGCCCAGAACGCCAAGCAGGCCAGCAGTACGCTCAACGCCCACGTCACCACGATCCCCGCCACGACCAGCACCAGCCAACTCGCGACCCCGCCCACAGTTGGTGGGTGGTCCGCGATCCCCCAGCCGAGGACAGCGAAGCCGAGGACGACCTGGATCAGCTGCAGCGGCGACGACAGCGACAGACTGGACAGGAACAAACTCGATGCCGGCTGCAACAAGTACGCGTCGAGCTTTCCGTTCCGGATGCCGGTTTCCGGGAACCACGACAGGTTCGGATCGACGAACGTCGTCCGCAGCCCGGTGATCAACTGGTACGTCCCGATCAACACCAGGAACTCCGCCTTCGACCAGCCCGCCAGCGTGTCCGCCCGGGTGAACACGATCAGCACGGCCGCGATCGCCGTGCCGAGACCGGTGAACGCCAGCAGTACGTCGAACACCAGGTTGACGCGGAACGCGATACTGCGGCGCAGCGACATCGAGAAGCCCGCGCCGAACAGCCGAAGCAGCTTCACGATCCCACCGCCGTGTACCGCCGTACGCCGGCCCGCCACAGCACCACGACCACGCCGACCAGAACGATCACCCACACCAGCTGATACCCGAGCGATCCGCCCGCCGAGGTCCCGGCCGCGACCGAGGCCGGCAACCCGTTCATCCCGTAGAACGGCAACACCTCCGCGACCCGCCGCCACCCCTCCGGCAGCACCCCGATCGGCGCCGCCGTACCACCGAGCAGGAACATCACCTGCCCGCCGAACCCCACCACCGCATGGACCCGATCCGTCCAGAAAGCGGTCAGCGACAACAGGAACGTCCACAGAAAAGCGAGTGCCGCCGCGAGCATCAGGTACGGCACCGAACGCAGCACCGCCCACCAGTCGAACCCGACCCGCAACCAGACCGCGGTGAGCAGGACGATCGGTGCCCCGAGCAACGTCAACCAGCCGCGGATCGCCAGGTTCGTCCCGAGTACGCCGAGCACGACCGGCTGCGGCCGGAGCAACTCGTGGCTCAGCGTTCCGTTGTAGATCGTTTCCGAGAACGTGTGCTGCTCGAACGACTCCGTCATCAACGTGACGAGAATGACCGCGACGTAGTACCGCCCGATCGCCGGATCGTCCGGGTACACCGCCGACCACACGAACAACCCGATCAACGGCGCGACGACAGCCTGCACCACAAGCGTCAGCAGGAACCACCACGCGCCGGACCACTCCAGCACCTCCTGCCGCAACCGGAACCCGAGCAGTACTGCGGTCCTCATCGCAGGCCCTTCCGGTACGCCTGGTCGATGACCTTCTCCAGGGGCGGTTCCTCGACGGCGAGATCGACCACGTCCAACGCCTGCAGCAAGCGGCCCGTCGTACCGGCGATGTCGTCCCGCGGCACCCGCAGTACCCACTGCCCGTCTGCCTTCTCGACCACCTCACCGAAGCCCGACGGATCCCCCGGCGTCGAGATCCGGATCAGCTTGTACGGCGACAACCGGGCGGACAGCTCCGCCAGCGGGCCGTCGTACTGGACCTTGCCCTTGTCGATCAGGATCAGCCGCGGGCACAACGACGCCACGTCGGCCATGTAGTGGCTGGTCAGTAGTACGGTCGCACCGGTCTGCTCGACGTACTGCTGGACGAACTCCCGGATCAGGCTCGCGGCGCTGACGTCCAGCCCGATCGTCGGCTCGTCGAGGAACAGCACCTCCGGCCGGTAGCTGAGCGCCATCGCGAGGCCGACCCGCATCCGCTCGCCGAGGCTGAGGGCGCGGAGCTGCCGCTCGAGCAGGGGCTCGAGATCGAGGAGTGCCTCGAGTTCGGCGAGGGTACTGCGGAACGCCGGGCGCGGGATCTCGTACAGCAGCCGCTGGTACTCCAGCGAGTCCATGACGGTCAGCTCCTGCGAACCGCCGACGGGCTGGCTGCCGCGGACGAACGCGATCCGCTTCAGGAACGGCGACTTCCGCCGCCACGGGGTCGATTCGAGGACAAGGACGGTGCCGGCGGTCGGGTAGAGGATGCCGGACAGGATCTTCATCGTCGTGGTCTTGCCGGCGCCGTTCGGCCCGATGAACCCGGCCACCTCGCCGCGGGCGATCGTGAACGAGACGTCGTCGAGCGCTTGGACGGTCTTGTACTCGCGCCGAACCAGCGACCGGAACGCGGCCCGCAACCCGCCTTTGCGGACGGGAGCGCGGTAGGACATCGACAGGTTCTCCACCTCGACAGCAGTCATGACGCCGACCGTAGGAAGAAAAGACGCCCGTTCCTGGCTTATTTTCCTGCGATACTCGGACGATGCGCGCGGAACGCCTCCTCCGGCTGCTCCTGCACCTCCAGACGCGCGGTCAGACGACGGTCGACCAGCTCTCGCAGGCCCTGGACGTGTCGCCACGGACGATCCAGCGCGACCTCGAGGTGCTGAGCCTGGCGGGCGTACCGGTGTACTCGATCCGCGGTCGCGGCGGCGGCTGGGCGCTGCTGCCCGGGTACCGCACCCGGCTGACCGGGCTGACGCCGTCCGAGGTGATGTCGGTGTTCGTCGGCGCCACCGCACACGTACTCGCCGACCTCGGCCTGGACGCCTCCAGCGAACAGGCTGTCGCCAAGCTGATCGCGGCGCTCCCGGAGAACACCCGTCGCGAGGCCGAGTACGCCCGCCAGCGCGTCCTGATCGACCACGCCGGCTGGGACGACCGGCGCGAAACCCCCCGCTGGCTCGACCTCTGCCGCGAAGCAGTTTGGGAAGAGTTCCACCTGAACATCACGTACGGCGACGGAACCAAACCGTTTTCCATCTCCCCATTGGGGTTGGTGGCAAAAGCACGTACTTGGTACCTCGTCGCCGCACGAAGCGACGGACGGCTGCGGACCTACCGGCTGTCGCGTGTCACGTCAGCGGAGCTCACCACCGACCCGTTCACCCGACCGGCGGGCTTCGACCTCGCGACGTACTGGGCCCAATCCCAGCGTGAGTTCCAGGCCTCGCGCCCGTCCTACCCGATCGTGCTCAAGGTGCGCGATCACGCCGTACGCCGTTTCCGGCCGATCGAGCCGATGGTGCCGGCCGAGGACGGCTGGTGGATCGTGCACGCCGACCTCGAAAACGCTCACGAGGCCCAGGCCGCCGTACTCGCCCAAGCCGGCGCCGCGCGGGTGATCGCCCCGCCAGAGCTCATCACCCTGGTCCACGAAGCCGCCGAGGAACTCGCGCACTCACACCGCCGGACGTGACCCGGGCGGCTACCTCGGCAGGGTGAGGATCTCGGGGCCGTCGGGGGTGATGGCGATGGTGTGTTCGGTGTGGGCGGTGCGGCAGCCGGTGACGCTGCGGAGGGTCCAGCCGTCGTCGTCGGTGAAGAGTTCGGCGGTGTCCTGCATGATCCAGGGCTCGAGAGCGAGCAGCAGGCCGGGGCGGAGCTGGTAGCCGCGGCCAGGGCGGCCCGTGTTCGAGACGTGGGGGTCCTGGTGCATGGTCGAGCCGATGCCGTGGCCGCCGAACTCGGTGTTGATCGGGTACCCACCGGCGCTCAGCACGGTGCCGATCGCGCGGGAGATGTCGCCGATCCGGTTGCCCGGTACGGCGGCCTCGATGCCGGCGGCCAGCGCCCGCCGGGTCGCGTCGATCATCGCGACATCCTCCGGAGCGTGGGTCTCCCCAACGATGAAGCTGATCGCCGCGTCCGCCGCGATCCCGCCCAGCGACACGGCGAGGTCGAGCGTCAGCAGATCCCCGTCGGCGAGCCGGTAGTCGGACGGCTTGCCGTGCAGCACGGCGTCGTTGACCGCCGTACAGATGTAGTGCCCGAACGGCCCGCGCCCGAAGGACGCCTCGTAGTCGACGTAGCAGGACTTCGCACCGGCGTCGGTGATCAGCGTCTTCGTCCACTGGTCGATGTCCAGCAGGTTCGTACCGACGGCGGTCTGGCGCTTCAGGTCCTGCAGAATGCCGCCGACCAGCGCGCCGGTCTCCTTCGCCTGCGCCAGCTCCTTGGCGTCCAAGATCTCGATCATGCAATAACTATACCGGCCATATTATCCCGGTACTATTATCGGATCATGGTCAGGCTCCCGCTCACCCCTGCGGAAGTCGAGCGCGGCGAACGCCTCGGCGCCGTACTACGCCGCGCCCGCGGCACCCGCTCGATGCTCCAGACCGCCCTGGACGCCGGCGTGTCCCCCGAAACCCTCCGCAAAATAGAGTCCGGCCGAGTAGCCACCCCAGCCTTCCCCACCATCGCCGCCATAGCCGATGTCCTAGGCCTCTCCCTCGACACCCTCTGGACCGAAGTCAACCAACCCCAACGCCTGGTCTCCTAGACGGCATGGCAACACTGGCCGCAGGTCGCAGACACTCAGTGGCGCTCCGCCAAGACGGCACGGTCATCGCCTGCGGCGATGGGCGGGCCGGCGAGTGCGACGTGAGCGCGTGGTCCGCCGTCACCTCAGTAGCGGCCGGCAACGTGCACACGGCCCGCAACACCGGCCGTTCCCACACTGTCGGCCTCCGCGCCGATGGAACGGTCGTCGCCACCGGATGGAACGGTGACGGACAGACCGACGTGGCCAAATGGAGTGGCATCACCGCTGTTGCCGCCGGATGGCGAACGACCCTGGGCCTACGAGAGAACGGAAGTGTGGTCGCCGCCGGACGTCACGGCGAGGGCCAGTGTGCCGTCGACGATTGGCGAGACATCACGTCGATCACATGCGGAGACTGGCACTCTGTTGCGGTTCGCGCCGACGGAACTGCTCTCGCCACCGGAAACAATCTGCGCGGGCAATGCGACATCGGCACCTGGAAACACCTCACCGCCATCTCGGCCGGCTACCTCCACACCGTCGGCCTGCGAAGCGACGGCACGGTCACCGCCACGGGCGAACACCGCACCGGCGCGTGCGACGTCGAGAGCTGGAGCCAAGTCACGGCGATAGCCGCGGGCAGCTACCACACCGTGGCACTCCGCGACAACGGCACGCTCTGCGCGGTCGGCGACAACGAGTTCGGTCAGATCGACATCCACGGGTGGACCGGCGTGACCGCGATCGCAGCCGGATCGACGCATACGATCGGGCTGCTGAACGATGGAACCGTCATAGCAGCCGGCCGCAACACGGACGGACAGTGCAAGGTCGCCACCTGGAACGTGCTCCGCTGACCAGCCGCACGAACAGGTCTCGACTACACGTTGAAGCGGAATTCGACGACGTCGCCGTCCTGCATGATGTAGTCCTTGCCTTCCATGCGGACCTTGCCGGCGGCGCGGGCGGCGGGCATGGAGCCGGCGGACATGAGGTCGTCGAAGGAGACGATCTCGGCCTTGATGAAGCCCCGCTGGAAGTCGGTGTGGATGACACCGGCCGCCTCCGGGGCGGTCGCGCCGCGCTTGATCGTCCAGGCGCGGGACTCCTTCGGGCCCGCGGTCAGGTACGTCTGCAGGCCGAGGGTGTCGAAACCGACCCGGGCGAGTACGTCGAGACCGGGCTCGGTGATACCCATCTCGGACAGCATCTCGCGGGCCTCGTCCTCGTCGCCGAGCTCGACCAGCTCGGCCTCGAACTTCGCGTCCAGGAAGATCGCCTCGGCCGGCGCGACCAGGTCCCGCATCTTCTGCTTGAGGTCCTCGTCGGCGAGCTCGTCGGCGTCGCAGTTGAAGACGTACAGGTACGGCTTCGCGGTCATCAGCATCAGCTCGCGGATCGCGTCCCGGTCCACGTTCGTGGCGACGATCGGCGTACCGGCCTCGAGGTGCTTCTGCGCCTCCCGGACCGCCTCGAGCACGACCGCGCTCTCCTTCTTCAGCCGGGCTTCCTTCTCCAGCCGCGGGATCGCCTTCTCGACGGTCTGCAGGTCGGCGAGGATCAGCTCGGTCTGGATCGTGGAGATGTCGTCGGCCGGCGACACCTTGCCGTCGACATGGGTGACGTCGTCGTCGCGGAACACCCGGGTGACCTGACAGATCGCGTCGGACTCGCGGATGTGGCTGAGGAACTTGTTGCCCAGCCCCTCGCCCTCCGACGCGCCACGGACGATGCCGGCGATGTCGACGAACTGCACGGTGGCCGGGATCACCTTCTGGGAGCCGTACAGCTCGGCCAGCTTCGGCAGCCGCGCGTCCGGTACGCCGACCACGCCGACGTTCGGCTCGATGGTCGCGAACGGGTAGTTCGCGGCGAGCACGTCGTTCTTGGTCAGCGCGTTGAACAGGGTGGACTTGCCCGCGTTCGGGAGCCCGACGATTCCGATGGTGAGTGCCACGGGAGGCAAGGGTACGCGGGTTACCCCGCCGTACCCCAATCCGCGTCAGATCAGGAACGCCTCGAGTTCGGCGCCGTACCAGCGGGCCGTACGGCCGAGGGGCCGCATCCCGAGCCGGTTGCAGACCGCGAGCGAGGCGACGTTGTCCGGCCGGACCACCGCGTAGATCTCGCCGATCCCGGACTTGAACCCGTGCTCGATCGCCCCGCGCGCCGCCTCCGTCGCCAGCCCACGCCCCCATGCGTCCGGGTGGAGGTGCCAGCCGACCTCGACCTCGCCGCGCCCGGCACTGCCGTCCGACGGGTCGGGCAGCGGCACCAGGAGTACCGTCCCCGCGATCGTGCGCGTAGCGCGCTCCTCCACGGCCCACACGCCGTACGGCGTCTCGCGGTTGCGCTCGTTCCACCGCTCGATCACCTTCGACGCGGTATCCCGGTCGGTCATCACCCGCGGCTCGGCGCCCAGCCAGCGGGCCACCTCCCAGCGGCGGTAGATGTCGAACACGCGATCACCGTCCGCGTCCGTCCAGTCACGAACGACCAGCCGATCCGTCTCGAAGACGACCATCCCCACCACCTCCTGAGCCAGTTCATATTTCTCCCAACCAGGTGATCGCAAGCAACGTCTCCAGTCTGTGACCACCTGGACCGACCGCGCCGGAATTCCTTCACGCCTCGTGTCCGGTTGCGTGCAGCTCCTGCGGTTCGGGTGGCTGGAGGTGCTGTCGTCGCTGTTCCCGGGGTTGGTGTTCGCCGGCCTGGCGATCTCGAAGTACGTCGAGCTGCCGATCGCGCGGTACGACGCCCTGCTGATCTACTGCCTCGTCCTGACGTTCCTGTTCTGGGCGGTCCGGCTGGAGACGTGGCGCGAGGTCGCGGTGATCTTCGGGTTCCACCTCGTGGGACTCGGGCTGGAACTGTTCAAGGTGCATGTCGGCTCGTGGGAGTACCCGGGCGACGCGGTGACGAAGTTCGCCGGGGTGCCGTTGTTCGCCGGGTTCATGTACGCGGCGGTCGGCAGCTACATCTGCCAGGCGTGGCGCCGGTTCGACCTGCGGGTCAGCAACTACCGGCCACTGCTCACCACCGTCTTCGCAGTACTCATTTACGCGAACTTCTTCACCCACCACTGGATCCCCGATCTGCGCATTCCGATCACGATCGGCCTGCTCGTCGTGTTGCGCCGTACGTGGGTGTTCTTCACGGTCGGCGTACGGCGGTACCGGATGCCGCTGGCGTTGTCGTTCGCGCTGATCGGGTTCTTCCTGTGGATCGCGGAGAACTTCGGAACGTTCCTGGACGCGTGGAACTACCCCGACCAGGTGAGTGTCTGGCGGATCGTGCATCCGGCGAAGTTCGGGGCGTGGTCGTTGCTGGTCAGCATGTCCTTCGTACTGGTCGCGAGCGTGAAGTCGCTCGAGGGCCGGCTGTACCACCGCGGCGCGGCCGCAACAGTCGAGATCTCACCGCAACATGGCAGCGCCAACCAACCTGCGGGGTAAGGCGTCTCTAGTGGTGTGAGGCGCTCCTGAGGGGGAGCACTGGGGAAACCGCCTGAAATACAAGGGGAAACGCCATGACCCGGAAGTTCGCTGCATTCATCACGACGATGGTCGCACTGGCCGCAGTCGGCGGTTGGATGATGGCCTCGGCCGTTGCACAGATGGACCGTCCGCACACGGCCGCCGCGACCACTCAGCCGTCCACTCGGCCGTCCGCAGCGCCTTCCGGGACCCCTACCAGTGCTCCCACTCCGACCGGTACGCCGAGCACGACCCCTTCGGCCACCGGCAACCCGGTGCCGCCGGACCCGACGACGTCCGTTGCCTCCAGCAAGAAGGTGCTGTTCTTCACCTTCGACGACGGACCGGACCCGACCTGGACGCCGCAGGTGCTGGCGACGCTGGCGCAGTACGGCGCACACGCGACCTTCTTCGAGCTGGGCCAGATGCAGGACGCGCACCCCGGCCTGCGCGACCAGGTGCTTGCCGCAGGCAACACAATCGGCAGCCACTCGATCAGCCACCCGCAGCTGACCAAGCTGTCGGCGGCCCAGCGTCACCACCAGATCTTCGACGGTCCGCGGTCCACCTGCTTCCGCCCGCCGTACGGCGCCACGAACGCGAAGGTGCGCGCCGACATCAAGGCTGCCGGGATGGTCCAGGTCCTCTGGGACGTCGACCCCCGCGACTGGGCCCGCCCGGGTGTCAACGCGATCGCGCACAACATCCTGACCTACGCCAAGAGCGGCCGCATCATCCTGATGCACGACGGCGGCGGCAACCGCGCGCAGAGCGTGGCGGCCCTCAAGCAGGTCCTCCCGATCCTGAAGGCCCAGGGCTACACGTTCCCGGCGATGAACTGCCAGCCGCGTTGACCCTGCTGTACCGGAACTGAACCGGACCTCTTCCGGCACTTTTCCGGAACTCCTCGCTCAACCTCACCGAAACTGTCGGTGGGGTTGGGCACTATCGGTGACATGACGGGTACGACGGTGTTGCTGATCCTGCTCTTCCTCGTGGTGGGGCTGTTGCTGGGGGCTGTCTTCGGGGTGCTCTGGGTGCGGGGGCGGGACGGGGCGCAGCTTGCCCGGATCACGGCCGAGCGGGATGCGGCCGAGGACCGGGTCGTCGAGTTGACGCAGGAGCGGACCAGCGTCGGGCAGCAGCTGGGCGGCCAGGCGGTGGTGAAGGAGGCGCTCGATCGCCTGCATGCGCAGCTGAATCAGCTCGAGCAGGGACGGGCCGCGTGGCAGAGCCAGCTGCATCAGCAGGTGAACGAGGTGCGGATGAGCGGCGAGGCGTTACGCCGGGAGACCGCGTCACTGTCGACCGCATTGCGCAAGCCGCAGGTTCGTGGGCGGTGGGGCGAGCTGCACCTGCGGCGCACGGTCGAGCTGGCCGGGATGGTCGCGCACTGCGACTTCACCGAGCAGGCGACGACGTTCGGCGAGGACGGCGTGCTGCGGCCGGACCTCGTCGTGAGGCTTGCCGAGGGCAAGAATCTGGTCGTCGACTCGAAGGTGCCGCTGGCCGCGTTCCTGGAGGCCAGCGAGTCCGACGACGCCGCGTTCCGGGAGGACCGGCTGCGGGCGCACGCGAGGCATCTGCGGACGCATGTGGATCAGCTCGCGGCGAAGGCGTACTGGACCCGC
Source organism: Kribbella sp. NPDC031520 (assembly GCF_055580825.1). Taxonomy (NCBI): domain Bacteria; kingdom Bacillati; phylum Actinomycetota; class Actinomycetes; order Propionibacteriales; family Kribbellaceae; genus Kribbella; species Kribbella sp. NPDC031520. The sequence continues at coordinate 523,752 of NZ_JBVIKS010000001.1, forward strand.
CTGTCGCCGTCGCCCGAGTTCGTCATCCTGTTCGTGCCGGGTGAGTCCTTCCTGTCCGCGGCACTGGATGTCGAGCCGTCTTTGCTGGAGTACGCGGCTGAGCGGCGGGTGATCCTCGCGACGCCGACAACCCTGATCGCGACGCTGCGCGCGGCCGCGTACGCGTGGAACCAGTCGGCGCTGACCGAGTCCGCGCAGCAAGTGTTCGAGCTCGGCCGGGAGCTGTACGAGCGGCTGAGCACGATGGGCGACCACCTGAGCCGGGTCGGGCGGTCGCTGACGTCGGCGGTCGAGGCGTACAACGGTACGGTCGGGTCGTTCGAGCGGCGGGTGTTCATCACCGCGCGGAAGCTCCGCGACCTGCACGTCACCGAGTCCGAACTGACCGCGATGGAGTCGATCGAGGCCTCGGTCCGCCCGCTCACGGCACCCGAGTTCCTCGCCCTCGACGAGCCACCGACCACCCGAAGATGGCCGCCGTCGCAGGCGGGCTGACCGAGCCGGCCGAACTGCCCAAGACCGGCGGTTCCGTTCCGGACGAGGATCGTCCGGAACTCGGGATAGCGTGCTCGACATGGACAACACACCGTTGACGGGACCGCCGGTTGCCGGCTCCGAGGCCGACACGTTGATCGGGGCGCTCGAACGCAACCGCCGAACGTTCGCCTGGAAATGCGGCGGCCTCGACGCGGCCGGGCTGAACAAGCAGCATCCGCCGTCGACCGTCACCCTCGGCGGCCTGCTCAAGCACCTCGCGCTGGTCGAGGAGGAGTACTTCACCCATCGGCTGCTCGGCAAGGAGTACGGCGCGCCCTGGGACGCGGTTGACTGGGACGCCGACCCCGAGTGGGAATGGCACAGCGCGGCTGATGACTCGCCCGAGGAACTGATGGCCCTGTGGGAGGCGTCGGTCGAGCGCTCCCGCGCCGCGTTGGCCGAGGTTCTCGCGACCGGCGGCGTGGACCAGCTCGCGAACTGGAAGGGCCGGACCGGCGAATCCCCCAGCCTCCGCTACATCCTGGTCGACCTGATCGAGGAGTACGCCCGGCACACGGGCCACGCCGACCTGATCCGCGAATCCATCGACGGCCTGACCGGCGAGGGCATCCCGGAGTAGTTGTCGGAAAGCCGACAGTGATGAGTTGTTGACAGTCGGTGGTCTGCTCACGCAACGATGAGAGCGCTCTCTCAGGCGGACGTGAGGAGAAACTGATGCGCATCAGACTCGTGGGAATCATCGCGGCGGTGGTGGCCGTCGCCGGCGTGCTGACGGCCGGACCGGATCGGCCGGCGGACGCGGCCGTACCGGCGACCATCCCGCTGACGATCACCAACAACTCAGGCCGCGGCGACGCCGTCTACATCTACGACCTGGGCACCAACCTGGCGACCGGCCAGCAGGGCTGGGCCGACGCGTCCGGCACCTTCCACGCCTGGCCGGCCGGCGGCGACCCGCCCACCCCGGCGCCGGACGCCTCGATCGCGGGTCCGGCCAACGGTCAGTCGGTGACGATCCAGCTGCCGAAGTTCTCCGGCCGCGTCTACTTCTCGTACGGCCAGAAGCTCGTCTTCAAACTCACCACCGGCGGCCTGGTGCAGCCCGCCGTACAGAACCCGTCCGACCCGAACCGGAACATCCTGTTCAACTGGTCGGAGTACACGCTCAACGACGGCGGCCTGTGGATCAACAGCACCCAGGTCGACATGTTCTCCGCGCCGTACGCCGTCAGCGTGAACTCCAGCACCACCGGCCACCTGAAGTCCGGCGGATACGACGCCGTCTACAACGGACTCCGCGCCGCGAACTGGGGCGGCCTGATCCAGACAGCCCCCGACGGTTCGGTACTACGTGCGCTCTCGCCGCTGTACGGCGTCGAGACCGGTGCACTGCCGGCGAGCGCGATGGACGACTACATCAATCGCGTGTGGTCGAAGTACAGCTCCGAGACGCTGACCGTCACGCCGTTCGGCGACCAGCCCGGCACGAAGTACTTCGGTCGCGTCTCGGGCGACGTCATGAACTTCACCGACAGCGCGGGCGCCGTCGTCACGTCGTTCCAGAAACCCGACTCCGCCAGTGTTTTCGGCTGCTTCAAGTTGCTCGACGCACCGAACGACCAGGTCCGCGGCCCGATCTCGCGCACCCTCTGCGCCGGGTACAACCGCTCCACGCTGCTGACGAACCCGAACCAGCCGGACGCCGACGACGCGAACTTCTACGCCGACGCCGTCACGAACCAGTACTCGAAGGCGATCCACGCGCAGATGGCCGACGGCCGTGCGTACGGGTTCGCGTTCGACGACGTCGGCAACCACGAGGCGTTGGTCCACGACGACAACCCGCAGCAGGCCGCACTGATCCTCGATCCGTTCAGCTGACGGTCTTGACTCCTTAATCCGTTAGTGGCAACTTACCGTTCGTGGAGACTTACGGATCGCTCGAGGCGGCCGGGCCGGTGCTGGACGCACTGGGGGACCCGACCCGGCGGGCGATCCTCGAGACGCTGCGTACCGGCGGGCCGTGCTCGGTCGGCGTGCTGGCCGAGCGCGTGCCCGTCAGCCGGCCCGCGATCTCCCAGCACCTGAAGGTGCTCGGCGCGGTCGGGCTCGTGCAGCACGAATCGCGCGGGACGCGGAACATCTACCGCGTCCACCAGGCCGGGCTCGACCAGCTGCGCAACTGGCTCGACCACTTCTGGGGCGACACGCTGCAGGCGTACGCGGACCACGTTCGACGGACCGAGGAGGAACGGAAATGACTGCGGAACAAGACCTTTCACCGCTGGTGAAGACGGTGACGGTACCGGTCGGCGTCGACCGCGCGTTCGAGGCGTTCACCGCGGAAACGTCGAAGTGGTGGCCGCTGTTCGGTCACTCGGTCGGCGAAGCAGCTGCGCGCGGCGTGCGGCTGGAGGGCGCGGTCGGCGGACAGATCGTCGAGTACGGCGCCGACGGTGCCATCGCCACCTGGGGAACGCTGTCCGAATGGGACCCGCCGGCGTCGCTGAGCTTCAGCTGGCATCCGGGGCAGGATCCCGCGGGCGCCGGGCAGGTGACCGTCACGTTCACCCCGACCGGTGACGGCACCGAGGTCAAGCTCGTGCACGCCGGGTGGGAGCGCCGCGGCGACGGCGGCCAGGCGCGGCTCAGCTACGACACGGGCTGGGACTACGTGCTGGGCAAGTACGTCGAATTCAGCCGATAGTAGGTGGATGGCGAACCCACCCGTCGACGCCCGCGCCCTGGAAGCATCGCTCCGGCCGCACGGCGAATCCGTGATGCTCCCGCGAGCGGCGTACGTCGATCCTGACGTGCTCATGTGGGAACGCCGGCACTTCTTCGCCGGCACGTGGACGTGCCTCGGCCGCGTCGACGAGCTGTCGGACGGTACGACGTACCGCGAGGCGACCGTCGGCGACATCGCGACGGTGCTGACGTTCGGCGACCGGCCCCGGGCGTTCGCCAACGTGTGCAGGCATCGCGGGCACGAGCTGCTGCAGCGGGAGGAGTCCAGTGATCGACGGGCGGTCGTGTGCCCGTACCACGGGTGGTCGTACGAGCTCGACGGGTCGGTGAAGGGCGCGCCGCGGATGGGCGACGGGTTCGACACCACGCCGTACGGGCTGGTCGAGCTGCCCGCCGAGGTGTGGCACGGGTGGCTGTTCGTGAATGCGACCGGTACGGCGACGTCGTTCGCGGAACACCTCGGCGGGATCACCGAGCTCGTCGCGCCGTACGCGCCGGAAACCCTTGCCCTGAAGGCGCGGCACACGTACGACGTCGCGGCGAACTGGAAGACGATCGTGGAGAACTACCACGAGTGCTACCACTGTCCGCTGATCCATCCCGAGCTGTGCAAGGTGTCGCCGCCGACGTCGGGTGACAACTGGAGCCTGCCCGGCGCCTGGGTCGGCGGACTGATGGACCTCCGCCCGGACGCCGAGACGATGTCGCTCGACGGCCGGTCCTTCGGGGTGCTGCTCGACGGTGTGGACCAGCGGCGGGTGAACTACCTCGGCCTGTTCCCGAACCTGCTGCTCTCGCTGCACCCCGACTACGTCATGACCCATCGCCTCGAGCCGCGCGCTCCGGGGCTGACCACGATCGAGTGCTCGTGGTACTTCCGGCCCGAGGTGACGGATCCGTCGTACGCCGTGGAGTTCTGGGACATCACGAACCGCGAGGACTGGGCGGCGTGCGAGTCCGTACAACGCGGCGCCGAGTCCCCACACTTCCGCCCCGGCCCCCTGGCGCCCGCGGAGGACGCCGTCTACCAATGGGTGACAATGCTCGCCCGCGGCTACCTCGGCAAACCACTCAGCACCTGACCTCCACCAGCTCCACCGACGAGGCTTCGCCGACTCGTGGAATTCGGCGCCCGGCGAGAGCCAATTCTCACGACTCGGCGAACCTGCCCTGAACCAATCGCCACGACTCGGCGAGGCATTCTCGGCTGCGGACGGAAACCCACCGGGGGAAGCTCAGCCGGGCCGGGATGCTCAGCCGCGACATCAAGCCGAGCAACCTGATGGTCGTCGGGTCAGTAGCCGAGGGTGAAGCGGTTGCGGTTGTGGGCCGGCTTCTCGGTCTCGTCGATGAGGGCGACCGCGTAGTCCTCGGCGGAGATGTGGTCGCCGATCGGCTCGTCGCCGCTGAGCCGGAAGGTGCCGGTGCGCTCGCCAGGGGCGATCACGAACGCCGGCGACAGCATCGTCCAGTTCACGTCCTCGCCGGTGGCGCGGAGGTCCTCGAGCGCCTGGGAGACGGTCAGCGACTCGTTCTTGTACTCGGCCGGGAAGTCCGGGCCGTCCACCACACGGTTGCCGTTGACAACCAAGCTGCCGGCGCCGCCGACCACGAACAGCCGGGTCGCCGTACCGCGCACCGCCGCGATCAGGTTGCCGATCGCGTCCAGGTACTCCTGGTGGTCGCCACCGGTCCGGCTCGGGCCGATCGCCGCGACCAGTACGTCCGCGTCCGCCGCCAGCTCCTTCGCGGTCGCGGCGTCGTTCGCGCTGCCCTGCACCGCACGTACGCCGGCCGGCAGCTCGCCACCCGAACGGGTCACCCCGGTCACCTCGTGACCCCGGTTCACCGCCTCGGCCGCCACCCGGCTGCCGACCATCCCGCTGGCCCCGAACACCGCGATCTTCATCCCTGCTCCTTCTCTCTGTAGGTTCGACCTTGACGGTATCCATTGGTAACTGGCTACTTCAACGTGCTATAAGTACCTCGTGGTAACCATGGGAAACGTGTTCGACCCGAACTGCCCGACCCGGCTGATCCTGGACCGGCTCGGCGACAAGTGGACGGTCCTGGTCGTCCTGTGCCTGCGCTCCGGCCCGCTCCGCTTCACCGAGCTCCGCGACGGCATCGGCCGGGTCGCCCCCAAGGTCCTCACCCAGACCCTCCGCCGGATGGAACGCGACGGCCTGCTCACCCGCGAGGTCTTCCCGGAGATCCCACCCCGCGTCGTCTACACCCTCACCCCGATGGGCGCCTCACTCATCGACCCCATCAGCGTCCTCACCGAATGGGCAGAGTCCCACATGCCGGCAATCACCAAGTCCCAGCAGCACTACGACGCGGTCAGCTGAGCGCGGATGGCGGCGCGCGTTCTTCCTTTGTCCTAAGCGTACAAGCCGGCGGCCTTGGGCAGCTGGAGTTATCCACAGGGCGTGAACATCACAACCTTTGCTCTGTCGGGTTACGGCTCAACCTTTCGGCGGCTTGGGCTCATCACACTCCTGGTCGGATACGAGCTGGGGGTTGGGATGGATCCAGGACGGGATCGGGAGTTCGCGGACTTCGTGGACGGGCGGTTCACGGCGTTGCAGCGGTTCGGGTACTTGCTGACGGGTGAGTGGCATCTGGCCGAGGACCTCGTACAGACCTCACTCACGAAGGTGTGGTTCCACCGGAACTCGTTGCGCAGCTCGAACGCCTTGGAGAGCTACACCCGGACGGTGATGGTGAACACCAGCACCCAGTGGTGGCGGCGGAAGTGGAAGGGCGAGACGCCGACCGAGCATCTGCCCGAGCCGCATCAGCACGCGTCGGGACAGTCGGAGTACGGGGTGGTCGACGACCGGGACCTGTTGCTCAGGGCCCTCGCCACGCTCCCCCGCCGTACGCGTGCGACCCTCGTCCTGCGGTACTTCGAGGACCTGCCCGAAGCCGAGATCGCCCAGATCATGGGTTGCTCCCTCGGCACCGTGAAGAGCAACGTCTCCCGCGGCCTCGCCAAACTCCGCGAACACCACCTGGTCGCCGCCGTCTCCGCCCAGAAGGAGGCCTGAGCCATGACCGATGAACTGAAGGACCGGTTCGCCCAGCTCGTCGCGGACCCACCGCCGCCGACCGCACCACCGAGCGAAGCTGTCTTCGCCCGCGTCCGGAAGGTACGCCGCCGCCGTACGGTCGGCGCGATGACGCTCGCCGCAGCCTGCGTCGTCGCCATAGCCCTTGCCCTAGGCAACGTCACCAACATCGGCGGCGCGCCGCCCATCACCAACACCCCAGGCGCCCCGAGAACGGCCGTCACGGGCCCACCGACGGCGGCACCGAAACCTCCGGGCCCGATCAAGGTCGCACTGAAACCGTCGATCAGGGGGCGCACCGTCGGTATGACGGTCACGGTCGCCGGCAAAGCGTTCATCCCGACGGCAATCCCCGAAGGCACGCTGCTGCCGGCGAACCAGGGCTTCGTGGACCTGTCCGGCGGCACGGACTACTACTTCGGAGACGGCTACCAGAGCGGCTCCGACGGCGGTTCGATCGACTGCACCACGAAGAAGTTGACGACCGGCGCCGAGACGTACGTCATCCCGGAGACGCACACGTTCAAGAAGCCGGGCACCTACAAGTTCACCTACACGATCAGGTACTGCGGAACGAAGGGCTGGTTTCCCACGACCGCGACCACGCAGCTGGTGATCAAATAGTCCAGGCGTGGTCGGAGGTGCCGGTGGTGGGGAGGCCGGCGGCCTTCAGGTCGGTGCGGAGGTCGCGGGGGAGGGCGAAGGTGAGGCTCTCCTCCGCGGTGGTTACTTCCTGGACGTCGGCGTAGCCGCGCTCGGCCAGCCAGCGGAGGACGTCGCGGACGAGGACCTCGGGGACGCTGGCGCCGCTGCTGACACCTACCGCGTCGACGCCCTCCAGCCAGGCTTCGTCGATCTCGTCGGCGAAGTCGACCAGGTAACCGGCCTTGGCGCCGTGTTCGATGGCGACCTCGACCAGGCGGACCGAGTTCGAGGAGTTGCGGGAGCCGACGACGAGCATCAGGTCGGTCTCGGGCGCGAGCTTCTTCACCGCGGCCTGACGGTTCTGGGTGGCGTAGCAGATGTCGTCGCTCGGCGGGTCCTGCAGGTGCGGGAAGCGCTCGCGCAGGCGGCGTACGGTCTCCATCGTCTCGTCGACGGACAGCGTGGTCTGGGACAGCCAGACTACTTTCTCGGGGTCGCGGACGGTGACGTTCGGTACGTCGTCCGGCCCGTCGACGAGGTGGACGTGCTCGGGGGCCTCGCCGGAGGTGCCGATGACCTCCTCGTGGCCCTCGTGGCCGATCAGCAGGATGTCGAAGTCGGTGGCGGCGAACCGTTTCGCCTCGTGGTGCACCTTGGTGACCAGCGGGCAGGTCGCGTCGATCGTCTTCAGTTGCCGCGCGGCCGCCTCCTGGTGCACGACCGGGGCGACACCGTGCGCGGAGAAGATCACGGTCTCCCCCTCCGGCACCTCGGCGGTCTCGTCGACGAAGATCGCGCCGCGCTTCTGCAGGGTCTGTACGACGTACTTGTTGTGCACGATCTCCTTGCGCACGTACACCGGCGGACCGTACAGATCGAGGGCCTTCTCCACCGCGACCACGGCCCGGTCCACACCCGCGCAGTACCCACGGGGCGCCGCGAGCAGCACGCGCTTCGTCGTACGGGCGTCATCAGGCTGGGAAGTCACGCCCCCATGGTACGGGCCGCGATCGACACGCCCACCTCAGGCGTAGTGAGCAGCGTCACCACGAACGAACGTCGAGGAGCCGTCCGCCCTGTCCGGACGGCTCCCCCGTCGGGAGGTGTTTCCGGCCTCAAGAATGCCCGGGAAAACCCTTGTCCGCAAAGGATTTTCCCCGCCGCCGGTCCAGCAGCAGGAGTGGGGGCATCACGCAACGTTAGCTAATTGTCGGTGGGGGGTCGTAGGGTCTGGGCGTGGCTTTGGAGACGTCGCCGGAAGCGCCTGCGGCCGTTCGGACGATCGCGAACGGGATCGCGGGCTGGATCAACCAGCTCGGGGCCGTGTGGGTCGAGGGGCAGCTGACGGACGTCTCGATCGGGCGCGGTACGACGACGGTGTTCGGCACGCTCCGCGACACCGACGCGGACATCTCGCTGCGGTTCACCTGCAACCGCCGCGTGTTCGAGACCGTCGAGGTACGCGACGGCTCCCGCGTGCTCGTGCACGCCAAGCCCAACTTCTTCGCCCGCCGCGGCACGCTCGCGCTCGCGGTCAGCGAGATCCGGCATGTCGGGATCGGTGAGCTGCTGGCGCGGATCGAGCGGCTGAAGCAACTACTCGGCGCCGAAGGTCTCTTCGAGCCGTACCGGAAGAAGAAGCTGCCGTTCCTGCCGCACACGATCGGGCTGATCTGCGGGCGCGACTCCGCCGCCGAGCGGGACGTGCTGGAGAACGCGAAGCGCCGCTGGCCCGCGGTCGCATTCCGGATCGAGTACGCGTCGGTCCAGGGGCCGTCGGCGGCCGGCGAGGTGATGACCGCGCTGCGGAAGCTGGACGCGGACGACTCGGTCGAGGTGATCGTGATCGCGCGCGGCGGCGGTTCGCTGGAGGATCTGCTGCCGTTCTCCGACGAGGGGCTGATCCGGGCGGTGTCCAAGACGAGTACGCCGGTGGTCAGCGCGATCGGGCACGAGCCGGACACGCCTCTGCTCGACCTGGTCGCGGACCTGCGCGCGTCGACGCCGACGGATGCGGCGAAGCGGATCGTGCCCGACGTACGGGAAGAGCTCGACGGGGTGCATCTGCTGCGTGAGCGTGGTTTGCGAGCGATCCGGTCGTGGCTGGACCGCGAGTCGCACGCACTGGCTGCGATCCGGAGTCGGCCGGCGTTGGCGGCGCCGGTGAGTGATCTGCAGCGGCGGTCGGACGAGATCACGGGCCTGGTCGAGCGGAACCGTCGTACGCTCACGCATCGGCTCGACCGGGCGAGCGACGATCTTGCGCATCGGCTGGCGAGCGTACGGGCGCTGTCCCCGAAGGCGACGCTCGAGCGGGGGTACTCGGTGCTCCAGCTGGCGGACGGGACCGCCGTACGGGAAATGGCGCAGGTGGCGCCGGGAGACCTGCTGCAGGCGCGGGTCAGCGACGGCCGGTTCGCGGTCGAAGTCAAGTCCGAGGAGGACAACGCGTGAGCGACCGACCTGAGATGACGTACGAGCAGGCTCGCGAGGAGCTGGTCGAGGTGGTCCGCAAGCTGGAAGCAGGCGGCACGACCCTCGAAGAGTCCCTGGCCCTGTGGGAACGCGGCGAAGAACTCGCCACCACCTGCCAACGCTGGCTGGACGGCGCCCGCGAACGCCTGACCAAAGCCCAGGCCGCCCACGAGGAAAAGCCCGACTGAGCCCGTGCGGTGACCTGGTCCCTCACTATGGTGAACCACTTTCCTGAAAGTGGTTCACTCGCGTGGAGGATTTACACCCCATGATCGTGCTCATCGTGCTCGGCGTCATCGTCCTCGGGCTCGGCGGATTCGTCTTCTGGTTCCTGAAGCTCCGCGACCCGCTGAAGGGCGCGGACTTCTACAAGTTCCACGCCGAGCAGAAGTGGGCGTGGGAGCTGACGCTGTCGCCGGAGCAGGAGAAGGCGTTCATGGCCGGCCTCGAGGCGTACGACGACGACCGCGGCTGCTACCCGATGCGCGAGCAGGGCATCCTGCGGGTGTACCGCCCGATGATGCTGGTCTCGCTGTTCTGGCTGACCGAGCAGTTCGCCGCGATGGGTCCGGGCGCGGTCCAGGACCCGGCCGGCGCAGTACAGCACCTGCTCAGTCAGGCCGCGGACGGCGAGATCCCGGGCGTGCTCTACAACGACGACGAGTGGATGGGCGAGGGCGTCGAGCAGATCGACGGCCTGGACAAGTACGCGTTCACCAGCGCGATCATGGACGCCACCAGCGCGGGGTCCGTCGACCACGAGTTCGCCGGCGGGTACGCCGACGAGGACAACGGGTTCGTGACGATGGGCGTGCTGGCGAAGAACCCGGCGCACGTCGCCCGGATGTACGACGAGGCGCACGCCGTCGCCGGTCCGCAGCGGGAACTCAAAAACCGCTTCGACGTCCTGCGCGAGGTGATGAAGCCGGAGAACCCGGACTACGCGAACGCCTTCGACCGGGCCGAGGCGGAGAAGAGCAAGTACATCAACACGCTGGTGTTCTGCTTCGAGCGCGTCGTGAAGCGGTACCACGAGGCGCGGCCGGAGATGCAGTACGCCGAACCGCGCGACGTACTGTCCGTCGTGATGGCCCGCATGCTGGAAGACGGCCGGGCCGGGTGCACGTGGACGCGCCCGCCGTCGCAGGAGCAGCACGACCTGGCACTCGCAATCCTCAGCAATCGAGGTTGACAACAGCTTCAGGCGCTGAGCAGGTTCTTGGCGACCGCGGTGAGGCCGGCCTTCATCCGATCGAGCTCGAATCCCTGTGTACGCAGGGCATTGTGGAGGTCGGCCGCCAGCGGCGCCAGCAACACGTGCGCGGTGTAGTCCGCGTCAAGGTCCGCGTGGGCGGACTCGATCAGGTGCGACAGGTGCCGGTGCCACAGGTGGTACGAGCCGATCCGGTACCGCGCGCCGTCCGACGCGTTCTCGCTGTCCATGAACAGCGCCACATGCCGATCGAGCAGTTCGAGATACGCGTCCAGGAACGCCAGCACCCGCACGACCGGTGGCGCGCCCGGTCCGAGCGGGGGCGGTCCGTGGAGGATCTTCGCCTGCAATTCCTGCTCGCGCTCGTCGAGCAGCGCGACAGCGAGCCCCGCGCGATCCCCGAACCGGCGGAACACAGTTCCCTTCCCGACCCCGGCCTCCGCAGCGATCGCGTCGAGAGAGACGTTCTTCACCCCGTGCTCGGTGAACAGCCGGTCGGCCGCCTCCAGCACGCGCAGCCGATTGCGCCGGGCATCGGCTCGCTCCGGGCGTGGTTCACCCACGACCGGGAGACCCCGTTGTGAAGCGGACCGCGGTCCGGTACTGTCGTTCATAAGACGGACTGTAGTCCGCTAACGTCTCAGGAGGAAGCACACATGAGCAACGCCAGGATCGCCATCGCCTACCACTCCGGGTACGGGCACACGGCGAAACAGGCCGAGGCCGTCGCCGCCGGCGCGGCGTCGGTTCCGGACACCACGACCGACCTGGTCCCGCTCGACGAGCTGACCGAGGACGTCTGGGCCCGGCTGACCGCGGCGGACGCGATCATCTTCGGCGCTCCGACCTACATGGGCAGCCCGAGCTGGGTGTTCAAGAAGTTCGCCGAGGAGAGCGTCCGGATCTGGGCCGCCGACCTCGGCTGGCGGGACAAGATCGCGGCCGGCTTCACGAACTCGAAGGCGATGTCCGGCGACAAGCTGAACAGCCTCGTCGACCTGGCCGTGTTCGCCGCGCAGCACGGGATGATCTGGGTCGGCCTGGATATCTACCCCGGCTGGGCGGACAGCACCGCGAGCATCGAGGACCTCAACCGGCTGGGCAGTTGGATGGGCGCGATGGCGCAGTCGGACGCGGACCTTTCGGCGGAGAAGGCGCCGCCGGCGACGGATCTTCGTACGGCGGCCGCACTCGGCGCCCGGGTCGCGACCGTGACGCACCGGCACCTGCGAGGAGCACAGGCGGCCTGATGGCGTGGCTCATCCTGCTCGCCGCGGCGGCATTCGAGATCGCGTTCGCGCTCAGCCTGAAACCGAGCGAAGGGTTCAGCCGGCTCTGGCCGACGCTCGGCGTGCTGGTGTTCGGCGTGATCTCGGTCGCCCTGCTCGCGAAGACGCTCGACCGCCTCCCGGTCGGTACGGCGTACGCGATCTGGACCGGCGTCGGCTCGGTCGGCGTGGTGACGCTCGGCATCGTCCTGTTCCACGAGCCGGTCACGCCCGCCCGGCTGGCCTGTATCGCCCTGATCGTCACCGGCGTCGTCGGCCTCCGGCTGGCCGGCGCCGACTGACGCACCCTGCCGCCGCCGCCCCCGTTCCCGCATTTGCTGGGTAAGCCAGCGAAATGCCGGGTTCCACACCCTGACAATGGGTCAAGAACCCCCAATCTGGCTGGCTTACCCAGCAAATGCGCCGGGGAGGGGGGAGCCGGGTCAGGTGTTCGTACGGCGGCGACGGCGGGCGTACGACGTGGCGCGGACCGGGTGCAGCAGGTCGTCGGACAGGACGGGTCTGCCGGAGAGTAGCTGGTGGTACGCCGACCAGGTGGTCGCCCGCGGCGGCAAGTTGCCGATGGCATCGACTCTGGTGACCGGGTGGGAGCCCACGTCGATCAGGTTCCACAGCTCGGCGTCGGTACGCAACTCGCGGAGTTCGCCGAACAGCTCCCGGCCGAACCAGCACGGGTAGCTCTCGCCGTCGTCGTACCGGCAGACGCCGATCGGGGTGGCGACCTCGGCGACCAGCGACCAGACGGCGGCCGACGTGATCCCGGGCTGGTCACCGAGCAGTACGACGATCCCGTCGGCGCGCCGGTCGACCGCGTCCAGCGCGGGCACGATCGACGCGCTGCCGGTGTCGGCGTGCGGCGACTCGACCACCCGTACGCCGTCCAGGTCGATCCGGTCGCGGATCTGCTCCGACGCACTGCCCAGCGTCACGACCAGTTGGTCGAACCCACAGTCGCGCGCCCCGTCGAGCGCCGCCCCGAACAACGTGCCGCCGCGAAAGGCCAGCAACTGCCACGGCGCACCCAGATGTGGAGAGCTGTCGGCACCCAGGAGAAGCCCGGTGATGAACATCGGCGGGTCAACTCCCCTGCCGCGGCGTGACCATCCGAGGCCCTTTCGCTTTTCCCCGAGCGTGTAAGCCGAGTTTCGATCAGACCAAGTTCTCTGGCCGGGTGTCAAGGGCTTCGGAAATCAGCGCAGAACCGAAGCGAACGCTTCAAGCGAGGGATAGCCGGCGTTTCCGGTGACGATCGTGGTCACTCCGGAACCCACCAGAACCAAGGCGTTCTCGCCTTTTCGGTCGAGCAGAACCTTCCGTTGCCAGGTCACGCCCGCGACCGCTGACGTACCGTCGTCGGACGTCCGGCCGAGCTTGTCGGCAAGGAATTTCAGAGTCGTCACGTTCGACTGTTCGAGGCCGACGTACTTCTTCTCGTTCGTGACGATGCCGAGGTGCCAGGTGATCGGCTCCTGCTGCGGCGCGCGGAACTCCACGCTGGTCGCGGTCCAGCCGGTCGGCATCGGCTCCGGGCCACGGACCCACGGCGCGGCCTTGCGGGCGTCCTGCAGCTGCGCGGTGTACTCGACGGCGTTCACCTGCTCGTGCTTCGGCCGCCAGGTGACGAGGATCAGGAACGCGACCACGGCCAGGCAGATCACCAGCGCGCCCACCATGTTGCCGACGGTCTGCGACTTCGCCTTGTCCCGCCGGTACGCCTGCCGGTACTCGTTCGCCTCCGCGAGGGTCTGCGCCTTCTCCCGGGCCGCCGCCTCGGCCTTTTCGTCAGCTGCAGCGCCCCCGGAAGCGTCCTGACCTGTCGAACTCATGCCCACAGTGTCTCGCGAGGCGCAATCCGCCCGAACACCGGTCAGACGCGTTGGCTACGATCCGTGGACATGACCGACCCGACATCGCCACCGGCCCACCTCGAGGTCGACGCGCATGCGCCCGACCGGAACCTCGCCCTCGAACTGGTGCGGGTCACCGAGGCCGCGGCGATGGCGGCCGGGCGCTGGGTCGGCCGCGGCGACAAGAACGGCGCCGACGGCGCGGCGGTGAACGCGATGCGTACGCTGATCGGCACCGTCGGTATGAACGGCGTGGTCGTGATCGGCGAGGGCGAGAAGGACAACGCCCCGATGCTGTTCAACGGCGAGCAGGTCGGCGCCGGCTTCGGACCGGAGTGCGACGTCGCGGTCGACCCGGTGGACGGTACGACGCTGGTCGCGAAGGGCATGGCGAACGGGATCGCCGTGATGGCGGTCTCGCCGCGGAACTCGATGTACGACCCCTCCGCGGTCTTCTACATGGAGAAGCTGGTCGTCGGGCCGGAGGCGGCCGAGGTGGTCGACATCCGGCTCCCGGTCGCGGAGAACATCCGGCGGGTGGCGAAGGCGAAGGGCTCGTCGGTCGACGACGTCACCGTCGTCCTGCTCGACCGGCCGCGGCACGCCGAGCTGGCCACGCACATCCGGGCCACCGGTGCGCGGATCAAGTTCATCTCCGACGGGGACGTGGCCGGCGCGGTCGAGGCCGCCCGCCCGGACACCGGTCTGGACATGCTGCTCGGCATTGGCGGTACGCCTGAGGGCATCATCGCCGCCTGCGCCATGAAGTGCCTGGGCGGAAAGATCCAGGGCAAGCTCTGGCCGCGTGACGACGCCGAACGGCAGAAGGCGCTCGACGCGGGCCACGACCTGGACCGGGTGCTCGACACCGACGACCTGGTCAGCGGTGACGACTGCTTCTTCGTCGCCACCGGCATCACCGACGGCGAGCTGCTCCGCGGCGTCCGGTACGGCCGTTCGACCGCGCGGACGCACTCGCTCGTGATGCGTTCGCGCAGCGGCACGATCCGCTCGATCGAGAGCGTCCACCAACTGGAGAAGCTCCGCGCGTACTCCGCGATCGACTTCGAGCACGCCCGATGAGCGCACCTGTTCTCGTCATCGGCGAGGCTCTCGTGGACATCGTGAGTTCGGCGAGCAGGCCGCGGAACGGCAACGGGAAGACCAAGGCGACTCCGGGCGGCTCGCCCGCGAACGTGGCGGTCGGGCTCGCGCGGCTCGGCGTACCGACCGAGCTGGTGACGAGGTTCGGGACGGACGCGTACGGCGACCAGCTCGGCGCGCACCTGTTCGGGAACGGGGTCCAGCTCGCGCCGGGGTCGGTCGACCCGAACTTCCGGACCAGTACGGCGACCGCGACGCTGGACGCGGAGGGCGTCGCGACGTACCAGTTCGACATCACCTGGGAACCGCCGGCGCTGTCGCTGTCCCGCGGTTGCCCGGCGATCCACACCGGGTCGATCGCGACCGTGCTCGAGCCCGGAGCCGCGGCGATCCGGGCCTTCCTGGAGTCGGTCGCCGACCAGCCCGTCACCGTGACGCTGGACCCGAACGCCCGCCCGAGCATCACGCCGGACCCGGTCTCGACGTGGACCGCCGTACGGAAGCTCGCCGCGTCGAGCGACCTGGTGAAGCTGAGCGACGAGGACTGCGAGTTCCTCCGCCCCGGCATCGAGCCGGTGGACATCGCCGCCGAGTTGCTGACCGCGGAGCGGACGCAGTGCGTGGTGATCACCCGCGGCGGCAAGGGTGCGCTCGGGGTCAGCCGGGACGCGCAGGTCGACGTGACCGCGCCCGCGATCGAGGTCGTCGACACCGTCGGCGCCGGAGACTCGTTCATGTCCGCGTTGATCGCCGGGCTGGAGAAGCGCGGGCTGCTCGGCGAGCGGCGGCTGGCTGGGCTGACGGAACAGGACCTGCACGACGTCGTGGACTACGCGGTGAAGGCAGCCGCGATCACGTGTACGCGGCACGGCGCCGACCCGCCGACCGCGGCCGAGCACGTCGCGACCTGGGGTTCGTGACGGTGTCCGTCGAGGCCTGGACGTCCGAACTGGAGTCCAAGGGCAGCGTCGACTTCCCGCCGCGCCGCAGCCGGCTGATGGTGCGGCTGGCCGGGTTCGGCTTCCTGATGCTGCTGTCGTTGTGGACGAACGTCGACCACCTGCGCGCGGACGGCGTTTCCGGCACTCTCGGCGTACTGCGGCTGACCGCACTCGCGGCGTTCGTCTACGGCACCGGGCTGACCGCGTGGCAGCTGGTCACGAACCGCCCGGTGGTGACGGTGAACGCCGAGGGCATCAGCCGCGGTCACAGCCTGGAGTGGTCGCGGATCACCAGCATCGACGAACCGGTCGGCTTGCCGCTCGCGCGCGCGGTACAGGTGCGCCCGGCGGACCGCCGTACGCGACCGATCTCGATCTCCCAGGACAACGTCGAGGACCTCGACGCGCTGACGCCCTGGCTGCGGTCGCTACATCAGCAGCACCTAGGGGGTGTCTGATGGTCCCTAACGGATTGAGCTCCGTACCGCGCTGAGGTGCTCGCGGGCGCGGGCTGCCGCGAGCTCCGGGTCCTTCGCGCGGATGGCCTCGGCGATCGCCTCGTGCGCCGCCTGGTCGTGCCGGTGCCGGTGCTCCTCGTCGAGCTTGAGCATGTCGATCATCGCCCGGCGGATCCGCGGTACGAACGTGTCGAAGAGCTCGGTCAGTACGGCGTTGTGCGCGGCCGTGACGACGGCGCGGTGGAAGGCGAGGTCCGCCTCGATGTACCAGTCGTCCGGCGCGTTGACCGCGGCGCGCTTGCGGTCCGCGAGGGTGTAGCGGAAGTTCTTCAGGTCCCCCGGCGTACGACGGGACGCGGCCAGCCGGGCGCCTTCGGTCTCGATCGCCAGCCGGCCTTCGAGTACGTCGGTGATGTCGGCCTTCCGCAGTACCTTGTCCCAGTCCTCGGCGGCCTGCAGCGCGATCACGAACACGCCCGCGCCCTGGCGGCTCTCGAGCACCCGGCGCCCGGCCAGCTCGCGGACCGCCTCGCGGATCGTCGACCGGCCGACGCCGAGCTGCGCGGCCAGCGTGGTCTCCCCCGGGAGCTTGGCGCCGAGCGTGAACTCGCCGCTGCCGATCCGGCGCAGCAGCTCCTCGGCGGCCTGCTCGGCAAGCGGGTGTCGGCGAATCATGCGCGCCAGTCTAAACGCGCCCCCACCCCCACCTTCCCGCCGCAAAACCCCAACTTTGAGAAGCTGCCAACCATTTCCGCGGTCGATTTCTGGTTGGTGGCTTCCCAAAGTTGCGCGGTGCGAGGCTGAGGGTGGAGTTGTCAGCTTGTCTGAGGAGTTGGTACGGTGCTCGGCATGCGTTTGCTCCCGGGTCTCCTCCTTCTTCGCCGCCACGGCGGGAGCTGATCGACCGGCGCTCCCTTCGTGGAGTGCAGTCGTCCGCCGGTCCTCCTACACCCTGGAAGGACCTCTCGCATGAACCGTCAGCAGCCCTCCCCGATGCCCAGCCACCGGTACCGCGACATCTTCGCGAAGGTCCCGGTCGCGCCGGTCGAGCGGACCTGGCCGGACCGCCGGATCACCCAGGCACCGCTGTGGGTGCCGGTCGACCTCCGCGACGGCAACCAGGCACTGGCCGAGCCGATGGACCCGGAGCGCAAGCGCAAGTTCTTCGAGCTGATGGTTGCCATCGGCTACAAAGAGATCGAGGTCGGGTATCCGTCCGCGTCGCAGACCGACTTCGACTTCGTCCGGTTACTGGCGACTTCGGATCTCGTACCTGACGACGTCACGATCGTGGTGTTCACGCCGGCTCGTCCCGACCTGATCGCGCGGACGGTCGAGTCGGTCGCGGGGATGCCTGGCGACGTCGTGATCCACATGTACGCCGCGACCGCGCCGGTGTGGCGGGACGTCGTACTGCGCAAGTCGCGGGACGACCTCGCGGCGATGATCTACGCCGGGTCGGAGGAGATCCAGCGGTTGGCCGGGGACTCGGTACGGTTCCAGTTCTCGCCCGAGGTGTACAACCTGACCGAGCCGGACTACGTCCTCGAGCTCGCCGACCACCTGACCAAGCAGTGGGACGCGACGCCGGAGCGGCCCGTCGTCCTGAACCTGCCCGCCACGATCGAGGCCGCGACGCCGAACGTGTACGCCGACCAGATCGAGTACATGCACCAGAACCTGCCGCGCCGCGACGGCGTCATCCTGTCGGTACATCCGCACAACGACCGCGGTACCGGGATCGCCTGCGCCGAACTCGCCGTACTCGCCGGTGCTCAGCGGGTCGAGGGATGCGTTTTCGGAAACGGGGAACGGACCGGGAACGTCGACATCGCCACGCTCGCGCTGAACCTGCATGCGCAGGGCGTCGACCCGATGATCGACTTCTCCGACATCGACGGGATCCGTTCGGTGGTGGAGTACTGCACGCGGATGCCGATCCATCCGCGGCACCCGTACGTCGGGGAGCTCGTGTACACGGCCTTCTCCGGTACGCACCAGGACGCGATCCGGAAGGGGTTCGCCGTGCAGGGGGACGGGCTGTGGGAGGTGCCGTATCTGCCGATCGATCCGGCCGATGTGGGGCGCGGGTACGAGGCCGTCGTACGGGTGAACAGCCAGTCGGGCAAGGGTGGGATCGCGCATGTGCTGGAGTCTGTGTACGGTCTCCGGCTGTCTTCGTCGCAGGAACGTGAGTTTGCGCGGCACGTGCAGCGGCGGACGGATGCGACCGGGCGGGAAGCGAGTGCTTCGGAGTTGAAGGCGTTGTACGAGGAGGTTTACGGGTGCTCGAACTGAAGGACGTCGACTTCGTCCGGGACGGCAAACTGCTGCTGTCCGGGGTGTCGCTGACCGTCGGCGAGGGCGAGCGGTGGGCGCTGCTCGGGCCGAACGGGGCTGGGAAGAGCACGATGCTCGGGTTGTGCGGCGCGGTCACCCATCCGACCCGCGGTACGGTCGAGATCCTCGGGAAGCGACTCGGTACGGTCGACATCCGTACGCTGCGGGAGTCCATCGGCCACGTCAACCCGCGCCACCCGCTGCGGTCGCCGTTGAGCATCGTCGACATCGTCCTCACCGGCCTGACCGGCACCATCGAACGCATGCCCCGCTGGGAACCCACCGCTGCTGAGTCCGCGCGGGCGCTGGAGCTGATCGACCTGCTCGGCATCAGCGCGCTGGCCCACTCCCCCTGGACAACCCTCTCCCAAGGCGAACGCGGCCGCGCCCTGATCGCCCGCGCCCTCATCTCCGACCCGAGGTTGCTGCTGCTGGACGAGCCGTCGACCGGCCTCGACGTAGCCGCCCGCGAACAACTCCTGGAAACCCTCGACCACATCCACACCAGCCACCCCCACCTGGCCTGGATCCTGGTCACCCACCACCTCGAAGAACTCCCCACCTGTACGACCCACGCCGCCCTGATCCGCAACGGCCGGATCCTCGCGGCCGGTCCGGTCGAGGACGTCGTCACCACCCCGTTGATCTCGTCGACCTTCGACCACCCGATCGCGATCAACCGTCACGCCGGCCGCTGGATCGCAACCGCCCAACGAGGTAAGCAGCACCACTGAGTACCCCGAGTCCGCCGCAGATACCGGCGTTCCACAACCAGAACGCCTGGTCCGAGCGGGCCGACTCGACCACCCAGGTACTCCGCCCCTTCGCCGGCTCGGCGACGACGTACTCGACAGGTACGACGTCCCCGAGCCGGAAGAAGTGCTCACCCGGATCACGCGTCGCCTCGAACGTGTGCGCCGTACCGTCCACGACGTACTGGATCTCCACCGAACCGGACGCCTTCTGGAACCACCCCGGCTCGTGCACCGCGGTGACGGTCCCGTTCGTCAGCGCCGTCGGACCTTCCGCGGGCCGCGCCGCACTCCGCGCCTCGAACCCCAACGCCCCGAACGGGATCGAGATCAACACGAAGAACGCCACCAGACTCCCCGGCACCAGCCGCTGTCCCCGCTGCCGCCAGCCGTCGCTCGCCGCCGCATGCCGTCCCACCGGCTGCTTCCCGGTCGCGACCTGTGCCGGACTCACTCCTCGCACCCACAGCACCGATCCCCGCGAACCCCCACCAACGAAGACCCGGAATCCGCCAGGGCATAAGCCGCCGCCGGCCCGCGGACGAACGCCCACCCCAGTACGCGCCGAACTCTCCCCATACATCAAGTGTGGTGCATTACAGTGATCCTGCTCCGGGGACGGAGTCGTGAGAGCTGGGGGCGACATGGCAGTCATGGGCGAACGCCTCCCCGAGGCCTGGATCGTCGAGTGGCACCACAACCAACGCGTCGAGTTCCCAGTGCGCCGGCGGTCGTTCCTGCAGTTCCCGTTGCTGTTGCTGGTCCTGGGGCCGCTCGGCCACCTTCCGGACATGCTCGCCGACGACAAGGGACGCTTTCTCGGTTATTCGCTGATCGTCGTCTACCTCGGCGTCGCGGTCCTGATCGTCTGGCAACTCGTCACCCAGCGCCCGTACCTCGTCGTCGACCGAACCGGCATCCACCAGGGACGCCGCTCCATGCCCTGGGCCGACATCGGTTCGACCGGCCTCATCACCGGCTCAGGGCCGTTCAAGCGACTGCCGATCCATCCGAAGAACGTCTGGGCCAAGGACCTCGCAGTCAGCCGCCAGCACGTCAACGACCTCCAGTCCTTCCGCACCTGGCTCGAAGAGGTCCTCGAAGAGCAGCGCCGCATGTCGGCCTCGCACGACTAGGCGGCTGGGGTCGTCTCGTCGAAGCGGACTACGAGTTGGGCGTGGAATGCGTGGGCGATGCGCTCCAGTAAGGCGAGCGTAGGTACGGTCCCGCCTGCCTCGAAGCGGGCCAGGGCGGACTGGGTCATGCCGGCGGCCTCCGCCAGCCTGGTCTGCGTCCAACCGCGCTGCTCGCGCATCGCCCGCACAGCCGCCCCGAGCTCGAACGCACGGCGCGTGGCGTCGTACGCGTCCACGGCGCCCGGCTCCGACATCCGGCGCCCCCGCAAACCTTCCCATCCACTCCGGTCAGTCACCTCAGTCCTCCTCAGTCCCAGAGACGCCGTGCGCCTCCCGCACACACCTGCGGTACGCCCGCACCGCCCGGTCGATCTCCCGTACCTCCCGCATCCGGCTCTTCCGGAACACCGTCAGCAGGACGATCCGCCGATCAGCCGCAATCCAGTAGGTGATCCGCAGTGCGTCCTGCTCGAGCCAGAACCGCAACTCACGAAGCTTTCCGTCGATCTGTTTCGTGTACGGCTCCCCCAGCAGCGGACCCCGCTCGGCGAGCAGATCCACGTAGAAGGCGGCCCGGGCGAACAGGTCGGTCGGCAGCGCTTCGAGCCAGGTGCGCACTTCGGCTTCGAGTTCAACGGTACCCCACGGCATAGCAAGAATGCTATAACGATCCGGCTACTCTGCGTCGCCGGATTTCCACAGGGTGTCAGGTGAGGCCGAGGCGTTTGGATAGGCGGGGGCCTCGTTTGATTTTGATTTCGCCGAGGATGGCGGTGCCGCGGATGTGGAAGCGTTTGGGGGTGGCGGGCTGGGCGTTCGGGTCGGGGACGGCTTTGAGGCCGGCTTCCTGTTCGGAGACGGAGCCCAGGATCGGGTTGCTGTCCAGGACGACGATCGCGTTCTGCGGTACCCGAATCTTCACGTCGGCGAGGATCGACTTCACGTCGATCTGGATGTCGTCGAACGGGATCTCCGCCTCGGTGTAGTCGAGCGTCACGTCGCCGAGGACCGCGTTCACCTCCTGGCGCTGCGGTACCAGCCAGGTGCCCATCCGCTTGGTGTCGGACAGGAACACGTTCATCACCGGGCCGGACTCGACCATCGCACCGCTGTACTGCGGGGTGGTGGCCGGCACGCCCTGCGGTGCACCCGGCGCCCGCGGGCCGTTCGGCAGGTCGGCGGTCAGCTCGACGAGTTCGCCGTACGTCTTGGAGGCGTACAGCGTCTCCAGCCGCTCCTCGAGTTCGGAGTACGACAGGCGGCCCTCGCCGGCGGCGTCGCGCAGTACGTCGGCGACCTCCTCCCGCTCGAGGTCGGACACCCGCCGCCGCAGTACCGGATCCTCGGTCTGCGCCGGCACCACGTCCTGCGGGCGGTTCTGCTGGGGAACGTCATCCTGAGCCACCCCAAAACCATACGCGGCGCACGCACCCACCGCCGCCAGGTTTCTCCCCCGATTCACCCCTGACCCCATCCCTGACCCGCATACTGTCGAGCATGAACTGGGGCGAGGTACGCAACGGAAGGCTTCTCGCGGGCGTGTACCTGGCGGCGTTCGCGATGCTGGTCGCCGGGGTCGTGTGGCTCCTGATCCTGCAATGGACGTCGGAAACGACTGTCGTCCCGGCGGGGATCCTGTTCTTCGGCGGTGCCTTCACGATCATCGGCATGGCAGTCGGCCTCCGCAACCGGGCGCCGGCGCCGAAGAACCGGCTGACAAAGACGGCGACCGGGTACCAGCGGCTGTACCACCGGCTCGCGCTGGGGCTGGAGCTGCCGGGAGCCTGGCGGGCCGTGCGTGGGTGAGGATTGCCTCAGCCAGCGGTGAGACGGAGGTCGCGTCGGGGCGGCGTACCGGGAGAACTAGGCTGGGGGCGTTCAGTCCAGTTTGTGTGGAGGTATTGCGTGTCTGCGGACTTCAACTACTCCGAGCTCTTGCCGTTGGGCAGCGACGACACGGAGTACCGGCTGCTGACGACCGAAGGTGTCAGTACGTTCACGGCGGGCGACCGGACGTTCCTGCAGGTGCAGCCCGAGGTGTTGCAGGCGCTGACCGCGGAGGCGATGCACGATATCTCGCACTACCTGCGGACCGCGCACCTGGAGCAGCTGCGGCGGATCATCGACGACCCGGAGGCGTCCGGGAACGACCGGTTCGTCGCGCTCGACCTGTTGAAGAACGCGAACATCTCGGCCGGCGGTGTCCTCCCGATGTGCCAGGACACCGGCACCGCGATCGTGATGG
The DNA here is from genome assembly GCF_055580825.1 of Kribbella sp. NPDC031520. Lineage (NCBI taxonomy): Bacteria > Bacillati > Actinomycetota > Actinomycetes > Propionibacteriales > Kribbellaceae > Kribbella > Kribbella sp. NPDC031520. Next base: position 546,517 of record NZ_JBVIKS010000001.1, read on the forward strand.
GCAAGAAGTCCGAGGGCGTCCTCACCGGCGCGGTGGACGAGGAGTGGATCAGCCGCGGCGTGTACGACGCCTACACCAAGCTGAACCTGCGCTACTCGCAGATGGCCCCGCTGACCATGTGGGACGAGAAGAACACCGGCTCCAACCTCCCCGCGCAGATCGAGCTGTACTCGACACCTCAACACGGCGACCCGGCGTACAAGTTCCTGTTCATGGCCAAGGGCGGCGGCTCCGCGAACAAGTCCTTCCTGTACCAGGAGACCAAGGCGGTCCTGAACCCGGCGCGGATGATCGAGTTCCTCGACGAGAAGATCCGCTCGCTCGGTACCGCGGCCTGCCCGCCCTACCACCTGGCGATCGTCGTCGGCGGCACCTCCGCGGAGTACGCGCTGAAGACCGCGAAGTACGCCTCCGCGCACTACCTCGACACCCTCCCGACCACCGGATCGCCGGTCGGCCACGGGTTCCGGGACGTGGAGCTGGAGGAGGAGGTCTTCAAGCTCACCCAGGAGTTCGGGATCGGTGCGCAGTTCGGCGGGAAGTACTTCTGCCACGACGTCCGCGTGATCCGGCTGCCGCGGCACGGCGCGTCCTGCCCGGTCGCGATCGCGGTGTCGTGTTCGGCGGACCGCCAGGCGCTGGCGAAGATCACGCCGGAGGGGGTGTTCCTGGAGCAGCTGGAGAAGGAACCGGCGCGGTTCCTGCCGGACACCACCGACGAGCACCTCGACGACGCCGAGGTCGTCCGGATCGACCTCAACCGGCCGATGTCGGAGATCCGCGCGGAGCTGTCGAAGCTGCCGGTGAAGACGCGGCTGTCACTGAGCGGTCCGCTGGTGGTGGCGCGCGACATTGCACACGCGAAGATCAAGGAACGGCTGGACGCGGGCGAGCCGATGCCGTCGTACCTGCGCGATCACGCCGTGTACTACGCGGGGCCGGCGAAGACGCCGGAGGGATACGCGTCGGGGTCGTTCGGGCCGACAACGGCGGGGCGGATGGACGCGTACGTGGACCAGTTCCAGGCGGCCGGTGGTTCGTTCGTGATGCTTGCCAAGGGCAACCGGTCGGCGAAGGTGACGGCGGCGTGCAAGGAGCACGGCGGGTTCTACCTGGGGTCGATCGGCGGACCGGCGGCGCGGCTGGCGCAGGACTGCATCAAGTCCGTCGACGTGATCGAGTACCCGGAGCTCGGCATGGAGGCGATCTGGAAGATCCAGGTCGAGGACTTCCCGGCGTTCATCGTCGTGGACGACAAAGGCAACGACTTCTTCACGGATACTCGCAAGCCGGTCCCCCTGACGGTGCGCCCGAGAAGCTAGCCGGCCTTTGCTTCGGTGGCCTCCTCCGGGAGTTTGAGGAGCAGGGCTCTGGCGGCCTTCACCAGGTCTGCTTCGTTGTGGCCGAATGCCTGCAGGTAGCACCCAAGGGCCGAGCGCAGCATCTGAAGCTCGTCGGCCTGCAGCTCGATGGTGTACATACCTCCAAGCTAATCCCGTACCCGCCAGTTACAACCGCTCGTGACCCAGCTGTTGTGGTCAGCTGTGCAGCTCCTCCGCGATCAGCTCCGGCTGGTGGGTCGTCGGCGCCGCAGGCACCCGCCAGTCCGCCGGCGCCGTCCAGGTCTCCCACCGGTCGGAGAACGGCGCGGTCCACGCCTCGACGTCCCGGATCGCGGCGTGCGCGTCGGCGACGATCCGGTCCGCCTCGGCGGGCGTGAACCGGCCCGCCTCGACCGCCCCTGCGAGCTCGTCCTCGTCCTTCCACTCGATCGTGCGGTCCGGGTTGATCCACAGGTCAAGCACATGATCGACAGTGCTGGTACGCCGGGCTGCCTGGTCCCGTACGTGCTCGCGTTCGAGGTTCACGTACCACCCGCGGAACGTCCCGTCCTCGGCCCAGAAGTACCAGACCGACCACGGCTTGGCCGCTGGGGACACCTTCAGGATCCCGGTCCCGCGCCAGACGTCGAGCTTCAGCACCCGGTCCTCGGTGAACATCGCCACCGGACCGGCGTGCCGCGTCTCGCGTCCGTCGGTCAGCACCGGTTTGAGCAACGGCGTACCGGGCGCGAGCCACGCCACGAGCCCGTCCGCGTCGTCCCGCACGACCGTCATCGGCCGTACGTTCGGCAGGTCGGCGTGTCTACCGGTGCCCTCGTACACCCACTCGATCGCCGTACCCGGCTCCCAGTACCCCGTCACGAGCCGGGCCGGGTCATCGACAGTACGTCGAGCGCCGCGTCGAGCTGCTCCTCGGTGAGGTCGCCCTTCTCGACGTGGCCGTTCTCGAGCACGACCTCGCGGATCGTTTTCCCTTGTTTCAAAGCACTCTTGGCGACCGCGGCCGCGTTCTCGTAGCCGATGTACCGGTTGAGCGGGGTGACGATCGACGGCGACGACTCGGCCAGTTCGCGGGCGTGACCAACGTTCGCGGTGATGCCGTCGACGCAGCGGTCGGCCAGCAGCCGTGAGCTGTTCGCCAGCAGGGTGATCGACTCGAGCAGGTTGCGGGCGATCACCGGGAGCATCACGTTCAGCTCGAAGTTGCCTCCGGCACCGGCCACGGTGATCGTCGTGTCGTTGCCGATCACCTGCGCGGCGACCATCAGCGTCGCCTCGCAGATCACCGGGTTCACCTTGCCCGGCATGATGCTCGAACCCGGTTGCAGGTCGGGCAGTGCGATCTCGCCGAGCCCGGCGCGCGGCCCAGAACCCATCCAGCGCAGGTCGTTGCAGATCTTCGTCAGGCTGACCGCGACCGTCTTCAGCTGCCCGGACAGCTCGACCAGACCGTCCTGGGCGCCCTGGGCCTCGAAGTGGTCCTCGGCCTCGGTCAGCTCGAGCCCGGTCCGCCGGTTGAGCTCGGTGATCACCGCGGCCGCGAACCCGGGCGGGGTGTTGATCCCGGTGCCGACCGCCGTACCGCCCAAGGGCAGCTCGGCGACACGCGGCAAGGTCGTACGGACCCGCGCGGCGCCCCGGCGGATCTGCTGGGCGTACCCGTCGAACTCCTGGCCGAGGGTGACCGGGGTCGCGTCCATCAGGTGCGTCCGCCCCGACTTCACCACCTCGGCGAACTCGGATCCTTTACGGGCAAGGGAATCCGCGAGGTGCTCGAGCGCCGGAAGCAGCTCCCGCACCACGCCCGCGGTGGCGGCGACGTGGATCGCGGACGGGAAGGTGTCGTTGCTGGACTGGGACGCGTTGACGTGGTCGTTCGGGTGTACGTCCGCGCCGAGCGCGCGGGTGGCGAGGGTGGCGAGGACCTCGTTGGCGTTCATGTTCGTCGACGTACCCGAGCCGGTCTGAAAGACGTCGATCGGGAACTCCGCGTCGAACTCCCCCGCCGCCACCTGGTCCGCGGCCGCCACGATCGCGGCCGACCGGTCCGCGTCCAGCACGCCGAGCGAGGTGTTCACGACCGCGGCCGAGGCCTTGATCTCCGCCAGCGCGTGCACCAGCGCCGGCGCCAGCGGCCGCCCGGAGATCGGGAAGTTCTCCACCGCACGCTGCGTCTGAGCCCGCCACAACGCGTCCCGAGGTACCTTCACCTCGCCCATCGTGTCGTGCTCGATCCTGAACTCTGCGTCATCACCCATACCTGCAGAGTACGTCGATCGCCCACTGCCGGAACGTCCTGATCGACCTTCTGTGGACAACGCCATGCCTTGATAGACGTAGTACAGCTCGTCCCGGCCCTGGAGTTCGACCGGGACGGACTTCACGTCGCAGGCGCCGAAGACCGCGATGACAGCCGACTCGAGCGCGGGTGACGCCGACGACGACCAGACGGTGAGGACGCCGCCCAGTCTCAGCTTGGCCCGGCAGACACCTAGGAAACCGGACGTGTAGATCGCCGAGTTCTCGTTGTACACAAGGAAGTCCGGACCGTTGTCGACGTCCAGCAGGATCGCGTCCACGGACGCGTCGGGGAGATCGGCCACCACCGCGCGGACGTCACCGACGACCACCGCGACGCGTGGATCGTCGAGGACGGAAGGGACCAGGCCTGCCCGCATCCAGGCGACGAGGTCCGGCTCGATCTCGGCGACCACCACCTCACCGAGCCGGTCGTCGCCAAGCAGCGCGCGCACCGTGTAGCCGAGGCCGAGTCCACCGACCAGCACCCGATCCGGACGCCGTACCGTCTCCAGCGCCGCCGACGCCAGCAGCTCCTCGCTCGAGGTCTCCACGTCATCCATCACGAAGACGCCGTTCACTCGCAGCTCCAGCGCACCGTCCTCTCTGCGCCGCAGCAGCAGCTCCCCGCGTTCCGACCGCGCCCGCGCGATCTCCATCAGACCGGGTTCGCGTCGTGCGCGAGGATGGCGAGCTGGACACGGTTGGTGAGCTGCAGCTTGGTCAGCGAGTTGGCCAGGTGGGTCTTGACGGTGGCGACCCCCAGCTGCAATGCGGCGGCCACCTCGGCGTTGCTCTTGCCTTCGGCCACGGCCAGTACGACGTCGCGTTCGCGTTCGGTCAATCGGCCGAGCGCCTTTTGTGCCGTCGTACGGCGGGAATCGCTGTCGGGCTCGCCGACGTAGTCCATCAGCTGACGGGTGGACTGCGGCGAAAGCACAGACTCACCGGCGGCGACCTTGAGGACCGCGTCCACGATCTCCGCCGGGGCCGCATCCTTCAGCAAGTAGCCGGCAGCGCCGGCGCGGAGGGCGCGCAGCAGGTACTCGTCGGAGCCGAACGTGGTGAGCACGATGATCTCGGGCGCGCCCGGGCGGCGGCGGATCGCGGCCGTTGCGGCGACACCGTCCTGGACCGGCATGCCGATATCCATCAGGACGACGTCCGGCCTCAGGTCGCGGACCGCGTCGACCGCGTCGCGACCGTTGCCGGCCTCGCCGACCAGCTCCACCGCGGGCGTCCCGCCCAGCATGCTGACCAGCCCCGCACGAACGATCGGGTCGTCGTCCACCAGGAGCAGCCGGATGGGAGCACTCACGCCGTCATCGTAGGGTCCACGGCAGCCACGCCGCCAACCGGAACTCACCGTCGACGGTTGGTCCGTACTCGATCCGCCCGCCGGCCAGCGAGGCGCGTTCGGTCAGCCCGATCAGGCCGACCCGCGAGCCCGGCCCGCCCGCACCCGATTCGAGGCGGTTGGTCAACTCGACCTTCAGCCCCTCCTCCGGCCCACCGCCCACGGTCAGCCGTACGCGCTGGTTCGGAGCGTGCTTGCGGGCGTTCGTGAGCCCCTCCTGGACGATCCGGTACGCGTGCCGGCCGATCGGCTCCGGTACGTCGGCCAGGTCGGCGCGGACGGTCAGATCGAGCACCATGCCCGCCTGCCGCGACTCGGCGACCAGCTCGTCGAGCTGGGCGATGCCCCGGCGTGGACCGTCGCTGGTGCCGTGTGAGCGCAGTACGCCGACGATCTCGCGCAGGTCGTCGACACAGTCGCGCGCGCTGGTCCGGATCACGCCGGCCGCTCGGGACAGCTCGTCGGACGGCATGTCCGGGCGGAACTCCAGCGCACCGGCATGCACGCTCAGCAACGACAACCGGTGCCCGAGCGCGTCGTGCATCTCCCGGGCGATCCGCTCCCGCTCCTGCCGCTGCCCCTGCTCGACCCGCAACTTCTGCTCGGTCTCGGCCCGCACGGCGCGTTCGGTGAGCGACGCCATCAGCTGCCGCCGCGTGCGTACGACGATGCCCCAGGCAACGACCGCGGCGCAGAGTGACGCCGTCACCGTGACCGCGATCGAGTAGCCGTGCGGGACGCCGGTCATCGGATACAACCAGAACTGCAGCAGGCCGGAGGCCATCGCCGCGGCCCCGAGCGAGATACTCACCGCCGGCCGCCGGTGCACCGCCACGCTGAACAACGCGATCCCCGCCGAGCCACCCACCGGCGGCACCAGCGTCGACGCCACGATCAACACCACCGTCAACCCGACCGGCCACCGGCGCCGTACCAACAACGCCAGCGCCGCCCCAAGCGCAGCCGCGAGCGTCAGCCAGTACGGCAACTGCCCGAACCGCGGGACCGGATCCGCCTTCCCCAGCCACGGCAGGCTCACCGCGAAACCGATCAGCACACACGCGACGTCGACCACCCGGTCCCGCGGCGTCGGCCGGTCGTACCCCGGCGCCGCCCGCGACCCCGGTTGGATCAGCGCGGCGAGGATCCCCGAGTCCTCCGACTTCCTCTGCACCCGACCGACGGTACCTCCCGCCGGCTCCGGCAGCAGAAGACTTTCGGTGGAGGACGCTCTCCCCCGATCGACGGTGCGGAAGCTCTCCCGGGTGGATCCGGGTGCCGAAGTTTCTCGGCAGAGTCGGTTCCATGATCCTTGCCGAGAGCACCTACCGCGGGACGACGGCGGCCGAGCTGGCCGGGCGGACCCGTTGGGATTCGTTCAAGACCGCGATCGACCAGCGGGCGGTCTTTCCGCGTGCGGGGACCGTCCGGCTGCACCTGAACCGGCTCGAGCTGACGAACTGGCAGCACGGGCACGACATCACCGTGCACCCGGGTGAGCTGGTCGCCGTCCGGAACGAGTTCACCGACCTGTACGGACGGTTCCTCGGGGGTGGGTCGAAGACGATCGGGGGACCGCTGACCCTCGAGCTCAAGGGCGGTACGACGATCTACCTGCTGACCAACCACCGCTGGTTCACCGAGCGCACCGACAACGCGCAGTGGTTCGGGCGGCTGAGCCAGTGGCTCGCCACCGACCGGGAGGCGAAGGCGTGATCAGCAGGCGGGGATTCGTCGCGAGCGCGGCCGCGGTGGCTGCGGCGACCGGGGTGCCGGAGCCGCCGGCGACCGCGAGCCGAGGTGAGCGGAGAGCTTCGGCACGGGTCGAGCGGTTGCTCGGTGCAATGACCCTCGAGGACAAGATCGCGCAGCTGAACATGCCGGTCGTGATCCCGGGTGAGCCCGGCTCCTCGCCGGTCGCGTCCCCGGCGGACCAGGATCAGTACGCGCGCGGCGGCTGCAAGCACGTGGATCTCGTACTCGGTCCGGGCGGCGGCTTCTTCGGCCTGGTGAACGAGTCGCTGTTCGGCAGCTTCGATCCGGAACACCCCAAGTCGCCGAAGGAGCAGGCCGAGCGGCACAACGCGCTGCAGCGGCTGGCGCTGGGCACCAGGAACCAGATCCCGATGCTGCAGATCAGCGAGGGGACGCACGGCTCGATCGGGCCCGGCTCGACGATCTTTCCCGAAGGCCTCGGCCTCGGCGCGACCTGGTCGCCGGAGCTCGTCGGGCGCGTGTACGGCGTCGTCGGCGTGGAGGCGCGCGCGGTCGGTATCCACGCGGTCAGCACGATCACCGCCGAACTGAACCGCGATCCGCGCTACGGCCGCTCCATCTGGTCGTTCAGCGAGGACCCCTACCTGGTCTCCCGCTACGTCGAATCCCTCGTCCCCGCCGCGCAGGCCGACCCCCGGACCGGCGTGGTCGTCTCGCTCTGCACCTTTCCGGCCGAGTCCCCGAACGTCGGCGGTCTCGAAGGCTCCTCGATCGAACTCGGCGAGCGCGAGCTCCGCAACGTCCACCTCCCGCCGTGGCAGGTCGGTTTCGCGGCCGGTTCGCTGATGACCGAGGCCAGTGAGCAGACCATCGACGGCATCTCGGTGCACGGATCGCCGAAGTACCTGACCGGTGTTCTGCGCGACGAGCTCGGCTTCGAGGGCGTGGTGATCGCCAACGGTTTCGCGAGCATGCTGACCGATCGGATCGCTGCCACTCCGGCAAAGGCGGGCATGCTCGCCCTGACCGCCGGCGTCGACATCGGTCTCGCCTGGCACGAAGCGTTCCTCACCGGCCTGGCCGAGGCCGTGCACAGCGGCCTGATCTCCGAGGCACTGGTCGACCGGGCCGTCCGCCGCATCCTCACTCTCAAGGAACGCCTCGGCCTCTTCGAGAACCCGTACGCCGACCCGGTCCGCGCGCAGGCGGTCGTGAACCGGCCGGCGCACCGCAAGATCGCTCTCCAGGCGGCCCAGGAGTCGATGACTCTGCTCCGCAACGAAGGCGGCCTGCTCCCGCTGAAGCCGAAGACCCGGCTCGCCGTGATCGGCCCGAACGCCGACGACGCCCGGAACCTGCTCGGCGAGTACTCCGCCTGGCCGACGTTCCACGATGTACCGACGATCCTGGATCGGCTGAAGGCCACCGGTCACCCGATCACGTACGCCAGGGGCTGCGAGACGACCGGCACCGACCGGTCCGGAATCGCCGCCGCGGTCGAGGTGGCCAAGGACGCCGACGTCGCGGTCGTCGTCCTCGGCGAGGAGCTCAAGGGCGGTTACCTCAACCCCGGTCGGACGAACGGCGAGCTGGCCGATATCGCGACGCTCGACCTGACCGGCGTTCAGCAGGAGCTGCTGGAGGCCGTCCACCGGACGGGTACGCCGGTGGTCCTGGTGCTCGTCAACGGCCGCCCGCTGTCGGTCACCTGGGCCGCGGAGCACGTCCCCGCGATCCTCGAGGCCTGGCTGCCCGGCGAACAAGGCGCGCAGGCGGTGGCCGACGTATTGACCGGCGTCGTCGATCCGTCCGGCCGGCTGCCGATCACCGTACCGCGCAGCGTCGGCCAGTTGCCGATGTACTACAACTTCAAGAGCGCCCGTACCGAGGCCGACAAGTACGTCGACAGCCCGTCAAGTCCGCTCTATCCGTTCGGCCACGGTCTCAGCTACACGTCGTTTGCCATCAGCAACGTTCGGCTCAGCGCCGGGAAGATCTCCCGGAACGGCCGCACCGAGGTCCGGGCCGAAGTCCGCAACACCGGTCAGCGCACCGGAACCGCCGTGGTGCAGCTGTACGTCACCGACGACGAGTCGAGCGTCGCGGTACCGGAGATCCAGTTGCGCGGTTTCACCAAGATCGCGCTCGCCGCAGGTGCGACCGCCACCGTGACGATCCCGCTACGAGCCGAGGACCTGGCCCTGGTCGACTCGACGATGCGCCGAGTGGTCGAGCCAGGCACCTTCACCCTCCGCATCGGCACGTCCGCCACCACACTGCCGCACACCGTCGCACTGACTGTGATGTGAGGACCTGATGAAACGGCTAGGGAGATTCCTGCTGCGGTTCGTGGCCGTGGTCGTCGTGCTGGCGCTGGCCTTCGTGGTCGCCTCCAAGATCTGGACCGCGCGGGACAACAGCAAGGCGAATCTGACCACCAGTGGGCCGTACACAGCCGATCTAGAGTCGCTGAACAAGCACCCGCTGCCGAAATGGTTCCAGGACGCGAAGTTCGGCGTGATGATCCACTGGGGGCTCTACTCGGTCCCCGGGTTCGCACCGAAGGGCAAGACGTTCCCGCAGCTGATCGCCTCGGAGTACGGGCACGCGATGACGCACAACCCGTACGCCGAGGACTACGCGAACTCGATGAAGGACCCGAACTCGCCGACCGGGATCTACCACCGCGAGCACTACGGCGACGCGCCGTACAGCGACTTCACCAAGCCGTTCGACGCGGGGCTGGCCAAGTGGGATCCGAACCGTTGGGCCGCGCAGTTCAAGGCGGCCGGTGCGTCGTACATCGTGGTCACGGCCAAGTACGCCGACGGGTACTCGATGTGGCCGACCGAGGTGCGGAACCCGCACGCGCCGGACTTCCACGCCAAGCGGGACCTGATGGGCGAACTGGCGGCCGCGGTACGCAAGCAGGGCCTCAAGTTCGGGGTGTACTACTCAGGCGGCGTGGACTGGACGTTTCAGCGCAAGACGGTGAAGACCCTGGGCGACTACGCGTACCTGCACTACGGCGAGGACTACCGCGAGTACGCCACCCAGCAGGTGCGCGAGCTGATCGAGCGCTACAAGCCCGACATCCTCTGGAACGACATCTCCTGGCCGACCGGCTCCAAGCGCCTCTACGCGCTCCTGGCGGACTACTACAACACGGTTCCGGACGGAGTCGTCGACGACCGGTGGAACACTGCGTCGTTCGGGCGGCAGGTGATGGGCTGGAAGCCGGTGCGCTGGGGCTTCGACCAGCTGATGAAACCTCTGCTCAAGCAGCCTGGTGCGGCGGAGGCCGTGAACGTCCAGAAGCCCGTCAAGCACAGCGACTTCCGCACGCCGGAGTACACGGAGTTCGATACCGTCCAGGACAAGTTTTGGCAGCAGGATCGAGGCATCGGCGGCTCGTTCGGCTACAACCGCACCGAGACGGAGCAGGACTACGCCAGGTCGAGCGACCTGATCGCAGCGCTCGTCAAGGCCGCTGCCAACAACGGGGCCCTGCTGCTCAACGTCGGGCCGAGCGGAGGTGCCGGTGCGATCGTCCCGGAGCAGCTGAGCCGCCTCACGGACATCGGAGCCTGGCTGAAGGTCAACCGGGAGGCCTTGGACGGTACGCGTCCCTGGACGCGCTCCTCGGCCCGTACGGCGGCCGGAGACCAGGTCATGTTCACTCGGAAGGGCAGGACCGTGTACGCCGTCGTACTGGGCCGGCCGAAGGGCGACATCGTCCTCAAGGACGTCGTACTGACCGGAGCCGTTCGGCGCCTGGGCGGAGGCGCGGTCGCGCTGGCCGGCGGCAACGTACTGAAGGCAGCAGGAGACGGGAGCTACGCCCCCGTCTTCAGGATCGGGTGATCAGTACCAGCCCTTGGCCTGGGAGTGGCCCCAGGCGGAGCACGGGGAGCCGTAGGTGGCTTCGATGTAGTCGAGGCCCCACTTGATCTGGGTGACCGGATTGGTGCGCCAGTCCGAGCCGTACGCCGCCATCCGCTTGCCGGGGAGCGCCTGCGGGATGCCGTACGCGGACGAGGTCGGGTTGGCCGCGCTGACCTTCCAGCGGGACTCCTTGTTCCAGAGCTTCTCCAGGCAGCTGAACTGGCTCTCGCTCCAGCCGTGGTCGGGGAGGAGGTTCATCGCGACCTCCTTCGGCGTGCCCTCGTACTTCTTCCGCTCGGCGTCCCGGCTGGCGCGCTCCTCGCTGGACGACCGGTTGGCGCGCTCCAGGGCCTCGTAGCGGCGCAGGGCGGCGTTCTTGGCGGCCATCTTCTGGTCGGCGGCGTTCTGCAGGGCGACCTGCTGCTGCGCGATGGCCTCGACCTGGTTCCGCATCCGGATCGCGTCGGCAGCGGCGGCGTCGGCGGAGGCCAACGGTACGGTTGACGGCTTGTCGTCCTGAGCGATCACCTTGCCGCTGTTCAGGACAGCCATCTCGGCTCGTCCCGACACCTTCTCCGACGCACTGCTGCTCCCAGGCGTGCTGAAGAGGTCGATACCTGCGACAACGGAGACCACGGCGATTCCGGTAACTGCGAGAACCGCGACGGAGCGCTTCGCTTTCATCTGTCCTTCCGAGAAAACCCGACCCCCGTCGGCTGCAACGAGAACATACTCTGGCGTAAACCGTCCGTGATCACAAGCAGGTCACGATACAACGGTGCGGCCGCCGCGTGGCGACCGCACCGTTCTTACCTTCGCTTTACAGAAAGCTATGACCTAACTACGCCGATACTCCTTACAGCTGCAGGTCGTCCAGCATCTCCGTCACCAGCGCCGCGATCGGCGAGCGCTCCGAGCGGGTCAGCGTGACGTGGGCGAAGAGCGGATGTCCCTTCAGCTGCTCGACCACTGCGACCACGCCGTCGTGCCGGCCGACCCGCAAGTTGTCCCGCTGGGCCACGTCGTGGGTGAGCACGACCCGCGAGTTCGCGCCGACCCGGGACAGCACCGTGAGCAGTACGTTCCGCTCCAGCGATTGGGCCTCGTCGACGATCACGAACGCGTCGTGCAGCGACCGGCCGCGGATGTGGGTCAGCGGCAGCACCTCGAGCATGCCCCGGTCCATCACCTCGTCGATCACGTCACCGCTGGTGAGCGCGCCGAGCGTGTCGTACACGGCCTGTGCCCACGGCTGCATCTTCTCCGACTCCGAGCCGGGCAGGTACCCGAGCTCCTGGCCGCCAACCGCGAACAGCGGCCGGAACACGACCACCTTCTTGTGCTGCCGGCGCTCCATCACCGACTCCAGGCCGGCGCACAGCGCGAGCGCGGACTTACCGGTACCGGCGCGGCCGCCGAGCGAGATGATCCCGACGTCGGGGTCCAGCAGCAGGTCGAGTGCGACCCGCTGCTCGGCGGACCGGCCGCGGATCCCGAACGCCTCCCGGTCGCCGCGGACCAGCCGGATCCGCTTGTCCGGCATCACCCGGCCGAGCGCGCTGCCGCGGTCGGACAGCATCACCAGACCGGTGTGCGTCGGGAACTCGCCCGCCTGCGGCAGCTCCACGGAGCCGTTCTCGTACAGGTCGTCCACGACGTGCGTCTCGACCTCGAGCTCGGCCATCCCGGTCCAGCCGGACTCCAGGGTCAGCTCGGCCCGGTACTCCTCGGCCTGCAGGCCGCACGCCGACGCCTTGACCCGCATCGGCAGGTCCTTCGAGACCAGCGTCACGTCCTTGCCCTCGGCCATGAAGTTGCAGGCCACGGCCAGGATCCGGCTGTCGTTGTCGCCGAGCCGGAAACCGGCCGGCAGTGTCTCGGGGTCGGTGTGGTTCAGTTCGACCCGGAGAGTTCCACCCTTCTCCCCCACTGGCAGGGGCGCGTCCAGACGTCCGTGCAGGATCCGGAGCTCGTCGAGCAGTCGCAGCGCGGTGCGGGCGAAGTAGCCGAGCTCGGGGTGATGCCGTTTGGCCTCCAATTCGGTGACGACGACCACCGGAACGACCACCTCGTGCTCGTCGAACCGCAGCATCGCGTGCGGGTCCGACAGAAGCACCGAGGTGTCCAGCACGAAGGTGCGCTGGTCCGGTGTGGATGAGGTACTTGACGCCTTGGCGTGGATGGCCATGTCGCACGTCCTCTTCTAGGCCGTGACGTACACCCTCGCCCCGGCCCGCCAGTGGTTAGGTGATGGGTCGGGTGCCGCCCTCGGGGTCCGGTGTTGACCCCGTCCGCGCCGCCGCAGTCGCGGCAACGGCGATCAGTGAGTTCGAGACCTCAGGTCTCGGGGACTCCGTTCGGCCCCTCATGGGGCAACCGGCTGGAACGAGATTCTCAAACTGATCGGGCCTCCCGTGACAGCCGGCTTCCCCTCCGACCGTCTCTGCCAGAGTAGAAGTCCCCTGCAAACGGCGCAGCCCGACACGCCCGGCCACGGGGTTAACACGGCGTTACACCTTCAACCGCCCGAGGGAACATGATCACTCCTGTAGGTGATCCGGTACCCGGTGTCATGCGGCGACGCTCGGCAGATGAGAAAGAACTGGCCGGCGTGGACCGGCTACGCCACCGCGCTCTGGTCCTTCGTGTACGGCGTACTCGGGCTCTACTGGTCCTACGGCGGCTCGGGCTTCCCGTTCGCGCAGGTGCCGAACGACCGCGCGACTGGCTCGATCCTGGAGGGTACGTCGTACCACCTGGTCGCTCCCGTGATGGCAGCGATCGGGCTGGGCGGTGCTGTGCTGGCGCTCGTGATGACGCGGACAAGGCCGCGCGGGTGGGTGCTGCAGGCAATCGCAGCCGTACTCGCGATCAGCCTCGCACTGGTGATTCCTGACTACACACTGATCGCGGTGCTGGCTCTTGCACCCGCGCTGGTCGTCTTCGCGTTCACCGGCGTACCAGGCCCGCAGGGTGGCGTCGGAGACATCCTGTACTGGCACCGCGTGAACCTGATCATCCTGTTCGTCGGCGGCCTGCTCTGGGCGGCGACCGCGATCGCGTACCACCGTCGCACCCGAAACGCCTGTGTGTCGTGCGGCCGGGGACGGACCGAGCGTGCGTGGCAGAGCCCGTCGTCGGCGCTGCGGTGGGGCAGGTGGGCCGTGGCCGTCGCGGTGGTGGCGAACCTTCCGTACGAGTTCACCCGGATCGCCTGGTATTTCGGCTGGTCCGTCGGCATCAGCGACGACTTCCACCGGATGATGGCCGACACGCCCGGGATGCTCGAAATGGGTCTCGGACTGGCCATGATGGGCCTCGGCGGTGGTGTCCTCACCCATGGGCTCGTGCACCGCTGGGGCGAGGTCTACCCCCGCTGGATCTGGTTCAAGGCGGGACGCCGCGTACCACCTCTGCTGGCGATCGTCCCGGCGTCGCTGGTGGCCGTCGTACTGATCCCGGCCGGGTTGATGAACGCCCAGCTGCCGCTCGACGGCGACAACTGGGCAATCAACGCCCCGGGCATGCTCTGGACCGTATGGGGCGTCGCGCTCGCCGCAGCGACGTACGCGTACTACCTGCGCCGCCGTACGACCTGCGGGCGGTGCGGCCGGGGTGCTACGTCCCGAAGCGACGTTCTCGCTGGGCGTAGCTCCGAATGGCGCGCAGGAAATCGACGTGCCGGAAGTCCGGCCAGAGCGCCTCGCAGAAGTAGAACTCGCTCAGCGCGCTCTGCCAGAGCAGGAAACCGCCCAGGCGCTGCTCCCCCGACGTACGGATGACGAGGTCCGGGTCGGGCTGGCCCTTCGTGTACAGGTGCCGGGCGATGTGCTCGACGTCGACCCGGTCGGCCAGCTCCTCGATCGAGATGCCCTTCGCGGCCTCTTCCAGGAGCAGCGAGCGGACCGCGTCGGCCAGTTCGCGGCGGCCGCCGTACCCGACGGCGACGTTCACGAGCATGCCGTTGACGTCCTGGGTCGCGGTCTCGGCCGCCTTCAGGGTCTCCGCCGTACTGCCCGGCAGCAGGTCGAGCGCGCCGACCGGGTGGATCCGCCAGCGGCCGATCGCGGTCAGCTCCTCGACCGCCTGCTCGATGATCCGGAGCAGCGGCTCCAGCTCGTCGGCCGGGCGGGTGAGGTTGTCGGTGGACAGCATCCACACCGTGACGACCTTCACGCCGACGTCGTCGCACCAGTACAGGAACTCGGAGATCTTGTTCGCGCCGGCCTCGTGACCGCGCGACACCGCCTCGCCGCCCTGCCGGGCCCAGCGCCGGTTGCCGTCGATAATGACGCCGATGTGCCGCGGGATCCGGTCCGGCGACAGCGATCTGATCAGCCGGCGTTCGTACAGGCCGTAGACCGCGTCGCGCAGCTTCTGCTTGCCAGGTGTCCGCATGGGCAGGGTGCTCTCCTCAAAGACTCTCGGTCACGAGGCTAGCCCAGAAAGGCCCCGCACGAGAGGCCCAGGAGTGACTCTCAGAAAGCTGCCAGTAAGGTCGAACTTTTGTGGAACTTCGCGCATCGTAAACCGCGGGC
Organism: Kribbella sp. NPDC031520; assembly: GCF_055580825.1. Classification (NCBI taxonomy): domain Bacteria; kingdom Bacillati; phylum Actinomycetota; class Actinomycetes; order Propionibacteriales; family Kribbellaceae; genus Kribbella; species Kribbella sp. NPDC031520. The sequence continues at coordinate 561,654 of NZ_JBVIKS010000001.1, forward strand.
GAGCTGCGTCACCTGGGGGACTTCGCCTACATTTCATCCTTCTGACCGATGCAACCTACGGTGCCGTAGGTTACGGTTGCGTAGGTACGAACCGCCCGGATCTCCCCTCGAAAGGACGGCGATGACCGCTTCCAGCGCCCAACCCCAGGAACTCGGTCACCACCGGCTCTCCGGCCGGCTAGGACCACTGAAGCCCAAGCTCCGTGGATGGTTGCACGCCGGTACGTTCCCGTTCGCCACCGCCGCGGGCATCGTCCTGATCTGCCTGGCACCGCACGCCAACGCGCGGCTGGCCGCAGCCGTCTACACGGTCGGCGCGATGCTGCTGTTCGGCATCTCCGCGCTCTACCACCGCTTCTACTGGGGCCCGACCGGCGAGGCGATCCTGCGCCGGCTCGACCACAGCAACATCTTCCTGCTGATCGCCGGTACGTACACGCCGCTCGGCATGGTGCTCCTGCACGGCAAGGACCGCCTGCTGATGCTGGGCCTGGTGTGGGGCGGTGCCACCGCCGGCATCCTGTTCCGCATCTTCTGGCTGAGCGCCCCGCGCTGGATCTACACGCCCATCTACCTGGCGCTCGGCTGGGTGGCCATCTTCTGGATGGGCGACATCTACCACACCGGCGGCGCGGCGGTCGTCACGCTGATCGCGGTCGGCGGTGGCCTGTACTCCCTCGGAGCGGTCGTCTACGCCACCAAACGGCCCAACCCGTCCCCCCGCTGGTTCGGCTTCCACGAGATCTTCCACGCCTTCACGGTGGCCGCCTTCATCTGCCACTACATCGCCGTCAGCATCGCCACCTACCGCGCCGGCTGACCCGACCACCCCGGACAACACGAAACGGACACGCCTTCGGCGCGGCTGCTCTTCTGGCCGGCTTCGCCGGCGCGCGGAGGGCGCTACCGGCGGAGGTCTTCGGCGAGGGCGAAGCGATGCCCGGACCCCGATGCCAGACGACCTGTAAGCATGGAAGATCGATGGAGACACCTTCGCCGAGCTTTGAAAGTAACGTACTAGCCGTTACTCTCAAAGCATCAGGGAGGTGATGTCATGCGTGCATTAGATGTCCTGGAGTCACTGGAGCTTCTTGGTTCCAGTCAGTGGGGACTGGTGACTACGGCACAAGCGCAAGAGGCAGGCGTATCCAAGATGCAGCTGTCTCGCCTGGTCGAGCGCGGCACCGTCCAGCGTGTCCGCCACGGCGTCTACGCGCTCCCCTCTGCCGACACCGGCCCGCTACAGGGGCTCCGAGCAGCCTGGCTGGCCACAGGCAGCCGACCTGCCGGAAACCAGCCGCTCGCCGCGGTGTCAGGTGAGTCAGCCGCCGCGTTACACAGCATCGGCGATCTCCTCCCCTCCAAGTACGAATTCACCACCGCGGTGCGTCGACAGACAACGCAGCCGGATACCCGCTACCGCAAACGGGACCTAGCAGACGAAGACGTCACCTGGCTCAATGGGCTGCCTGTAACCGGCGTGGCTCGCACGCTCAAGGATTTGGCAACCGGCAGCATCGACTTCGACCACCTAGCTGTCGCGGTCCGCGACGCCGTCACGAGCACGGACGTAGATCCGGACGCCCTCGTTCACGCACTAGAGCCGGCGGTGGCACGATTCCGCTTCCCAGACGGCGACACCTTGCTCGCCTCCGCGCTAAGAGCCACCGGCTACCGACCGGACACCCGCATCCTCGAGCTGATGACCCGGAACTGCCGGACAGACACCTCTAGGCACTAGCACCCCCCGCTCCAAGACCGCCCCAGCCAGGCCGTCGCGGAGCTGTCCCCACCTGAAATGCCGGTAGTCGGCAGGACGGAGATGCCGACGATGGCACAACCACTGACTCAACTGGAAGCCAACCGCCTCAGAGCATCTCTGACGACCAAGCTCGCCCAAGAGGCGAGGAACCGTGGAGTCGTCGCCGACCCGGTACGCAAGCAGTACATCTTCACGATCTTCCTGAGCCGCATCTTCCAGAACCAGGACGCTCCGTGGGTCTTGCTGGGCGGCAACGCGCTGCTCATCCGGATCGGCCGTGGCCGTTTCACCCAGGACGTCGACCTGGCCCGCGAAACGCCGTGGACGAGCCCGGAGGCCGCCGTGTCCGAACTCCGCGACCTCTCCGGACGGCCGCACTACGACGATCCGTTCGAGTTCGAACTCGATGCAGCGACCATCCGCCGGGAAGTGTATTCCTACGGTTACGGCGCCGAAACCGCCAAGCTCAAGGCTTGTGCACTGCTCGGCGGGCGCATCTTCGAGACCTTCAGCATCGACCTGACCACGCGCCGCCATCTCGATGTACCGGTCGATCAAGTGCCGCTCCAGCCGGTCATCGAGCACGAAACCCTGCAGGATCTGCCGTCGGTCCACACCACCCCGATCGAGCACCATCTCGCCGACAAGATCTGCGCCCTGTACGAACGACACGGCCCAACCGGAGCCAAGGCGTCAAGCCGCTACCGCGACCTCGCCGACGTCGTTCGGATCGTTACAGCGATCCCGTTCGACGCAGCCCGGCTGACCACCGTCCTGCAACGAGAGGCCGGGCGGCGCCGGAGGACGCTGCCGAGCAAGGTCGAAGCGCCAAGCGTCGACTGGATCGCCGACTTTCCTCGCGCAGCCGCCAACTTCGCCGAATATCCACGGGAATACTGGGACTTGGACGCGGCGCTGGCCTACTGCGGCATCTGCCTGAACGAGATCCTCGCCGGCAGCCGAACGATCGGCAGATGGGACCCGAATCATCAATCGTGGCAGTAGGAACAACCACGCCACTCGCAAACGCGCACCCTCCAACCAGCCCGAAGACTCGTCCCGTCGAAGCGCCTAGGTTCCAGACCGGATCAGCCGAGCGTCGTGCCTGGGTCAGCTTTCCGTCTTCCTCGGCACCGGGCTGCACCCCGGCGGATACCGCGGCCACACGGCACCTCGCGTCGGCGAAGCCGGCTAACAGACAGCCGAGCCGAAGGCGTGGCTACGGCGTGAGGGCCAGTTCCTGGAGGGTTTGGCGGAGCTGGGCGTAGCGTTCGGGGCCCAGTTGGGCGGTCCAGAGTGACTCGATGCGGTCGATCGCGGCGCGGCTGAAGGCGGCCGCGTCCTCGCCCTTGGGGGTACGGCGGACCAGCCGGACGCGGCGATCCTCGCGGAGGCGGTCGGACTCGACGTACCCGAGTCGCTGCAGGTAGTCGACGTGCTGGCCGAGCCCTTGTTTCGTCATCACCGCGACCTCAGCCAGATCGGTGATCCGAGCGCCTTCGGGCGGGATCAACTCGAGCAGTCGGTAGTGCGAGACCCGCAGGCCGGGGAAATGATCCTCGGAGGTCGCCAGGATCTCCGCCCGGACGCGCTTCAGCGCGGCGGCGAGCAAACCGGCGACGTGTTCGGACCACGCACCGGCCGGAGGGCCCGAAAGGTCGTTGACGGAAGTCATAAGGCCACTTTACTATCCAGATAGTAAGGCTGCTTTACTTCTGTGGGGGAAATCATGGGGCCAGCACTGGCTGCGTTGGGGCGGGACGCGTTGGGGGAGGAGGACCTGACCGCGCTCGTGCGGACGATCACCGGGGATCCGGCGGCCGTTGCGGGCGCGGTCCGGGTCGAGGCGGTGGACTACCCGATCGGTACGCCGAGTACCGAGTCGCTGCATCGGGTGTTCGGTACGACGACCGCCGGCGCGGAGTGGTCGTGCTTCGTGAAGAAGCTCCAGTCGGTCCGGCACTCGCCGATCATCGAGCTCGTACCGGAGGCGTTCCGGCAGAGCTTCATCGACTACATGCCGTGGCAGCTGGAGATCGCCGTCCACCGCAGCGGCGTCGGCGACCTGATGCCGGACGGGATGCGGCTCCCGAAGGCGTACCGGATCGACCTGTACGACGAGGACGATCGCGGCACGGTCTGGATGGAGAACGTCGTCCAGGAGTGGGGCCCGTGGCCGATCGCCCGCTTCGAACGGGCGGCGTACCTGCTCGGCCGGCTGTCCGCGCGGCGGCAGCCGCACCTCGTCGGGCCGCTGCTCGACCGTGAGGTCTCCAGCATCCCTGGGAGTGGCCTGCGGTACTACGCGAACGGCCGCGTACAGAAGGCCGCCCTGCCGGCGCTGGCCGACCCGAGCACCTGGCGGCACCCCATGCTCGCGGCAGCCGTCTGCAACCTCAGCGAGCATCGTCTGAAGGACGACCTGCTGGACCTCGGCGAACGGGTCCCCGCGGTGCTCGACGCGCTGGATGCGCTCCCCCAGTGCTACCAGCACGGTGACGCCAGCCCACAGAACCTGCTGGTCCCCCACGACAGTCCTGACGAGTTCGTGGTGATCGACTGGGGCTTTGACTGCCCGCAGGCGGTCGGGTTCGACCTGGGGCAACTCCTGATCGGCCTGGCGCACGCCGGCGAGCTCACGCCGGAGGCGCTGCCCGCCGTACACAAGACGATCCTCAAGGCGTTCCAGGAAGGCCTGGCCGCAGACGGCATGCAGGTGAGCGAGGACGAGATCCTGTACGGCTACCTGGGCTCGCTGCTGATCCGGGCCACGTTCACTGCGCTACCGCTTGAGCTGTTCGGCAAGGCAGAGGCGTCACCGGAACTGTTCGAGGAGCGGGTACTGCTGACGCGCGCACTGGTGGACCTGGTGTCACAGGTGGTCTGAACATTTCAGTCGTGTCACAGCTGCAACGAACGGCGTCCTTACGTGTATCCATTGTTCGTGAGGAACCTGAGCAGATACACCACAGTGGCCGTGATCGCAGGACTCGTGCTGACCGGGTGTGGCAGTGAAGCCGGTACCGGGAGTACGCCGTCCCCCAGCGCCCCGACGCTGCCTTCGGTGACCCAGTCCGCGCCGGTCGGCGCAGGCCTGCCCCTCACCGTGTCCAGAACCGGCGGGTTCGCGGGCCTCAGTGACCAGGTGCAGGTCGCCGCGGACGGCGTCGCGACCGTCACCGCACGCGGCAAGGACACGATCCGCTGCAAGCTCGACCCGAGCCTGCTGACCATGATCAGTACCGCCGCGCAGAAGGTCGACTGGGCAAGCATCGTCGTGACGAAGCCGACCGCACGGCATCCCGACGACCTGATCGTCGCCGTCACCGCGAACGGGAAGACGGCCCGGCTCGAGGACCCGCAACTCAAGCCGCTGGCGACTCCGGTGACCGAACTCCTCACCGAAGCCGCCATCCCACCGGGCAAGCGCTGCACGAAGATCTAGCCGCGTCGACGGGGGCGGAGCCGACGCGACCAGAATCATCTTGTCCACCAGGGAATCCGGGGCGCGCGGGCCTTGGGCGGAGGCTCCGCGCGCCCCGGACGTTTCTCAGCCGACGGTCAGCGAGCTGTGCCACCGCAGGCGGCCGAGCCGGCCGGGACCGCGATGCCGCTGAACGCGGCCTCGATGCCCTTGCACTGCGCCGAGCCCGCGCCGTACAGCTCGATCGCGGAGGTGATCGCACCGTTGCGTGCGTCCTTGTAGGTGCTGCCCGAGCTCAGCTTGGTGCTCAGCGTGCGGTACCAGACCTTGGCGGCGACGTCGCGGCCCACACCGGCGAACGTCGTACCGTTGCAGGCCGTGCTGTTGTAGCTGACACCGTTGATGGTCTTGCTGCCCGTGCCCTCCGAGGCCAGGTAGAACCAGTGGTTCAGCGGGCCGGACGAGTAGTGCGGGTCCAGACCGCCGGTGCTGGTCGACCAGCAGTCCACGCTGGATCCGTCCTTCGACGGCTTGTCCATGTAGCGCAGCGGCGTACCGTCGCCGTTGATGTCGATCTTCTCGCCGATCAGGTAGTCACCCGGGTCGCTCGCGTTGTTCGCGTACCACTCGACCATGGTGCCGAAGATGTCCGACGTCGCCTCGTTCAGGCCGCCCGCGTCACCGGAGTAGTTCAGGTTGGCGGTCGCCTCGGTGACACCGTGGCTCATCTCGTGACCGGCCACGTCGATCGCGGTCAGCGGGTGCGTGTTGCTGATCCCGTCGCCGTACGTCATCTGGGTACCGTCCCAGAACGCGTTCACGTACGCCTTGCCGTAGTGCACCCGGGAACGGGCGCCCTGGCCGTTGTTGAAGATGCCGTTCCGGCCGTGGACGTTCTTGTAGTAGTCCCAGGTCAGCTGGGCGCCGTAGTGCGCGTCCACCGCGGCGGTCGCGCGGTCCGAGGCGGCACCGTTGCCCCAGGTGTCGTCGGCGTCGGTGAACGTCGTACCGTTCCCGGACGTCCTGCCCTTCAGGTCGGTGGTGTAGTTGCCGCCGCGGGTCGGGTCGGTCAGGGAGAAGTTGCCGGACGAGCCCGACGTACCGATGGTGACCTTGCCGGCGTACATCGAGTTGCCCGTACCGGCCTTGATCTCGTCGTCCTGCGCGAGGATCGCTCCGGTCTTGGCGTCGATGAACGAGTGCAGCACCGACGGGGTCTGGTCGGGTTTCACACCGGTCGTGACGACCTCGTAGGCAAGCACGGGCTTGGTCGGCGTCACGAAGACGACCAGCTGGCCCTTGTTGCCGGTGGCCCTGAACTTCGCTGCTTTCGCGCCCTTGGTCAATGCGGCCGACTGGGACAGAGCCGGCTTGGTGGAGACCTCGACGGCCTTGGCGCCGCGGTTGTAGGTGACCTGCCCGATCGATTCGCCCTGCTGCTTGACGATCAGGTCACCGCCGACGACCTTCAAGCCGTTGTACGTACGGTCGTAGCGGACGTACTCCGTACCGTCCGGGTCCTTGACGACGTCGTGGACCTTGAGCTGTTCGCCCTTGCCGAGCCCGAGAGCGGCGGCCGTCTGCGGGGCCAGCGCCTGTTCGGCCCTGACGGCGGCCGCCTGGTCGAAGCCGGACGCCGGGAGCGGGGCCGAGCGGGCGGCGGCGCCCGCGGTCGAAGTCATACCAGTGGCAAGACCCGCGGCCGCGACGATGGCCACCGCCCCTGCTGATGTCAGTCGTCTCAAGACAACATCTCCTCACGGTGTGGTCGCTGTTTGGGCGCAGCGACCGAATTCAGTTGGGGACGCGCCGGATGCTGACGCAAAGGTGCCACTGCCTCATTTGTGACACTTCGTGTCGGTACATACGAGATCCGTTACATCCGACGTGAGGACTGACTGTTGCCGCCCGATCGCCGAGAGTCAAGAGAACTGAGTGAAAGCTGAGGGAAAACCCGCACCCGCGCAGGCGGTCATTGCGCAGGACGCAAGAGGTCCCGAAGGTCTTCCGGCAACGTGACGGGCAGCTTGCAGGTGAATTTCCGACACACGTACGCCGCCGGCCGCCCGCCCACCAGCCCGCGCCCTTCCATCAGAGGCACCCCCAGATCGGGCGCACCAGCAACAATCGCGGTCCCCCAAGGCGCGTTGCCAAAGGCAACCCGAACAAGCGCGCCACCAACACCGTCAGAGACGGCGGAGGCGGCAGCGGGAGCGGGTGACGGGGGCTCTGCGTTGGTGACGATGGCGATTTCCAGAGGGCCGCCGGCGATTGTCTCGGCTACGGCCAGGGCGCGGCCCGCGAAGCGGGGTGCTCGTGCGGCGATGGCCGACGAGGCATTCAGCGCCTGCTCGGCCGCCACGGAGTACTGATCAGTTCCGGTGAGGCTGGCGAGGGTTGTGAAGGCTTCGGCGGCGAGGCTCACGCCGGACGGGGTCGCGTTGTCGGTCGCGTCCTGCGGGCGCCATACCAACTGCTCCGCATCCGCAGCAGTGTCGAAATAGGAGCCATCGGCAACAAACTGCTCCAGTACGCGGTCCAGCAGGCCGACAGCGGTCTGATACCAGTCGCCGTCACCGGTGGCACCCAGCAACGCAAGGCAGGCGTGGGCAAACGCGGCATAATCCTCGAGTACGCCGTCCGCACTCCCCCGCACCCCGTCCCGCGACGTCCGGTACAACCGCCCGTGATCCAGATGTACGTCGCGGATCAACCGCCCCGCGGCGACAGCTGCCTCGACGTACTCAGGCCTCTGCAGAACCACCCCGGCGCGGGTCAACGCGGTGATCGCCAGACCGTTCCACGCGGCAACCACCTTGTCGTCGCGCCCCGGGTACGTCCGCGTGTCCCGCGCCTCCCGCAGCGCCCGTCGGATCCGGTGCCAACGGTCCGCGTCAGCCGGATCCTCGCGGAGCTGGAGAACCGACGAGCCCTCCTCGAACGTTCCTGTGACGTCGCACAGCGAGATCACCCACGCAGCATCGTCCGGCGACAGCACCGACCGCAGTTGATCTGGTGTCCAGACGTAGTACTTGCCTTCCTCGCCCTCCGTGTCGGCGTCCAGCGCGGACGCGAACCCGCCCTCCGGCGTACGCAGCTCGGCCAGCAGGAAGTCAGCTGTCTCGGAAGCGATCCGCCGGGCAAGCGGCTCCCCCGACACCGTCCACCATTGCGTATAGACATCGAGCAGCAGCGCGTTGTCGTACAGCATCTTCTCGAAGTGCGGCACCACCCATTGCCCGTCGACGGAGTACCGAGCGAACCCGCCCGCCAGCTGGTCGTACATCCCGCCGCGCGCCATCCGCGAACACGTCTGCGCCACCATCGCCAACGCGTCCTCGTCGCCGGTACGTCGGTGATGCCGGAGCAGGAAGTCCAGCACCATCGACGGCGGGAACTTCGGCGCCCGCCCGAACCCGCCGTCCACCGGGTCGAAGTCCGCCTTCAGCAACTGCACCGCACCCGCCAGATCGAAAGCCTCCTCAACCACGGGCTGCTGTGCCCCGAGCTGCGCGACGACCCGCTTCCCGATCCCGTCGAGCTGGTCGCGCCTGGTCTGCCACGCGTCGGTGATTGCCTCCAGCACCTGCCGGAACGACGCCATCCCGCCGCGCGCGTCCTTCGGAAAGTACGTGCCGCAGAAGAACGGCTCCCCCGCCGGCGTGAGGAACACCGACATCGGCCACCCGCCCTGCCCGGTCATCGCGACGGTCGCCGCCATGTAGATCGCGTCGACGTCGGGCCGCTCCTCGCGGTCCACCTTCACGCTGACGAAGTGCTCACTCAGGTACGCCGCCGTACCCGCGTCCTCGAACGACTCGTGCGCCATCACGTGACACCAGTGGCAGGCGGAGTACCCCACCGAGAGGAACACCGGCACGTCCCGCTCGCGCGCCTCCGCGAACGCCCGCTCGGACCACTCCCGCCACTCCACCGGGTTCCCCGCGTGCTGCCGCAGGTACGGACTGGTCGATCGCCCGAGCTCGTTCGCCATACCCCAACCGTAGGTGCTCCCGTCCTGGCTCGTTGAATGGGTGTATGCCGGTACATCCGCTGCTCGCCAGCCGTTTCAGTCCGCTCTGGTTCGACGCCGGGTGGACCGTCACGGAGGAGGACGTCGACCTGCTGCTCGAGGCCGCCCGCTGGGCGCCGTCGGCCGGCAACTCGCAGCCCTGGGCGTACTTCGTGGCGCGCCGCGACCAGCCCGAGCACGAGCGCGTCGTACGGCACCTCGCCCGCAGCTCGGCCCGCTGGGCACCGACCGCGTCGCTGCTGATCGTGACGATGGCGCACCGGTACGTCGAGGACACCGACTGGGCCTACTCCGACTTCGCCGACTACGACCTGGGCCAGTCGGTCGCCCACCTCACCCTCCAGGCCCACGCCATGAACCTCGCCTGCCGCCAGTTCCGAGCCTTCGACCTAGGAGCCCTCACCAACGACCTAAACCCCGCCCCCGGCTGGCACATAGTCTCAATGATCGCCGTAGGCCGCCCCACCGAAGACCGCCCCCCAAACCGCGCCCGCCGCACCACAACTGAACTCCGCACCGCGCCTTGGACATGATGCAGAGGTACCTCAGCTGCGCCTGTCTGTGCTTTCGGGCGCGAACACCGGATCGAGCACGGCCGCCACCTTCATCAGCTGTTCGTCGAGGTCGGCCTCGCTGATGTCCTCGACACGTTCCTTGCGTCGCCAGGCTGCCCACTTGGCCTGCGCAACGGCGCCGTCCCCAAGGACCACGGGGCCGATCGGGCCGAGCTCGACCTTGCGGTACCGAGCGACGGCGGCCACCGCATCCAGGAGTTGCTGCTGATCGACGCCATGGCGCTCAGCCAGCTGGACGATGTCGACGTAGTCGCGCCAGCGAGTGCTGGTGATGCCACGCTCCAGGATCGTGACGCCCTTCTCGGCGATCGTGGTCTCCGGTGCGTAACCGAGGATCTCGATCTCTCCGCCGAGCAGACGTTGGATCCGTACCGGTTGCGGCGGCGGAACAATCGGATCCCCGGTCGAGATGTCCCAGGCGACCATGACTTTCTGAGGGCCGATGTAGCTGTCGACCCGCATCCGCAGACCCGGATATTCGGCATCGTCGCGAATCTCCTGGAGACTCATCGTCCCGAGATCGAACCGCAGGCCGTCCTCGGCCTCGACGGCAGCGATGTCACCCACTACCCGAGCGATCCGCTCCGACGACAGGCTGCCGCCGACAGCCTCGGCGTCGACATCCTTCGTCGGCCGGCGTACGCCATAGGTCGCGAGCAGGATGCCGCCCTTCAGGATGAAGCCGTCTCTGTGCTCCGTGCGGGTCAGCCGGTCCAGGAACGAATCCAGCGCATGACGTGTGAGGTACTCGGACGTCGGCGTCGGCCCTCGCACCATCTGAGCGTGCCTTGCTCTGGATCCGCCGGAAGACGGTCTCGCCGTCGATCACGCGAGCAGCTCCAATGCCTGTAGCACCGGCCCCTTGGCCCTTGGGAGACGGGCAGCAACAGCCATGAGTTGCGCCGGCTTGCCGCCGCGGCGGAGCCACTCGCGCAGCGCCTCTCGTCCGAGCTCGTATCCAAGCTCGCCACGGAGACGGAACGCGTCCGCGATACACCGCTCCGGAGAGTAGATCCCGATCCGGAGCTTCGATCCAGGGATCAGGATCTGGGTCCGGCCGAGCTCGAAGGTCGCCGTGGCGAACAGGTGCCATTTGATCGCGGCCTGGGTAGCCGGGATCCGGGCACCGCGGGGGATGGCAACGTCGAGCGCGTCGGGAATCGTGTCGGTGAGCTCATGGATCGCGAGTCCGGAAGTCAGGCAGATGGTCGCGTCCGCGCGACGGGTCGCGGCTTCGATCCAGTCCCAGTCCGCGGCCGGGGCACGTGCCGGCCGGTAGATGCCGCGCGCGATCCGGTCGTACTCCCCTCTGCGCGCCGCACGGTAGAGGGCGCTCTTGGACAGGCCGACAGCGTCTGCACCCTTGGGCTGCACTGCTTCCACGATTCACCTCCTCCGGTCCAATACGTCTACAGATAACTCTACCTGTACACGATTTCTTGCGCGAGGAGGGTGGTTCGGACTAGGCGGTTTGGGAGAGGGCTACGGAGAGGCCGAGGGTTAGAGCCATGGTGAGGAGTTCTGCGGCTACTACTCGCCAGAAGGGGCGGCCGGAGTTGAGGAGGTCGCCGGTGGCTCGGGAGCGGTGGAAGGCGGCCAGGGCGATCAGGAGGAGGAAGGCGATGACCTTGACGATCAGCAGGGCGCCGTACGCGTCGCCGGTGAGTTCGTCGAGGATCGAGCCCCAGCCGCCGCCCTTCGCGGCGAGGCGGCCGGCGCCGCTGATCAGGCCGCTGGCGACGACGGCGACCGCCGAGATGACCGCGACCTGCCCGTACCGTTCCATCACGATCGGCAGCCCGCTCCGGCTCGCCCGTCCGTACCGCACCAGGCCCGCGAGTCCGCCGACCCAGGTGGTCGCGGCGATCACGTGGATGACCAGCGCGGCGCCGGCGAGTACGACGTACGACTCGTTCCTCGGATAGGTGGTGACCGCGGTCGGGACCAGCGCGGCGATCGCGACCAGGACGCCGAGGCCCGCGGCCGACGAGGTCTGGACCCGGCGGATCCCGATCGCCAGGGCGAGGACGAGGATGCCGGTGATCAGCAGCGACTTCACCTCGGGTACGCCGAGCGCGTCGTCGACCTGGAGCCGGAGCAGTCGCACCGGCGTGTTCAGCAGCAACGCCGCCGTCACGATCGAGGACGCGAACGCGCACACCGCCCAGATCAGCGCCGCGTTGCTGGCGTCCCGGACCGCGCGCCGGCCCTGGACGCCGAGCGATCCACCTTCGATCCGGAGCAGTACGACGGCGGCGAGCAACGCACCCGCACAACCGACGGTCGCCAGCGTGGAGATCAGCCGGAGCAGCGGCAGCAACCAGGACCAGAACTCACCCGGCCCGCCGATCCCGCCGGCGTTCTGCGGCTCCGAGCCGGCCGCGTACACCGCGACCACCAACCCGAGCGCCGCCACGAGGACAGCGGCGAACCCTCCCACGACCAGTCGCCCGGGCATGCGATGCCGGGCCGCGCGGGTCGCGGTCACCGGCGGGTACGGTCGTGAGGGCCTGTCAGCACGGGGCTCACTATAGGGTCAGCCAGAGGTGGGCAGCCCAGTCCGACACCATGTCGTGATCGGCCGACCAGGAACGGTTACCGCACTGATACGTCGTCAGTGCGGAGAGTGGTGTTTTTCCTCAGTCGTCGGGGTCTGCTCCGAAGTCGTCGGCGCCGCATCGCCATCCGGGGACTGCGAGTCGTCCGGACTCGCTGGGTCGCCGGACGGTGCTCGGTCGTCCGCACCAGCGCGGTCCACGTCGATCCGCTTCAGCTGCTTGCCCATGCTGCGCCACAGCAGGAACGTGGCGGCACCGAGCGCCAGCACGATCAGCAGCGCGACCCAGCCCGGCTTCACCACGTTGGGGTCGATCTCGGCCGTCCGAAGGGAGATCATCGCTGTCACGCCACCATTCTCTCATTGTCCGCGCCGCCCGTCAGCGCAGCCCCGCGAACAGGTCGTTCTCAGGCAGCTCGGACTCGACCACACTCCGCGCCAACTCGAAGTCCTCGGTCGGCCAGGCCGCCTGGTGAACTTCCAGCGGTACGGCGAACCAGGGGCCGTCGGGGTCGATCTGGGTAGCGTGGGCGAGCAGGGCCCGGTCCCGGACCGCGAAGTACTCCGCGCACTCGACCCGGGTGGTGATCCGGCGCTCGTTCTCCGGATCCGGCTTCCAGTCCTTCAGGCGTTCGGTGTACGGCGACTCCAGGCCGCGCTCGACCATCGCGTCGTGCAGCGCCTTCATCCGCTCGTAGTGGAACGTGTGGTGGTAGTACAGCTTCAGCGGCTGCCACGGCTCGCCGAGCTCCGGGTACGCGTCCTTGTCACCGGCCGCCTCGAACGCCGCGACGGTGATCTGGTGGCACATCACGTGGTCCGGGTGCGGGTAGCCGCCGTTCTCGTCGTACGTCGTGACGACCTGCGGGCGGAACTCGCGGATCAGCTTCACCAGCGGGGCGGCGGCGTCCTCCACCTTCAGCGTCCCGAAGCAGCCCTCCGGCAGCGGCGGCAGCGGGTCTCCCTCGGGGAAGCCGGAGTCCACCCAGCCCAGCCACTCCTGCCGGATCCCGAGGATCTCGCGCGCCGCGTCCATCTCCTTGCGGCGGATCTCGGTGATGTTCGCCAGCACCTCGGGGCGATCCATCTTCGGGTTCAGGATCGATCCGCGTTCACCACCGGTACAGGTGGCGACCATGACCTCGACGCCTTCGGCGACGTACCGGGCGGTCGACGCGGCTCCCTTGCTCGACTCGTCGTCCGGGTGGGCGTGCACATGCAACAACCGAAGATCTCCACTCACAAGACACAATGGTCCTCCAAGCCCACGCAAAACCCACGACCGACCCCCTGGACAACCTGTGACCGAGCAATCGACCGGGCCGACCGCGGCCACCCCGACGACCGACCTGAACGCGCGGTACGGGCGTGCCGGGCGGTCCTGGCGGCCGCTGGTGATCGGCGTACTGGGCGTCGTCGTACTGGCCGGGCTGGCGTGGCTGGTCTGGGCAGCCTGGGTGCAGTCGAACCCGCCGGTGCGGTCCGAGCTCCAGGGGTTCACGGTGGTCTCGCCGACCAGCGCGACGGCGACCATGACGGTGGACCGGAACAAGTCGGTCGAGGCGAGCTGCCGGCTGCAGGCGAAGGCCGCGGACTTCTCGATCGTCGGCGAGGTGACGGTCACGATCAAGGCCGATTCGCCCCGTCACCAGACCGTGCCGGTGACGCTGACAACGCAACGCTCGGCGACCTCGGTCGTCCTGGTCGGCTGTACGACGGCCGACCAGCACCGGCCGCGCTGACCCACGAACTCGTTGCCACGGCAACCGATTGCCGCCGGCTGTCCGCCGAGGGCGGAAAAACCGTGGTAGCAAACGTTTTCCAGGCGTAAGTAACCAGTCAGAACACCTGCGTGATCGGCGGTCTCTTGCTACGCTCGATGGATTGGTCGCCGTCGACGACGGCGGCCAGCAGTATTTTCCTGCCCATCCCACCGACACAAGGAGCAGCCCGTGACGCAGAAGATCGACGAGGACAGCGTTGTCTGGCTGACGCAGGACGGTTACGACCAGCTGAAGTCCGAGCTCGAGCACCTGAAGGGCCCAGCCCGTGCCGAGATCACCCAGCGGATCAGCGAGGCCAGGGACGAGGGCGACCTCAAGGAGAACGGCGGCTACCACGCCGCCAAGGACGAGCAGGGCAAGATCGAGGCGCGGATCCGGCAACTGGAGGACATGCTCCGCCGGGCCCGGGTCGGCGAGACCCCGAAGGCCGGCGGCAAGATCGAGCCCGGGATGAAGGTGTCGATCAAGTTCGCCGGTGACGACGACGTCGAGACGTTCCTGCTCGGCTCCCGGGAGCTGCTCGCCCTGGACGCGTCGGTCGACATCGACGTCTACTCGCCGCAGTCTCCGCTCGGCGCCGCCATCCTCGGCAAGAAGAAGGGTGACCGGGCCACCTACGAGGCCCCGAACGGCAAGCCCGTCACCGTCGAGGTCGTCGCCGCGGAACCCTTCACCGGCTGACTCCACCACAGCTTCGAGCGCCCCGGTGGACGAACCACCGGGGCGCTTGCTGTTGTGGGGGCTGGCTGGAACCGTCTTTCGTCAGACTTGAGCGTTGTCGACTCAACTTTGTTGATACTTGAGTCGACAGCGCTCAACTTGGCGTTTACGGTCGCGGAATGGGCATCCTCCGCCATCACGATTTCCGCCGGTTGTGGGCCGCCGATCTGCTCAGTCAGCTCGGGTCGCGGCTCAGCATGGGCGCGATCCCGCTGCTCGCCGTTCTCACCCTGAACGCGTCGACCCTGCAGGTCTCGCTGCTGCGGACCTGCGAGACGGCTGCCTGGCTCGTACTCGGCTTGTTCGCCGGCGCCCGGGCCGACCGGATCCGCTGCCGCCCGGTTCTCGTGTACGCCGACCTGCTCCGCGCGCTGCTGTTCGCGTCGATCCCGATCGCCTGGTGGTTCGGCGTACTCACGCTGACGCAGGTGTACGTCGTACTCGTCCCGGCCGGCGTCCTCGCGGTGCTGTTCGACGTCGCGCACAACTCGTACCTGCCGCGGATGCTCGACCGGGACGGTCTGCTCCCGGGCAACGCGAAGCTGGCCGCGAACCACTCGATCGCCGCCGTGATCGGTGCCGGCGCGAGCGGCCTGCTCGTCCAATGGCTCGGCGCCGCGCTGACGATCGGCCTCGACGCGCTGAGCTTCCTGTGGTCGGCGATCTGGCTGCGCAGCATCCGTACGCCCGAAGCCGCGCCGGTCAAACTCGAACGCCCGGACCTCCGCCGCGAGATCGGCGACGGAATGCGCTACGTCTTCAAGCACCCACTGCTACGCCCGCTGGCCCTCAACACGATGACGACGATGCTGTTCCAGGCGGCCGCCGGCGCGATCATGGTCGTGTACCTGGTCCGCGGCGTACACCTGCAACCCGCGACCATCGGCATCCTCAGCATGATCGGCCTGCTCGGTGCGATCGTGGCGTCGGCAGTCACCGAGAAACTCAGCAGCCGGTACGGCGATGCGCGCACGCTGCTGCTCTCGTCGACCGGCATCGGCGTCGCGTTCACCGTTCAAGCGCTGACCGCCCCCGGCTGGCAGGTGAGCTGGTTCGTCGTCGGCACGCTGCTCGCAGGCTTCTGCATCATCGTCAGCTACATCCTGCAGGTCAGCGCCCGGCAGCAGCTCTGCCCGCCGGAACTGCAGGGGCGGGTCAGCGCCACGATGAGCTTCGTCAGCTGGGGCGCCGCGCCGGTCGGCAGCCTGCTCGGCGGTGCACTGGGTACGGCGTTCGGCCTGCACACCACACTGTGGATCGCAGGCATAGGCACTCTCGCCGGAAACGCCGCCCTCTACTTCTCCCCACTCCGCAGGCTGCGCTCGATCCCCGCCGAGGCGGCCGAGCGGATCAGTCCGAGGTGATCTGGGCGGTGCCTACCAGGACCTCTACGTCCAGGGCGGCGCGGCCGCGGCCGATTTCTACGTCCTTGGACTGGCCGGAGACGGCGCCGGACCAGGTGACGCGGCCGAGTTGGGCCTCGGTGTGGACGTGGACGTCGGAACCGCGACGGAGCTGGACCTGCGCCGTACCGGACTCGACCCGGACGCGGGACCGGCCCTTGGTGATCTGGGCGTCGAGTTGCGCGGAACCCGCCTGGACGAGGACGTCGATCGGTCCGTCGACGTCGGCAACCTTCGCCGTACCGGCGGTGACGCGGACCCGGGTCAGGCCGGGCAGGCGTTCGGCGTTCACGCTGCCGCCGGTGACCTCGACCTCGACCTGCAGCATCGGGTTGACGCGGATCGAGAGCTCCTTGGCGAGGCCGTTCACGTGTGCCTTCAGGTCGGTCGGGTTGCGCAGCATGCTGAACCCGTCGATCGACACGCCCATGTCGCCTTCGCTGCTGATCGCGAGGGTGTCGCCGTCGCGCTTGATCACGTGCGGCCCGTCGACGGCGACGCCGTTCACGGCCGGCTCGCCGATCAGCCGGACCCGCCGCCCGATCGCCCGCACCGTCACCCGCTGCACGCCGGACGGAATCGGCACGTTGCTGTGTACATCCTCCTCGGCAACCTCATCCGGTACGACATCCTGCACACGCGGCTCGACCGTCGGCTCCACGGTCGGCTGCACGGTCGGTTCCGCTGCCGGCGCCACGGTCGGCCCGGCTGCCGGCTCGGCGCTCGGTTCGGCGGTCGGGGAATCGACCGCGTCCGCCCACACCTCCGGAGAGGTGAGGTCCTCGGCCGCCGGCCAGCCGGTCCGGTCGCCCTGGGCGGTCTTCTGGGTGTCCTCGGCAACCGGAGATGCGCCGGACGGCTCTCCGGCGTCAGCCGTGCCGTCGGTCTTGAGGGCGGCGATCAGCGTGGTGGCTTCCTCGGTGGAGAGGTGGCCCTTGGCGACGCGGTCCAGGATGTCCTTGACCTTCTCGTCGTAGCTCTGGTTGCTCATGCGACCAGTCCAGCACTCAGCCGGGTCGAAACCAATCGGGGAATCCCCCGAAATGCGGTGGTGCGGACCCCCGAAGGAGTCCGCACCGTCCGCTCTCTATCACCGCACAGCCCGCAACGGGCTGGTTGTTGTCACGCTGCCGGCGTCATCTCCTCTTCCGCCAGCTCGTTCTGTACGGCGGCCAGCTCGGCCGCCTCAGCGTCCTCCGCCGCCCGCCGGGCCCGGAGGCCCCGCAGACCGGTCAGCGCGATGACCAGACCGAGCGCGGCGATCCCCGTCACGACCGCGAGCCCCGACTTGTACGCCGAGAGCACGCCGGCCGATCCGGTGACACCTTCGGTCTGACCGCTGATCACCGCGGTCACGATCGCCAGCACGACCGCGCCGCCGACCTGGTTCGAGGTGTTGAACAGCCCCGACGCCAGCCCCTGCTCGTGGTCCGGGACCCCGGACACGGCCTGGATGTTCAGCGACGGGAACCCGAGCGCGAACCCGAGACCGAGCAGCATGATGGTCGGGAAGACCGTCGAGAAGTACGCCGACTCCGGACCGATCCGGAGCGAGAGCGCGTACCCGGCGACGAACAGCCCCATCGCGATGATGATCATTTTCTCGGTGCCGACCCGGTCGACGATCTTGCCGACGTTCGGGGACAGCGTAGCGACCAGCAGGCCGGCCGGGAGGAAGCCCAGCGCGGTCTGGAAGGACGACCAGCCGAGCAGGTTCTGCAGGTACATGGTGCCGATCAGCTGGAAGGCGACGTACGAACCAAAGACGGTCAGGATGGCCAGGTTCGCGCGCCGCAGGGACGCGTTCCGCAGGATGCCGAGCCGGACCAGCGGGTGCTTGGTACGCAGCTCGATCGCGACGAAGCCGGCCAGCAGTACGACGGCCAGCGCGAACAGGCCGATGGTCTGCACCGACACCCAGCCGGCGTGTTCCGCACCGACGACGGCGTACACCAAGGACAGCATGCCGGCGGTGACGGTGACCGCACCCGGTACGTCGTACCCGCCGGCGGCGTCGTCCCGCGGGCTGTTCGGGATCAGCTTGATGCCGAACAGCAGCACGATCAGGGCGACCGGGCCGGGCATCAGGAAGGTCCAGCGCCAGCCGACCTCGGTCAGCGCGCCGCCGAGGATCAGGCCCATCGAGAAGCCGCTGGCGGCGCAGGTGGTGAAGATGCTGAGGGCACGGTTCCGGTCCGGGCCCTCGTGGAAGGTCGTGGTGATGATGGAGAGCGCGGCCGGCGCGGTGAACGCGGCGGCGACGCCCTTGACGAACCGCGCGGCGATGAGCAGTTCGGGGTTCGTGGCCAGCGAGCTCAGCATCGAGACCGCGGCGAACACGGCCAGCGCGATCAGGAAGACCCGGCGCCGGCCGAGCAGGTCGGCGGTCCGGCCGCCGAGGAGCAGCAGACCGCCGTACCCGAGCACGTAGCCGGTCACGACCCACTGCAGAGAGGCGAGGGAGACGCCCAGGTCGGCGCCGATGGACGGCAGGGACATGCCGACCATGGAGACGTCCAGGCCGTCGAGGAAGATCACACCGCAGACCACCAGGAGGGCCCCCCAGAGGCGCGCGTCCCAGGTCATGCGGGCAGGTGATGTGGTTTGCGTAGTCACGAGAAGAGACTATTGCATGCGCATGCATCTAATGTCTAGGCATTAAATGCGTTTGCATTCATTGCGTCTGCATGCTATGTTCCTCAGCATGACCGCTACGAAGGTCAGCGGTGGACCTGGTGAGACCACCGCCGATGCCAGTGCTGACGTGAGGGAATGGCGCGAGCTGCTGGCTCGCCACGCCGACCTGACCTGCGCCCTCGACCGGGCCCTGCAGGCCGGCCATTCGCTGGGCATGAGTGAGTACGAGGTGCTCGAGCGGCTCGCCGAGTTCGCGGAGCACTCCGCGAAGGTGGCGACGATCGCCAAGTCCGTGCACCTCAGCCAGAGCGCGCTGTCCCGGGTGATCGGCCGCCTCGAGGTCGCCGGCCTGGTCGAGCGGCACATGTGCCCGGAGGACCGGCGCGCGATCAACGTCCGGCTGACCGACGAAGGCCTGAAGCGTCAGACCGAGGCGCAGCCGACCCAGCGGAAGGTGCTCGCGCAGCGCCTGCACGCCCCACTCGTGAAGAGTTGCGAGCCCGTACCTTCACTGGCTGAGTGAAACCTTCGCCACGTAAAGCGGTTGCGGCGGGAACATACGCTTCAGTCCATGGAGGTCAGGGCACACGTCGCACAGCAGGTGTTCACGCTCCAGCTGTCCGATGACTTCTGGTTCCCCGACGTGGAGCCGGTGCTGCGGGCGTTGCGGGAACGGTTCGGTGTCGAGGCCGTCGTACGGACGTGTGTGTCCGAGGACCCGATCACGTACCTGATGGACCCGGTCGACGAGCTGCCGGAGTCGTTCGACCAGATGCTGCGGTGGATCGGGTCACAGGTACAGGCGACCGGGCCGTGGGCGCAGGTGAAGTCCTGGGGTCTGTCCAACGTTCTGCGGATCCCGACTGCTGGCGGAGCCGTGTATTTCAAGGCGATCTCGCAGGCGTCGACCGACCCGGACGCATTGCCGTTCCTGTTCGCGCACGAGCCCCGGTTCCTGCAGCTCGCGTCCGCGGATCGGCCCGGTCAGGTGCCGGCTCCGATCGCGATCGACGAGCAACGCGTGTGGGTGCTGCTGCCGGACCTCGGTACGCCGCTCGCCGCATCGGGGGACGTGGACCTCTGGATCGATGCCGTACGCAACCATGCGCGGCTGCAGCGGAGCTACGCCGGCGAACCTTCACGGCTGCTGGGCTACAGCTGCGCGGACCGTCGGCTCGCCGTACTCTCCGAACAGCTCGACCGGCTGCTCGAGCCGAACAAGTTGACCCGACGCCTCGACCCGAGGCAGCTCGCGGAGTTGCCGGTGCGGGCGAAACAGTTGCATGAGGCAATTACCGAGCTGGCCGGCCTCGGCGTACCGGAGACCTTGTTGCACGGGGATCTGCATCCGCGGAACCTCGCGGTGCGGGACGGACAGGTGCTCGCGTTCGACTGGACCGACGTGGCGCTGGCGCATCCGTTCCTCGACCTCGTGACGTTCGTCGAGGAACGGTCGCCGCTGTCGGCGGACCCGCGGGTGCGGGACGCGTACCTGGCCGAGTGGGAGGAGTACGCCACCCCGGCCGACCTCCGCCGTGCGCTGACGCTCGCGGAGGAACTCGGCACCCTCTACCAGACGATCACCTACCTGCACCTGGTGGACCACGTCACCGGCCCGACCCTCGACTCGCTCTTCCGCGGCGGCTCCATCTGGATGGAGAAACTCCTGGCGATGCAGGACGGCTAGCCTCGGCGTACGGGCTGCCGGCGCCGCGGTGAAACTCAGCGCAGTGGCGCGCCTTCCTGGATCGAGTCGATCTCGGCGTCCTTCACCAGGGCCGCGAGGCGGGCGAACGTACGGATCCGTACCGCGCGGTCGAGCTCGGTGGGCATCACCGGGAAGAGCGACTCGGGCCACAGCAGGTACCGGCGGAACGAGTACGCCGCCAGCGCGTCCGACGCGCCACGCTCCCCCAGGTACCCGAGGCTCTGCCGGATCGAGCGTCGCCCGGGCACTCGTTCGACGGCCTGGTTCGCCAGGAAGATCCCGAAGCCGTGGAACACCGCGAACAGGTCGGTCACCGCCTCGGCGTCAGGCCGACCACGCTCCATCAGGTGGTATCCCCAGAGCACCTCGTGACCGAGCTCGTGCGCGGTCGCCGCGACCACCGCGGCCGGGTCGGCCCGGGTCAGCGCGGCCAGCATCACCGCCGTACCCTCCTGGCCGCCGGTGCGCAGGTCGAGCCAGGCCGCGCGCGAACCGCTACCGGCCGGCGTCGACCAGATCGCCTCGGCCTGCTGGATCAGTTCGGTACGCCGTACCGGATCGGTCTCGTGCAGGATCGCCGTACTGCGCTTCACCTCGGCCGCGAGTTCGCGCTCGGTAAGCACGGCGATCTCGGGCTCGTACGCGGCGAGCGCTTTCACCTCAGCCGGCGTCATCGTTGCCTGAAGCCCCGAAACCGCGAGCAGCTCGCGGTGCCCGGCGTGCAGGCGGTGAACGGCAGCGCTGCGGGCGGCGGCGCGGACGTCCTCCATCCGGAAGCTGAACCGGATCCGGTCGTCCGGTATCTCCATCCAGGCGCAGACCTTCAGGCACAGCTCGCGGGCGGCCTGCTCGGAACCGTCGTACCCGGCCGGGACGAAGGCGCTGGGCAGCACCGGGCGGCGGCGCATCGGCTCGACGCCGAAGCGGCCGATCAGCCAGTCCAGCGTGTCCTCGATCCACTGCTCGGGTCCACCGGGCAGCAGGACCTTCGGCCCGTAGAGCAGGTCGCGATCACGTTGCCGACGGCGCCACGCACCGATCAGATTCATACCGGAACTGACGCGGCCACTCAGGTCCGCGTTCCATCAGGAATATTGCAGCTGCATCACCAACCCAACACAGTCGGCGGGCCGCCGAGGAGTTCCTCCAGACGGGCGGTGAAACGTACTCGCGGCTCCGGATCGAGCGCCAGGTGCCAAGGCGGTAGCAGTGGGCCGTCGCGGAGCAGTTGATGCTGGCGGAAGCGGTACAGCGCGAGCGCCTCGGCTACTGCGTGTTCGCCAAGGTAGCCGGAGGTGTGGACCCATTCGTCGTCGAGCGTGTTCTCGTCGACGGCGGCGTTGACGAGGACGACACCGAACCCGTGGAACAACGCGCACAGGTCGGTCAACGGTTCTTCGAGCGGCCCGGTCGACCATGTGGGTGCGGGTCTCGACAGCAGCTCGTGGCTCAGCTCGTGCGACAACGTGGCGAGCAGCTTCAACGGATCGGCGGCGACATCGGACCGCAGCAGGACCGCGCAGTGCCCGGGAATCGGTTCGATACCAGGGGATTCCGCGCCGAGATCGATCCACCGCCCGAGCGCCGGTCCGGCCTGTACGGCACTGTTCGCCGCACTGGGACGTCCCGGATCGGATGCCGCGAGCAAGCACCGCACCACCTCCGCGCCGAACTCTTCGGCACCGAGCCGCTGGACCAGGAACGGCACCAGGTTGTCCTCGTCGTCGGCCAGCTCCGCCTCGACGATCCGGTCGACCTGTTCGAACGACGCCGTACCCAACCTGGCCGAGTGGGCCCGGACCGCAGCGCGATCGCCGGGCGCGGCACCCTGCGACAGCGGGTGTCCGGGGTCGAGGTAGCCGTCGAGCATCGCCGACCCGAGCAGCTCGGCCGCCTCGGTCACCGTCTCCAGCCGGAAGCTGAAGTGCACCCGCTCGACCGGGATCCCCAGGTGTTCGCAGACCCTCGCGCAGACGTCGCGCGCTGCCGCCTCGGACCCGTCGTACCCCGGCGGCACGAACTCGGCCGGTAGGACGACCGGCCGCCGCAACGGCTCCGTCCCGAAGTGCTCGACCAGCAACCGGAACGAGTCCTCGACCCACCGCCGTGGCCCACCGGGCAGCGGGACCTTGGGCCCCCGTACCAGATCAGTCATGCCGGTCGGACGGTCCCGGTGCGTGGCGGGTTCCGGCTACTTGAGCAGGAGCTTGCCGAGGCGGCGGGAGGCGACGTACATCCCGAAGGTTCCCATCGCGGCCAGGTACATCGCGTGGACGAGCAGGAACCAGCTGACGGTGCCGGTGCTGAACGCACGCTCGAGGACGACGCCCTGGTAGAGCGGGGTGAGCTCGACCAGCCAGCGGATCTCGTCCGGGTACGTCTCGACAGGGTAGAAGGTGGCCGAGAACAGGAACATCGGCATGATCGCCAGCTGCACGAACTCGAAGTCCTGCCAGCTGCGCATGAACGTGGTCAGCGCCATCCCCGCACCGGCGAACGCGAACCCGATCAGCACCGAGGCCGGCAACGCGAGCAGCGCCCACCAGGACGAGATCAGCCCCATGATCAGCATCACCACGACGAACATCGCGGAGTAGATCGCCCCGCGCAGCAACGCCCAGGTGACCTCGCCGGTGGCCACGTCCCACGGCCGCATCGGCGTCGCGAGGATCGAGTCGTAGAGCTTGGCGTACTTCATCCGGAAGAAGATGTTGTACGTCGAGTCGAAGATCGCGCCGTTCATCGCCGAACTGGCGAGCATCGCGGGCGCGACGAACGCGGCGTACGCGATCTTCGTGCCGTCGGACAGCGTGAACGCGCCGACCAGGTGTGCGACGCCGACGCCGATCGACAGCAGGTAGAACACCGGCTCGAAGAAGCCCGAGAGGAACACCACCCAGGAGCGGCGGTAGAGCATGAAGTTCCGCTCGACGAGGTGCCGTCCCCCACCGAGCCGGACGGGCACGGGCACCACCCGCGCAGCAATCGTCGCCATCAGCTGATCAGCCTCTTCGTGAAGCCGCGGACGGCCAGCCAGGTGCCGGCGACGAACCACGCCAGCAGATAGACGATGTTGAGCAGCGCCAGCCACGGGTTCACCGTGCCGAGGCTCAGGTTGCGGGACAGGTCGACCGCGTGCCAGAGCGGACTCACGTACGCGAGCCACTCGATCCAGTCCGGCAACTGCGACACCGGGAAGAACGCCCCGGAGAACAGGAACGCCGGTACGACGCCGAACCGGAACACCATCGCGAACCCGGAGTCGTTGTCCAGGATCGTCGCGTACGCCGCGATCGGTCCGGCCACCGCCATCCCGACCAGCAGCGCGACCGGCAACCCGAGGATCCCGAGCGGCGACCGCAGCCCGCCGAACACCGCGATGACGATCAGGAACACCGTGCACGAGCTCAGCACCCGGAACGCGATGAATGCCAGCTGCCCGTAGACCACGTCCGCCGGCCGCAGCGGGGTCGCGATCATCGAGTGGTAGAACTTCTGCCACTTCAGCCCACTCATCACCGGGTACGTCGCCTCGCCGACCGCGATCTGCAGCGCGGTCGAGGCCAGCAGCCCCGGCGCGATGAACTGCAGGTAGCTGACGCCGCCGAGCGCGCCGGTCCCGTTGCTGTCGACGAACGATCCGAGCCCGATCCCCATCGCGGCCAGGTAGAGCATCGGCAGCAGGAAGCTGCTGATCATCGTGCCCTTCCAGGTCCGCTTGTAGACGGTCAGCCAGTAGTCGAACATCCGCCGACCGTTCTCCACAGCAACAGCCATGTCAGTCCACCAACGTCCGGCCGGTCAGCCGGAGGAAGACGTCCTCCAGGGTGGAGCGTCGTACCAGCACCGCGGCCGGCTCGAGGCCGCGCTCGTGCACCTGGGCGACCGCACGCTCACCGTCGTCGGTGTAGAGCAGCAGGCGGTCCGGCAGCACCTCGATTCGCTGGGCCAGGTCCTCGACCTTGCCGGCCAACGCGTCGTGGTCGGCGAGCATCACGTCCGGCCCGAACCGCAGCTCGGTCACCTCACGGGTCGAGTAGTCCCGGATCAGGTCGGCCGGCGATCCCTCGGCCGCGATCAGCCCGCCGTCCATCACCACGAGCCGGTCGCACAGCTGCTCGGCCTCGTCCATGTAGTGGGTGGTGATGATCAGCGTGACGCCGGCCTGTTTGAGCCGGAACAGCTTGTCCCAGAGCAGATGCCGTGCCTGTGGATCGAGGCCGGTGGTCGGCTCGTCGAGCAGCAACAGGTCCGGCTTGCTGACCAGCGAGCGCGCGATCGTCAGCCGGCGCTTCATCCCGCCGGACAGTTCGTCGACCTTGACCTTCGCCTTGTCGGTGAGCGCGACGAACTCGAGCAGCTCGTCGGCGCGCAGCCGGCACTCCGCGCGACTGAGGCCGAAGTACCGCCCGTAGATGGTCAGGTTCTCCCGGACGGACAGCTCCGTGTCGAGCGTGTCGTCCTGCGGGCAGACGCCGAGCCGGCCGCGGATCGCGGGGCCGTCGGTGGCCGGGTCCATCCCGAGGATCCGGAGCGTGCCGCCGCTGGTCGGGGAGACCGCGCCGATCATCCGCATCGTCGAGGACTTGCCCGCGCCGTTCGGCCCGAGGAACCCGAACGCCTCGCCGCGCCACACGTCCAGGTCGATCCCGCGGACCGCTTCGAAGGCGCCGTACGACTTCCGCAGGCCACGGACGTGCACCAGAGAATCGCTCACCCACCCGACACTAGACGGAGCGTCGGACAGTTTCCTGTTCGTTGACGACGTACCCGAGCCGCTGCACCGCGTAGGCCCGCACACCGGCCGCCAGCCATTCCGGCAACTCCGCGTCGACCATCGCGACGATCGCCCGCTGGTCCGCGTTCTCCACCAGCAGATCCGCCAGCCCGTAATAGGTGGTCGGCGTGGCCGGCCAAACCTCGAGCACCCCCAGATAGTGCTGCTCGATCAACTCCAGTCCTTCCTTGGAGTCCGGGCTGACACCACGGTCCCGGGCGGATGCCATCCGCAACAAGAGGCGGCGCCCTTCGTCCCCCAGCCGTTCGTAGTCCTCCCGTGTCCACCCGTCGGCCTCGCGCACCGCCTTCTCGAAACCTTCCGCGGCCGCCGCCCCGTACCGCTCGGCGAGATCCACACGAAGCCGGGCCCGCGCATCGCTCAACCCCACGAAGAACTCCTCGTCCGCGACGCCGGCGTCCCCGGACAGCCCGGCGATCGTCCGCTCGACCGCCCCGAGCATGTCGTCCAACCGCTTCCGCTCCGCCAGCAACTGCTCCCGATGCCCCTGCAGTGCGACCACCTCGTCGTCCTGCTCGGCCAGGATCCGCGCGATCGACGGCAGCGGTACGCCGAGCTCCCGGAGCAGCAGGATCCGCTGCAGCCGGAGCAGCTCGGGACGTCCGTAGTACCGGTATCCGTTCGGCGCGACCCGGCCGGGCGGGAGCAGCCCGATCGCGTCGTAGTGCCGCAGCGTCCGGACCGAGACACCGGCGAGCCGGGCGACCTCGCTGACCGTACGTTCCACAACACCTCCGGCAATCGGGTTGAGTCTGACGTTACGTCACCCCTTAGCGTCCGCGGCATGGCATTCACGATCCTGCACACCCGGCTGGTCGACCGGGGTACGGCGCTGCCCGCGGACTGTCTGCGGGTCGCGGACGGTCGCATCGTGGCGATCGGCGGCCCGGACATCGCGCGGCCGGACGACGTACTCGTCGACGGCACCGGTACGACTCTTCTCCCCGGGCTGATCGACGCACACGTCCACCTCGCGCCGGGTAGTACGCGACTGGCCGCGAAGTACGGCGTGACGACGCAGCTCGACATGTTCAGCATGCCCGAGGTGATCGGCGCGGAGACGCCACGGTCAGCTTTCTTCGCGTCGAGCATCGGGGCGACGGCGCCGGGCGGGCACCCGTCGATCGCGTTCCCACCGCTTCCTTACGTGACAGGGCCTGATGACGCGAAGCAGTTCGTCGCGGACCGGATCGCCGAGGGCGCCGACCACCTGAAGCTGATCTACGACGACGGCGCCGGCGCTGGGATGCGCATGCCGACACTGGACTTGCAGACGGTCCAGGCGCTGACCTCCGAGGCACATGCTCACGGGCTGACGGTCGTCGCACACGTGTCGACCGCTGCTGCTGCCGTCGAGGTGGTTGAGTGCGGAGTCGACGTACTGGCGCACGCACCGTCGAACCTCATGTCTCCTGCGGACATCGAGGCTGTTGCCGGTGTGGCCGTCATTGCGACGCTGGGCATCGTCGACGGGTTCAACGGGCCGTCCGGTCGCCTGCCGTTGCTGGACGAGCCGGAGCTGATGGCACGGATGCCTGCACGCTGGCGGCGCGTACTGGACGCACAGTCACGTCGCTGGATGCCACCGCAGCCACCTGACGGCGCAGGGGCTCGGGCGAACACCCTGGCGTTGCTGCGGGCCGGCGTACGGGTTCTTGCTGGGACTGACGCGCCTAACCCAGGGCTGGTGTTCGGGGCTTCGCTGCACAACGAGCTGGTTCACCTGGTGCGTGCCGGCCTCAGTCCGGCGGAGGCGCTCGTTGCTGCGACCAATGCTCCTGCCGAGGTGTTCAAGCTGACTGACCGTGGGCGACTGACGGTAGGTGCTCGTGCGGACCTTCTGCTGGTAGAGGGGGATCCGCTGGTCGATATCGCTGCCACACAACGGATTCTGAAAGTCTGGGTCGGCGGAGAGGCTCCGGCCGGGTACGCAGGCACTGCGACGGAGCTGGCGACCATCCGCTTCCTCGGTGAGACCACAGAGCGGATCGTCAGCACGCTGAAGAAGCTGTGGCCCGGGCTGCCGTCGCCAGAGGACGTGGTGCGCGAGGACGGTGAGCTGCTGGGTCGCGTGGTGCCCGTGGCCGGCGGGTGGTTGCCGACGACCGTCTTCGGTGCAGCCCTCGGTCCTGCGAGTGACAGGGACGCTGCTGTCGACGTACTGGAGAAGGAAGGGCTGGCGAGCCTCACCGAGACCTGGTGGGCGCGGACGGACGGGCCGGACTGGGAAGAGGCAGTACTGATGGAAGCGCAGCCGGACCGCGTCCGGCTGCGCTGGAAGGACCCGCTACGCGAACAACCCGCGGCAGGTCAGTGGTACGACGTCATCGACATCGACCTGTCCCGTCAGCCTCTGCCCACATAAGGCATGCCCGCCGCCATCACGGTCAGCGTCGGTACCGCGACCGACGTCGGCAGCTCGGCGATCCGGACCACGAAGTCCGCGACGATCCTCGGATCGAACGTCGGCTCGACCGCGATCGATCCGTCCGGCTGGAGCACCCCCTGCTCCATCCGGGCGGTCATCGCGGTCGCGGCGTTCCCGATGTCGATCTGGCACGCCGTGATCCCGTGCGCCCGCCCCTCCAGCTCGAGCCCCTTCGTCAACCCGCTGATCGCATGCTTGCTCGCCGTGTACGCGATTCCCTGCGGCCGCGGCACGTGCGCCGAGATCGACCCGTTGTTGATGATCCGCCCACCCTTCGGCTCCTGCCGCAACATCAGGTCGTACGCCGCCTGTGCACAAAGGAACGACCCGGTCAGGTTGGTGTCCACCACCCGCCGCCAGTCCTCCTCCTTAACGTCCTCCACCCCAGCCGCCGGCGACCCGGTCCCAGCGTTGTTGACCAAGACGTCAACCCGCTCGAGCCCCGCAAAGAACTCGCGCACCGCCCCACCGTCAGCCACATCCAGCACGGCATACCGCACCTGTTCTCCACCGAGAGCAACGGTCTCCTTCAGCTTCTCCTCGGTCCGCCCCGTCACCCACACCTGAAACCCCGCCTGAGCCAGCGCCAGCGCCATCTCCCGGCCCAGCCCCGACCCGCCTCCGGTCACCACCGCAACCCGCGTCACAGAACGCACCCTTCCGCCGTCGAAAGCATGGGACAGATTCTCCCCCAGCACGGAGAGTGATGAGATGACGACCGAGAGCAAATGAGTGGCGGCTCACTTGAATAATCTGGAAACTCATTTGCGTGTATCACGCAAGCATGTATATGCTTGCAGCATGCAAGTAAATGACGCGTACGCTCCACAGACCCCGATCGAGGGTGTGATGCACGCGTTCACCCGGATCGGGCGCCGGCTGAAGGCCAAGCAACCCGGCGACACGATCGACCACAGCGCGCACGTCGTGCTGTTCGCCCTGCGGTGCAACGGCGCACTGCGGCTGTCCGATCTGGCCGCCCGGCTGGAGCTCGACGCCTCGACCACCAGCCGGCACGTCCGGTCCCTGGAGCAGCTCGGCCTGGTCCGGCGCTCCCCCGACCCCGACGACGGCCGGGCCTTCCGGGTCGAGCTGACCGAGCAGGGCGTCGAGCAATGGGAAACCAGCGCCCGGCGCCGGATGGAGCTGCTGAGCGCCGCGATGGAGGGCTGGTCCGAGGAGGACGTGCAGACCTTCGAGCGGCTGATGACCCGTTTCGCGGACGGCGTCGCCGCCCTCACCGAAGCCCCGAGCAGCGCCGCCTGGGCCGACAAGGGGTGGGCCGCGGTCGCACCGCGGCTGCACCAGCCCGCCCGGGCAGAGCGCAGTACAGACCAAGACTTCGCGGCCGGCGGCGATCCCGCCCCCCGCAAGAACACCGACAAGAACCTGGAGAGCACCAAATGAGCACCACAGAGCCTGCCACCGCCGGCGGCGCTGCGCCTGATAGCGGTCCCAGCTACCTGTCCCACAAGCAGATCCTGGTGATTCTCGGCGGCCTGATGGCCGGGATGTTCCTGGCTGCGCTCGACCAGAGCATCGTGGGTACGGCCCTTCCGCGCATCGTCAGCGAGTTCAACAGCCTCGACAAGCTGTCCTGGGTGGTCACGGCGTACCTGCTGACGTCGACCGCCTCGACCCCCCTGTGGGGCAAGATCTCCGACCTGTACGGCCGCCGCCCGCTGTTCATCGCGGCGATCGTCACCTTCCTCGGCGGCTCGGTGCTGTCCGCGCTGTCGCAGAACATCGAGCAGCTGATCGGCTTCCGCGCCGTCCAGGGTCTGGGCGCCGGCGGTCTGATGTCGCTCGCGTTCGCCACCATCGGCGACGTGATCCCGCCGCGCGAGCGCGGTAAGTACATGGGGTACTTCGGCGCCGTCTTCGGCCTCTCCTCGGTGGCCGGCCCGCTGCTCGGCGGTCTGCTCACCGACGGTCCCGGCTGGCGCTGGATCTTCTGGATCAACCTGCCGATCGGCCTGGTTGCCCTCGGCATCGTCGCCGCCGTGCTCCGGCTGCCGCACGTGAAGCGCTCGCACAAGATCGACTACCTGGGCGCCACGACGATCGCTGCCGCGGTCACCTCGTTGCTGCTGGCCATCTCCTGGAGCGGTCCGACCAACGGCTGGGGCACCGGCACCACGATCGGCCTGCTGGTCGCGGCCGTCGTACTGGCCGTCGCGTTCGTCGTCATCGAGCTGCGAGTGGCCGAGCCGATCATCCCGATGGACCTGTTCAAGGGCCGGATCTTCTCCGGGTACGCCGGGTTCGCGTTCCTGCTCGGCTTCGCGATGTTCGGTGCGCTGATCTTCCTGCCGCTGTACCTGCAGGCGGTCAAGGACCTGTCGCCGACCCGCTCCGGCCTGGCGTTGCTGCCGATGATCGTCGGTATCTTCTCCGCCTCGATCCCGAGCGGCCAGATGATGAGCAAGAGCGGCCGGTACAAGCACTTCCCGATCATCTCCGCGGTCCTGGTCGCCGGCGCGATGGTGCTGCTGTCCACGCTGGGCCTGAGCACGCCGTACTGGCAGCTCGCGATCTACATGTTCGTGATGGGCGCCGGTCTGGGTCTGTCGATGCAGATCACCGTCACCGCCGCGCAGAACAGCGTTCCCCGGCAGCACATGGGTAGCGCGACCTCCACGATGACGTTCTTCCGCTCGATGGGCGGCGCGATCGGTACGGCGGTCTACGGCGCCGTACTGACCAGCCGGCTGAAGGTCCACCTGGGCGACATCATCCCGAACGCCACCCACTCGATGGTCGAGGGACTGGCCAAGGCGGCCAACAGCGTCCAGGCCCTGCACTCGCTGAAGGAGCCGCTGAAGGGCTTCGCCCTGCACGGTCTCGTCGACGCGATGGACGACGTGTTCCTGGTCTCGCTGCCGTTCCTGGCGATCGCGCTGGTCCTGGCGATCATCACCCCGGAGCAGCGGCTGGCCGGCCGCAACGACGCCCCGAAGGCCGAGGGCGAGGAGTCGGTCGAGGCCTCGGCCGCGGCGGCCATGCACTGACCTGCGCTGATCGCTTGACCGAACCGATACCAAACCTCGGTTGACCTACCCGACAGCCGCCCTGGAAAGCTTTCCAGGGCGGCTGTTCGACTCCTGTACACCATCCGGACGGCCGGCTGACCCTCCCTGGGACTTAGTTTCGTCACGTACCTAACGACAGGACTGCCGCACGGATGAAGACACTTGACCGGCCGCTGGACGACGACGACCGCGCGATGGCCGACATCGCCGAGGTGCGCGACTGGCGACGCCTGGGCGGACCCCAGGCGGGCCTGACCGGCCCCGTTCCGGTACGCCGGCTGATCAAGCGGGTGAAGTCGGCGACCAACTGGAAGCCGTGGCCGATCGACCGCCGGACCGTGATCGACGACCAGCTCGACGGCTGGGGCTTCCTGACCAAGCGGAACACCGAGCTCGCCGTGTACGACGACCAGATCCTGCCGCACAGCCCGTTCAGCGGCTGGGTCGCGTTCGCGATCGAGCCCGGCGACGTCGCCGAGGCGGCCGCAGGGCTGGACGAGCACTGGCCGGAGAAATTCGACCTCGCCTGCCGGCACTGGGGACAGCCTTCGTACGTCGGAGTGGAGAGCAAGACCGGGTTCGAGGACGACTGGGCACCCGGTGCCGGCATCGGACGCCGGCACCTGGCCGTCTGGACGCCACCGGGCGCGGAGATCCACCTGTACAGCAACAAGCCGACCGCCCGCCCGTTGTCCACAGCGGTTGGCATCAACTACGTGGTGTACCTCAACGAGGAGGGGACATGACCCAAGCCGCCCCAGAGCTGACCGCCCTTCGCCATGCCCGCGAGCAACTTCGCGACGACAGGATCGCCAACAGCGACCAGCGTCCAGGCACCGGCGAGAACAGCACCGTGGCCCCACACCGCCTTGCCGAAGGCGCCCGCACCGTCCGGGCAGCCCTCCCCGAGAACCCCGCCACGGACCCAAACTTCCGGGCCGGCCGGAACCCGGCCGGCCCGACTCGCGCGGTCGGCGACGCCGGCGCCCGTCCCGACGCCGCCAAACCCTCGTCCGGCCGCGACCGCCCAGCCGGCCGCGACGGCCGCTGAAGCGGTCCACTCGGTACGCCACCCCACGCCGAGAACCGGCTGCCGGAGTAGACCATTCCGGAGCCGGAGCAGTTGTCCACAGGCGGCCGGAAGGCCGTGGATCTTGACCCTGACGGCAATCTACGCTGGCCGACGACGGCTTGAGCAGCGATGGAAGGAACGAGCCCCGAATGAAAACGCAGGACAGGCCGCTCCAGGAGGACGACCTGGCGCTGGCAGATCTCGCCGCGATCACCGACTGGACCCCGATCGCCGGTCCGGACTCGGACAGCACCGGTCCGGCCACCATCAAGGGCATCGTCGAGCGGGTCACCGCGGTGACCGACTGGACGCCCTGGCCGCTCACGAGGCCCGACGACGTCGGCCCGCACAGCGCCGGCTGGGGATTCAGCACCCCGCGCGGCAGCACGATCATGGTGTACGACG
Organism: Kribbella sp. NPDC031520; assembly: GCF_055580825.1. Classification (NCBI taxonomy): domain Bacteria; kingdom Bacillati; phylum Actinomycetota; class Actinomycetes; order Propionibacteriales; family Kribbellaceae; genus Kribbella; species Kribbella sp. NPDC031520. Next base: position 593,992 of record NZ_JBVIKS010000001.1, read on the forward strand.
GAATGGCGTTCGCGGATGCCCGCAACTCCGGCTGGTCGGCGTACGAGATCGGTCCGAACGACCTGGCCGATGCCGAGGCCGGTCTGGACGCGCACTGGCCCGATCACCTCGAGCTGGCTCGCAAGCACTTCGGTGAGCCGACCTACGTAGGCGACTACAACGACCCGGACTTCGATGACGCCTGGGCCCCCGGAGCTGCTGCCGACAAGCGCCATCTGGCCGTTTGGGTGCGGCCGGGCGCGGAGCTCCGCCTCTTCAGTGACAGGCCGACAGCGGAGCCGCTGACCGAGGCCGTCTGTGTCAACTACGCGGTTTACATCAACTAGGAGTCCAGATATGTCAGACACCTCAGCTCCGCCCGCCACCCCGAGGCTGGACGCGCTCCGGGCCGAGATGAACCCTCAGCAGCGGGCCAACTTCGACAAGATGCTCAACCATCAGCCGCGGTTGAAGCGCATGTACAACGCGACCGTGAAGACGGCTCAGGAGGCGTGGAACTCGCAGCCGGGTATCCGGGCCCGGCTCGCCGGCATCGCTGCCGTCGATGCGGGCGCGGCTACCGGTAAGGCACTCGGCACGGCGGGGCGCGCCACGTGGACCGCCGCAACGAACCCGCGCCAGACGTTCAACAACGCCGTTGACGCCGGCGAGCGGGGACTCGCCGCGACCGGACGCAGTATCGCGAACAGCAGGCTCGGACGCTGGGTCCAGGATAAATGGAGCCGAACGACTGCTGCGGCCGAGGCCGGCCGGGTAGCCTTCACCGAGGACCGGAGGAACCCGAACTCGCCGCGGGTGTCTGCGCAGGACCGGCTCGATCTGGGCGACCGCGCCCTTGCCATGCTCGCGGCACAGACTCCGGAGGAGTACGCGGCTGCTACCCAGAACCTGATGAGCGCCCTTCAGGCGCAGATCGACAAGAACAACATCAACTTCGGCACCGCGCAGGCGCCGGCGGCACAGGCCGTTTCGACCTCGGCCGCCACTGGTCAGGAGTCCGCCGAGCACGGCGCCCAGCAGCAGACTGGCGCCAACGTCACCAAGCAGAACAACAACGAGGTTCAGCGCTGAGTTGTTTCCCGAGCACTACGAAACCGGCCGTCCTCGCGAATGCGAAGGGCGGCCGGTTTCGTTCAGTCGGTCGGGCTTGGTTGGGCGCGGCGCCGGGATCTCGGGGGCTCGGGATCTACGTCGTTGCCGGCCAGGTGGTTGACGATCGCGTTGAGGACGGCGGCTGTCGGGACGGCTACCAGGGCGCCGACGATGCCGGCGATGACGACGCCGGTGGCGATGGCGAGGATGACCGCGAGCGGATGGACGCTGACGGCCCGGCCGAGCAGGAACGGCTGCAGGACGTGCGCCTCCAGTTGCTGCACGCCGATCACGACCGCCAGCATCACGATCGCGATGAAGGGGCCTTTGGCAACGAGTGCGACGAGGACCGCGACGACGCCGCTGACCAGCGCGCCGACCACCGGGATGAAGGAACTGACGAATACCAGAATGCCGATCGCGCTGACCAGGGGCAGCCCGAGGATCGCGGCGCCGAGGGAGATCCCGATCGCGTCGACCGAGGCGACGATAACCGTGGCGCGGACGAACGCCGTCAGCGACACCCACGCCTTCCGCCCGGACGAGTCCGTCTTGTCGCGGGCACGCCGCGGGAACAGCCGCACCAGCCACGACCAGATCTGCTCGCCCTGGTACAGGAAGAAGAACAGGCAGAACAGCGAGATGAACAGCCCGGCCACCACATGGGTTGCCGTCGTACCGACCGCTGCCGCCTGCTGACCGATCGCGCCGCCGGAGGTGAACTGCTTCTGGATCTGCTTGAAGAGGTTGGAGATGTCCGCGTCGGTCAGACCGAAGTTGATCCGGGCAAGGTCCCGCAGCTTCTGCACACCTTCGCCGACCTGGTTGGACAGGTCCTCGAACTGTCCCGCGATCTGCGTTCCGACCAGTGTCAGCAGGCCGGCGACCACGACGATCGTCGAAATCACCGTGAGACCCGCCGCGGGACCGCGCGGAAGACGGAGCCTCTGCAGGCCGTTCGTGATCGGTACCAGCAGCGCGGTGAGCAGTACGCCGACGGTCACCGGTACGAAGACCTCGGACAGGTAGCGCATCGCGTACCCAATCACACCGACGGCCGCCACGATCACCAGGAATCGCCACGCCCACGCGCTCGCGATCTCCATCGCCGGCGTCACCCCGTGGTCGACCCTCACCGGCCCAGGTGCTGCCGCGGACTCGCTGACCTCGTCCAGCACTTCGTTGTCCGCGACCGGGCTCTCCTCGGTCTCGGTGTTCTCGTCCCGCCCGACATCGCTCATGCGGCCTCCCTGGGTCATGAGACTAGTGCCCGGGGAGACCCGATCCATGAATATGGGACGCGAGACCCTCCGCGGCTTTCGGGTCGTCGTCGGCGAGCAGCCCGACGGCTGCGAGTACGTAGTCCGCGTCGACGCACACCTCGGCGCGCTGCGGTACCAGCCAGCCTTCCTCCTGGGCGTTCGTCCCGATCGCGCCGAGGATCCGCGATGCCACCTCGGGCGGGTTGTGCCGCAGTACTCCCCCGGAACCGACCAGCAGGTCGACCTCGCGCAGGTCCTTGCCGGATCGTTCGATCACCCGCCCGCCGGGCCCGAACACGATCCGCTGCCGTCCCGCGTGCCGCCGGAGCGCGACGGTGGCGGCCACGCTCGCGAGCGTCTCGTCGTACCGGCTCTCCTGCTCGTTGTCCGGCAGGTACGGCGGATCCGCGTGCCGCCGCTCGGCGGCAGCCTGGAGCTCGCGGTCGTCCACCAGTCCGGCCTCGAGGCCCGCGGCCACCACAGGTACCGCGCTCCAGCGCATGCCGAGATCGCCTTCGACGGTACGGGTGACCGGATGCGTGGCGACTACCTCGCGCCCGAGGTTCGCGTCCTCCGGGTCGAGCTCGATCACCGAGTGCACGTCGGTGGTCGCGCCGCCGATGTCCACCACCGCGACGTCCCCGTGCAGACCGGCGAGCACCTCGACGCCCCGCAGTACGACGTCCGGCGTCGCGGCGCGGACCATCCGCGCGAACGCCGGATCCCGGGATAGGTTCTTCCCGCCGATCACGTGCTGCAGGAACATCTCCCGGATCGCCGCCCGGGCGCTGTCCGGCGCGAACACCCCGATCTCCGGTACGACGTTGTCCGCCAGCACATGCGGTACGGCGGCCGCCGTCAGCGTCTCGGCGATCTCGTTCCGCGCGTCGACGTTGCCCGCGACAACGACCGGTTTCCGCCACCTGTACTTCGCCAGCGTCTCGGCAGCGTTGAGCAGTACGGCGGAGTTGCCGCCGTCGGTGCCGCCGAGCAGCAGAACCACGTCCGGGCGGTCCTTGCGCAGTTCCTTCTGGCCGGTCGCGGTCAGGCCGCCGCTGACGACCGCGACGACGCGGCCGCCGCTCGACAACGCGACCCGCTTGCCCGCTTCCGCGGTGACCAGCTCTTCGTTGCCCACGACACCGATCCGCAGCCCGCCACCCGCACTGGAACAAGCCAGCACCTCAGCGTCCCGCACCCCACGATCAGCCTCTTCGAGCACGGCCCGGCACGCGTGCCACCCGTCCATCACGTCGGTCCCGATCGTCGTCCGGTGCTCGGCCCGGGCGACGAGCTCGCCCGAACCGGAATCCACCGCGACCGCCTTCGTGAAGGTCGACCCGAAGTCGACCGCCACCACGAGACTCACACACACCCCGCCTCTCGATCGACCCAACCGCTCCCCATCCAGCCCTCACCCACCCACCCAGATTTGCTGGGCACACCAGCCAGGTTGGGGGTTTGTGACCGGCACTCAGGGTCAGGAACCCCACATTCGGCTGGCTGACCCAGCAAACTCGCCGGGACGATGGGTGGAGGTCAGCCGAGGGCGCGTTCCAGGTCCTGGAGGAGGTCGTCTGCGGTTTCGATGCCGACGCTCAGGCGGATCAGGTCGGCGGGGACCTCCAGCGGCGTACCGGCGACCGAGGCGTGGGTCATCTTGCCGGGGTGTTCGATCAGCGACTCGACGCCGCCGAGGGACTCGCCCAGGGTGAAGACCTCGGCCTTGTTGCAGATGTCCAGCGCCTGCGCCTCGCCGCCGGCGACGCGGAAGCTCACGATGCCGCCGTACCGCTTCATCTGCTTCGCGGCGGTCTCGTGGCCCGGGTGCCCGTCGATCCCCGGGTACAGCACCTGGCTGACGGACTTGTGCCGCTGGAGGAACTCGACGACCTTCTCGGCGTTGTCGCTGTGCCGGTCCATCCGTACGCCGAGAGTCTTGATGCCGCGCAGCACCAGCCACGAGTCGAACGGGCCGGCGACCGCACCGATCGCGTTCTGGTGGAAGGCGATCTTGTCCGCGAGCTCGGCGTCCCGCACGATCAGAGCACCGCCGACCACGTCGGAGTGGCCACCCATGTACTTGGTCGTCGAGTGCACGACCACGTCCGCACCGAGCTCGAGCGGCTGCTGCAGATACGCGGAGGCGAAGGTGTTGTCGACCACGAGCAGCGCGCCGGCGTCGTGCGCGATCTGCGCGACGATCGCGATGTCCGCGACGTTCAGCAGCGGGTTCGTCGGGGTCTCCAGCCAGACCACCTTGGTCTTGCCCGGCTGGATCGCGGCCCGGATCGCCTCCGGGTGGGTGACCGCGGCGGGGGTCATCTCGACGCCCCAGTTGCTCAGCACCCGGGAGAACAGCCGGAACGTGCCCCCGTACGCGTCGTCCGGGAACACCACGTGGTCGCCGGGCGCGCACACCGACCGGATCAGCGTGTCCTCCGCGGCCAGGCCGCTGGCGAACGCGAAGCCGCGCGTACCGGCCTCGATCGCGGCCAGACACTCCTCCAGCGCCGTCCGGGTCGGGTTCGCCGACCGGGAGTACTCGTAACCGTTGCGCAGCCCGCCGACGCCGTCCTGCTTGTAGGTGCTGGTCGCGTAGATCGGCGGGACCACCGCCCCGGTCGTCGGGTCCGGCTCGTTCCCGGCGTGGATGGCAAGTGTCTCGAAACCGTACTGGTGTTCCTTGTTCACCGAACCAGCGTACGGCCTGGTCTGCTGGAGCCCGCACGCCCGTCCACAGCCCGCGTACCCAGCGGAACCGAGTTGTCCACAACCGCGTCGGATCAGCTGGCAAATGACCCAGGTCAGCACCTAAGTTTGCGCAGAGACGATTTCCGCCAGTAACCGGGCAGGAAGGACGACCAGGCCGGATGAAGACGCAGGACAGGCCGCTCGACCAGGACGACCTGGCGATGGCGGACCTCGCCGAGATTCCGGACTGGACCGCGCTCGCCGGCCCGGACGGCGACGAGTCCGGTCCGGAGGTCGTGCGCGCGCTGGTGTACCGGGTGATGGGCCGGACCAACTGGCAGCCCTGGCCGCTGCAGCCCGGCGAGATCATCGACGCGGAAATGGTCTCCTGGGGCTTCACCACCCCGCGGGGTACGACGATGATCGTCTTCGACGGGCTCGCCTTTCCGGACTGCCCGGACAGCGGCTGGTCGGCGTACGACATCGGCCCGGACGACATCGCCGCCGCCGAGGCCGGCCTCGACGCGCACTGGCCCGACCACCTGGCGCTCGCGACCCGGCACTGGGGCGAGCCCGACTACGTCGGTGACGACAGCCTCCCCGACTTCGTGGACGGCTGGGAGGTCGGCGCCGGCGCCGGACGGCGTCATCTCGCGGTCTGGTTGCGCGACGGCGCCGAGTTCCACCTGTACAGCACCAAGCCCACCAAGGACCCGCTGACGACGGCGGTCGGGGTCAACTACGCGGTCTACATCGACTAGGAGACCGATGAGCGACACGACACCACAGCCGTTGAGCCGTCGGGCCCAGCGCCGCGCCGAGCGTGAGGCACGCCGCGAAGCGAGCGCGGAGCGCCGAGCGGTGCGAGCCGAGGCCAAGGCCACCCGGAAGGCCGCCGGTGTTGGCCAGAAGCGGCTGAAGGCGGGATACGCGCTCGCTGCGGCGAACGTACAGCGCATGGATCCCGCGATCCGCGAGCGGATCGGGCGGGCCGGTCTCAACGCCGCCGATCTGCAGGTGCTGGCGAACGCCGCCGTCAACTCTGAGTTTCAGCCGGCTCGCTACGACCAGCACGCGCAGGCAATGGTCCAGGAGGTCCAGGCCAGGATCGCCCAGGCCGGGCCGGCGCCGCGGAACAACTTCATCACCCGGGCCAACCCGCTGTCGCGCTGGAACCGGAACCAGCGGGCCGGGACGAAGGCGCTCAAGCAGGCGTTCACGCAGGCGGCACGGGACGCGAAGCGGGTCGACCCGGCCGTGGCGGCCGCGATCGGGCGCTCGAACTTCGACAGCCTGCAGCTCGCGGCGCTGGCGTCCGGGCGCGTCGCGTCGGTGTTCCGCCGGCCGGGTATGTGGCAGCAACCTGGTCAGCAGCAGGGGCCGGGTCAGCAGCAGGGTGCCGGGCGGGTGCAGGAGCCGCAGGGGCAGTCGCAGACGATCCAGCCTCAGAACGTCACCGGGCAGGGTCCGCAGCAGGCGAACTCGCAGGTCGAGGCACTGCAACAGCAGGTCGAGGCACTGCAACAGCAGATCAGCGCCCTGCAACAGCAGATCACCGAGCTCACGGCCCGAGAGAGCTCGCTGCGGGAGCAGGTCGTCCAGCTGCAGGGGCCGATGCAGCAGACGCTGCAGTCGCAGGCGGCGCAGGTCCAGCAGGCGACCGGCCAGCAGAACCAGCAGCCCGCCCAACTCGACCAGAACCGCCAGCAAGCGCCGGCGGTGAACAACGACAACGCTCAGCTCAACAACCCGGTCGCCCCCGAGAACCAGGCCCCCGCACAACAGCCAGGCGACAACCAACCCGCCCGCGGCGAAGCCGAAAACGCCCAGCCCGTCGTTGGCGAAGGCAACCAGCCAGCCGCCAGCCAGCCCGCGGTCGGCGAATCCGGCCAACAAACCGCCGGCCAGCCCGCTGTCGGCCAAGGCGACCAGCAAGCCGTCGGCGAGGCCGAGACAGGCGAGCGGGTTGCCGGCGAGGGGGAGCGGCAGACGGTTGGCGGGGCTGAGACCGGCGGACCTGCGGTTGTCGGCGAGGGCGAGCAGCAGCCTCAGCCATCGAGGGCCGAAGTATGGACAGCTGCGGCACAGGGCGGCAGTCACGAGTTCAACCCCGCCGACGTCGCGACGACCCAACCTGAGACCGGCACCGCGGAACCAGTTGTCACACCCGCCGTACCCGTCGCCGCCACCCAACAACCCGGCGTCGACCAAACCGCGGGACAGCCGCAACCCCAGGTCAACGGACAGCCCCAGGTCGCGGGGCAGCAGCAGGTCGCCGGGCAGCAGCAGGCTGCGGGGCAACAGCAGGCTGCGGGGGAGCAGCTGAACGACCCTGACGCGCTTGCTGGGGCTCGTCAGGAAGGGCCGGTGCCCGGGAAGTCCGACGCGGACTTTGCCGCCAAGTTCGCTCACGCAAAAGCGTTCGGCGGCGACAAGCCGCTGGGCAAGGTCTCGTCCGATCACGTCCAAAACGCGGCCAATCCCGGCACCAACGACAACGCGACGCGTGAGCGCCCTGGCCAGGCTGCGAAGGGCACCACAACGCGGACGACGACCGAACGCTGATCACCAACCGCACGACCTGACGAGCGCCGCAGCTGCCCAGCTGCGGCGCTCGCATCAACCAAGGAATCGCAGCGCACCGGGCAACGCAGTAGTTGATGAACGCCGTCGGACAATCTCCGGCGGCGTTCATCGTTCTGGACCGCGGCAGCCCGCCGATGCAGGTTCACCGGAGGACGAGCACGAACTGCGGCCGGCCGGGCGGCTACTTGTGTTTCAGGCGGACGGTGAAGATCGGTAGCAGGATGTGGACGAGGGGGCCGATCGAGAGGGCGTACACGACCGTGCCGACGCCGATCGAACCGCCCATCAGGAAGCCGGTGGCGAGGACGGTCAGCTCGAGGGACGTACGGACCAGGCGGACGCTGAGGCCGGTACGGCGTACCAGCCCCGTCATCAGGCCGTCGCGCGGACCGGGGCCGAACTGCGCGCCGATGTAGAGCGCGCCGGCCAGGGCGTTCAGTACGACACCGGACAGCATGAACACGATCCGCAGCCACAGCGCGTGCGGACGGTCGACCGTCGCCAGCGTGAGGTCGGTGACCAGGCCGATGACGATCGCGTTGCTGATCGTGCCGAGCCCGGGCCACTGACGCAGCGGGATCCACGCGAGCAGTACGACGAAGCTGACCGCGATCACCACGGTCCCGAAGCTCACCGGGACGTGCTTCGTGATGCCCGAGTGGAACACGTCCCACGGATCCAGGCCGAGGTTGCCCTGGATCATCAGGCCCATCGAGGCGCCGTACAGGGTCAGGCCCACGTACAGCTGGACCAGGCGGCGCGGCAGGTGGCCTGCTTTCAGCTGCTGGATCGGGTTGATCGGGGCGAGCTGGCGCGGCGGGGCATCGGAGGTGGCGGTCACGTACTCCAGTGTCCGGAGCAAGTGGCCTGGTATTCGATAGCCAATTGCGGGATAGTGGACTGCATGCAAGCGCGCTATCTCCCCGCCAGTACGTTGACCGGCCTGCTCGGCGAGTGGGCCGACGGGACCGGTCCGGCGTACCGGATCCTGGCCGAGCGGCTCCGGCTGCTGATCGCGGACGGGCGGATCATGCCCGGCTCCCGGCTGCCCAGCGAGCGGGAACTGACCGACGCGCTGGGCGTCAGCCGTACGACGGTGGCCTCGGCCTACCGCGAGCTGCGCGACAGCGGGTACCTGACCAGCCGGCGGGGGTCCGGGAGCGTGACCGCACTGCCGTCCAAGGTCGAGCCCGAGCTCGGGCGGCACCACGCGCCAGGCATCGACACCGACGGGTTGTACGACTTCACCTGCGCGGCGCCGTCCGCCGTACCAGGGATCGGTACGGCGGTGGCGGCTGCGGCCGACGAGTTGCCGCGCCATCTGGTGACGCCGGGGTACCACCCGCAGGGGTTGCCGGTACTGCGCGCCGAGATCGCGGCGGCGTACTGCGAACGCGGGTTGCCGACGACGGCGGACCAGATCGTCGTCACCGCCGGGGCGCTCGCGGCGACGTCGATCGCGGTCCGGGCGATCACCCAGATCGGCGACCGGGTACTGACCGAGAGCCCGACGCACCCGAACTCGGTGGACGCGATCCGGCGCAGCGGCTGCCGGGTGGTCGCGGTACCGATGTCACCCGGCGGCTGGGACCTGCCGTTGCTGGAGGCAACCATTCGGCAGACGGCGCCGCGGGCCGCCTGGCTGGTGGTGGACTTCCAGAACCCGACCGGTTTCCTGATGCCGGCGGCGGACCGGCAGCGGCTGGCGCGGGCGTTCGCGCGGTCGCGGACGACGGCGATCGTGGACGAGACGCTGTTCGAGCTGTCGCTGGACGGGCAGGAGCTGCCGCCGCCGTTCGCGTCGTACGACCCGGACGGGGTGATCACGGTCGGGTCGGTGAGCAAGTCGTTCTGGGGCGGGCTGCGGATCGGGTGGATGCGGGTACCGGAGGCGCTGGTGGCCCGGGTACTGGACGCGCGGGCGTCGATGGACCTCGGAGCGCCGGTGCTGGAGCAGCTGGTGGTCGCGGATCTGTTGCGGCGGCGGTCGACGCTGCTGCCGGAGCGGCGTGCCTCGCTCGCGCGCCGGCGGGACGCGTTGGCGGCCGCGGTCACGGCGGAGCTCCCGTCGTGGCGGTTCCGGCTGCCGTCGGGTGGGTTGTCGTTGTGGTGCGAGCTGCCCGAACCGGTCGGTTCCAGCCTCGTCGGCGTCGCCCAACGCAACGGCGCCCTGCTCGTCGCCGGGTCCCGCTTCTCCCCCGACGGCGGCCTCGAGTCCTTCATCCGCCTCCCCTTCACACTCGAGGAAGACGCCTTGCGCGACGGCGTACGGCGGCTGGCGGCGTCGTACGACTCCCTCACCACCGGCGCTCCTCCGCGACGGACCGGGGTCATGATCGCGTGAGGCGCGGACGCCCAGGCCATCACAATCGGGCGCCCCGCTCGATCTCCCGCCGGGGGCGCCGTCGCTGAGGCGATTGTGATGGCCTGGCGGACCGCCACCACTCACCAAGCTCGCCCGGGCGGTCCGGTTCACGCTCAGCTGGCGCCGCCAGGCGGCCTTTCGTGGCGGTTGGTGAGTGCTGCGCGTCCGCTTTTCACGTCATCGTGCCGTAAGCGGCGCGGGGAAGGTTCGCCCTGGCGGGGGCGTTGGGAGACTATGAGAGTCACACTGCGAGAGGCGTGAGAATGTCGATGTTCACCCGCAAAACCGCCATGGTCGAGCCCCAGGCTGCGCTGCCCGGCCGGCCCACCCCCGGCTTCGCCGTACCGGACGAGAACATCGTCCTGCACACGCCGCAGACCGCCGCCGCGCCCGAGGGCTTCGAGGAGGTCTGGTTCGGCACCGGCTGCTTCTGGGGTACCGAGGAGATCTTCTGGCAGCAGCCCGGCGTGTACACCACGGCCGTCGGCTATGCGGGCGGTTACACCCCGAACCCGACGTACGAAGAGGTCTGCACCGGCCGCACCGGCCAGACCGAGGCCGTCCGTGTCGTGTACGACCCCACCAAGACCACCTTCACGGATCTGCTGAAGGTCTTCTGGGAGACCCACGACCCGACACAGGGCATGCGCCAGGGGAATGACCTCGGTTCGCAGTACCGCTCGGCCATCTACTACACCACCGACGCCCAGCGCGCCGAGGCCGAGCGCACCCGCGACCTGTACGCCCCCGTCATCAAGCCCCTCGGCTACGGCGACATCACCACCGAAATCGCCCCCGCCACCACCTTCTACTACGCCGAGGGCTACCACCAGCAGTACCTCCACAAGAACCCGAACGGCTACCGCTGCCACAGCAACACCGGGGCCAAGTTCCCCGCGGACAAGCTGTAGACGCAGATGAGCGCCCGGCCGCCGAGCGGTCGGGCGCTCACTGCATGGTGGGACGACTGGTCCTCAGGCGACGACGGCGAATCCGTGCCGGCGTCCCAGCTTGGTCAGGGACTCCATCCCTGGGTGACCGTCGGCGTCGCCCCCGCTGAATCCCAGGCTGCGCTGCCAACGCTTGTAGGCGCTGATCGTCTCGGTGCCGAACGAGCCGTCGCCGGCGAACTTCGCCGACAGCAGTCCCTCGGCGACCAGCGCGGCCTCGACGATGCGAACGTCCGCGGGGTGCGAAGTACTGCCCGGCGGGCCTGGGGCATTGAGGATCGCGGATTGCTTCAGGTTCGAGAGCTTCACCGTCGGAACGGCCGCGGCCGCGGCATACAGAGGCCGGCCGAAGCCGCGCAGGCTCGTGGTGCCGTTGCGCCACCGGCGGCTCTGCCGGAACACACCCAAGCCCGTCCGGCTACCGTCGGTGTTGGTGTTCCCCTCGATCGTCTTCACGAAGTCGCCGACGACCTTCTCGACGAAGAAGACGTGCCCGATCCGACCGAGATCGGCGTAGAACTTGAACCCGACGTCGCCCGCACGCGGGATGTCGAACAGCCGGCCGGCTGCTTTGAAGGCGTCGTGCATCGACGGCGTGAACGCGGTGTCCGTATGCCCCACCAACGGGACGGCGTTCGCCTTCCAGCCCGCTACGACGAAGGTCGCACACCACGGCTGACCGTTCGCGTGATGGGCGATGGCAGCGTACGGATTGTTGTTCGACTCGGCCGGCTCCTCCAGCGTTCCGACCTGGCGTGCCGCCCAGGTCAGCAGGTCGCGCGCCGTGCCGCTCATGACTCGGCCTCCAGCGTCCCGCCATCGACGAGGTCGTCGTCGAACTGCGGCTCCTGGGTCTGCGGCACATCGTCCAGCGGACCGTCCTCGGCGTCCGGGTAGTTCCCGGTCTCCACGAGTTCCACCTCCGGCGGCCCTTCCGGGACACCCACATCCGGTTCAGACATCCTGTTCCCCCTCCAAGTCAAACGCAGATCGAATCGGAGCTCTCCCCGCTCCGATCACCATGCTGCACCAGGGCGTTGGCAACGACAATCGCTCAGGGCAGGGCGTACTCGGTGCGTACCGGACGCCCGGCCGCCGAGCGGTCGTGCTTTACGGTGTCCGGGTGAAGAACGACGACCGCCGCCTGCGCCGGCTGGTGGTGGGTGACGTCACTTGGCGTTGGACGGTCCGACAGCGGGTGAAGCCCACGTACGAGGACTGCTGCTTGACGCTCTCCTTGTTTCCCGAGGGCACGCGGCGCCGGTTGGTCTTCGTGTTCCGGCCCGGCCCGGATCGGGTCGTCTCGAGCACGTACTTCGATGCCGGGGCCTTGATGCGCCTGTCGGATCGCAGCTATCTCAACCTCTTCGAGCCAGGAACTGTTCGCCGGCTCCTGGACGCGGCTATGGGTTCCTCCCTACCCGAGCAGGACACCGAGGTCGACGGATGGCCGTACTTCGACTCGGTTGTGGACTCAGGCGACGAGTAGTCAAGCCTGGCTGACCGACGCGCGACTACCAGGACGACGGCTCCGGGCAGCGTTGCGACGAGCGCGAGTACGCCGTACACCACCGCTACGGTGAGGCCCAGCGCAGCGCCCAGCCCGACGGAACTGAACGCCCAGGCGGCCGCGCCCTCGCGCGGGCCCCAGCCCGCGATGTTGGTCGGCACCGCCGAGGCAGTCAGCACGACCAGTGCTACAGGCAGCAGCCGGGCCGTCGACACGTCGGCCCCGGTCGCCCGCACCGCGATCAGGAAGACGGCGACGTGGCCGAGGACGCCCACCGTGGAAGCGAGCAGGATGCCCGGCCAGGCCCGCGGCGCGAGGACCGCGTTGCGGAGGTCGCTGATGATCCGCGACGTGAGGCGACGTCGATTCAGCCAGAGGAGTACGGCGATCAGCACCAGAACGGCGACGGCCACGACCGTCACGGCCGTCGATGGAACAAAGGTGCCGGCCGGCCAGGACACCAGGAACAGCACGCCGGCCGTCAGCACCGTCTGTACCGCAAATCCGGACGTCCGCTCCCACGCGACCGCCCGCAGGCTCCGGCCCAGGTCGCCGAGTTCGCGCCCGTGACGTACTGCGCGGTGTAGGTCGCCCGCCACCCCGCCAGGCAACGTGGCATTGAGGAACTGAGACCGGTAATACGCAGCGACCGCGGTCCGCAGCGGCAGCTCGACCCCGAGCCCGCCTGCGACGAGCCTCCATCGCCAAGCACAACACAACGTGGTCAGCGACGTAATGGCGAGAGCAGCGGCGAGCGACCAACCACTCGTCAGTCGGAGCCCGTCGACCAACGGGCCGGTGCCTACCCGCCATACGAGGACGGCGAGGATCGCGGCGCCGGCTGCGACGCGCGCCCAGGTCCAGATGCTTCGGTTGATGACGGTTCCAATCTCGCAGACGGGGTCTCGTACCGGACAACACGGCCATCGCCTGCCGCGGGTTCGTTCGGATGAACCGGTGCGACGCTGTTCTCGTATGACCGTCGTACCCGGAGATACGGAGGCACTGTGCGTCTGGTTCGAGGACATATGCGCAGCCGCGTCCTGGCCGGCCCGCTCATCGGCTTTGCTGCTCTGCTCGTGCTCCTCGGCGTACTCGCAGGGGTCGCCGGCCTCGACGTCGCCGGCTGGGTGACCGGTGTCGTCTCCGGAGCCGGCCTTGCCACGCTGCTCGCCCGCGCGATGGCTGGGCATCGTCGTGACCGGCTGGGGCCTGCGGACAGAGTGACACTGACTCGCGCCGTCCTCGCCTGCGGGGTCGCGGCGCTCACCGCGGACTCGTTCGGCGACCCGGCGCCGGTGGCGATCCTCGTGGTGCTCTCGACGATCGCGCTGATCCTCGACGGGGTGGACGGTCAGGTCGCTCGGCGGACCGGCACTGCATCGGCGTTCGGAGCACGGTTCGACATGGAGGTCGACGCGTTCCTGATCCTGATCCTGAGCGTGTACGTGGCCCGTACGACGGGCTGGTGGGTACTTGCCATCGGTGCGGCTCGCTACGCGTTCGTGGCCGCCGGCTGGGTGTGGCCGTGGCTGCGCGGTTCGCTCCCGCCTCGCTACTGGGCCAAGGTGGTCGCCGCGATCCAGGGCATCACGCTGACCGCTGCGGCAGCCGGAGTCCTGCCCGATGCCGTGACCACGGTGGTGGTGCTGATCGCGCTGGCCTTATTGACCGAGTCGTTCGGCAACAGCATCTGGGGGCTTTGGCGCCAGGCCGGAAGCCCGCGCGCCACGCGCACCACCGTGATGTCGGCGCTGGCGGTGCTCCTGGTCTGGGCCGCGCTCCTCGTGCCGGACCACACCGGCGACCTCTCGCCGCTCGCTTTCCTCCGGATCCCGCTCGAGGGCCTGGTGTTCGTCGTACTCGTCTGCATCCTGCCGGCGGGACTCGCGCGGATCCTCGCACCGATCGGCGGTTTCCTCGTCGGGTTGCTGATGATCCTGCGGTTGCTCGACCGCGGGTTCTACTTCGCCTTCGACCGCGCCTTCCACCCCGTGTACGACGCGGCGTACGCCGGCTCCGCGCTGAGCCTGCTCGGCGACTCGATCGGCCGAGTCGGCGCGCTCGCCGTCTTCATCGGAGCCGGTCTGCTCTGCGTGGCCCTGCTGCTCGTACTGCTGCCGCTGTCGGCAGTACGGGTGGCCCGGCTCGTGGCGGGCCACCGGCGGCCGACGATCCGGATCGTCGCCGTCCTGGCCGCGATCTCGCTCGTACTCGGCCTCGTCGATGCCGGGGCGGAGCCCGTACGGCCGGTCGCCTCCACCGCAGCAGCTCGGCTCGCCACGCAGGTCCGTGCCGACCTCCGCGACCGGCAGGAGTTCGCGCAGGCGCTCGAGCAGGATCCCTTCCGCGACACCCCGGGCAACGAGCTGCTGACCAGCCTAAGAGGCAAGGACGTACTCCTGGTCTTCGTCGAGAGCTACGGACGCACGGCGCTCGACTCCCCCGTGGTCGGGTCGGCGCTCGAGGCCGGGGACCGGCGGCTGCAGCAGGCCGGCTTCTCCTCGCGCAGCGGCTACCTCACCTCGCCCACGTTCGGCGGCATCAGCTGGCTGGCGCATTCCACGCTGCAGTCCGGGCTGTGGGTGAACAGCCAGCAGCGGTACGACCACCTCGTCACCCTCGACCGGGTCACACTCACCGACGCGTTCGGCCGGGCCGGCTGGCGGACGGTCGCCGACGTACCGTCCAACGACGAGGACTGGTCGGTGGCGAAGACGTACTACCACTACGACATGGTGTACGACCGCCGGAACGTGGGGTACGCCGGGCCGTCGTTCAGCTATGCCTCGATGCCTGACCAGTACACCCTGGCCGCCTTCCAGCGGCTGGAGCTGGACAAGCCGAACCGCGCTCCCGTGATGGCCGAGGTCGACCTGGTTTCCAGCCACACGCCCTGGGCGCCGCTCCCCCGGCTGGTCGACTGGAGCCAGGTGGGCGACGGCTCGATCTTCGACCGGATGCCGGCGGAGGGCGACTCCCCGGAAGACGTCTGGCGGCAGCCCGAGCGGGTCAGGGCCGCGTACGCACAGTCCATCGCCTACTCGCTCGACGCACTGACCTCGTTCGTCCAACAGCTCCACGACCGCAACCTGGTACTCGTCGTCCTCGGCGACCACCAGCCCGCGAGCATCGTCTCGGGCAACGGGGCAAGCCACAACGTACCGGTGAGCATCATCGCCGCCGACCCAGCCGTCACGAACCGAACAGCAGCCTGGGGCTGGCAGACCGGGCTGCGACCCGACGCCGACGCCCCGGTCTGGCCGATGGATACCTTCCGCGACCGCTTCCTCACCACCTACGGCCGCTAGCAGTACTCCACAAGACCCGAACGGCTACCGGAGGCGGCGGGCGAGATGGACGTGGATCTGGGCGTCGAGTTCGACGGTTTCGGGGAGGACCTGGAGGACCCGGCGGAAGACCTCGTCCCGGTCTCCCGCATCGAGCATCACGTACGCCGAGACCGTCGAGAGTTGTCCGATGTAGTCCTGGGCGCTGATCGGCAGGCGTCGTTCGATCACCGCCTGCCGGACATCGGTGAACCATTCGGACTGCTGGAGCTCCGTGCCGGGCCACCGCATCGGGCGATCCGCGAGGGTGCCGTCGGGCGACGGGACGCCGTCGTCCTCGAGGTACGGCGCGCGGGCCGCGCGTACGGCCTCCGTGAGGGCCGGGTCGGCCAGCTGGATCGGTACACCGAACGAGGTGAACACGCCGCCCGGCCGGACGAGTGCGGCCATGCGGTCCCAGCGGCCTTCGGGGTTCGTCCAATGGAGCGCGGCAGCCGAATACACCAGCTCGTACGACGAATCCAGCGGCAGGTCCTCGAACGCGGCCTGCACGGTGGTGACGTTTGCCGGCAGGTGTTTGCGCAGCTCGGCGAGCATGGCCGCGTCAGGCTCGGTCGCCGTGACCGCGATCCCTCCCTGCGCGAACAACCGCGTCGCCTTACCTGTCCCGGCGCCGATCTCGAGGGCGGTCCGAATCGGCTGATCGGCGTACGCCATCACCAGCTCGAGGAGTTCCACCGGATATGCGGGCCGGAACCGTTCGTACGCCTCCGCCACCGCCCCAAAGCTCAGCGCGCGCTCAACCATGCGGGCATCCTGGCAGCTTCCACGCCCCACCGCCTGCTCTTTTCCCGCCCGAAGCGCGACACGCGCGGTAGCGTTCGCGAAAAGAAGATCTGGGGGAGTTGTCGGATCGGGCTTGCGTTGTTCGTGGTGGAGGTAGAGGGGCGGCTGGTGTGGTCGTGCCTGGTTAGGAGGAGTCATGACTGAGTACCTCGTTGCGTTCAACGACGAGTGGGTGCCGGAGCATACGGACGAGGAGCTGGCGGCCAAGTCGACGGCGCTCCGGCCGTTGCTGGAGGAGATGCGGGCGGCCGGGGTGTTGATCTTCACCGGTGGGCTGGATCCGGATGCGCCGGTGTTCCATGTGGATGCTTCCAGCGGTACGCCGTTGTTCAGCGACGGGCCGTACGTCGAAACGAAGGAGCACATCGGCGGCTTCGCCGTACTGGATGTGGCCGACGAGGAGGCGGCGCGGCACTGGGCCGGAAAGATCGCGATCGCGTGCGGCTGGCCACAAGAGGTGCACCGCTTCCAGGTCCCGCGGAGGCGCCAGGCGTAACCGAAGGCGATGATGGGGCGGTGTCGATTGCCGCAACGCATGAGCTGACCCCAGAAACCCCGACCGGGCCCGCGGCAATCGGGCCATCGGGCCGGCCGCGCTGCAGTTTCCCCTCGTCCACGACCACGGTACGTACGACGTGGAAGTGGACTCGGAGGAGCTGTCGCCGGCCGAGTGCGCCGCGGCCGTCGGGGCCCGCTTGAACGACGGGCCTCCGACAGCCTTCGCCCAACTCAGGGCCTCGCGTCAGCCGGCGCGGTAGAGCGAGCCTCCGCCGGAGATGGCGATCGCGGCACGCAGGCCGCCCACATTCAGGTTGACGATGAACGTCGTACCGGACTGGCGTACGGAGTACGTGACCGTGCCGGTCGAGCGGACGGGGACGACGAACGAGAGGATCGACGCGGTCCTGCCCGAGCGCGCCAGCATCAAGGTAGGAGCTGACTGGCGGCGGTACGTGGTCGGGTAGTACCAGCCCTGGATCGGGTTGGTCCGGGCCTGCTTGACCAGGATCGCGCCGGCCGGGAGCGCCTGCTTGAACGGCACCTGGAACAGGATCGTCCGGGTCGAGTCGCCCGGCGCCATCGCCGTCGCGGTCGTCCGTGAGTAGACGGTCGCGCGCTGATCCGGCGGGAGGTGCCACAGCGTTTGGAAGGCCTGCGCGGTCTTCGCCGACGCACGGTCCCACACGACGAGCAGATCCGGGTCCTTCAGCACCAGCACCGAGCGAACCCGGCTGATCCCGCTCCCGGGCGCGTCGGCGAAGGTGTAGGCCTCCGAGTCGGCGCGAACGGCATATGCAGTCAGCCGCGTCACCGGATTCAGCGGCGCCGACAGCGGCGTCGTCAGTACGCTGTGCGCGCTCGGGCTGACGGCCCAGGTCCGGTACGCCCCGGCGGTGTACGCCGCGTACCCGCCGTCGACGATGATGTCCCGCCCACGCGCCGTGTACGTGATGCTCATGTGGTCGAGGTGCCCGTGGAACGCGCGGGCCGGACCGTACCTGATGCTGTACGTCGACTCGCCCGCGAACCCGCGCGCCGGATCCGTCCCCCACCCCGTCCGCCCGAACACGTACCCGGCCGAGTAGACCCCGACCCGCCACGGCGGCACCGTACCGGACGTGCCGAGCGAACCGGCGTACTCCAGCGGCGTCCCGGTCCACGGATACGTCGACTGTACTTCGGTGTCCCCGAGCTGGTGGAGCTTGCCGAGCGAGTTCGTTGCCAGGGTCAACCATTTGGCGAGTAGCGCGCGCCGGGTCGAGATCGTCGTACCGGGATTGACGCCGCAGTTCTGCAGCACCGCGATCGCGCGGCCCCAGAGCGAGTAGTTGAAGGCCGCGTATCCGGTCGACTGTTCGTTGGTCGACCCCTGCGCGTCGATCGACGTGGTGACCCCGGCCGCTAGGCGTTGCTGGGCGAGGTTCTTGTAGTCGGTCCGGCCGAGCGTGCAACCCACGCCGAACAGGGCGATGCTTTCGTCGGTGCCGTGGTTCGACGCGCCGCTCCAGTAGTTCGTGAGGAACCGCGCATGACTGAGCAGCGCCGCATCCAGCCACGCATAACGCGTCGGCAAGGTGGTGACCTGCAACCCGGTCAGGATCGCCTGGCGTAGGCAGATCAGGACGTTGGTGCGGTGCATGGTCGACTCCCACGCGCCGAGGTTCGCCTTCCACGAGTACGGGTTGTCGCGGTACCAGTCGTACGCAATCGTGTTCACCCGGGTCAGCGCGGTCAGATCACCCTTGCCGGCGGCAACGATCCCCTGGCCGAGCCAGCGCAACGAGTGGAACCACATGTACCAGCTGGGGTTCTTGTACGGGTTCAGCGACCAGTTGATGTTGCCGCCGCCGTTCCCGACCTTGTACGGCGCGTACGGTCCCCACGCGAACTTGTCGGCGTACAGGTTCGCCAGCGGGTTCGTTGCCTCGAGCCCGCTGAACCCGGGACACGCGCAGTACGGTGCCACGAGCGCCTGGTTCTGGGTCGTACCGATGTCCGTCGCCGGCGGCGCGGTCGCCGGTACGACGTTGCTCGCACCCGGCACGAACTCCGCGCCCCCCGGCTCCTCCGGCCCCGGCACGATCCGGATGCCGGGATTGCCTGGATTGGCTGGATTGTCGGCCGTCCCCGCGTGTGCTGTCCCAACCCCCAGCGACAGAACAGCGATTCCCACGACCAATGCGGCCGTTCGATTGAATCGCATGAAGTTGTACCTCTCCCCCACCGTCCCCGGACACCGACGACGGCCTCCTGAGCGGACTGGCACGCCGCATGGCGGCACACCGGACCATCGGCGGCTCGCGGAGTCCCGTGGGGGCGGTCAGCTCACCGAGGTTTGGTTCTCCCCTTACCAACCTCGATGCGGTGAGCTGACCGAATGTTGCGATCGAACGTCAGCCCATTGTTTTCTGGCCGTCGATGGACTCGCGGATGATGTCGGCGTGGCCGGCGTGTTGGGCGGTCTCCGAGGCGATGTGCAGGAACGCCATCCGGACCGTCCAGAAGACACCCGGCGGCTGCCACGGGGCGGCCTGGAGTTCGTACTTGGCGTCGAGGTCGAGGGTGCGGACCAGTTCCGCGGTGGCCTCGGCGACCTTCTCGTACTGCGCGAGTACGTCGGCCAGCGTCTCGCCCTCGACGAGGCGGAACTGGTCCTGCCAGGCCGCGATCACCTCCGGCGTGAACTCGGCGGCCGCCGTCTCCCCCTTGCCCTGGGCGAAGTCGGCCCAGTGCTGCTCGACGGTCATGACGTGCTTGATCAGCCCGCCGACCGTCAGTTCGCTCTTCGTACTGCGAGTGCTCGCCTGCTCGTCGGTCAGCCCCTGCGCGGTGTGCCGCAGGAAGCCCCGCCGGGTGGCGAGAAGGTCCAGGAGGTCCGCCCGCTCACCGGAGACGGTCTGCTCGTTTGTCGTCATGCCCAGACTCTAAACGGCAGTAGCGGCCAGGTACTGACCTCTACGAAATCTCGTTAGCGCTGGGTGGGTTGCGGTGTCCGAGATATCGTCAGCCGGGCGACGCCGATCTAGCGTGGCAACGGGCGGCGAGCACCGCCGCATCCGGACTTGAGGGGGTTCATCGTGGGTACGATCACGACCGGCGACGGTACGGAGATCTTCTACAAGGACTGGGGATCGGGTCAGCCGATCGTCTTCAGTCACGGCTGGCCGTTGTCGGCCGACGACTGGGACACCCAGCTGCTGTACTTCCTGTCGAAGGGCTACCGCGTCGTCGCGCACGACCGCCGTGGGCACGGGCGGTCGACGCAGACGAGCGACGGTCACGACATGGACCACTACGCCGACGACCTGAAGGCGGTCGTCGACCATCTCGACCTGCGCGACGCCATCCACGTCGGCCACTCGACCGGCGGCGGCGAGGTCGTGCACTACCTCGCCCGCCACGGCGAGGAGCGGGCCGCCAAGGCCGCGCTGCTGTGCGCCGTACCGCCGATCATGGTGAAGACCGACGCGAACCCCGAGGGCATACCGAAGGAGGTCTTCGACGGCTTCCAGGAGCAGGTGGCGACGAACCGTTCCGGCTTCTACCGGGACCTCGCGGCCGGCCCGTTCTACGGGTTCAACCGCCCCGGCGTCGAGTCCTCCGAGGCGACCATCGAGAACTGGTGGCGCCAGGGCATGATGGGCGGCGCGAAGGCGCACTACGACGGCATCGTCGCGTTCTCCCAGACCGACTTCACCGCGGACCTGCAGCAGATCACGATCCCGGTGCTGGTCGTGCACAGCGAGGACGACCAGATCGTCCCGTACGCCGACTCGGGGCCGAAGTCGGCCGCGTTGCTGAAGAACGGGATCCTCAAGACCTACAAGGACCTCCCGCACGGCCTGCCGACGACCCACGCCGACGTGCTCAACCCCGATCTGCTGGAGTTCTTCCAGTCCTGACGTCCTGATTCGCGGCGCGGTACGGCGTACTCCGGGACGCCGTACCACTCCGCCATCCTCCGTCGAAGGTCGATGACGGCTCGTACGCGGATCTTCGCAGGCAGTCACCGCGTGTGACGAGGTGTTGTGCGGTCCAGGGTGTGGGTGCAAGGTCGAAACGCCCACTCGGATCGGGAGACGGTCCCGATCCGGCGGATGTCCTGGGGAGGGATCATGGGCAGACCACGCCTTGTCATCGCTTCCGTCGCTGCCTTCGCAGCCGCCCTCTGTGGCGCCGCGGTCGCGGCCTATGCGGCACCGGCCACCGAAGTCACCATCGGAAGCCCGCCGTCGCCGTTCTCGCAGAACAAGCAGAACGAGCCCGCGGTAGCGATCGACGCGCACGATCCGGCGGTCGTCGTCGCCGGCGCGAACGACGAGATCGACATGGAATCGTGTGCCGCCGGCGCCCGGAACACGTGCCCGTTCACCCCGGGCATCGGCGTGTCCGGCGTGTACTTCTCGTTCAACGGCGGTCACGACTGGCAGCAACCGACGTACACCGGCTTGACCGCCCGTGACTGCCTCGGCCCCGCGGTCTGCACCCCGAAGGTGGGCAAGATCGGGACCCTGCCGCGCTACTACGAGGCGGGTCTGGTGTCGGACGGTGACCCGGCGGTCGCGTTCGGACCGCGCCCCGGCCCGGACGGCAAGTTCTCGTGGTCGAACGGTTCCCGCTTGTACTACGCCAACCTGACGGCGAACCTCTCCGCCGTACGGCAACTCGAGACGTTCCGGGGTTTCGAGGCGATCGCGGTGTCGACCAGCGACAACGTGCGCGCCGCAGCGAACGACGACGCGACCGCCTGGACCGCACCGGTCATCATCTCGAGGCAGTCGTCGACGACCTTCTCCGACAAGGAGCAGGTGTACGCCGACAACGCATCGAGCAGCCGCTTCTTCGGCCACGTGTACGTGTGCTGGGCCAGCTTCCGTAGCAACAGCCACGGCCAGGCGTTCCCGGTTCCGCTCACTGTCGGGCGGTCGGCTGACGGCGGCCGTACGTGGACCACGAGCCAGGTCGGACCCGCTACCGCCAACGGCATCAACCAGCAGCCCGACGGTTGCACCGTACGTACGGACAGCACGGGCAACGTCTACGTGTTCGGCGTGGGCGTGCGCAATGGCCAGAGCCTGCAGCTGATGTACAAGTCCACCGACGGCGGCGCTCACTTCACTGGTCCGACCGCGGTCGCGTCTGTGGTCGAGCCCGGCGTGATCGACCCGGTCCAGGGCCGTCCGGTGATGGACGGGATCGGCGGCGCCCGCGTCGACCTGGCCGGCGCTCCGAGTGTCGACATCGCGAACGGCCGCCCAACTGGTGTTGGCGCGACCAACGAGATCTTCATGACCTGGTCCGACGGCCGGATGGGCCTGAACAAGGAGCAACTGCTGCTCACCTGGTCGCGGAACGGCGGGACGTCCTGGGCCATGGCGACCCCGCTCAAGCTCACGGCCGGAGATCGGCCGGTGTACACCGCACCGGCGGTGTCCCCGGACGGCACCGATCTGTACGTCGTACACAACTCGTTCACGAATACGTACCGGGACAACACGACCGATCCGCGCGGTCTCGTCGGCGAGGTACTGCACGCGAGCGTCGCGGGCGGCGTACCGGGGGCCTTCTTGCCGCTCGAACGCAGCCTTGGCGGCGATCCCCGCGGTAGCAGCGCGAACGCGCTGACCGACGAGTTCCTCGGCGACTACGTGTACGCCGCGGCGACGAACGACTCGGCGGTCGCGGTCTGGAACGACGCCCACGCCGCGACGGTCTGCGGCGCGGTGAACGCCTATCGGGCGGCGCTGTACGCCGGGCCTGCGACCGCACCGGACATGAGCGGTTGCCCGGGGACCTTCGGCAACACCGACATCCTCGGTGGCGCCTACGCGGACCCGACACCCTGATCAGGGCCGTGGAGGGCGCCGACCATGGCGCCCTCCACGGAGGTAAACCGGTTGCGTGGCCGAACGGCCTCCAGCAGGCTGGCGAGCATGATCGACGGGTTGGAGATCCGGCCGCTGCGGGACGACGATCCGCCGGTGATCGCGGCCGCGTTCGAGGACCTGGGCTGGCCGAAGCCGGAAAGCCAGTACCGGCGGTATCTCGAGGAGCAGGCCGCCGGGACTCGGGACGTGCTGGTCGCGACGCTGCACGGGGTGTACGCCGGATACGTCACGGTGCGGTGGGAATCGCCGTACGAACCGTTCTCCGGGATTCCGGAGATCCAGGACTTCAACGTGCTGCCCAAGTTGCGGCGGCGTGGCATCGGGTCGGCGTTGATGGACGCGGCCGAGGCCTTGGTCGCGGAGCGGTCCGCCGTGGTGGGGATCGGGGTCGGGCTGTATCCGGACTACGGGCAGGCCCAGCGGATGTACGTCCGCCGCGGGTACCTGCCGGACGGGCGCGGGCTGATCTACGACGGCCGGCAGGTGGCGCCGATGGAAATGATCCGGAACGACGATTCCGCGACGCTGATGTTTACCAAGACCTTGAGGTAGCGTCGGGGACGTGCGTGCCGTCGAGTACTCCGTGACCGGTGAGCCCGATGTCCTGACCCTGGTGGACAGGCCGATGCCCGAGCCGGGGCCCGGGGAGGTACGGGTCCGGATCCGCCGGTCGGGCGTCAACCCTACCGACTGGAAGTCGCGCCGGGGCGCTGCTGCCGGTACGCCGGTACAGCCCGCCCAGGTGCCGAACCAGGACGGCTCCGGCGACGTCGACGCGGTCGGCGAAGGGGTCGACGCGGCGCTGGCCGGGAAGCCCGTGTGGATCTGGGAGGCGGCGTACCAGCGACCGTCGGGCGGTACGGCGCAGGAGTACGCAGTCGTGCCCGTGCGGCACGTGGTGGAGTTGCCGGACTCGGCGTCGTACGACCTCGGGGCTTCGCTCGGCGTACCGTTCCTGACCGCTCATCGGTGCCTGACCGTGACGGAGGACGGGCCGGACCACCTCGGCCCGGGCAAGCTCGCTGGACGGACCGTACTGGTGGCAGGCGGCGCCGGCGCGGTCGGCAACGCGGCGATCCAGCTTGCGCGGTGGTCGGACGCCACGGTGATCACCACCGTGAGCAGCCCGGAGAAGGGCAACCTCGCCGGCCTCGCCGGTGCGGACCACGTCATCAACTACCGGCAGCAGGACGTGGCCGCCGAGGTACGAGCGATCGCCCCGCACGGCGTCGACACGATCGTCGAGGTGTCACCCGCGGCGAACGCAGCCATCGACGCGGCGGTGATCGCGAGGCACGGCTCGGTAGCCGTCTACGCAACCGACGGCGGCGAAACGATGGAACTCCCGGTCCGGGCCTCGATGATCCCGAACGCCCGCTGGCAGTTCGTCCTCCTCTACACAGCCCCCGACTCCTGGCGCCCCCGAGCCCTCACCGACCTCACAGCCGCCGTCACCACCACCGCCATCCGAGTAGGCCCCGAAGCCGGAATCCCCCTGCACCACTACGCCCTCACAGAAGCCGCCGCAGCCCACACCGCAGTCGAACAGTCCGTCGTCGGCAAGGTCCTGATCGACGTCAGCTGACCACGGCCCCGCGCCGCTCGCCTGCAGCTGCCCAGCCGCAGGCGGCGGAGTTGGGTTAGGTGGGAGTCCACGGGTGAGAGGGTAGGGGCGTGGAGCGGGTGCGGCGGCGGGCGGGATCACTGCTGGGGCTGGGGCTGATCGGCGGGCTGGTGTGGACGGCGGTTGTCACGTTGTCCCAGCCGAACTGGTACGACCCGGGCGAGGCCTGCGCGCGCAAGCTCGGTGTGGTTGACGCGGTACCGCGGACCAGCTGGTTCCCGCCGTCGGCGAGCTGTGTGTCGGGCGGCGAGGACCATCAGTACATGTCGAGGACCGAATCGGTGGTCCTGTCCGTGGTCGGCGTCCTGCTGCTGATCAGCCTCGTGATCGGGCTGGTTCTGTTCGTACGGCGGCTCATCGGCGAGCCCGGACCGACGCGGACCGCCGAGGACGTCGACCTCAAACGCCGGCGGCGGTCGCACCTGGTGTTCGGCGCGCTCGATCTGGCTGTCGCGTTCGCGTTCCTCACGTTTCTGAACGCGCTCGCCATCGTTTTCGGCGGTTTGCCCGGTGGGTTCCTGAACATCGTCACCGCGCTCGCCGGGCTGAGCGCGTTCGGCACGATCCTCGATCGGCACATGGGTCCGTTGCCGAGTACGGCGCTGGAGTCGCGCCGCCGCGGGACGGTCGCGGGCGTGGCGACGTACGGCGTGGTGTTCGCGGCGACCGCGCTGTCGGGGCAGCTCCCGTTCTTCCGTTTCTGGGCGGTTCCCCTCGGCGGGATCGCGTACGCCGTGATCGTGGCCGTGCAGTGGTCGCGCGCTACGAACACCGCCACGCAGGTTCAACATTCCGGCTGACCCGGAACACGTTTTCGGGATCGTACTGACACTTCACCCGGGCCAGCCGCTCGTAGTTCGCCGCGCCGTACTCCGCCACCAGCCGCGCCTGTCCCGCCGGTACGCACGGGTCGTCCAGGCCGGCCCCGTACGCCTCGACCACCCAGGTCGCCTCCCGATGCGGCAACGGCCAGTCCCCGACCCGGCCGCGCGGCCACAACGCCAACCAGGTCCCCGCCGCCAGCTCCCGGGCGCCGTCGCACAACGCCAGCACCTCCGGATCCGGAAACGCCGGAAAGTACCGTTCCGAACACGCTTTCCAGCCGCCCACCCCGACAGCGGTCGCCACGTCGGCGGGCGGTGTCTCGCGAACCAGCGTGGCTTCCGGGGAGAGCGCGAACATCGGGGCGAAGGCGCGACGAGTCTCGTCCGGATCGCCGACATACACGGCAACAGCCATCACCACCGGATGGGCGCGAAGAGGCTCCGGAAGGTAGCTGGGGCCCGTCACGAGCAGCACCCCGCCATCCAAGGAAGCCGATGCATCCGCTTCGATCAGGTCGCGATAAGTACGGATCACCGTCGGAGCGGCGGCGGCCGGCCAGGTCAGAACCGCCAGAGTCGTGGTCGGTACCGGCGTGAGCCGGAACGTCAGCGCCGACGCCACGCCGAAGTTTCCGCCTCCGCCGTGCAGGGCCCAGAACAGTTCGGTGTTCCTCGTCTCGTCGGCGATCAGCAACTCACCGGTCGCGGTGACCAGCTCGACCGAGATCAGTGCGTCGGCGGCCAGGCCGAGCTTGCGTTCCAGCCAGCCCGAGCGGCCGGCGAGAGCGGTGTCCGCGACACCACCCGACGAGTCCCGGCCGCCGGGCGTCAGCATGCAGAATGGTTGCGCCGCGCGGTTCAGGTCGCGCCACGTCGCGCCGCCGCCGACTCGCGCGATACGCGCGTCCAGGTCGAGCTGGACGCTGTTCATCCGCTGGAGATCCAGCCGCAGGGAATCTCCCAGCTCGTGCTCCACGGCGTACTCGACCGCGGTTTGTACGTCGGCAACCGTCTCGCACTGTGCAACCAGCGAAGGCACAGTCCCGAGCAGCACACCCCCGAACCCCCGTGGACGCATGGCGACATCCCCCTCACTCCCCCAGTGATGCCCCGATCGTGAGCCCTGCAAGGGGTTTGGTCAACAGCCGCGTCACAACTGGGAGCCGCCGGTAGCGTCCAGCGTCTGCCCGGTTACCCAGCGCGCGTCGTCGGAGGCGACGAACGCCACCACGTCCGCGACCTCCTCCGGCTCACCCACCCGGTCGAAGACCGAGTACGCCGCAGCCGCCCGTGCCGCGGCAGGATCCGCCAGCCACCCGTTCATCGCGGTGTCGATGATGCCTGGGGCAACGGTATTGACGGTGATCCCACGCGGCCCGAGCTCCTTGGCCAGCGCCAGCGTCAGCGTGTTCAACGCGCCCTTCGTCATCGAGTACGCCGTATCCTCCGGGAACGCGATCCGGGTCACGCCGGACCCGATGTTGATGATCCGCCCGCCGTCCCGCAGCCGCGGAATCGCCTGCTGGACAAGGAAGAACGGCGCCTTCGCGTTCACCGCGAACAACCGGTCGAACCACTCCGGCGTCACCTCGGCGATCGGCAGGTGCCGCCCGATGCCCGCGTTGTTGACCAGGATGTCCAACCCGTCGGCATGCCGGTCGAACTCCGCCCACAACGCGTCCACCGGCTCGCCGAGCTCCGCCTTCACCAGGAACCCCTCTCCGCCGGCCGCCTCGACCGACCGCAGCGCCGCGGCAGCCTCCGCATCCGAGCGCCCGTAGTGCACTCCGACACGTACGCCGTCCCGCGCCAGCCGGAGCACGATCGCCCGCCCGATCCCCCGGCTGCCACCCGTCACCAACGCCGTCCGCATCCCGTCATCCTTTCTCTAATGATCACTACAGAAAGGACGGTAACACATTCTCTAACGATCGCTATAGAATGTCCGCCATGACCGAACCACGCCGCGGCCGGCCGCGCTCCTTCGACCGGGAGGCAGCCCTCGAGCAGGCGCTGCAGACCTTCTGGGACCGTGGCTACGACGCCACCTCGGTCACCGACCTGACCACGGCCCTCGGCATCGGCGCCCCGAGCCTGTACGCCGCGTTCGGCGACAAGCGGAAGCTCTTCGACGAGGTCGTGCACCGCTACCAGGACACGCACGGCGCGTTCACCTCCCGCGCCCTCGCCGAGGAACCGACGGCCCGCCGTGCGATCGAGCGGATCCTCCGCGAGGCCGCCTCGGAGTACGTCGGCCGCGGCTGCCTGATCATCAGCGCCGCCCAGAACACCGTCCCGGCGTCGCACGAGGTCGCCGAGCACCTGCGGACCATCCGCCGGCACAACCGCGACGTACTGCGCGACCGCATCCAGCAGGACATCAACGCCGAACTGCTCCCTGACGGAACCGACGCCGACGCGCTGGCGACCTTCTTCGCGGCCACCATCCAAGGCATGTCCCAGCAGGCGCGCGACGGCGCGACGCAGGACGAGCTCATGGCCGTCGCCACGACTGCCCTCAATGCCTGGAGGTAGGTAGGGTCGGAGCGTGACCAAGACGGCGGTGATCGGTGGAGCGGGTCAGGTTCTGACCGAGGACGAGGTGACGGCGTTCATCGGGGACGCCCTGGCCGGTGCGGGCCTGGAGGGCCGCAGCGTCTGCGTGATCATTCCGGACGCCACCCGCAGCTGCCCGCTTCCTCTGCTCCTGAAGGCTGTCACGCAAGCTCTGAAGGGCAGTCAGGTCACGATCTTGGTTGCCCTCGGCACCCATGCGGAGATGACCCCGGAGCAGCTCCGCACACACCTCGGCGGCGACTACCCGAACGTGCTCAACCACGAGTGGTGGAAGCCGGACACGTTCGCCGACCTGGGAACGATCAGCCCGGACCGGGTCGGCGAGATCTCGGACGAGATGCTCCGCGACGAGGTTCCGGTACGGCTGAACCGAGCGGTCGTCGAACACGACGTGGCGCTGGTCGTCGGGCCGGTGTTCCCGCACGAGGTGGTCGGCTTCTCGGGCGGCAACAAGTACTTCTTCCCCGGCGTCGCCGGCCAGGAGGTGATCGACTTCTCGCACTGGCTCGGCGCGCTGATCACCAGCTCGAACATCATCGGTACGCCGGGCATCACCCCGGTTCGGGCGCTGATCGACGAGGCCGCCGCGCTGATCCCGGCCGAGAAGCTCGCGCTGTCGGTGGTCGCCCAGTCCGGTACCGACAAGCTGCACGCGGTCGCGTTCGGCGACACCAGCGAGTCGTGGCGGGCGGCCGCCGAGATCTCTGCGCTGACCCACGTCCGCTACCTCGACCACCCGGTGCAGCGCGTGGTGTCGGTGATGCCGCCGAAGTACGCCGACATCTGGACCGCGGCGAAGGGGTTCTACAAGCTCGAGCCGGTGGTCGCGGACGGTGGCGAGGTGATCCTGTACGCGCCGCATGTCACCCAGCTCGCCGCGATGCACCCGGAGATCGAGGAGATCGGGTACCACTGCCGCGACTACTTCCTCGGCCAGTGGGAGAAGTTCCGCGATCTGCACTGGGGCGTCCTCGCGCACTCGACGCACCTGCGCGGCGCCGGCACCTGGGACCCGGCGACCGGCGAGCACCTGCGCGTCCAGGTCACGCTGGCGACCGGCATCGACGAGGAGGTCGTACGCGCAGCCAACCTCGACTACCTCGACCCAGCGACCGTCGATCTCAAGACGTACGAGGACGACCCCGACACGTTCGTCGTCCCGAACGCCGGCGAAACCCTCTACCGCCTCAAGGCCTAGCCGCTGCACCTGACCCGCCGGTAACCTCGGCTGGTATGGCTGAGGTCGTGATCATCGGGTCCGGGTTTGCCGGTTTGTGCATGGGGATCAAGCTCAAGCAGGCGGGCTGCGAGGACTTCGTCATCCTGGAGAAGGCCGGCGACCTCGGCGGTACCTGGCGGGACAACACGTATCCGGGCTGCGCCTGCGACATCCCGTCGTACCTCTACTCGTTCTCGTTCGAGCAGAACCCGCGCTGGAGCCGGATGTTCGCGCCCTGGGACGAGATCCTCGCGTACCTGCGCCACTGCGCGGACAAGTACGGCATCGCGGACAAGATCCGGTACGGCGCCGAGGTGACCGAGGCCGTCTTCGACGAGGCGAGCGGGCGCTGGACCGTCACGGTCAACGGCGACGAGACGATCGAGACGCAGGCGCTCGTGACCGGTGTCGGCAGCCTGCACCGCCCGAAGCTCCCGGACATCCCGGGCCTGGATTCCTTCACCGGTACAACGTTCCACTCGGCGCAGTGGGATCACAGCCAGGACCTGCGCGGGCGGAACGTCGCGGTGATCGGGACGGGCGCGTCGGCGATCCAGTTCGTACCGCAGATCGCGCCGCAGGTCGCGCAACTGGACGTGTACCAGCGCACGCCACCGTGGGTCACACCGAAACCGGACCGCGCGATCACCGGATGGGAACGCAAACTGCACGAACGGTTCCCCGCCGGCCAGCGCGCGATCCGCAACGCCGTCTACTGGGGTCTGGAAGGTCGCGGCGCCGGCTTCGCCGGGAACCCGAAGTTGATGAAAGGCCTTGAAATACAGGCGAAACGGCACCTGCACAAGCAGGTCACCGATCCGGAACTGCGCGCGAAGCTGACCCCGGACTACCAGATCGGCTGCAAGCGGATCCTGATCTCGAACGACTACTACCCGGCGCTCACCCGGCCGAACGTCGGCCTGGTCACCACGCCGATCGCACGGGTCACCCCGACCGGCGTGGTCACGGCCGACGGCACCGAGCGGGCCTGCGACACGATCGTGCTCGGCACCGGGTTCGACGTCTCCGCGAACCTCACCCGGATGCCGATCCTCGGCAAGGACGGCGTCGACCTCGCCGACCACTGGAAACGCAACGGCATCGGCGCACACCTCGGCATCACGGTCGCCGGGTACCCGAACCTGTTCCTGCTGGTCGGCCCGAACACGGTACTCGGCCACTCGTCGATGGTCTTCATGATCGAGGCCCAGGTCCGGTACGTGCTGCAGGCCCTACACCTCCTCCGCCGCCGCAACGCGACGTACGTCGAGGTCCGCGAGGAGGCCCAGGACCAGTTCGTCGACAACGTCCAACGCGAACTCGACACCACGGTGTGGCACTCAGGCTGCACCAGCTGGTACCTGGACGCCAACGGCCGAAACTCCACCATCTGGCCCGAATGGACCTTCACCTACTGGCGCCGCACCAGAAAACTCGACCCTTCCGACTTCGCGATCGTCCACTAGAAACAACACCGCTCCCGGCGAAAGGACACCGCTTCGCGGCGGCAGTCCTATTGCCGCCTTCGGCGGGGCGCCAAGTCCCCCGCCGAGCACCAAGCCGCCGGCGAAGCAACCCGGCGCATCCAGGGCACGTCGATCAACAGCCTCACGGGCAACCCGGCTCAGCTCGGGTCGGCGAAGGCATCCCAGCCTTCAACCTGCTGCGGCTCGTCGTTCGTCTGTGACTCATACCGCGTCCACGAGACGCAGCCGGGGCGCTGTCCGGTCGCCAGGAACTCGATGGCGGCATCGCGCGCCGCCTCTAGGGCGATCGCACTGTCAGTGGCCATCGCGGTAGGCACGGTCCCGTAGTCGAACTCCGCGTTCTGGGGGCTTGCGAGGGTCCCCGCCGAGTCGTACCGCTCGCCACCCTTGCCTGGCTCGTGGAACACCAGGGAGCTGAAGGGCGCGCCGAGCCCAACCCACATAACGGTTGCCGCGTACGGCGAGTCCGACTCGCCCCTGATGACCAGTTCCAGCCAGATCGGCCGACCGTGCGTGGCAGCCTTGTCCATCAGGGCTTCGAGCTGCTCGCGTACCTCGACGGTCTGGCGTACCTCATGGTCACCGACTTGGTAGTTTGCTTTCACGCTCGCGCTCACTCGGGCTCGCCCTCGTCTCCGATGTAGATCTTGCGGCCACCTGGCCAGTACACAGTCAGCTTCGCTCCTGGCGGAAGCTGGTACTTCAGAGTGTTGTCGCAGCCTAGTGGCTGGTCTTCGTCATCCAGGCCGCACGGCTTGTTGTTCAGGTAGAGCGTCGCCTCCCGTGGCGCACCCGATCGGCGCATGAGCGCCGCCGCATGTCCTTCGACGTGGTCCCTCGCGACCGACAGTCTGGCCAGCCAGCCGGTGAGGCCGGGGCCTTGTCCTCCTGGCCCCTTGGATCCGCTCACCAGATGAATCTGTCCTCTGCCGTCCGTCCTGGTCAGGATGCCCCGAGTCGGACCCACGTTGTTCGGCCGCGTCGGGAGACGCTTGAAGATCTCCTCCATGAACGGCGCAGGCTCCTCGGGTACTTCCGGGCTGCGACTGGTCGGGCTACGGCGGGCGTCGGTCGACGATCGGCCGCCAGCGGTGAGCGGGTTCCGGTCGACTGAGCGCGGGCCCGGCGCACCAGCTCCATCAGGAGTGCTGCCCACGAGGCCCTGAGCCCATCCGAGCGCGTTCGGTGGCGCCATCGACAGGTACTGCGCAGCCTGGTCACATGCACGAGCGGCGGCGTCCAACTGCTGGGCGGCCATGGATCCGCGGCTGCCCGCCAGCTGCATGACCAGCGCCGCGTTCTCGCGACACCTTGCCGCCGTCCGTTGCAGATGCGCCACCACGCTGGGCACCTCGTCGAGCGTATCGACCAGACCTTGGGCAACCCGTTGAAGTTCGGATGCCACGCCGCACGCGCCTAGATCTGATCGGCGTAGCGGGCACAGGCGTCCGATGCGATCGCCAGGGACTCGGCCGCCTGCTCGACCGCCCTCCCGGCCGCGTCCAGGATCTCCGAAATCGACCGGTCGACGCCGGTCGACGTACCCGCGATCAGCGCCTGAACCTGCTGCGAGTTCTGGGCGAAGCGCAGCTTGAATCCTTGCAGGCCGCCTCCGGCCTGCTTGGCGTCCGTCGCGATCTGGTGCAGTTGCTCCTTCAGACGTTGCACATCAGACATAACTGCTTCCTCACTATTGGGAGGGTCACCGTGGGGCAGGCATCGAACGCCTCCGCAAGATCAGCGCCATCACGTCCGCAGCTACGTCTCCGTCTGAGGGATCAGAGAGGACAGTGCGAGCGGGAGATTGGAAGGCGCGACCGACGCAGATTCAGGGGCATATCGGTACGTCAGCCGCGCCGGTCTGTTAGGTCCGACCGTCCATATCGAACAGATCGGGGCCGCGGAATCGGTACAACTCGCCGCGCCTCATCGCCCCACCAGCTGCTCGGTCGGCACCGGCGCGCTGGTCACCCGGCAGGACTTCCACTGCCGACGCATCGCGTCCTCGAACCACTCCGCCTTGGCCGTGGGGAACGTGTTCTCGATGATCAGGTGGCCGCCGAACCAGACCTGAACCGAGCGCATGCCGTCCACATCTTCACCCAGCTCGCTCACGTCTGCGTCCTCCCTGTCTGTACCTGTCAGGTATGCGATTCGCATGCCTCCAGAACACCAGCCGGGGAGCGCCGGGATGTAGACGTGACCACTCAGAGTGCAACCGGCTTGCACAACCTGCAAACATGGGTCACGCTCGAATTCCAGCTGCCGTGGATCGAGGTGACCGGTGAACGCTCCTTCCGCCTGGACCACGATGTCGGCCGTCACACAGGCAGCCAACAGCGGCGACTTCGGCACCGTCCTGCGCACCGCCCGCGCGGCCGCCGGACTGACTCTGAAAGACGCGGCCCGCCTGGCCGGGATCTCCGCCTCGACGCTCAGCCGGATGGAGACCAAGGCCGGCCGGGCCTGGGACGTGCGCGATCTGCGCCGCCTCGCGGAGGTGTTCGGGATCCCTGAGCATCTGTTCGGACTGTCGCGACCGATCTCCAGCATGAGCACCGCTAGCCTGAGCGCAGGTGTCGATGAGGATGGTGATTCGATGCGCCGACGCGAGCTGCTCGCGACGACCGCCGCGGTCGTGACCGGCGCAGCAGTGCTGCCTCTGGGCCAGGCGGCCGCCGCGCACGGCATGGTCGACACCATCGAGGACGTGCTGTTCGGGCGGGCCACCGCCGCACCCATTCCCGATCACCAGCTGGCGGCGCAGATCGCCGCAGCCCGCGCCGACTTCCGCGCCACCCGCTACAGCCAACTGGCCCGTCGCCTGCCCAGGCTGCTCGCACAGGCAGTCGCCGGCCGTGACTCCGCCTCGACCAGCAATATCGGACCCGCGTCCACTCGGCTGGCGCAGGCCTACAGCCTTGCTACCGAGCTGCTGGTCAAACTGCATGACGACGGGATGGCATGGGCCACCGCGGACCGCGCAGTACAGGCCGCCCGAGCCGGCGACGACCCGCTGACGCTGGCCGAGGCCCGGCGCTGGGCGGCCACCGTGATGCGGCGAACCCACCATCGCGACGGTGCACAGCGGCTCATGCTCGACGCGGCAACGCAGCTACAGGCCGATACCGGCCTGACCGATTCCGGAACCGCCGCCACGTACGGCCAGTTGCTCGCCGCCGCCTCCTACACAGCCGCGCTGCGCGACGACCGCGACAGCGCCTGGACACTGCTCAGCGAGGCCGAGACCGCCGTACGCCGAACGCGCCTCACCAAGAGCGACCGCTTCAACATGCTCGAACTCGCCGTCTACAAAATCAGCGTCTCGCGGGTTCTCGGTGACTTCGGCACGGCCGTCGACTACGCCCGCCTGGTCGACCCGGCCGGCATCACCGCCCCCGAACGTCGTGCCCGTTACTGGGAAGACACCGCCCTCGCCCTCCACGGCCGTGGCAACAGGCAAGCCGCATTCCAAGCGCTCCTCACCGCCGAACGAGACACCCCACAAGAAATCCGCTTCCGTCCCTGGGCGCAGCAACTGACCCGCGATCTGCTCTCCGGCGACCGCAGCAACAGCCTTCCAGGCGTACGTGACTTCGCCGGCCGCATCGGCACGCTCTGAACATCGAGGGGCCTGCATCGCCGCCATCTGGCGTTCGTGCCGGCGATCCTGGCCGCGAACCACGACGCCACGGGAACAGTTGCCCACGGCGTAAACGTTCCGCTCCTCAGCGGTAGCACGCCGCCGGAGGCGGCCAACAGACGGCCGCCGCGCAGCGGTGTCCTTTGCGCGCGGAGGCGTCGTCCACTAGGGGACGACCCGGACTCCTGGAGTAGGAGTCCGGGCGACTAGGCGTACGACCTTGGGATGAGTGGAAGACCGATCCCGGGGCCGATGTCTCAGGGCTTCAGGTGAAGGACTCTTGGGACATGGACATTCTTCAGATCGCAGGCGCGGCAGTCGTGGTGATCGGCATCGTGATCACCGCGCTGATCGCCATCATCCCGTCAGTCGTAGACCGCTAAAGACCTCAGTCGGCGGACAGATGGACCAGTAGGTCCTGCCGGGTCAGTACGCCCACCGGCTTGCCGTCGTCCAGCACCATCAGGGCGTCCCGACCCTCGAGCAGCTCGACCGCCTTGGTCACCGGTTCGCCGGCGCCCAGGGACGGCAGCGCCGGGTCCATGTGCAGCTCGACCATATCGGCGAGTCGCGCCTTGCCGGAGTACAACGCGTCCATCAGCGTCCGCTCCGACACCGCGCCGGCCACCTCGGCCGCCATCACCGGCGGCTCCGCCCGGACCACGGGCATCTGGGACACGCCGTACTCGCGCAGGATGGCGACCGCCTCGGCGATCGTCTCGTGCGGGTGCGTGTGCACCAGCGGCGGCAGGCTGCCGTCCTTGCCGGCCAGTACGTCACCGAGCGTAGTGCCCTGCCTCGCATGTGCGAGGAATCCGTACTGCGCGAGCCAGTCGTCGTTGAACACCTTCGTCAGGTAGCCGCGGCCGCCGTCCGGCAGCAGTACGACGATCACCGCGTCCGGGTCGTCCAGCTCGTGGGCCAGCCGAATCGCAGCCGCAGCGGCCATCCCGGCCGAGCCGCCGACCAGCATCGCCTCTTCCCGGGCGAGCCGCCGGGTGAGCGCGAACGAGTCCGCGTCGGAGATCTCGATCACCCGGTCGCAGATCTCCCGGTCGTACGTCTCCGGCCAGAAGTCCTCGCCGACGCCCTCGACCAGGTACGGCCGGCCGGTACCGCCGGAGTACACCGAGCCTTCCGGGTCGGCCCCGATGATCTGGACGCGACCGTTCGAGACCTCCTTGAGGTACTTGCCGGTGCCGCTGATCGTGCCGCCGGTGCCGACACCCGCGACGAAATGCGTGATCTTGCCGTCGGTCTGCTCCCAGAGCTCCGGGCCGGTGGTCTCGTAGTGCGAGCGGGGGTTGTTCTGGTTGGCGTACTGATTCGGCTTCCAGGCGCCCTCGATCTCGCGGACCAGCCGGTCGGAGACGTTGTAGTACGAGTCGGGGTGCTCAGGTGCGACCGCGGTCGGGCAGACGACCACCTGGGCGCCGTACGCCTTGAGCACGTTGCGCTTGTCCTCGCTGACCTTGTCCGGGCAGACGAACACGCACTTGTAGCCCTTCTGCTGGGCCACCATCGCGAGCCCGACACCGGTGTTCCCGGAGGTCGGCTCGACGATCGTGCCGCCGGGCTTCAGCTCGCCCGAGGCCTCCGCGGCCTCGATCATCCGGACCGCGATCCGGTCCTTCACCGAGCCGCCGGGGTTGAAGTACTCGACCTTCGCGAGGACGAGCGGCTTGGCACCGTCGGTTGTCTTGGTCAGCCTCACCAGCGGGGTGTTGCCGACGAGGTCCAGGAGTGATTCTGCGTAGCGCACGATCTTTACTGTAGTGATACGAGACGCTTTGCCCTATTTTCACTTGCGTCGACGTAACTGCGTGTAATCCTTGTCCTTATGAGTAGAGCCAGGGCAGCCAAGAAGCTGGCCCAGGCCGCAGCCTTCGGGGGCGGGGGACTCGGACTCATCGGTGCCACGTTGTACGGCGTACTGACCGCTGAGGCCGAGTACGCGAAGCGCGTGATCGGACCGACGAGGTACTACCCCACTCCGGGCAACGGTCTGTACGGCCGGTATCCAGGACATCCGATCACCTTCGCCATGCTGGGCGACTCGAGCGCCGCGGGGTACGGCACCGACTCGCCGGACGAGACTCCGGGGGTGTTGCTCGCCTCCGGGCTGGCCGACCTCGCCGAACGTCCGGTGCGACTGGTCGACGTGTCGAAGACCGGGGCGAAGTCGACCGACCTGGCCGGTCAGGTGGACACTGCCCTGCAGGCCGGACCGCACATCGCCGTCATCCTGATCGGCGTCAACGACGTGAAGGCGAAGATGCCGCCGTCCACGTCGGTCCGGTTGCTGTCCGCCGCCGTCCGCCGGCTGCGCGCCGCGAACTGTGAGGTGGTGGTCGGTACCTGCCCGGACCTGGGCGTGGTCCGGCCGATCGTGCCGCCGCTGCGGTGGGTCGCCCGGTCCTGGAGCCACCGGCTGGCCGCCGCTCAGACCATCGCAGTCGTCGAAGCAGGCGGCCGCTCCGTGTCTCTGGGCTCGTTGCTCGGCGAGGTGTTCCGGACCAACCCGTCGATGTGGGGCCGGGACAACTTCCACCCGTCCGCGACCGGGTACGCCGCCGCCTCCGCGGCGCTGCTGCCGTCGGTGGCGGCCGCGATGGGCATCGGGTCGGACTCGTTCGTACACCCCGAATCGTTCCGCGGCGAGGCGATCCTCCCGGTCGCGCAGGCCGCCGTACAGGCCGCTCGCAGTCCGGGTACGGAGGTCGCCGCCACCGAGGTCGCCGGTCGCGAACGTGGTCCCCGTGGCCGCTGGGCCGCCCTCCGGCATCGCCGTCGCCATCCCAAGGCCGAGGTCGACCGGGTCGACGGCGAGACGCTGTCGGAAAATTCGGAAAGCGTGCCGGTCGGTCAATAGTTGTTGGGGTTGTGCGTCCGCTGAGCGGGGACTTTCATACTGTGCTGCCTCATTTTGATGGAGGGAGTCTTGCCTCCGGGCAGCCAGGTGGTGCACAGTCGATAACTACGCGGTACCCCGATGACGGGAGGCGAAGATGGGCTTGAACCACTCCGAGGAGACGCATCAGCGTTTGGTGGAGGCCGTGCCCAGATGCACC
The DNA here is from genome assembly GCF_055580825.1 of Kribbella sp. NPDC031520. Lineage (NCBI taxonomy): Bacteria > Bacillati > Actinomycetota > Actinomycetes > Propionibacteriales > Kribbellaceae > Kribbella > Kribbella sp. NPDC031520. The sequence continues at coordinate 631,421 of NZ_JBVIKS010000001.1, forward strand.
GGACGCGCTATGACCGAGTGGTTCCGGCTGATGAACGACGGACCGTCGTTCCTGCGCTTCGACGACAGAGTGAGATGGCTTGCCGGCGAGTACGCACTCGCGCACGGGCACGCGACCGCCATCGTCCACGAGTACGACCTGGTCAAGGCGCATCGGCGAATGAGCTGAGCCGCAAAGGAGACAACGCGAAGACCTGCCCTTTCAGGTGGAGGGGCAGGTCTTTCACGTTTCCGTCACCATCACCTCGTTTCCCTCCGGATCGGTGATCAGGCGGGACTTCTCTCCGGTCAGCTCGAAGTGGATGCGGTTGCGCTGCGGGCGCGGTTCATCCAACTGCTGGAAGAACAGCACGGGGTTGAGGCCGCGCGGGTCGTAGATGTCGTTGACGTTCGGCCGCGGGTCCTGTTCGTAGCCGAGGAGCTCGATCCAGAACGCCCGTACAGCTGGGATGTTGAGCGCGTCGACGCCGAACTGGACGAAACGCAGCGGCGTCGGATCGGCTTGTAGCCCGAGGTCCTTGGCCGCACCCTCAATCTGCTGCGCGAGCCCCACGAACCCCGGATCCGCGCCACCATCTTCGCCCTCCCAAGCGTCCTTGGCACTCGCGATCGTCACGCCTTCGCGGCGTACGTCGATCTGCAGCCCGATGCCCGCGCGGTCGGCCAGCTCGGCGGCAGCGATCACGAACTGCGACGGCGCGTTCGGGTAGAACACCATCGCGCTGAACAACGCGTACCAGTCGGTGGTCCCCGGCAGCCGCTCCCCCGGCACCAGGTCGACCTCGTTGCCTTCGCTGTCGGCCAGCATCACCCCGAACGGCCCGGATGGCTCGCGTCCTGCCCGCGCCGCGATCACCTGCTCCTCCGGGCGCACCACGTCGACGTGGATCCGGTTCCGGAGCGGCCGCGGCTCGTCGAGACGCCGTACCGAGAAGGTCGGGTGCCGTCGGAGCGTGTCCCCGCCGAGTACCCGGACCCAGAACTCCTGAACGGCGGCCGGGTCCGCCGCCTCGATCACGACGTCAAGCGTCTGGAGCGTCCCTGGGGTCAGGCCGAGCTCCCGCGCCGCCTCCGCGACGGTCGGGTCGTCCGCCCACACCCGCACCCCGCGCGCCCGTACGTCGACGTCCGCGGCAACGGCAGCCGCCAGGGCGGCACCGGCTGCGTGCGAGGGTGCGTCGTACCAAGCAGTCGTCATGGTCACCACCGTAGAACCGGAACCGGACAGGCTCCGTCCGGAACCCGCAGGTCGCGTCGCCCGAGTTCCTCGGCGCCGCGGATGCACAATGGCGATCTCGGGAAAGGAGCTGCGGGTGAGTTTCACCATGCTGGCGGTAGTTGTCGCGGTCGGTCTGGCCGGTCCCGTGCTCGCGTTGCGGCGCGGCTGGCACATTCCGGTCGTGCTCGGGGAGCTGATTGCCGGCGTGATTCTCGGGAAGACCGGGATCGGGTACCTGACCGCCTCCGACCCTCGGTTCGCGTTTCTCGCCGAGATCGGGTTCGGGCTGGTGATGTTCGTTGCCGGCACCCACGTTCCGGTGCGGGACGACAGTCTGCGGCGGGCGATCCGGCCCGGCCTGCTTCGCGCGGTGATCACCGGCGTCGTCGCCACCGGTCTCGCGTACGCGCTCAACGCCGTCTTCAACACCGGCCACATCGCCTTGTACGCCGTACTGATGGCCTCGTCCTCCGCCGCGCTGATCCTGCCGATCGTCGACTCGCTCGGCCTCGGCGGACGTCCTGTCGTGGAGTTGCTGCCCCAGGTCGCGATCGCGGACGCTGCCTGCATCGTTGCGCTGCCGCTCGCGATCGACCCCCCGCACGCGGGCCGCGCAGCGCTCGGCGCGCTCGCCGTCCTCGCGGCGGGCGTGGTCGTGTTCTTCCTGCTGAACAAGGCCGAGACGTCCGGCCTACGGCACCGGGTGCACGACGTGTCCGAGGACCGGCGGTTCGCAGTGGAGCTGCGAATCAGCCTGGTGGTGCTGTTCGCGCTGGCGGGGCTCGCAACGGCGACACACGTCTCGATCATGCTGGCCGGGTTCGTACTCGGCCTCGCTGTGGCGGCGGTCGGCGAGCCGCGGCGGCTGGCGCGGCAGCTGTTCGCGCTGACCGAGGGCTTCCTCGGACCGGTGTTCTTCGTCTGGCTCGGTGCGTCGCTCGACCTGCGGGAGCTCGGGACGAAACCTGAGTTCATCGGCCTCGGCGCCGCGCTCGGTCTCGGCGCCGTGATCAGCCACCTCTCCGGAAAGCTCACCCGGCAGCCGCTCAGCCTCGGCGCGCTCGCGTCGGCGCAGCTCGGCGTCCCGGTCGCCGCGGCCACGGTCGGTACGTCGCTGCACGTCCTGCAGCCGGGTGAACCTTCGGCGTTGATCCTCGGCGCGCTCGTCACGATCGCGGTCAGCGCGGTCGCGGGCGGGATTGCCGTACGACGTGGTCTGGTGGCCGAGAAGGCGGCGGCGAAATGAACGGTACGGCTGCAGCGCAGACGGCTGCGTACGAGAAATGGCTGGAGGCGCGGATCCCCGTCGTACCGGAGGATCTGGCGGTCAAGCACAAGGAGCTCGCGGCGGATCCGCTGCGTTTCCTGCGCGGGACGTACTACCTCTGGCTCGAGCGGGTCGCCGTACTCGCTCCGTCCGCACTGGAAGGGCCACAGGTGCCGGCGGTCGGCGACCTCCACGTGCAGAACTTCGGGACCTGGCTCGACCACCGCGGCGTACGGCGCTGGGGTGTGAACGACTTCGACGAGCTGGCGTGGGGGCCGCCCGCGATCGACCTGCTCCGGCTCGCCGTGTCCGCCGTACTGACGCCGGAGGTGGCGATCAGCCCGAAGCGGATCTGCCGCGTGCTGCTCGACGAGTGGCTGACCGCCAAGCCCGGCCGCGCAACGGATCTCGCCGACCCGGACGCCAAGCACCTGCGGGCGCTGGTCCCGAAGCCGGTCAGCGCCGAGCGGTACTACGGGAAGCTCAAGGACGGGCCGCCCGCGGATCCGTCCGTGCTTCCGGCCGCCGTACGGAAGGCCGTGAACGTACCGGACCCGTCCTGGCACCGGCGGCGCGCCGGGACCGGGTCGCTCGGGCATCCGCGGCTGGTCGCCGTCGGCGACGACATCGCCCGCGAGGTGAAGGCCGTCGGGCCGCCGACCGTTGCGTTCGTCGACGTCGGACTGCAGCCGGACGACCTGCTGTACGGGCGAATCCTGAGCACCGTCCGGGGGCCGGATCCGATGCGCCGGATCGACGGCTGGCAGCTGCGCGCGCTGTCGCCGGACGTCGAGCGGATCACGATCGAGTCGCTCCGCCCGCGGGCCGTCGAGCTGGTCCTGACTTCGATGGCGCAGGCCGCCGTCGACGTCCACGGAGCGCTCCCGCATCACCTGAAGGATGCGCGGCAGTACGTCGGAGCGCTGCCGGACGGCTGGCTGCTCGAGGTGACGCAGCGGTTGGTGGACGACACGAAGGCGCAGTACGAGCAGTACGCAGCCGGGTGAGAACGACGGAAGGGCCGGCCCACCTGGACCGGCCCTTCCGTTGCTCTGCTGGATCAGTCGCCGCCGCGGAGGATGGCGAGGATGCGCAGGATGTTCCAGTACAGCCAGACCAGCGTGACGGTCAGGGCGAACGCCGCGCGCCAGGCCTCGTTCTGCGGGGCGCCCTGGCGGATGCCCTGCTCGACCAGGTCGAAGTCGAGGATCAGGTTGAACACCGCGAGGCCCGCGCCGATCGCGGCGAACAGCAGGCCCATCGGACCGAAGCTGCTGATACCGGTGCTGACGCCGAACAAGCTGAGCAGCAGGTTGATCAGCAGCACGCCGGCGAAGCCCATCGTGCCGATCACGACCATCCTGGTGAACTTGGGCGTCACCTTGATCGCGAAGTACTTGTAGGTCGCCAGCGTCAGTCCGGCTGTCACCATCGTGGCCAGGATCGCCTGCACGACGATGCCCGAGCCACCGACCCAGTGGGCGATGAACTTGCTGCCGATCCCGAGGAACACACCCTCGGCCGCGGCGTACAGCATCACCAGCGCCGGGTTCACCTTGCGGGAGAACGACAGCACCATCGCGATCGCGAACGCGACCAGCGCACCCGCGAGGAACGCCGGCGTGACCAGCGCGACCGGAATCGTGAACCACGCGACCGCGGCAGCCGCCACGACCACGCCCAGGGTGATCGTGGTCTTCACGATCACGTCGTCCAGCGTCATGGGCCGGCTCGCGGCGGGCGCCCCCTGGTACTGCGGAGGCATACCCGACCCGCCGTAGCCGTAAGGAGCCTGCTGACCGTACGGAGCGGCCCCCGGATAGGCCTGCCCGTGGCCAGGCGCGAACGCACTCGACCGGTTCAGCACCGGGTTACTGCTCTGCATGTTTCCTCCTGATGACCCACATCCGGGGCCGTATCGAGATCCTACGGCCCCATCCTGAACACAATCTGAGAATCCCCGAGCGAAACCCGTAGAAATACAGGGAAATCAATCGGCGGCTAATTCATTGCTCGTTCCGGGCGTCGTAACCGGCGCGGGAGGCGTGGATTTCCCGGGCGTGCGACACCGACCACTCGGCGATCGCCGAGGTGAGCTGACCGGCGTCCTCACCGAGCGCGGTCAGCGCGTACTCCACCCGCACCGGCACCTCGGGATAGACGGTCCGGGTGATCAGCCCGTCCCGCTCGAGCGACCGCAGCGTCTGCGTCAGCACCTTCTGGGTGACGCCGTCGAGCAGCCTGCGCAGTTCGCTGAACCGGAGCGGCCGGTCGAAGCGCCGGAGCGCACCGAGGACGTAGAGCGCCCACTTGTTCGCGAGCACCTCGATCACCGTGCGCGACGGGCAGGTCCGGCCGTACGTCGCGACCCAGTCCTCGAAGATGGTGGTTTCCATGAGGTACCTAGGTACCAAACAAGTGCCTTCTTCACAAGAGATACCTGGTCGCCCACCATGATCCCTATGACGATGCGTGCGATGACGCAGTACACGTTCGGCGGCCCCGAGGTACTCGAGCCGGCCGCCCTGGAGCGACCCGTTGCCGGCGAGGACGAGGCCCTGATCCGGGTGCGGGCCGCCGGCGTGAACCCGAGCGACTGGAAGATCCGGTCAGGGCTGCTGCCGCGCTTCGGACAGCCGCCGTTCGTGCTCGGCCTGGACTTCGCCGGTACCCGGGAGGACACCGGCGAGGAGGTGTACGGCGTCGTGTACCCGCCGCGGGGCGCGTACGCCGAGTACACCGTCGCCGCCACCGAACGCCTCGCGCACAAGCCGGCCGGCGTCGACTGGGTCCAGGCCGCGGCGCTCCCGACCGCCGGGCTCACGGCGTACCAGCCGTTGGTGAATGTCGCGAAGACCCGGCCGGGCGACCGGGTCCTGATCCACGCCGCCGCGGGCGGCGTCGGCCACCTCGCCGTCCAGATCGCCAAGGAACGTGGGGCCTACGTGATCGGAACGGCACGCGCGGCGAAGCACGAGTTCCTCCGCGGACTGGGGGCCGACGAACTCATCGACTACACCACGACGGACTTCACGACTGCGGTCCGCGACGTCGACGTCGTCCTCGATCCGATCGGCGCCGAGTACGCCGTACGATCCCTCGACGTCCTCCAGCCGCACGGCATCCTGCTGGATGTCCGCGGTACCGGGCCGGACCGTGACGAGGTACGCGCGAAGGCCGCGGCGCTCGGGATCCGGTACGAGGAGTTCGGGATGGCGCCGGCCACCGCGGACCTCGACGCGATCGCGCGACTGGTGGACGACGGCACGCTGCGGGTGTCTGTCGATCAGGTGTATCCGCTGGAGGAGGCTGCCAAGGCCCACGCACTCAGCGAGAGCGGCCGCGTGAAGGGCAAGATCGTCCTCACGGTCTGACGGCGTCGCGCCAGGATCAGACGTGCGGGTCGGCGGCTCGGGTGGTGGAGAGGGCGGCGCCTACCTGGTCGGCGAGGGCGATGGCTACCAGGCGTTGTTCGAGGTCGGGGCGGGCAATTCGGGTGGCGGCGGTGAGGAGGAAGCGGCCGCGGGTCTCGCCGGCGTGCTGGACGGCCAGTTCGATCTCGGCGTTCGTCGGCAGGCCGTCGCGGTCGACCTTCAGCAGCTGCGATCCGCGGGTCACCGACCCGTCGGGGTTCAGCCTCGGCCCGCTGCCCTGGTTGCCGCCAGCAACGAACTTGGCGCCGTCGATCCCCAGGACGGCGGTGAGTTCCGCGCGGACCTGTTCGATCAGGTCGTCGATCGAGCCGCCGGCCGCCACCGCCTGCGAGGTGGTGATGACGCCGTCCAGGTACCCACGGCGCTGGGAGGCCCGGGACTGTTGCCGGTGGCCCCAGATCGCGAGCTCGGTGACGACGCCGCCGATCACCAGCAGCAGTACGGTCTGCTCGATGTCGTCCCGGCTGTTGATCGTGAACGTGTTGTACGGCTCGGTCAGGAAGAAGTCGAACCACACCGCACTTCCCACCGCGGCGAGCACACCGGGCAGCCGGATGCCGAAGGTGGCGACCGCCACCACCACGACGACCAGTAGCAGCGCGGCATTGGCGTTGTCGAAGCTGCCCCGGAGCGGCGCCAGCACCGCACAAACCGCCGGCGGAACGAGCAGCGACCCGGCCAGTACCCAGTTGCGGTAGTTCTCCACCCACCTATTGACGCGCATCCACCCACGCCGGATCAACACTTCTCACAGGAGTCTGTCACCCCAGCCGCCACTAGCTGAGCGGCCCCTCAGAAGAGCAGGCGTTCGCGCAACGTAACCGTTTACCGGCCGGTCTGACGGTTGCGGAGGTCCCTCGGGTGGGGGATGTTCGGTAGGTGAGATCACTCGGTAGAGGGTTTGTGAAATCTTTCACGAGCGTTTAGCGTTGAAGTGGACATGAAGTCGGAGAACCACTCAGGGAGAGTGAACCGCATGACAGCCCAGGTGCCGCACATCCTCGTCGTCGGAGGCGGTTACGTCGGGATGTACACCGCGTACGGCCTGCGTCGCGCCGCCCGTCAGGGCCGGATCCGCGTGACCGTGGTCGACCCGCGGTCGGTGATGACCTACCAGCCGTTCCTGCCGGAAGCCGCGGCCGGATCGGTGGAGCCGCGGCACGTCGTGGTGCCGCTGCGCAAGACCCTCAAGGGCTGCCGGGTGGTGACCGGCCGGGTGACCGGTATCGACCACGCGCACAAGGTGGCCCGGGTCATGCCCGAGGAGGGCCCCGAGTACGAACTCGCGTACGACCAGATCGTGGTCGCGCTCGGCTCGATCGCCCGGACGCTGCCGATCCCCGGCCTGGCCGAGGAAGCGACCGGGTTCAAGAACGTCGAAGAGGCCATTGCCCTGCGCAACAAGGTGCTGGACCGGCTGGACGTCGCGTCGTCCCAGCCCGACCCGGCGCTGCGCAAGTCCGCGCTCACGTTCGTCTTCGTCGGCGGCGGGTACGCCGGTGTCGAGGCGTTCGCCGAGCTCGAGGACATGGCCCGCTACGCCACCCGGTACTACGACAACATCGAGCCCGAGGACATGCGCTGGGTACTGGTCGAGGCCACCGGGCGGATCCTGCCGGAGGTCGGTGACGACCTCGGCAAGTACACGGTGGACCAGCTCCGCAAGCGCAACATGGAGATCAAGCTGGAGACCCGGCTGGAGTCCTGCGAGAAGGGTCACGTGATCCTCAGCGACGGCGACGAGTTCGACGCCGACACGATCGTCTGGACGGCCGGCGTGAAGGCCAACCCGGCGCTCGCCGCGACGGACTTCCCGCTGGACGAGAAGGGCCGGGTCACGACGCTGGCGAACCTGCGGATCGAGGGCGTCGACGACGCCTGGACCGCCGGCGACAACGCCGCCGTACCCGACCTGACCAGCAAGACCGGTGCGTACTGCGCCCCGAACGCGCAGCACGCCGTCCGCCAGGCGCGCCGCCTCGCTGCGAACATCCTCCGGGTCGTCGACGGGCAGCCGCCGCAGGACTACGAGCACAAGTACGTCGGCTCGGTCGCGAGCCTCGGCCTGCACAAGGGCGTCGCCCAGCTGTACGGCGTGAAGGTGAAGGGCTGGCTGGCCTGGTTCCTGCACCGGACGTACCACGTGTCCCGCGTGCCTACCCTGAACCGGAAGGCCCGGGTGATCCTGGACTGGACGCTGGCGCTGTTCTTCCGGCGCGAGGTGACCAGCCTGGGCAGCCTGCAGACCCCGAACGAGGAGTTCCGCCGGGCCATCCGGTCGTAACGCAGTCCTGAGCAACACCACCTGATCGGCCGGGCCTCCAACTCGCCGGAGGCCCGGCCTTCTTTCTCCCGTCCTGCTCTGACACTGTGAGCCCAGGAGTACCTGGAGGGGGACATGAGCAGTGCAGAACGGGCGGCTTGGCTGCCACCGCATTGGGTGAAGTGGTTGGCCTGGAAGATCCATCGCGGCATCTACAAGGTGAGCGGCGGCCGGCTCGGCCTGTCGCCACCACGCGACCGGCGGCGCTACGGCACCATGCGCCTTACCGTCACGGGCCGGCGTACCGGTCAGCCCCGAAGCGTGATCCTCGGGTACTACGAGGACGGGGCGAATCTGGTCACGATGGCGATGAACGGCTGGGAGGAGCCGGAACCCGCCTGGTGGCTCAACCTGCAGGCGAATCCGGACGCCGACGTCGTGGTTGCCGGCGGGAAGTTGCCGGTGCGCGGCCACGCGGCCGAGGGCGCGGAGCGCGACCGCCTGTGGGCGCGCTGGCAGGAGATCGACAAGAGAATGGACGGCTGGGCCGCCCGGCGCTCCAAGCCGACGCAGGTGGTGGTTCTCGGGCCGCGTTAGCCGTGCAGCAGATCGGCGTCGTGGACCAGGAGCGCAATCTGGACGCGGTTGTTCAGGTTGAGTTTGGTCAGGATGCGCGACACGTGCGTCTTCACGGTCGGCACGCTGAGGTAGAGCGTCGCGCTGATCTCGGCGTTCGACTTGCCTTCCCCGACCGCGACGGCGATCTCGCGTTCGCGCTCGTTCAGCTGCTCGAGCCGCGCGACCGCCTTGGCCTTGCGGCTGTCCTGGCCGGTGTCCGCGACCCGCTTGATCAGCCGTTTCGTGACGGCCGGCGAGAGGACGGGCTGGCCGGCCGCGATCCGCCGTACCGACTCGACGATCTCCGCCGGCGGCGTGTCCTTGAGGACGAACCCGGCCGCGCCGGCGCGGAGCGCCCGCAGTACGTGCTCGTCGGCGTCGAAGGTGGTCAGGATGACGACCTCGGGCGCGCCCGGACGGCGCCGGACCGCCTCGGTCGCGGTCAGACCGTCGGTACCGGGCATCCGGATGTCCATCAGGATCACGTCCGGGGCAAGCCGTTCGATCAGCCCGTGGATCCCGGACCCGTCACCTGCCTCGCCGACCACCCGCACGTCCTCGGCGCCACCGAGCATGAGCTTCAACCCCGCACGCAGCAGCGGGTCGTCGTCGACGATCAGTACCCGAATGGTCATGCGGGCCACGGTAGCCAGGCGTGAAGGCGGAACTCGCCTTCGGGGGTGCGGCCGTGTTCGAGGCGGCCGTCGACCAGGGCGGCGCGTTCGGTGAGTCCCTTCAATCCTTGCCCGTCGCCGCGCCGCCGGTCCGGTGCCGGGTTGCGCAGCTCCACGGACAATCCGTTGCCCGGGGCACCGACCACGCTGATCGTCACCGGTTCGCCCGGTGCGTGCTTGACCGCGTTCGTCAGTCCCTCCTGGACGATCCGGTACGCCGTCCGCCCGACATGCTCGGGCATCGGGCCGGCCGCGTCGAGAGTCAGCTCGACCGGGATCCCCGCCTCCCGCGAACCCTCCACCAGCCCGGGCAGGTCCGAGAACGCCGGCTGTGGCAGCTCACCGACCGGTGCCCGCAGTACGCCGATCACCTCGCGGAGGTCCTGCAACGCCTGATGCGCACTGGCCCGGATGATCTCCGCGGCGCCGGCGACCTCCTCGGTGGACGCGTCCGGCCGGTACGCCAGCGCGCCGGCGTGCACGCTGAGCAGCGACAAGCGGTGACCGAGTACGTCGTGCATCTCGCGCGCGATCTCCTCCCGCGCCCGGAGCTGCGCCTGCTCGGCCTGCAGCGTCGCCACCGTCTCGGCCCGGTCGGCCCGGTCCCGCAGCGTCTGCAGGAGCAGCCGGCGGGAGCGGATGTACTGCCCCCAGCCGGCCAGTGCGACGTACAGGATGACGGCGATGATGAGGAGCGTCTTCCAGTCCGTCGTGTGCCGGACCTTGACGTAGACGACCGTGGCGAGGAAGTTCGCCGCGAAGACCCAGATCGACGTCCGCCACGGCTTGTGGACGGCGACGGTCATGATCAGCACCAGCGTCGGCCCGCCGGCGGCATCGGAGTACGTCGAGATCACGGCCGCGACCAAGGCGAGCTGGACGGGCCAGCGGCGGCGGAACCAGAGCGTCAGGCACAACGCCGTACCGGACCAGAAGTCGAACGCGAGCAGCAGGTGCGGCACCGGGTCGGACTGGCCGTCACTGTAGGTGAACAGCGCGATCAGGATCGCCAGAACGAACGCCACACTGTCCACGACCCAGTCGCGGGTGCTGCGCTTCGGGCTCATGGGACGAATGTAGCGGTGGGTGAGCGTGGGTGTCCGGATACCGAAGTCGCTTCGTGGGGTACTTAGGTCGCCCGGTAGGTTGCCGGGCATGAGTCAGCTCGCAGTCACCGTCATCGGCCCGGACCGTCCGGGCATCATCGCGGACGTCACCGAGGCCCTGGTCGGTACCGGGGTCAACCTCGAGGACTCCACCATGACGCTGCTGCGCGGTCATTTCGCGATGATGATCGTCTGCGCCGGACCGTTCGACGAGGTGAAGGCCGCGCTCGAGCCGTTGCGCGGCGAGCTGGTGATCACGGTCCGGAAGATGGGTCCCGAGCACGAGCACGCGCCGATCGGTGCGCCGTACATGCTCAGCGTGCACGGCGCGGACCGGCCGGGGATCGTGGCCGCGGTGACCCGGATGATCGCGTCCGCGGGCGGGACCGTGACGGACCTGTCGACCCGGCTGAGCGGCGGGCTGTACGTACTGACCGCCGAGGTCGAGCTGCCGCCGTCGGCCGAGCTGGAGATGCTGAACCGGGCGCTGGAGATCACCGCCGAGGAGCTCGGCGTCGGCGTGACGCTGCGACCGGCGGAGAGCGACGACCTGTGATCACCGACTGGTCCCCCGCCCGGCTGGCCGTCGAAGGTACGATCCTCGAGGTCGTCCGGGCACCGCACCCGGTGCTCGCGACCGAGAGCGCGCCGGTCGATCCGCTCGACCCGGAGATGATCCAGCTCGCCGCCGACTTGATCGCGACGATGCGCGTCTCCCCCGGCTGCGTCGGCCTCGCCGCACCGCAGGTCGGTGTCGCGGCGCAGATGTTCTCGCTGGACGTCAGCGGTCACCCGAAGACGCGCACGTGCCACGGCGTCTTCGTACTGTGCAACGCGGTCGTCGTCGAAGCCTCCCGCAACGAGAAGGCCCGCGAGGGCTGCATGTCGGTCCCGGACTTCACCGGCGACGTGAAACGCGCGACCCGGCTGACCGTCGCCGGAGTCCTTCCCGGTACGACGGAACAGGTCACAATCACCACCGACGCCTTCGAGGCCCGGGCCCTGCAACACGAGATCGACCACTGCAGCGGCAAACTGTTCCTGGACCGCGTCGCCGGCGCCCACGCCGTGTACCCGCGGAAGACGTACCAGTAACGAGTACTCTCGTCCCCGAAAGCCCGGGTGGCGGAACGGCAGACGCAGCGAGCTTAAACCTCGCGGCCCGCAAGGGCATACGGGTTCGAATCCCGTCCCGGGCACCGCGCTCTGACCAGCGTAGATAAGTGAACCGCGATATAAGGCACACCTTCAACAACTCGACAATAGTTGCACCGGCGGTTGCAGTTCGCCGAGCGGCGACGATGGCCGATCGCGATCGACGAGCTCGTACTCGACCCGCCAGTCCTTCATGCTGTCGTCGTATGCACCACTCTTGGCAAAGAAGCGCCTAGGAGCAACAGACTCGTAGATCAAACTAGCCGCACCTATGATGGTCGTCTTTCCGGCTCCATTCGGACCGACCAGGGCAGTGACAGGGAAGTCGAATCGAATCTCTTTATCTCGGAACCCTCGCAGCTTAACCAACCGCATCGCCGTTAGGTATTTATTGTAAGCCCGCTTGCGTACGCGCTCGCTAAGTGCGTCGATCTCGCTATCTCTGATCTCGCTTCGCATGACCCCCCGAACCTAGTTCGGCCTGCACATCCGCACCCCATAGCGCGACGCAGAATAGCCTAGCGTCACCGAGTGATGCTACCGCCCGTACGACTAGCCTGATCCGGACTACGTCTGCGACGTCTGACAAGTTCTCTACGTCTTCAAGACGGGCCCCTCCAGGGCCCGAAAGCGCGCCGCCACCACAGGACGGGACGCCTGCCCGCCACGGCACGCGTCAAGGACGCCTACGGCGTTCCTTCGGGACCTTCGGCCCTTGACTCGCACCGCACCGCGCCTAAAGTCGCAGCTATCGGGGCGATGCGGGAGGACTACCTGTCCACTTATCACGTAATCGTCAACTATGGCCTTCGCACAAATCGCGAGATAACGCTCGCTGGGGGGCGCGCGATCTACATGCAACGGGGGAACTATGCGAATGAAGAAGTTCCTAGCAACACTGTCCCTGGCAGCACTTGCTGTCGCGGGATGCAGCTCTACAGGAGGCAGTCCTTCTGCTTCAACACCTACTGGGACCAACGCAGCAACACCAACCGAGACGTCATCCCAACCAACTACACCGGACGAGACAGAAACGGAGGTACCGACGCCTACATCGACAGAGCCGGCCACGCTGAAGTGGAACGAGACCAATGAGTGGGAGGACCATCTCTCGGTAACTGTCACTGCACCCAAGGCGGCGAAGCGAGGCGAGTATGCTTCGGGTGGCGAGAAGTTCAAGTCCGCCGTGCAGTTCACTATCACGATCGTGAACAAGACAGGGAAGGCATTTGACCCTTCATCCTTCTCCATGACCATTCAGAGCGGAGACGTTGAAGGTGACCAGATCTTCGACACGGACGGAGGCTTCATGGGAGGCCCCGAGACCAAGCTCCTCAACGGTCGACAGGCCAAGTTCAAGGCGGCCTTCGGTGTCGCCAACCCGAAGGACATTGTCCTCGAGGTCTCTCCTGGGTACGCCAACGACGACTCAATGTACGACCCCGCTATCTGGACCAGCTAAGTCTGGCAACCCGGTGCTCGACGCGGTCCAGGAGCGTCCAACCTGCGGGTCCTGACGAGCTGGATGGCCGTACGTACGAGGTCGGCGACGGCTTGGGATTTGGTGTGGGGTGGCCAGGCTATGACGGTTGTGACGGGTGGGGCGTCCGGGACGGGGACGATGGCGTGATCGTTGTGTAGGTGGGCTCGGTGTGACTCGGGCATGAGGGCGCAGGCTCGGCCGAGGGTGATCAGTTGGGTCAGCTGGGTTTGGTCGCGAACCTGCGGGCCAGGCCCGTCGGGATAGCTCCCGTCCCGTCGAGGCCAGCGTGGCAGGGGCAGGTCTGTCAGGGCGTTGACCTCGGCCATCGACAGGTGGGATCGGTTGGCCAGCGGATGCCCCGCCGGCAGGACCACGACCTGCTGTTCGGTGTGCAGTTCCTCGGTGTCGAATCCGGCCGTCGTGTCATAGGGCCGCTGGAGCAGAGCAACGTCGGCACGCCCGTTGCGTAGCAGGCCTTCCGGTTCGCTAGGCCCGCAGAGCATCACCTCGACCGCGACAGCGGAGGGGTCGGCGGCGTAGGCGCCAGCAGCTTCGACAACAGTTCTCTGGACGCTCCTGCCTTCGTGGCCAGCACCACACCGGGCCGGTCGGCAGCGGCGCGGCGGGTGCGGCGCTCGGCGGCTTCGACCGCCTCGAGAGCGCGCCGAGCCTCCTGCAGAAGCACAGATCCGGCCTCGGTCAAGGCGATTGCGCGAGGGGTGCGGTGCAGCAGGTCGACTCCGAGCCGCCGTTCGAGCTGCTGGATGGCTCGCGACAGTGGTGGTTGCGCGATCGCGAGCCGTTGTGCCGCGCGCCCGAAGTGCAACTCCTCGGCGACGGCGACGAAGTATCGCAGCTCCCGAGTCTCCACCGGGTCATGGTATCCGGCGACCACCACGACCAATACCCGTGCGGTATCGCCGCGCACCCGATCGGTCTTGGACGCCGCACCCGGAATCGCAGCAGGATCGGCGATGTGAGTGAACAGACGATCGCGCTGGTGACCGGCGCGAACAAGGGAATCGGGTACGAGATCGCGGCGGGCCTGGGCGCGCTCGGCTGGCGGATCGGTGTGGGCGCGCGTGATCGGCAACGCCGCGACACCGCGGTGGAGAAGCTGCGCGCGGCCGGGACCGATGCGTTCGGCGTGCCGCTCGACGTGACCGACGACGCAAGTGCGGCCGCGGCGGCCGAGTTGATCGCCGACCATGCCGGAGGGCTCGATGTTCTGGTCAACAATGCCGCGATCACCGGCGGTATGCCGCAGACACCGACCACGGTCGATCCCGCGACCGTGCGAATCGTCGTGGAAACCAACGTGATCGGGGTCGTCCGGGTGACCAACGCGATGCTGCCGATGCTGCGCGCCTCGGCCGCACCGCGAATCGTCAACATGTCCAGCAGCGTCGGCTCGCTCACCCTGCAAACCACACCCGGCATCGACATGGGCCAGGTTCCCGCCGCCTACTTGGCCTCGAAGACCTTCCTCAACGCCCTCACTGTCCAGTACGCCAAGGAACTGGGTGATACCAACATTTTGATCAACTCGGCCTGTCCCGGTTTCACCGCCACCGACCTCAACGGTTTTCGCGGCGCCCGTACACCACAACAGGGTGCTGCGATCGTGATCCGCCTCGCAACCCTGGCCGACGACGGCCCCACCGGCGGATTCTTCGACGACGCGGGAACGGTGCCCTGGTAACGGTCGCGCCGGTTTGGTCAGCGGAAGAGGCCGATGAAGTAGGCCATGACGAGGGCGTCGAGGATTAGGGCTAGCCAGGCGAGGGTTTTGCCTCGTTCGCCGGTTTGGCGGATTGTTCTCAGGGCTTGGATGGCGAGGATTATTGAGAGGGGCATGCAGAGCAGGGCCGTGGGAAGGGCTGCTATTGCCCTGGCGTTTACGCCGCGTTTCAGGTGTTGCTCGGTGTAGGGGCCGCGGTAGGGCGGGGCTACGTACGGGTCTGGGATGTCCTGGTACGTCGGCTGTTGGTACGGGGTTTGCTGGTACGGCGGGGCTATGAACGGGTCGGTGTAGGGCTGCCTCGGTGGTGGGGTGTAGGTCGGCGTGGGCCCGGAGGTCCATTCGAAGGGGTCGGCCGGGGGTTCTTCGGGGGCCGGTTCCGCGGTGGGAGGCGGGGCGGGTGGGCCGTCCAGGAGTTGGGCGTAGTCGGCGCGGCGCGCGGGGTCGGAGAGGATCTCGTACGCGCGGTTCAGCTTGGCCTGTTGGGAGGCGTCGCCGCCGACGTCGGTGTGGTGGTTGCGGGACAGGCGGCGGTAGCTGCGGCGGATCTCGTCGGCGTCTGCGTCCCGGCGGACGCCGAGCAGCGTCCAGGGGTCGGCGCCGTCGAGGTCCCGGAAGTCCCGGCTCGAGCTCATCGAGCGATGTCCGCCTGGTAGCAGACCAGATGCCAGGCGGCGTGCTGCGGGTCGGTGCCGGCCGGCAGCGTGCGGTGGCCGGACGCGAACGTGACAGTCCGGTCGCCGGCCAGGTACAGCCACATGTTGAGGTCTTCCTCGTTGCCGTAGTAGTACGACTTGTAGTGCTTGATCGGCTGCGACCCGAGGAACGGCGTCTGCAGCCGCTGCTGCGCTTCGAGCGGAAGGTTGCCGAGGACACCGCGCATGTCCGACGTCAGCTCAAGCTGTGGCGCCGCGGGCGGCTGCTCGCCCTTCCCGCGGGACACCAGCGACCGCAGGCCGGCCCGTGGCCGGGTCGGCTGCTGCTGTACGACGGCGTGTTTGAGGCTGGACGGCATGAACGCGTCGATGTGGACGCTCTGCGTCTTCTGCCCGTGCTGGTTGACCTTCGGCGTGGTCACGGCGAGCCCGTTCGGCCCGAGGACGACGGCGTACGGGCGGTCGCGTTCGCGCTCGTGCAGGTCCGCCCACCACTCGACGGCAGGTCCGACCTTGCGCTCGAGGTACGCCTTGACGTCGTTCGACAGCTCGCCCCACCAGTGGTACCGATCCGGGCTCGGGACGAACCCCAGCGTCCGCGCCTCGTGTGCCCCGGGCATCGCCGGACCGCCGCCGTGCGAGCGCTCGACGCCACCACCCGCGGGCCGCTGCGCGGCCGGGAAGCCCCGAGACTGCTCGGGAAGATTCTCACGACTCATCGGCGCCCGCATGCATAGTGGAGAGCCTCCAACACCTCAGGGGGCACGGTCAACTCCCGTTCGGCGTATCTGTGGACAACTCCTTCGCACGGGTCAGTACGGCGTCCGTCATGTCCTCGGTGAGCTTGCCGGTGAAGGTGTTCTGCTGGCTGGGATGGAAGCAGC
This sequence comes from Kribbella sp. NPDC031520, assembly GCF_055580825.1. NCBI lineage: Bacteria > Bacillati > Actinomycetota > Actinomycetes > Propionibacteriales > Kribbellaceae > Kribbella > Kribbella sp. NPDC031520. The sequence goes on from NZ_JBVIKS010000001.1 coordinate 647,920, forward strand.
CGAGCACGGTGACCTCGCCGAAAGGGGTCGGGATCCGGTACTCGACGCCGTGCCCGAACTTCGGCCGCGGCCGCGGTACGTCGGCTCCCAGCGCGATCAGTCCGGCGAGCAGGGCGTCGTACCCGAACTTGCCGAGGCAGACGATCGCCCGCGTACTGGGAAGGACGAGCTCGAGTTCGCTGCGGTACCAGGGAGTGCAGGTGTCGCGCTCCTCCGGCGTTGGTTTGTTGGCGGGCGGGGCGCACCGAACGGCGGCGATCATCCGGGTGCGGATCAGTTGCAGGCCGTCACCGGCGTGTTCGCTGGTGGGTTGGTTCGCCAGGCCCACCCGGTGGAGCGAGGCGAACAGCCAGTCGCCGGAGCGGTCGCCGGTGAAGACGCGTCCGGTACGGTTCCCGCCGTTCGCGGCCGGGGCGAGGCCGACGATCAGGATCTCCGGCTCGGCCACGCCCCAGCCCGCGATCGGGCGGCCCCAGTACGGCTGGTCCGCGAACGACTTGCGCTTGCCTACGGCAACATCTTCGCGCCATTCCACCAGCCGCGGGCAGGCCCGGCAGACCGACACCCGAGCGTCCAACTCCCGCAAGTCGTCCGTCGCAGCGAGGTCCACGACCTCGCCACGGTTGTGCGCCACCGGTGTGTCAGGCGCCGCCGGATCCTCCGGCCAGCCCGTCCCGGGCGGCACCGGACTCTCGAAAAACTCCCCCGTCAACGGATGCCGCAGCTTCATCCGTCCAGCCTAGTGCGGCAGTTGGGGAGGATCGTCTACCCGATTCGGACGGAAGTCCTCCCCAACCCCGGCTGTCAGGCGGCCAGCTGCTCTTCCGCCGTCGGCTGCTCGATCACAACGGCGGCCGTACGACGGGCGGTCGGGATGGCGAGCGCCAGTACGACGGCCGCAGCCGCGAAGGCGGACAGCAGGTAGAAGGTGCTGGTGAAGCCGGCCTCGGTCGGCAGACCGGAGGGCTGCACGTGGCCGGTGATGATCGAGCCGGCCAAGGCCGTACCGATCGAGCCGCCGATCGTACGGATGTTGGTGTTCATGCCGGTCGCGGCACCGGTCTGTTCGCGCGGGACGTTCTGCACGATCAGGCTGGTCATCGCGGCGTACGCGAGGCCGAGCCCGACGCCGAACAGCGCGGTCGACAACGCGACCTGCCACTGCGCGTGGTGGAACTGCGCGAAGATCAACGCCGCGATCAGGATCATCGACGACCCGGACACCACCTGCGTCTTGGCGCTGAACCGGGCCGCGAGCGCGCCGCTGAACGATCCGGCGACGGCCATCGTGATCAGCATCGGCAGCATCAACAGACCGGCCTGCGTCACGCTCGCGCCGAAGCCGAACCCGGCCGCCTTCGGGATCTGCAGGAACTGCGGGACGAACGCGTACACCGCGAACATCGCGGCACCGAACAGCAGCGCGACCAGGTTCGTCGTCCACACCGCCGGGCGGCGCATCATCCGCATGTCGATCAGCGGGTTCCGCGACCGCAGTTCGACCGCGATCCAGCCGGCGAACAGTACGGCGGCCAGCGCGAAGAGGCCCGTCGTACGCAACGAACCCCAGCCCCACGAGCGGCCGGTGCTCAACGGCAGCAGCAGCGCGATCAGCCACCCGGACAGGAACGTGGCGGCCAGCCAGTCGATCCGGCCGGGGACGCGGTTCGGGGACTCCGGGACGTAGCGCCGTACGAGAACCGTGGCGATCGCGACCACCGCCATCGGGATCCAGAACAGCCAGCGCCAACCGAGCCATTCCACGATCGGCCCGGCCAGTACGATGCCGAGCCCACCGCCGGCGGCGATGATGGCCGACACCACGCCGACCACGGACGGAACGCGCTCGGCCGGGAACTCGTCCCGGATGATCCCGAACGCCAACGGGAACACGGCACCGCCGACTCCCTGGAAGATGCGGGCGGCAATCAGTACGCCGATGTTCGGCGCGAGGGCCGCGAGTAGGCAGCCGACGACGAGCGCGGCCAGCGCCACGAACAGCGTGCGCTCCTTGCCGGCCATGTCGCCGATCCGGCCGAGCAGCGGGGTCGCGACGGAGACCGAGAGCAGCAGTGCGGTGAACACCCAGGTGACCGTGCCCGGGGTGGTGTGCAGGTCGTGCTGGATGACAGGCAGCGCCGGGCTGACCAGCGACTGCAGCATGGCGAACGAGGCGACCACGGTGGCGAGTACCGCCAGGGTCACCCGGGGGTTTCCAGACCTGATGACAGGCATGCGGAAGTTCCTTCGGAGAGGGATGTGCTCACGCCGGGACCCGGCGCGGGTTTCCCCGGCCTGATAAAGTCGAGGTATGCCTCCACTATAGCGGAGGGATACCTCCGGTATCAACCTGGTTAGGGTGAGTAGATGGTCAGCGAGAACAGGCCGGCGTTGCAGGTCGACGTACGGCGGCCGCAGCGGGCGGACGCGCGGCGGAACTTCGACGCGCTGCTCGCCGCCGCCCGGGACGCGTTCGCGACCAAGGGCGTCGGGGCGTCGCTGGAGGACATCGCCCGCCAGGCCGGCGTCGGCATCGGCACCCTGTACCGGAACTTCCCGACCCGTCAGGACCTGCTCAACGCGGTGTACTTCGGCGAGATCGAGGAGCTGTGCATCGCCGCCGACGAAGCCGCCGATCTGCCGCCATGGGAGGCGCTGACGACCTGGCTGCAGCGCTTCGTCGGGTACGCCGCGACCAAGCGCGCGATCTGGGAGTCGCTGAACCGCGAGACCGACAGCTTCAAGGCTGCGCGCGAGGCGATGTACGCGGCCGGTACGCCGCTGTTCGTCCGCGCCCAGGAAGCCGGCGAGGCCCGCAAGGACCTGTCGTTCGACGACCTGCTACGGATGGTCAGCGGGCTGACAGCGGCCGGGTTCGTCGACCAGGACCAGCGCGACCGGGTGCTGAACATCGCCTTGGACGGCGTCCGCGCCAGGTAAGTCCGCGCTAGGTACGTCCGCGCTGGCCGAGTGAGAGCGCGGCGCCGTCGAGGATGTCGTGTTCGGAGATGGTGAGGGTTTCGATCGGGAGGCGGTCGACGAGGCGTTGGAGGATGAGGGCGCCGGCGCCGATCACGTCCACTCTGCCTGGGTGGATGGAACGGACCTTGGCGCGTTCTTCGTGCGTCGAGGTGGTCAGCCAGGTGGTGGTTTCGCGGAGCTGGGTTGTGGTGAGGCGGGCGTGGTGTACGGCGGTTCGGTCGTACTCCGGGAGGTTCAGGGCTACCGCGGCGACGGTGGTGGCGGTGCCGGCGACGGCGATCAGGGTGCGGGCGTCGCGTAGCGGGACCGTGGTGGTGTCGAGCAGGGCATCGATGTCGTGCGTGATCGCTGCCAGTTCCGCGGGGGTGGTCGGGTCGGTGGTGACGTGGCGCTCGGTCAGCCGGACGGAGCCGATGTCGAGCGACTGGGCTGCTCGTACGCCGTTCGCGTCGCCGAGGACGAGTTCGGTGGAGCCGCCGCCGATGTCGGTGACGAGGTACGGCGCAGGCAGGTCGAGCGAGGTGGTCGCGCCGCGGAAGCTGAGCTCGGCCTCTTCCTCGCCGGAGATGATGTCCGGACGTACGCCGAGACGCTGCTCGATACCGGTGAAGAACGCCTCGCGGTTGCTGACGTCGCGGGCGGCGGAGGTGGCGACGAAGCGGATCCTGCTGACGTCCCGGGACTGAATGACGGATGCGAAGTCCTCGACGGCCTTGAAGACACGGGTCAGCGCCTCCGGGGCGAAGGCGCCGGTGGCATCGACACCCTGACCTAGGCGGACGATCGTCATCCGGCGGTCGAGCTCGCGAAGCTGTCCGTCGACGAGGTCGGCGATCAGCAACCGGATCGAGTTGGTACCGCAGTCGACCGCGGCGACCCGCTCAGACACAGGGGCCTTTACAGCCCCAGTCCTCGAGGGCTTCGAGGGCCTCGTCGCCCAGGGGGTTTACGCCGGGGCCGGCAGCCAGGGAGTGACCTACCAGGACGTGGAGGCATTTGACTCGGGTGGGCATGCCGCCGGCGGTGATGCCGGCGATCTCGTCGACGTGTTCGATCGACTCGCGGTGGGCCAGGTACGACTCGTGGGCCGCGCGGTAGCGGGCCGCCAGGTCCTCGTCGTCGGCCAGGCGGTCGGTCATCTCCTTCATCAGGCCGGACGACTCCAGCGTCCCGATCGCGGACGCGAGCCGCGGGCAGGTCACGTAGTACGTCGTCGGGAACGGCGTACCGTCCGGCAGCCTCGGCTCGGTCTCGACCACATCGGGGAGGCCGCAGCTGCAGCGGTGCGCGATCGAACGGATGCCGCGGGCGGTCCGGCCCAGCTGCTTACTGACTGCTTCCTGATCGGAGGGGCTGACGCTCACCTGGTCACCTTAGGTGACGGGGTGATGAGCTCCGCCGGGGTGGGCGTGGGGGTCGGCTTCGCAGCCGGAGCCGGCGGGGTGCCCGCGCCCTGCACGCTCCCCCACAGCTTCGTGTACCAGGTCGGCTTCTGCGTGTCCGCCGTACCGTCCGTGGGCGTGGTCGGCTCGGGCGGGGCGCCGAGCGGCTTGCCGTCCGCGCCGATCACCCGGTACCCGACCTCGCCCGGCATCACCCAGCCGAGCCGCTGCCGGGCCTGCGCCTTCACGTACGCGTCGTCGCCCCAGCGGGTGATCTCGTCGTTCAGCTCGCCGACCCGCTTCTGCCGGTCGCGAATCTCCTGGTTCAGCGCGCTGATCTGCTGGTGCTGGTCGAACCACACCCGCAGGCTCTGCGCGTACGACACGATCAACGCGCCGAGGACCAGCAGTACGACGGCCGCCCGGCCGGTCAGGTTGCGCGACCCCCTGGTCCGTGCGGGCTCGGCCGGTGTCCCCGCCGTCCGGCGCTTCGGGGTCTCGCCCCGCCGGGCCGGTGGACGCGACTGGGTCCGGCTCGACGGACGCGAGCCGGGGCGTGCACCGGAATCCCGACGGGACGGCATACCTGATCCTCCGAAGGTCAGCCCTGGAAGCGCGGGAAGGCCGAGCGACCGGCGTACGTCGCCGCGTCGTCGAGCTCCTCCTCGATCCGGAGCAGCTGGTTGTACTTCGCGACCCGGTCGGTCCGGGCCGGGGCGCCGGACTTGATCTGGCCGCAGTTGGTCGCCACCGCGAGGTCGGCGATCGTGGTGTCCTCGGTCTCACCGGAACGGTGGCTCATCATGCAGGTGAACCCGTTGCGGTGCGCCAGGTCGACGGCGTCCAGCGTCTCGGTCAGCGAGCCGATCTGGTTCACCTTGACCAGCAGGCTGTTCGCCGACTTCTCGGTGATACCGCGCCCCAGCCGCTCGACGTTGGTGACGAACAGGTCGTCGCCGACGATCTGGATCTTGTCGCCGAGCTGACCGGTCAGGCTCTTCCAGCCGTCCCAGTCCTCCTCGTTCAGCGGGTCCTCGATCGAGACGATCGGGTACGACGCCACCAGGTCGGCGTAGTACGCGATCATCTCGTCCGCGGACTTCTTGCCGCCCTCGAACGCGTACACACCCTCGGTGAAGAACTCGCTCGCCGCGACGTCCATCGCCAGCGCGATGTCCTTGCCCGGCTGCAGGCCGGCCTTCTCGATCGCGGTCAGGATCAGGTCCAGCGCGTCCCGGTTGCTCGGCAGGCTCGGCGCGAAACCGCCCTCGTCGCCGAGGCCGCTGGACAGGCCGCGCTCCTTCAGCACCGCCTTCAGCGCGTGGTAGACACCCGCACCCTGCATCAGCGCCTCGCCGTACGTCGCGGCGCCGATCGGGGCGATCATGAACTCCTGGACGTCGACGTTGCTGTCCGCGTGCGCGCCGCCGTTCAGGATGTTCATCATCGGCACCGGAAGGACGTGCGCGTTCGGGCCGCCGACGTACCGGAACAACGGCAGGCCGGAGCTGTCCGCGGCGGCCTTGGCGACCGCGAGGCTGACTCCGAGGATGGCGTTCGCGCCGAGCTTGGCCTTGTTCGGGGTGCCGTCCAGGTCGAGGAGCGCCTGGTCGATCAGCCGCTGCTCGTGGACGTCGTACCCGACGATCTCCTTGTCGATGTCCTCGAGGATGGCGGTGACGGCCTTCTGCACGCCCTTGCCGCCGTACCGCTCCTTGTCGCCGTCCCGCAGCTCGACGGCCTCGAACTGGCCGGTGGACGCGCCCGACGGGACGGCCGCACGGGCGATGGTGTCGTCGTCGAGCAGAACCTCGACCTCGACAGTGGGGTTGCCGCGCGAGTCGAGGATCTCGCGCGCGCCGACGGCCTCGATGGTGGCCACATTGACTCCCAAGTTCTCGATGACGAATCGCTCCTGAGCCTAGTCCCCAGACCACCACGCTCAGTGGACCGCGTCGCCCCTAACGATCGCATCCGGAAGTACCTCGCGCGTCAGTAACACTCCGTCGGACGCCCGATACACCGCCAAATCCCCGCAATCCCCACCCAGCAAGACTTCTACGCTCGCATGTTCTTGAACGAGCGGCGGGCGTCGGCTAGGCCTTTGTGGTTGTCGGCTGGGCTTGAGATGCCAGTGAGGAGGTTGGTGGTGATGCGCCAGGCGAAGTAGCCGGCCTGGACGGCGTAGCGGACGCGGAGGAAGACGTCCAGACCTCGGTCCACCTCAGCGGTCAGGTCGGGGCGGCGGTGGAGGTACGCCGGTACGACGTCGCGGCCGACGTACATCGCCCCCGACGCGACGTCGTACAGGATCGGGCCGCGCATCGCGCTGCCCCAGTCGATCAGGCCGACGCGGCCGTCGGGCTGGCGCCGGAAGGCCTCCGCGGCGGGGTCGCCGTGCAGCCACGCCCAGGACACGGGGCCCAGCGCTATCGCGTCCGCCACAGCGCCCTCGACCGCCGGTCGGATCCACGGCTCGAGATCCAGCGACTCCTCGAACGGCAGGAGGAAGCGGAGCCAGTCCGCGGTGTCGCCCGACTCGAGCGGCGCGGCCGAGTGCACGCGACCGAGTACGTCACCGATCTCGGCCTGGTCGGTCGGCTCCAGCTCAAGACCGTCGACGAACTCCAGTACGGCGACCTGCCGCCCGTCGACCCGCTCCACGAGCCGCCCCCGCTTGCTCGTCCGCGGCCGCCCGGTGATCACGCCCGCATCGTCCAGCCGTACCGCCAACTCCAGCCCGGGCTCGAACGCGGCATCGTCGACGTCAACCGCCTTCAACACAACCCGATCCACACCACAGGTCGCCAGCCAGGTGGCCGAGTTCATCCCACCGGTCAGAACCTCGACCCCGGACACCTTCAGGTCCCACCACTCCCCCAGCACCTCGGCGACGTCCATATCCGTACCTTGTCAGCCGACGGCTGGTCGCGCCGGTGAATTTCAGTTGGTGGAGATCAGGCCGGTGTTGTGGGCGACGGCGGTGGCTTCGGTGCGGGTGGAGACGCCTAGTTTGCGGAGGATGCGGGCGACGTGGGTGGCGACGGTGTTCGGTGAGACGAAGAGTTCGCGGGCGATCTCGGCGTTGGACAGGCCGCGGGCGAGGACTCGCAGTACGACGAGTTCGCGCTCGGTCAGCCCGTACGCCGCGGGCTCTTCCCGGGCCGCCGAGGACAGGCCGGCGCGTTGGGTGAGGTCGTCGATGTCACTCAGCAAGGGCACGGCCGCCAAGCCGGTCGCGATCTCCCGGGCCTCGTCCAGGCGGCGCCGGGCGCCGGGTTTGTTGTTCGAACGGATCGCGGCGGCGGCGCCTCCGACCAACGCCTGAGCCAGCTCGTGCACGTCGTGGACCACGCGCCAGGCGTCGGCTGCCGTGTCCCAGGCTCCGACGGTCCCGGCCTCGAAGGCATCCCCGGTCCGCAACACCGCAGCGACGATCGGCCACCGATCCAGGCCGGGCAGTCCCTTCCGCAGCAGCTCCGATCGCGCCGGCACCTGCCGCCGTCGCCCGGCAGCGGTACGTTCCAGCTGAAGCGCCGCGAGGTAGAGCCGCGCCGTGACCACCACGTCGGCTACCGGCCAGTCCGGCATCACGTCGAGCGCCTCGGCCAGCAGCCGGTCGGCCGTGGGTACGTCGTCGGTGCCGACGGCGAGCGCCATCTGGACCGGCAGGCGCTGCAGACCGACTTCGCTGGCCACCCCTGACGGTGGCACGGCCATCTGCGCAAGTTGGCCGGCCGCTTCGTCGTACCTGCCGCGCCGTACGGCGATGACCGCGACCTCCATCCGCAGCGCCGCCTCGTACCACGGCGGTGGACCGTCCGCGAGCGCGTTGTCCACGAGCTCCAGGGCCTCGTCCCAGCGCCCCAGCGAGATCAGCACCTCCGCCCGGTTCTGCGCCAGCATCGAGCCTCTGGCCCGCATCCGGCCCCACTGCTCCGCCTGCTGCTCGGCCGCTTCGAGGAGAACAGCCGCTTCCTCGGGGTGCCCGGCGTCCGCGATCGCCCGTCCTTCCCATTGCAGCGACGTGAGGTACGTGTGCTGATCGCCGCACCGCTCCGCGGCCCGCCGCGCGTCCTGCATGTGCTCCTGAACCACTGCGGGACCGCCGTCGCCGTGCAAGGCGATGCCACCGACAGCCAGCCGCGCATCGGCGAGCGCCTGATCGTCACCGGTGGTTTCCGCCAGGTCGAGCGCCTGCGCCGCGTGATTGCTCATCTCCGGTCCGGGCATGCCGACCAGCTCGGTGAACGCCAGACCGGACAGCAGACGGCTGCGCAGTACGTCGTCGGCTCCTGGCGGTACCAGCTGCACCGCGTGGTCCAGGTCGTCGCTCCCGGTGCCGTCGATCCGGCAGCGCAGCAGACCGCGCAGCCGGAGGAGTCCGGCGACCCGGAGCGGTTCGGTGTCCGGATCGAGGACCGCCAGCGCCGCGGTCGCGTGGTCCACGCCGGCTCGTGAGCGGCCGGTGGTGTACGACGCGGCGGCCGCCACCTCCTGCACAGCCGCGTAACTCACCCCGATCAGGTCAGCGGCCGCGTCGACCTCGGACCACAGCTCGAGGACCCGGTCGAGCATGTTGAGCTGCTCGTCGTACGCGAACTGCCGCTCAGCCGTCGCAGCGGCCCGCCACGCTGCCACCAGCGCCTTGCCGGGTTGCCCCGCTACCGTCCAGTGCTCGGCCAGCGCCGCCTGCGATCCGGGTCCGGCCTCGATCGCTGCGGCAAACCGCGCATGCAGGCGCCGACGTTCGCCGGGCAGCAGGGCGCCGTACACCGCCTCGCGGATCAGGGCGTGCCGGATCACGTACTCGGTGTCCGACACCGAGACCTGGTTGCGCTCGATCAGCTCACGGACGGCGTCGTCCACGGGCTCGTCCGACACCTCGGACAGCAGGTCGTCCGAGACCGCGCCGCCGGCTACCGCGATCGTGGTGAGTACCTTTCGCGCGGCCGGCGAGAGGTCGGTAACCCGGCCTAGCAGCAGCTCGGTGAGCCCTTCGGAGGAGTCCGTACCGGATGCGTACAGAGCCTCTACGTAGAGCGGATTCCCGCTGCTGCGCCGGTGGATCTCGCTACTGGCCAGGGCATGCGGCGCGCGACCGTCGAGCGCTGTGAGCAGCTCGCTGACCTCCTTGCGGCCGAGCGGCTCCAGCTCGAGCCGAACCACCTCGGCGCGCCGGCCGAGCTCGGACAGCAACTGCCGGGTGGGGTGGCCCGAGGGCAGCTCACCGGTCCGCATCGTCGCGATCAGCAGCACAGCGGACGCGCTGAGGTTGCGCACGAGGTATACGAAAAGCTCTCGGCTGGACGCGTCCGCCCAGTGCAGGTCCTCCACCACGACAACGAGCGGGCGCTCCGCCGCCGCCCGCTGGAGCAGGCCGAGGACCTCGCCGAACAACCGGACATGACCCGCCGGTCCCTCCGGCAGGGACAGCTCCGGCAGCCATCCGGCGAGCGCCGTACCGCCGGACGGCAGCGCCTCGGTGAGCCGGTCCGGGCCCCACTCGCGCAGCAGGTTGCGCAGGATCGCCAGGAACGGCACCCACGGCGTACCCTCCGCCCCGAGCTCGAGGCAACCACCGCTCAAAACCATCGGCTCCCCACCGAAGCCACCACCGCTATTGCCGAAGCTGGTGAGCGCGGTTGTGACGAGGCGTGACTTGCCGATCCCGGCCTCGCCCGAGACCAGTACCGTGACCGGCTCAGCGGCACACGCGCGCTCGTACGCTCCGCGCAGAGCCGCGAGCTCCGCCCTGCGGTTGATCAACACCGGACTGACGACGGCCCCCATCCGGCCATCCTCGCATCCTCGGGGTCCCGGACGAGAAGTCGTCAGATCTGGTGACGACCCGGACGGGTGTCGGCGGCGAGAGTTTGAGGCACATTCGAACTCCCGAGGAGAACACCATGAATCGCACTGTGGTCGGCAACATCTCGCTGTCCCTCGACGGCCGCGTCAACGGCCCCGGCGGTGACTACGACATGAGCTGGATCGCCCCGCACGCCGTCACGCCCACGTCGCTGGCGCACATGATCCGGGTGACGTCGCCGGCGACCACCGCGCTGCTGGGCCGGAAGAACTACCAAGGTTTCGGCGGGTACTGGCCGACCGTCGCCGACGACGAGACCGCGCCGACCGAGAGCCGGACGTTCTCGCGCTGGCTCAACGAGGTGGAAAAGGTGGTCTTCTCGACGACGCTGGACGAGGCGCCGTGGCAGAACAGCCGGATCGCCGCCACCGACCCGGTCGCCACGGTCAAGGAACTCCGTCAGCAGGAGGGCGGCGACATCGTCGTACTGGCCAGCTCCAGCATCATCCGTACGCTGCTCGCGGCCGGCGAGCTCGACCGCCTCTCCATCACGCTCTGCCCCGAACTGGTCGGCGGCGGCGTACCCCTCTTCGACGAGACCACCGCAGCCTCGTCGTGGACCCTGACCGACTGCACCCGGACCGAAAGCGGCGCCCTCTGCCTCCTGTACGACCGGACAGCCTGACCCCCTGATTCACCCCGGCGGGCAGGTTCGCCCGCCGGGGTGAGTGGGGTCAGGGGGCGCAGGCGTTCGGGTTGTCGAAGTGGCCGGGGGTGGACGGGAACGCGGGGCCGGCGCCGTGGGTGGAGAGGTCGCTCTGGTAGACGAGGGCCAGCTCGTCGTACGCCGACGTACCGGGTGTGGTGACGTCGCCGGTGACCTGACCCGCGCCGACCGAGGTCGCCCAGCGCTGCAGGAAGTCCTGCATCGTCGGGCTCCACTGCCGGACATCGTTGAAGCCTCCGTACGCGGCGTTGCAGTGCGTGTAGAGGTTGTACGCGCCGCCCCAGTCGAGCATCCGGTCGCCGAGGTTCGGGCCGTTGTCCGCGACGTCGCCTTGTAGTACGTCGCGGTCCCAGCCGCCGTACATCCAGTCGATGCCCTGGTGGTGCTGGTTGTTCGCCACCGTCGCATCGGCCAGGTCGGTCATCTCGAACCACGCGCACGGATCGACGGTGACAGCGTTCTTGCCGCTGCCGAACGTCTGCGGCCACGGGTTCGCCGAACAGGTCGTCGAACCCGGTAGGCCGTACGTCCCGCGCGGGTGCCAGTCGATGATGTCCGACCCGAGCGCGCCGGTGCCGGGATCGACCGACGGTCCCGAGGTGGCGCCCTTGCCACCGAACAGGTAGTCGACCATCCGGTCGTTCGTGCCGCGGGCATTCGGATCGAAGGCGCCGTTGGTCAGGCAGTCCGGCGTGGCCGCGTCGATCTGCGCGTCGCACCCCTTGCCACCCCAGACCAGGTCGGCCCCGTCGTCGCCGAAGACGGTGTCTCCGCCGCTGTCACCGTTGAGCAGGTCGTCCCCGAAACCGCCGTGCACGGAGTCGTGGCCGTCGCCACCGCGGAGCCGGTCGTTCCCACCCTCGAGGTCACCGCGGTGCGGCATCGCCGCCGCGGTTCCGGTGGCCGCGAAGACGTCGCCGTTGACATCGTGCTGCAGGTCGATCTTCCGGGTGACCGAGCCGGCCAGGAATCCCTCGTAATGGATCTGCGGGACCTGGCTGTTGTCGATCACGAAGTGGTTCGAGCCGTCCTGGTACGTGTCGACGATGCCACCACGGTCGCCGACCATGGCGTCCGCGCCGGACTCGCCCCACATCCGGTCGTCGCCGAGCTCGCCGTACAGGTCGTCGTCGTTGCGAGCTCCGGCAGTCAACGTCCCGCCGTCGTCGGCGCCGGCTGTCGAGCCGGTATCGCCGTACACCAGATCGGCGCCGTCCTGTCCGTAGACCGTGTCCTCTCCGGCATCGCCCCACAGATGATCGTTGCCCGAGGCACCGGTCGGTTCGCAGGTGGCCTGCGTCGTGGTGCAGAACCTGGTCGGCGCGTTGCCGACCCCGTGCCGGACGTACGCGCCATCCGCCGGCAGGTGCGCCGGATCGTAGCGGCCCGCGTACACCCGGTTGGTCAACGGCAGGCTCACCTTGGACAGGTCGTCGCCCAAGGCAACCGGTTTGCCGGTCTGGTCGACGATGTCACGTACCGCGGTACCGTTGTCGCCGAGCACGAAGTCGGCCGCGCCGTCACCGTGCACATCGTCGTCGGTGTCCCGGAACACCTGCAGGGACGAGCCACCGATCAGGTCGTCCTGACCCTGCGGAGCGCTGACGTCGCCGAGGTCCGCCGGTGCCGACGCAGTACCGGGCCAGCCGGGCACCGCAGCCGGGATGGCGATGCCGGCCTCCGCCAGCGTGCGATCGCCGTACGCCGTGTCGTGGCCGCCGTTGCCCTCGGCGTAGTCGTCACCGCCACCACCGGAGATCGCGTCGTTCCCGTCCTGGCCGAAGACCACGTCGACGCCGCCACCACCGGACAACTGGTCGTCACCGGCCACCGGACGCGTCGGCGCACCGAGGTACCCGTTGCTCCAGGACAGGTCGACCAACCGCAGCGACCGCTGTACGTCGAACCGGCCGTCGCTGCCGACCCGGTTCAGGTACGGCGACGGCGTACCGACCCGGGTGGTCACCGCGTTGTCGCCGGTGATCAGGTCGTCGCCGAGCCCACCGAAGACCGCGTCGCCGGTGTCCGGCTGGCCTTGGGTCGTCACCGCGGTGTCGGAGCCGAAGAGCGTGGAACTGCCGCCGATCAGGTCGTCGGCGCCCACGTTGCCTTCGACCCAGTCCCGTCCGGGACCGCCCTCGGCGTAGTCGGCGTCGTCGTTGCCCTTCAGCCGGTCGTTGCCGCCCTGGGCGAGGATCGCGTCGCAGCCGCCGTCGCCGGTGATGTCGTCGCCACCCGAGGTGTTCGCCACCGGGGTGTCGCCGAGGTCGTACGGCTGGATGCTGCGCTCGGTCATCTGCCCGCCGGCGTCGGTGTCCGCCCGGCCCTGGGTGATCGCGCTCTTGGCGATCCCGGAGTCGCGGGTCAGCAGACCGTTGTCGCCCAGCACCACGTCGGCGTCGCTGCCACCGGAGATCGTGTCGCCGGTGTCGAGCTGCCCCGCGGTTGCTTGCCCAGTGCCACTTTCGGCGTACGAGGAACCGCCGGCCAGATCGTCCTGCCCGGCGTCGCCGTACAGGAAGTCCACAGCCTGGTCGCCCTCGGCGTAGTCGTCGCCGGTACTGCCGTGCACGGTGTCGCCACCGCCCTGGCCGTACATCACGTCGTTGCCCGCGTCACCGTTCACGGCATCCGCCCCCGAGTTCGCCGGGGCCGGGCTGTAGCCGAGATCGAACAGTACGACGTGCCGCCCGAACGACAACCCGCGTCCGCGCGTGACCGGATCGCCGCTGTCGGCGCCGGCCGAGTCGGTGACGACGGCGTTGTCGGCCGCGATCACGTCGTCCTCGGTACCACCGGAGATCGCGTCCCCGGCGTCCGGGTAGCCGGCCGCGTCCTTGGCCGCCGGGTCGCCCGGTGTCTGGTGGCTGCCGCCGATCAGGCCGTCGGCACCCGCCTCGCCGTACAGGTGGTCGGCCCCCGGGTTGCCTTCGGCAACATCGTGTCCGGCGCCGCCGAACACCTGGTCGTCCGCGAGGCCGGCGTACATCGTGTCGTCGTCGGCACCGCCGTAGATCGTGTCCGGGCCGCCGAGTGCCGCATTGGTGCTGTCGGCAAGGTCGTAGACCGGTCCGGCCGGATCGTCCGGGTTGCCGTTGTCGCCGACGATCCTGTCCTTGCCGATGTCGCCGCTGATGATGTCGCCGCGGGCCGCCGACTCACCGGACGGTGTGGCCGCCGCGTCGTTGCGCCCGGCCGTACTCGTACCACCGATCAGCACGTCGTCGTCCTCGCCGCCGAACAGCGTGTCGGCACCGGCGTTGCCCTGGATCCGGTCCTGCCCGGCGTTTCCGTACGCCGTGTCGTCGCCGGTGTTGCCGTACAGGTGATCGTTCCCGGCGTCGCCCTGGACGACGTCGTCGCCACTGCCGCCGAAGACGGTGTCGAGGCCGTCTCCGCCGTACGCGTGGTCGTCGCCGCCTTCGGCGCAGACCAGGTCCTCTCCCCCGTTGGTGAACGCCCAGTCGTTGCCGCCGCCCGCCTGCACGGTGTCGGCGCCGTTGCCGCCGAGGATCAGGTCGGCGTCGTCACGGTTGGCCGGGTCGCTTTCGTTGCTCGTGTCCCGCGGGTGCTCGGCCGGCGGGTCGGACGGGTCAGGTCCGGGGCTCGCACAGCTGTCCGCCGTCGACGTACCCGGAACGGTCGAGTGGTCGCCGTAGATCGTCGAGTCGCCGTCACCACCGTAGATCCGGTCGCGACCGCCGCCACCGACGAGCGTCTTCTTCGCCGCCGGGTTGGGATCCGGCAGCGGCGTCACCCGGTACGCACCCGTGCCGAGTTGGTCGGTCAGGTTCGCACCGGTGTCCACGGAGGACGGCTGGGCGATCACGTAGTCGTCGCCGCGACCGCCGTAGATCTCGTCGGCACCGTCGGCGCCGGCCAGGACGTCGTTGCCGCCCAGACCGTACAGGTGGTCGACGGTGCCGGGCGCGGAGTGGCCCGTGACGAAGTCGGTCGAGTTCGAACCCCAGACGTAGTCCGCCCCCTTGCCGGTGTCGACGTGGTTGACGTCGGTGTGCCGGACGTGCGGAGTCTCGGTCGCCTCCTTGCGGTTCAGCGGGTCGCTCGGGTCGTACTTGTCCCCCTGCCCCGGGTCGTCCTGGTCCAGTTTCACCGGGACCTCGCCGGTGTACAGGGTGTCGTTGCCGCTGCCGCCGGAGATCGAGTCCGCTCCGGCGCCACCGACCACGATCACACCCGCCGAGCTGAGGCCCTTCGGGTCCTGACCCGGGGTGCCCAGCAACGGGCTGTCCGCCGCGACGGCGATGTTGTCGTCGCCGTCCCCGCCGTACGCCGTGCTCCGGCCGAGCCCGAGCACGACGGTGTCGTTGCCCGGATCACCTTCCGACGGCACCTTGGTCTCGGGCAGACCCGCGGTCTGCACCGCCGCGACGTCGATCACGTCGGTGACGGGCACCGGGTCGGCCTGTCCGTCACCGGTCTTCGGCGAGGCCAGGTCGAGCGCGGTCGACGCCGTACTCAGGTGGCCGTCCCCGGCCACGACGTCGTTGTCGTTGCCGACCGTGATCCGGTCGGCACCACCGTTGCCCGCGACAACGACTCCCGGTACGGCCGGCTGGGTGACGTTCGGCCGGTCGCCGGTCGTCAGGGTGTCGTCGCCACCACCGCCGTCCACCCAGGCCGGCCCCTGACCGGTCCGGATCACGTCGGCCTTGCTGCCGCCGTACACGATCGCCTTCGCGGTGAACGCGGAGGTCGCGTCCTTGCCCTGGAGCATCAGCTTCAGCTGACCGCCGTACGTACGCCCGTCCAGGACGACGGTGTTGATGCCCTCGAAGGTCTGCGTGATCCCGAGCGCCTGCACGGTCATCGTCGTACCGGACTCGCGGACGATCCAGGTCTCGTCGGCGTTGTTCGCCTTCCACAGGGGGTCGCCGCGGGCCGTGTCGGTGCCGAGCCGGCCGGCGAACAGGTACAGCACGCCGTCCTTCGTGCCGCCGAGCCGAGGCGGCGGCGGCGCGCAGTTCGGCGTCACCGAGAAGTCGAGCAGCTTGAGATTGACCAGGGTGAAGTCGAACGACACGTCGAACGGCGAGAACCCGATCGTGATGAACACCTTGAGGAACAGCGACAACTCGCCGCCCACGTTGAACAGACAGATCGGGTTCTTCACCGCCGCGGCGAGGAACTCGCTGAACCGGAACTTGCCGTCGTTGTTCGGATCGTTCCAGTTGAAGTTCACCGTGAGCGCGATGCCGCCCACCACGCCGGCCGTGATGATGACGGCACTCACCGCCGCACCGGCGGCCAGCTCACCGTGGAAGGACACCACCGGGATCGGCGCGCCCTTGTCGTCGACCGTGACGAAGAACAGGCTGTTCAGGATCTGTACCGGCTTCGCGGTCTCGACCGCCTGCCGGATCCCGTACGTGTCGAAGCCGGCCACCACGTGCAGGCTCACCGACGCGCTGCCGGAGATCACCACCAGCACCGGCGGCGGCGCGTACACCGGACCGAACGACTCGCTCATCGAGAAGCCGACCGAGAGCACGCCGCTGTCGAACTGCGCCAGCGTAGCGTCACCACCGGCGATCAGGCCGAACAGCTGCCGCGGGTTCTTCAGCGCCGGGAACGTGATGCCAGGCCCGCTGTCGTCGTCCGACAGCTTGGTGCCACCCGTGATGCTGCCGTTCAGGGCGCCGATGATCGAGCCCGGCTTGCCGTCCGCGATCTCGTTGCCGTCCTTGTCGGTGACTTTGCCGATCAGGCCGTCGGCCGACGCCGGGGAGGTCGTGGTGCTCTTCACCTTGTCCTGCACGAGCTGGAACGAGCCGAGCGGGATACCGCCGGCGCTGCTCAGCGAGGCCAGCGCGGCGGACAGCTTCGTCACCGTCGTCACCACGTCGGTGACCGTCTTCACGCTGTCCCCGCCGCCGCCGAAGGCCTGCGCCAGGGTGAGGATCGTGACGTCGTCGCCACCGGCCAGGTGGGACAGGTCGCTGAGCACCGGGATCGGCGCGTTGATCGTGTCCAGGATCGGCTGGATCGGCTTCAGCGTACTGACGATGTCGTCGACGATCGGCTTGATCGTGCTGGACAGGAAGACGCCGGGATCGACCGTCACGTTGTCGAACTCGAGCGTACTGATCCCGATGTCCGCGGGCGCGGAACTGCTCCACGACGCCTTGAACTTGAACGTCGCGGACAACCCCGGCAGCACGTGTGCGTCGTCACCGGTCAGGCCGGTGTTGAGGCCCAGATCGATGTCGAGATTGGCCGACAGGGTTGGGTGGAACAGGGTGGCCGGGTCGGATCCGAGCAACGCGGCCAGCGGCAAATGGCCACCCGTTCCGCCCTGCAGATCGATCGAGAACAGCGCCGCCAACTGGTTCGCGTCCGGCTTGTTGTTCTTCAGGTGCACCTGCAGGAATGCCAGTCCGGCATCCATCTCCTTCGGGATCTGTACGGCTGCGCCGACCTGGAACTCGTCCTTCGGCGCGGTTTCCAGTACCACGCCCTGCGTCTTGTCCAGGGTGACCGACAGGTTCAGCCGCCAGCCCAGCCGCGCGGTGAGTCCCTGGTCGATGCTGCCGTCGGCGTTCTTCATTGCGTGCAAGGAGAGTCCGGGCAGACCGAGGTCGAGCGGCAGGGTCGCGGACAGGCACTTGTCGGTGTCACTGACGTCGGTGCAGCCGGCGCTGTCGACCTTGCCGGCCGAACCGAAGCTCGCGTTCAGCGTGACGCTCTGGACGTATCCAGCGCCGTCGGAGGGCGAGCAGGGCCCGCTGTACGTCGGGTTGCCGGCCGGCGGTGGGGGCGTACCGGACCCCTGTCCTGTGTCGGTCAGGTGCGTGTCGGTGGTGGACCCAACGAACAGCCACTTGCCGTCGTTGTTCACCTGCCGGAACACGTCGTACCCGGTCACGTGACTGCCCGAGCCGGTCCAGGAGACCGCGTTGGTGCTCTTGGCATCCAGCGCGGCGTTCTTCTGCGCCGCTGACGGAGCCGACAGCGCCGTGGGTGCCTTGTCCGGATCGGGGCCGTGGGCGAGTACGGCGTACTTGTAGTCGATGGTGGCGGTCTTGCCGGACTCGGTCGCGACCGTGAAGGTCACTCCGCTGGGCGGCGGCACCGGGACGCCGGAGCACACGCCCGAGACGGTGACCGGACCCTTGGTCAGCGACTTGAGCGGGTCGGCGGCGAAGATGCCCTGCAGTGCGTTCTGCAGGTCGCCGAAGGTCGCGAAGCTGCCGATGCCGTTGACGCCGCCGGCGAGGTTCTGCTGCAGCTGACCGAGGAAGTCCTTGCCGGCCTGCAGGTCCTTGCCGATCAGCGGCACCTTGCCGCCGGCGCTGGCCAGGTCGAGCGCGCTCTTCGCGTTGTCGACGTACTTGACCAGGCCGTCCGCCAGCGGGTGCAGGCTGATCGTGTTCGCGGCCAGCGCGCCGTCGAGACCGGGCAACGCGGACAGCCGCGGTCCACCGCCGAAGTCCGGCGACAGGGCCAACGCGTCGGCCAGGCTCGAAGCAGTCTGCGGGAGCCGGAGAGTCATCGTGTCCAGGACCGCGGAGTCACCGTGCTTGTGCAGCGGGATCTTCGCGCACAGGGACATCGGGGCGGAGCTCGACACCCCGGTACAGGTCTTCGGAGTGGTACCGCCGTTCAGCGTCGTCGCGCTCAGGCTCGACCACCAGCTGCCGAGCGTGCCGGCCGAGCCCTTGGCCGTCACCGCCAGGTCGCCGTTGAGCTGCATCCCCGGGTCGTCGCCGGAGTTGCCGAGGTCGACGGGCAGTGCACCGACCGATCCGGTCCGCTGGGCGGCCGGCGTACTCACCTTGGCCTCGACGGACATCGAGGAGCCAGGGTCGACGGTCAGCTTGCCGGCCGGGTCCGCGAGACCGGTCGCGTCCAGCGGAATGTTGAGCTTGGCAACGGTTTCACCGGTCACGCCGATGTCCACGGTGCCGCCGGTGCTGGCGCCGAAGAGGTCGACGCCGCCGCTGCCCGGCAGGGTCAGGTGCAGGCCCATCGCGGAGCGGGTGCTGAAGGAGCGCTTCCAGTCGACGGTCAGATGCAGCACCTTGGCCGTCGGGTCGACAGTGAACGACACGGCGCTGCCGTTGCCGAGCCGCCGCTGGAGGTCTGCCAGCAGCGCGCCGAGATCCGGCGGCTGCAGGGCGGTCATCGCGTCGACGGCCCACACCAGCTCGTCGCCGATCCGGTACTCAGTGCCGGTCGCCGGTGCGGCCGCCGGCGGCGTCGCCAGCGTCAACGTGTGCCCGTCCGGCGAAACACCCGCGACCGGGAACTGCGCGCTTCCGATCAGCACGCGGCGTCCGACGTACCGGTCCGCGGTGAAGGTGCGCGTCGAGTCGGTCAGGTTCAGGAAGCCACCGCTGATCGCGTACGACGCGGTGCCGCGCTCGCCGTCGGCCGCCAACTGGCCGAAACTCGTGCCCAGCAAGGGGATCTGCGTACTGAGGCCACCCGCGGTCGGGGCGGACGACAGCTGGTTCGACACCGCGGACAGGTCGGCCAGGACCATACCGAACAGCGCGTTCGCGTACGCGTCCTTCGGGTCCGGCTTCACGTCCAGCGGCAGCAGCTTCGCCAGATCGCCGTTGGTGTCGGTCACCGTCGGGGTCGCCGGAGTACTCGACAGGTCGGCGTCCAGGGTGGCGGCGCCCGGCGTCCCGTCGTCGTGGAAGTACGTCGTGGTCCCGGCGACGGCGAGCAGCTTGAGCGCGCCGTGTGCGTGGGCGATCGTGCCGGCGGGCAGGCCGGTGAGTACTTGGTCCGGGTGGTCGCGCGCTTCGTCGAACAACGTGCCGACGGGAACCGGCGTACCTGTCCCCTTGAGCGTGAGCTGCTGGAGCGGCCCCGGGTTCCCGGTCTTGGTGCACGAACTGTCGTACCCGGTCGACGGGCAGAGCGCGATGGTGCCGCCGATCCGGACCGGGACGTAGCCGACCGAGGCGAGCAGGTCGACCGGTGTGCTGAGCGTCGTCGACGCGGTCAGGAGCTGGCCACCGGTGGCCAGCATGATCCGGTCAGCGCGCAGCGGGAGCTCGGTCACGACCCGTTGCGGACCGTTGCCGTCGGCACCGGTCTTCTCGACGTACGGGCAGGCCAGGCCGCCCGGGTTCAGCGCTGCGCAGGCGCCCAGCGTGGCGGCCGGCTGCAGGTCGAGCACGACCGGCAGGGTCATCGTGTACCCGGGGGTGATCGTGGCCTGCGGCCGGACGGCGTTCGCGTCCCGAAGGTGCGAAGCGTCCTTGAGCAGGTTCCCGAGCTCGACGTTGCCGGCCTTCGAGTTCCCGGCCGCGATCGAGTACCCGGCCGTGCCGTTGGCCGGCGTACCACCGGTCCACAGCGAGGCCGGTGCGGTGGCTCCACCGAGCGGATCGGCATCGAGGATGATCGCGTGCGGATCGGTACCACCGACGGACTTGATCGCGGCGGTGTGGCTGCCCACCGAGATCTGCCGCCCGGCCAGACCGTCGATGATCGCCGCGGTCGCCTTGTCCGCCCGCAACGCGTTCCAGTCCTTGCTGCTGTCGGTCACCTTCCGGTCTTCGTAGGTCACGCCGGCCGGTCCACCGGACAGCAGATCGGCGATCGGGTCCGCCGCCTGGTCCGACGGATCACGATGTACGCCGATGGTGAACTTCAGCCGTGGATGGAGCGGATCGCTGTTGTCGAACCCAGCACCGGTCACGGTCACCGTGTACTTCGAACCCGGCCCCTTCTCGGCGGCCAGTTCGTCGAGGAACTGCTGCACCGACGCGAAGTCCGGCACCCCGGTGGTGTCCGGCGTCGACGGCTTCGAGACGTGGTCGACGAGGAACTGCTGCAGTGCCTCGGTCGCGGGGACGAGGTCTGCGACCGTGCCGTGCAGGAAGGGCAGATCGAGGTCGACCGTGGAGGCGGCCGGCCTGGAGTGCTGGAGCTTCGACACCGTACTGGCCAGCTGGTTGACGCCCTGGGCCAGGTCGAACGGGGTCAGCGTCTCGAACGCCGCCACCGGGTCCAGCCCGTGATCGCGATAGTCGACGGCCGGATCGCCCGCCGCCGGATCACTCGGACCGACCGTGACGTCGACGTCGGCCCCGGGCAGCCCGGCGATCGTCGACGACGGCCGCGGGACGATGTGCAGCGTTCCGGACAGCGTGCCGCCCGGTGCGAGCGCCACCGTGGTGAGACCGGCCGCCGCGCCCTGGGCACCGAGCTCGCTGTTCTGCTGCCCGACGGTGAGCCGGTGGTCGTTGTTCGGGTCGCGGATCGTCGCGTTGAGGGTCACGTCCTCCGCGTAGCTGCTGGTGTCGGTCAGCGTGACGCCGAGGATCCCAATCGCGGCGTCCACGTCCGGCAGCGTGTGGGTGGCGTTGGGCGGTACCGGCTTGACCAGTTGTACGCCGTTGATCCGCAGGGCGATCGCCGGATCGGCGTCCAGCCAGGTGTCCTTCGAGGTGTTGTCGAAGTTCACGACGAAGGTCGTACTGAACGTCAGCGTCGCCTGCAGCCCAGCCGCCGAGGTGAAGTCGAACGGCTTGGTCTTGGTCGACAACCGGATGCCCGTACCGACCGTACGGGTGATCACCGCGTTCAGGCGCACCCGGGTCACCGCGTCGTCCGGCAGCCGGGCCGCCGTCCACTTCACGTGCCGTTTGGCCCCGGAGTCACCGGCGTAGTCTGCGTCGGTCGCGTTGAACGCGTCGACCAGGCCGTCGACCGACGTCGCGCCGGCGTACCCGCCGACCGCTCCGATCGCACCCTGGAGCAGGTTGCCCAGCCCGAGCGCGTCCGCGCTGCCGGGCTCCAGCGTCAGGCCGTTGACCTGTTTGCCGAAGGCCCCGACCGTGGCGAGATCGCCGACGAACTTCTGCAGGCCGGACCCGCCGGAGATCGCGGTCCGGATCCCGTCGACGTCCGGCGTGGCCAATGGACTGGCCGAGGCGGCCGGTACGACCAGTACGGAACTGCCGAGAACGAGCGTTGTCAGCGCCGAGATCGCACGCCGGGACAGCCGTGTACGCATCACGAACCCCCACCCCCCGCGACCCGGATGGCACGGCACCCCCGCCGTAGCATCGACCCCCAGGCCGCATCGCTACCAGACGGTAGACCGAGTACTGGCCGGTGGCAACATGTTCACACCGTGTAATTTCCGCAGGTGGCTGGTCTAGTCCGCGGTCGACTCGGCGGCGCGAACCTCGGCGGCGAGGTCGTGCACGGTGGCCCGCAGAGCCTGCTCGGCGTCGATGCCCCGGGCGCGCGCCTCGCTCACCAGCTCCAGGAGTTGCCGGCCGATGTCCGAATCGCCGACGACGGGCAGTTCGGACGGGAGCACCTTGGCGGCGCGGGCCAGAACCTTGTCGGCGAGGGCCAGTGCCGGAAGCGCGAGCGGGATACCTTCGAGGACCGAGGAGCGCTGTTTCTCGGCGGCCTTGATGGTTTCCCAGTTGGCTTCGACCGCGGCGGCGTCGGCTGCGTCGACGGTGCCGAAGACGTGTGGGTGGCGGCGGACGAGTTTCTCGACGATGCCGCCGGCAACGTCGTCGATCGTGAAGCCGTCCTCGCCGGCGTCCTCGGCGACGCGGGAGTGGAAGGCGACCTGGAGGAGCAGGTCGCCGAGCTCCTCGCGGAGGTGGTCGCGGTCGCCGGTGTCGATCGCCTCGAGGGTCTCGTAGGTCTCCTCGAGGAGGTACTTCGCCAGGCTCTCGTGGGTCTGCTCCTGGTCCCACGGGCAGTTCCGCCGCAGCCGGTCCATCACCGTCACCAGGTCGATCAGCCGCGCCCCGGGTACGTCGTACGAGCCCGTGAGGACCTCCACCTCGTACGGCGCCTGCGGATCACGCATCCGTGCGTCCGCGACCAGCCGCAGCAGACCGGGCTCGCCGTCGCTGCCGGTCAGCCAGACGACCTGACGACCAGCTGCGGCCGCAGCCACCAGCCAGGACCAGGCCGCGTCGTCCCCGCCCTCGATCTGCGCGACGACCAGACCGGAACCGATGACCGCTTGTACGTCGGCCCGTTCCGGACCACCCGCGGCGGCGACCTCGTCGGCGGTCTCCAGGGACCGCCAGCCGGCCCGGGTGAGCAGGCCGGGGGCCACCCGCGGGGTGGTCAGCAGGATCGTGATCCGGCCGGCCTCAACTGCGTCGTCGGGCACCGCGCCGACTCAGCCCTGGCCCTGGCCCTGGGCCTGCTGGGCGGCGTCGGCGGCTTTGCGCTTGGCGGCGGTCTGGTCGGACTCCTTGGACAGCGACCCGGAGATCCTGCTGTCGAGGGTGCCGTCGCTCCACTTGCCGAACCGCGGCGCGATCGAGACGTCGATGTTCTTCGCGGCGTCCCGGACAGCCAGCACGCCCGCCTTCTGCGTCTCCTGGTTGTTCAGGTCGGCGATCGTGCCACCGCCGAGCTTGATGGTCACGACCGACGCGGTGCCGATCGCATTCAGGAAGTCGCGGGTCTTCGGGTCGCTCTGGAACTTCGAGAACATCGCCCGGTCCTCGCCGACCGCGTTCAGGGCCGCGGCGTCGGTCTCCGCCGGGGTGACCGTGATCGACTTCTGCTGCCCGACCTCGGCGACCAGCGCGTTGCTGACCAGCGTGTTCAGTGCGGCGGTCGCGTCGAAGTTCTGCCCGAGGGCCGTGGTGACCGCCCGCGAGGTGCTGTCGACGTCCTTGACGCTGATCTCGGTCTTGCCGACGACGGCCGCCGCGCCCGGGTGCGTGCCCGCCGCGCAACCACCGGTCAGCAGCACGATCGCCGCCACCGCACCGAGTGCCCGAAGCCGTGTGCTCACCGAAATCTCCTCGTATCTCTCAAAGGTCCTACGCCGG
The DNA here is from genome assembly GCF_055580825.1 of Kribbella sp. NPDC031520. Classification (NCBI taxonomy): domain Bacteria; kingdom Bacillati; phylum Actinomycetota; class Actinomycetes; order Propionibacteriales; family Kribbellaceae; genus Kribbella; species Kribbella sp. NPDC031520. Next base: position 671,629 of record NZ_JBVIKS010000001.1, read on the forward strand.
CACCACAATAGGTTCGGCGATCACGTCGTCGATCAACCGGGTGCACCACTGCAGCAGCTCCTGGTCGCGGAGCGGCTGCCCGCCGATCTGCCGGGTGGCAGGTCTCGGCACCAGAATGGTATGCAACTGCGGCTTCACCAGACTCTTCGGGTACAGCCTGTTCAGCCGCAGCACCTTCGAGTCGGGCAGCTCGACCGGCCCGAACCGGATCAGGTTGCCCTGCAGCGTGACGTCGTGCAGCCCGGCCCGGCGGGCGTGGTTGCGGAACTTCGCCACCTCGATCAGGTTCAGCACCGGCTGCGGGATGTCGCCGTACCGGTCGTGCAACTCCTCGACCAATTCGGCGATGCCCGCTTCGTCGCGTACGGCGGCCAGCCGCTGGTACATCTCCAGCCGGAGCCGCTGCGACGGGATGTAGTCGTGCGGCAGGTGCGCGTCGATCGGCAGCTCGATCTTGACCTCGGGCTCCTCCGCCTGGGTGTCGCCGCGGTACTCCGCGACCGCCTCGCCGACGAGCCGTACGTACAGGTCGAAGCCGACGTCCGCGATGTGCCCGGACTGCTCGCCGCCGAGCAGGTTGCCGGCGCCGCGGATCTCCAGGTCCTTCATCGCGACCGCCATGCCACCGCCGAGGTCGGCGTGCTGGGCGATCGTCGCCAGCCGGTCGTGTGCGGTCTCGGTGAGCGGTTTCTCCGGCGGGAAGAAGAAGTACGCGTACGCGCGCTCGCGGCCCCGGCCGACCCGCCCGCGCAGCTGGTGCAGCTGGGACAGGCCGAGCAGGTCGGAGCGCTCGACGATCATCGTGTTCGCGTTCGAGATGTCGATGCCGGACTCGACGATCGTCGTACACACGATCACGTCGGACTGCTTCTCCCAGAAGCCCTGGATCACGTTCTCGAGCGTGTGCTCGTTCATCTGGCCGTGCGCGACCGACACCCGCGCCTCGGGGACCAGCTGACGGATCCGGGCGGCCGCCTTCTCGATCGTGTTCACCCGGTTGTGGACGACGAAGACCTGACCCTCGCGGAGCAGTTCGCGCCGGATCGCGGCGGTCACCTGGTGTTCGTCGTACGCGCCGACGAACGTCAGCACCGGGTGCCGTTCCTCCGGCGGGGTGGCGATCGTGGACATCTCGCGGATGCCGGTGATCGACATCTCCAGCGTCCGCGGGATCGGCGTCGCGGACATCGTCAGCACGTCGACCGCCGTACGGAGCCGCTTGAGCTGTTCCTTGTGCTCGACGCCGAACCGCTGCTCCTCGTCGACGATCACCAGGCCGAGATCCTTGAACTGCACCTCGCCGGACAGCAGCCGGTGCGTACCGATCACGACGTCCACGGACCCGTCGGCGAGCCCTTCGAGCGCGTCCTTGGCCTCACGGTCGGTCTGGAACCGCGACAGCGCGGCGACGTTCACCGGGAACGCGGCGTACCGCTCGCTGAAGGTCGCGAAGTGCTGCTGGACGAGCAGCGTCGTCGGCACGAGTACGGCGACCTGCTTGCCGTCCTGCACCGCCTTGAACGCGGCCCGTACGGCGATCTCGGTCTTTCCGTACCCCACGTCACCGCAGACGATCCGGTCCATCGGCATGACGCGTTCCATGTCGTGCTTGACGTCGTCGATGGTGGCCAGCTGGTCGGGCGTCTCGACGAACGGGAACGCATCCTCGAGCTCGCGCTGCCACGGGGTGTCCTTCGCGAACGCATGTCCCTTGGTCGCCTGGCGGGCCGCGTACAGCTTGATCAGCTCGCCGGCGATCTGGCGGACCGCCTTGCGGGCGCGGCCCTTGCGCTTGGCCCAGTCGCCCCCGCCCATCTTGTCGAGGGTCGGCTGCTCGCCGCCGACGTACCGCGTGACCTGGTCGAGCTGGTCGGTCGGTACGTACAACCGGTCGCCCGGCTGGCCCCGCTTACTCGCCGCGAACTCGATCACGACGTACTCGCGGGTGGCCCGCTGCGACCCGGTGCCGACGGTCCGCTGCATCATCTCGACGTACCGGCCGACGCCGTGCTGTTCGTGCACGACGAAGTCGCCGGGCTGCAGCTCCAGCGGGTCGATCGTCTTCTTCCGGCGCGACGGCATCCGTTGCTGGGAACGGCGTTCGGCCACCGACCGCTGGCCGGCCAGGTCGTTCTCGGTGAGTACGGCGAACTTGATGCCGTCGGCAATGAACCCGTGCTCGAGCTGCCCCTGCGAGATCAGTACGACGCCCGGGTCGGGGATCTCCTCGATCCCCTCGACCACCCGCGCCGGCAGCTCCGCCTCGGAGAACACCTCGGCCAGGCGCTGGGCCGGACCATGACCTTCGGTCACACAGACGACCCGCCAGCCGTCGCGCAGCCAGCCGCGGATGTCCTCGGCCGCCTGCGCGGTCTCACCGCGGTACGGATCGACCTCGTGGACCGCGAGGATCCTGCTGGTGACCGCGCCGGTCTCGGTGTCGATGTCGAACGCGACCCGCTCGCCCATCGAGTCCCGCAGCTCCGGGGCGTCGACGGGCGCGGCCGCGAACGGCGACAGGCTCCACCAGGCAAGACCCCTGCCGAGGGCCTGCGAGCGGACGTCTCCCAGCGACATGTACGCCGCCGCGCCCAGGTCGATCGGAGCCTCGCCGCCACCGGCGGCCGCGGCCCACGACGCCTCCAGGAACTCCTGGCTGGTGGCGACCAGGTCGTGCGCCCGGGCGCGGACCCGCTCGGGGTCGCTGACGACGACGTGCGTACCGGCAGGCATCAGGTCGACGAGCAGCTCCATGTCGTCGACCAGCACCGGCGCGAGCGACTCCATGCCCTCGACCGCATGACCCTCGGCAAGCTTCTCGAACAGCTCGGCCAGCTCGGGATGTTCCTTCGCCAGCACGGCGGCACGCGCGCGGACCTCGTCGGTGAGCAGCAACTCACGGCAGGGCGGCGCCCACAGACCGTGCTCGGCGATCTCCAGCGAACGCTGGTCGGCGACCGCGAAGTACCGGATCTCCTCGACGTCGTCGCCGAAGAAGTCGACCCGCAGCGGGTGCTCCTCGGTCGGCGGGAACACGTCGATGATGCCGCCGCGGACTGCGAACTCGCCGCGCCGCTCGACCAGGTCGACCCGGTGGTACGCCGCGCCGGCCAGCCGTTCGACGACGTCCTCGAGCTCGACCGAGTCGCCGACGTGCAGTTGTACCGGCTTCAGGTCGGCGAGGCCCGCGACCTGCGGCTGCAGGACGGACCGCACGGGCGCGACCAGGATCCGGATCGGCCCGGTCGTCTCGTCGGACGGATCCGGGTGCGCCAGCCGGCGCAGTACGGCGAGCCGGCGGCCGACCGTGTCCGACCGCGGGCTCAACCGCTCGTGCGGAAGGGTCTCCCAGGCCGGGTAGTACGCGACGGTGCCCGGCTCCTCGACGAGGCACTGCAGCGCCTCGGTGAGCTCCTCGGCCTCGCGGAACGTGGCGGTGACAGCGAGGACCGGCCGGTCGGCGCCGTTCTGGGCCGCGGCGATCGCGGCCAGCAGGACCGGGCGCACCGGGCCGGGCGCGCTCAGGTCGAGGGTCGTGGCGCCCTCGGCGCGGGCGTCACGAACGGCCTCGGACACCACCGGATCGGTGATCAGGGTGTCGACCAGACCGCTCAGTTTCACGAGTTGTACTTCCCTTGGGTTGACTCCAGGCCGTCGGTGAGCAGGGACTCGACGGCGTCCGCGGTCCGGTCCACGGCGAACGGGAGGTCCTTGCGTTCGGCCGCGGAGAACTCGTTGAGGACGAAGTCGGCGGGCGCCTGCCGGCCCGGCGGACGACCCACACCGAACCGGACTCGATAGTACTCACCGGTGCCAAGCGATTTCCGTACCGATTTCAGCCCGTTGTGGCCGTTGTCGCCGCCACCGAACTTGCACCGCAGGACGCCGAAGTCGATGTCCAGCTCGTCGTGCACGACGACCAGGTTGGCCGGGTCCAGCTTGAAGAACTTCAGCAGCCCGGAGACCGGGCCGCCGGACTCGTTCATGTACGAACGGGGCTTGGCCAGCACCGTTCGCAGGCCGCTGATCCGGGTCTCGATCACCTCGGCCTTGACCTGCTTGCTCTGCTTCCACTTCGCACCGGTCCGGGCGGCCAGCTCGTCGGCGACCAGGTGCCCGATGTTGTGCCGGGTGCGGGCATAGGAAGGGCCGGGATTCCCTAGTCCGACGACCAACCACACGTCGTCCGCCACGGATCCCGGCCCTCCTGAAGTTCGGCTGCTGATGCCGAGTGCAGACTACTCGGCCGCTGCGGTCACCGGCTCCTCGGCTGCGGTCGGCTCGTCGCGCTGCACGCCGGCCTCGGCCTCGGCCTCCGCCATCTCCGCGTCGACCTGCTCGGCGGTCGGCTGGGCGGTCACGTTCACGACCAGGGTGTCCGGCTCGATGGCCAGCGTGGTGCCGGTCGGGAGCTGGAGGTCGGAGGCGTGCAGCTGGGCGCCGATCTCCAGGCCCTCGATCGACACGGTGACGCCGTCGGGGATGTGCGTCGCCTCGGCCTCGACCAGGATGCTCGGCGCCTCGAGCACGACCAGCGCGTCGCTGACGGCCTCGCCCTCGAGGTGCACCGCGATGTCGACGTGGACCTTCTCACCGCGCCGCACGATGACCAGGTCGACGTGCTCGATGAAGCCCTTCAGCGGGTCGCGCTGGACCTGCTTCGGCAGCGCGAGGTGGGACTCTCCGCCCTCGACCTCGATCATCAGCAGGGCGTTGGCGGTCTTCAGGGCCAGCATGGTGTCGTGACCGGGCAGCGTGATGTGCACGGGGTCACTGCCGTGGCCGTAGAGGACGGCGGGAACCTTGTTCTCCCGGCGGATTCGGCGGGCAGCCCCCTTGCCGAACTCCGTACGTGATTCGGCTTGGATCTTGACCTCGGCCACGACTGAACTCCTCAAAAGCGTTGCGGTGATCTGTTGTCTGGATAACTCGGCTGCGGCCTCAGCGGGCGCCTGCTGACCCCGGAGAAGGCGTCAGGCAACGAACCACCGCGTCGATCACGGAGCCGCGCCCAACAGTTCTCGGGGGGCGTCCCTCGCCGAGGCAACCAAAACAGTCTACCCACGAGCCCGCCCAGACGGGAAATCCGTCGCACGACGGATCTTTGCTCCCGGTCCGGCGCCGCGGAAGTGACCCGTTTCCGCCGCCCGTTCGGTACGTTGCCGGGGTGATCTCGCCGTACATCCCCTAGGCCGGTGTCCACAACGGTCGCGGGATGTGTGTGCTCGACTACAACTATGTGGTCAGCAACGGCAACTCCCAGTCGACGCACACCGGCAACTTGGTCGTGCTGACACACCTGACTGCCGCCACCGGCCCAGCAGCCGCCGGGTCGTGGAAAATGGCGGAGAATTCGCGCCTCTGTTCACGACTCGACGAAGGGGGCGGAGCCATTCGCCACGACTCGGCGGGGCTTCGGGGTCAGGTGAGCTTGGTCCAGATCTGGCGCAGGGCGCGGGCTGCGTCACCTTCGAGGCCGGCGTCGGCGAGGGTTTCGGCTAGTTCGTCGAACTCGGGGCCCCAGCGCCAGGCGACCGTACGGAGCTGGTCCGGGAGGTTGGGGTCCTTCAGGGAGTTGGCGTCGGCGCGGGTGTGCTGGGCGACCAGGGCATCGGTGACGCCGTGCTTCTCGGCGAGCTGGAACGCGAGGACGGCGAGGGCCGCCTTGCCCTTGTTGTAGAGCGCGTACGACGACTTCGCCGCACTGGCCGCACCCGGTTCCGCGCCGACCACCATCGGGGTCACCGCGGTACCGGCCCACAACGCCGCGACCTGGTCGGCCGCCGTACCGGACAGCATCAGGTGGGTCGGACTCGGCCCACCGGTCGGCGGCGGCCCGACCACGCCCGCGTCGACGAAGGTCGCCTCGGGTACGGCGGACTGCGCCTCACGGAGCGAAATGGGCGACAGCGGGTTCGCCTCGACGTACAGGCCCTTGAAGCCCGCACGCCCGACCTGCTTCGCGATGTCGACGGCGCCCTGGGGCGCACACGAGCAGAGCACCACCTCCGCCTGAGCGATCGCTTCCGCGAACGGCGTACCGATCAGACCGGCCTCCTCGGCCCGCGCCTTCGTGGCCTCGCTGCGACCCTCCGGGACCCAGTGCACCTCGTGCCCGGCCACGACCAGCTGGGCAGCCAGCTTCGACCCCATCGCACCGGGGTGGAACACAGTGATCCGCATGCGGCATCCGATCGTTCGATCCGGTCTGTCACCGCCAAACCTATGTCAGTGACGGTGCGGATCGAACCGTTGCCAGCTCGCCGTATCCGGGTGCAGCGTGGAAGGAACAGCGGCTCTCAGGGGGAGGGTTCCATGAGCGAGAACGCGTTCGGGCGCCGTCAGGCGCTGAGGGGTGCAGGAATTGCCGCAGGTGGTGTCGCGGTCGCCGGTCTGGCGACGGCCACGCCGGCGGCGGCCGACAGCGGCGGCGGGTTGCTCGGAAGCTGGTTCTGCGTACGGCAGGACGACGGCACGACCGACAAGATCCAGCTGGTACTGAGCTTCGCCGGCGGCGGGGTGATCGTGTCGCACGACATCAGCCCGGCCTCGGCGCCGTTCACCGGGACCTGGTCGTCGCAGGGGAAGTCGTTCCGCGTGACCATGTGGACGGGAACCCCCGGTGACCAGGGTCCTGACTCGGTCGGACCGACGATCCGGGTGCGGGTGTGGGGCTCGGTGTCGCACGGGAAGCTCACGGCGAAGTACCGGTTCACCGTGTTCGCGCCGATGAGCTCGACCCAGGTCCTGGCCTCCGGCACCGGGAAGGTGAGCGGGCGCCGGATCACTGCCTGAGGATGTCCCCGGCGCCGGTCTTCTCGGAGCCGGCGCCGGGTGACGCTGGGATCAGGCGCGGCCGTCGAAGAGGCTGGTGACCGAGCCGTCCTCGAAGACCTCACGGATCGCCCGGCTGATCAGCGGCGCGATCGACAGCTCGGTGAGCTTGTCGAAGCGGCGCTCCTCGGCGATCGGCAGCGTGTTCGTGACGATCACCTCGCTGGCCTGGCAGTTCTTCAGCCGGTCCACCGCGGGACCGGACAGGATCGCGTGCGTGGCCGCGATCACGACACCAGCGGCACCCTCGGCGTACAACGCGTCGGCGGCCTTGGTGATCGTGCCCGCGGTGTCGATCATGTCGTCGACCAGGATGCAGACCCGGCCCTTGACCTCGCCGACGACCCGGTTCGCGACGGTCTCGTTCGGTCGGTCGATGTCGCGGGTCTTGTGGATGAAGGCCAGCGGCGCGTTGTTCAGCCGGGCCGACCACTGCTCGGCCACCTTGATCCGGCCGGCGTCCGGCGAGACCACAGCCAACTGCTGGTCTCCGTACTTCTGCCGGACGTAGTCGCTGAGGATCGGCAGCGCCATCAGGTGGTCCACCGGGCCGTCGAAGAAGCCCTGGATCTGCGAGGTGTGCAGGTCGACGCAGATCAGCCGGTTCGCACCCGCGGTCTTGAACAGGTCGGCCATCAGCCGGGCCGAGATCGGTTCCCGGCCGCGGTGCTTCTTGTCCTGCCGGGCGTACCCGTAGAACGGGAGCACGACCGTGATCCGCTTGGCCGACGCCCGCTTCAGCGCGTCGACCATGATCAGCTGCTCCATGATCCACTCGTTGATCGGTGAGGTGTGGCTCTGGATCACGAACGCGTCGCTGCCCCGGACCGACTCCTCGAACCGGACGTAGATCTCACCGTTGGCGAAGTCGTACGCCTGGGTCGGGACGAGACCCGACCCGAGTTCGGTCGCCACCTCCGCGGCGAGACCGGGATGCGCCCGGCCGGAGAAAACCATCAGGTTCTTCTCGGTGGTTCGTTTCATCCCGCTCATCGCCCGCGCCTCCCGTTGTCCTTCGCTGTCCTGCTCAGGCCTGCTGCTGGTCCGGCACGGCGTCCGGTTGAGTGTCCGGCTTGGTGTCCGGCTGATCCGTCAGCGCCGCCTCGGCGGCCGCGGCGGTCTTCGTACCGGCCCGCTTGCGCGCGACCCAGCCCTTGATGTTGCGCTGCCGCCCGCGGGCGACCGCGATCTCGCCCGGGCCGACGTCCTCGGTGAGCGCCGTACCGGCCGCCAGGTACGCGCCGTCCGCGATCGTCCGCGGTGCGACCAGCACCGAGTTGCTGCCGATGAACGAGTACTTGCCGACGTGCGTCGGGTGCTTCGCGACGCCGTCGTAGTTCGCGAAGATCGTGCCGGCGCCGATGTTCGCGCCCTCGCCGATGGTCGCGTCGCCGGCGTAGGTCAGGTGCGGGACCTTGGCGCCGTCGCCGATGGTGGAGTTCTTGGTCTCGACGAAGGTGCCGATCTTGCCCTTCACGCCGAGCTTCGTGCCCGGGCGCAGGTACGCGAACGGGCCGACGGACGCGCCGTCGCCGATCACCGCGAGGGATCCGTGGGTCCGGATGATCGTGGCGTTCTCGCCGACCTCTACGTCGGTGAGCGTGGTGTCCGGGCCGATCGACGTACCGCTGCCGACCACCGTCGCGCCGTGCAGCTGGGTGTTCGGCAACAGGGTGACGTCGCGGGCCAGGTCGACGGTCTGGTCGACCCAGGTGGTGTTCGGGTCGACGATCGTGACGCCCTCGCGCATGTGCTTGACGAGCGTACGGCGGTTCATCTCGGCGCGGAGCGTGGCGAGCTGGAGGCGGTCGTTCACGCCCTCGGTCTGCATCGCGTCGTCGGTGACGTGCGAGCCGACCCGCTTGCCGTCGTTCCGGGCGATGCCGAGGACGTCGGTCAGGTACAGCTCGCCCTGCGCGTTGTCGGTGGTGAGGCGGCTCAGGCCGTCACGCAGCGTGGCGGCGTCGAAGACGTAGATGCCTGCGTTGATCTCGTCGATCGCCCGCTGCTCCGGGGTCGCGTCCTTGTGCTCGACGATCGCGGCGACCGTACCGTCTTCGTTCTTGATGATCCGGCCGTAGCCGGTCGGGTTCGGGACCTGGGCGGTCAGTACGGTGACCGCGTTCCCGTCCTTGTCGTGCGCGGCCACCAGCTCGTGCAGCGTCTCCGCCTCGAGCAGCGGGACGTCACCCGACGTGACGATCACGGAGCCGTCGAAGCTGTCCGGTACGGCGGTCAGACCGGCCCGTACGGCGTCGCCCGTACCCAGCTGCTGCTCCTGAACGGCGGTCCGGGCCTCCGGGTCGACGCTCTTCAGGTGCTCCTCGACCAGTTCGCGGCCGTTGCCGACCACGACCACGAGATGTTCGGGGGTGAGCGCCCGGGCGGTGAGCACGGCATGACCGACGAGACTGCGCCCGCCGATCTCGTGCAACACCTTCGGGGTCGCCGATTTCATCCGGGTACCCAGACCGGCGGCCATGATGACGACCGCCGCGGGACGATGGGAAGTCACGCGGTCTTCTCCTCGAGTTCCCTGCGAGTTCTTTCAACCAGTATCAGCACAGGCACCCGAAACAGCGCCCGCGCAAGCCTACTTGCTCCCCAGAACCACCACCCCCCACCCCACCCGAGACCGATCTCACGCCCCACCGCACCCGCGCACGCACCGCGCCCCCGCCGCGCCCGCACCGCGCCGGCCAGCCGCCCGCCGCACGCGCCGCACCCGCACTCCGCCCGCACCGCACCGCGCCCCCACCGCACCGCGCCCGCACCGCGTCGGCCCGCCGTGCCCCACCGCACTCCCGTCGCGCCCGCCGCCCGCCGTACGCCCGCCTCGCCCGCCGACGCCCGCGGCACGCCCGCCTCGCCGCGGCCCGCCGTACGGCGAACTGACGACACCCGCCGGGGTCGGACGACAAGCTATTGGTTGTCGCGCGACCCCGACGGGTGTTCCCGGTCCGGGTTCGGGTCAGGTCTCGTAGCGTTCGAGGGTGGGGGTGGTACCGGGTGCCCAGAGAGCAATGAGGCGCTCGAGCGGTTCCGCGTTGCGGGTGCGCTCAGCGGCCATGTGTTGTTCGAGGAGGGCCTGGGTGGTCCAGCGCTCCAGGAGCAGCACCATGTCGGGGTCGTCGAGGCTCTGGAACAGCTCGTACTGTTCACAGCCCTCTTCGGCGAGCACGGTCTGCTGTACGACGCCGAACGCCGTACGGAAGTCCGCCGCCCGCCCGGGCGCGACCTGGATAGTGATGACGTGACGAACAGCCATGAACCCTCCTAGCGAAACCGGACCGATCCAGTATCAGCACCCGAGGGGGCGATCTCTGCCAACCTGGAAACCATGGCACTCACCCTCGGAGCAATCGTCCTGAACGTCCCCGCCAACGGACCCGCCGCCGCATTCTGGCGCGAGGCACTCGGCTTCACCGCCCAGGCCGGCAACCCCGACTTCTTACTCCCACCAGCGAACGCACGCCCGACCCGGCTCCACCTCGACGAGACCGACCGCACCCACCTCGACCTCTGGGTCGAGAACTCAACCCAAGAAGCCGAGGTCGAACGCCTCATCGACCTAGGCGCCGAACGAATCGAGTGGACCTACCCACCAGCCGCCGACTTCGTCGTACTGAAGGCTCCCGACGGGACGGTCTTCTGCGTCATCTCGTGAGCAGCGCGGTCACTTCGGGCGTGTTGAAGAGCTTCGCGGTCAGCGGTACGTGGCTGTCGCGGCCGTACGGGTCGTCGTCGTGGGCGTTGGCGATGAGCAACAAGTACGCACAGCGGTAGACGAGCAGCTGTACGGCGTCGTACCCGAGCCTGTTCACGAACGCCGCGTCGTACGCCGCCTCGATCTCGCGGGCTCGCGGTGACCACAGGTCGATGACACTCGCGGTCGCGGCCGCCTCGAACACCGGGTCGCCGGCCATCGTGAGCAGCCCGAAATCGAGCAGGCTCACCGGGCGAAGGTCCTCGTCGACGAGGACGTTGCCGCTCGTGACGTCCCCGTGGACGAGCCACGCCGCGGGCTCCTTCATCTCCTCGATCAGCTTCAGCAGCGTGCTGACCTTCGTGTCGAAGTCGTCGATGACGGGCGCGAGCTGATCCCAGAACCGCTCGGTACGCCTGCGCACGAGCCCAGCGAGCGCTTCCACCCAGGACATGTTCGCCGGCCGGAACGGATCGGTCTCGTCCAGCACCGCCATCCGCACCTCCGGCGCCTGGACCTGCGAGAGCGCCTCGACGACCTCGACCACGCAGTCTCGCGCCCGCTCCCACCCCGGCTCGCCGTACGGGACCGCGACCGTGTGCAACGGCACCCCAGGCAACTCGTCCTCGATCGTCACCCAATGCGCTTCCGGCCGCTGTACCTCGAGAATCCGCGGCGTCGCGTACGGCAGCTGCCCCGCGATCTCGTCGTACAGCTCCTGCAAAGTCCGCAGCTCCGGCTCCTTTCTGTCGGTCGGCCCTGACATGCTCCGCGCATTGGGTCAGTTCGTGCGTGGTGCAACCTCGCCGCCTGAAAACCAGTGGCGCGACACCGCGGCGCCGTTGAGAATCTGCGGAACTTTGTTCTCTTTGTCCGGCCGTCCGGTGAGGCGGTGTGTGTCCTGTGAGGCACGAGAAGGAGATGATTTCGTGGGACGTTTCGGCCTGCCCGAAGGTCCGGTCAGATCACTGGCCGCGGCCGGGCTGTTCAACAACATCGGCGACGGCGCGTTTGCGACCGTCAGCGTTGTTTATCTGGTGCGGTACGCCGGACTTTCGGCTCACGAGATCGCGCTCGGGTTGACCGTCGCCGGGGCGGTCGCGCTGCTGGTCGGCGTACCACTGGGGATGCTCGCTGATCGGGTCGGTGCGCGGCCGGTGTTCGTCGGGCTGTGCCTGGTCGAGGGGTGCGCGGTCCTCGCGTACGGCGTGGTCGCGGACTGGTGGTCGTTCCTGGTCGTTGCCGCGCTCGCGGTGACGGCGACGCGGGCTACAGCCGGTGTGCGGAACGGGTTCATCGCGCAGCTGACGACTGGTGCCGAACGGCTGCGCGTCCGTGCGTACCTGCGATCCGTGAACAACACCGGCACCGCGATCGGCGCGGGACTCGGCGGGCTGGCGCTACTCGGATCGTCGGGTGTGCAGCTGCGGGTGCTGCTGGTCGGGGATGCGCTGACGTTCGTGATCGTGGCAGTTGTGGTCAGCCGGATCCCTTACCGCCGTACGCGTTCGGCTCCGGGAGGACTTCGTGGCGTGGTCGGCAACTGGGCCTTCCTCACCGCGAGCCTGTCGCAGGGCCTGCTGTCGATCAACAGCACACTGCTGACCGTCGCGCTGCCGCTGTGGATCGTCACGCGCGGCATAGTCCCGAACGCGACGATCAGCCTCCTCATCGGCGGTTCGACCGTGCTCGGCATCCTCCTGCAAGTGCCGGTCAGCGGCCTCGCGGACAGCCCGCGCGGGGCGGTACGCAGTACGGCTGCTGCTGGAGTGCTGGCCGGATCGGGTTGTCTGATCTACATGACGTCCGCGGGTGCAGGGCGTACGGCGGCGTTGGTGCTGCTGTGCGCTGGAAGCGCCGTACGACTCTTCGGCGAACTCCTGCAGACGTCGGGCGGCTGGTCGATGTCGTTCTCGGCTCCACCGCCGGGCCGCGAGTGTACGTACCAAGCCGTCTACTCGAGCGCCTTCACAGTCGCCACCGCACTCGGCCCGGTCCTCGCCGGCTGGATCGCGTCACGCCCCGATGGTCACGGCTGGCTGACCGCCGCCGGCCTCTTCCCCGTGATCGGGTTGCTAGCAGCAACCACCAGCGCCTCCGTCTTCCGCCGACGCAACGCCACATAGGATCCGCCCCGTGCAAGAGACCCGCCTCAACCTGAACCGGATCCGTGCGGCGCGACAGGTGATCGACCCGGTGTTCCTGGACACCCCGTCGTACCGGTGCGAGGCGCTGGAACCGCTGCTCGGCTGTGAGCTCACGATCAAGCTCGAGACCGCCAATCCCGTACGTAGCTTCAAAGGCCGGGGCACCGAGGTCGTGGCCGATCACCTGATGCGCACCAACTCGAGCGCGGTCGTCTGTGCCAGCGCCGGCAACCTGGGCCAAGCCCTGGCCTGGTCCGCCCGGCACCGCGCCTTGGACGTCACGGTGGTCGCCTCCCGCTTCGCGACCCCTGCCAAACTGGACCGCATCCGCGCGCTGGGCGCCACGCTCGAACTCGTGGACGGCGACCACGAACTGGCCCGCGACCGAGCCGCCGCAATCGCCCACCACAACGGAATCCGCCTCCTGGAGGACAGCCTCGACCTGGAAACCTGCGAAGGCGCCGCCACCATCGGCCTCGAACTCGTCGACTCCTTGGCGCCGAACGCCGCCGTACTGATCGCGCTCGGAGGCGGGGCGATGGCGACCGGCATCGGCTACGTACTGAAGATGCTGGCCCCACACGTCCAGGTGATCTGCGTACAGCCGCACGGTGCGCCCGCGATGACCCGCTCCTGGCACCAGCGCCGCGTCGTCACCACCGAAACAATCGACACGATCGCCGACGGTGTCGCCGGCCGGCGCCCCATCCCCGAGGTCCTCGACGACCTCCTCATGGTCGCCGACGACGCCGTACTGGTCCAAGAATCCTCGATCCTCACCGCCATCCGCCTGCTCCACGACCACGCCGGCCTGATCGTCGAGCCGTCGGCCGCCCTAGGCGTAGCCGCAATCCTCGAATCCCCCGCCCGCTTCACCAACCGCCCCATCACCACCGTCATCTGCGGCAGCAACGTAGACCAGGCCAAGTACCGGGAATGGCTCACCACCTGATGCCCCGCCAAGCCGTGAAACTCCTCCTACTGGACGAGCAGAACCGCGTCCTGCTGATCCACTCCCGGAACACCGGCGGCGAGGTCTGGTACCCGGTCGGCGGCGGAATCGAACCCGGCGAATCCGTGCAACGGGCCGCCACCCGAGAGGCCCACGAGGAAACCGGCCTCCGCAACCTTCCTGAAGGCATCCACGTGTGGTCGCGCGATCACACCTACGAGTACGACGACCGGCATGCATAACCGCACCTCGCCGTACACCGCTCCCCCACGATCGTGCACCCCGCCGCGCAGCCGCCGAACCGTGATCCCGGTCAACTCGCGACCGTCGCCCGGATCTCCGCCGCCAGCAGCTCGATCGCGCGCTGGTCCTGCTCCGGCGTCAGCGGCCCAAGGCCCCGTATGTTCTCCGCTTCATCCCCCAACGCCTCCAGTAAGAGAACCCGCGGCCACCAGACCGACCCGCTGTCGTGCCGCTCGACCACCTGGGCCTGCAACCGCGGGTGAATACTCTCCGCCTGCGCAAGATCGAAACCACTCACCAACGCCACCGCCTGCTCGTACGTAGCCCGCCCCACGTACATCCCAAGCCGCTTGAACACGACGTCAACGACATACGCCCAGTCCCGCGGTGGATCCTGAACCACAACCTGATCGTCCACAACGCCAGTCCTACACGTCACGTACGACTCCCGCACCGCATGTCGGCCACGGCGTACCGACGAGAGATACTTGTGTGTAAGCATCCGCAGATGACACCGGGATTCCCCTGCAAGCACTTCTCGATCGGTCTGCCGGATGCTGCGGAGGACCAGTCGTTGACCGCCCTGTTCAAGCACGTTGCCGACAAACTGGCCGAATACGATCCGATCAGCATGGATGACCTGATCGCGGTAGGTTTCGAGACCGAACTGAGAGCCGACGCGACCTTCCGCGGCACCTTCACCATCGTCTACGCCGACGACACCGAATCGTCGTGAAGCTGCGGCGTCGAGTCGTGGATAGAGGTCATGATTTCCGCTTGCGACCGACCAGAATCCACGACTCGGCGGGTCACAAGACGATGGCGTGCGGGACGGGCCCGGAAGCCGGGCGCACACATCATCGGTCGCTGAGCGCGCGCCACGATGCTGCCGGGCCGGTGCCTAGCACGATTCCTCGATGACGAGTATTGAGCGGTGGTCGTTCGATTTGAATTCGGCGGCCGCGAAGTCGGTTTGATCGTCAGTCGGGGGACTACCGCCTGCGGGCTTGAGGTAGGGCCGGATCCTCGCCAGGAGGTTCTCCCGCTCCGCGGTCGGTACTTCCCTGACCTTGTTTGGATAGATGTGCAGCACAGGCACAGCCGGGTCCCGGATCAAGTGCTCGAGGCGGCTCCACCGCAACCCATCGCCTCGCATCTGCCAAAGTGTGCCGCTCTCGTCGATCAACTGAAGGTCCCGGATCGGCGACCGGATCTCCATCGGCAGTCTGCCGGGTTCTCCGGACGCGCGGACCTCCTCGACCACGTCAGCAAATGCCGGTGGCTGCTCCATCTTCCGCTTGTGCCCCACGCATCCATCATGGGGCCCACGAGTGTCGGTCGAGCACGAAGATCCTGATGCGCCGTCGACGGCGTTCGCGGAGCAGGCTCCCGGGGTCACGTTCGAGCAGAGTCTGGATCGCCACAGCTGCCTGAGTGGGTCCGGGCGGCGCCTGGTGGTGTGTGGGAGAAGAATGAGCACGCGGCGGCTCAGGTATGGGTTAGCTGTCCGTGGAGGCACCTCCGAGCCTACGAATCTCCGGATCGTCGGACCCTGTCCGCGGCCGTCCACGCGTTCCGTTAGCAAATCCGTTAGCAACCAGGGCGGCATAGTTGGTTCCATGAGCGATCGACCTGGTGACGCCGGACCTGGTTTGATCCTCGTCTCGGCATCTGCGCGTGGGACTTGGCGAGGAGCTGTCATGCTCTCGTCGGTCGGGCTTGTCTTCCTCACGGTTGGGATCGCGGTCGAGACCCTCGGCCTGGTGGTCTTCGGTGTCGCGGTCGTGCTCGCCGGGCTCCTCCGAGCGTGGTGGTGGGCCAAAGTGTGCGCAACAAGCCAGCTCGTCGACGACGGCAAGCATTTGGTGTGGATGTACCGGGGCGATCGCCGCGAAGCCGTGGCCTGGGCCGACCTGCGGCATGTGTTGCTCCAGCGGTGGGCACGTCAGCTTGTATGGGCGGTTGGCCCAAAGTCAGGTGGCCCGTTCCCATTTGTTCTCGTCGATTCTCGCGCCGATCCACCGCCCTCTGGCCTCCGGCATTTGGCTGAGGTCATGATCATCGATAGCGCCCAGCTCCAGGCGGCTGATCAGTCTCTGGCAGACGCTTGCCGACGGCACGGCGTTACCTATCACGGACCCGACTCAGGCTGGTGAGGTCTGAGGCCATGAGTGATAGCTCGGGTGGAGGTGAGTGTCATGGTTCCGAAGGATCCTGATGGCCCGGTGTTGGGGGAGGTCTGGCCGACGGCTGAAGATGAGGCGGCTCAGGCGGTGAGGCGGTGGCTGGACGAGAACCCCAGTACCAACGCCGGCAGCGTTCGGATTCTCGGCGACCACAAGACCGTGGTGGTCTATTGGAAAGGCGATCCGCCGGCTGAGTTGGAGCAATTCGTGGCAGGGCAACCAGTGCCGGTGAGCATCCGCGAGGCTGCCTACAGCAGGGCCGAGCTGGTGGCCGCTGCCAGATCGCTGATTGAGGCCAACAAGGGCGTCATCAGCTCGGCCGGGCCGAACCATGATTTCTCCGGCGTGGGGATCACGCTCAGCTCCAAGGCACCGGAGACGGCGCTGGCGGCGCTCAGGGCGCAAAGCGCGGTGCCGATCGAGTTCCGCGGGGTTCAGGACATTACGTACGGACCCCCGAGGTCAGAAACGGTCTGACCTGGGGTTCTTGTTGCTCCCCCGCCAGGTTTCGATCCTGGTCTTCGAGATTCAAAGTCTCGCGGGCTGCCGATTACCCCACGGGGGATCGTGGTTGCCGGGACAGTTTGCCATGAGTGGGGTGGATGACACGCCTGAGGGGTTCCTTACCTACGGGGCCGTAGGTTACGGTGGCGTAGGTAAGGACCGCTGAGCGAGGGAAGAACAGTTATGACTCCACCCACCGCGACCCTGCCGGACGCGCCCACCCGCACCGTGTCCGTCGACGACGTCGACACCGGGACGCTGGGGGGTGAGCAGAAGAAGCCCTGGGAGCAGGTTGCGCTGGCGCTGTTCATCGGGATTCCGTTCCTGGCGGTACTGGCAGCGGTGCCGATCGCGTGGGGCGGGTTCCTCGGCTGGCACGACGTCGTACTCGCGGTCGTCTTCTACACGATCGCCGGCCACGGCATTTCGATCGGATTCCACCGGCTGTTCACGCACAAGTCGTTCAAGCCGAACCGGCCGCTGAAGTACGCGCTCGCGATCGCCGGCTCGCTGGCGATCGAGGGGCCGGTGATCCGCTGGGTGGCGGACCACCGCAAGCACCACAAGTTCTCCGACCGCGACGGCGACCCGCACAGCCCGTGGAAGTACGGGAACACGCTGGGCGCGCTGACCAAGGGCTTCTTCCACGCGCACGTCGGCTGGCTGTTCGACACCGAGCAGACTCCGCAGCGGCAGTACGCGCCGGACCTGCTGAGGGACAAGGACGTCGTCCAGGTGTCCCGGATGTTCCCGCTGCTGGTAGCCGTGAGCCTGCTCGCGCCGGCCGTCATCGGTGGCCTCTGGTCGTGGTCGTGGACCGGTGCGCTGACTGCGTTCTTCTGGGCCAGCCTGGTCCGGATCGCGCTGCTGCACCACGTCACCTGGTCGATCAACTCGATCTGCCACACGATCGGCGACCGGCCGTTCAAGAGCCGGGACAAGTCGGGCAACGTGTGGTGGCTGGCGATCCTGAGCCAGGGCGAGTCGTGGCACAACCTGCACCACTCGGACCCGACCTGCGCGCGCCACGGCGTACTGAAGGGCCAGCTCGACACCTCCGCCCGCTGCATCTGGTTCTTCGAGCAGCGCGGCTGGGCGAGCGACGTCCGCTGGCCGGTCCGCGAGCGGCTCGAGGCCCGTCGTACGGACGCGACACCGCGCACGCTCAAGGCAGCGTGAGAAGCGGCCGGACCGGAAAATCTCCCACCGGCAACACCCTGAGTACGGCATGATGCTGACGTGATCACGACGTGACGGAACCCAAACCGCGGCGGTCCGGCCGGATCCGGATGACCAGTGCCGAACGTCGCGAGCAACTCATCACGATCGCCCGCGGCCTGTTCGCGCAGAAGGGCTACGAGGGCACGTCGGTGGAGGAGATCGCGGCCCGCGCCGAGGTCTCCAAGCCGGTCGTGTACGAACACTTCGGCGGCAAGGAAGGTCTGTACGCCGTCGTCGTCGACCGCGAGGTCCGTGCGCTGCTCGACGGTGTCACGCGGTCGCTGACGGCCGGCCGCGCGCACGAACTCGTCGAACAGGCGGCGCTCGCGCTGCTCGACTACATCGAGAACAACTCCGACGGCTTCCGGATCCTGGTCCGGGACTCGCCGGTCGGGTCGTCGACCGGTTCGTTCATCTCGATCCTGAGCGACGTCGCGACCCGGGTCGAGCACATCCTGGCCGAGGAGTTCAAGCGCCGCGGCCTGGAACCGAGGAACGCCCCGATGTACGCGCAGATGCTGGTCGGCATGGTCGCGCTGACCGGCCAGTGGTGGCTGGACGCCCGCAAACCGAAGAAGCAGGACGTCGCCGCCCACCTGGTCAACCTTGCCTGGAACGGCCTGAGCGGCCTGGAAGCCAAGCCCGTCCTCTCCACGAGACCGCACAAGTAACCGACCCCGGTCGTACGCCGACATCAGCCCGCGGCATGACCCCCACCAGCGAGCCAGCCCGTACCCTGGCGGGCATGACGGGGATGTTGACCGCGCGGCCGCTGCCTGCCCGGAGCAAGGCGTTCGACCTGCTGCTGGCCGGCGGTCTCTGCATGGTGTTCGGCTTCGTGTCGCTGGCCCAGGCACATCTCGGCGGCCTGCTCGCGTTCGGCATGCTGGTCCCGCTGATCTGGCGCCGGACCCACCCGGAACTGGTGTTCTTCACCGTCTGCGCGGTCGCCACCCTGCAGTGGCTGGTCGGGGTGGAGCTGCAACCCGGCAACGTCGGCCTGCTGGTCGCGCTGTATGCGATCACCGTGTACGGCGACGTACGCCTGAGCCGGATCGCCCTCGGCATCGGCGGTCTCGGCGTACTGATGGCGGTCTCGCGCTACTGGGCCAACTCGGACTGGAAGCAGCAGGTCACGACGATGGGCGGGCTGGCCGCGCTCGTCTTCGGCGTCTGGGCGTTCGGCGAGCGCCGCCGGACCCGGGGCCTGTACGTCGCCCAGCTCGAGGAACGGGCCGCCCAGCTCGAGAGGGATCGCGACCGCGAGGCGAAACTGGCCGTGAGCAACGAACGGACCCGGATCGCGCGCGAGATCCACGACGTGGTCGCGCACGGCCTCTCGATTATGATCGTCCAGGCCGACGGCGGGTTGTACGCCGCCGACCAGTCCCCCGAGGCCGCGAAGAAGGCGCTCGCGACGATCGGCGACACCGGCCGCGCGAGCCTGACCGAGATGCGCAAGATGCTCGGTCTGCTGAAGCAGGACGAGCAGTCGGACCTCGGCCCGCACCAGCCGCGTCCGCAGCCCGGCGTCTCCAGCCTCCCGGAGCTGATCGAGAACGTCCGCGCGGCCGGGCTCCCCGTCGAGTACACGGTGACCGGTCAGCCCCGCGAGTTGCCCGCACTGCTAGGGCTCACGGCGTACCGGATCGTGCAGGAGGGGCTGACCAACACGCTGAAACACGCCGGGCCGGGTGCGCGTACGTCCGTCACGCTGGACTTCGGGCGCGAGATGCTGACCGTGGTGGTCACCGACGACGGCCGCGGAGCCGGGGTCGCGCCGAGCACGGATCCCGGTCACGGTCTGGTCGGGATGCGGCAACGCGTCTCGGTCTCGGGCGGTACGGTGAACGCCGGACCGAAGGCCGGCGGCGGTTACGAGGTGATCGCCCGGCTGCCGTACAACCTGCCCAACGGAGGGTAAGTGACAGACGACGTCATCCGGGTGTTCCTTGTGGACGATCAGGAACTCGTCAGGGCGGGGTTCACGATGCTGGTGGACTCGCAGGCCGACATGCGGGTGGTCGGGCAGGCCGGTGACGGCGGCGAGGCGGTCGAGAAGATCCAGGTCACCACGTGCGACGTCGTCCTGATGGACGTCCGGATGCCGCGCCTGGACGGCGTCGAGGCCACCCGCCTGCTGAACTCGTTGCCGGAAGCACCCAAAGTGATCGTACTGACCACCTTCGACCTGGACGAGTACGCGTTCGCCGCGATCAAGGCCGGCGCCGCCGGCTTCCTGCTCAAGAACACCCCGCCTGCGAACCTGCTGACCGCGATCCGCCAGGTGTACTCCGGGGACGCCGTGGTCTCCCCCAGTACGACCAAACGCCTGCTGGAACACTTCGCCGGCGCCCTGCCCGACACCCAGACCGAGCGCCCGGACCTGGCCGACCTGACGGCCCGCGAACGCGAGGTGCTGACCGAGGTCGCCCGCGGCCTGTCGAACACCGAGATCGCCAAGCTCTTCACGTTGTCCGAGGCAACGGTCAAGACCCACATCGGCCGGATCCTGGCCAAGACCGGGCTCCGCGACCGGGTCGCCCTGGTCGTCCTGGGGTACGAGACCGGCCTGGTGAGACCGACCAAGTAATACCCAGGTCGTACGCACACTGCAGTCTGCGGTCCGACGAGATCCGGCGCGCCGCTCAGTAACTTCTTCAGCAACGTTCAGTTGAGCTGAGGAGTGACATGAGTTTGCAGACCGGGCAGCCGGCGGTGGGGCGGTTGCGGCAGGACGGGGAGCCGCGGACCGCGATCCGGGCCCACGAGCTGCGCAAGGTGTACGGGCAGGGCGACACCGCGGTCGCGGCGCTGGACGGCGTCGGCGTGGATTTCGGCGTCGGCCGGTTCACCGCGATCATGGGCCCGTCCGGGTCCGGCAAGTCCACGTTGATGCATTGTCTGGCCGGGCTGGACACGCCGACCAGCGGGCAGGTGCTGCTCGGCGAGACCGAGCTGACCCAGCTGGCCGACGCGGAGCTGACCAAGATCCGCCGCGACCGGATCGGGTTCGTGTTCCAGTCGTTCAACCTGCTGCCGATGCTGTCCGCGAAGGACAACATCCTGCTGCCGCTGGAGCTCGGCAACCGCAAGCCTGATCAGCAGTGGCTGGACACGCTGATCGACGTGCTCGGCCTGGGCGACCGGCTCACGCACCGCCCGTCGGAGCTGTCCGGCGGTCAGCAGCAGCGGGTCGCGGTGGCTCGGGCGCTGGTCGGCCGGCCGGAGGTCGTGTTCGCCGACGAGCCGACCGGCAACCTGGATTCCCGCTCCGGCGCCGAGGTGCTCGGCTTCCTGCGCCGTTCGGTCCGCGAGTTCGGCCAGACCGTGGTGATGGTGACTCACGACCCGCTGGCCGCGTCGTACGCCGACCGGGTCGTGATGCTGGCCGACGGCAAGCTGGCCGGCGAACTGCAGCAGCCCACCCCGGAGAGCGTCCTGGACGCGCTGCGGCAGCTGGGGGCCTGACGTGCGACGTTCACTCCTCTCCTCGCTGCGCGCCCACCTGGGCCGCCTGGTCGCCGCCTGCCTGGCGATCGTCCTCGGGGTCGGGTTCGGCGCGCTCGCGATGATCGTGCACTCGTCCGCGTCGCACGGCATCGACGAGACGATCGGTGCGCAGTACAAGGGGGTCGACGCGGTCGTCTCCCCGCAGAACGCGACGATCTCCCCGGCCGACATCGCCGCGGCGCAGCGGCTCCCGCAGGCGTCGTCGGTGGTGACGCTGAGCACGGCGTACATGAACATGGCGTTCCCTGACCTGGTCCGCCCGGTCGGTACCCAGATCGACGCGCTCTACGACACCAGCGTGATCGCCGGGCCCACTACGTCGTCCGGCCGGTTGCCCACCGCAACGAACGAGATCGCGCTGCCGTCCCGGCTGGCCGCCAAGCACAAGCTCGGCATCGGCGACCAGCTCCGGATCAGCTCGTTCGACGGCAAGTCCTGGACGCTGAAGATCGTTGGCCTGGTCAACGACACGAACTCGGTCGGCCCGGCGTCCGCGGTCGCCACCGCCGCCGCCGTGAAGACCTTCGCACCGGACGCGTTCGTCGGCGGGATCGGTCTCGCGGCCAAGCCCGGCGTCTCGCAGACGCAGCTCGCCGACGCCGCGCGCGGCGTGATCTCGGACGGCCTGCTGGTGTACACCGGTGCGGAGTTCGTCCAGCACGAGGTGGAGAGCTTCACCCACGGTATCGACGTGCTCGGCGGCGTGTTCGGGATGTTCGCGCTGATCGCGTTGTTCGTCGCCTGCCTCGTGATCGGCAACACGTTCACGATCGTGATCGCCCAGCGCACCCGCGAGATGGCGCTGCTGCGCTGCGTCGGCGCGTCCCGGCGGCAGGTGTTCACGTCGGTCCTCGCCGAGGCGAGCATCGTCGGTGTGGTCGCGTCCGCGATCGGCGTCGTGTTCGGCGTCGCCCTGTCCGCGCTGGCGCTGACGCTGTTCCGCGAGTTCGACTGGGGCATCCCGCGGGTACCGCTGCACCTCGACGTCGTGTCGGTGTTCGTACCGCTCCTGCTCGGTACGGTGGCCACGCTGATCGCGGCCGTCGTACCGGCGCGGCGGGCGACGAAGGTGGCGCCGCTGGCCGCGCTTCGGCCGGAGGTCGCTCCGGCGGCCGGGTCGAGGGCCGGCGTACTACGTCTGCTCGCCGGCTTCCTGTTCCTCGCCGGCGGCGGTGTCCTGCTCGCAGCCGGTGCGGCGATGCACCAGGTCATCATCGGTGCCGCGGGCGGCGCGATCTCGTTCCTCGGCATCCTCGCGCTCGGTTCGCTGCTGGTACCGGCGCTGATCCGCCTGATCGGCGCACTCCCGGCCCGCGCCGGCGGCGTACCGGCCCGGATCGCGGTCGCGAACGCCATCCGGAACCCGAAGCGGACCGCGGCCACCACGTCGGCGCTGCTGATCGGCGTGACGTTGATCAGCCTGACCTGCGTCGGGATCGCCTCGGTGCAGAAAACGTTCGACGTGTCGATGAACGGGCAGTACCCGGTCGACCTGGTGGTGACGGCGTACAAGGAGAAGATGCCGGCCTCCGCCGAGCAGCAGCTCCGCGACATCAAGGGCATCACCCAGGTCGTCCCGGTCAGCTCGGTGGACGTCAAGGCGGGCGGCCAGGACATGTCGGTCACCGGGATCGACCAGGACAAGGCCGGTTCGGTGATCCACAACCAAAGCCTTGCCGGGCAGCTCAAGCCCGGTACGGCGCTCGTCGCCTACCGCACCATGGAGGGACTGAAGCTGACCGAGGGCTCGCAGCTCACGCTGGTGTCCGGGCAGCACAAGGTCAGCCTCACGGTACGGATGTCGGTCGGGCATCTCGACCCGATCACGATCACCTCGGCCGATCTCACGAAGCTGGCGCCGAACGCGGCGACGACCGGGTACTGGCTGGCGTCGGACCCGAAGGCGAACGGTCCGGACGTGATCGACGCGGTGCAGCAGTCGATCCCGAGCGTGAAGGACCTCGGCGTCGACGGCGGTCTGGCCGAGCGGTCGACGTACACGAAGATCTTCGACGTACTGCTGATCGTCGGGATCGGGCTGCTCGGGGTCTCGGTACTGATCGCGCTGGTCGGCGTCGGGAACACGCTCAGCCTGTCGGTCCTCGAGCGGACCCGGGAGAACGCGCTGCTCCGCGCGATGGGCCTGTCCCGCCGTCAGCTGCGCCGGATGCTCGCCTTCGAATCGTTGATGATGGCGCTGGTCGCGGCCGGTCTCGGGATCGTCCTCGGGCTGGTCTACGGCTGGACCGGGACGAGTGCGCTGATGGGCGGGCAGACGGTCACCGGTGGTGTCGAGTACGCCGTACCCGGGACGCTGCTGATCGCGATCGCCGCGGTCGCCGCGGTGGCAGGCCTGCTCGCCTCGGTGCTGCCGGCCCGGCGCGCCGCGAAGGTCGCTCCGGCCGGCGCGCTGGCCACCGAATGAGCCGGCGGCTCGCCCGGCTTGAGGGGGCCGGGCGAGCCGCTTACACAATCTCGACGCGATTCCCGTGTCCGTCGGCGGTGTGAAACCGTCGGCGGCCGGGAATCGTCTCGTTGTCCCACTGGACCGGATAACCAAGCCGGGCAAGCCTTGCCGCCAACGCATCCAGATCGTCGACGGCCAACGCCGGATGCGCTTTCTTCGCCGGAGCAAACGCCTTCTCGACCCCGACGTGGATCTCCGCGGCGTCGGCCTTGAACCAGCACCCGCCGCGCGGTTTCAGCAGCTCCGGCTTCTCCACCTCGGTCATCCCGAGCGCATCGCGGTAGAACGCCCGCGCCACGTCCTCGCCACCGGGCGGGCACGACACCTGCACATGATCGAGTCGCATCGGTCACCCCTTCTTCTGCGCAACGGCGAAGATCCGCCGGAACGGCAGCAGCGTCCCGTACTCCTTCTGCGGATACGCCTCCGCCAGCCGCGCACCGTACTCCGCCTCGAACGCCGGCCGTACGTTGTCCGGCAGCGACTGCAGCACCGGCCGCGCCCCGGTCCCCTTCACCCATTCGAGTACGGCGTTGTCGCCGGACAGTACATGGAAGTACGTCGTCTCCCACGCGTCCACCACACAGCCTTCCGCACTGAGCGCCTCGACGTACTCGGCCGGCCCAGGTACGTCGGGGCGCAGCGACGCGTCCTTTGCGTACTCGGCGTACGGCGGGGTGTTCGCCAGTTCGCGGAGGATCGCGTGCGACGGCGCATTCCCATTGCCCGGGATCTGGATCGCCAGCCACCCGCCCGGCCGCAGCGCCCGGACGAACCCGGGCAGCAGGTCGAGCTGCTCCGGGACCCATTGCAGCGTCGCGTTGGTGACGATCACGTCGAGGTCGGAGCCGGACCACTCCCGGACGTCACCGAGCTCGAAGCTCAGGTGGTCGTCGGCGTACTGCGCGGCCGCGTCGAGCATCTGCGGCGAGCTGTCGATCCCGCGAATGGTCGCGTCCGGCCAGACGTCGCGGAGCGTCGCGGTCAACGCCCCCGGACCGCAGCCGAGGTCGACGACGGTCCGTACGTCGGTGGCCCGGACCCGCTCGACCAGGTCCCGGAACGGCCGCGCGCGCTCGTCGGCGTACGTTCCGTACTGCTCCGGACTCCACACCGGTGACCTGCGCATGACGTCCACCTTCCCTCAACGATTTATCTTGACATCGAGATACTCTAGACCTCGCAGTTGTCTTGATGTCAAGAGTCTTGATCGGTACGCTCGGAGCCATGGAGGACGAGGTCGATCGGCTGATCGAGGCCTGGCGGCGGGAACGCCCCGACCTCGACGTGGCACCGATGGAGGTGCTGTCCCGGGTCAGCCGGCTGGCCAGGCACCTGGACCGCGCCCGCAGCCAGGCGTTCGACGCGCACCAGCTCGAGTCCTGGGAGTTCGACGTTCTCGCCGCCCTCCGCCGGGCCGGTACGCCGTACCGGTTGTCGCCCGGGAAATTACTCAAGGAAACGCTTGTCACATCCGGCACGATGACAAACCGGGTCGACCGCCTGACTGCGCGCGGACTGGTCGAAAGGCTCCCGGATCCGAATGACCGGCGCGGCGTACTGGTCCAGCTGACCCCGGCCGGACGGGACAAGGTCGACGCCGCCATGGCAGGCCTGCTGACCCACGAACGCACGCTGCTGGGCGGTCTCAGCGACCGCGACCAGCAACAGATCGCCGGCGCACTCCGCGAACTGGTCCGCCCGTTCGAAAATGATTGATCCGAACAAACCCTTTGCCGGCTCCGACAAAGCGGCCGGTCCAGTTCGGCAAAGTTGAATTGTTCCGGAATTATCCGAAAAGACGAACGTCACTTCCGCCCTGTTTCGATCGTTGCTAGTTGCAACAAGATCGAGAGACTGCTGTAGCCGACACAACTCCCGACCCGCACTATCGTCATCACAGTCAGTAGTCGATCGAACACAAGGTGACTCTCGGCGGCAAGAGGTGGTCCGCCGAAAGATGGTCGCGCGGTGTCCGGGGCTCGGGGCCCGAACAACGCCGGCCGACTCGGGGCCCGCTCACCCAGCAGCTCGGCGTACCCCTCCGAATCAACAGGGGATCGGAGGGGGCGCCGCGCGCTTTTCCCTCGAACTGCTACTGTTCCGCGCGTTCCGCGGCCTCGAACCAGGCCGTTTCCAGCTCGCCGCGTTCGTCCGCGAGCTTGCGCAGCTCGGCGTCCAGCTCGGACAGCCGCTCGTAGTCGCTGGCGCTCGCGGCCAGCTGGTCGTGCAGCTTCGCCTCGGTCTCGGTGAGCTTGGCGAGCTGCCGTTCGATCCGGTTCAGCTCCTTCTTCGCCGCGCGCGCCACTGCCGCGTCAGCCGTCGGACGCTCAACCACCTGGGTATTAACGACGGTTCCCGGCAAATCCGTGGACACTTCCGCCGCCGGTGTCAATGCATTGGACGTGGCCCGCCGCGGAATTCCGGCTTCGAGTTCCTCGAGATACTGATCGACGCCGCGCGGCAGGTGCCGGACCCGGCCGTCGCCCATGATCGCGTAAACCATGTCGCTGACCCGCTCCAGGAAGTACCGGTCGTGGGTGACCGTGACGACGACGCCCGGCCAGCCGTCGAGGAAATCCTCCAGCACGGTCAGCGTCTCGACGTCCAGGTCGTTGGTCGGCTCGTCCAGGATCAGTACGTTCGGCTCGTCCAGGAGGATCCGCAGCAGCTGCAGGCGGCGCCGCTCGCCGCCGGACAGGTCCGAGATCCGCGTGGTCAGCTTGTCGCCGGTGAACCCGAACCGCTCGAGCAGCTGCGACGACGTCAGCTCACCGCCCTTGCCGGCCAGGGCCGCAGTACGGCGGATCGCGGTGATGTGGTCGAGCACCGTGACCGTGTCGTCGATCTCCTCGAGGTTCTGCGACAGGTTGGCGACCCGGACCGTCTTGCCCTGTTTCACCACGCCGTGGTCCGGCGGGAGTTGCCCGGTGAGGACCCTGAGGAACGTGGTCTTGCCGGCACCGTTCGGGCCGAGCAGCCCGATCCGGTCCGCCGGGCCGAGCCGGAACGTGACGTGGTCGAGCATCGTGCGATCGCCGTAGCTGAAGCTGACGTCCTCGGCGTCGAACACGTCCTTGCCGAGCCGCGAGGTCGCGAGCTGGGACAGCGCGAGCTTGTCGCGCGGCGGCGGCTCGTTCTCGATCAGGGCATTCGCGGCGTCGATCCGGAACTTCGGCTTGCTCGTCCGGGCCGGTGCGCCGCGGCGCAGCCAGGCCAGCTCCTTGCGCAGCAGGTTCTGCCGCCGCTCCTCGCTGACCTGGGCGCTCCGGGTCCGCTCGGCCTTGGCCAGGACGTACGCCGCATAGCCGCCGTCGTACGACGTGACACGGCCGCCCTGGACCTCCCACGTGTCCGTGCAGACCGCGTCGAGGAACCAGCGGTCGTGGGTGACGACGATCAGCGCACCGGCCCGGTCGACGACGTGCTCGGCCAGCCAGCTGACCGCCTCGATGTCCAGGTGGTTCGTGGGTTCGTCGAGGATCAGCAGGTCGACCTCGATGAGCAGCAGCCGGGCGAGCGACGCGCGCCGGCGTTCACCACCGCTCAGGCTGCCGACCAACGCCTGGTGATCGATCTCGCCGAGCAAGTGCTCCATCACCGTGCGTGCCCGCGGATCGGCCGCCCAGGTGTAGGTCTCGACCTCGCCGAGGACCGCGTGCAGCACGGTGTGCTCCGGGTCGAGGTCGTCGCCCTGCCCGAGGTACCCGAGCCGCAGGTCGCGATTGTGGGTGATCCGCCCACTGTCGGGCTGTTCACGTCGGGCCAGGACCTGCAACAGCGTCGACTTGCCGTCGCCGTTACGCCCGACCACGCCGATGCGCTCACCACGGCCTACGCCGAGACTGACCGAGTCGAGCAGTGTGCGGGTCCCGAAGCCCTTCGAAACAGCTTCCAGATTGACCAAGTTAGCTACCGCCATAACGCGCCCAAGGGTAGCCGACGCCGACCCTCATGCCAGGATCGTCTCGTGTCCCGTGAGCGATGTAGGTTGAGCGATAGCGGTGTCCAGGTGCGTGCATCGGGGTGCTTGGTCAGTGGCCTCGATGCGGAGCATCGTGGGCGCTGAGCAAGTGCCCCGAGGTGCGTGCCTGGGCGCCGATAGCGCCAACCTACATCGCTCACGGGACACAAAGTGCTGACTGCTGCCTGGCTCGATGGCCTGTCCCTGGGCGAACCGATCACCGCCGATCCGCTGGAGGGCGGGTACGCGAGCAAGACCTTCCGCGTCCGGACGACGCGCGGCCGCTCGGTGGTCGTGAAGACGCAGGACGACGTACCGCCGGACCTGTACGCTCTGGAGGCCGACGGCCTCGACGCACTCCGCACGCCCGGCGGCTTCGCCGTACCGGAGGTGTTGCGGGTCACAGCGCAGTACATCGTGATGACCGATCTCGGTACGGCGCAACCGTCGCCGACGTACTGGGAGGACGCGGGCCGGGCGCTGGCGTTGCAGCACCTGCGGACCGCGGACAAGTTCGGGTACGACCGGGACAACTACCTCGGCGTACTGCCGCAGCGGAACCCGTGGACGACCGACGGGCACGCGTTCTTCGCCGAGCACCGGCTGCTGCGCTACCTCGAAGAACCGAACTGCCACCACCAGCTCTCTTTCGAGGATCGCCGCCGCCTGGAACGCGTCGCCAACCGTCTGCACGAACTCGTTCCACCCCAGGCGCCGACCCTGCTGCACGGCGACCTCTGGCACGGCAACCTGCTGCCGTCACCTGCCGGAGGACCCGCCCTCATCGACCCGGCGGTGTACTACGGCTGGCCGGAGGCCGATCTCGCCACCCTCCTCATCTACAACAACCTCTCCCCGACACTCTTCACCGCGTACGAGGAGGTCCACCCGCTGACGCCGGGCTGGCGCGACCGCCTCCCACTGCTGCACCTCCGCGAACTTCTCTGCATCACCGCCCACACCGCGAATGTCCCGGACACGGTCGCCGAGATCCACACCATCCTCAAAGACTTTGATTGAGGTGCAGGAGGTACTGCTTCTCGTTGAGGGGGTTGCCGTCGGTCCGGTTCCGGATCGGCGGCGGGGCCGGGACCGGGCGGTAGCTGTCGAAGGTGGTCGCGAGGAGCGCCTCGCCGCGGCCGAGGTGCGGCAGCTGGGCCTCGAACGCGTAGGTGCTCGCGGCCGGGATCGTGCCCTCGAGACGGGTCTGCGTGACCTGCATGACGACGCCGCGGTGTTCGGCGACGTGCGCCATCATCCGCGCGACGGTGTCCGGCGGGACGTCCAGCTCGAAGTGGTTCAGCGGCTCGAGCACCGTCGTACCTGCCTCGGCGATCGCCTGCATCAGGATCAGCGGGACGAGGCGGCGGAAGTCGGCGGCGACCGTCACCGGGCTCCAGTACGCGGTGTGGGTGAGGTCGATCCGGATGTCCGGGATCTCCCAGCCGTACAGGCCTTGGTGCAGCGTCTGCCGTACGGTCTCCTCGATCGCGGTGTGGAACGCCCGCGGCAGCGCACCGAGCTCCACCTCCAGGTTGTACTCGATGCCCTCGGCAACTGGTGAGACGCGGAACCCGACGCCGGCCGCCCACGGGCCTTCGGTGATCTCGCGCAGCGCCGAGCCGGTGCCGTTCAGCCGCTCGACGTGGATCGGTGTCGTCTCGCTGAACGTGACGCCGACGCCGTACTCCGAGTCCAGCAACGAGGCGATCACCTCCTTCTGCACCTCGCCGTACAGGCTGACGGTGATCTCGCCGATCTCGTCGGCCTTCCGGACCCGGATCAGCGGATCCTGCTCGGCGAGCTGCGTCAACGCCTGGAACAGGCGGACCCGGTCGCGTGCGCTGACCACCGTCTCCAGCGTCGGCGGAGCGAACAGCCGCTGCGTGTACGACGTACGTACGCCGAGCTGATCACCGATCCGGATGCTCTTCAGGCCCCGCAGCGCCACGATCTGCCCGGCCTCGACGCGCTCGGCCGGCTGCCGGGCGCCGTCGGCGTACACCTCGACGCCACTCGGGCGGGTCTGGTACTCCGGGCCGTCGACCGGGTGGATCGCGACCGGCGTACGGGCGGTGAGCGTGCCGGAGACGATCCGCGCGGACGCGAGCTTCTGGCCGGCGGCGACGCGTTCGACCTTGAAGACCCGGGCCCGGAGCTCGTCGGCCGGCGATCCGGTGGCGCGAGGCAACCACGTACGGATGCCGTCGATCAGCTCGGTGATCCCGACGCCGGTCATCGCGGATCCGAAGTACACCGGGTGGGTTTCGGCCTTCGCGACCTGCCGCTGCAACTCCGCCGCCTGGTCGACGGGGCCTTGCAGATAACGCTCCAGGAACTCGTCGTTGCGTTCGGCAAGCAATTCGCCGAGCTCCGGACGGTGCAGCGGGAGCAGCTCGACCGCGGCGGCTCGCGTACCCAGCTCCGCGACCGTCGCCATCGGTACGGCGGCCGGCGTCAGCAGGCGGCGAATGTCGGCGAGCAGGTCGTCGTACCGCGCGCCAAGCCGATCGACCTTGTTCACGAACAGCAGCGTCGGGATCCGCAGCCGGTCCAGCGTGCGCATCAGCAACCGCGTCTGCGGCTGCACGCCCTCGACCGCGGAGATCACCAGCACGGCGCCGTCCAGTACCGACAGCGCCCGCTCCACCTCGGCGATGAAGTCCGAGTGGCCGGGCGTGTCGATCAGGTTCACCGGCAGGTCGCCGAGCCGGAACGCCACCACCGCGGAGCGGATCGTGATCCCGCGCCTCCGCTCGAGCTCCATCGAGTCGGTCCGGGTGTTCCCGTCGTCGACCCGGCCCACCCGGTCGACGACCCCGGCGGCGAACAGCAGCCGCTCGGTCAGGCTGGTTTTACCGGCGTCGACATGCGCAACAATGCCCATCGTCAGAGATTTCAAGAGTCCTCGCGAATGCGTCGAAACGATCAGTACCGATGCGGTAGATCGATCCGCGGCGCATCCCGGTCTCCTGTCAGTCTCGTGAGTACTCACCCGGACGGTAACACCGCCCGGGCGCGGGGACGAGCGAATTAACGGCTGACGATCGCCGGGAGGATGCGGGCGCCCGGGACGGGGCCTTCGGCCTGGCGGACCATGCGGCAGAGTCCGGACTCGGCGAGGTCGACGGCGAGGTCGACGGCGCTGCGGCTGTCGGCGGCGAGGAACAGGCAGGTCGGACCGGAGCCGGAGATCTGGGCGGCCAGCGCGCCGTGGTCCAGGCCGAACTGGAGGGTGTCGCCGAGCTCCGGGCGGAGCGCCAGCGCGGCCGCCTGCAGGTCGTTGCTGAGGGCAACCGCAAGGGCGCCGGGCTGCCCGGACAGCAGCGCGGACATCAACTCCGGACGGACGTGCGGCGGCTCGACCCGGCGCAGCGGCCGCATCCGGTCGAGCTGGCCGTACACCTCCGGCGTGGACAGCCCGCCGTCGGCGATCGCGAACACCCAGTGGAAGGTCCCGCGGGACATCACCTCGGTGACCTGTTCGCCGCGGCCCTGACCGAGCGCGGTGTGCCCGACCAGGCAGAACGGAACGTCGCTGCCGAGCTCGGCCGCGTGGTGCTGCAGCTCGGTCTGGGTCAGCTGCAGGCCCCACAGCCGGTTGCACGCGACCAGCGTCGCGGCCGCGTCGGTCGACCCGCCGGCCATCCCACCCGCGACCGGGATGGTTTTGCGGATCGTCAGGTCGACACCCTCGTCCACGTCGTACTCGGCCTGCAGCAGCTGCGCCGCCCGGACCGCGAGGTTCGTCTCGTCGGTCGGTACGTCGTCCGCGAAGTCGCCGGAGATCTCCACCGAGACCTCGCCGTCGTCGTCGCGCAGTACCGCGGTCACATCGTCGTACAGGGCAACGGCCTGGTACACCGTGGCAAGCGGGTGGAACCCGTCCGGGCGCGGCGGACCGACGGACAGACCCAGATTGATCTTGGCCGGCGCCCGCACCGTGACCTCAGCAGAAGGTGGCACGTCGGACAGGCTAGTGCCTTGCACCGGCCAGTGCTGCGAACTGCTCAATCCCGAGCATCTCGCCACGTAATTGCGGGTCGATGCCGGTGCTCTTGAAGATCTCGTCGAGGCGGGCGCGGTCCGGCAGCCAGCGGGCCAGCGCGGAGCGGACGGTCTTGCGGCGCTGCGAGAACGCCGCCTCGATCACGGCGAACGTCTCCTCCCGGGTCGCGGCGGTCGCCGGCGGGTCCCGGCGTTCGAACGAGACCAGCCCGGAGTCCACGTTCGGGGCCGGCCAGAACACGTTCCGCCCGATCGGCCCGGCGCGGCGTACGTCGGCGTACCAGGCGGCCTTCGCGGACGGTACGCCGTACGTCCGGGAGCCGGGCGGCGCCGCCAGCCGGTCGGCGACCTCGGCCTGCACCATCACGAGCCCGTGCCGCAGCGAGTCCGAGACCTCGAGCAGGTGCAGCAGGACCGGTACGGCGACGTTGTACGGGAGATTCGCGACGCAGGCTGTCGGCGTACCGATCTGATCCGGACCGACGTCCATCGCGTCCGCCTCGACGACGATGAGCTTGGCGGCCTGCTCCGGCGCATACGAGCCGATGGTCGACGGCAGCGCCTGCGCGAGCAGCGGGTCGATCTCGACCGCGGTCACCGGGTGCCCGTCGGCGAGCAGCGCCAGCGTCAGCGAACCGAGCCCCGGGCCGATCTCCAGCACGTGCTCGCCCTCGGTGAGGCCGGCCGCGCGGACGATCCGGCGGACCGTGTTCGGGTCGATGACGAAGTTCTGGCCGCGCTGCTTGGTCGGGCGTACTCCCAGCGCGTTGGCCAGCGAACGCACCTCAGCCGGACCGAGAAGTCTCGGTCCGGCTGAGGTGGATGAATCAGACGAGCTCACGTGAGCCAGTGTGTCAGCCTCACGCCTTCTTGCCGCACACCGGCCAGGCGCCGTAGCCACCGCGGTCGGCCTTGACCTTCTCCGCGATCGCGATCTGCTGCGCCTTGGACGCACCGTTGGCGTTGTTGGCGTACGCCGTACCGCCGTAGGCCGCCCAGGTGCCGTGGTCGAACTGCAGGCCGCCGTAGTACCCGTTGCCGGTGTTCGCGGCCCAGTTGCCGCCGGACTCACACGCGGCGATCCGGTCCCAGGCACCCGTGCCGCCGGTCGGCGCCGGGGTGTCCGTCGAGGTGGTCGTCTCGGCCGGCTTCGGCTTGGTACCGACCAGGACCTGCTCGTCGACCGCCTGCGTGACGACCTTCGACGCGACCACCTTCGTGGTCGACAGCTTGCCGTCCAGGTAGGTGTACAGGTACGTGACGGTCTTCGAGCCGTTCGTGCCCTTGGCCGTGGTCTTCGTGGTGCCCTCGAGCAGCGTCGCCGACGCGGTCTTGTCGGTGCCGTGCGCGACGGCCACGGTCTTGGTGACGGTCTTCTGCAGGACCTGCACGAAACCGATCTTGTTCACGCCGAGCTTCAACGGGGTCGTCGCGGCCGGGGTGATCCGGTCGTCGGCGTCCCAGGCGATCTTCGCCTGCGTGAGGGCCTGACCGACGGTGCT
Source organism: Kribbella sp. NPDC031520 (assembly GCF_055580825.1). Lineage (NCBI taxonomy): Bacteria > Bacillati > Actinomycetota > Actinomycetes > Propionibacteriales > Kribbellaceae > Kribbella > Kribbella sp. NPDC031520. Next base: position 704,876 of record NZ_JBVIKS010000001.1, read on the forward strand.
CGCCACCGACTTGATCGTCACGATCTTGCCGAGGTGCACGATCTGCACGGTCTTCGGCGTGGTGACGGTCAGCTCCAGCCCCTGGCGGCCGAGCGGCGCGCTCCGGCTGGTGGACAGCTGGGCACCGTCGTACCGCAGGCCGAGGTCGGCGAGCGCCTCGTTCACGCTGTCGGCCGTGGTCCAGTAGGCCTTCTTGGTGCCGTCGGCGTTCACGGTCAGCTGGCGACCGTACTGCACGGCGATCTCCTGGCCGTCCTGCAGCTTCGAGTTCAGGGACGGCGCGACGTTGTCGTGGTCACCGACCTGAACTTTCTCGGCCTTCAGGGCGTCTGCCACGGTGGAGCCGAAGGTGTGTACCTTCCGCACCTGGCCGTCGACGGAGATGCTCACGGTCTTGCTCTTCGAGGCATATGCCACGGAGCCACCCGCGACGGCTAGCGCAGCCGTCGCACCGACGGCCACGATGATGGACTTACGCACTAACGCTCCCAGGTAGGGCTACCCGGGCACGGGGTGGGACAGCACAGGCACCGGCACCCGCCGCTGGACTGGCTGCCCAGATTCGGTTGCCCCGCCGAGGGGTTGTGCTCGTCCGGGAACTTCCCCGATCCCGGCCAACATCACGGGACCATAACGAAGAAGTAGCGGAAGCGCCAATCCTCTGTTCGGCGAGTCGTAAAAAGGTGTAACGGCCGCTTTACGCCGTGTGATTGCCCCAGTGCCCCCGATGCACCACTTCGGCGGTCGTCCGGCGGCCCCGTTTCAGGGACGGCGACCGCCTGTCCGGGGCCCGGTACCCGACCGACAGCACTCCGACCAGATCGAACCCCTCGGGCACGCCGAACTCCTTCAGCAGCAGACCCACTTTTTCCGCGGGAGGCCCGAAAAAGCAGGCTCCCAGGCCTTCGTCGACCACCGTCTGCAGCATCAGCAGCACGGCCATCCCGGTGTCGACGAACCAGTACGGCGCGGTCCAGCGACCCTCGTCCCGATCGGTCCAGCCCTTGTCCGGTTCGGTGTACCGATCGAGGTACGCGTCCTTGTGCGCGAACGCCAGGATCAGCAGCGGTGCGCGGCGCAGCCCTGTGATCCATTCCACATACTTCTCGTCCGGATCCGCGGCCGAGATCCGCCAGTACCGCTCCCGCTCTTCCCCCTCCAGGGTCAGGAACGCCCACCCCTGGCTGAACCCGCCCGACGGCGCCCGAAGACCGTTCTCGAGGATCCGCTCGCGAACCTCCTCCGGCACCGCCAGGTCCGGGTCGTAGTTCCTGACCATCCGTCGCCTGCGGACCACCTCACCGAACTCCATGAGGTGTGTCTACCAGCGGCCTCAGCCGACGTCGTCGCCGACCTCCAGGTGCCGCCAGAACTCCGGCTTCGGCTCGGCCGTCACACCGGCCTTCGCCATGATCTCCTGGATCTGCGATCCGGAGTGCTCGAAGAATCCTTGGAACGCTCCCTCGTCGGGCCACTCGTCGACGACCAGAACCTCGGACTTGCTGCCGTAGAAGTGATGGGAGATCAGTCCGCGGCTGGTCGCGTCCGCCATCACTCCCTGGAAGAGCGCACCGTTGTCCGCGCCCAACTTCTCGATCGCCTTCGGATCCCCAGTCACTCGCATCGTCATCAAGACGCTCATTGACCCTCCCCTTGACGACCGGTCCCGGCCGGGGCCGGCATCCTCAGACTGCGCCCGTCCGGTGCATCCCGCAACGGCCGGCGGCAACGTTCACCGCCGGCGTGCGGCCGGTCACGAAACGAGCCGCGCGAGCAGATACGCCTCCGTCCCCGCGAGCCCGACCGAACAGAACAGCACGGTCCCGCCCGTCACATTGCCGCTCAATGCCGTCCCCAGGCTGATCAGGCGATCGTGTTGCGGGGTGCCGGACAGGATGAACGGCGGTTCGTACGCCCGGGTCTGCGCGATCGAGTCCGTGACGACAAGATCCGCCCGATCGATCAACTCCGGCCCGAACTCGGCGCGACCATGCTGCTTCGGGCCGAGCGTGGTCACGAAGGCCCCATCGCTGACCCACGCCGGGTCGATCACCGGCGTAGGGCTGTTGGTCGCCAACACGACGATGTCCGCCCCCTCGACGGCTTCCCGGGCTGACCCGACCGCAGTGATGGGCAGTCCCAGATCCTGCGAAACCCTTCTGGCAAAGGCGATTCGCCGCTCCGGATCCCGGCTGAACACCCGAACGCCGGACAACCGTCGCACCGCCGAAATCGCCCAGAGCTGGGTGAAGGCTTGCGTGCCCGTCCCGATCAACGCGAGGGTCTCGGCGGTTGGTTTCGCCAGCGCATCGACAGCTACACCACCGATCGCACCCACCCGCCGCGGCCCCAGTTCGTTGCCCACAGCAATCCCCCGCACCGCACCACTGCGCCAGTCGTGAAGCACGACAACCTGCTGCCCCGGCTCGGTATCGAACGAGTCGTACGACCGATACCCGAACCACTCCCCCTCCAATGCTCCAGTCGTGAAAACCAGCCGCCCGTTGCCGAGATCGGTCGAGACCCGCGGCGGCGTACGCAACCGCCCGTGATGAGCAGCAAGGACCGCCTCCCGCATCCACCCCACCGCTTGCGCCGGCCGCAGCCGCGCCCGGATATCGGCGTCGGTGAGAACAGTTACCACGATCCACCGAAGGCGTTGTTGGCGTTGGTGTTGAGGGCTTCGCAGAGTTCGGGGACGGAGATGTTGAGGACGTCGGCCATCTTGCGGACGGTGTGCGGGATCAGGTACGACGCGTTGGGCTTGCCGCGGTACGGGGACGGGGTGAGGTATGGCGCGTCGGTCTCGACCAGGATGCGGTCGAGCGGGGTGGTCGCGAGGGCGTCGCGCAGGGACTGGGCGTTCTTGAACGTGACGACCCCGGCGAAGCTCAGGAACGCGCCGCGGTTCACGCATTCGCGGGCGAACTCGGTGTCGCCGGAGAAGCAGTGCATCACGAGCCGGTCCGGTACGCCCTCGCGATCGAGGATCCGCAGTACGTCATCGTGCGCGTCCCGGTCGTGGATCATCAACGTCTTGCCCAGCCGCTTCGCGAGCTCGATGTGCGCGGCGAACGACTCGTGCTGCGCCGCCTGCCCGTCCGCGCCGGTCCGGAAGTAGTCGAGCCCGGTCTCGCCGATCACCCGCACCTTCTCCGAACTCGACGCCAGCCGCTCGATCTCCGCCAGCGCACTCTCGAGCTCGCCGGCCGCCTTCAGCTTCGGCGCCTCGTTCGGGTGCAGGGCGACGCCCGCGATCACGTTCCGGTACTGCGCGGCCGCCTCGACGGCCCACTGCGCACCCGGCAGATCGCACCCGACCTGCACGATCCGCGTCACGCCGACCGACGCCGCCAGCTTGATCGCCTCGGCAGGACTCAGCCAGGCTCCGTCTTCCCCGTCCGCGATGTCCAGGTGGCAGTGCGCGTCCACCACACTCATCGGCAACGGATCCGGCACCGCCGGCCGGCTCCGATCCCGGGACCGCCCGTCCTCCCCCACCGCCGCCCGCTCCCGCGTCGGCCGATCCACCTCGACACCATCAACACCCATAGGTGCCAGGTTACTGAGTCACCGCCACCTACTTTTCACCAGCGGCTATCCCTCCGCCGCTTCCTTCACCTTGGCGACGAGTGTTTCCCACATGCCTTGGGAGTGCTTGGCTTCGTCCTCGCTGGCGTTGTTGTCCTGCTCGAGTTTCAGGTGCGTGTTGCCGGTCAGGGTGTAGGTCAGCGTGTGGTAGTTCTCCGGTACGTCGGGCTGCCCGGTCAGCGGGCTGAAATGCGTCAGCCGCAACAACCGCCCCGGCTCGATCGCGAGGATCTCGCCCTTGTCCTGGTACGGCTTGCCCTCCCACTCACCACTCCAGGTGATCGGACTCCCCACCTGCCAGTCCGTCTCGACCTCGGCGCCGAACCACAGCTCCTTCAGGCGCTCCGGACTGGTCAGGACCTCCCATACCCGCTCAGCCGGTGCATCAATATCAACCTCAGCCACCGCTACATACCCAGTCATCATGAACTCCTCTCTCCCCCTGACCGTACGGTTCCCCGCCGACATGCGCTTGTAGAAAAGCGTCAGCCGGGCGCGGTCGGTTTATGCCTGAGGGAGGATGACGATCTTGCCGCGGGCGTGGCCGGACTCGCTGAGTTCTTGGGCCTTGCCGGCGTCTGCCAGGCCGAAGGCGTCGGCGATTCGGAGTGTGAGCTTGCCGTCCGCGGCGGCTTGGAGCTGGGCGTCGAGGGCAGCCCGGACCTTTTCGGGGGTCGCGGTACCGCCGGAGGAGGTCTGGATGCCGAGTTCGCCGGCGGCGAAGTCGGCGATGGTAATGATCCGGTCGGTGCCGCCGCGCAGCTCGATCGACTCCTGCAGGCCACCCTTGCCAGCGGTGTCGAGTACGGCGTCGACGCCCTGCGGAGCCGCCGCGCGGACCCGCTCGACCAAGCCCTCGCCGTACGCGACCGGAACCGCGCCGATCGAGCGGAGGTAGTCGTGGTTCGCGGGGGACGCCGTACCGATCACCGTGAGACCGGCCGCGACCGCCAGCTGTACGGCGACCGAACCGACCGCGCCGGCCGCGCCGTGGATCAGGATCGTCTCGCCGGACGTCACCCCGAGCAGGTTCAGCACCCGCTGCGCGGTCTCGCCGGCCACCGGGAGGGCGACAGCCTGCTCCCAGCTCAGGCCGGCCGGCTTGCGGGTCACGTTGCCCGCGATCGCGTATTCGGCGTACGAGCCGCCCTGCGACCAGCCGACGACCTCGTCGCCGACCGCGAAGGCAGCACCGTCACCGGCCTCGTCCACCACACCGGCGACCTCGAAACCCGGGATCGCGGGGAACTTGGCCGGTGCGAAGGCCTTGGTGAAGCCGCGGCGGATCTTCGTGTCGTACGGGTTCACGCCGGCCGCGTGCACCTTGAGCCGGACCTGCCGTGGGCCCGCGTGCGGCTCCGGCACGTCCTGCACCTCGAGTACCTCGGGATCGCCGTACTCCTCGAACACCACAGCTCGCATGCGACAGCCTCCTCGAATTGGTTGTTGCTACAAGAAAAGGCTGCGCCGCCGGCCGGCATTCCCGGACGGCGGCGTCAGTTTGTTGCGATCAGTTCTCTTCCAGACGCGGGAACAGCGGGTCGCCCTTGGTGAGCTTCGCCCCGGCCGGGAGCTGGCCCCAGGCGCCGGCGTCCTGCACCCGCTGGTCGGCCAGCGCCCCGAGCTTGTCCTCGGCGCCGAGCAGCTCCCACAGCTTCGCCGACGACTTCGGCATCGTCGGGTTGTGCAGTACGGCGACCGCGCGCAGCACCTCGGCGGCCGAGTACAGGATGGTCGCGAGCCGGGCCTGCTGGGACTCGTCCTTGGCGACCTTCCACGGCTCCTGCTCGGTCACGTACCCGTTGACCGCACCAACCAGTTCGTTGATCGCGGCCAGCGCATCCTGGAACGCGAGCGTGTCCAGCGCCTTGTCCGCGGTCGCGACGGTCTGCGCGAGCTTGTCCGCCAGCGCCTGCTCGGCCGGTCCATGGTCGGTCGGCTCCGGCAGGGCGCCGTCGAAGTACTTGCCGACCATCGCCGCGATCCGGCTGGCCAGGTTGCCCAGGCCGTTCGCGAGCTCGGACGTGTAGACCGCGCTCAGGTGCTCCCACGAGAACGAGCCGTCGGATCCGAACTGGATCGTCCGGAGGAAGTAGTACCGGAAGGCGTCGGAGCCGAAGTGGTCGGTGATCTCGTGCGGCGCGATCGCGGTCAGCTTCGACTTGCTCATCTTCTCGCCGCCGACCAGCAGCCAGCCGTGCGCGAACACCTGCTTCGGTACGGCGACCTCGGCGGCCATCAGCATCGCCGGCCAGATCACCGCGTGGAACCGGAGGATGTCCTTGCCGACCAGGTGGACGTCGACCGGCCACAGCTCCTCGAACCGCTCCGGGTCGGTGCCGTAGCCCGCGGCGGTCACGTAGTTGAGCAGCGCGTCGATCCACACGTACAGGACGTGGTCCTCGTCCCACGGAACCGGGATGCCCCAGTCGAACGTCGACCGGGTGATCGACAGGTCCTGCAGGCCCTGCTTCACGAACGCGATCACCTCGTTGCGCGCGCTGGACGGCGCCACGAAGTCAGGCTGCGACTCGTACAGCTCGAGCAGCTTGTCGGCGTACGCCGAGAGCCGGAAGAAGTAGTTCGTCTCCGAGACCGTCTCCAGCTCGGTGCCGTGGATCATGCACCGCTGGGTGCCGTCCTCGTCGGTGCGGATGTCGGCGGGGAGCTTGAACTCCTCGCAGCCCACGCAGTACAGACCCTCGTACTCGCCCTTGTAGACGTCGCCCTTGTCGTACAGCTTCTGCCAGAACTCGCGGACCCGCTCGGTGTGCCGCTGCTCGGTCGTCCGGATGAAGTCGTCGTACGCGATGTCGACGTCCACCCAGGCCGGTTTCCAGGCCTCCTCGACGAGCTTGTCGGTCCATTCCTTCGGGGTCATGCCCTGGGCCTGCGCGCTGCGCATCACCTTCTCGCCGTGCTCGTCGGTACCGGTCAGGTACCACTTGCGCTCGCCGCGCTGGGCGTGCCAGCGGGTCAGGACGTCCCCGGCCACCGTCGTGTACGCGCTGCCGATGTGCGGCGCGGCCGTGACGTAGTAGATCGGGGTGGTGACGTAATAGGCCTTCTCGGACATGGTTTCAAGGGTAGTGCCGTACGCCAGTGCTATTTACCGGGGTCCCGGGCGGCGAGTACCGCGTCGTACACGGTCCGCTTCGGCACGTTGAACCGCTTCGCGACGTCGGCGATCGCCTGCTTGCGCGGCGTCCCCGCCTCCTCGTCCACGGCGACCTCCCGGGCGAGGTCCTCCGGCGTCATCACCTTGTCCGGGTCCGCGCCCGACACGACGACGGTTATCTCACCCCGAACCCCGTCCTTCGACCACGTCACCAGGTCCGCGAGCGGTCCACGTTTGACCTCTTCGTACGTCTTCGTGAGCTCCCGGCACACCGCCGTACGACGATCCGCGCCGAACGCCTCGGCCATCGCCTCCAGCGACGCGGTCAGCCGGTGCGGCGCCTCGAAGAACACCATCGTCCGCGGCTCGTCCGCCAGCTCCGCCAGCCGCCGCCCGCGCTCCCCCGGCTTCCGCGGCAGGAACCCCTCGAACGTGAACCGGTCCACCGGCAACCCACTCAGCGCCAGCGCCGTCAACACGGCCGACGGCCCCGGTACGGCGGTCACGACCACGTCAGCCTCGATCGCCGCCGCCACCAGCCGGTACCCCGGATCCGACACGCTCGGCATCCCCGCGTCCGTCACCACCACCACGGTCAACCCGTCGGTCAGCGCCTGCAACAACTCCGGAGTCCGCTCCCGCTCGTTCCCCTCGAAGTACGAGACGACCCGCCCGCTCACCTGAATCCCCAGCTCACCGGTCAGCCGCCGCAACCGCCGCGTATCCTCCGCAGCCACCACATCAGCATCAGCCAGCACCTTCCCCAACCGCGGCGACCCATCCAAAACATCCCCAATAGGCGTCCCCGCCAACACCAATCGCCCGGTCATCCAGACATCATCCCAGCCGTTCCGGCCGACGGGGGGAGGCGGGCGGACCGGGGCGTCCGTACGATGGCGGGCGTGGCTGCTGTGATCGAGGACGGGACTGTCCGGCGTAGCGAGGCTGATGGCGAGCGAGAGCTGCTCGGGCGGGACGTGCTCGGGAGACGGCTGCCGCCGCTCAAGGAGCGGTTGTACCCGGCCATGCCCCGGGACTTCGACGGCGGCTGGATCGCGACGCTCGCGATCACGCTGGTGGCCGGGATCCTGCGGTTCTGGCACCTGAGTACGCCGGTGAAGTTCGTCTTCGACGAGACGTACTACGCCAAGGACGCGTTCAGCCTGCTCAAGTTCGGGTACGCGCGGCAGTTCATCGACCAGCCGGAGGGCGCCGCCGACAAGGCGATCCTGGCCGGCAACCTGGACGTCTTCAAGCCGACCCCGAGCCTGACCGTGCACCCCGAGGTCGGCAAGTGGATGATCGCGGCCGGTGAGCAGCTGTTCGGGATGAACACGTTCGGCTGGCGGTTCATGCCGGCCCTGTTCGGCACGCTGACGGTGCTGCTGCTGATCCGGACGGTACGCCGGATGACCCGGTCGACCCTGATCGGCGCCATCGCCGGCCTGCTGCTCGCCGTCGACGGCCTGCACTTCGTGATGTCCCGGGTCGCGCTGCTCGACATCTTCCTCGCGTTCTGGCTGGTCGCGGCCGTCTCCTGCCTGGTCTGCGACCGCGACTGGACCCGCCGCCGGCACGCCGAGACCCTGGACAAGCCGGTCGAGAACGGCGAACGCCGGACGATGGGCCGCTGGCTGCTGGTCCGCCCGTGGCGAATCGCCGCGGGTGTCTGCTTCGGCCTCGCGCTCGGCACCAAGTGGTCGGCGGTCTGGACGCTGGCCGCGTTCGGCGTCCTGGTGTTCGCGTGGGACTACGGCGCCCGCCGTTCGCTCGGGGTCCGGTTCGCGTTCGTGAAGTCCGCGCTGGTGGACGGCATCCCGGCGTTCATCAGCCTCATCCTGGTCGCCGTCGTCACGTACTTCGCGACCTGGACCGGCTGGCTGCTGCACGACAACGCGTACGACCACAACTGGGCGGCGAGCAACCCGGCGCACGGGGTGATGAAGCTGGTGCCGGACGACTTCCGGTCACTGCTCGAGTACCACAAAGAGGTGTACGCGTTCCACACCGGCGACTACATCAAGCACGCCACCCACCCGTACCAGTCGAACCCGGCGGGCTGGCCGATCATCGCGCGGCCGATCGGTTTCGACGCGGTCAACGACATCAAGCCGGGTACGCCAGGCTGCAACGCCCCGGCCGGCGACACCTGTCTGCAGGTGATCTCCGCCCTCGGCACACCGCTGTTGTGGTGGGGTGGTGCGCTCGCGCTGATCGCCGCGCTGGTGCTGTGGATCAGCACCCGCGACTGGCGGTTCGGCGTCCCGGTGATCGGGTTCGTGACCTGTTGGGTGCCGTGGTTCGCGTACGACCAGAGACCGATCTTCTTCTTCTACGCCGTCACGATGATCCCGTTCACGGTGATGGCGCTGGCACTGATCCTCGGCAAGGTCCTCGGACCGGCCCGGACGGCGCTGGGTTCAGCGCTGAGTACCGCGACCCCGCGCCGGCTGATCGGCAGCGCGGTGGTCGGCGCGTTCGTCGTACTCGTGGTGCTGAACTTCGCCTACATCTGGCCGGTCCTGACCGACAAGGTGCTCCCGCACCAGGACTGGCTCAGCCGGATGTGGTTCAAGTCCTGGATCTGACCGCGTAGTCGACCGTGCCGAACGGCCACCGCGTAGCCAGCCACTCCGACACGGCGTCGTACAACGCGACGTCCAGCGACGCCCGCTCCGCGCTCACCCAGGACCGTACGTCGGTGACGGCCGGGTCCTTGCGCGACGGGTAGATGTACACGCAGCCGATCACGTCCCCGTCGGTCTCGATCACGGTGTACGTGAACCCGCGGCGCGCGACGAAGTCGTCCGCGTGCCGCTGGAGATCGCCCAGGTTGGCCTCCGGCGACATCCCGCCGACCGGGGGCCAGCTCCCGCTGAATCCAGGCGTCGAGCGGATGTGCTCGATGCTGCCGGTCCAGGCGGCGTAGTCCGGCTCGTTGTGCTCCGGTCCCAGCGGTTCCAGCCGGAAGCGCGGGGTGATCAGCTCGCGAGGTACGTCGAAGTCGGCTGGAACGAAGTCGGCCATGACCGCAGGTTACGAGTACGTGCCGCGGACCGCACCCGCATTTCCTCAGTGCAGCTCGTGCCGGTTCCTGTGCTTGTTCTTCTTGCCGTGCCGCTTCGCCGAGGACTGGCCGCCGACGCCGCCGAACAGGGCCAGGCCCTTGATCACGACGGTCGGCGCGTTCGGGTCCGGGTCGGCGGAGCCCTGCGCGGCGAACCCGCCGAAGATGCCGATGCCTTCGTTCCGTACGCTCACGCCTTCGGGCACGGTGATGTCGATCCCGCCGAACACCGCGACCGCATAGATCGTCACCTCACGGCCCTCGAACACAGCGTCGGTCATGTCCAGGTCGTGGCCGCCGAACATCGCGAACGCGTTGGTCCGCCGCTTCACCCGCCAGCGGCCTTTCCGCTCGCCGCCGCCGAAGATCGCCACCAGGTTGTCGACGCTGGCGCTCGGGTCGGCCGGCTCCTCGATCGGCACCAGGCCGGTCGACCTGGACGGGATCGGCGACGGGATCGGCGCCGGTTGCCCCGGGACGACCAGGTCGCGGGTGATCGGCTCGAGCTCGCCGAGGGTCTTCGCCTGGAGGGTCTGCTCCAGCCGGTCGGCGTGCTCGTCCTGCGTCAACCGGCCCGACATCAGGGCCTCCCGCAGTACGTCGACGACCTGGTCACGGTCGATGTCGGACGCCCGCAGATGGGCGTGCGGGTGCGGGCGGTCGGGCAGGTTCTCCATAACTCTGAACGATATATCGCCGCAGGCTCGATGCGGACTCCGGAAAACCCCCGAACCCACCCCTGACCCACACCTCACCAGCACCCACCAACCCACCAACCCACCAACCCACCAACCCACGACACCACCCGGCCCCCGCCTCTCGTGGGTGGACTCACGAGAGGTGGGGTTTGGGACTGGGAATCCGATGGGCGAACCCTGCAGCTCGTGGGTGAGCCCACGAAAGGCGGGGCGGTGTCAGGGGGTGCGGTGGACGCGGAGTGCGCAGACGGTGGCAACCAGGGTGAGTACGGCGAAGGTGAGTGCCGTGCCGGGGTAGCCGCCGAGGGCCAGACCCAGGCCGCCGACGGCGGCGCCGAGGAAGGTGCCGAGGCTCATGCCGGCGGCGTTCACGCTGAGGGCCGAGCCGCGGAGGTCGCCGCTGCGGCGGACCAGGAGGGTGGTGACGCAGGCCGCGACGGTCGCGTGGCTCGCGCCCATGACCGCGGTCAGGAACAGCGTGAGCGGGAGGGGCGGCGAGAAGTAGAACGCGCCGACGGCGATCAGCGCGACGGTGATGCCGACGAGGAGGAACCGTTCGGTCCGGGCGCGGCCGGTGGCGAGGTAGCGGCCGGAGAGCAGGTTGCCGAGGAAGAACGCTGCTCCGCTGAGCGACCAGACCAGCGCGAACCACCCCGGCGCGAGGTCGAACTTCTCGTCGTAGAACGCGGCTAGGTACGCGAGGTACCCCATGAAGGCCGCCGTCCTCAGCATCGCGACCGCGAGCAGCGGTACCGCGCCGGGGATGCGGGCGAGTTCGCGGTACGTCGCCAGGTAGCTCACGCGCTCCTTGCCGGCGACCGGCGCCTTGCGTCCCCGTCCGCGGACGAAGAAGGCGGCCGAGAGTACGAGCGCGATCACCGAGGCGGCGAGGAGGTTGCCGCGCCAGCCCCAGATCAGGCCCGGTCCGGCGAGCACCGGCGCGGCGAGCATCGCCATCGCACTCGTGGTGGCCGATACGAGGGTGGCGGCCCGGCCCGCGGCGGCCGGAGAGCGGAACCGGTCCGCCGCGGCGGCGCCGATCGACGGTGCGAGGATCGACGTCGAGGCACCGATCAGCAGGCAGAAGGCAGCCAGCGCGAACACGTTGCCCACCGCACCTAACGCCGCCGAGACCCCGAGCAACGCGAGACCGGCCGCGGCGACCAGCTCGCGCGGCGCGCGGTCCATCAGCGGCGCCAGCAGTACGCCGACCGCGAGCGCCGCGAGTCCGCCGAGCCCACGGAGTCCACCGATCTCCGCAACGCTCCCACCGGCGGCGTCGGAGATCGGCACCAGGTACATCCCGAAGACCGTGAACGGGATCAGGCTCACGGTCGAGGCGAGCAGGAACGGCCACAAACGCTTGGCCATCCGGAGATCGCCGGGGACTTCGGCGGTGAGTTGCTGGGTGCTCATGTGTCCGTCCGGTAGCGGTAGAGGCTGCTCGGGCGGGAGCTGAACTGGGAAAACGGAAAGGGTTCTGCGGACAGCGCGGTAACGCCGTTTCCGAGGAAGGCGCGGGCGACGGCACTGCCGGTCTGGGCGTAGATCGCGAGCGGTTTCGCTTGCTCCCGGCAACTTTGCAGGAGGACGTCGAAGCTGCCGTTGGACAGCGTCATCCCGGTGGCCACCACTGCGTCGGCCGCGTCGATCACCTCCGTCATGTCCTTCGAGACGGGCAGACCGGAGGCGGTCTCGCGGAGGTTGAAGTCGCAGGGCAGGCAGCTGCCGCCGCGGGCGGTGATCGCGTCGACGAGGGGGTTGACGACGCCGATCAGGGCGACCTTGGTGCCGTCGGCAACATCCAGCAGGCCGGCCACGGCGGCGTCGCGGGCCTTCGCGCGGACGTCCGGCGTACCGGCGGGGAGGACGATCTCCTCGGCGTACGGCGAGGTGTGGTGCGGCTCGACCGCTGCCAGGTAGGCGTCCAGGGCGGCGATTCGCAGTGGGAGCGGGCCGTCTGTGAGTACGTCGGCGATCGTGTGGCCGGAGGTGTCGGCGCAGTACTCCGGGTCGAGTTCACCGGCCTCGAACGAACAGGCGCCGAAGACCTCTCCAACTCTCAGCAGTATGTAGTAGTTCCGATAGGTGACGTCGGCGCCGGGTAGGCGGGTCGTGTGGTGCAGCCAGAACGCGCTGGTGATGTCGAAGTCCGCAGGTGAAGGTGAACCGGCGAGAACAGACGCGGTGAGCTCAGCAACGGTCATGGCAGCCTTTCAGGGGTGTAGTGGAGAGTGTGGAGTTGCTCCGACTCGCGTCGATCCCAGGACATCGCCGACCACGGCACCGCGAGGTCGTCGAGCGAGTCGATCTCCCGCGGCCGCATCGACGCCATCGGCCGCGCCTCGGCATGCCGGGCGAACGCGGACTCGACGTACCGGGTCCCGGTGTCCGCGGCCAGGAAGACGTGTTTCCTGTCGCGGTCGCAACCGTGTTCCCACAACGCCGACAGGTACGCCGCCCCGGCCGACAGCCCCGCGAAAACGCCGGACGTCCGGAGCAGATCCACGGCCGCCGACATCGCGTACTCGAAGGAAATCCAGTGCAGCCGGTCGTACAGCGCGTGCCGCACGTTCCGGAACTCGATCGAACTGCCGATTCCGGCGATGATCATCTCCGGGTCCTGCGTGTGCCCGGCCCCGAACGTCACACTCCCGAAGGGTTGGACGCCGACCAGGTTCACGTCCCGCCCGCTGTCGCGCAGGTACGCTGCGATCGCGCCGGTGGAGGCGCCCGTACCGACACCACCCACCAGGCACAGCGGCCCGGACGGCACCAGCGAGGCGACCAGGTCCGCGACCGCCCGGTACCCGAGGTAGTGGATGTCGTCGTGGTACTGCTGCATCCAGTGGTACGTCGGGTTGGCGCGAAGGATCTCGCCGATCCGGCGGACCCGGAGGTTCTGGTCGAGTTGCAGGTTGTTCGACGACGGCACCTGCTCGACGGTCGCGCCGAGGATCTCGAGCTGGATCCGCAGCGTCCGGTCGACCGTGGTGGAGCCGACGATGTGGCACTTCATCCCGTACCGGTGGCAGGCGAGCGCGAGCGCGTGCGCGTAGATCCCGCTCGAGCTGTCGATCAGCGTGTCACCGGGGCTGACCCGGCCGGTCTCCAGGAGATGCCGGACGGCGCCGAGGGCGGAGTACACCTTCATCGTCTCGAACCGCAGGCAGATCAGGTCGTCCACCCGGATCGGGTCCGGATCCTTGATCGCCTCCGCCAGGTGGTCGTGCAGTCGCGTCATCGGCGCGGTTCGCTCCTCATGTCGATGGGTGCGGGCGGAGAGTCGGGGGTACCGATCCGGCCGGCCGCGACCAGCTGCCGGGTCAGGTCGTGCCGCGGTTCGGTCGTGAGGGTCGCGGGCGGACCTTGCTCGACCACGCGGCCGGCGTCGAGGACGAGCACCTCGTCGGCGACGGCGGCAACCAGTCCGAGGTCGTGGCCGATCCAGATCAGCGCGGTACCGCGAGCCTTCAGGTCGCCGAGCAGCTCGAGGACGAGCGCCGTACCGCGATCGTCGAGCGCGGTGGTGATCTCGTCGCAGATCAGGACGTCGGGGTCCGCAAGGACGGCCCGGGCGAGAGCGGCGCGCTGGAGTTCGCCGCCGGACAACCTGCTCGGTCGGCGGGCGGCGGTGATCGCGGCGACGCCGAGGCGGGCGAGGGTCGCGACGGCCTCCGCGTGGGCCTGTTGCGGGGCGAGGCCGCGCAGGCGTTCCGCCGTACGGGCGACCTGCTGGTCGACGGGGCGCCGCTCGTCGAAGGAGCCGCGGACCTCCTGCCATACGTACTGCACCCGGCGGTGTTGCTCGCGGGTGCGTTTGCGCAGTACCGGGAGTGGCCGATCGTCGAGGTGGATCGTGCCGGTGTGGCGTTCGTGCAGGCCGGCCAGGCAGCGGGCGAGCGTGGTCTTGCCGCTGCCGGAACGGCCGACGACACCGAGACAGCTGCCCGCACGCACGGCGAGGCCGACCTCGTGCAGGACGAGGTCGCGGCCGCGGGGCCGCAGCGAGGCTGACAGGTTCATTGCCCTGAGCAACGGTTGACCTTCGCTGGAGGTTCCCAGGGTCGGCAGGCCGGTGGTCTCGGGCAGTACGCCGGAGACCACTCGGCCGGCGTCGAGCACGACGATGCGGGTAGCGAGCGCGCGGACCAGATCGAGATCGTGACTGAGCAGCAAGATGCCGAGCCCGGTCGCGGCGAGCTCGCGGAGTTCGTGGACCAGTCGCAGCCGGGTGATGGAGTCGAGGCCGGTACTCGGTTCGTCGAGGACGAGCACCTGCGGCCGGCAGGTGAGGGCCTGGGCGAGGGCGATCCGTTGCCGTTGGCCACCGGAAAACTGATGCGGAAAATGTCTCAGGGTTGCGTTTTCCGCGGGCAGCTGCGCGGCCCGGAGCGCCGCGGCCGGGTCACCGTCGTGGAGCTTGGCCAGCTCGCGCAGCGTCGTACCGATCCGACGGGCTGGGTTCAGCGCACTCCCCGGATGCTGCGGCATGTAGGCGACCACTCGCCCACGTACGTCGACTCCCGTCACACCGTTGCCGTCGACAACCTTGAGACCAGCAACCTCGACGCACCCCTCCAACCGCACGCCGTCCCCACTCTCTCCCAACACCGCCAACGCCGCCGTGGTCTTCCCCGCGCCGGACGCACCGACGAGCGCCGTCACCTCCCCCGCAACAACCTCGAACGACACCCCATCCACCAGCACCATGTCCCCCGCGGTCGCAGACAGCCCGTCGACTCGTACGAGGTTCATCTGGACACCTCGACCAGGCGACGCGATCTGTGCACGAGGCGGTCGGCGAGGAGGTTGAAACCGAGGGTGAAGGACACGAGCAGAAGAGCTGGTGCGAGTACCGACCACGGCTGCAGGAGCAAACCCTCGCGGTTGCGGGAAACGCTGACGGCCCAATCAGGCGCGGTCGGGCTCAACCCGAGCCCGAGGAAGTTGACCGAAGCAACGAGGAACACGGCCAGCGTGATCCGCGTCCCGAGATCGGCCGCGACCGGCCCGAGCACCGAGCGTCCCACGTACCCGAGCTGGATCCGGACCCACGACTCCCGCTGCATCCGCAGCGCCTCGACGACAGGTCCGCTCGCCGCATCCAACGCAGCCGCCCGAACCAGCCGAGCCACCGTCGGTACGTTCACCATCGCGACAGCCACTGTGATCGCCAACGCGGACGCTCGCCAACCAACAGCAACCACACTGATCACAAGCAGGGACGGCAACGGCAGCAGTACGTCGAGCGGCCGCATCAAGCCCTCGTCCAACCACCGATGCCGGGTGGAGGCAGCCGTCAGCCCGATCAGCCCACCCACCACGTACGCCAGCACCACCGCCCCCAGCGCCATCCCCAGAGCCGACCGCCCGCCAACAAGCAACAGTCCGAAGACGTCCCGCCCCAACCCGTCCGTCCCCAGCAAACCTCCAGGCGAGTACGGCAGCCCGTGGCGAGCGTCGTACGGCACCAACGGCCCGAACACAGCAACGACCAACGGCACCAAGACCAGCCCGATCGCAACCACACCACCAACTGCTCCACGCAGCGGGCTGCTGCCAGCACCAAGCGTGCTCATCGGAGGAGCTCCGACCGAGGAACCAGGCGGTTGCAGACGAGGTCTGCGGCGAGGTTGATCAACAGCGCGGCGACCGCCAACACCAGTGTGAGCCCCTGGACCACTGGCACATCGCGGGTCTCCACCCCATCGACCAGCGCGGTCGCAAACCCTGGAATCGCGAAGATCGCCTCGACCACCAGCACCCCACCGAGCAGCGTGTCGCCGGTGCGAGCCAACTCCTGCACCCCCGGAACTGCAGCGTTGGGCAGCACGTGCCGGAGCAGCAACTGCCGTCGCGGCACCCCAAGCCGGCGAGCCTGCGTGACGTACTCCGCGTGCAAGGCCGCCACCGTCCCGGCCCGAACCTGTCGCGACAGCAGACACACCGTCCGCCCGAACAACACAGCGACCGGCAGGATCAGCAACCCCGGCGAGCCGAGCAGGTTGCCGCCGATCCAGGTCGCCGGCAGCCACCCGAGCTTCAACGAGAACACCGCCACCAGCACCACTGCGATCACGAAGTCCGGGATCGCCGACAACGCCAACGTGATCGACGTGATCGTCCGGTCGACCCGCCCGTTCTCGCGGGTGCCCATCACGATGCCCAGGGCAACGGCCAGCGGTACGACGACCGCGAGCGTGGCCAGCGTCAGGACCAGCGTCGCCCCGATCGAGTGCCGTACGATGCCGGCGACCGGACCGCCGCTGATCAACGACGTACCGAGATCACCAGTGAGCACGTTCCCCAACCAGTGCACGAACCGCTCGACCGGCGGTTGGTCCAGCCCCAGCTCGGCACGCAACGCGGCGACCTGCGACGGCGTCAGCGTCTCGGTGAACCGCAGCTCAGCCGCGTCCCCCGGCAGCAACGACGTCAGCACGAACACGAGAACGGACAGCACGGCAAGCTGAGCCACCGCGAGCAAGGCCCGCTGGCCGACGTACGACCGCATTCAGGCCAGCCACACCTTGTCGAACCGGCCCTGGTCCAGAGTGTTCGGCGGCACCGCCTGCACCCCCTGCACCTTCGCCGAAACCGCCACGAGGTAGTCCGGCAGGCCCCACGCGAGGATCCCGCCCTCGTCGCGCAACGTCTTCTGCAGTACGCCGTACCGCCGGGACCGCTCCGCCTCGTCCGTCACCGCCCGCGCCGCCGCGAACCCGGCGTCGAACGCCGGCCGCCGCCAATGCGTCACGTTGAACGGCGAACGCGACAGCAGCCGGTCGGTGATGTACTGCGGGATCGGCATCGCCCCGGACCGGTGGTTGCCGATGGCCCCCTTCGTCAGCAGGTCCTTCGCGTACGTCTGCGGGCTGCCGGTCGTCACCTTCAACCGCACCCCGGCCTCCGCGACCTGCTCCGCGAACAACGTCGCCGCCTCGACGAACCCGGCCGACGCCTCCGCGGTGAAGATCTCCACCTCGCGCCCCACCAGACCGGCCTTCGCCAGCAACGACTTCGCCCGGTCCACATCCCGCTCACGAGCCGGCAGCTCGGCCGGATAGTACTGATATCCCTTGCCGAACAGGTCGTTCCCGACCTCGCCGCGGCCCGCGAGTACGACGTCGACCAGCCGTTGCCGGTCCGCGAGCAGCTTGAACGCGAGCCGTACGTCGGGGTTGTCGAACGGTGGCTGGTCGACCTTCATCACGAACGCCTGCATCGTGCTCGCCTTCGCGGCCACGATCCGTACCGTCTTCCCGGCCTCGGCGGTCCGCGCGAACGTCGCGGTCATGTCGTTCGCGTACTCCGCCTGGCCGCCTTGGACGGCGTTCGCGCGCGCCTCGGAGTCCGCGGACAGGATGTGCAGTTCCTCGATCCGCGCCGGGCCGTCCCAGTAGTCGGCGTACCGAGAGGCGACCATCGAACGACCCGCCTCGAAGGACACGTACCGGAAAGGGCCCGTGCCAACGGGTTTCGCCGGATCCTTGAACCCGTTGCGGACGATCTGTGTGCCGATGCCGGCGAGCAAAGCCGGGAACTCGGCGTTCGGCTCGGTCAGCACCAGCTCGACGGTCGACGGGCCGATCGCCTTGCTGCGCTTGAGATCCAGCGTCGCGAACGAGGACTGTGCGACCCGTTCCGGTACGGCGGGATCCACAATCCGGCTGAGGCTGTACAGCACGTCGTCGGCGACGAGCTTGGCGCCGTCGTGGAACGTCGCGTCCCGCAAGGTGAACCGCCAGGTGGTCGCCGTCCTGTCGTGGTCCCACCTGGACGCGAGCCGCGGTACCGGCTTCAGGTCCGGACCGAGCTCGACGAGCTTCTCGTAGATCGCCTTGTGCCGCGCGATGTCCACGAACAGGCTCTGCACGTGCGGGTCGAGCACCTCCTTCGCCCCGCCGCCGGCGTACACGGCCCGCAACCGCCCACCCTGCTTCGGCTCCGCCGCCGCAGCCCCACAACCGGCGATCGCAGCCAGTCCCGCAGCACCGGCCACCCCCAGGAACCCACGCCTACCCCATGCCTCGGCCACGCGCCACATCCTCACGTTAGTGAAAACGATTGTCAAATCCAGCGCGCATCTGAACGAGACGCCATCATTCTTTCCGGGGCTTGGCTCCGATCGCTCTCCGTAACGGCGTGTCCGGGCGTCAGTCCACGCAGTCCGGGGTGGCGCAGGTGATCGGGAGGTCGGCGGCGATCCGCTCGAGCAGGGTGGTCAGTTGAGTCTGTTCGTCGGGGCTGAGGCGGTCGAAGAAGTACGCGCGGACGGCGTCGACGTAGTCGGGGCCGGCGGCGGCGATCGCCTTGCGGCCGAGTTCGGTGAGGCGGACCATCGAGCCGCGGGCGTCCGACGTGCACTCCTCGCGGCAGACCAGGCCGCGTTTCTCCATCCGGCTGACCTGGTGCGACAGCCGGCTGCGCTCCCACCCGACGGAGCGGCCGAGGTCACGGGTCCGCAGTACGCCGTCCTCGGCCTCGGACAACGGGTGCAGCAGGGCGTAGTCGGCGCCGGACAGGCCCGAGTTGGTGATCATCCGCGCCTCGAGCGCGCGCATCAGTTCGCGATGCGTGTCGCGGTACGACTGCCACAGTCGCGCCTCACGCTCGTCGAGCCACCGCTGTTCCGTCATCTGCTTATTGTACGGACGGACGTTGACATGTCACCGAGTCATGGCGTGCGGGAAAGTGCCACGGCCAGGCCGATCGTGCCGGCCATGATCACCAGCTCGACCGCGGCGAGCCGGCGGAACGCGGCCGGGTTGCCGGTCGACAGCTCGGGCAGTGTCGTACGGCGGTGCCACCAGCCGACTGCCACGAGGGACGCGAACGCCACCGTCTTCGCGAACACGAGGGCGCCGTACCCGCTCGTCACCCACTGCGTGATCAGCCCCCACCCGCCCTGCCGCCCGTCGAGGTGGATCTCCGCGGTCAGCAGCCCGGTGATCCCCATCGTCACGGCACACACGAGCGCGAGCGTGCTGAAGAGCTCGACCGCCTCCCGCGATCGGGTGTACCGCAGTACAGCGGCCAGCCCGCCGACCCAGGCGGTCGCGGCGACGACATGGACAAGGAGCGACGTGGTGGCGAGGACCGACCACACGTTGGTTCTATCGATCGCACCGTGGCCGGTGAGCAGCGGACCGATCAGCGCGGCGATGGTCAGTACGGCGGCCACCCGTGCGCCACGCAATGTCTTGGTACCGCTGAGCGTGACGGCGAGTACGGCGGTCAGCACCACGGCAACCGCCAGCGCACGCACCTGGCTGATCTGGCCGGCCGGTCCCGCATGCTCCGCCAGGTGCGACAGCGGAATACCGAGAATGACGGTCGCCGTCGCGATCAGGCCGCCGACACTCGCGACCGCCCAGATCCCGGCCGCGAGCGCGGCGTCCTGGCAGGCGCGAATCGCTTTACTACCGAGCTTCCCGTCCTTCGCCGGCAGGAACAGGACGACCGCAATCACGGCACCACCGGTCGCGACGGCGGCGCCGTCGGCGAGGATCCGTAGTACCGGAACGGCCCACGAGATGCCGAGGCCCGCGCCGAGCAGCCCGTGGGCGGCACGCTTCGGAGCACCGCCGGCGGCCAGCAGCGCGACCACCATCGCAACGATGCCGGCGGCAACCATCGCCGGAACGACCAGGCGGGCCGGCAGCCGCCCGCCTGGTGCGGATTGCTCGCTCGTCACGACGCGGGGCGGCGGCGGACGATCACCACGGCGAGCGCGACGACCACGAGCATCACCAGGCACATCGCGACGATCGTCACGGTGCTGGAGTTGCCCTCGGACGGCGCTGCGCCGGCCGCGTTCGGATCGGTGGCGGGATGACCGGCGTGCGTGACGGTGAACGAGCCCGAGATCGTGATCGGGTGGCCGTCGTCCGAGACCACGCGGGCTTCGACCGTGTACTTGCCGGCCTCGACCATCGCGCCGACCGGTTGCGTGACCGTGTTGTCGACCACCTGGGCGTCGCCGTTCGCGACGTTCTTGCCGCTGGGCGAGTTCACCTGGACCTGCGTGCCGTTGGAGCCGACGGGTTCGTTGAAGGTCAGTACGACCTTCGTCGGCGGCGCGGCCATCGACGTACCGTCGCCGGGCGTCATCGACTCGAGCTTGGCGTGCGCCGCCGCCACGCCGGCGGAGCCCGCCAGCATGAGCAGCGACGCGGCCAGTACTGCGAACAGTCGTCGCATGACTACTTGGCCTCGGCAACCCTGCGTGGGCGCAGACCGAACGCCAGACCGAGCAGTCCGACCAGCAACCCACCACCGCCCAGCCACCGGGCCAAAGTATCCGAAGAGTCGGTGGAGACAGGCATGACTGCAGCAGCGAGCTTCAGCGTCGGCGCGGGATGCTCGGGCTCGTCGGCGCCGTCCTTCGCGGCGTCCGCCCACTTCACCACCTCACCGTCGCTGTACGTCTGCGCGGTCGGGAAGCTCAGCGAGTCCACCCCGTCCGGCAGTTTCCCGACCGACAACGCGAACTCGTCGAAGTCGTTCGGCGGGATGCCGCCCGCGGTCGCGGTCCAGGTTACCGTCGTGATCGCCTTGGTCAGCGTCACATCGCCGACCTTCACCGGAGCCGGCAGCTTCTCTTCCTTCTTCTCCACCTTCCACCCGTCCTTCAGCTGCGCACCGACATGCGCGAACGGGTGGTCCTTGGGCAGCGAGACGACGAGCTTCGTCGTACTGGTGTTGTCCGACTCGGTCGGCACGCGGAACACGAGCTTGCCGTACCCACCGGGCTTGGCATCTGGCGACGACACGGTGACGTGCGCCGATGCCGAGCTCGCGGCGCCGACCACCACGAGCACGGACGCCGCGGCGATCCCTGCAGCGCGCAGGGCATATCTCTTGGGCATGAGAGAACCTTTCAAGGCATACGAGTAGTCCGGCGCGAGGCACCGGGTTCAGACAGCTGCAGCTACTCGTACGCCGGGAGGCCCGCGCTCGGTGACGCTCGTACCGTGCCTGTCGCCGGTCGGCGTCCACGCACTGAAGCAACGGGGTGCGGTGGGGATCTGTACGGGACGCAGTACCGGCAGTTCGGGCAGGAGCCACGCGAGGACCCGCCGTACTCGATGGATCCATCGGTGCGCCCGGCTGACCGCGAGAACGCCCGCAAGCAGCGCGGCGAGATGCGCGCCGGTCATCACCAGGCTGTCCGTGATCGACATCCCGTGGTGCATGGTTGCCGAGTCCAACGTGACGTGGACGAACAACTGGACCGCAGCCAGCACCAACCCGGTCAGCAGCCGCTCCCCGGCCAGGTACTCCCCGAGAAGCCAGCAGACCCCGGCGAGGGCGGCCAACGGAGGTACGACGCCCAACGGCACGCCACCGCCCCCGACGAGCGCATGACCGATCACTGCCACCGCGACGCTCAGCGCCGCGACCGCGGACGTGGTCCTGCTCTCGGTCGGCATTCGATCCCCTCGCTCCTGTCACTCTACGGACAGGATCGCGTCCAGGTTCCCCTGGTCCACCGGACTCACTGTCCGTGGTTCCTGGTCACTCGTTCGCTGCTGCGATGATGTGCGGATGGACGTAGCGGTGCTGGAGATCGGGGGAAGTCACGTGACCGCGGCCGTGGTGGCGCCGGGGACGTGGGACGTGACCGAGGTGGACCGGGCCAAGCTCGAGTCCCAGGCGGCGGCAGCCGAGGTGGTTTCGCAGCTCGCGGACGCGGCCCGGAAGTTGCCGCTGGCAAACGGTCTGGCGGTGGCGCTGCCGGGACCGTTCGACTTCGCGACCGGCGTCGCCTGGTACCGCGACCAGGGAAAGTTCGATCAGCTGTACGGGTTCAACCTGGGCGCTGCCCTGGGCAACGAACTCGGTATCGACCGGCTGTTGTTCATGAACGACGCCGAGGCGTTCGCGGTCGGCGAGTGGACCGCCGGCGAGGTCCGCGGGGTGGAACGCTGCGTCGGGGTGACGATCGGCACCGGCATCGGTACGGCGTTCCTCGCCGACGGCCGCGTGGTCCGCGACGGCGACACCGTCCCACCGGGCGGTGAGCTGTACAGGACGAAGTACGCCGGAAAGCCCCTCGAGGACGCGATCTCCGCCCGGGCCATCCTCCGCCGCTACACCGACCAGACCGACCAGGAAGCCCCCGGCGTCAAGGAAATAGCCGACCTGGCCCGAGCCGGCGACGCCACCGCCCACGAAGTCCTGATTGCCTGCTTCACCGACCTGGCCAAAGCCCTGACCCCTTGGCTGGAACGCTTCGGGGTCACCCACACGGTCCTGGGCGGCTCGATAGCAGGAGCCTTCGACCTGATCCACTCGTCCCTCAACTTCCCCGCCTCCGCCACCCACGACACCGAACACTCAGCCCTCATAGGCGCCGCCGCCCACTACCTCCGCACCACCTGACGAACCGCGGCTGTCCGTGGTCCCGGCTACGGTCGGTGGGGTGAAGATCGCCGCGCCTCGCCTTCGTGCTCAACTCGACTCCGCAGTTCCTCAGGCGCTGGAGGACGAGGAGCGGTTGCTCGACCTTCAGCTGGAAGACGTGGACCTGAGCGACGTCGAGGCGGAGCACGTCGAGATCAGCGGCTGCCGGTTGACGCGAGCCAAGCTGGCCGGCTCCGACCTGGAGAAGCTCATCCTGGTGGACGCCGAGCTCACCCAGTGTGACCTCGCCAACTCCCGCTGGGCCGACGCAGCCCTGACCCGGGTCGCCGTCTCCGGCGCCCGGATGATCGGCTTCGCCGGCCCCGGCGCGACCTTCCAGCACGTCACAGTCCGCGACACCGTGCTCGACTTCGCCTCGTTCCGGTTCGCGAAGTTCGTCAGGACCGGGTTCACCGACTGCCGGCTGCAGAACGCCGACTTCGTGTCCGCGGACCTGACCGGCGCCGTGTTCCGCGGCTGCGACCTGTCCGGCGTCGAGTTCTCCCAGGTCAAGGCGGCCAAGGCGGTCTTCGTCGACTGCACCTGGGACGGCGCCAAGGGCCTCGCCTCGCTGGCCGGGGCGACAGTCGCCTCGTCCTCCCCCATCGACGCCCTGGCGTTCACCAGCGCGGTCACCGTCGCCGCCGGTATCACGCTCGCGCATCCCGACGACCTGGAGTGAGCGTGATCCGGGCCACGAAGGAGTACGTCGTACGCCGGATAAGGTGGGCCCGTGACTGACTCGACGATCATCTACACCCACACCGACGAGGCTCCGGCGCTCGCCACGTACTCGTTCCTCCCTGTCGTCCAGGCGTACGCCGGCCAGGCCGGTGTCGGCGTGGAGACCCGGGACATCTCACTCGCGGGCCGCATCCTCGCGGTCTTCCCGGAGTACCTGAAGGAAGACCAGCGGATCGCGGACGCGCTCGCCGAGCTCGGCGAGCTGGCGAAGACGCCCGAGGCGAACATCATCAAGCTGCCGAACGTCTCCGCGTCCGTCCCGCAGCTGAAGGCCGCGATCGCCGAGCTGCAGTCCCAGGGCTACGCCCTCCCGGAGTACCCGGACGAGCCCAAGACCGACGAGGAGCGCGACGTCCAGGCCCGGTACGACAAGATCAAGGGCTCCGCGGTGAACCCCGTGCTCCGCGAGGGCAACTCGGACCGCCGCGCACCTGCCTCGGTGAAGAACTACGCCAAGACCCACCCGCACCGGATGGGCGCCTGGTCTCCCGAGTCGAAGACGAACGTCGCCACCATGGACACCGACGACTTCCGCGCGACCGAGAAGTCGGCCGTGATCGAGGCCGACGGGTCGCTGCGGATCGAGCTGGTCGGTGACGACGGCACGTCCACCGTGCTCCGCGAGTCGATCCCGGTACTGGCCAACGAGGTCGTCGACGCCTCCGTCCTGCATGTGGCCGCGCTGCGGGAGTTCCTGACCGCGCAAGTCGCGCGGGCGAAGGCCGAGGACGTCCTGTTCTCGGTGCACCTGAAGGCCACCATGATGAAGGTGTCCGACCCGATCATCTTCGGCCATGTCGTACGCGCGTTCTTCCCGGAGACCTTCGCGCAGTACGGCGACGTCCTGGCGAAGGCCGGCCTGACCCCGAACGACGGCCTCGGCGGCATCCTGCACGGGATCGCCTCGCTGCCGGAGGGCGCCGAGATCAAGGCCTCCTTCGACGCCGAGCTCGCCGCCGGCCCCAAGCTCGCGATGGTCGACTCGGACAAGGGCATCACGAACCTGCACGTCCCGTCGGACGTGATCGTCGACGCGTCGATGCCGGCCATGATCCGTACGTCGGGCCACATGTGGGGCCCGGACGGCGCCGAGCACGACACGCTGGCCGTACTGCCCGACCACAGCTACTCCGGGATCTACCAGGCCGTTCTCGACGACTGCCGCGCGCACGGCGCGTTCGATCCGGCCACCATGGGCTCGGTGCCGAACGTCGGCCTGATGGCGCAGAAGGCTGAGGAGTACGGCTCGCACGACAAGACGTTCGAGATCCAGACCACCGGCTCCGTCCGGCTCGTCGATCAGGCCGGGAACGTCGTCCTCGAGCAGGCCGTCTCGGCCGGCGACATCTTCCGCGCCTGCCAGACCAAGGACGCCCCGATCCAGGACTGGGTCAAGCTGGCCGTGAACCGGGCCCGCGCGACCAGCAACCCGGCGGTGTTCTGGCTGGACGAGACCCGCGCGCACGACGCCCAGCTGATCACCAAGGTCCAGAAGTACCTGTTCGACCACGACACCGAGGGACTGGACATCCGGATCCTCGCGCCGGTGGACGCGATCAAGTTCTCGCTGGAGCGGATCCGTCGCGGCGAGGACACGATCTCGGTGACCGGCAACGTGCTGCGCGACTACCTGACCGACCTGTTCCCGATCCTCGAGCTGGGCACCAGCGCGAAGATGCTGTCGGTCGTACCGCTGATGGCCGGCGGCGGCCTGTTCGAGACCGGCGCGGGCGGCTCGGCGCCGAAGCACGTGCAGCAGCTCGTCAAGGAGAACTACTTGCGCTGGGACAGCCTCGGCGAGTTCTTCGCGCTGGCCGCGAGCTTCGAGCACCTGGCGCAGGCGACCGGCAACGCGCGGGCGCAGATCCTCGCCGACACCCTGGACCGGGCGACCGCCACGTTCCTGAACGAGGACAAGTCCCCGACCCGTCGGGTCGGCGGTATCGACAACCGCGGCAGCCACTTCTACCTGTCCCTGTACTGGGCGCAGGAGCTGGCCAACCAGACCGACGACGCCGACCTCGCGAAGGCGTTCGCCCCGCTCGCGGAGACACTGGCCGCCAACGAGCAGACGATCGTCGACGAGCTCCTCGCCGTCCAGGGCAGCCCGGCCGACCTCGGCGGCTACTACCGGCCCGACCCGGCCAAGGCGGCCGCGATCATGCGCCCGTCCAAGACCTGGAACGACGCACTCGCCTCACTCTGACCGTGTGAAAAGGGCGCCCGGGACTTCCCGGGCGCCCTTTGCGTTGGGGTCAGGACGTGAACGGCACCCGGACCCAGCTCAGTACGGCGGGGTCGCGCGGGTCGATCGTCACTCGCAGGTAGTCGTTGTCCTTGGTCGAGCCGTCGACGGTGATCCGCGACAGGTTGTCCGTCGGCGTGGTCACGCCGTAGAAGCTGAGCCACTTCGAGCCGGCAGCCAGCGGCTGGTCGCTGTTGTAGACGTGGCTGTCACCGTTGAACAGGTACACCGGGCCGCCGAAGTTCGCCGACTCGCGAGCGATCTCCTGCACGATCGGCTGGAACGCGTAGTAGTCCGCGAACGACGGGTTCGCCACCGTCGGGTCGAACATGTCGGCCTGCGTCAGCAGTACGACGGCCTTGTCGCGGTCGGCCCGCGCCTGCGCGAACGTGTCGTGGATGCTCTGCATGACGGCCGACGTACGGTTCAGCACCTCGGCGGTCTGCTCCGGCGTCGGCGCGGTCTGACCGGTCCACGGCGCCATACTGTTGTTGCTGCCAACGATGTGCAGGGCCGCGAACGCGACGTCGCCGCGGGTGAACCGGACGTCCTCCGGGATGCCCTGCGCGACCTGGCTGGCGACCCTCACCGAGTGCTGCCCGAGCGTGCGGCCCGGCTGCGGGAAGAACAGCTGCCGGATCTTCGCCAGCCGCTCCAGCGGGTTGTACCCGCCGTTGTTCACCCGGTGACAGTCGGTCCATTCGTTGTCGCCGACGTGTAGACGAGCGGATCCACGAACCGGTCGAACTGGGTCTTCACCTGCGCGAAGTACTCGTCGCTGCAGACCGATGAGCCGTCCTTGATGTCGCCGAGATGGGTGACCAGCTTGACCTGCTGGTCCGCGTTGATCTGGTCGACCACCTTCGGGAACCGGGCGATCTGGGCGGAGCCGTACGGGATGTCGCCGATGACGGCGAACGTGTACGGGTCCGGGCCGCGGTCCGCGGCGGCGTTCGGGACACCGACCGCGAGCCCGAGCAGGGCCAGGCACGCGGTGATCACAGGCGCACGACGTACTCTCACAAGTCCTCCAAGATCCGAGCGGGGTACAGGCCAACTTTTCGGCCCGGTGGTGAACACCCGGGCACTCCCATGTGAACTTTGACAACTGAGAAATGCGTGGCAGCGCATCGTGCGAACTTCCTACACTGACCGTCATGACAGCTTCCCGTTCCGTGCTTGCGTCGCAGGCGACGGACTTTCCCCGATGGTTCCAGGACGTGATCGCCAAGGCCGAGCTCGCCGAGAACGGGCCGGTCCGGGGGACCATGGTCGTGCGACCGTACGGGTACGGGATCTGGGAACTGTTGCAGGAGGCAATGAACCGGCGGATCAAGGCGACCGGGGCCTCGAACGCGTACTTCCCGTTGCTGATCCCGGAGAGCTACCTGCAGCGCGAGGCCGAGCACGTCGAAGGGTTCAGCCCCGAGCTCGCCGTGGTGACGCATGCCGGCGGCAAGCAACTCGAGGAGCCCGCGGTGATCCGGCCGACGTCGGAAACCGTTGTCGGCGAATACCTGGCGAAGTGGATCCAGAGTTACCGCGACCTCCCGCTGCTGCTCAACCAGTGGGCGAACGTCGTCCGCTGGGAACTCCGCCCGCGCCTGTTCCTCCGGAGTACGGAATTCCTTTGGCAGGAGGGGCACACGGCCCACGTCTCCGCCGAGGACGCCCGCGCGTACGCGACGAAGATCCTGTACGACGTCTACCGGGAGGTGATGGTCGACGTACTCGCGATCCCGGTCGTCGCCGGCCGCAAGACCCGCCGCGAACGGTTCGCCGGTGCCGTCAACACGATGACGCTCGAGGCCATGGCAGCCGACGGGAAAGCCCTGCAGATGGGTACGTCCCACGAGCTCGGGCAGAACTTCGCCCGCGCGTTCGACATCGGGTACCTGTCCCGCGAAGGACAGCGCGAACTCGCGTGGACGACGTCCTGGGGCACCAGCACCCGGATGGTCGGCGGCCTGATCATGGTCCACGGCGACGACAACGGCCTCCGGGTACCGCCCGCGGTCGCCCCGGTGCAGGTCGTCGTACTCGCCGTCAAAGACGCGGCGATCACCGCGTGTCGTGGGATCGCGGACGAGTTGCAGGCCGCCGGTGTGCGCGTCACCGTCGACGACCGCGCGGACCAGCCGTTCGGCCGCCGCGCGGTGAACTGGGAGCTCAAGGGCGTCCCGATCCGCATCGAGGTGGGCCCCCGCGACCTGGCCGCAGGCGCCGCGACCGTCGTACGCCGTCTCCGCTCCACCAAATCGGCCGTCGCTCTGACGGACCTGACCGCAACCGTAGTAGCAGCCCTGGACGCCGACCAGGCACACCTACTGGCCGAGGCAACTGCGCATCAGGAAGCGCGCATCGCCGACGTGTCCACAGTCGACGAAGCGATCGAAGCCGCCGCGTCCGGCTGGGCGGCTGGCCCGTACGACGCGGTCGGCGAGGAGGGCGAGGACCGCCTGGCCGAGTCCGGTATCACCGTACGCTGCCTGCAACGCCCGGACGGCTCGCTCCCGATCGAGGACGACGAACGAGGACTGACGGCGTACGTCGCCCGCTCGTACTAGTGTCCTGAGGACACTAGCGGGCCAGGTACTTGCGGACGTCGTCGGCGACCTGGGCGCGGGAGCGGAAGCCGTATTTGCGGAGGATCGCGCTCAGGTGGGTCTTGACGGTGTTGAGGCTGACACCCAGTTCCGCGGCGAGTTGGTCGTTGTCGAGACCGTCGGTGAGCAGTACGGCGACCGCCTGCTGCGCCTTGGTGAGACTGATGAAGCGGCGCTCCGGCCCTTCATCGGTCTCCATCAGCATCTCGATCAGCTCGGACTGGATGTGCTCGGCAGCGTCGACGATCCGTTCCAGGTGCGTGTGTACGGCGGTACTCACGTCCGGCTCGCGCAGCGCCTCGGCCGCGATCTCCCGGATCGACGCGACCCGGTGCGTCAGGTACTCCATCACGTGGTCCGACGTCAGCAGGTTCGGCCCGACGTCTCCCGCGGGCAGCAGCCGCAACGCCTCACGGTCCTCGCCCTCCCGGGTCAGCACCCGCTGCACCACAGCACACAACCACTCGAACGCCCGCACCGCGTTGTCGTCGTACGAGCTGGGCTTGTAACTCTGCATCGACAGCATTCCGAACAACTGGTCCGGCCCGTCCTTCGCAGGCCGGAAGATCGGCACCGTCACCGCGTCCGCGGATCGTCGCCCGAGATCACCTACCGGTACGCCGGCGTGCAAGGCGGCTCCGTTGTCGTACGGATACCGGTACGTCTGCCGGTGCTTGAGCAACCACGCCGTCTGGCCGTCCGGGCCGAAGTTGTGCGTGTCCGGGTTCACGTACTCGCCGTCGTCGTACCCGTACGGGTACCGCACCCGCGTGGTGCCCTGCAGGAAGCCGACGAAGAACGCGTCGACGTGCGACACCTTCCCGGCCACTACCCGCACGTAGTCGTACAGACCGTAGTGATCGGAACGGAACAAAGCCTCGATCTTGTGGTACGCCTCGCGCAGGATGATGGCGGTCTCGGCGTCAACCCGCAGCGGGGCAGCCTTGTCTGCGTCCACAGCGGCACCCCAGCAATCCAACACTTGCGACTATGCCGCCGTACGTCGCCCGGAGCAAGCAGTTACGGGCGATGGATGAGCCGCCGAGTCGCCCTCCCAAGCCTCGGCCGTACTCTTCCACCGCCCGCAACCTCGAGCAGGACACCTGGCAACTGTGCGCCCCCGCGTCGATCGGAATCCGC
The DNA here is from genome assembly GCF_055580825.1 of Kribbella sp. NPDC031520. NCBI lineage: Bacteria > Bacillati > Actinomycetota > Actinomycetes > Propionibacteriales > Kribbellaceae > Kribbella > Kribbella sp. NPDC031520. Next base: position 734,496 of record NZ_JBVIKS010000001.1, read on the forward strand.
TTCCCCCAGCGGTTCCCCGACCCCCCGACGGTTGTTCGGTGCCCTTCCCCCCTGTTGAGTACACAGTGTCACTGATCGCCGTGCGTGACCATCGCCCGGCGCATGATCTTCCCGGGCCGCCACCTCACCCGCGGGGTGATCACAACCAGCTGGTGTCGAGCGGCTTGCCCTCGGCGTACCCGGCGGCGGTCTGCAGCCCGACCACGGCGCGTTCGTGGAACTCGGTCAGGTTGCCGGCCCCGACGTACGTGCAGGAGCTCCGGATGCCGGAGACGATCGAGTCCAGCAGGTCCTCGACGCTCGGGCGCTCGGCGTCCAGGTACATCCGGGCGGTCGAGATCCCTTCCTCGAAGATGCTCTTCCGGGCCCGCTGGAACGGCGAGTCGTCGGCGGTCCGGGACTTCACCGCACGGGCGGACGCCATCCCGAAGCTCTCCTTGTAGATGCGGCCCTGGCTGTCGCGGTGCGGGTCGCCGGGCGACTCGTACGTACCGGCGAACCAGGAGCCGATCATCACGCTCGACGCCCCGGCCGCGAGCGCCAGCGCGACGTCCCGCGGATGCCGTACGCCGCCGTCGGCCCAGACGTGCTTGCCGAGCTCCCGCGCCCGGGTCGCACATTCGAGTACGGCGGAGAACTGCGGGCGGCCGACGGCCGTCTGCATCCGGGTCGTGCACATCGCGCCCGGGCCGACGCCGACCTTCACGATGTCGGCGCCCGCGTCGACCAGGTCGGTGACGCCCTCGGCGGTCACCACGTTGCCGGCCACGATCGGCACTTGTGGTCCGAGGGCGCGCACGCGTTCGACGACCTCGAGCATGCGTTCCTGGTGACCGTGCGCGGTGTCCAGGACGAGTACGTCGACACCCACGTCCAGCAGGGCTTTCGCCTTCTGCTCGGCGTCGCCGTTCATCCCGATCGCGGCGGCGACCCGGAGCTTGCCGTTCGCATCGAGCGCGGGGTCGTAGAGCGTGGCGCGCAGTGCGCGCTCGCGGGTCAGGATGCCGACGATCTGACCTTGCGCGTCGACGACCGGGGCGAGCCGGTGGCGGCCGTCGTGCAGCTGGTTGAACGCCGCCTCCGGGTCGATGCCGGTCGGCAACGTCAGCAGCTCACGCGACATGATCGCGTCGAGCTGCGTGAACCGATCGGTTCCGGAGCAGTCCGCCTCGGTCACCACCCCGACCGGACGGCCTCGGTCGACGACGACCACGGCGCCGTGGTTCCGCTTCGGAAGCAGGTTCAGCGCCTCACCGACCGTACCCGTCGGCGGCAGGGTGAGCGCCGTGTCGTGTACCGGGTCCCGTTGCTTGACCCAGGCAACGACCTCGGCGACCACGTCCACCGGGATGTCCTGCGGGATCACCGCCAGCCCACCACACCGGGCAATCGTCTCCGCCATCCGCCGCCCCGACACCGCGGTCATGTTGGCCGCGACGATCGGGATCGACGCGCCCGTCCCGTCCGACGTCGACAGGTCGACATCCAGCCGGGACGCGACTCCGGACCGGTTCGGCACCAGGAACACGTCACTGAAGGTCAGATCACCCGCCGGCTCCCGATCATGATGAAACCGCATGACAGACCCCTTCCGCCCAAATCCAAACCCAGCCAGCCTGCCACGCCCGGACCCCCCAGCCAAGCCGCCAATACCGTGAAGTCCTGTGGATAACGGCTCTCCGAACGCCCTTCGTATGCCAGGCTTACGTCATCATTCGCGCCTCAGAGTTGCTGAAGGGACAGATTCGAGTATGCCCAACTGGCCGTCGGTGGACGAGATTCGGTCCGATCTGGAGAACGTCCTCAACCGCTTTCGGGCCGGACGGACCCGCTCGTTCAGCTTCGGTGGCGGTGTGCCTGAGGCGGTCGTTCTGACGTACGACGAGTTCGAGGATCTCGACGGTCCGGAGCAGTTCGCCGACCTCGGCGAGGTGCTGGACGTGGAGGTGCTCGGCGAGCGGCTGGCGGCGCTCGTGCGCGGGGACGAGCTGCCCGTGGTGTGGGGTGTTGACGGAGTACCGGAGGCCGTCGTCATGTCGACCGCGCAGTACCGCGACCTCCGCGGCGACGACCATCCGCCGGCCGGTGTGATCGACGACCCGACTGTCCGCACTTATGTCACCGAGCCCCTCCCGACCAGCCGCCCCCTCGACCTGGACGAATGGGCCGCCCGGATGGGACCTGACACCCAGGAGATCCTCGAGGAACTACGCCGCGAGGACCGCGGGGACACGTGACGGCGCCCATCGGGTACCGGCTCGTGGCAGGACCTGAGTTCGACCTCGACTATCGCCGGATCGCGGCCGCGGCCAGGAAGAACCCGCTCGGTCCGGAGGCGGCTCTGAGGCGCGAAGTCGTGCGAACGATGCGTGAACTCGCCAGCGGCAAGTCCAACGGGCATCACGCCTTGAAGTACGCGCCGGGCAAGGGCGACCTGCGTGACTGCGTGACCGCGTACCTTCGCTCTGATCCGCAGCGGCCCGCAGACGTCCGGTTGGTGTTCCGTGAGATCGGCCCAGCTGAGGCCGGCGGACTCCCGAGGCGCGAGCTGCTCGCGATCAAGCCTCGTCGCGGAACGAACAACGTCTACGCCCAGGTCTGCGCGCGGCTCAACCGTCACCCGTCCGACCGCCAACCCGGCCTCAACCGGTTCGACGACTGGGCGCCGGCCCGCGGCACAAACCGGCAGGCCGAGCTGGACGCCAAGCGTGCGATCGCGCATGCCTGGGCAGGTCAGCAGCCACTCAGTACCTCACGACCAATCGTCGGCGGCGTATCAGCCAGACCCGCGAGCGGCCCGTCGTCCACGAGGTCTCAACACACAGCGCACGGTCGGCCCGGACCGACGGGCTGGCCCGAACGCCGTTCGTAGACCAAACGAACCGGCTCCCCCTCCAGACAGGGGGAGCCGGTTGGTCGGGTGGGTCAGCGGTGCAGGTCGAAGCGGTCGAGCTCCATGACCTTGTGCCAGGCGGCGACGAACTCGTTCACGAACTTCTCCTTGGCGTCGTCGCTTGCGTACACCTCGGCGACGGCGCGGAGTTCGGAGTTCGAGCCGAAGACGAGGTCGGCGCGAGTGCCGGTCCACTTGACCTTGCCGTCGACGGTGCCCTCGAAGGTCTCCTGGCTGTCGTCGGAGGCGTGCCACTCGGTGCCGAGGTCGAGCAGGTTGACGAAGAAGTCGTTCGTCAGCGTGCCGGGGTTGTCGGTGAGTACGCCGTACTTCGACCCGTCGTAGTTCGCACCGAGGACCCGCAGACCACCGACGAGGACCGTCAGCTCCGGAGCGCTCAGCTTGAGCAGGTTCGCACGGTCGAGCAGCAGGTACTCGGCCGGCAGCCGGTTGCCCTTGCCGTAGTAGTTGCGGAAGCCGTCCGCGACCGGCTCGAGCGCGGCGAACGAGTCGGCGTCGGTCTGCTCCGCCGTCGCGTCCGTACGGCCCGGCGTGAACGGTACGACGACGTCGTACCCGGCGTTCTTCGCGGCGATCTCCACACCGACACCGCCGGCCAGGACGATCACGTCCGCGAGCGAGACCGGCTTGCCGAAGGACTGCTGGATGCCTTCGAGCGTACGCAGTACCTGCGCGAGCTGGTCGGGGTTGTTGACCTCCCAGCCGGCCTGCGGCTGCAGGCGAATGCGGGCACCGTTGGCGCCACCACGCTTGTCACTGCCGCGGAACGTCGACGCGGACGCCCACGCGGTCGAGACCAGCTGCGAGACGCTCAGCCCGGAGGCGGCGATCGCGGCCTTCAGCGCGGTCACGTCCGCGTCGGTGACCAGCTCGTGGTCGACCGCGGGCAACGGGTCCTGCCAGATCAGCACCTCACTCGGAACCTCGGGGCCGAGGTACCGGACGATCGGGCCCATGTCGCGGTGCGTCAGCTTGTACCAGGCCCGCGCGAACGCGTCCGCGAACGCCGCTGGGTCCTCCTTGAAGCGCCGCGAGATCGGCTCGTAGATCGGGTCGAACCGCAGCGACAGGTCGGTGGTCAGCATCGTCGGCAGCTTCTTCGGGCCGTCGTACGCGTCCGGGATAATCGCCTCGGCATCCTTCGCCACCCACTGGTTCGCGCCGGCCGGGCTCTGCGACAGCTCCCATTCGTAGCCGAACAGGATGTCGAAGAAGTCCGTCGACCACTGCGTCGGCTTCGTGGTCCAGGTGACCTCGAGGCCGCTGGTGATCGCGTCCTTGCCCTTGCCGGTGTTGTACGTGCTCTTCCAGCCGAGGCCCTGCGCCTCGATCGGCGCGCCCTCCGGCTCCGCGCCGACGTTCTCCGCCGGGCCGGCGCCGTGGGTCTTGCCGAACGTGTGACCGCCGGCGATCAGCGCGACCGTCTCCTCGTCGTTCATCGCCATCCGGCCGAACGTCTCGCGGATGTCGCGGGCCGCGGCGACCGGGTCCGGGTTGCCGTTCGGGCCTTCCGGGTTCACGTAGATGAGGCCCATCTGGACCGCACCGAGCGGGCGCTCGAGGTCGCGGTCACCGGAGTACCGCTTGTCGTCGAGCCAGGTGGTCTCCGGGCCCCAGTACACGTCGGTCTCCGGCTCCCAGACGTCCTCGCGGCCGCCGGCGAAGCCGAACGTCTTGAAGCCCATCGTCTCCAGCGCGACGTTGCCCGTGAGGATCATCAGGTCGGCCCAGGAGATCTTCTGGCCGTACTTCTTCTTGACCGGCCAGAGCAGCCGCCGGGCCTTGTCCAGGTTGCCGTTGTCCGGCCAGCTGTTCAGCGGCGCGAACCGCTGCTGCCCGGCGCCGGCGCCACCGCGGCCGTCGTGGATCCGGTACGTACCGGCGCTGTGCCAGGCCATCCGGATCATCAGCGGGCCGTAGTTGCCGAAGTCGGCCGGCCACCAGTCCTGCGAGGTGGTGAGTACCTCGGCGATGTCGGCCTTGACCGCGGCCAGGTCCAGCGTCTTGAACTCCGCGGCGTAGTCGAACTCCTTACCGAGCGGGTTCGACACGGCCGGGTTCTTGGCCAGGATCTTCAGGTTCAGCTGGTTCGGCCACCACTCGCGGTTCGCGTTCCCGCTGGTCGGGTGTACGCCCTGACCGTGGTCGACCGGACAGCCGCGGCTCTCGGCGGATGCCTCACCGGGCAGCGGCTCGTGGTTCTCGGACATCAAGATTCCTTCCAGGACTGGACGTTTCAAAGGAAGTTCAGGTACGTCGTGCGCAGTCCGCGCACAGGCCCCAATAGATGACCTCGGCTTCGTCGATGACGAAACCGTGGTCCTCGGACGCGGTCAGGCAGGGCGCGTGCCCGACCGCACAGTCGACATCGGCGATCGCGCCGCACGACCGGCAGACCGCATGATGATGGTTGTCGCCCACCCGCGATTCGTACCGCGCCACCGAGCCCAGCGGCTGGATCCGCCGCACCAGGCCCGCCGCCGTCAACGTCTGCAGCGAGTCGTACACCGCCTGGTGCGACGTCTGCGGCAGTTCGTTGCGTACGGCACCGATAATCGAGTCCGTGTCCGCATGCGGATGCCCGTACACCGCAGCCAGCACCGCCAGCCGCGGCCGCGTCACCCGCAACGAGACCCCACGCAACAACTCCTGGAGCTCATCCACCGTCGGCACGTCCCGCAGTCTTCCGCGTTTTCTGGAATGAGTCAAGATTAGCTGCGGCGATTCCTACGGCCGAACGTGCTCCAGGTCTTCGAGGAGGCTCGGGTGCCGCGGTTGCCAGTTGAGGCTCTTGCGGGTGTAGGTGCTGGACGCCGGCTGGTCGGTGGCGAAGATCGGGCCGAGGGGGCCGTACGTTTCCTCGGGCACTGGCTTGACCGGCAGGTCGAGGCGGCGGCCGATGACGGTGGCGATGTCTCGTACGGCGTCGCCCTCGTCGGCGACCGCGTGCCAGGCGGTACCAGCCGGTGCGTTCTCCAGGACCAGCCTGAAGAGCACCGCCGCGTCCAGCGCATGCACCGCGGGCCAGCGCTGCGTACCGTCGCCGGGGTAGCCGGAGACGCCCGACTGACGCGCTATCTGCGTGAGCAAACCGGCGAACCCGCCCTCCCCGTGGTTGTGCACGGTCCGAGGCATCCGTACGGCCGCACTCCGCACGCCCCGTTCCGCCAACCCCAACGCCGCCATCACCGAACGCCCCCGTCCACCAACCGGTCCGTCGAGCGGCAACGGATCAGCCTCCGTGGACGCCCGGCCCGGGACCCACGGCGTACCCGAAACCGTGACGAGCGGCCGCCCGCTCCCCACCAGCGCCTCCCCCATCACCGCAAGCGCAGCGGCCTCCTCGGCAACCCCCGCGGCCAACGCCTCCGGACTGCTGAAGTCGTTGCTAAAGGCAAGATGAATCACCCCGTCGGCGCCGTCCGCCGCGGCACGCAGTACGTCGAGATCCGCAAGCCCGCCTCGAACCGCCTCCGCCCCAGCACCCCGCAACGCCTCCTCCGACGCCTCGGACCGCGCCAACCCAACGACCGCGTGCCCGCCGTCAAGCAACTCCCGTACGACGGCCGACCCGATCAGCCCAGTACCCCCGGTAACGAAAACCCGCATGAACCCGCTCCTCACATGATGAGACCTTTGTCCCATCACCGTAGCACCTCATGGGACAAAGGTCTCATCACCTACACTGTCCTTCATGGCGAGATGGCAACCCGGAGCCCGCGAACGACTGGTCCTGGCCGCCGTGGACCTCTTCGCCGAACACGGCTACGACGCCACCACCGTCACCCAGATCGCCGAACGCGCGGGCGTCACCAAGAGCACCTTCTTCCGCCACTTCCCCGACAAACGAGAACTCCTGGTAGCCGGCCAAGACGCCCTGAGCACCCTCCTCACCGAAGGCATCACCGACGCCCCCGCCACCGCCACCCCCCTCGAGGCAGTAGCCGCCGGCCTGGAACGAGCCTCCTCCGCCATGGGCCCCCTGAACCGCGAACTAGCTCCCCGCCTCAAGGCAGCCATAGCCGCCAGCACAGAACTCCAAGCACGCGACGCCCTCAAATCGGTAGGCCTGTCCAAAGCCATGACCGACGCCCTACAAGCCAGAGGCGTCCCAGCCCCCACAGCCCACCTGGCAGCCGAGCTAGGCCTCCTAGCCTTCAAACAAGGCTACGAATCCTGGACAGCCACGCAGGACGACACAGACTTGGCAGAACACGCACGAGCCGCCTTAGAAGACCTAAAAGCAGCAACAACATCCCTAACCTGACCCAACAACTGAGCGAAGCGAAGGCCCCGGGCGGCACATCACCCGGACGGCGAGCAGCAGGCCAACCGACCACGGGACGGCGAGTAGCAGGACCACCAACCCCGGATGGCGAGCAGCAGGCCAACCCAACCCCAGCAGGTCACCTAACCGCGCGACCCAACCCAGGAGCCGAGCGAAGCGAAGGCCGCCGAGCGAAGCGAAGGCGCAGGGGGTGCGGGTGGCGAAGCCCCCGCAACGCGGCAAGCGAAGCGCAGCCGCACAAATAACGAGGGCGACGCGGTCAGCGCACGTAAGTGCGCGACACACGTCGCCCATCGCCCTCGTGGAGCTGAGGGGATTCGAACCCCTGGCCTCTTCGTTGCGAACGAAGCGCGCTACCAACTGCGCCACAGCCCCGAGCTTGGCCGCCTGGTTTCCCTGGCGACCGCGAAACTCTAACACGTAGAGGCTCGGTATCTAAAACTGGATATCAGTCGCCGACGGCCCGCTTCACCTCTGGTTCTTCGACCTGCTTCGGGGCCGGGGTTTCGGTGGCGGCGGGCTTCTCGGACGGGTCCGTCGTACGGGCGCTGGAGAAGACCTCGTCGTCGGTGAGGGAGATGGTCCGGACCGTACGGTCGGGCGCCTTCTCCTTCATCACGTACGTCGGCAGCGTGACCGGGACCGGGTCCCACAGCCCTTCGGCAGCGGGCTTGCCGACCGGGGCCGGGGCGGGCGCCGGCGCGGGCTCGGCGGGGAGCTTGACCTCGATGGTCATCTCCTCGTCGGGCGTCGGCGCAGGTTTGCCGGCGGGGCCGCGGTCGTGCTTGGACTGGTCGCGGGTACGACGTTCCGCCGCGGCCGCTGCCCGTACCCGGGCCTGGTGCCGCAGCTGAACCCGGGTGAGTACGACGAAGCCGACGATCAGGGCGCCGGGCACCGCGACCGACCACCACGGCACGATCGCGAGACCGGCCAGGGCGACGACGGACAGCAGCGAAAGGGTCAGGATCGACAGCACCCGCCGACGGCGCATCGCGGCCACCCGGCGGGCTCGGTTGGGGATGTACCGCTTCGGCGGCGACGGGTCGTCGGCGGCGGCGGATCCGGCCGGGCGTACGACGTACCGCGTCCGGGACGGATCACGGGAGAGTACGCGCGCTTCGTCGGACGACGGCACGACCGGCGTGCGCCGCTTCTCCTCGCCGCGCTTCAGCCACATCGGGACCAGATAGGCAGCCCACGCGGCGACGATCGCCACATAGATCAAGCCTGTCGTCCCCATGCGATGACGCTAAGGCGCGGCGGGGGCCAGATGGGGTACGTGGCGCGGTGTGTCGCAAGAAGACTCGTGTGACTGATGTGAATAGCACGCACCGTAGTCAGGGCAGTCGCGCTACGAGACCGGGTCCGACCTCTTCGATGTTCAGGGCAAAGATCCGGTGGTCGCGCCAGTCGCCGTCGATGTGCAGGAACCGCGGCCGTTCACCTTCGAACCGGAAGCCGAGCTTCTCGACGACGCGCAGACTTGCCTTGTTCTCCGGGCGAATCGCGACTTCGATGCGGTGCAGGCCGAGGGTGAACCAGCAGTGGTCGGCGGCCATCGCGACCGCTGTCGGCACGATGCCGCGGCCGGCGTACTGCTCGTCGACCCAGTAGCCGAGGTTCGCCCAGCGGGCGGAGCCGTACGTGATCCCGGACACCGTGAGCTGTCCGACGAGCGGCCATTTCGAACGGGCACCGGCCCCGGCGGCTCCGCCGTACGTAATGACGAACGGAAGCATCCGGCCGAACCGTGCCTGCCGGTTCCAGTCGCGGGCCATCGCGCGGAACGTCCGCGCGCCGTCCTCGGCACCGGGCGGCTGGGTCGCGTCCCAGGGCCGTAACCAACTGACGTTCCGCTGCCGCGCGGCGGCCCATTCGGAACCGTCGCCGGCACGCAGCGGTCTCAGCCCGACCTGTCCGTGCTTCAGTTCGACGGGCCACTGAACGATGGCCATCAGTCGGTGTCCGTCCGTACGTGGTCGCCGCCGCGTACCTGCTCGACCGCGTGCCGCAGCAGCGGCTCCAGCACCGCAAGGCCGTCCTTCACGCCGCCCCGCGAACCGGGCAGGTTGACGATGACCGTAGAACCCGCGACTCCGGCCAGTCCCCGTGACAGCGCCGCCGTGGGTACGCCGTTGGCGATGCCGTACGCCCTGATCGCTTCAGCGATACCCGGAACGACCTTCGTCAGGACCGCGGCTGTTTGCTCAGGCGTCTCGTCGGTCGGCGAGATCCCCGTACCACCGGTGGTCAGGACGACGTCGTACGACGCCTCGACCGCGGCACGCAGCGCCTCACCGACCGGCGCGCCGTCGGGAACCACCTCCGGACCCGACACCTCGAAACCCCAGTCGGACAAGCGCGACGCGATCAGCGGTCCGGTCGTGTCGGTGTAGACACCTGCGGCCGCTCGGTTGGAAATGCTGACGACAAGAGCCCTCACGACCGCTCCCAGTGGCCGGTCTTACCGCCTTCTTTCAGCTCGACCCGTACGTCGGTCAGCACGGCCGCCGGGTCCAGTGCCTTCACCATGTCGATGACCGCGAGTCCAGCGACCGCGACCGCGGTCAGTGCTTCCATCTCGACGCCGGTCCGGTCGTTCGTCTTCACCTGGGCCCGGATCAGGACGGCGTCGTCCGCGACCTCGAGGTCGACCTTCGCGCCAGTGATCGCGATCGGGTGGCACAACGGCACCAGGTCCGGGGTCCGCTTCGCACCCATGATCCCGGCGATCCGGGCGACACCGAGCGCGTCCCCCTTCGGTACGCCGTCGCCACGCAGCGCCGTCACCACCTCGGCCGAGACCAGAACCTTGCCGCTGGCAACGGCCCGGCGGGCACCGGCGTCCTTCGCGGACACGTCCACCATCCGCGCGGCCCCGGTCTCGTCGACATGGGTCAGGCCGCCGGACCCCGGCGTACCGGTGCCGGGGACCACACCCGGGTCTTGCGTCATCCGGTCTCCTTGTCCAGCAGCATCAGCTCGATCGGATCGCCGGCCCGGACCGAAGTCACGTCCTCCGGCACCACGATCAGGGCGTTCGCGCGGCTCAGCCCGCCGAGCAGGTGCGAGCCGTGCCCGCCGACTGTACTGGCCATCCAGCCCTCGTCGCCGGGGCTGGCCGCAGCGCGGACGAACTGCCGCCGGCCCGCTGGTGAGCTGAACCCGTCGAGCGTCACGCCCGGAACCAGCGCCCGCCGGTACGGCATCTGCCCCATCATCTTGCGCAACGCCGGCCGGACGAAGACCTCGAACGAGATGTACGCCGACACCGGGTTGCCGGGCAGCGTGAAGATCGGCACCTCGTCCTCACCGATCACCCCGAATCCCTGCGGCTTCCCCGGTTGCATCGCGACCTGCGGGAAGTCCACGGTGCCCAGCTTGGACAGCTCCTCCTTGACGATGTCGTACGCGCCCATGCTGACGCCGCCGGTCGTGATCACCAGGTCGGCACGGACCAGCTGGTCGGACAGTGTGTCCATGATCCGCTTCGGGTCGTCGTCGACGATGCCGACGCGGTACGCCACCGCTCCTGCGTCCCGCGCGCAGGCGGCCAGGGTGTAGCTGTTCGAGTCGTAGATCTGCCCGTCGCCCAGCCGGCTACCCGGCTCCCGCAGCTCGGCCCCGGTCGAGATCACCACGACGCGTGGTCGCGGTCTGGCCTTCACCCGCGCGCGGCCGACCGCCGCGAGAACGGCGATCTGCCGCGGCCCGAGGATCGTGTCCCGGTCGAGCACCTGCGCCCCGGCCGTCACGTCCTCGCCCGCGTGCCGCACGGATCCGCCGACCGGCGGCTGCTGGGTGATCCGCACAGTGACCGTCCCGCCGTCGGTCCACTCGACCGGAACCACGCTGTCCGCACCCCGCGGCATCGGCGCACCGGTCATGATCCGCACACACGTCCCCGGGGTGACCACGATCGGCTCGCTCCGCCCGGCCCGGAACTCCCCGACCACCGGCAGACCGATCGGGTTCTCGTCCGAGGCACCGGCCAGGTCCGCGGCCTGCACTGCGTACCCGTCCATGGAGGAGTTGTCGAACCCCGGAAGGCTCACCCCCGAGACGATGTCCTCGCAGAGCACCAGCCCGACCGCGTCCATCAACGGCTGATCGAACGCCGGCAGGGCCGCCACCCGTCCGAGTACGACCTCCAGATGCTCATCCACACTCCGTCTCACGAGCTCGACCTTAATCGACGGATCGGGGGTTTCAGGCGATAGTTCCGGGAGGGTGCGTCAAGAAGTCCGGTCGGGTTCCGATTCGGGGTGTTTGCCCCACGTCATCCGCACGTCGGGCAGGCGTTCCTCGTTGGCCGTGCCGTCGGTACGGCGTACCTCCTGGAAGCCGTGGCGCCGGTAGAAGGCCTGCGCGCGGAGGTTGGTCTGGAAGGTCCACAGCGCCAGCCCGCCGGGGCGGAGGTCCTTGGCGAGGTCGACAAGGAGCGAGCCGACGCCCTTGCCGGCCGCTTCCGGGGCGACGTACAACTGGTCGAGGTCGTCGCCGTCCAGGGTGAGGACCGCGACGATCCGGTCCTCGTCGAGCGCCACCCAGGTCTGCCCGTCCGGCAGCAGTACGTCGGCGAACCAGCCGGCGACCTGCTCCGAGGTGTGGATCGACGGCGGCACCTGTGACCCGTCGGCGTGCCGCGACCGCCACCAGACCGCGGCGGCCTCGGCGGTGTCGGACGGCTCGAGCGGACGGACCAGCAGGTCGTCGGTCAACGCAGTTCGGTCCCGTCCGCGATCACCACGCGTTCGCCGGCCGGCGCGATCACCTCGACGTCCCCGACCACCACCACTTCCTTGCCGAAGGCAACGTCACCGCGAACGGCGAGCCGGTCGGCGGCGACCAGCGACGGCGGCCCGCCCGCGAACCGGGACTCGAAGTCGGCGAGAATCCGGAAGTACTCCGGGTCGAGGTCGACGTACGGCTCGTCGCCCTCGTGCGTCGTGGTCAGGTCGCCGGACTCGTCCAGCTCGTACACGTCGGAGCGCAGCACGAGCAGGTCGTTCGTCGTCTTCACCGGCTTGAACCGGCTGCGGTCCACGATCACCGCCTGCGATCCCTCGAAGGTCTCGATCGCGGTCCCCATCCCGGTCTCCAACTGGATGACCTTCGGGGACGACGGGTCGGCCGGGTCGACGGTCTTGCGGTTCACGATGATCGGCAGGCCGAGGACGCCGTCGTGCCCGTCCATCAGCTCGGCCAGCCGGTCCAGGTCGATCCACAGGTTGTTGGTGTTGAACATCTTGTGCCGGGTGATGTCCTGGAAGTACTGCGTGTCCTCGTCCGCGACCTGTGCGCTGTCGCGCAGGATCAGCCGCCCGTCGGACTTCCGGACCGCGACGTGGCCGCCCTTGCGGTCGGAGCGGGTGCGCCGGCAGACCTCCATACCAAACGGTACGGTATGTTCCGCCATCCAGGCGGCGATCCGCGGGTCCGGGGTGGCACCGAGGTTGTCGGCGTTCGAGATGAACGCGTGCCGGAAGCCGTGCTCGCGGAGGGCGTCGAGGGTGCCGGAGGCAACCATCGCGGTGAACAGGTCGCCGTGGCCGGGCGGGCACCAGGCAAGCTCCGGGTCGGCGTCCCACTCGGCCGGCGTCAGGTCGTCGGCGAGCAGCTTCGGTTCCATGTTCTGCTGGAAGTCGAGCGGCAGGCCGTCGATCGCGAGGCCGTCGTACTCGGCGAGAATCTGCAGCGACTCGGTCTTGGTGCGGAACGAGTTCATCAGTACCAGCGGCAGCGGTACGCCGTACCTGCGCCGGGTGCTCAGGATCTGCCGGGCGATGATGTCGAGGAAGCTCAGCCCGTCCTTCACCGGCAGCGCGGACTTCGGGCCGGTCACGCCCATCGACGTACCGAGGCCGCCGTTGAGCTTGATCACCACGGTCTCGGCGAGCGCGGCGCGCATCGCCTCCGGATCGGTGTCCAGGTGGTCCAGGTGCGGCAACTCCCCGACCGGCTCGATGTCGTCCTCGGGGATCTTCCCCTGCTGCCCGGACTCGAGCAGCCGGTAGTAGTGCGTGAAGACGCGTATTGCCACGTCGGCCGCACCGGCCGCGCGCATCTTCTCCTGCGCTTGTCTGAGACCCACCTCACTCATGGACCAACCCTAGGGGACGGACGGTGATCCCAGTGTTGCCCGCGTCACGCTCCAGGGTTCCCTCCGTGGTTCCTGGCGGGGCTGCGCGGGAGCCCTAGGATCAGAAGGTGTTCCTGACGAAGGCCGTGGCGCGGCGGCAGTTCCTGGAAGCGCGGGGTGCTCGGCCCCGGGCTGAGGGACTGCTGGCGAGCGCCCAACAGGTGCTACCGGACGTGTACCGGATCGCTCTCTACGTGTCGATGGGCCCTGAGCCGCAGACCGGCGCGTTGATCGACTGGTTGCTCGCGACGCACCACGAGGTGCTGCTGCCGATCCTGTACGCCGACAACGACCTGGGCTGGGGCGTCGCCCCGGGTGCAGCGGACCTCGTACCTGGGCGCCTCGGTCTGTCGGAGCCCCCGGTCGACCTGGGCCCCGACGCGATCGCCACCGCTGACCTGGTGATCTGCCCAGCCCTGGCGGTGGCGCGTGACGGCGTACGGCTCGGACGTGGCGGCGGTTCGTACGACCGGGCGATTGCCCGCGTCCGCCCCGGTACGCCGGTCTGGGCCGCCGTGTACGACAACGAGATCGTCGACACGCTTCCGTGCGACGCCCACGACAGGCCGGTAGACGCAGCGCTCACGCCTACCCGTTTGATCCCTCTACGAGGATCGGTGGATGACTGAGACCGCTGTTCGAGCAGCAGCCACAGCCGCACGCTCCCTCGGCCTGACAGTGACCGATCCGACCGTCCTGTACGAAGCGTTCTCGACCGTGGTGCACCTCAAACCGTCACCGGTCGTCGCCCGGGTGCCGATGAACCTCCCAGAAGCGCTACAGGAACCAGAGCCCGCCGTGCAACGCCAGCAGCGCGAGATCGACGTGATGACCTGGCTGCACGCACAGGGTGTACCCGTGGTCCAGCCGAGCCACCCGGTCCCGGTTGAGCAGGACGGGCTCTGCATGACCTTCTGGAAGTACGTAGAAGTCGACCAGGCCGCAGAACCCGACTACGTGGGCGCGACAGCTCGCGTGGCAGAGCTGCACGCCCAGCTGGCGACGTACCCGGGCGACCTGCCCTGGATGACACCACTGCGGCTGATCGGGTCCAGTCTGGCAACGACCGAGGCCGTGCCGGGCCTGCTCGAGCAGGAGGACCTGGACCGCGCGAGAGCCGAGTGGAAGGTGCTGCAGCCGATCCTGACCAGCCAGGCTGGGTTCCAGGCAACCTTCGAGGACACCGTCGTGCAGCCGATCCACGGCGATGCCCCGTCATGGAACCTGATCAACACCGTCGACGGCCCGCTCTGGGCCGACTTCGAGGACGTGACCATTGGTCCGCGGGAATGGGACCTCGCAGGCTTGGGCCCGGACCTGTGCCGCGCGTACGGCGCTCGTCTCGATCCAGAGGTGCAGCAGCTGATGGACCATGCGCGGGCGCTGCAGGTGCTTGTGTGTACTCCGCTGGTCCCGCAGTTCCCAGCACTGGCCGATGGAATCCGCATGTGCGCGGACCAGTGGCGGAGCATGTCGTTCGCTGCTGGACTGGGCTGATGCTGCAGACGTACGTCGACAACGGAGTGGTGCCCGGCCTGATCAGCCTGATGAGCCGCGGCGACGAGACGCGTGTCGAGATCCATGGCACGACGGCGTACGACGGCCCGGAGCTGGAGCGGGACAGCCTGTTCCGGATCTCGTCGTTCACCAAGCCGATCACCGCGGCCGCGACGATGTTGCTGGTCGACGAGCTACGGCTGTCGTTGGACGCGCCCGTGTCCGACGTACTACCGGAGCTCTCGAACCCCGTCGTACTGCGGGATCCGGACGGGCCGATCGAGGACACAGTGCCGGCCGAGCGGGCGATCACCGTACGGGACCTGCTGACGTTCCGGCTCGGTCTGGGCGAGTCGGACCACCCGCCGTTGCGGGAACGTGAGGCCGAGCTGGGGCTGCACACGTTCGGGCCGCCGCTTCCCCGTACTCCGTTGGAGCCCGACGAGTGGATGCGCCGGTTCGCGACGCTGCCGCTGCAGTACCAGCCGGGTGAGCGCTGGCTGTACGCCACAGGGTCACATCTGCTCGGCGTCGTGATCTCACGGGTCGCCGGGCAGCCGTTGGAGGAGTTCCTGCGCGAGAGGTTGTTCGAACCGCTGGGGATGCGTGACACCGGGTTCACGGCGTCCGACCCAGCACGGCTCACCACGGCGTACGTCGGGGACGACGTACTCGACGGTGCCGCCGACAGTCAGTGGCTGACGCCGCCACCGTTCCCGGACGCGGCCGGCGGGCTGGTGTCGACCGTGGACGACTTCCACGCGTTCGCACGCATGCTGCGGGACGGCGGTCTGCTGTCACCTGCCGCGATCGCAGAGCTCACGACCGACCACCTCACCGCACGGCAGCGTGCGGCAGCCGCCGGCTTTCTGGGGCCCGACACCGGGTGGGGCTATGGCCTGTCCGTGAGCCAGGACCGGTACGGCTGGGCCGGCGGGCTGGGCACGCTCTGGTCGACGACCTCTGACGGGACCATCTCGATCTTGA
The DNA here is from genome assembly GCF_055580825.1 of Kribbella sp. NPDC031520. NCBI lineage: Bacteria > Bacillati > Actinomycetota > Actinomycetes > Propionibacteriales > Kribbellaceae > Kribbella > Kribbella sp. NPDC031520. Next base: position 750,327 of record NZ_JBVIKS010000001.1, read on the forward strand.
TGACACAGCGGGCGCTCTGGACCTGGCCCGAAGAGCTGTTCGCCGAGGCCAGCGCGCCCGCCTGGTAGCCGCTACCGGTCCGGCTTGGTGAACGTCAGCGAATGCTTGCGGGTCGCTTCGACCGCACCCTTGGTGTACGCCCACGGGAGGGTCTCGCCCTTGACCCACAGTTCCGTCTGGTCGGTGTAGTTCGACGAGAAGGCGTGGCCGGACACACCGGTCAGGTTGATCCAGCGCGACTTGTCGAAGTCCGACAGGTCCACGACCATCCGCATCGACGGCGTCGCGGTCACGGCGTACCCCTCGGAGGCGTCCCAGGCGGTGGCGTCGACGATCGACTCACCGCCGCCGAGCTCGTACGGGCCACGGTTGAAGATCTTCCTGACCAGGCTCGGGCTGGATGGGCTCCCCAGGCTCTGGTTGGCTAGCGTGAGCTTGTGCAGCTTGCCCCACTGCCAGTTGGCCGGCTCACGGGCCATCTTCTGGGTGATCTCGGTCCGGGCGTTGACCAGAGCTTCACGGAGGATGTCGTCACGGCTCTCGCGCTGTGGAGTCCGGATGTCGTCCCACCAGCCGCTGTTCGGCTGGCCGAGCAGCACGTGGATCACCTCGAACCAGCGGGAGCCGCCGTCCGGCCAGGTGCCTTCGGGGAGCTGGTCGTGGAACGTCAGCGCGAGCAGGTTGCGCCAGGCGACGTTGAAGTACGCCGCGGCGGCGGAGTCCGGCGGTGAGGTGAAGTCCCAGTTCCGCAGGGTGTCCTGGCCCTGCTTGTCGAACGCGTCGTCGATGCTGATCCGCAGCAGGTACGGCACCAGCATCTCGGCGGCCTTGTTCTTCGTGTCCAGCTGGATCGACGCCATCGCGTTCACGTCCAGCTTCCCGGCGGCCTTGATCCGGTCCAGGATCTGCTGACTCCGGTAGCCGTAGTCCCAGGAGTTGGTCAGGTAGTACGAGTACGTGTTCGGGACGACGGCCTGGTTCGCGGTGACGATGATCCCGCTCGGCGGGTCCAACTCGGTCGGTAGCGCGTCGAAGGGGATGTAGCCCTTCCAGTAGTACTTCGGATCCCAGCCCGGCACCGGCCAGTCGCCGCGGCCGGTCGCGCGGATCGGGATCAGCCCGGGCGACTGGTAGCCGATGTGGCCGTCGGTGTCGGCGTACACCAGGTTCTGCGAGGGGACCTGGAACTGTTGCGCGGCGGCGCGGAACTCGGTCCAGTTCTGCGCGGTGTTGATCGCGAACAGGGCGTCGGCTGTCTTGCCCGGGTTCAGCGCGGTCCACTGCAGCGCGACGCCGTACGCCTTCGGATCCTTCGCCTGCGACGCGGCGATCTCGCCGACCTTCTGCTCGTCCTCGCCGACGTCCGAGATCAGCGGACCGTGCCGGGTTTCGCGGACCGTGATCTTCACCGGCGTGTCCTCGCCGGCCACCTTGAACGTCTCCTCGCGGGTGGCCATCGCCCGCCATTTGTTGTTGTAGAGGACGTTGTTGCCGTCGATGCGCTCCAGGTAGAGGTCCTGGACGTCGGGGTCGAGGTTGGTGAAGCCCCACGAGATCGCGTTGTTGTGACCGATCACCACACCGGGCAGTCCGGAGAAGCTGAAACCGGAGACGTCGAACGGGCAGCTCTTCCCGACGTTGTTGCAGTGCAGACCGACCTGCGTCCAGATACCCGGCATGGTCGCGCCCAGGTGCGGGTCGTTGGCCAGCAGCGGTTTGCCGGTCGTGGTGTGGTCACCGGAGACCACCCACGAGTTGGAGCCGACGCCGTCGCCCTGGCCGAGCAGCTGGGGCAGGCCCTTGGCGACGCTCTGCACCGAGTCCAGCGACTTGAGCAGGTCTTTGGTCAGCATGCTGCGCCGGACCTCGGTGCTCGGCCCTGGCGTCGAGCTGAACTTGCCGTCCTTGCCGATCGAGGCGGCCGCCATGATCGGCTGGTTCCGGTCGTACGGGTACTGCGGGTAGAGGCTCTCGATGTTGCGCGCCGGGAACGCCGCGAGCAGCTTGGTGCGGGTGATCTCCTCGTCCAGGTTGCCGCCGAGGTCCCAGGCCATCGCCTTCAGCCAGGACAGCGAGTCGGCTGCGGTCCACGGTTCCGGCGTGTAGTTCTTCGGACCGCCGGGCTGCAGGGACAGTACGCCGTACTCGAGGCTGAGGCCCGAGCCGCCGTGCGTGGACAGGTACGCGTTGACGCCGCGTGCGTAGTCGTCGAGGTACTGCCGGGTGGTCGGACTGAGCAGCGGAAGCTCCGCCTCGGCCGTGCGCCGCCAGCCGAGCGTCCGGACGAACTTGTCCGTCTCCAGCGCGCTCTTGCCGAACAGCTCGCTCAGCCGCCCGGCGGTCACATGGCGGCGGAAGTCCATCTCGAAGAACCGGTCCTGCGCGTGCACGTAGCCCTGCGCGGCGAACAGGTCGGCCGGGGTGTCCGCGTAGATCTGCGGGATGCCGTTCGCGTCCCGGACCACGCTGACGTCGCCGTCCAGCCCCTCCAGGTCGATCGTTCCTTCGTACGTCGGGAACGAGTGGCGGACGACGTAGACGAGGGTACCGGCGATCACCAGGAGGACCGTGGCAAGCACGATTCCGCTGGCGATGACGACTCGAAACAGGCGACGCACGGACCAACCGTAGAGAATCCGCTCGCCCTCCCCAAATGGGGTCCCTCACAACTTTGCGTTGCTCTGCGTTCGCTGGACATGGACGCAGAGTTGAGGTAAGCGGGGCCGGGTTTGGAATACTCCGGGCCGCTGGCGCATTATTAGCAGTCGGGTAGTAGGAGTGCCAGCGGCTTGAAGGGATCCGACCGTGCCGACGTACCAGTACCAGTGCACCGACTGTGGCGAAGCGCTCGAGGTGCGCCAGAGCTTCACGGACGACGCTTTGACCGTGTGCCCGCACTGCCAGGGAAACCTGCGCAAGGTCTTCAACGCCGTCGGCGTGGTGTTCAAGGGCTCCGGCTTCTACCGCACCGACAGCCGGTCCTCCGGCAAGGGCTCGGTGCCGGCGACATCCTCCGACTCCTCGTCTTCTTCGTCGGCCAAGTCGTCCGACTCCTCGACTTCCTCGACTTCCTCGTCTTCGTCGTCGAGCAGCTCTTCGTCCAGCAACTCGTCGTCGACCTCGTCGGGGACAAGCGCGGCCTGACCGCCGCCTGTGGATAACTGAGAGGCGGTCGCCGGCGAAACTCGTACTTTCTCCGGCATGACAACTCGCTCTCTGCTTCGTGACCTGATCCGCGCCTCCCGCTGGCATCGTCGGCTCCTGGCCGGCGCTGCCGCGGCCGCCGCTGTGTACTTCGGACTCCTGGCCCTCTCCCCCGCACCACCGCCGACGGTCAAGATCCTGGCCGCCGCGCACGATTTGACCGGCGGCGTGACGCTCGACCGCGGCGACCTGCGTACCGTCGAGCTACCGCCCGGCGTCGTGCCTGCCGGCGCTCTGAGACCCGGCAGCGAGCTCACCAAACGTGTGCTCAGCGGCCCGGTCAGAGCCGGCGAACCACTCACCGACGCCAGATTCCTGGCGCCACCGGCCGTGCCCTCCGGATCGGTCGCCTACCCGTTCCGCGTCGACGACGCCGACGTCAGTACTCTCCTGCGAGTCGGCGACCGCCTGAACCTGTACGCCGCGGGCAGCACGAGCGCCGACGCAGCAAGACTGCTCGCCCGCGCCGTTCAGGTGGTCGCGCTACCGGAGCCCCGATCGAGTACGTCGGGAGCGCTGATCGTCGTCGCCACCGCACCCGAGGTCGCGACCCGGCTCGCCCAGGCCAGTACGAATTCACGCATCACCGTGGCTCTGACCCCGGACACGGGATGATCACACTCCGAACTTGTCACGGCACGATGTGTCGCGACGCGGCGCGGTCCCTCGCATGGACGACCCTGCAGCCCTACCTTGTCCGGGTACAACCACCCGCTTCGTGGAGGCACCACACAATGCTCAAGGGCTTCAAGGAATTCATCATGCGTGGCAACGTCGTCGACCTCGCGGTCGCCGTCGTCATCGGCGCAGCATTCACCAAGATCGTCACTGCACTCGTCGACGGCCTGATCAACCCACTGATCGCGGCGATCTTCGGCAAGACCGACATCAGCGGCGTCTGGGTCTTCTACGTCAACGACGCGAAGTTCTCGATCGGGCTGATCCTGCAGGCAGCGCTGAACTTCCTCTTCGTTGCCGCGGCGGTCTACTTCTTCATCGTGATGCCGCTGAACAAGCTGGCCGAGCGGCGCAAGCGCGGCGTGGAGCCGGAGCCCGACCCGCTGACGACCGACCAGGAGCTGCTGACCGAGATCCGCGACCTGCTGCGCGCCCGCCGGTAACACCTGCAACCAGCAGGTGGGCGCATCATCCTCAGCCGCTGAGCTCGCCGGCGCTCACCTGCGCACCCGCATAACGCATCCAGCGGTACGGCACCGGCTGGCCGTCGTTCCACTCCTCCATCAGGGCGTCGGGAACGTCGACGAAGCCACTGCCGTGGTACGCCCGGATCGCCGGAGCGTTCTCCGGACGAACCCGCAGGAACACCTCCGAATAGCCGGCATCCAGCGCCGGACCGAGCAGGGCCCGCACGAGTTCAGCACCGATTCCCCGGCCACGGACCTCCGGGTCCACGATGATCCGGGCGAGTTCGACCTCGTCCTCCTCGTCGTCCAGCCAGACCTCGCCGTACCCGACCGGCCGATCGCCGTCGAACAACAGATAGGAGTGGATGTCCGCTTCCGCCTTGCGCCAACTCCCCCGAAGGTCCTCCGGGAACGGGTAGACCACCCGTCCGGACAGCAGTGCGACTTCCTTCTCGTCCACGGCCCACCCCGCGACCAGCGCGCCGTACCCGTCGTCGAACCCCCGAAGCTCCACACTCATCCCCTCAGTTGACGAACTCCACGATCGTTCGCACCAGCTGATCCAGGTACGGCGGGAAGGCCGGCGTCGGCGGTTCGGGACACCCGGCCAGCTCACGACTCCCCCGGATCGACCTCAGCAACGCGTCGACCGTCTTCCGCTGATGCGACGGATTCTCCGGTACCGACGGCAGGACCGCCACCCGAATACGCGTCAGCGAAGCCAGTTCCGCGTCCGTCACCCCACGCAGAATTCCACCTGTCAGCAGGCCGTCGGCGGCCTCAGGCGGGCAACCACGGTTCACCATTCCGGCCCGCGCCCGTTCGTTCGAGGCGGTGTCGTCACCGGTGGCGGGCCATGCCAGCAGGAGGCGATCGACGAGTTCCGGATACCTCAGAGCGAGCAGGACCGCGACCGTACATCCATTGGAGGCCCCAACGATTCTTAGCGGACCGGAACGTTTCGCCAGGTGTTCACCGAGCGCGTCGACCTCGACGTCCCAACCACTCGCCTGCCGCGGGCGATCGGGTGCGAGTAGGTCCACATGTTCGGACAGGCCGGCGACAACTCCGGTCGTACCCCAGAAAGCGGCGGAGTCCATGGCGTCCCAGAGGCCGCCGTGGACGAGAAACACCTGGGCGGTCATCCGTGGTGCGGGGGGACTTCGTTCAGGATGCGATCGTCGTCGTCGCCATCGAAGTCGGTGTCACCCCAGGTCCGCGGGTCGTCGTCACGGGTCTGGTCGGGCAGCAGCGGCTCGTCGTCTTCGTACGGGCTCGTCATGCGTCCAGATTACCGAGTGCGCGAGGCGGAACGGGAGTCAGTCGAACGGCTTTCGATAGGACGAGTCGTCGGACACGTAGTCGCCGGTCGGGTAGGGATCCTGCGGGCCGTCGGACACGTAGTGGCCGGTCGGGTGGTGAGCCTGCGGGTCGTCGGCGGCGGACGGCTCGTTGGGGAGCTCGCCGGGGTAGCTGTCCTGGACCTCGGTCGCCGGGTCCGGGCGGTGCGGGCCGAGGGCTGCCTGGATCAGCGGCGCGATCCCGGGTTCGCCTTGCCAGCGGCCGTTTCCGTGCAGGCACCACGCCGTCAGCACGGCCAGCGTCGGCGTGGTCAGTCCGGCGATCCGCAGCGGTACGGCGTTCTGGAAGCCGAAGGTGATCATCCAGTTCTGCGTATCGGGATAGAACTCCTGGACGGCGCTGTAGTAGAAGCTCATCCAGCCCTTCTGCGGCAGGTTGCACATCAGCCGCAGGTTCGTTGCCAGTACCGGAAGCTCTTGGAGGTCACGCCACGACGGCTGCATGTCCCGCTTCGCGGCCGCCTTGCGGCCCGCGTTCACCGCGGCGTTGGCTGCCATCATTCCGACCACCAGGGTCGGATTCCCGATGAAGAACCCGCCGCTCTGCCGGTAGCGGCCGCTCCCGCCGTACATCCGCGAGTACTGCGCGGTGGTCTGCAGATAGGCGACCTCGCCTGGCTCGAGCACCACCCCGTACACCTGCAGCGGTTGTGGGGTGTTGCCGTCGAGCAACCAGCGCGCCCAGTCGATCCCGAGTTCCCACTCGCGCTGCGCGGCGGCGTCCGCTTTCGCCCTCTTCCTGCCCACGACACAGCATCCTAGGTCGCCCCAGGGACACCGGCAGCCGCCCGGGCGAGGCGTCCACCCGGACCGAGCGGGCGGGTCGTCCGGGCCGGGGCGGGGCGCGGGGCCGAGTGCGCGGGTCGTTGGCCGGCGGGGCCGCGGGCCGAGTGGGGCAGTGCGGCGGGCCGGGGGTTGGGGTGGGTGGCCAGTGCGCGGAGGTTACAGGTGTGCCTCGGTTGGGGCTCGATCGGGCGGCGTGACCGGATAGACGCGCCGCCGTGATGTTCCGGCACGCCGGGTGAGACTCCGGTCCACCATCATGTTGCCCTTGCCAACCCGGAAGGACCGAGTCGTGAGTGCACAACGGACACGGGGCCTGATCGGTGCGACGCTCGTCGTGGCTGTCCTCGGTATCGCCGCCGCCTGCGGCAACGAGAACGCCTCGTCCCCGCCCGCCGCCCAGCCCACAGCCACGCCGTCAGCCACCCCGTCGGATACCCCGTCGCCGACCCCGAGCAGCAACCCCAGCGGTACGCCGAGCACGGACTGCCCGAGCACGATCGCGGCCGTCCGCGCCGCCACCGACAAGGTCGTCTGGGGCCAGGGTGTCGCCACCTCGGCGTTCAACCCGGTCAGCGTCACCATCTGCCAGTACGACGCCCAGGCGACCGGACAGGACTACGCGACCGTCGACACCAAGCGCAACGGCAAGCAGGCCACCGACCTGTTCGCGCTGGTGAACGCCGCGAAACCCGTCGCGAAGAAGCCGGGCATCTGCACCAAGGAACTCGGCCCGACGTACGTGCTGCGGTTCACCGACAACGACCGAGGCGTCCTGTCGTTCACCGCCGAGGCCTTCGGCTGCCGCCGCCTGGTGGCGACCTCCCTGGAGGGCAAGGGCAAGCCCGGCGTCCTGCCGGCGCCACGCCAGGTGACTGCCGAGCTGACCAAGTCGCTCGGTCTGCGCTGACTCCATAGCGGACGCGCCCCCCGAAGCCGTCCGCAGTGGGGTCAACCCGCGCCTGCCTCGCGGGTCCCTTCCGAGGTCGACCCGCGAGGCAGGTTGCGGCGTTCGGCGCCGTACAGGACCCTCGGCCTGAGGGAGGGGCCGATGCGAACGATCCGCCTGCTGTGCGTGCTGCTCCTGGCGTGCGCGGCCTGCTCGAACAAACAACCTGCGAGTGCCTCCTGCGCCGAAGGATTCACCTGCACGACGCTGCACGTACCCCTCGACCACCAGCACTCCGGCGGCACCACTCTGGACCTGCGGGTCATCGCGGCCGACAACGTCAACGCACCGCGCGGCGTACTCCTGCTGCTCACCGGAGGACCCGGTCAGCCGGCCATCCCCACGCTGCGCAAGAACGTGCAGCCGGACGTACTTCGCGAGTACCGACTGGTGATGTTCGACCAGCGCGGCACCGGCGCAAACGGCATCAATTGCCCTGCGCTGCAAGAGACTGTGGGCGGTTCGGACTTCCTCACCCCGCCGGCGGAGGCCGTGGACGAGTGCGCCAAGCAGCTCGGCACCAGCGCCGGGTACTACGGCACGCCCGACACCGTCGACGACATCGAGCAACTGCGCCAGTACCTCAAGGTGGACCGGCTGACGCTGGACGGTACGTCGTACGGGAGCTTCACCGCCGAGCAGTACGGCCTGAAGTACCCGGACCACGTACGGGCGCTCGTGCTGGACTCCGTCGTACCGCACAAGGGTTTCGACCCGATGGGCGTCGACCTGGTGGCTGCGACGGGAGGAGTACTGCGGGCCGCGTGCCAGCCGTGTACGACGGATCCCGTGGCGGATCTGGCGTGGCTCGTCGAGCACGGTACGAGCGGCACCGACCTGATGGAGCTGCTGGCCGTGTCGAGCCTGAACTCGGTCAACCCAACGCTCGAAGGGATCCCAGCCGCCCTGCACTCCGCCCGCAACGGCGACGACACGGTGTTGAAGCAGCTCATCCAGCGCACCACCAGCAAGGGCCTGCCATACGACGAGCTCTCCGCCGGCCTGCACATGGCCACGCTCTGCTCAGACCTCCACTTCCCGTGGACCGGCAAGCCCGACCGCCAGGCCGCCCTCAACGAAGCAGTACGACGCCTGGACCCGAAGCGGCTGTACCCGTACAACGTGGCAACCGCGAGCAAGCAGCTGATGATCCAGGGCTGCCTTCGCTGGCCGGCCGGCCGCGTGTCGACGTACCCACCCAGCCAGGAACTCTTGCCACGCACGCTGATCCTGCACGGGAGCAACGACCTTTTCTGCCCACTGGACTGGTCCAGATGGGAACAGGCGCACGCGAAGGCGGCCCAGCTGGTCGTGATACCGGGCAGCGGCCACAGCGTGCAGCGCGATCCACGAGGCCAGGAGGCGGTCCGCAAGTTCCTGCTTCAGTAGAGAGATCGAACTGTGCGGGAACGGTTGCAGCAGCCGCGCGGCTCGATGCGTCTAATAGGTGTGAGGAGTTGTACGCCCAGCCAGGGAGTGGCGAGTGGAGTTCGAGGAGTACGTGTCCGCCCGTGGACAGGAACTGGTGCGGCTCGGGTTCACCGTCTCCGGCGACTACCAACGAGCGGAGGACCTGGCCCAGATCGCGTTGATGCAGGCGTTCCGCAAGTGGCGGAAGGTGCGCAACGCGGACGACCCGCACCATTACGTCCGCCGGATCCTGGTGAACGAGTACCTGTCGATGACCCGGCGGCGCTCGTTCAGCGAGGCACCGACGGCCGACCTGGACCCGCAGCAGAGCGTGCCCGACCACGCCGCCGGCATCGCGAACTCCGACGGCCTGTGGCGAGCGCTGGCGACGCTGTCCGCCCGTGAGCGGGTCGTGCTGGTCCTGCGCTACTACCAGGACCTCGACGACCAGACGATCGCCGACGTGCTCGGCATCAAACCGTCCTCCGTGCGGGCGACCGCGAGCCGCGCGCTCGCAGCGCTGCGGAAGACCCAAGAATCCCATCGCGTCGATGAGAGGCTGAAGTGAGCGACACCGATCTCGAGGATGACCTGCGCGGTACCTTCGAACGCGCCGCGGCCACCGTGCCGCAGAGCGCGGCCCTGACCGAGCGCGCCACCACGGGCGCCCGCCGTGCACAGCGCCGTACCTGGATCGTCTCGGGCGCGGCCGCTGTCGCAGTGGCAGCAGTCGCCGTGGCGGGCTTCGGCCTGGCCGGCTCGCAGAACAGGCCGGTCCAGCCACCGGTCGCGGGCAGCTCCCAGCCGGCCACGCCGACACCGACGCCGCCGGTGGTCTCGGCTCAGACGGTGTCCGGCACCTGGCGCCCGCTGCAGATCAACGGTTTCAAGACGCTGAAGCAGCAGTCCTGGCCGGACGATCCAGTGCTCGTGTTCAAGGCGAACGGCACCTGGACGGGCTCCGACGGCTGCAACGGGCTGCAGGGCACGTTCAGCATCGGTGAGCACGGCGCGTTCACCGCGGCCTCCGGGGCCCAGCACATGATCGGCTGCGACAACGTCCCGAACACCGGCGTACTGACCGCCGCGAAGCGGGTCGCGATCGCCGGCGACACGCTCCAGTTCTTCGGCGCCGACGGGACTCGACTTGCGAGTTACGCTCGCGCACGGTAGTCGTTTCTGTTCGCGGACGGTGATCAGCTCTTGACGGAACGGAGTTCCTGACCGGACCATCTAGTGGTTGGTCCACCGATCTTGGGAGCTTTGTGCGACTCTCCGTTACCGTCCCGCTGGTCACACTCGGCTCAGTCTCACTCTTCGCAGTCGCCCTCACCGCACCCTCGTCGGGCGCGGTGGCGGGCGCCGCGGCGTGCTCCCACGCGCGACCGGGTGCGAGCTCGACCGAGGCGACCCGGCTCGCGCAGCCGACCTCGAAGTCCGACGCGCGCCCACTCGGCGAGTCGCTCGGCGAGGGCATCTCGACCGCGATCCGCTCACTGGAACCGGTCGACGCGACCGGCCGCCCGACGTCCGGTCTGCCGTACGGACTGAGCCAGGGCGTGATCGGCGTGGTCGGCTCGGCCGCGACCGGGTACGAGGTGGTGGTCGACGCCGCGAAGGTGGACACCAAGAAGTACGAGTCCGCGATGGCCCGCCGCGTCCCGGCCGCCGGCAAGCCGATGATGAAGGTGACGCACAGCTGCCGATCCGCGCAGGCGATCGCCGACACCTGGAACACGGTCGGCAAACGCTCGTGGTCCTCCGACGCGTCGCGCACGACGTTCGCCGCCGACCTGGACCCGTCCACCGAGAACGTCGTCGTCACGTACGACCAGGCGACCACGTCCCACGCCTCGCTCGCGGGCCTTCGCAAGCTGACCGGCGTACAACTCGTCGCCGACTCGCTCGCCCGGACGTCGCGGCTGAGCGACACCCCGAACGGCGGTCACTGGGGCGGCGCGCGGATCACCTCCGCGTTGAAGAACTGCTCCGCCGGCTTCTCCGTCGTACGGCGTTCGAACGGCCAGCGTGGATCGGTCACCGCGGGCCACTGCGGTGCGCCCGGCACGATCTGGAAGTCCGGCACGAACTACTACGGCACGACGTCGCTGCGCACGGACTACCCGGACTACGACCAGTCCCTGGTGACCGGCAGCGCGTACGGCGCCAAGATCTGGACGGACGGCCCCGGCGACACCGCGAACACCCGCACGGTCACCGGCGGCGGCGACCCCGGCGTCGGTACGGTCGTCTGTCAGTCGGGCAGCTTCAGTACGTCGACGTGCGGCCTCACGGTCCGCTCGACGTCGGCGAAGTACTGCGACGCCGACGGCTGCACGACGTACGTCATCCGCGCCACCCGCGACGGCCTGGTCGCGATCATCGGCGGCGACTCCGGCGGCCCCGTCTACAGCCGCCGCGGCAGCAGCTCCGCCACCATCCGCGGCATCGCCTTCGCCGGCGCCGGCTGCGCCGCCTCCCGCTGCACCACCCTCTACGCCGAACGCTACAACTCCATCACCGGCCACCTCGGCGTCACCGCCCTGACCGGCTGATCCCCTTCAGTGCATGGCTTGATCGGTTAGCACCGCGTGCACGGTCCGCGTGGGAAGGCATTCGCTGGGGCTCGCCGTCGCCGTGAGATCGTGCGTGTTCAGCATCACGCCCAGTGCCGCCTGCCGCGCGAAGGCGGGAGCCACAGGGACGGCGAGATAGCGCATCACCCGCAGCACGCCGAGCGGCACCCGTTTGATCGCGGTCGCGCCCTGCGCGCGAGCCAACTCGACGAGGGTGACGTTCTCCGGGCCTGCCACATCGAGCACTTGGCCGATCGTCGACGGTTCGACGAGGCAGTAGTCAACGACGGCCGCGACGTCGGCCACCGACACGACGTTGATCGGGTTCTCACCGCGGCCGAGTACGACCGCCGGTCCACGCTTGTCGAGCTTGCCGCGCACGACCTCGAGCCACAACTCGAGGAAGGACGCGGGCCGCAGGATCGTCCAGTCCAGGTCGGTGGCGCGCAGATGCTGCTCGGCGGCGTACTTCGCCCGGAACAACGACGACAGGTGATCGGGCGCCGCGTCTTTGATCGACACCAGGACGAAGCGCCGGACTCCCGCCTGGCGCGCGGCGTCGATCGTCGCGATGCACGCCTCCCGATCGACCGCGTCCGGCCCGGCACCGCGTCCGCCCAGCAGACCATGGACGCACCACACGACGGTGTCGCAGCCCTCGAGGGCCGCAGCGACAGCCGTACGCGAACGTACGTCGCCAATGACCTCCTCGTGATCGGCCGGCGTGGAACTCGGGCCGCGCCTCAGGACCCGGACCTGCTCACCGCGATCGGCGAGCCGCCGCACCAGGACCGAGCCGAGCCGACCGGTGCCTCCGGCAACGAGTATCACGACGGCTCCCCGGGCGATCGCAGCGCCGAGGCAATCGCGGCATTGACGTCTGCGCTGCTGGTATCGAGAGGCTCGAGGTAGAACCTGGCCGCCGTCGCGCGGCCGCTGTCGACGGTGAACACAACGACGCCCCGCATGTGATGCTCGGCGCCGTCGCGACGCGTGCCGTCCATCTTCCACTCGGTCCACACGGTGTCGCCCGCGACCGCGAGCGCCGTGACCTCGGCGGCGAGGTCCGGGACGGCCGCGAAGATCGACGTCCAGTTGCGGCGTACCTGATCGTTGCCGGTGAAGCCGCGCGCCGGATGCACCGGCGTCTCATTGACGTAGTCGGGAGCGAACAGCCCCGTCAGCGTGTCCAACTCGTGGCGGTTGACCGCCTCGACGAGTTCGGCGACGAACCTCCCTGCGATGGTTTCCATCGCCCGCCCCATTTGGTTACACTACTTCGTATTCAATACAGGACTATGGAACCGAATGCCACGACACGTCAAGACCTCGCGTAGCTACGATTCGTCGGCCCGCCGCCGACAGGCCGAGGCAAACCGCCAGGCGGTCCTGAACGCCGCCCAGCGGCTGTTCGTCGAGCACGGGTACGCCAAGACCACGGTGCCCGCGATCGCCAGCGCGGCCGGTGTCTCCAACGAGACCGTGTACAAGGCCTTCGGGCCGAAGCCCGCGCTCGTCCGGGCGCTCTGGGAACGCGGCCTCGCCGGTCGCGGGCCGGAGCCGGCGCCCGACCGCAGCGACCGGCTCAGCGCCACCGAGCAGGACCCGCGGACCCTTCTTCTCGGCTGGGGGCGACTCGCGGCGGAGGTCTCCCCGGAGGTTTCCCCGATCGCGTTGCTGATCAGGGACGCAACCGCTCACCACCCTGAACTGACGGCACTGCTCGCCGAGGTGGATCAGCAGCGCCGCGACCGCATGCGCCACAACGCCGAGCGCCTCGCAGCCCGAGGCTGGCTGAGGCCCGGCCTCGAGGTCGACCGAGCAACCGACATCCTGTGGACCTACACCTCGGCAGAGCTCTACGAGCTCCTCGTACTCAAGTCTGGCTGGGAACTCCCGGCATACGGCGAGTTCATCTCCACCGCCCTCGCCGCCGCCTTGCTCGACCACGACCTCCGCTAAGCTGTCCCGCGTGCGCCCCCGTAGCTCAGGGGATAGAGCGTCGGTTTCCTAAACCGTGCGTCGCAGGTTCGAATCCTGCCGGGGGCACCAGATGAACAGGCCTACGTTGTTCCTTACGGTCGGGTTGCCGGGGACTGGGAAGACGACGGCGGCGCGGCGGGTCGAGGTTGAGGTCGGGGCGCTGCGGCTGACCAAGGACGAGTGGATGAAAGCCCTGTACGGGCGAGAGAATCCGACGGACGTGTCCTGGGTGGTCGAGGGGCGGCTGATCCGGATCGGGTTGCGTGCCCTCGAACTCGGTACGAACGTCGTCATCGACTTCGGGCTGTGGAGCCGGGAAGAGCGGTCGGCCCTGCGCTGGGCGGGGGCGGACGTCGGGGCGACGGTCGTGATGCTGTACTGCGAACTTCCGCGGGACGAGCAGCGGCGGCGGCTCGACACGCGGCTGGCGGAGCGGCCGCACGACACCTGGCCGATTTCCGACGCGGAACTCGACTCGTGGGCTGCCAGGTTCGACGTACCGACCGAGGGTGAGGTCGACGGGAGTGGACCGATCGAGGATCCGCCCGAGGGGTTCACCGACTGGCACGAGTGGATCGCTTGGCGGTGGCCACCGGCGGTCAGCTGAGAGCGTCTTCAGCTTGCGAGATGCGCAAAGCCATTTGATCTGTACTGTGGTGGGCTGGTCAGCTCGAAAGGAAGCGCGTGCACGTCGTCGTGGGTGCTGGTGCGGTGGGCAGTGTGGTTGCTCGGCTACTCCTCGAGCGGGGTGAGCAGGTTCGGGTGATCACCCGGTCCGGTGCTGGGCCGGACGGGGCGGACCGTGTTGCGGCCGACGCCAAGGCGGGGTTGGTGGAGTACGTCGAGGGCGCCACGGCGATCTACTCGTGTGCGGGACCGGCGTACGACAAGTGGACTACGGAGTGGCCTCCGCTGAACGCCGCGCTGATCGCGGCGGCTGAGGCGTCCGGCGCAGTGCTCGTCACCACGGGGAACCTGTACGCGTACGGGCCGGTCGACGGGGTGATGACGGAGGACTTGCCGCTGCAGCCCAACACGGTCAAGGGGCAGGTCCGGGCCAGGTTGTGGAACGAAGCTCTGCAGGCACACGAGGCGGGGCGGATCCGGACGGCCGAGGTACGCGGGTCCGACTACCTGGGCGCGGGCGCGGTGTCGCCGTTCAGCGTGACCGTGTTACCGAAGGTGATCGCCGGGAAGCGCGGGATGATGCCGGGTGAACTCGACGCGCCGCACAGCTGGACGTACGTCGGGGACGTCGCGCGGACGCTGATCGCGGTCGCCGACGACGAGAAGGCGTGGGGCCGGGCGTGGCACGTGCCGACGCCGGAACCGCTGTCGGTCCGCCAGCTCGCGACGCGGGCCGCCGTACTCGCCGGCGCCCCGCCCGCACGGGTGACAGCGATGCCCAAGGCTGTACTCCGGCTGGCCGGGTTGGTCGATCCGGCGGCCCGGGAGATGGTGGAGATGCAGTACCAGTGGCAGCGTCCGTTCGTCGTCGACTCCTCCGCCGCGACCGTTGCCTTCGGCCTCGAACCGGCGGCCACCGACGACGCACTCAAGGAAATGATCGGGAAGGGCAGTAATGAGTCCTAGCAGGCAGGGCCGGGGTTTGCGCCGGCTGATCGTGACGCTGTTGGTGCTGGCGTTCCTGGCCGTGGCCGCCGACCGGATCGCGGCCGCCGTCGCGCAGAACCAGCTCGCGTCGATGGCGCAGAAGGAGGCGGCGAAGTACCAGGTACGCTCCGCCGACACGTCGGTGAAGATCGGCGGGTTCGGGTTCTTCCCGCAGCTGTTCAACGAGAAGTTCTCCAAGGTCACGCTGACGATGGGGAAGCCCGCGTTCTCGAAGGTCCCGGGCGAGAACCTGAAGGTCGACATGACCGACGTACACGTGCCGCGGTCCTTGCTGTTCAAGCAGTCGGGCACGGTCACGGTCGACAAGACCGACATGCAGGTACGGCTGTCGCCGCGGGAACTCGGCAGGCTCATGGTGAAGAACACCACCGGGCTGCAGGGCCTGTCGATGGAGGTCGTCGGCGGGAAGCTGCACGTGAAGTACGCGGCGAACGGGATCAACCTCGACGTACCGGTGGTGCCGAAGCTCCAGGACGGCAAGGTCTCGCTGGACATCGGCGAGCTGTCCGGCTCGATGCCGAGCGCGCTGAAGTCCCAACTCGCGAGCGGGGTCGAGCTGCCACAGCTGCCGTTCAACGCCCAGCTCACGTCGGTCGACATCCAGGACAACGCGGTCGTGCTGGCGGCGACCGTGCCGGAGCTCTCCTTCAACCACTGACGGCCCTTGGGTTGCGGTAGTTCGCGATATATCGTCGAACTATCGCAATCACTTTCGTAGGGACGGGTGGTCGAGATGACCGGATCGGCGTACACCGCGGGGTTTCCGTGGCAGGACTTCGTGCGGCAGTTCGAGCGGCAGCTCGGGCGGAACTGTGCCGCCTTCGACGACATCAAGGAAGAGCTGCGCGCGGCGATGACCGGCCGCCGCGGGCACCAGGGCAGGTCCCAGCAGCACTTCGGGCCGCAGTGGGGGATGTTCGGTGGCGGCGGTATGTTCGCGCCGCCGTGGGGCCCGCCGCCGCCGAAGTGGCGGGGGCCGAAGGCTCGGCGCGGCGACGTCCGTGCGGCGATCCTCGCCGTACTCGCCGAGCAGCCGATGAACGGGTACGGCATCATCCAGGAGATCGCCGAGCGCAGCGGTGGCGGGTGGAAGCCGAGCCCGGGCTCGATCTACCCGACGCTGCAGCAGCTCGAGGACGAGGGCCTGGTGACGGCGGACGCGGAGGTCGGGCGGCGGACGTTCCGGCTGACCGACGAGGGACGTACGTACGTCGCCGAGCACCAGGACGAGGTGTCCGCGCCGTGGGAGGCGATGAGCGCGCCGCCGGCCGGTGAGGACGAGAACGGGTTCAAGCCGCTGTTCGGGCAGGTCGCGACGGCGATGTGGCAGATCATGGCGAGCGGTACGCCGGAGCAGCAGGCGAAGGCGCGGGACGCGGTCGCCGACCTGCGCCGGAAGCTGTACGGGATCCTCGCCGAGGAGGACGACGGCACCGAACAGGACCAGTCATGACGACCGACCGGGACCGCCGGCGGCGCGCCGGTTCCGCCGGCCGTCGCGACTGGCAGGGCTGGAACGGCCCGAACTGGAACGAAGGCTGGTACGACGACCCGCGTTCCCGCCGGCACAACTGGGGCGGCGACTGGCACGCCCGCGGCTGGAGCGGCGACTGGCGAGCCGCCGCCTGGAACGAGGCCGACGGCAACTCGTGGGACGACCGACGGACCGGCTCCTCGTACGACGGTCGGCCCTCCTCGGGCGGGGGCTCGGCGCGGGGCGACGTACCGCGGAAGCGGGTGCGGATCGGTGACGCGGAGCGGGATCAGGCGGTTTCGCAGCTCAGTGATCACTTCGTCGCCGGCCGGCTGACGCAGGCGGAGTTCGAGGAGCGGAGTGAGCAGGCGACCAAGGCGCGGTACTCGGACGAGTTCGAGCCGCTCTTCGACGACCTGCCGACCTCTCGCGAACTGCAGCCGGTGCCAAGCGCTCAGCTGAGGCGCCGACCAGGTCCTCCGCCGGCGTTCATGATGATCGCGCCGTTCCTGATGATGGGGCTGGTGATCAGCTCGGTCGCGCTGGCCGCGCCGTGGTTGCTCTGGGGCGTGTTCTGGGTCGTGATGGTCAGCGGCATCTCCCGCCGCCGCTGGTACTACCGCCGCTGACGAGCCCGCGGAATCTCCTCCGCGAACTCCACGACGAACCCGTCCGGGTCGGCGACGTGGACCGTCCGGTGTCCCCACGGACGGTCCACCGGCCCGCTCAGCACGTCCACGCCGGCGCTCCGCAACCGCGCGAACACCGCGTCCACGTCCGGCACCGTCACCACCACCTCACCACCCGCGCCCGGCGTCACCTCACGCCCGACCAACCACTCCGCCCGCCGCCGTTCGTACAACGCGAACCGCACCCCACCCGCGTCGAACTCCGCATACCCCGCATCCGTGAACTTGTACGCCAACCCGACCACGTCCCGGTAGAACCCCACCGACACGCCGAGGTCACCGACATACAAGATGACGTACCCGATCTCCATCCACCGGAGGCTACGCCGATTGCCGCCAGCGGGTGTTGCATATATGCTACAAGTCATGGATGCGAGCGAGATGCTGAGCCGCGCGCGACAGGACGCCGGCTTGTCGCGCAGCGCACTCGCGGCCCGGGCCGGCGTTCCGACGTCAACCGTCTCGCGCATCGAGGCGGGGACGACCGATCCGACTCTGACGATGCTGGCTCGCTTGATTACGGCCACGGGCCGTCAGCTGTCCGTCACAGTCACGGCCGCCGCACCGTCGCACGGACCGGCGATCGAAGACCTCACCGAGGCCTACGCCCCGGGCAACCAGGTGCGAAAGGTCAACTGGTCACACTTGCGGGGATTCCTCGACCAGCTACTGACCCATCCCGAGCTCACGGCCGAGGCGATCGAGTCACCACCGCGCCGGACCGGTGACGCCGCGTTCGACGCGTTGCTGGCCGGCATCGCCGAGAAGCTTGCCGACGACGCCGGGATCCGCCGGCCCAGGTGGACCAGGTCTGTGCCACCCGCACCAGTTCCATGGGAAGCGCCCGGTACGCCGACGCGCGTCCGGCGCGCCCGCGCGCAAGCTCCTGCCCAACTGGCCGCCCGGAACATCTGGCTGGCCGAGCACGACCTCTGGCGGAACGCTGCATGAACCAGCTCGGACCTACCGTCCTCGGCAAGCGCCAGATCCTCGGCTATCTGCGCGAGGTGGCCGACGAGCTCGCAGCCCGGAAGCAGGTCTGCCGCCTGGTCGTGGTCGGCGGCTCGTATCTCGCCCTGCACGATCTCCGGGCGGGGGTTGCGGATTCCCGAGGCGCAGCTGGATTGGGCGTGATGATTGGATGAGGGTATGACGACCGTGCTCCGCTATGCGGCCTTCACGTCCGATCCGGCTGGCGGTAATCCTGCCGGGGTGGTTCTGGACGCGAACGGGCTCGACGATGCTGTGATGCAGGCGATCGCGGCGGAGGTTGGATACTCCGAGACCGCGTTCCTGACGAAGGCGACCGACGTGCAGCCGGTGCGGTACTTCTCGCCCCAGGCCGAGGTCCCGTTCTGTGGGCATGCGACGGTCGCGACCGCGGTGGCGCTTGCCGAGCGCAACGGTCCGGGCGAGATCGTGTTCTCGACGCAGGCCGGTCTGGTTCCGGTGAGCGTCGACGACGACCTGCGTGCGACGTTGACGAGCGTCGAGCCGTCGGTCGAGGACGCCGGCGACGTCGGCCACGTTCTCGAGATCCTGCGCTGGTCCCCCGACGACCTGAACCCGGACCTCCCGCCGCGGATCGCGTACGCCGGTGCGCGCCACCTCGTCCTGAGTACGTCGACGCGGCAACGACTGGCGGACCTGGACTACGACTTCGACGGTCTGCTCGCGTACATGCTCGACCTCGACCTGATCACGTTGCAGCTCGTCTGGCAGGAGTCGCCTACGGTGTTCCACGTACGCGACCCGTTCCCGGTCGGTGGCGTCGTCGAGGATCCGGCGACGGGTGCCGCCGCGGCCGCGTTCGGGGCGTACCTGCGTGAGCTCGGCAAGGACCAGCCGACCATCACGCTGCACCAGGGCGACGACCTCGGCCGGCCGAGCCTGATCACGGTCGAACTGCGACCGGACGACCGGCGCGTGCGGGTGAGCGGTACGGCCGTACCGATCACGGCACCCGCGTGAGCCATTCCTCCGTACCGAACTTCGCCGCCACCCGCTCCTCGGCCAGCGCGACCGTGTCCGCGGAGATCGTGCCGTCGGTGAGCCCGTAGCGGTTCCGGAAGGTCCCGACCATCCGCGAGATCACGTCCGCGCGCTCGAGGCCGGTCTGGCTGCGCAGCGGGTCGACCCGCTTGTTCGCGCTCGTGGTGCCCTTGTCGGACAGCTTCTCCCGGCCGATCCGCAGTACCTCGAGCATCTTCGAGGCGTCCATGTCGTACGCCATCGTGACGTGGTGCAGGACGGCGCCGCCGGCGAACCGCTTCTGCGCGGCGCCGGCGATCTTGCCGGCCGGCGAGGTGATGTCGTTGATCGGCTGGTACGTCGCGGCGATCCCGAGATCGTTGAGCGCACCAACGAACCAGTCGTCGAGGAACGCGTACGAATCGACGAACGACAACCCGGAGACGAGCGATTCCGGGACGTACAGCGAGTACGTGATCGTGTTGCCCGGCTCCACGAACATCGCGCCGCCGCCGCTGATCCGCCGTACCACGGTGACGTCGTGACGGGCCGCGCCGTCCAGGTCGACCTCGTTGCGGACGGACTGGAAGCTGCCGATGATGACCGCGTTCGACGCCCACTCCCAGACCCGCAGCGTCGGCGGCCGCTCCCCCGAACCCACCTGTTCGGTCAGTACTTCGTCGAGCGCCATCTGCAGCGCCGGCTCCCGCGGGACGTCGTGCACGAACTGCCACTCGTGGTCGCGCCAACCGGTCGCCCCGGTCAGCGCACGCCGTACGGCGACCGCGACGGCCTCGGGTGAGAACCCCAGCATCTCGACGCCATCGCCGAGCGCACCACGCACCCGGGCCGCGAGCTGCGCCGCCGCGGTGCCGACCGGAAGCCCGGCGAGCGCGCCGTTGATCCGTTCCAGCGCATCGTCCGGCTCGAGAAAGAAGTCCCCCGAGATCTGCGCTGACCGCACCCGGTCGTCCACGACGTCCAGATCGGCTACGACGAGCTTCCCGCCGGGAACCTTGTACTCACCATGCATATCCACCGACAACCGGTGCCGGGCCGCGGTTGTTCCTCAGGCGGCGAGCTTGAGCTGTACGGCGACGCGCTGGACGTGGGCGCGGACCGTTTCGATGCCGGGTGAGGCGTCGACCTCGTGGTGGATACCGCGTTCGAGGTAGAAGTGGATCAGCGGCGCGGTCTGCTCGTGGTACACCTCGAACCGCCGGCGGATGACCTCTTCGGTGTCGTCGCTGCGGTGCTCGATCTCGGCGCGCTTCAGCAGCCGGTCGACGAGCGCGTCGACCGGCACCTGAAGGACGACGGCCGCGTCCAGCGAACGGCCTTGAGCACTGAGGATGTCGTCCAGGACGCCGGCCTGGTCGAGGGTCCGCGGGTACCCGTCCAGGACGAAGCCCGGACGGGCGTCGGGCGCCGCGAGGCGGTCGCGGACCATGTCGTTGGTGACCTCGTCGGGTACGTACTCACCGGCGTCGAGGTAGCGCTGCGCGGTCCGCCCGAGCTCGGTCCCTTCCGCAATGTTCCGGCGGAAAAGGTCACCGGTGGAGATGACGGGTACTCCGAGATGTCCGGCCAGCAGGCCCGCGTGCGTGCCCTTACCCGCTCCGGGCGGCCCCATCAGCAAGACAGTCGTCACGGCGCACTCCTGACTCTCGGTAAGGACCATAGATTATGGGACCTTCCGCCGCTGCGGTACGGCGTACATCACTCCAGTTCCCGGACGTATGTCACATCCGCGCAGAACTGTCCGCAAGCGCGGTCAGAATTCCATCTCCGGACGAAGCTCGATCACATCACCCGGACCGGCGAACTTGGCGGCCAGCTGCTCCGCGCGGGCCTGGGTCGCGCAGTTGAGGACGAAGAACCCGGCGAGCTGCTCCTTGGACTCGGCGTACGGGCCGTCCGTGCTGACCGGCTTCTTCCCCTCCCAACGGAACACCCGCGACGTCGACGGGGCGTCCAGCGCGAGCCCGCTGACCAGCTCACCGGACGCGGACAGCTCGGCGAGCATCTCGTCGAACTCCTTGCCCATCGCGGCCCGCTCGTCCGCCGGGATCGCCCGGCCGACCTCGGTGAAGTCGATCGTCGGGTGCCCCCACGGCTGCGGGTTCGAGTGGATCAGGACCACGTACTTCATCTCAGAACCTCCTGTGTTGTGCGGATACACCCCGGACGTCGGAGGCGCTCGCGGGCCCTCGACATTTTCCCTCGATGTATTCCAGCTCACATCCGGTCACACTCAGCCCACCGGGCTCCGTCAGCGCTACAGAACCCCAAGAACGGAGCGAACCTCATGATTCTGGTGACTGGCGGTACCGGAACGATCGGCCGAGAGGTGGTCCCGCTACTGCAGGAAGCCGGCGCGAAGGTCCGGGTCCTCAGTCGGCACCCGGGCGACCGCGGCGACGGTGTCGAGTACCTGGCCGTCGACCTGCTGAACGGCGACGGGCTGGACGCGGCGGTCGAGGGCGTCGACGTGATCCTGCACCTGGCCGGCGGTCCGAAGGGCGACGACGTCGGCACCCGCAACCTGGTCGCGGCCGCCGAGCAGGCGAAGGTCGGTCACCTCGTGCACATCTCGGTGACCGCGGTCGACAAACTGCCGCTGACCTACTTCAGATCCAAGCTCGGCGCGGAACAAGCAGTCCTCGGAGCACGAGTTCCGTCGACCGTACTGCGGGTCGCCCAGCTGAACGAGTTCGCCTGGAACACGGTGCGGGTGATGGCCAAGTTGCCGGTGCTGCCGGTGCCGGGCGGGATCCGGTTCCAGCCGGTCGACCGCCGCGACGTGGCCGCGCGGCTCGCCGAACTCGCGCTCGGTGAGCCGCAGGGCCTGGTCGCCGACCTGGTCGGGCCGAAGGTCTACACGCTGGCGGAGCTGGCCCACGACTACCTGCGGGCCACCGGCAAGCGCCGGCTGTCGCTCCCGATCCGCGTACCCGGCAAGGCGGGCAAGGTGTACCGGGCGGGCGGCAACCTGACGCTGTCCGGCGCCACGGTCGGCACTCACACCTGGGACGAGTTCGTCGCCGCGCAGGTGAAGGGCTGAAGCAGCTCATCGAGGTCCGGCGTACGGCGGCGGGCGATCCCGGCCAGGAAGTCGGCGACCTGCACCCGCGGATCGTCCCGCGAATCGACCTGGACGAACGACCGCAGCGGCGGCGGGTCCAGCCGCGCTGCCAGGAACACGCCGAGCCGCGCGACCCGGCCGG
Organism: Kribbella sp. NPDC031520; assembly: GCF_055580825.1. Lineage (NCBI taxonomy): Bacteria > Bacillati > Actinomycetota > Actinomycetes > Propionibacteriales > Kribbellaceae > Kribbella > Kribbella sp. NPDC031520. The sequence continues at coordinate 772,734 of NZ_JBVIKS010000001.1, forward strand.
GCGTCAGCGCGCTCTGCTCGTCGTGCACCACGGCGACCGAACGACCACCGGCGCTCCACTGCAGAACCGTGGCGGCGAGCGCCGGTACCAGCGGCTCCAGCGGAGGCGGAAGCTCCGGATCCTCGTCGATCAGCCGCTGCATCACCTCCTCGACCCGGCGTCGGGTCAGCGCCCGTAGCGCGGGTACGTCGGCCGGCATCGTCGCGAAGAACCGGTCCACGGCCGCGTGATCCATCAGCCGCACCCGCTTCGTCCGCGTCAGGTCCACGAACGCCGCGAGGAACCCGGTCCGGTGCCGCAGCAGCTGGACCGCCTCGAAGTGGTCCGTCCCGAGGCTCGTACCCCAGCCGTACGACGGCTCCTCGGTGAACAGCTCGAACACACGCGCGGCGACGTACGCGGTCTTGTCGATGACATGAACGTGGGCATGCCCGCGGAGCTCCCCGAGCAACCACTCGAGCGCCGGCCGCTGCTCGGGACGTAACAACTGGTTGGACTTGTACTCCGTACGCCGATGTAAGCGGTGCCGTAGTACGCCGATCAGGTCGGCGGCCGCCGGTACGTCGAGGTCGGTGCTGGCATGGGTGATCACGGGCGAGGCAGGATCGAGCAGATTCGTTCCCGAGAACCCCGACTCGTCACAGGCGATCTCAAAGGTCATCAAAGCTCCAAAAGCTGAAGAACTGCACACTTCTGGGCCCGTCGAGGACGACGGGCTTGATCGGACGCGAGCGGTGCGATCAGTAAGCGGCAGCAGCCGGAGCAGCGGACATGCAACCCATCATCGCCGGGCGGTTGGCGGATGGCGATGAGTTTTTCCGGGCTCGCTCGTCTCAACAGGAAAGGAGGAACCACCATGGCGAAAGTGCTGTACTCGGTCACGATGTCCGTCGACGGCTTCATCACCGGCCCGAACGGCGACATGCAGTGGATGCGCCCGTACCTCGGACCGAACCCGGAGGTCGACGAGCTGGTCCCGCGGATCGGCGCGATCCTGGTCGGCCGCCGGACCCACGACGGCGACGACCCGCACAAGGGCGACCCGAACGAGGGCCAGGCGTTCGGCGGCGGCTTCGACGGACCGGAGTACGTCGTCACGCACCACCCACCGATCGACCCGTCCCCCGGCGTCACATACGTCGACGACTTCACCAAGGCCCTGGCCGCCGCAAAGGAGTCGGCCGGCGACAAGTACGTCAACGTGATGGGCGCGAGCATCGCCAAGCAGTGCATCGAGGCGGGCGAACTGGACGAGGTCCTTGTCCTCTACGCCCCCGTGATGCTCGGCGACGGCACGCGCCTCTTCGAGCATCCAGGCGGCCGCACCGTCCGTCTCCACCGCAAGAGCGTCACCCCGACCCCACTGGCGACCAGCCTGTGGTTCGACGTGGTGTAGGACTGTCTCACCAGTCGGCGGCGGCCGGATGCATCAGGGCGCGGATCTCGACGGAGCGGTCGGCGGCTCGGGCGTCGGGGAGCAGGCGGGCGAGCTCGACGGCGCGGTCGCGGCTCTCGACGTCGATCACGTAGTAGCCGTCGATCCGCGCCGGTTCGCTCGCGGGGAGTTGGACGGACAGCTGGGCGTCGGCGAGCAGCTCACCGGTGACCAGTTCGCCCGCGTCGCGCGCGGTGCGTTCGAACTCGTCGCGGGGCAGGCGTGGGTCACCGGCCCCCTGCAGGATCAGTAGGAACTTCATCGGCGCTCTCCTCTCGTCAACAAGACGGAGCCGAGGCCTGGGTTTTGACATGATGGGCCGATGTTCGTACGTACCGAGCGGCTGAGCGTGCGCCGCTTCACCGCCGCGGACGCCGAGCGGTTCGCGGCGTACCGCTCGGATCCGGACGTCGCCCGCTTCCAGTCCTGGACCGCTCCGTTCGCGCTCGCCGACGCGTACGAGACGGTCGAACGGTTCGCGGCGGGCGATCCGGAGGCGCCCGGCTGGTTCCAGTACGCCGTCGCGCTGGACGACGTACTGATCGGGGACCTCGGGCTGAACCTGCACGAGAACCTGATGCAGGCTGAGCTCGGGTTCACGCTCGCGGCCGAGTACCAGGGCAAGGGCTACGCGTCCGAGGCGGTCCGCGGGCTGCTCCAGCACCTGTTCGTGGATCGCCAACTGCACAAGGTGTCCGCGGAGTGCGACGCCCGCAACACCGCGTCGGCTCGGCTGCTCGAACGGGTCGGCTTCACCCGCGAGGGGCTGCGGTTTTCGCACACGTGGATCAAGGGCGAGTGGACCGACGACCTGCTGTACGGGTACCTCAACCCGCACCGCGACCGGCAGCAGCCGCCCACGCCCGCGCCGTCAGCCTGATCGACCCGTCCGCCTCGATCGGCAACCGTTCCCGTACGGCGTTCCGGATCGCGTCCTGGTCCGCCGGCTCCAGACCGCGCAGGTACGCCGGCGCCACGCCCTGCCCGCCGAGGAACGGCTGCCAGTAGTCGTCGAACGAGGAGAACACCGTCGGTACGACGATCTCCCGGGTCCGCACGTCGGCGAACCCGGCCTCGCGGAACAGCCCGTCGAGGCCTTCCGCCGTACAGAACGCGAACCGGCGGCCCTCGTCGACCTCACGGTCCTGCGGACGTACGTCGAGCATCGCGTCGAAGAAGTACCGCATCAGCTGCATGCCGCCCGCGTAGTCCCACACGTAGACGGCGACCGTGGTCCCGATCTCCCGCATCCGGCGCAACGCCGCGACCCGTTCCGGGACGAAGTTCAGCACCAGGCCGGCGACCACGGCGTCGTACGGACCGTCCGGCAGCTCCGCGGCGGACCGTACCTCGAACGCGGCCCGCGGATCGTCGACGGCCTGCTTCGCGTACCCGACGAAGCCTTCCGACGGGTCGACCCCGAGCACCGATGCCGGCGAAGCCGTCCGCAGGATCGTGCTGGTCAGTGCGCCCGTACCGCAGCCGACGTCCAGCCAGCGCAGCCCCGGCGGCTGGTCCAGCCAGTCGATGAACTCGGCCGCGACCAGCCGGCTCCAGCGGCCGACGTACGACTCGTAGATTCCCCCGCTCGACCACTCAGTCACTTTCGCAGGGTGGCGGGCAGCGCGACTCCCGTCAATGTCTCGGAAACCTGCCAGAGCCGGGCGTTGGTCGCCGGGTCGGTGGCGCTCTTCGGGTTGCGGACCAGCGTCGTCTTGCCGACCAGGCCGAAGATCCCGTTCGGTCCGTAGTACTCACCGGACTTGGCCGCGGGGTCGGCGGCCGCGAACAGCAGCGGCTCCGTACCCGTCTCCACGTCCTGCTTCGGCAGCGGGTTGTGGCGCATGAAGAACTTGTTGAGCGACGACTGCGGGCCCAGTGAAGCACCGGCGGTCTGCAGGTTGGTGCGGGTGTAGCCCGGGTGAGCCGCGACGCTGACCAGGCCCCAGCCGTGGTCGACCGAGAGCTTCGCGAGGTGGTTGCTGAGCATCAGGTCGGCGAGCTTGGACTGCGCGTAGGCAGAGGTCGGACGGTAGCCCCGCTCCCACTGCAGGTTGTCGAAGCCGATCTTGCCCAGGTACGCCGCGCCGCTCGACATGGTCACGATCCGCGGGGCCGGGGCGGCCAGGATCAGCGGCAGCAGCCGGACCGTGAGCGCGAACGGGCCGAGGTAGTTCGACCCGAACTGCAACTCGAAGCCGTCCTTGGTGGTCAGCCGGCTCGGCGGCGTCATCACGCCGGCATTGTTCACCAACACGTCGAGGTGCGACTCGTCGGCGGACAGCTGCTCGGCGAACTCCTGCACCGAGGCGAGGTCGGCGAGATCGATCCGGCGTACCTCGAGCTGGGCGTCCGGGTGTTCCGCGAGGATCTCCGCGCGGGCGGCCTCGCCCTTGGACGGGGTGCGGACCGCCATCACCACGCGGGCTCCGGCGGCGGCGAGGCGCTTGGCGGCCTCCTTGCCGGTACCGCTGTTGGCGCCGGTGACGACGACGAGCTTGCCGGTCTGGTCGGGGACGTCGTACATGCTGCACTCTCCGTTAAAAGACTGGTGGTCTGTTATGGCTCCGACGTTATCAGACCAGCGGTCCGATAACAACAGACCGTCGGTCTGTAGAATGGGTGAGATGAACTTCAAGCGCGCCCGGAGCGCCGAGCAGCGGGCCGAGCGGCGGCGGGCGATCCTCGCGACCGCGGCCACGATGCTGACCGAGATGCCGGTCGCCGATGTCAGCCTGAACGAGTTGAGCCGCCGGGTCGGCCTGGCGAAGTCGAACGTGCTGAACTACTTCGACTCCCGCGAGGCCGTCCTGCTCGAGCTGTCGGGCAGCGAGCTGTCGGCGTGGGTGCAGGACCTGTCCGCGGCCCTGTCCGGGATCTCACCGGCGCTGCCGAGTGCGGAGCGCGGCGAACGGCTGATCACCGCGGTCGTCGGCACGCTGGCGGAGCGGCCGGTGCTCTGCGACCTGCTGAGTGCGCAGGCGGCGGTGCTGGAGCGGAACATCACGACGGAGACCGCGCTGGCCTTCAAGCGCTCGGCCGCGGTCGCGTACCAGGAGATGATCGAGGTGGTGGCCGGCGTCCTGCCGGAGCTCGGCCGGGACGGGGCGGGCCGCTTCATCGCGGCCGCGAGCCTGCTCGCGGGCGCGATCTGGACCCACTCCCATCCGGTACCGGCCATCCTGGCCGCCTACGAGGCCGACCCGTCCCTCGAGGCGATCAGGATGAACTTCGAGCCGTCGCTGACCGACGGCCTACGGACCCTGCTGTACGGCGAGATGCCGCGGGATCAGGGCAGGTAGTAGTTCGGGTTGGGGAGCTTGAAGGTGCGGTCGGCGAAACCGCCCTTGAGGTCGGAGAACTGGTCGCCGAAGTTCGCGACGATCTCGTAGCCGAGGGACTCGATGTGGGCGCGGGTCGCCGACTTGTAGTGGATCGTCGTGCACTTGCCGTTCGGATCGTCCGCACAGGCCTGCTTCAGGTAGTCCGGGTAGTTGGCGACGTCCGGCTTCGTGAACAGGCCGTCCTCACCGTTGGTCAGCGCGGTCGGCTTCGGGAAGCCGGCGTCGACGCCGACACCGTCGGCGGTCAGGTTGCCCAGCGTCGCCTGCTCCTGCGCGGCACCGCGGCCGGTCAGGAAGAAGATCGCATACCCCTCACGCTCGGCGACCTTCACCATGTCGACCATGCCGGGCACGGCCGGGAACTTCTGGTTCAGCACGTAGTCGGCGTTCGAGGTCGGGTTGTACGCCCAGTTGCTGGCGATCTCGTAGTTCCAGGTGGCCAGCGACGTGTCGTCGACGTCCAGCAGGATCGCCTTCTGCTTGCCGGTGTGGTGCGGGACCGAGAGCCAGCGAGTGCCGGCCGCGGCGACCTTCTGCGCCTCCTTCGCGTAGTTGCTGTCGGCAGCGAAGGTGCCGGTGCCGAGCGGGTCGCCGTAGTAGTTGCGCAGCTGCTGCCGCAGTACGTCGATGTTTGTGACGTCGTCCGCGCGGTTCGGGGTGGACGTCTGGATCGCGGGTTGCTGGGTGGCGGCACCGGCTGAGTACGCGACCCCGCCGACGACCGATGTCATCGCGACCGCGGCGACGCCGGTCAGAACCATCCGGCGGGACGGCCGGCGCCAGGAACGGAATGCCATGGGTGACCCCTTCGGAACAGGAATGCTTGCCAGGGCACGCTAACCCCGTCACCGGCTGTTCGGCTGCAGGTCAAGGGGAATCCTGCGGGTGTTCACACCTGCTTCAGGTAGCGATGGCACGGAACGGGCAACGTTCCGTCGCCGACCGACGCCGGATAGTCGAACGCACCGCCGTCGCGCCAGCCGTTCCGCTCGTAGAACCGCCAGGCCTCACCGTCATGCGGTCTGCCTAAGACCCGCCAGGCCCCTACGCTGATGCCGCCGCCGATGGAGGAGTCATGGCCACCGAACCCGAGGACGCTGTCGTACAGTTCGCGCTGAAGGTTGTCGATTCCGTCGAAAATCTCGCGAACCGCCCGCTGGAGCGTTACCGGTACCCGGTCCGCATCCAGGATCGCATGCCGCCGCGCCGGCACGAGCCGCTGCTCTCCGCGTTCGATCCGCTGATCACGACCCGCGCCCACGCGGACGTGATCGTGCGGGCCACGGCGCACGAGCAGGTCGACCCGGCACAACTGGCCGAGGCAACCGATCTCCTCGCGGTTCAAGCCTTCCCGATGGCCGGACCGGTCTACAACAACTTCGGCGCCGTCCAGCAGCCGGAGGCCGATTTCAACGCAGGGCTGGGTGGCGCCTGGACCCAAGCCCGCCGTACCGACGTCTGGCGGGCGAGCGGTGCGGCCGAGCTGCTCAACACCGACGAGCCTCCGGAGAACCCCGCGCTCACTGGGGATCCGGCGACCTCGACAACCCGCGACACCTTCGCCGAGTTCGCCCGCCAGGAAGGCCGGGATCCGGGTCGCGAGGACTTCGCCGCACGGTCCGTCGAGCTCATCGACCTGCCGCCAGAGGATCGCTGGCCGGCCATGGCCCCCGAGTCGGCCGCCGCCCAGGCGGTCCGGAGGACGGCGGCCGAGATCCAGAAGGCCGCCAAGGCCAACGGCTGGACCGGCGAGCGCAACGCCAACCGCGATCCTGCGATGGCGCCGCCCGAGGCGGTTACTGCGGGTCGTACGCCAGGTTCGGACGGAGCCAGCGTTCGACCTCGGAAGTCGGGAGTCCTCGGCGCACTGCGTAATCTTCGATCTGGTCGCGGTTGAGGCGGCCGACGCTGAAGTAGCGGGACGCGGGGTGCGCGAAGATCAGGCCGCTCACCGCGGCGGCCGGCGTCATCGCGTACGACTCCGTGAGGGCCAGGCCGACCTTGTCCGCTTCCAACAGCTCGAAGAGGTCCTTCTTCTCGGTGTGGTCCGGACTCGCCGGGTAGCCGAGCGCCGGGCGGATGCCGCGGAAGCGTTCCGCGTGCAGGTCCTCCAGTACGGGCTGTACGTCGGGCTCGAACCAGGCGCGGCGGGCCTCCAGGTGGATCCACTCCGCGAACGCCTCCGCCAGCCGGTCGGCCAGCGCCTTCACCATGATCGCCTTGTAGTCGTCGCCCAGTTCCTCGTACGACTTCGCCAGCGCCTCGGCACCGTGGATCGCGACGCCGAAGCCACCGAGATGGTCGCCCGACGGCGCGATGTAGTCGGCCAGGCAGCGGTTGTGCCGTCCGGCCGGCTTCTCGGTCTGCTGCCGCAGCATCGGGAACGACCGGTCCAGCCCGTCCAGGACGATGTCGTCGCCATCACTGTGCGCCGGCCAGAACCCGTACACGCCCTCGGCGGTGAAGGACCCGTTCGCGATGATCTCGTCCAGCAAGGCGTTCGCGTCGTCGAACAGCTCCCGCGCGACCGGCTGCTCGAGGATCGCCGGGTACTTCCCCTTCAGTTCCCAGGCCAGGAACAGGAACTGCCAGTCGATCATCTCGCGCAGCGTCTCGATACTCGGTGACACCCGCTTGATTCCGGTGAACGCCGGCACCGGCAGCTCGCCGTACTCCACCGGCTCCCGATTCGCGCGCGCCTGTTCCAGCGTCAGCATCGGCGCGCGCTGCTTGTTCGCGTGCTGCTCGCGGAGCCGCTCCTGCTCGATACTGTTGCTCTTGGCAAGCTCTTCGGCACGGTCGTCGTCGAGCAGGTCGGACACCACGCCGACCACCCGGGACGCGTCCAGCACGTGCACGGTGGTGTTCTCGTACGCCGGGGCGATCCGGACCGCGGTGTGCTGCTTCGAGGTGGTCGCGCCGCCGATCAGCAACGGCAGCTTCAGCCCGCGCCGCTGCATCTCCTCGGCCACCGACACCATCTCGTCCAGCGACGGCGTGATCAGCCCGGACAGCCCGACCGCGTCCGCGCCCTCGGCGACCGCGGTGTCGAGAATCCTTGCCGCCGGCACCATCACGCCGAGGTCGATCACCTCGTAGTTGTTGCAGCCGAGCACCACCCCGACGATGTTCTTGCCGATGTCGTGCACGTCACCCTTCACGGTGGCGAGTACGACCTTGCCCTGCCCGCGGACCATCTCCGCGCGGCCTTCGCGACGGGCCTGCTCCTTCTCCGCCTCCATGAACGGCTCGAGGTAGGCGACCGAGCGTTTCATCACCCGCGCGCTCTTCACCACCTGCGGGAGGAACATCTTGCCCGCGCCGAACAGGTCGCCGACGACCTTCATCCCGTCCATCAACGGGCCTTCGATCACGTCCAGCGGCCGCGGCAACTGCTGCCGTGCCTCCTCGGTGTCGTCCTCGATGTAGTCGACGATCCCATGCACGAGCGCGTGCGACAGCCGTTCCTCGACCGAGCCCTCGCGCCAGGTCAGGTCGATCTCGCGCTGTGTGCCCTTGCCCTTCACGTTCTCGGCGAACGAGACCAGCCGATCGGTGGCGTCGTCGCGCCGGTTGAAGATCACGTCCTCGACGAGCTCGAGCAGGTCCTTCGGGATGTCCTCGTACACCGCGAGCTGGCCCGCGTTGACGATGCCCATGTCCAGCCCGGCCTTACCCGCGTGGTACAGGAACGCCGAGTGCATCGCCTCGCGGACGATGTCGTTACCCCGGAACGAGAACGACAGGTTCGAGATGCCGCCACTGATATGGACGCCGGGACAGCGCTGCTTGATCAAGGGCAATGCGTCGATGAAGTTCTTCGCGTAGTTGTTGTGCTCGGACATCCCGGTCGCGACGGCCAGTACGTTCGGGTCGAAGATGATGTCCTCGGCCGGAAACCCGATGCCCGTCAGCAGGTCGTACGCGCGGCCGCAGATCGCAACCTTGCGCTCGACGGTGTCCGCCTGGCCCTGCTCGTCGAACGCCATCACGACCGCGCCGGCGCCGTAGTCCCGGATCCGCCGGGCGCGCTCGAGGAACTCCTCCTCGCCTTCTTTCAGGCTGATCGAGTTGACCACGCCCTTGCCCTGCACGTGTTTCAGGCCGGTCTCCAGTACCGACCACTTCGAGCTGTCGATCATGATCGGGAGCCGGGCCACCTCGGGCTCGGTCGCGATCAGGTCCAGGAACGTGGTCATCGCCTGCTCGCTGTCCAGCAGGTCGGCGTCCATGTTCACGTCCAGCAGGTTCGCGCCGCCGCGGACCTGCTCCAGCGCCACGTCGACCGCGGCCTGGTGGTCGTCGCCCTCGATCAGCCGGCGGAACTTCGCCGACCCGGTGACGTTCGTCCGTTCACCGATCATCACGAACCCGGTGTCCGCGCCGATCTTGAACGGCTCGAGCCCGGAGAACCGGGTGGTGTGATCGTCCGGTACGACGGTCCGCGGCTGCAGGTCGTGCACCGCTTGGGCGATCTTCGCGATGTGGGCGGGCGTCGTACCGCAGCAGCCGCCGACGATGTTGACCAGGCCGGACTCGGCGAACTCGCGCAGCAGCGCCGACGTCTCCTCGGGCGTCTCGTCGTACCCGCCGAACGCGTTCGGGAGGCCCGCGTTCGGGTGCGAGGCGACGTACGTGCCGGCGAACCGCGCGAGGTCGGCCACGTGCGGGCGGAGCTGGGCGGCGCCGAGGGAGCAGTTGACGCCAACGACGAGCGGGTCGGCGTGCTCGACCGAACTCCAGAACGCCTCGACGGTCTGCCCGGACAGGGTCCGGCCGCTCAGGTCGACGATCGTCACCGAGATCCACAGCGGCAGGTGCGGCGCGACCTCACGGGCCGCGGCGACCGCCGCCTTCGCGTTCAGCGTGTCGAAGATCGTCTCGATCAGCAGCAGGTCGACGCCGCCCTCGGCGAGCGCCGCCATCTGCTCGGCGTACGCGTCCTTCACCTGCTGGAAGGACACCGCACGGTACGACGGGTCCTCGACGCGCGGGCTCAGCGACAACGTCACGTTCAGCGGGCCGATCGAACCGGCGACGAACTTGTTGCCGGCCTCGTCCGCGGCCTGGCGGGCCAAGCGGGCGCCGGCCAGGTTCATCTCCCGGACGTACTCCTGCAGGCCGTAGTCGGCCTGCCCGATGCTGGTCGCGGTGAAGGTGTTCGTGGTGGTGATGTCCGCACCGGCCGCCAGGTACTGCCGGTGGACGTCGAGGATGAGGTCCGGACGGGTCAGGTTGAGCAGGTCCGGGTCGCCGGTGACATCGTGCGTGTGGTCGCCGAAGCGGTCGCCCTGAAAGTCGGCGGGCTGCAGTTTCGCTCCCTGCAGCATCGTGCCCCACGCACCGTCGAGGATTGCGATCCGCTGATCCAGCAGCTCCCGCAGCGCGGTTTCACTCATCTGCCAACCCCTCCAGAAAGACTCTCCGGAGGCGCCCTTGCAGTCGGTGCCCAGGTCGAGCGTGGCGGACCTGGGCCCGTTGCAGCGCCTCTCGGCCTGGATGCTCCATGTTAGTGGCGTCACATCCTGAGCCAAGCCCTCCGTCCACATTCTAGGACAGGTGTTCAATCAGTGGATAAGATCTTGGATCGCTGGGGCGTAGAGGGCGACGACCGTGTCCGGGGCCGCGGTGGCGATCGGTCCGGTCTTGTCGATCGCGAGCACGGCGCCGAGGCCGAGGAGCTGGGCCGTGATCAGGCCGGCGCGCAACTCGGCGTCCGGTCCGGTCAGGCGGGCGGCGAAGGCGCGGGTCACCTGATCGCGGAAGTGCTCGCGGATCAGCGCGCGTTCGTCGCCCTTGCCGACCGCGAAAACGACCCGGACAAGCAGGTCCTGGTCGTTCTCGCGGCGGTAATCGACCAGGGTGCGGACGGCATGCTCGCCGAGTCGCTCGTTCGGGGCGGCGAGCAGCAGCTGGGCCGCCTCGGTGAAGTCGGCGACCCGTTCGAAGAGCGCTTCCTTGCCACCGAAGTGCTTGACGATCAGGGCGGCGCTGACGCCCGCGTCCGCGGCGACCCCGCGGAGCGTGACCGCGTCGTACGGCTCGCGCGCGAAGGCCTTCCGGGCCGCGCGGAGGATCGCGGTCCGCCCCGGATCGATCACGTCGTCGTCACCTCGTACGCCGGCGCGGGCCGCCGTACCGGGATGAACAGCACGAACCCGGCAGCGGCGAGAGCAGCGACGCCTGCGATCACGAAGACGATCAGGTACGCCGAGAGCGCGGGCGCGATCTTGCCGGCCTGGGCGATCGTCACGTTCGCGAGCACGGTGGCGACGATCGTGCTGCAGATCGCCTGCCCGATCGTCCGCATCAGCGTGTTCAGCCCGTTGGCCGCGGCGGTTTCCGTCACCGGCACAGCATGCATGATCAGGGCTGGCAGCGCCGAGTACGCCACGGCCGTTCCGGCGCTGACGACCGTCGCCCCGATCACGATTCCGGCGACGCTCCCGCTCGTGAACAGCCGTACGACGTACCCCGCCGCCATGATCAGCGATGCAATCCCGAGCGTGAACCGGGGCCCGCGCGCCCCGGAGATGCGCGCGGACACCGGCGAGAGGAGGACCATCGCGATGCCACCGGGCAGCAGGCACAGTCCGCTGACCACGATGGACTCGCCCAGCCCGTAGCCGGTCCACGTCGGCTCCTGGACCAACTGCGCCGTCGACAAGGAATTGGCGTAGAACGCGAACCCGATCAGCAACGCACTGAGGTTCGTGAACAGTACGGCCGGCCGCGCCGATACCCGGAGGTCTACGAGCGGGCCGGCGGTGCGCAGCTCGTACCACCCCCAGATCGGGACCAGCAGCACCGCGACGCCGTACAGAACGGCGAGGGTCGGCGTACTCCAGGCACTGCTCTTCGAGACCGCGAGCAGCAGGCAGACCAGGAACGCGCTCAGGCCGAGCGCGCCGACGACGTCGAAGCGGCCGCTGGTCCGGACGGCGGACTCCGGGACGATCAGCAGCACCAGGACGACGTCGAGCAGGCCGAGGCCGAGGTTGATCCAGAACATCGTGTGCCAGTTCGCGTACTCGACCACGAGCGTCGCGGCCGGGATACCGAACGCCGCGCCGATGCCGAGCGTCGAACTCATGATCGCGATCGCCGGGATCACCCGGCGCTGCGGGAGCTCGTCGCGGAGGATGCTGATGCCGGGCGGTACGACGGCCACCGCGGCACCCTGGAACGCGCGGCCGACGATCAGCACAGTCAGGTCCGAACTGGTCGCGCAGAGCAGCGAGCCGATGATCATCGAGGACAGCGCGATGAGCAGGACCCGGCGCTTGCCGTACATGTCGCCGGCCCGGCCGAGCAGCGGGGTGAAGACCGCGCCGGTCAGCAGCGTCACGGTGATCAGCCAGCTGACGTCGGACGGCGGGCTGTGCGTGATCGCGGGAAGCGCGGGCAGCAGCGGTACGACGATGGTCTGACTGATCGAGACAAGCACGCCACAGAACGCGAGCGCGAACAGGATCAGACGCGGGCGGGGAATCAAGCGGAGCCTCACAGGGGTGGGTGAACGGCCGTTTACCCAGGCATCGTAAACGCTTGTTCACCCCACCGGAAATGGATTCGCGACTCGGCGACCCTGAAGCGTTCGTGCCGCGGGCAAGGCGATCGGGCCCGGCGCTCGAGGGGGAGGGAGCGCGCGGGCCCGATCGGGCGGTCCGCCAGTTGCGAGGGGGTGCGCTGGAACTAGCGGACCGGGCCGGTGATGAGTTCGATGGTGGCTTTGTGGGTCTGGCCGAACTGGTCGGTCCAGCCGACGTCGACCTTGTCGCCGGGGTGCTGCTTGTTCAGCAGTTCGGAGAGGGTGTCGGGTGAGGTGACCGCGTGTCCGGCGAAGGAGGTGATCACGTCGCCGGGCTGGATGCCGGCCTCGTCCGCGTGACCGTTCGCGACCACGTCGCCGACAACCGCGCCGCTGGTCCCGGTGCTGCTGACGACCGAGATCCCCAGCATCGCCGAGTCGCCGATGTGCACCGTACTCGAGGACTTCCCGTTCTCGATGTCCTTGGCGATGCCGAGCGCCTGGTTGATCGGGATCGCGTACCCCTCGGTCGTGACCCCACTCCCGGACCCGCCGCCGTTCCCGTTGCCCGACCCGTCACCGGACCCGTTGCCCGAGCCGTCGCCGTTGCCGAACGGGAAGCCGTTGCCGTCGCCGTTCCCATTCCAGTTCCCGTCGCCCCAGCCCGCGAGGGTCGCCGTGGCCGCCGACGCGGTGGAGGTCGCGGTCTGCCCCGGACGGCCCTGGCCGCCGTTGCTCCCGCCGTTCCCGGCGACGTCCACACCGACGACCTCGCCGTTGGCGTTCACCAGCGGCCCACCTGAGTCGCCGGCCTGGATGTTCGCGTCGGTCTGGATCAGGTTCGCCAGGTTTTCCGGGTCCTGCCCGTTCTCGTCGGTCGCGGTGATCGACTGGTTCAGCCCGGTCACCTTGCCGGCGGCGTAGCTCGGCGTACCGCCGGTGCCGCCCGCGTTCCCGACGCCGACGACCTGGTCGCCGAGCTTCACCTGGTCGGAGTTCCCGGTCTTCGCGGTCTGCAGCCCGGAGGCGTCCTTCAGCTTCAGTACGGCGAGGTCGTGCGACTCGTCGTACCCGACGACGCTCGCCGTGTACGTCTTCCCGTTGCCGATATCGGTGACCGTGATCGACGTCGCGCCCTCGATCACGTGGTGGTTGGTGAGTACCTCGCCGTCGGAGCTGAGCACGATTCCGGTACCGGCGGCCCGCGCGTTCTCGTACCCGAGCACCGTGTTCACGTCGACCAGCCCCGGCGACACCTTCGCCGCGACGGACGACGGGGCGAACGCGGTCTGGGACAGCGTCGAGTTGCTCCCGCCGTGCCGCTGGTCGATGCCCCAGGCAACCGATCCGGCGACGAGCACCGCAGCCAGCCCGAGCGCTCCCGCACCCAGCAACCGCCGCCCACGCTTCTTCGGCGGCTGCGGCTGCATCCCGAACGGATACTGCGGCCCGTAGGGTCCGTACGGTCCCGCCTGGTACTGCGGCCCCTGCTGGTACTGCGGCCCGTGCTGGCCCGCCTGGTACTGCGGCCCGTACGGCCCCGCCTGGTACTGCGGCCCGTGCTGGCCCGCCTGGTACTGCGGCCCGTACGGCCCCGCCTGGTACTGCGGCCCGTGCTGTAACTGCCCCTGCTGGTACTGCGGACCGGCGGCGGCCTGCTCGTTCTGCGAAGCCTGCTGGTACTGCGGACCGGCGGCGGCCTGCTCGTTCTGCGAAGCCTGCTGGTACTGCGCAGCCTGCTGCGGCTGTGCAGCGGGCTGCTCCGCCTGGTCACCGTTGTTCGGTCCCGCTCCAGCGCTCTCGTTCATCGCGTTGCCCTCCTCGGCCAGTTCCCTCTGCCTACGAGTAGAGCGCGCCAGACTGAGAACTCCATCCGGCCAACCAATGAATCAGCTGAGAATCCGCTCCACCGCCAGCACCACGGCCTGTCGCCGCAGACTCGCGGCCGGTAGCACCACGCCGTACTCCGGATTCATCGACGACCAGCTGGTCGCGATCGCCTGGATCAGCGACAACAGGCTGACCGGCGTGAAGTCGCGCGGCACCGCCCGCCGCCGCATTCCCCGCCGGATCGCCTCCAGCCGCCGCTGGTTGACCGCGACGATCGCCTCCAGCGGCTGTCCGTCCGGCCGCTCCAGCCGGTACCAGACCGACAGCCGGAGCCGGTCCGGGTGCGCTTCGAAGTAGTCGAACACACGCCCCGCGTACGCCGGGAGATCGTCGACGTCGAACCCGACCTCGACGAGGTACTTGTCCACTGAGGCACTGAACACCGCGTCGAACAGCTCGTCCTTGTTGCCGTAGTACGCGTACAGCATGGCCTTGTTGCACCCGGCCACCTCGGCGATCCGGCTGACCCGCGCGCCGCCGATCCCGCGGGCGGCGAACTCCTCGGTGGCCGCCTCCAGGATCCGCGCCCGGGTCCGGTCTGCGTTCCGTTCCATGCCTTGAGCCTACCAAACAACCGGTTGGTTGATTTCTAACCAACTGGTTGGTTAGATAGAAGTCGTATCCAACCAAACGGTTAGTTAGGAACTGAAGATGAGCAAGATCTGGCTGATCACCGGCAGCTCGCGCGGCCTCGGCCGGGCGTTGACCGAGGCGGTACTGGCGGCCGGCGACCGTGTGGTCGCCACGGCTCGCAAGCCCGAGCAGCTCGACGACCTGGTCACGAAGTACGGCGACCAACTCCGGGCGGTCGCTCTCGACGTCACGGACGCCGACGCGGCGCGTCCCGCCGTACGGACGGCTGTCGAGGAGTTCGGTGGGCTGGACGTGGTCGCGAACAACGCCGGCTACGCGAACAGTGCGTCGATCGAGGAGATGCCGGACGAGGACTTCCGGGCGCAGATCGAGACCAACCTGTTCGGGGTGGTCAACGTGACGAAGGCCGCGCTACCGGTCTTCCGGGAGCAGCGTGGCGGGCACTTCCTGCAGTTCTCGTCGATCGGTGGACGGGCGGGTGGGACGCCGGGGATGGGTGCGTACCAGACCGCGAAGTTCGCCGTCGAAGGGTTCTCCGAGGTGCTGAACAACGAGGTCCGGCCGTTCGGCGTGAAGGTGACGATCGTCGAGCCGGGTGGTTTCCGCACCGACTGGGGTGGCTCGTCGATGCAGCTCCACGAGGTGCACCCCGACTACGAGGCCACGGTCGGCGAGATGCACCGCCGCCGGCTCGAGATGGACGGCCAGCAGCCCGGCGACCCGACCAAGGCCGCGCAGGCAATCCTCGCGCTGGTAGACCTCGAGAACCCGCCACTGCGCCTACTACTCGGCAGCGACGCACTGGCCCTGGCCGAGAGCTCCTCGCGCTCCCGCGCCGACGAGGCGGCCGCTTGGGCCTACCTCACCAGGTCAACCGACTACAGCTGACAACTGGCGGGTGGGCATCCGAGAAGCGACGGATCAGGCTCGCAGGTCGTGGAAGAAGGTGCGGACGTCTGCCACCAGTTCCTCTGGGACCTCGAGAGCGGCGAAGTGGCCGCCGTGGTCGAGGTCGGTCCAGCGGGTGATGTTGTTGGAGGTTTCGCAGTAGCGGCGGATCGCGACGTCGTGGGCGGCCGCCAACACAGCGGTCGGGACGCCGGAGTTCGGGCGGGGCGCCCACGAGCGTGGCTGGGCGTAGCCGATGTACGCGGCCGACCCGCCGGTGCCGGTCAGCCAGTACATCATCACGTTGGTGAGCAGCCGGTCCTTGCTGATGATTGCCTCTGGCAACGTATCGGCCGGCCAGGTCCAGGCCTTGAACTTGTCCATGATCCAGGCGAGCTGCGCCACCGGCGAGTCGACCAGTCCGTACGCCAGCGTCTGCGGCCGGGTCGACTGGATCGAGATGTAGCCGAACTCGTCCTTCATGAACTGCGCGATCCGCGCCATCTTGTCCTGCTCCAACGGCGTCAGTGTCTGCAGTTCCTCCTCCGACATCTGCAACGGCGGCAGGTTCGTCCCGCCGTTCGTGTGCACGCCGACGACACGCGAAGGCGCCGCCCGCCCCACCTCCGGCGACACCGATCCACCCAGGTCCCCACCCTGGACGCCGTACCGCTCGTACCCCAGCTCGTCCATCAGCGCCGCCCACACCCGCCCGATCCGCTCGAACGTCCAGTCGTCGTCCGCGGTCGGCCCGGAGAACCCGAACCCGGGCAGCGCCGGAATCACCACGTGGAACGCGTCCGAAGCCTGCCCGCCATAGGACACCGGATCGGTCAGCGGCCCGATCAGGTCCAGGAACTCGACGATCGAACCCGGCCAGCCATGCGTCAGCAGCAGCGGCAGTGCGTCCGGCGAAGCCGAGCGAACGTGGATGAAGTGGATCCGCTGCCCCTCGATCTCCGCGGTGAACTGCGGGTACGAGTTCAGCTCCTTCTCGGCCGCCCGCCAGTCGTACGACGTCCGCCAGTACTCGACCAGCGAGGACAGCCACGAGACCGGGACTCCGGTGTCCCAGTCGTCGCCCGGCAGCGGGGCGGGGAACCGGGCGCTCGCCAGCTTCACGGCGAGGTCGTCGAGGGTGCTCTGCGGGATGTCGATGCTGAATTCCTTGATCATGTCTCCAGTCTGAGCATCAACTAGGACAGCTTCGGTCCTAACCAAATGCCAGAATCAGAAGATGATCGAGACGTCCGCACGACTGCTCAAGCTGCTCAGCCTGCTGCAGCAACCCAAGGAGTGGAGCGGTGCCGCCCTGGCCGGCGAGCTCGGCGTCGGGGTCCGGACGGTACGACGCGACGTCGACAAGCTGCGCAACCTCGGCTACCCGGTCGACGCCGTACCCGGGGTGGCCGGCTACCGCCTCGGCGCCGGCGCCGCGCTCCCACCACTGCTGCTCGACGACGAGGAGGCCGTCGCCGTCGCGGTCGGCCTGCGCGCCGCGGCCAACGGCACCGTCGCAGGCACCGAAGAGGCGTCCGTACGAGCCCTGACCAAGCTCGAGCAGGTATTGCCGTCCCATCTCCGCTACCGGATCGAGCTGCTCCAGCAGGTCGCCGTCACTCCCGCAGGCGGCCCGTCCGTGCAGCCCGACGTACTGCTGGCCGTCGCCGCGGCCTGCCGCGACCACCACCGGCTGCGCTTCGACTACAGCAACCACGACGGTACGACGACCACGCGGACGACCGAGCCGCACCGGCTCGTGCACACCGGGCGCCGGTGGTACCTGGTCGCGTGGGACCTGGACCGCGACGACTGGCGTACGTTCCGCGTCGACCGCCTCCACCCCCGGATCCCCACCGGGCCGCGGTTCACACCGCGCGAGGTACCCGAGCTGGCCTCCACGAACCGCGGGGTCGCGTACGGCGGCTACCGCTACCAGGCACGCATCCTCGTCCACGCTCCGGCCGAGGAGGTGGCCGACCGCTTCGGCCCGAACGTCGCGTCGGTGACACCGATCGACGCGGCGAGCACGCTGGTGGAGACCGGGGCACACTCGCTCGACCAGATCGCGGCGCACCTCGGCCTGCTCGGGCTGCCGTTCGAGGTGCAGGACCCGCCCGAGCTGATCGACGCGATCCGTGCGCTGGCGACGCGCCTCAACGCCGCGATCGCGACGCCCTGACCGCTACCGTTCAGACATGGATCGCTACGTCGAGACCGTGCTGGGCCGGATCCGGTTGCGTGTCGACGGGTCGGGTCCCGCGATGCTCTTCTGGCCGAGCCTCCTGATGGACGGCACCCTCTGGTCGGCCCAGGCCGCGCACTTCAAGGACCGTTTCCAGGTGATCATCGTCGATCCACCGGGACACGGCGCGAGCGAGCCGCTGACGGGACCCTTCACCTTCGAGCAGTGCGCCGAGGTGATCGATCAGATTGCCGACGAG
Source organism: Kribbella sp. NPDC031520 (assembly GCF_055580825.1). Taxonomy (NCBI): domain Bacteria; kingdom Bacillati; phylum Actinomycetota; class Actinomycetes; order Propionibacteriales; family Kribbellaceae; genus Kribbella; species Kribbella sp. NPDC031520. The sequence goes on from NZ_JBVIKS010000001.1 coordinate 790,860, forward strand.
CTGAAGGTCGGCAAAGTACATGTCATCGGCAACAGCTGGGGCGGGATGATCGGTGGCACGTTCGCGGCGCTGCACCCGGAGCGGGTCGGGATCTCTGTACTGCTGAACGCGACGGCGTCACCGGCCGGGCGCCGGCAGAAGTTCGAGTACGGCATGCTCGTGCAAGCTGCCCGACTGCTCGGCGGGATCCGTGGGCCGCTCAAGGGCCCGGTCCGGGACGCGTTCCTCGGCCCGACGGCGAAACGCGAGAAACCCGAGGCCGTTGCCAAGGTCAACGAACTGGCGAGCCGGGTGAACATCCGCTCCGGCATGCACGCCGTCACCAGCGTGGTCCCGAGCCGCCCCGACCAACGTGCGCTGTTCGGTCGCATCCGGACGCCCGTGCTGGTCGTCGCCGGCGCCGAGGACAAGACGTTCCCCGTCGCCGAGACCGAGGAGATGGCCGACTCGATCCCCGATGCGCGCTTCGTCGTACTCGAACAATCCGCGCATCTGGCGGCGCTCGAGTCCCCCAACGAGGTGAATGCCCTGATCGACGACTTCCTCGCCGATCAAGGCATTCAATAAGCACCGCCTCGCTTCGCTCGGCGGGGTGTGCGGTGGTCAGCTGACGACGGCCCCGGTCTTCGGGTCCAGGATCAGCGGCTTGCAGTTCGGGTGCGCCCACCAGCTGAACATGCTGTTCAGGCTGCCGGCCCGCTCGTCGAACGAGTGGTCACCGATCCGGCCGGTCCGCCAGTTGTCCTCGATGAACTTCAGGATCGAGGTCTGGTCGGTCAGCGCGTGATCGACGTGGTTGGTCTTCGCGTACGGAGAGACGACCAGCAGCGGCTGCCGCGGGCCGTAGCCGCACCGGTCGGCGTACCCACCGGCGACGGGCTTCTGACCGCACAGCGCGGCCTGGTCGAGCGCCGCGTCGTTCGAGCCGTTCACGCTCGGAGGCGTCACGTGGTCGTACCAGCCGTCGGAGTCGTCGTAGGCCAGCACGATCGCGGTGGACTTCCACTCCGGCGACTTCTGCAGCGCGTTGATCTCCTTGACGATGAACGCCTGCTCGTCCAGCGGGTCGGAGTACCCGGCGTGGCCGTCCTGGTACTCGCCGGCCTTCAGGAAGCTGACCGCCGGCAGGTTGTTCGCCGCGAGCGCCGCGTCGAAGTCCGACGTGTCGTACTGGTGGTTGGCCTGGTCGGTGTGACCGATCGCGGCCACCGACGACGGCGGCAGATGCTTCGGGTTCGCCGTCGACTTGTAGTACTGGAACGGCTCGTGGTGCGGGCTGTAGTCGTTCACCGTGTTGCCGCCGACGTTGGTGTGCGACGCACCGCAGACAGCCTTGCCGTTGGCCGAGGAGGTCGGCTTGAAGCCGCCCTGGAACCAGCCCCAGGTGACGTTCTGCCGGTTCAGCAGGTCACCGATGTTCTGCCCGTGCATGCCCGCCAGGTTGTTGCTGGACTTGCCGTTGCCGTTCGAGCAGTCGTCGTAGATCGGGTCGGGGTCGTTGGTGATCGTCCCGATGCCGTTCGCGTCCGGGGACTGTACGGCGTACGCGTCGGTGGTCGGCTGCCCCGTCTTCGGGTCGTACGCCTGGCCGCCGTGGGTCTGCCCGGAGATCAGGTTCAGCGCGCCCGGGGTGGACGGCCCGTACACCGTGCCGTACGAGTTGTCGCTCATCGTGTAGTGCTGGGCGTAGTTCCACAGCGCGGTGACGGTGTTGCCGTCGTAGTAGTCCATCACCAGACCCGGCTCACCGAACAGGACGGGCTGCCCGGTGCACTTGGACGTCTCGGTGAACTCGACGTACTTGTCGTCCTTGCCGCCGTTGACGGCCTTCTGCTCCGCGGAGTAGCCGTGGTTCTGGTCGCACGTCATGGCCTGCGACGGCGACAGCCGCTTCGGGTTGTACACGTTCGGGTTGTTCGTCAACAGCTCGTTGGTCAGACCGTTCGCCTTGGGCGTGTGCCGCGCGGCCTGGAACGGCGTGCCGTCGGTGTTGGCGGCCTTCGGGTAGGTACCGAAGTAGTGGTCGTACGAGATGTTCTCGCCGAAGATCACCACCACGTGCTTGATCGGCGTGGTCGTCCCAGCCGGACGGTACGACGCGGCGTCGGTCGCCGTGAACGCCGCACCGGCGTTGGTCACCCGCTGGGCGGCGCCGGGCGCGCCACAGGCGGCCAGCAACAAGCCCGTCGCGGCCGCAACGGCCGTGGCGGCGACAGGGAGTCTTGCGCGCATGCCTTCTCCTCCTGATGAATACCTCATGCGAGCAACGACCGCGCGAAGTGGTCGTTGCCGTCCCGTACACCGGGAAGCGTGAAGAAATAGCCGCCACCGACCGGCCGGATGTAGTCGACGAGCGGCTCGTCGGTCAGCCGGGTCTGGACGGCCTCGAACTGCCGGGCGATGTCCTGCTGGTAGGCGCAGAACAACAGGCCCATGTCCAGGTCACCGACCGCGTCGGTGCCCTTGTCGTAGTTGTAGCCGCGGCGCAGGAACTGGCTGGACGCGGTGTCCGGCGTCCGCGGGTTCGCCTTGCGGATGTGGCTGGTCAGCGGGATCGCCGCGCCGGTCGGGTCGGCCGGGTAGTCCGGCAGGTCGGTCTCGCTGCTGCCGTCCAGCGGCGCGCCGGAGTCCCGGCGGCGGCCAAACATGTTCTCCTGCTCGCCGACCGACACCCGGTCCCAGAACTCGACCAGCATCCGGATCTGGCGCAGTACCTGGTAGCTGCCGCCTTCGGTCCAGGCCGGCTCGCCGTTGCCCTCGCCGACCCACACGAGCTTGTCGTGATCGGCCGACGCCGGGCGGACGACTCCGTCCTTGAAGCCCATCAGGTTGCGCGGCGCACCGGCCGGCCGCGGCTTGCTCCGGAACCCGTCGACCCGCCAGCGCAGCTGCATCGCACCGCGGGTGTGCCGGGCGATGTCGCGCAATGCATGCAGCACGGTGTCGGTCTCGGTCGCGCACAGCTGCAGGCTCAGATCCCCGTGGCACAAGGCTTCGTCGAGGCTGTCGTTCGGGAACGTCTTCATCGGCGTGAGTTTTGCGGGCTTGAGTGACTTCAAGCCGTACCGGTCGTCGAACAGCGATGCGCCGACGCCGACCGTGACCGTGAGGTCGTCGCCGGGCATGTCCGGCCCGAGTACGCCGGAGTCGGCCGGCGGGGCCGTGATCCCCAACGGTGGCAACGCGCCGCCGGTGGTGAGCAGCCGCGCTCGTTCGGTCAGGGTCTTGAACAGGTCGGTCAGCTCATTCTTGCCTACGGCAATCACATCGAACGACGCGAAGATCGCCTGCGCCTGCTGCGGTGTGTCGATACCTGCCTGATGTACGCCGTGGAACGGTACGGAGGTCGGCTCTGCCGCATCGGCGTTCAACGTCAGACCCGTCACGGCCGCCGCGCCGGCGCCGGCGAGCGTACCGCGAAGGAAGGATCTCCTGTCGAAACCACTCATCAGGACCTCCGGACTTCGCAGATCGCGGCCACCGGCGCGAGGTTTTCCAGCAGTTCACCGACCGCGCCGTTCAGCTGTTCGCGCGTGGTGCGGTCGAGCTTGTCAACAGGCGTGTTCTGGTGCGCGGTCAGCAGCACGCGGACGCGGGTCTCCCACTTCTGCACCTGCGGCAGGTCGGCGTACCGCGGTTTCAGCACCGGGTCGAGGATGGCGAGGACGGTTGCCGTACCGTTCAGGTTGGCCAGCGCGGTGTTCAGCGACGTACCGCTGCCCTGGTCGTTCTCGCCGGTCAGCTCGAACTGGAGCGCGTTCTCCATGATCTCGTGGGCGCGCAGGCCGAGGTCGTTCGGATCGATCTGCTCGTTCGGCAGATCCTTCTGCAGGGCGTGTACGTCGGCCGCCAACCGGGTCGCGATCGGCTTCAGGGTCGCGGCGGACGCGTTGTGCCACAAGCCCTTCTCCAGCGGGTGGAACCCGGCGTCGGAGCCGTCGATCTTGTCGGCGAAGTCGCCGAACGCATCGTAGGCCGCACCAAGGGAGTTGTACGCCAGGTGCGCGGCCAGCCAGTCGGTGCGCGCGGCGGTCAGGTTGCCGGCGGCAACGTCGGCGTTCAGCTTGTCCGTCTTCGCGGCGAGGTCTGCGACCCCGCGGGCAATGCCGGCCTGGTACTTCTTCACCAGTGGGAGCAGGTCGTTCTTGGTCACGGCGACCACGGCCGGTCCGCCCTGGTCGGTGCCGGTCAGGGTGACGGTCGGCCCGGTGATCGGGTCGGTGTCCTCGATCAGGCAGCGGATCGCGTACTTGCCGGCGCCGAGTTGTACGTCCATCGGGGCCGTCGTGTTCGGCCCGAGGCCCTCGATCTCGCCGTACACCTTGTTGCCGGCGACATCGACCAGGTCGACCTCCGCGGCGGCGTCACCGGTGTTGTGCAGGTAGAGCGTCTGCCGCCCGGTCTTGGCGTTGGTCCAGCCCTGACCGCACTGACTGCGGGACACGCTGATACCGGTCGGTCCCCCGGCGGCGTCGGCCGGGCCTTCCCAGGGGCGCCACACCGTCACCGTTGCGGCCACGCCGAGAACAACCAGTGCCACTGCCGCCGGCAACAGACGGGGAGTGCGCACGAGAACTTGCTCCTGGGGTCGGCGGTTTGTATCCGCGGGCAATGCTAATCCTGCCGTTGCCAGGGTGCAGCCCTGTTCGCGAGCCTGTCACGCAATGTTCGCTAGCGACGGGTTGGAACTGAGATTCTGCTGAGATCCGAGGCCACGACGACCTCTCCGCCGAACTCCGCGGCCGCTTCTTCGTGGAAGCGTTCGGGCTCGAGATAGCGCTGCGAGAAGTGGGTGAGAACCAGCTTCCGTACGCCGCACTCGGCCGCGACCCGCGCCGCCTGCCGGGCCGTCAGGTGCCCGAACCGGCGCGCCAGCTCCGCTTCCGTGGACAGGTACGTCGACTCGATCACCAGCAGGTCGGCGCCGTCTGCCAGGCGTAGTACGTTCTCGCACAGGCGCGTGTCCATGACGAACGCGAACCGCTGGCCGGGGCGTACCTCGCTGACGTCCTCGATCCGTACAGTCCGTCCGCCGACCTCGATCGCCCCGGTCCGCTGCAACCGCCCGACGTCCGGGCCAGTGATGCAGTACTCCGTGAGCTTGTCGGGGAGCATGCGCCGGCCGTCAGGTTCGACCAGCTGGTACCCGTACGACTCGATCGGGTGCTCCAAACGCCGCGCCCAGAGCTGGCCGAACGAGCCGACCGAGAGCAGGCCGTCCTCCTCCACCGGCTCCTCGAGCAGTTCGGCCCGCTCGAAGAACGACGCGGCGTACCGCAGGCGGGTGAAGTACGTCCGCCCGGACGCGGGGTAATGCGCGTGCACCGGATGCGGTACGCCGTCGAGCGAGAGCCGCTGCACCACGCCCGGTACGCCGAGGCAGTGGTCGCCGTGGAAGTGCGTCACGCACAGGCGGGTGATCGCACCGGCCGAGACGCCGGCGAAGATCATCTGCCGCTGAGTGCCCTCGCCCGGATCGAACAGGAACCCCTCGTCGTCCCAGCGCAGGAAGTACCCGTTCTGGGTACGTTCCCGGGACGGCACCTGACTGCCGGTCCCGAGTACGACGAGCTCACGCAAGCGCTGCTACCAAGGTCGAGGAGGACATGTTGCCGCCGCAGGACACGACCGCGACCCGCTTCCCGGCGAGTTCGGTACGGCGTTCGCACGCGGCGGCGAATGCCAGCGCGGCGGCGCCCTCGATCAACTGGTGTTCGGTGTCGATCACCAGTCGGAGCGCTTCGCGGATCGCGTCCTCGGTGACCAGGACCCAGTCGTCGACCAGTTCACGGCACAGGTCGAAGGTGATGCTCCCGGGCTCGACACTGCCCGCCGTACCGTCCGACAAGGTCTGTTCGGCATCGACCTGAACGACCTTGCCGGCCCTCACCGACGCCGCCATCGCATCGTCGACGGCTGGTTGGGCGCCGTACACCTTGATCTGCGGTAGGTGCTTCTTCAGCACCGCGGCGACACCGCTGATCAGCCCGCCACCACCGACCGAGACCACGACAGCGTCCAACTGCTGTCCCGCGAGCTGTTCGACGATCTCGACACCGACGGTTCCTTGCCCGGCGACGATCTCCGGGTCGTTGTACGGCGGCACGTACGTCAGCCCGTTCTCCGCGGCGTACGCGCGAGCCTTCAACTCCAGCGCACCGGTGTCGTTGCCCTCGGCCCGCAGCTCGAGCCCGAACCGCTTGAGCGCGGCGACCTTTCCGGGGGCCGCGTTCTCCGGTAGATAGACGATCCCCCGCCCACCGAGCGTCGCCAACGCATTCCCGACCCCGAGCCCGTGGTTACCCGTAGACGCAGTCACCACGCCGGTCGAGCGCTGCTGGTCGGTCAGCGTGAGCACCTTCGCCATCGCCCCACGTGCCTTGAACGACCCGGTCCGCTGCTGATGCTCACACTTCACCAGCACCTCGGCACCGACGGCCTCGCTGAACGCGTCGTACCGGACGAACGGTGTCAACGTCAGATGCTGCCGAAGGGCCGGCGCGAGGTGCTCGGCCCGTTCGGCAACCTCTGCGGGACTGGTCATTCCGTGGGGCTCAGGCTGGTGCCCAGGGCCTGCCAGTCGAGGACCGGAGCCGCGAGTTGGCTGATGGTTGCGAGCAGGCCGAGGCGGGCTGCCCGGAGGTCCGGCTCCTTCGCCATCACGAGGATGTCGTCGAAGAACGCGTTCACCGGGTCGACCAGCACCGACGTGGCGGTGACGAAGTCGGACAGACCCGCCGGCGCCTGGCCGACCTTCTGTACGGCCTCGTGCAGCGCGACCTCGGCGGGCTCGGTCAGCTTGCTCGCGTCGTACTCCGCCTCCGTGCCCTCCGGCACGATCCGACGAACCCGCTGCAGCACTGCGACCAGGCCGGCGAACTCATCATTCCCGACGAGCTCCTGCAACGCCTTCAGCGTCTCGTCGGCGGCCGCCGGAGCAGTTGCCAGCGGCAACACCGCGGCCACCTGCAGGTGGTCGTCCCCACGGTCGAGCAGCTGCTGCTCGTACCGCCGTACGGTGAACTCGACGACCTCGTCGAGCGACTCCGCCGGTACGTCGATGCCCTGGGCACCGATCTCGTCCGCGGCCGCCCGCAACCCGACCGGCAGCGTGATCACCCGCAGCCCCGGGTGCTCCCGCAGGATCGCGACCACACCGGCCGCTGCCCGCCGCAGCGCGAATGGGTCCGAGCTACCGGTCGGCTTCGCACCGACACCGAACAGCCCGGCGAGCAGGTCGAACCGATCCGCCAGCGCCAGCAGCGCACCGGGAGTCGTCGACGGGACCGGATCACCGGCCGACCGCGGCAGCTCCATGTCGTACAGCGCCTGCGCGACCGCGTCGCTCTCCCCCGCACGCTTGGCGTACTCGCGCGCCATCGTGCCGGCCAGGCTGGTCAGCTCCACCACCATCTGCGACCCGAGGTCGAACTTCGCCAGCTCGGCGGCCCGCTTCAACGTGGCCAGCTCGTCGGCGTCCAACTCCACCTCGGCAGCCAGCGAAAGCGCGATCCGCCCGATCCGCCCCGCCCGGTCGGCCATCGAGCCGAGCCGCTCCTCGAACGCCAGCTTCTCCAGCTCGCCCTTCATCGACTCCAGCGGCGTCTCGAGGTCGGCCCGCCAGAAGAACGCGGCGTCCTCGTACCGGGCCCGCAGTACCGCCTCGTTGCCCGCCCGGACCAGGTCCTCGTCCACCGAACCGTTGGCCACGGCAACGAAGTGCGGCAGCAACTTCCCGTCCGCGTCCCGGACCGGCAGGTACCGCTGGTGCTTGCGCATCACGGTGGTCAGGATCTCGCTCGGCAGGTCGAGGTACTCCGGCGCGAACCCGCCGAGGATCGGGGTCGGCTCCTCGATCAGGTTGACGATCTGGTCGACCAGCGCGGCCTCGCCGTCCACGTCGACCGTGCCCTGTACCTTCGCGGCCAGGTCGGCCGCCGCCTCCACGATCGTCGCGCGGCGGCGCGCCGGATCGGCCTCGATGCCGTGGATCCGGAGCAGGTCCAGGTACCCCTCGGCGGACGCGATCTCGACCTTCGGCTGCGCGGCGGTCCGGTGCACCCGCGTCGTCCGGCCGGCGGCCAAGCTCGACACGGAAACCGGGACGATCTCGTCGCCGAGCAGCGCGACCAGCCAGCGGATCGGCCGGGTGAAGGACAGCTTGGCGTCGTTCCACCGCATGTTCTTGTCGGAGCGCAAGCCCGCGACGATCTCGCTCAGTACGCCGCTGAGCACCTCGGCCCCGCCGCGACCCGGGTCCGGCTTGGTGACCGCGACGTACTCGACGCCGTCGACCTCCAGGTCGTGCAGCTCGCTCTCGTCGACCTTCTGCCCGCGGGCGAACCCGGCGGCGGCCTTCGTCAGGTTGCCGTCGGCGTCGTACGCAGCCGACTTGCGCGGACCGCGGACGACGCGCTCCGCGTCCGGCTCACCGGCGTGGACCGAGGCGACGAACGCAACCACCCGGCGCGGAGTCGCGTACGTGGTGATCGCGCCGTGCTCTAACCGCGTCGCGGCCAGCTTCTCCTCCAGCGCGGCCTGCACGGCCGCGGCCGTCTTGGTGACCTCGGACGGCGGCATCTCCTCGGTACCGATCTCGAAGGTCAGCTGCCGGGTGCCGTTGATCACCGGGAACTCGGTCGGCTCCGGCGCGGCCGGCGGCAGCTCCGCGAGACCCAGCGGATGCTCCAGCTCCGCGCGGCGTTCCGCCCACAGCCGCGACACCTCGCGCGCCAGCGTCCGCATCCGGCCGAACGCCTTCGCGCGTTCCGTCGTACTGACGGCACCTCGGGCGTCGAGGACGTTGAACGTGTGCGAACAGCGGAGCACCTGGATGTGCGCCGGCACCGGGAGGCGGTCGTCGATCATCCGGCGCGCCTCGTTCGCGTACTCCTCGAACAGCCGCTTCTGCGACTCCACGTCCGCGTCGTCGAGGTAGTACCGGCTCATCTCGTACTCCGCCTGGCCGAAGGCCTCGCCGTACGAGATACCCGGCGCGTAGGCGATGTCCTTGAAGTGCGAGACGCCCTGCAGCGCCATCATGATCCGCTCGATGCCGTAGGTGATCTCCACCGACACCGGGTCCAGCGTCATGCCGCCGGCCTGTTGGAAGTACGTGAACTGGGTGATCTCCAGGCCGTCCAGCCAGACCTCCCAGCCGAGCCCCCAGGACCCGGTCGCCGGGTTCGCCCAGTTGTCCTCGACGAACCGTACGTCGTGCGCGTCGATGTCGATCCCGAGCGCCTCGAGGCTGTCCAGGAACAGCTCCTGCGGGTTGCCCGGGTCAGGCTTCAGTACGACCTGGAACTGCGTGTGCGTCTGCAGGCGGTTCGGGTTCTCGCCGTAGCGGCTGTCGTCCGGCCGGACACTCGGCTCGACGTACGCGACCCGCCACGGCTCGGGACCGAGCACCCGCAGGATCGTCGCCGGGTTCAGGGTCCCGGCACCGACCTCGGTGTTGAACGGCTGCACGACCATGCAGCCCCGATCGGTCCAGTACTTCGTCAGCGCGAGCAGCGCGTCCTGCATGGTGAGCACAGCAAACCTCATGCCATCGTCCAAGGGGGGTTTCCGGTCACGAAGTCTATTCGCTCCGTGCTGGTGCTATTCCCCGGATCGCCAGGGTGAGCAGCCGGGCGGCCTGTGCCGGGTCCTCGCCGCTGGCCAGCGAGATGCCGTTGACCAGCTTGAGCAGGTCCTCGATCCGGGTGTCGCTTCGTACGGCGCCCTCGTTCCGAGCACGGTCGAGGAGCTTTCGGCCGGCGGTCAGCAGGCGGGCGTGGGCGTCCGAACCGCAGTCCCCGCTCATCACCAGCGCCGTCGCCAGACCGCGGCTGCTGGTCGCGTGCCTGACCATCGCGTGCAGCCAGGTCGTCAACGCCTGCAGGGGATCCGGGTCGTCGAGCAGCTCGGTCGCCTGTGCGCAGACCGTGTCGATACTGCTCCGGAAGACCGCCTCCAGCAGGGCGATCCGGCCGCCGAAGTGCCGGTGCAGCGTCGCCGAACCGACGCCGGCGCGCCGGGCGATCTCCTCCAGCGAGGCATCCGCGCCGGACTCCCCGATCACGTCGGCCGCGACCGCGACCAGGCGTTCCCGGTTGCGCTGCGCGTCGGCTCGCATACTCGGATCCCTTGCCTAAGTGGGGTGGTCCCCCATATTTTAGCGGAGGTAAACGGGGTGCCACCCCACTTAAGCTGAGGAGACTGTTCGATGCGCATCGGCATGGCATTCGGGGATGTCCGAGGACCGAGCCCGCTACCCGAGATCACCCGGCAGATCCACGAGGCAGCCACGGCCGGGGTGAGGTCCGCGTGGATCTCGGACGGGGTCGGCTGGGACGCCCTGACCGCACTCGCCGCCGTCGGCCCGCCGTCACCGGCTGCGCTCGGCGCAGCGTCGTCGGGGATCGAGCTCGGCACCGCGGTTGTCCCGTTCCCCCAGCGGCATCCGTTACAGCTCGCCCGCCAGGCTCTCACCACGCAGGCCGCGGTCGGCGGTCGCCTCACCCTCGGCATCGGCGCCGGCATCGGCCGGATGGTCAGCACGATGTACGGCCTTCCCACCGACCACCCGGCCCGTCGCCTCCGCGAGTACCTCGAAGTACTCAGACCGCTCCTCCGAGGCGAACCGGTCGACCACCACGGCGAGTACTACACCGCCGTCGGCAGCATCTCCGTGGGTGTAAGAGCTCCAGCTGTCCTGGTGGCGGCGCTCGGGCCGGTGATGTTGAAGGCGGCGGGCGAACTGGCGGACGGGACGATTACCTGGATGACCGGGCCGCGGACGCTCAGCGACCACGTGGTGCCGTCGATCACCCGCGCGGCCGCTGGGCGGGTCCCGCGGGTCGTGGCCGGGTTCGCGGTGTGCCTGACGTCAGACGAGGAAGGCGTACGGGCCCGGTTCGCCGAGCAGTTCGCGCTGGCGGGGCAGGTACCCGAATACCGCGCGATGCTCGACCGCGAAGGTGTCACCGGGCCGGCCGACGTCCTGCTGGCCGGAGACGAGACGGCGATCACCAAGCAGCTCGACCAGATCCGCGACACCGGTGCCACGGACGCGATGCTGGCACCGGTCGGGACGGCAGACGAGCAACGTCGTACGACCGAGTTCCTGTCTACAGTGGTCCGGTGATCTCGCCCAGACATGCGGCTGTAGTTCGCTAGTTCCGTCGTCCGCTCCCCGGCGCCGCTCCCGGCGTACGGGTCGAGCCGTGCTGCCCATCTTTCGTCAACACCCGGCAGGGACGACCTATGCATGTCGACGACACGATCTCCGCGGACCACGCGCTACGCCTGATCAACCGCGGCACCACCCTTCTCTGGAAAGGCGACTATCACAACGCCAAGCAGCTCCTGGCCGCGCTCGGCCGCCGGCTCCCACCCAACCGAACCGGCACCTTCCAAGCTCAGCGCCGGGCACAGGCCGAACGCACCCGAGTCCTCAACTCACTTCTGATCCCGCTGACCGATCACCGAATCACCCTGCGGCGAGCGCCGGACGTACGCGCGGCGTGTGCGGAAGCCTACGGATCACCGGCCGGTACTCGCTGGGTGCCGCTGCGGGAACTGCTGGGCGTCGTCGGCGCCCACCAACTCCGCCTCCGCGGGGTGTACGTCCCCGCCCTCGGCGACCGCGTCCACCCGCACTACAGCGTCTTCGCCCCAACGAGATCGGAGTACGCCGACCTGGTGGCACAACAGCCGCTCCCACCGGCCCGCACCGCCTTCGACATCGGAACCGGTACCGGCGTACTGGCCGCCATCCTCGCCCGGCGGGGCGTCCCGCAGGTAATTGCCACCGACAACAACCCACGAGCAGTCGCCTGCGCCCGCGAGAACCTGCAGCGCCTCCAACTAAACGCCGAGGTGCTGCAGACCGATCTGTTTCCGCCGGGTGCGGCGGATCTGATCGTGTGCAACCCACCGTGGATCCCCGCCAAGCCGCTCACGCCGCTCGACCGGGCGGTCTACGACGAGAACAGCCGAATGCTCTGCGACTTCCTCGCGACCGCCCGTCGGCACCTCCGGCCGGGCGGCGAGGTCTGGCTCATCCTGTCCGACCTGGCCGAGCACCTCGAGCTGCGATCCCGGAACCAGTTGCTGGAGCTGATCCGATCCGGCGGACTGCAGGTGCTGGGCCGCACCAACACGACACCTCACCACCCCCGAGCCCGCGCCCGGGAAACAACTTCCCTCTGGCGCCTGCAGTAGCCCCGGCCGACGTCGGCACCGGACGCCCAGGCCACCACAACCGCGGATCCGACGCCGGCTCCCGCCCGGGAAGCGGCCGTGCCGCCGATTGTGATGGCCTGGCGGACCACCACCACTCACCATCCGCCACATCGCCACCCAGTCCGGACGGATCCCCGCGGGGAGCGCGGGTACGGCGCTCGCCGCTGGGTTGGTTGGTGAGTGGGGCGTGTCCGCCGCCTTGGTGTCTACTATCGGCGGGTGACGGTTACTGACGCGGGTGGGGCCGTCGACGCGGTCTGGCGGATCGAGTCGGCGCGGATTGTCGCGGGTGTGGCGCGGATCGTGCGGGACGTGGGGCTGGCGGAGGAACTGGCTCAGGACGCGCTGGTGGCGGCGCTGGAGCAGTGGCCGGAATCGGGTGTGCCGAAGAACCCGGGCGCCTGGCTGATGGCGATCGCGAAGCGGCGGGCGATCGACCTGATCCGGCGCAAGGAGACGTACCAGCGCAAGCTCGCCGAGCTGGGCCACGAACTCGAGATCGACGGCGACTCCGTCGAGGACGACGTCGAAGCGATTCTCGAGGACCACATCGAGGACGACCTGCTCCGGCTCGTGTTCACCGCATGTCACCCGGTCCTCACCATGGACGCCCGCGTGACGCTGACGCTCAAGCTGCTCGGCGGCCTCAAGACCGACGAGATCGCCCGCGCGTTCCTCGCCCCGGAAGCGACGATCGCCCAGCGCATCGTCCGCGCGAAGCGCAACCTCGCGAAGGCGGGCGTCGAGTTCGAAGTACCGTCCGGCCCCGACCTGCTCGACCGCCTCCAGTCCGTCCTCGAAGTCGTGTACCTCATCTACAACGAGGGGTACTCCGCCACCGCCGGCGACGACTGGATGCGCCCGGCGCTGTGCAACGAGGCGATGCGCCTCGGCCGCCTGCTGGTCGAGCTGATGCCGACCGAACCCGAGGTACTCGGCCTGCTCGCCCTGATGGAACTGCAGTCCTCGAGAGCCAACGCCCGCACCGGCCCCGACGGCGAACCGGTTCTGCTCCTCGAACAGGACCGCCGCCGCTGGGACCGCCTGCTGATCCGCCGCGGCCTCCAAGGCATCGACCGCGCCTGGGCCCTGGAGAAACCACCCGGCCCGTACCTCCTGCAGGCTGCGATCGCCGCCTGTCACGCCCGCGCCGCCGACCCCGAGGACACCGACTGGGCCCGGATCGCCGGCCTGTACGCCGTACTCGCACAGGTCACGCCGTCGCCGGTGGTCGAACTCAACCAGGCGGTCGCGATCTCGATGGCGTTCGGCCCCGAACGCGGACTACAGGCGGTCGACCTGCTCGCCGACGACCCGTCGTTGCAGGACTACCACCTGCTCCCGAGCGTCCGCGGCGACCTGCTGTTCAAGCTCGGCCGCCTGGACGAGGCCCGCGCCGAGTTCGAGAAGGCCGCCGCGCTCACCCGCAACGAGCGCGAACGCAAACTCCTCCTCGAACGCGCCGCCGCCTGCTGACTGCTACCTGTGGCGGCGCGCCATCCAGGCCGCCGCTCCGACGCCGAGAGCGACCGCACCACCGACGGCGGCGGTTGCCTTCGGGTGCCGCTTGCCGACCGCCGGGAGGCCCTTCATCGCGGCAGGCATCTGCTTCATTGCCTGCCCGGCGTGCCCCGCGCTCTCCTTCATCGCGGCAGGCATGTGCTCCATCGCGTGACCCGCAGTCTCCTTCATCGCGGCAGGCATCTGCTTGACCGCCTGCCCGGCGTGACCTGCGGTCTCCTTCATCCGGTGCGGTACGTCGAGGCGCCGACTGAGTTCCTGCACGGTTTCGGCGAGGTGCTGCCGGGTCTGTTCGAGGTCGACCCGAAGGGTCTCACTCTCCGACATCGGCTCGCGGTGCGCTCCGTTCTTGGTGGTAGTCACGAAATGACCTTCCCTTCCGACTGGTGTCCCTTGAGTGCTTCGAGGTCCTCGTGCATGCCGTTGACGGCACCTTGCGGAACGGGCGGAGTGGCACGCGAAACGTGCCGCTTGCCGAGCAACGCCGCCACGGCCGCGGCGGCGAAGAGGACGGCGGCCACGATCAGCGCCGACAGCCAGCCGGGCAGTGCGGTCGCGAGCCCGAGGATCGCGGCGGCGATCAGCGCGCCGAGGCCGTACAGCGCCAGCGTGCCGGCTCCACCGAACAACCCGGCGCCGACGCCGGCCTCCTTGCCTTTCTGTTTGAGCTCGACCTTGGCGAGTTCCAGCTCGTCACGAACCAGTCGGCTCAGGTCGCTGGTCGCCTGACTAACCAGCGCTCCGACGTGCGCGTGCGTACTCTCCTCGATCGGTCCGGCCCGGTGCCGGACGACTTCCGGACGTGTCGTCATGACCGCCTCCCGTGCTCGGCTTCACGCCCGGTACCCAGATCACGTTCCGGCACGCGCGAGTGTACGAATCGAAGTGATCTGGGTCACACCATGTCGAGGGGTGCCCGGAACAGTCGACGCACGGGTGAACACTTCGACAGGAGGCACGAAATGAACACAGTGGTTTCCAAGGACGGCACGACGATCGCGTACGACCGGCGTGGCGAGGGCCCCGCCCTGGTCCTGGTCGACGGGGCGCTCTGCTCCCGCGCACAGGGACCGATGCCCGAGCTCGCCGAGGCGCTCGCGGACCGGTTCACCGTGTACAACTACGACCGGCGCGGACGCGGCGACTCCGGCGACACTGGCGAGTACGCCGTGGACCGCGAGATCGAGGACCTGGCGGCGGTGATCGAGGCGGCCGGCGGTTCGGCGTACGTCTACGGCTCGTCGTCCGGTGCGGCGCTCGCACTCCGGGCCACCGCGGCCGGGCTGCCGATCGAGAAGCTGGTCGCGTTCGAGCCGCCGTACGTCGTCGACGACAGCCGCAAGCAGATCCCGCGGACCTGGGTCGCGGACCTGCAGGCGCTGGAGCCGGCCGCCGCGATCAAGTACTTCTTCACCAAGGGCATCGGGCTGCCGGCGGCGTTCGTCACGATGATGAAGCTGATGCCGGCCTGGAAGCCGATGAAGGCGATCGCGCACACGCTGCCGTACGACGCTCAGGTGCTTGGCACGAACTGCTTCGGGGACCCGATGGACGCGGCGCAGTGGGCGCCGATCGACCAGCCCGTGCTGGTGGTCAACGGCGGGAAGAGCCCGGGCTGGATGAAGACCTCGACCCGCGCGCTCGCGGACGCCGTACCGGGCGGGCAGCACACCGAGGTCCCGGGCCAGAACCACGTGATCAAGGCGTCGGCGATCGCTCCGGTGATCGCGGACTGGTGCAAGTGAACCGCCACGCCATCACAATCGCGCCCGCCCGCCCCGCGTGAGCGGGAACCGGGCGGGCGCGAGTGATTGCGATGGCGTGCAGAACCGCTGTCAGGCGCCGGCGATGAGCGCGGCGGCGCCGGAGCGGGCCGCGTCGAAGCGGGCCTGGGCGTCGGCCCAGTTCACTACGTTCCACCACGCCTTGACGTAGTCGGGCTTCACGTTCTTGTACTGCAGGTAGAACGCGTGCTCCCACATGTCCAGCATCGCGATCGGGATCTGCCCGGCCGGCAGGTTGCCCTGCTGGTCGTACAGCTGGTGGATCAGCAGCTTGCCGCCCAGCGCGTCCCAGCCGAGGATCGCCCAGCCGGAGCCCTGGATGGTGGTCGCGCTCGCGGTGAAGTTGGCCTGGAAGGCGTCGAACGAGCCGAAGAACTCGTCGATCGCCGCGCCCAGCTCGCCGTCCGGCTTGTCGCCACCGTCCGGCGACAGGTTCTTCCAGAAGATGGAGTGGTTGACGTGCCCGCCGAGGTTGAAGGCCAGCGTCTTCTCCAGCCCGACGATCGCGCCGAAGTCACCCTTGTCGCGGGCCTCGGCCAGCTTGTCCAGGGTGTCGTTCAGACCCTTCACGTAGGTCGCGTGGTGCTTGTCGTGGTGCAGCTCCATGATCTCGCCGGCGATACTCGGCGCGAGCGCGCTGTAGTCGTAAGGAAGATCGGGAAGCGTGTACGTGGTCAACTCTGCTCCTTCGTCGGGGCCCCGCCCGGGGGCCGATATCTCCGATGCCCAAGTCAGCGACACCAGCTTGAAACTTCAACCACGGTTGAGGTCAAGTAGCCACGCGGGCGACGCGGCACTTGCCCGGTGCCCGGTGCGACCGCGTCGAACCACCGCGCACCCACCGAACACCCCCAGCTTCACATACTCCACCCGACGACCCACGCGCGAGTCTCACCTCGCGTTGTAGATAACTTCCAGCTCGGCCTGCAACACCTTCGCGAACGCCTCCGGGACGTCGGCGAAGCCGGTATGGCCGCCGGGGTAGCGGGTCGGTTCGATGCCCAGCCGGTCGGCGAGGGCGGTCGACGTACGGTCGCAGAGCTGGCCGGTGGACTCCTCGCCGATACCGACCACCACGTCGGCCTCGCGGAGCTTGTCGAGGTCCGGGAGCCAGGTGATGGTCTCGCGCATCTCGTGGCCGAACCAGAACCGCTCCGCCGCCACCTGGACGGGGTCCCGGTCGCCGCCGAACATCATCTCCACGGCCTGGTCGGGGATCGGGATGTTCGCGCCGCGGAAGAACTGCTTCCAGGCGCCGATCACGTCGCCGGCCAGGTAGTCGGCCATCTGCTTCTCGGCCAGCGCGAGCAGCTCGTCCGCGTCCGGCAACAGCCGGTCGAGCGGCGGCTCGTGCGCGATCACGGCCCGTACGACCTCGGGGTGGTGCTGCGCCAGCGCCAGCGCGCTGACCGCTCCACCGCTCGATCCGAGGACGACGGCCGGCCCGGCGTCGACGTGCCGGATGAGCGCGGCCAGGTCGTCGGCGCGCTGGTCGGGTCGCGACGTACCGCCCGGGTTCAGTGTGCTGCGCTTCACGCCGCGCGGGTCCAGCGTCAGGACGGTGTAGCCCGGCGCCAGCAGGTCGGCCAGCGGGGCGAACGAGTCCGCGTCCATGGGTGCGCCGACCAGGACCACCAGCGGTCCGTGGCCGCGCACTTCGTAGTACAGCTCTGCGTCGGAAACCTTCAGGGTGTTGTTCATGCCTCTCCCACGAACGGGAGGGGCAGGTATGGACATCAGCTCGTGAACACGTCCGAGTCCGGGCCGAAGTCGGCCTCCTCGACGACCCGCCGTACCTCGACCTCGTCGCGGAGCGCCTCGGCCAGCCGGGCCGCCCACTCGATCGCCTCGTCGCGGTTCCGGACCTCGACGACTATCACGCCGCCGACCAGCTCCTTGGTCTCCGCGAACGGGCCGTCGGTGATCGTCCGCCTGCCGCCGTCGACCTTCACCCGGGCGCCGAGCGCGCTGCGGTGCACGCCTTCGGCGAACAGCAGTACGCCGGCCTTCGACAGGTCCTCGATGACCTGGCCGACCGCCTCACCGACCTCCGGCGGCGGGAACTTCCCCGCCTCGCTGTCGGCGTCGGCCTTGTTGATGATCATGTAGCGCATCGCTGCTGCTCCCTCGTCGTGTCGGTCGATCACTTACTCTCACGTCGAGCGGGTCACCACCGGATCGACACCCTGGGTCAGAACATTTCTAGTTCGGTTGGTCGCCCGAGGGGTTGTAGGCGCAGGCGTCGGCGAGGTTCTGCGTGGGGCCTGGGGGCGGGGTCGTGGTTGTGGTCGTGGTCGGCTTGCGGGTGGTGACCGGCGTGGGGGCCGGTGTGGTCGCGGGGGCCGGGTTGGCGTCGAGGGCCTTCTGGACGGTTTCGCGGAGCGCCTCGTAGTCGGGATGCAGGTACTTGAGGCGGAGCTTCTGCGTGTCGAGCGTGACGTTCGAGACCGTTGCCGACTTCACCTTCAGCGCGAGCTGGACCAGCGCGGGCAGCAGCTCCTGCGGGATGTCGGTCCGCAGCAGGTGCCGGCCCGCCGTCGCGATCGCCTTGTACTTCGTCATCAGCGTCTGCGGGTCCGCGGCGTCCACCATCGCCTTGATCACGCACCGCTGCCGGATCTGCCGCTGGTCGTCGTCGGCGCCGTACCGCCCGCGCGCGAACCACAGTGCGTGCCGCCCGTCCAGGTGCTGCTTCGGACCCGGCTCGATCCATTCCTTCGGCGGGATGCCCGCGCTGCTGATGCCGCCCATCGCGACGCGTTCGTTCACGTTCACGGTGATCCCGCCGAGCGCGTCGACGATCTCCGGGAAGCTCGTCAGGTTCACCTGCAGGTAGTAGTCGATCTTCAGCCCGGTCGCCTCGCCGACCGACTGCTTGACCACGTCCGCGCCCTCGTTGTCCGACGGGCCGAGGATGCCGGGATGCGCGTCCGGGATGTTCTGGTACATCGCGGTCAGCATCCACTCCAGCCGTCCGTCCAGGCTCAGCCCTTCCTTGCCGAAACCGTCCGGGTAGATCTTGTGCAGCGGCGAGTCCGCCGGGAACGGCATGAACGTCAGGTTCCGCGGCATCGAGATCAACGCGGTGTTGCCGGTCTTGGTGTCGATACTCGCGACGATCACGGTGTCGGTACGGACCCCCTCGCGGCTCGGCGCGTCGTCGCCGCCGAGGAGCAGCAGGTTCAGCCGCGGACGGTCCTCCCACGGGTCCTTGACGTTGACGGTCGTCGGCCTGGTCGCGCTCTTGCTCTCGCTCTGCCCCTGGAACACGTCTTGGACCAGGGTCCGCTGGGCGAGCACGGTCTGTACGCCGATCGCCGACGGGGCCGCGATCGCGAAGCACAGCACGCCGACCAGCAGCGCGCCGGCCACCCGCCCGCCGGCCCCACCCGTTGCCGGGCGCAACGAGCGGTGCGAGGCAACGATCACCACGATCCAGAGGAACCCGAGCAGGCCGATCACGACCGACGTGATCAGCAGCCGGCTCGGTACGACGGCCGCGGCAAGCACCTCGTCGCGCCGGGTCAGACCGACGTACACGCCGAGGCCGGCCAGCGCCAGGAACACCGTGAGGACGAACGCACCGATCTTCCGGCGCCCGCCGACGATCAGCCCGAGTCCTGGGAGCAGTGCACCCAACAGGGTGAACCCCAGCAACTTCGGCATCGACCGCGGCCGCCTCACCGTCGCGCGCGCACTCCCCATGTGGCCCCCTGTCACCCCGCTTGATTCAAGTGTGCGTCAAGTACCCGCGCCGTTATCTGTTCAGACGTGTTACAGGCTCAATCGGTTGTCGAACAATCCGGTCGCGGCAGGGCCTGGACGCGGCTAGGTTGGGCGGTTGTGCGGATTCTGATGCTGGGCGGGAACGGGTTTGTCGGGCGTGCGGTCGTGGACGACGCGCTGTCGCGAGGCGCCGAGGTCGCGTCGTTCAGTCGCGGGGTGAGCGGTACGCCGCTGCCGCCCGATGTGACGCAGCTCGTCGGGGATCGTACTGCGGGTGACTACTCGGCGCTCAGGAGTGGCGAGTGGGACGCGGTCGTCGACACCAGCGGGTTCCGGACGCGCGAAGTCGAGCAGGCGATGGGCGTCCTCGGGGACCGGATCGGGCGGTACGTGTTCGTGTCGAGTCACGCGGTGTACGTGCGCGACCTGCCCGCCGGGACGGACGAGAGCGCGCCGCGGCGCGAGCCGATGCGGGACGCCGACGTACTGACGAACGACACGTACGGCCCGTGCAAGGTCGCGTGCGAGGACGCGGTCGTCGAACGGTACGGCGAACGCGCGACGCTCATCCGTCCCGGGCGCGTGACCGGCCCCGGTAACTCGTCCGGTACGGCGCTCTACTGGATCCGCCGCGGCGCCCGCGGCGGGCGGGTCGCCCTCCCGACCAAGCCCGAGGCGCCGCTCCAGCTGATCGACAGCCGCGACGTGGCCCGCCTCATCACCCAGCTCGTCGCCGACGACCGCTCGGGCGCGTTCAACGCGGTCGGCCCCGACAGCACCATCGCCGAACTCATCCGTACCGCCGCCGACCTCTCCGGCACCACGGTCGACCTCGTCCCCGTCCCGTTCGACGCCGTCCCACCCCGCTTCCCCCTCATCGACCCCGAGTCCGAATGGGGCGAACGCCGCCGAAACCCCACCAAGTCCCGCGCCGCCGGCATGCCGGTAACGCCGCTCCGCACAACAGTCGAAGACGTCCTCCACTGGGACAAACTCCGCGGCGAGCCGGACCTGAAGATCGGCCTCACCCCCGACCAGGAGACCACTCTCCTCGCCAAGCACGATTTCCCTGGCTGACCCATCAAGTAAGGGGTTCTACACCGTGACTCCGGGTGTAGGACCCCCCATTCGCCTGGCTTACCCACCAAATGCGGTCGGGGTGGGCTACTCGGGTAGGGCGAGTGTTCTGCCGGCGTCGCGGGCTGCGTTGATGGAGCGCGTGAGGGTGTCCTTCAGCGCGGTGGCTTCGTCGGTGAAGCCTTGTACTACTGAGGTGTCGCCGGCCGGTTCGGTGCGGGCGAGGAGTTCTATGTAGCGGTCGCCGTCCTCGAGGGCGGCCTCGGCCCGGAGGGCGGCGTCGGCGGAGCGGACCCGGTCGGCGTACTGGTCCAACAGGTCCACCTTGCGTTTGATCGCCTCGACGGACAGGGCCAGCGCCCGGCGTTGCGGACCGAGTACCACGTCCAGCTCGGCGGACTTCGTACCACGCGCAATGTCCTTCTGCCGCGCCCGCAGTACCGTCTGTTCGCGAAGCACCTGCGCGATGTCCCACAGCTGCTCCGGGAGGACCAGCTCGTTCTTCACCTCGTCGAGCAGCCCGCGCTTGGTGACCGTTGCCTCTAGCACCGATTTCACTGCGCGCTGCGCCCGACCGAGCAACCGCCCGGACTCGCTGTCGAAGTCCTCCGGCAGCAGGTACTTCCCGTGTTGCCGGCGGACCGCTTTGTGACCGCGGTCCTCGCCCATCGTCTTCGCCAGGATCCCGCCGGTCGCCACCACCGCGACGCCGGCCAGCACGAGCGCGGCCCACGCCGCCACCGCGGTCGGCAACGTCGCCGCCAACACGATCAGCGCCAGGATCCACCCGCCGACGCACACCGCGATCCACACCAGCAACGTGCCGAACGTGTTCCCCGGCGCCACCGACCACGACGTCTCGCGCTTCGGCCGCGGCGCGTCGGCGGACACGAACAACTCCGGCCTGCGCTCGTACAACCGCCGTACGCCAGCAGGCACACCCGGCGCGAACACAGGCTCCATCGCCACCTCCGGAGAAGTCGTCAGCACTCAGCGTAGTGGGTGGATCAGCGCACCAGTACGGCGATCACCGCAACCAGCACGATCACCCCGAACACGAACCCGAAGACCCCCGCCACCCCGAGCCAGGAGATCGGCTTCACCCCCGGCGGGCTGCTGAAGCGCCCGTAGACGACCGGCCACGGTTTCGTCTTGTGCCGAGCCACCAGATACGCGTGCGGTGTCATCCGGGCACCGACCTTCCGGGCAACCTTCTCGGCCGCCGCCACGTCATCGTCGTCATGCGTGTAACCGGCCCGGTTGAGTACGATCGCCAGCAAGGCATCGACCCGATCGGCGTCCGCATCACCCCGCCCGGCCAGCTCGGCGAGCCGCTCCACCGGGTACCCGAAGTCGTCCAGCCGCCGCTTCTTCGCACCCTTCAAGCTCCGCAGCCGCTGCTGCACGACGGCCGTACCGGCGACCGGTCGCGTCGGGTTCACCGCCGCGCCTCCAGCCCGTCGAGAAACACGCCGAGCCCGAATTCGAACAACTGGTCCAGGTCGTAGTCGTAGTCGAACCCGTCCGCCAGCAACTCCCGGAACGCGGTCAGGTTGCCGGCCGCGATCATCGCCGCCAACTGTTCGCCCTGCTGCGTCGCCCACTCGTCCGCGGTCACGCCGGTGTCCTGCTCGGCCTGCGCCTCGGCCTCCATCACCAACGCGATCCCCCGCACGTACGCGAACAGGCTGATCATCGTCGACAGCGCGGCACCCTTGTCGAACCCCCGCAGCGCCCCGAGCACCGCATCGGTATGCGGCAACAACCGCGGCACCAACTGCGGCCGGCTCAAGCTGATCGCACTGGCGAGCCACAGATGCCGCCGGTACGCCGCCCAGTGCACCCGCGCGACCAACGCCACCGCATCCCGCCAGTGCTCCGGAATCTCCCCGAGCGGGAACTCCCCGATCGCCTCGTTCACCATCTGTACGACGAGCGCCTCCTTGCCGCCGACGTACCGGTAGAGCGCCATCGTCGACACCCCGAGCTCACTCGCGATCCGCCGCATCGACAAGGCCGCGAGCCCTTCGGCGTCCGCGATCGCGATCCCCATCCGGACGATCTCGTCCCGGTCCAACCCGTCCGGTACAGCCGCGGCACCACGTGACCCGTCCGGTACGCCGGCACCAGCACGGCGCGACCCGCTCGGCACTCCAGTAGCGGCATTGCGCGACCGGCCCGGTGCCGCGGCGTTGCGCGACCCGTTCGGTGCTGCGGTGGCCGTACGGCGCGACCGCGGCGGCGGGCCGACCACTGTCCCGACCCCGGGCGAGGCGTGCACGAGCCGCTCGGCCTGCAGCGCCTGCAACGCCTTCGTCGCGGTCGCCATCGCGACCCCGAAGTCGCGCACCAGCGCACGGGTCGACGGCACCCGATCCCCCGGCAGCAGCTCCCCCACCTCGATCCGCCGCCGCAACTCCGCGGCGATCACCTGGTACGGCGCCTCGCTCATCCACCCCTCCTAGCTAGTGCACGTACATCGTACGCGCACTAGTACCACCGCGCTGTTGCCACCGGCAAGCAGCTCTCCGAACCGGTGCCCGGCGCGCCGGGCCCGTGTCAAGATGGGCGCCATGCTGCGCGAACTGCAACTCACGGGCAATCCGGACGCCGACAAACTGCTGAACGACGACCCGTTCGCCCTGCTGGTCGGGATGCTGCTCGACCAGCAGTACCCGATGGAGCACGCGTTCTCCGGGCCGCTGAAGATCGCGAACCGGATGGACGGCTTCGACCTGCACAAGATCGCCGCGACCGACCTGGAGACGTTCGTCGAGCTCTGCGTCACCCCGCCGGCCATCCACCGGTACGGCGGCTCGATGGCCCGCCGGGTGCACGCGCTCGCCCAGGAGATCATCGAGAAGTACGACGGCGACGTCGCGAACATCTGGCTCTCCGGCCGCCCGAAGCCGGACGGCGCCGAGGTGCTGAAGCGGCTGAAGGCACTGCCGGGGTTCGGCGAGCAGAAGGCGAAGATCTTCCTGGCCCTGCTCGGCAAGCAGCGCGGCGTGGCCCCGAAGGGCTGGCGTGAGGCCGCGGGCAACTACGGCGACCGCGGTTCCCGGCGCTCGATCGCCGACGTCACCGATGCCGCGTCGCTGCAGCAGGTCCGCAACTTCAAGAAGGCCGCGAAAGCCGCCGCCAAGGCCTGACCGAGCCGCGGGTCAGGTGGTCTCGCGGACGCCGACGGCCTGATCCTGGGCGACGTTCCGACCGGCCTCCGGGTCGTCCGGCGTACTCGCGGGGACGGACACGACCGTGTCCTCGAGCCGGATCGGCTCAGGGAGCTTACGGAACCTGTGATCACGGGACTCGTCCATCGGACCTCCAACGGGTACGGGCAGGACACCAGTGTGCCCGACAACCGTGCGGGATGTCCCTTGTGCTCCAGCGATTCCCTGCGAAGTCTGTCGTACCGCCTTATGGTTGCTACAGGTCACGGGAGGAGCCGCGGATGGACATCCGGGATCTGGATCGCAGGGCCGGGGCGGTGCTCGGAGAGGTCGTGATGCAGGTGCGGCCCGAGCACCTGTGGTTTCCGACGCCGTGCCCGGACTGGACCGTACGCGGGCTGATGCGCCACCTGGTCAGCCAGAACGAGGGCCTGGCCGCGGCCGCGCTGAACGGGTCCGCCTCCGTGCACGCCTGGAACGGCGGCCGGCTCGCGGACAACCCGGCCGGTGCGTACCGCCGTTCGAACGTGCGGGTCGCGGACGCCTTCGCCGACGGCGGTGCGCTCGACCGGCTGGTGGAGGTCCGGGAGTTCGGCTCGTTCCCGCGCCGGATCGCGCTGACCTTCCACCAGCTCGACTGCGTCGTGCACGCCTGGGACCTGGCCCGCGCGATCGACGTCCCGTACAACCCGCCGCCGGACATGGTCGAGATGGCGCTCACGCTGGCCCGCCGGATCCCCGACACCGACGCGAACCGCGGCCCCGGGTACGCGTTCGAGCGCAGCGTCAAGGTCTCCGGCACAGCTCCTGACCTGGACCAGCTACTCGGCCTCCTCGGCCGCAACCCGGAGTGGGTCTCCCCGCTGGACTGAATAGTCCGGCACCTCGATCTTGTCCGGGGTACCGCCCGCCATCTTCTTGAGCGCACCGGACATCATCTTCGACGTCATCACCCGGAGCACGAAGTCGCGGTACCCGATCCCGAACGCGGACATCGGCATCGCCATCTTGATCCCGCCCGGCGGCAGCTCCATCCGCTGCGCGACGTACGCCTGCATCCGCCGCTGGTACGCCGGGAACGCCTGGACGTGATCGCCCGCCGCGGCGGCCAGCTCCCCCGCCAGGACGTACGCCCCGACGATCGACAGCGCCGTACCGTGGCCGGCCATCGGCGAACCGCAGTACCCGGCGTCGCCGACCAGGGCGATCCGGCCGCGCGACCACTGCGGTACGACGACCTTGCTGAGGGTCTCGAGGTAGAAGTCGTCCGCCGCGTCGAGGCCGTTCAGGACCTGCGGGGTGTGCCAGCCGAGCCCCTCGAACCGCTCGCGGACGATCCGCTTCTGGGCCTCGACGTCGCGCCGGTCGTAGGTCAGGATCGGCGACCGGAAGCTCAGCAGCGCCTTCGCGTACCGCGGGTCGCGATCCGGCCGCAGCGCGACCCAGCGACCGCCGGGCGCGGTGTAGATCTTCATCCAGTCGTCGAGGTTCTCCGGCGTCTCGATCGTGAAGTACGACGTGTAGCCGCCGAGGTGCTGCACGAACTCCTCCTCCGGCCCGAACGCGAGCCGCCGGACCCGGGAGTGCACGCCGTCCGCCCCGATCACCAGATCGAACCGCCGCCGCGTGCCACTCGCGAACGTCACGTCGACGCCGTCCGGGTCCTGCTCGAGCGCGGCGATCGAGTCGCCGTACACGAACTCGACATCACTCACCGCCGCGGTCAGGATCTCGGCGAGGTCGCCGCGCAGGATCTCGATCTCGGCGACCGGTCCGGCACCGTCGAGCAGTTCCATGTGCATCGCCGAGGCCGTCCGCCCGTCGGCCTTCACGTACGCGAGCCCCCGCTCGTGCACCTGCCGCTCGGCGACCGCCGGCATCAACCCCATCCGTTCGGCGACCACCCGCGACACCCCACGCAGGTCCACGGTCTGCCCACCCGGCCGCGGCCCCGGCGCGACCTCGACGATCGTCGGCACGAACCCGAACCGCCGCAACCAGAACGCCAACGCCGGCCCGGCAATCCCACCACCGGAGATCAACACAGTCTTCATCTCTCACTCCCTCATGACTAGTGCGCGTACGCCGTACACGGTGCACTAGGTCGAGGGGTGCGCGCCAGCGCGTCCTAGTGCACCGCGTCGAGGTGCACTAGGACGGGGGGCCGGACGCCCAGGCCATCACAATCGCGCCCTCCGGGCGGATCGCCCGCTCGCGGCGCCCGCGGACAGCCGATTGTGATGGCCTGGGGATCCGGGCCGGCCGGACCTGCAGCACTCAGCAACCCCGGCACCCGGCAGCCTTCGAGCCGGCGCTGAGCGTGAGGCGGCGTGCAGCCCGCCGGTTGGTGAGTGGTGCAGGTCCGCCTCAGAGCGTGAGCGCGAGCCGGGTCGCCTGCTCGATCGCGCGCTTGGCGTCCAGCTCGGCCGCCACGTCCGCGCCACCGATGACGTGCACCGGCCGGCCAGTCAAGGCGTCGGCCAACTCGCGGAGCGGCTCCTGGCCTGCGCAGATCACCACGTTGTCGACCGGGAGGACCTGCGGCTTCTCGCGCTTCGGGCCGAAGGTGATGTGCAGGCCTTCGTCGTCGATGCGTTCGTAGTTGACGCCGCGGAGTTGCTCGACCTGCTTGTTCTTGAGGGCGGCGCGGTGCACCCAACCGGTCGTCTTCCCGAGGCCGGCGCCGATCTTGCCGGGCTTGCGTTGCAGCAGGTAGACCTTCCGCAGCGACGGCTCGGGCCGCGGTACGGCGAGGCCGCCGGGCAGCTGGGTCGGATCGCCGACACCCCATTCCGCCTTCCACGCCGCGAGATCCGGCGACGTGGTGGTCAGGAACTCGCTGACGTCCACTCCGATCCCGCCGGCCCCGATCACCGCGACGGAATCCCCGACGGGCTTGCGATCGCGGACCACGTCGACGTACGAGAGCACCTTCGGGTGGTCGATTCCTGGGATCGCGGGCACCCGCGGTACGACGCCGGTCGCGAGCACGATCTCGTCGAACCCGGCCAGGTCCTCGGCGCCTGCCCTCCGGCCGAGGTGCAGCTTCACGCCGGTGAGGTCGAGCCGCCGGCGGTAGTACCGGACCGTCTCGGCGAACTCCTCCTTGCCCGGGATCCGTTGCGCGATCCCGAACTGCCCGCCGATCTCGTCCGCCGCCTCGAACAGCTCGACCCGGTGCCCACGCTCGGCCGCCGTCACCGCGGCCGCCAGCCCGGCCGGACCGGCCCCCACCACTGCGACCTTCTTCGTACGGCGGGTCGGCAGCAACTGCAGCTCGGTCTCGCGCGCGGCCCGCGGGTTGACCATGCAGCTCGCCTTCTGCTTCGCGAACACGTGGTCGAGACACGCCTGGTTGCAGGCGATGCAGACGTTGATCTCGTCGGCCCGGTCTGTCGTTGCCTTCAGCACCCATTCCGGATCGGCCAGGAGCGGGCGGGCCATACTCACCAGGTCCGCGTCGCCACGGGCCAGCACCTCCTCGGCGACCTGCGGCAGGTTGATCCGGTTCGAGGTGACGACCGGGATGCTCACATGCGGCTTGAACGCGGCGGTCACCGACGTGAAGGCAGCCCGCGGTACGGAGGTCACGATGGTCGGCACCCGCGCCTCGTGCCAGCCGATCCCGGTGTTGATGATCGACGCCCCGGCCGCCTCGATCTCCTTGCCCAGCGCAACCACGTCGTCCCAGCTCTGACCGCCCTCGACCAGGTCCGCCATCGACAACCGGTAGATGATCAGGAAGTCCTGGCCGACGCGTTCGCGGGTGCGCCGGACGATCTCGACCGCGATCCGGCGCCGGTTCTCCGGGCTACCGCCCCAGCGGTCGGTGCGCTTGTTCGTCCGCTCGGACAGGAACTGGTTGATGAAGTACCCCTCGGAGCCCATGATCTCGACACCGTCGTACCCGGCGTCGCGGGCGAGCGCCGCACAGTCGACGTACGCCTCGATCTGCCGCAGCACGCCGCGATCCGAGAGCGCACGCGGTTTGAAGGGGTTGATCGGGGCCTTGAGCGCGGAGGCCGAGACGCTGAACGGGTGGTACGAGTACCGGCCGGCATGCAGGATCTGCAACGCGATCCGGCCGCCTTCGGCATGGACCGCGTCCGTCAGTTGCCGGTGGGCGCGTGCCTGCCGGCTGCTGGTCAGCTTGGAACCGAACGGGGTCAGCCATCCCTGCCAGTTCGGCGCGTAGCCGCCGGTGACCATCAAGCCGACGCCGCCGCGCGCCCGTTCGGCGAAGTACGCCGTGAGCTTGGGCAGGTCGCTCAACCGGTCCTCGAGCCCGGTGTGCATCGACCCCATGATCACCCGGTTCGGCAGCACGACATGGCCGAGGTCGAGCGGCTCCAACAGGTGCGGATACGCGGTCATCGGTTGTCCTTCCGGAGAGCGTGGATCACCTCGTCGCACCAGGCGACGAAGGACTCCTCGGCGCGGATGCCGCCGCGCAGTACGAGGTACTGGTGCAGGTCGCGGCCGTGCAGCGTGGCCGGCTTCGGGAAGTCGCGCTTCTGGATGCCGCGGTACACCTCGTGCCGCATGGCGTGCTCGGCCCGGTGCCGCTCGACCTCTTTGAGTACGACATCGACATCGCCGATCGAGGCGCCGCGGAGCTTCACGCCCAGGCCGTCGCGCAGTACCGCGGGGTCCTCCGGCTCGGCCAGCCACCGGGTCAGCTCCGCCTTGCCGGCCGCAGCGATCCGGTACACCTTCTTGTCCGGGCGGCCGTACTGCGCGATCTCGGTGTGCTTCACCCAACCGGCCTCGTCCATCCGCCGCAGCACCCGGTAGATCTGCTGATGGGTGGCCGGCCAGAAGTACCCGATCGAACGGTCGAACCGCCGGGCCAGCTCGTACCCGGAACCGGCCCGCTCGGTCAACGAGACCAGGATCGCGTGCTCCAGCGCCATAACCGGAGCCTACCTATGCAACTCGTTGCACTGCACCTGATTGCATCCCACGTCACATCGTTTGCCGGGGCGGTGCGCGCTCAGCGCGCCCGCTCGCCGCGGGCCGCCTGGGTGACGGTGTCGGCGATTCGCTGGGCGCGGGTTTCGGGGCGCTTGGCGAGGGTGATCCATTCGAGGATCGTGCGGCGGGTGGAGGGTGGGAAGGCGCGGAAGTTCTCGTCGGCCTGGGGCTCGTTCTTCAGGGCGAGTTGCAGGTCGGGCGGGACGATCAGGTTCTGGGCGTCGGCCAGCAGGTCCCACACACCGGTACGCCGGGCTTCCGCCACCAGCTCCTCCCCGGCCGGTCGCATCAACCCGGCCGCGGCGAGGCGTTCCACCCGCTCCCGGTTCGACTTGCTCCACGTACTCCGGGGATTCCGCGGCGTGAAGCACTGGTACGTCGTCCGCTCGTCCCGCCGTACCGTCTTGCTGTCGATCCAGCCGTAACACACCGCATGCTCCGTGGCCGCCTCGAGGTTCAACCCGTCCGGCTCCCGGTGCACGACCAGCCAGACGGACCGCTCACGCCGCCCGTTCGCCTCCAGCCAGTCGCGCCACTCGTCCACCCCGGCGCAGATCAGCGCGTCGTCGTCGTTCATGGACCCAGCATGCGCCTGACAAGTGCTCACCAAGTGAGCAGTTTGTCCCCAGCTTCGTGATCAAGCAGCGCGCGCTTGCGTTCAATCCCGCCGCCGTACCCGGTGAGGCTGCCGGTCGACCCGACCAGCCGATGACACGGGACGATGATGCTGATCGGGTTCTTCCCGTTCGCCAGCCCGACCGCGCGCGCCGACTGCGGTTTCAACCCGAGCGCGTCGGCGAGCCCGCCGTACGTCGTGGTCTCGCCGTACGGGATGTCCTGCAGCGCGGTCCAGATTTGCCGCTGGAACGCCGTCCCGTTCAGGTGCAGCGGTACGTCGAACGTGGTCCGCCCGTGGTGGAAGTACTCGTCCAACTGCTCCGCGACCGCGGGCAGGACCGTGTCGTCGCGATCGCCGAACGTCGCCTCATCGGGGCGGTACCGCTGCTCGTCCATGTACAGCCCGGTCAACTCGCCCGCGTCGGTGCCCACGAGCGTGAGCGGACCGACCGGGCTGTCGACGACGGCGTACGTCACTGAGTGGACTCCCACTGCGCGCGGTCGATCCGGTAGAACACGTGCCGCTTCAGCCGGTGCCCGTCCTCGATCCGCGGGTGGTCGAAGTCGCCGGCCTCGTCGTGCAACATGCCGATCCGCTGCATCACCCGCTGCGACGGCACGTTCGTGGTCGTGGTGAACGAGACGATCTCGTCCAGCCCGGCCGGGCCGAACCCGTGCGCGAGCGCCGCCCGGGCCGC
Source organism: Kribbella sp. NPDC031520 (assembly GCF_055580825.1). Taxonomy (NCBI): domain Bacteria; kingdom Bacillati; phylum Actinomycetota; class Actinomycetes; order Propionibacteriales; family Kribbellaceae; genus Kribbella; species Kribbella sp. NPDC031520. The sequence goes on from NZ_JBVIKS010000001.1 coordinate 820,662, forward strand.
CTCGGTCGCATACCCGTTGCCCCAGGCCCCCTTCGCGAGCCGCCAGCCGATCTCGACGGCCGGCATGAAGTGCGCCTCGAAGCTCGGCACCGACAGACCGGTGAAGCCGATGAACTCACCGGTTTCCTTCACCTCGAGGGCCCACAGCCCCCAGCCCCGCTCGTCGATCAGCGGCAGGTTCCGGTCGATCAGCGCGTCGCTCTGCTCCCGGGTCTGCGGCGCCGGGAAGTGTTCCATCACCGCCGGATCCGCGTTCAGCGCGGCGAAGGGCTCGCGGTCGGAATCACGCCATTGGCGCAGCAGGAGACGGTCGGTGGACAGCTCAGTCATACTCACTCCGCGTCAGTTCTCTTGTGCCCGCTTCGCGGGAGGTTGGATCACCTGATACGTCACGTCGTCGGCAGCCGGGATCTTGTTGATCGGATGGTCGCCGATGGCCCACAGGTACTGCACGGCGTACGCACGCCAAGGCCGCCACGCGCGGGCGTGGACGGTCAGTGATTTGGGGGCCTCGGGCAAGCCTAGGTCACGCGCGGCGTAGCGGATACCGAGATCACTGGCCACGAAGGCATCCGGGTCACCGAGCGCGCGCATCGCGATCGACTCCACGGTCCACGGACCGATGCCGGGAAGCGCGGTCAGTTGCTCGCGGGCCCGGTCCCAGTCGGCGCCGGCGCCGAGGTCGATGTCGCCGTTCGCCAGCGTGCCGATCAACGTGGTGAACGTCGTACGGCGGGACTTCGGGAACGCCAGCGCCTCCGGGTCGAGCCCGGCCAGCGCCTGCATCGTCGGGAACAGGTGCGTGAGTCCACCCGCCGGGTCCTCGATCGGCTCGCCGTGCTGCAGGACCAGTCGATGCGCGTGGGTGCGGGCGGCCGCGGTCGACACCTGCTGACCGAGGACGGCGCGTACGGCGAACTCCTCGCCGTCGACGGTGTGCGGTACGCGCCGGCCGGGTGCTTTCGCGATCAGCGGTGCGAGTACGGGATCGGAGCCGAGCAGGTCGTCGACGGCGACCGGGTCCGCGTCCAGGTCGAGCATCCGGCGGCAGCGGCTGATCGCGATCGCAAGGTCGCGCTGGTCGGTGAGCGAGAGCTGGCAGGCGATGTGGTCCGGCATCGGCTTCAGCGCGACGACACCGTGGCCGTGCGGGAGCCGGAGCGTACGGCGGTAATAGCCGTCGCGCCACTCCTCCACACCTGGTACGCCGGTCGCGATCAGGTGGCCGAAGAGGTTGTCCGGCGTCAACGGCGCACGGAAGGGCAGGCGCAGCGAGATCGTACCGGGCACGGCGGACGTCGTACCTCTGCGGGCTCGGCGGCGCAGCTCGGTCGGGGCGAGCGCGAAGACCTCCTGCACGGTCTCGTTGAACGTACGGACGCTCGAGAAGCCGGCGGCGAACGCGACGTCCGCCATCTGCAGCTCACTCGTCTCGATCAGCAGGCGCGCGGTCTGCGCACGCTGCGCGCGGGCGAGCGCGAGCGGACCGGCACCCAGCTCGGCAAGCAGTTGCCGCTGCACCTGCCGCACGCTGTACCCGAGCCGCGCGGCCAGCCCCGGTACACCGTCCCGGTCGACCACGCCGTCTGCGATCAGCCGCATCGCCCGGGCAACGAGGTCCGCGCGATCGTTCCACTCCGGCGACCCAGGACTCGCGTCCGGCCGGCACCGCTTGCAGGCCCGGAACCCGGCCTGCTGAGCGGCCGCGGCGCTCGGGTAGAACCGCATGTTCTCGACCTTCGGCGGCACCACCGGACAGCTGGGCCGACAGTAGATCTTGGTCGTCAGCACCGCCGTGAAGAACCATCCGTCGAATCGCGCGTCCTTCGACTGGACCGCGCGAACACACCGCTCCCTGCACTCGTACACGCCCTCCAGCATCCCTGCCGCCACCGACAATCACTAGCGGTTTTACGACATGGAGGTGGGGCGGGATTCGCGGGTTTGCGACGGGAGGATCCGGTGGCGGATTCTCGCCAGCTTCGTCGTTGCCGGGCCGGTGAACTTGAAACATGAACGAACTACTTGGCAAGAAGGCATTGGTGACCGGTGGCAGCCGCGGGATCGGCGCGGCGACCGCGATCGCACTCGCGGAACGTGGGGCTGATGTCGCGATCACGTACAGCACGTCCGCGGAGGCCGCGGCGACAGTGGTGAAGGAGATCGAGGGATTGGGGCGGCGCGGGTACGCGTTCGCGATCGACGCGGGTGACGCGGTGGCGGCCGGGGACGGCGTACGACGGGCCGCGGAAACCCTTGGTGGATTGGACATCCTGGTCAACAACGCGGGTGTCGGCGCGATCGCACCGATCGGCGACCTGTCGCTCGAGGACGTGGACCGGGTCCTCGCGGTGAATGTCCGGGGCGTGTACGCGACCACACAGGCCGCCGTACCACTGCTGTCCGACGGCGGGCGACTGATCCACCTCGGCAGCTGCGTCGCCGAGCGGGTCCCGTTCGCCGGCATGACGCTGTACGCGATGAGCAAGTCCGCACTCACCGGCCTCAGCAAGGCCCTCGCCCGCGAACTCGGCCCCCGCAACATCACCTCGAACGTCGTCCAGCCCGGCCCGACCGACACCGACATGAACCCCGCCGACGGCCCCGGCGCCGACCCCCAACTCACCAACCTCACCATCCAACGCTTCGGCACCCCCACCGAGGTAGCAGCCGCCATCACCTACCTGGCCGGCCCCCACGCGTCGTACCTCACCGGCACCGAACTGACCATAGACGGCGGCCACACCGCCTGAACCGCCTGAAACTGTCCGACACCGCCCCTACCGTCAACACATGAAGTTCTCGGTGACGGTAGGGGCGGTGGGTGTTGGCCGCGATCCGCGTGGGCTGGCGGAGTTGGCGCGGATAGTGGAGGAGTCCGGGTGGGACGGGATGTTCCTGGAGGACTACCTCGTCTACCAGGGCGATGCGAGCGAGCCGACGTACGACCCGTGGATCTGCCAGGCGGCGATGGCGATGTCGACCGAGCGGATCCGGCTCGGGACCACGGTGACCCCGCTCCCGCGCAGAAGGCCGTGGAAGGTGGCGGCCGAGGTGGTTGCGCTCGATCAGCTGTCGAACGGGCGGATGATCCTCGGCGTCGGGATCGGCGACCCCGGGGATCCGTTCATGGAAAGCCGGAGTCCGCGGGTGCTCGCGGAGATGCTCGACGAAGGGCTGGCGATCATCGACCAGCTGTGGACCGGGCAGCCCGTCACCTTCCACGGCAAGCACTACACGCTCGACAACGCACAGCTCACGGCGCGGCCGGTGCAGCGGCCGCGGGTGCCGGTCTGGGTGGGTGGGGACATGCTGGTTCCTGCGGTCCGTCGGAGGATCCTGCGCTGGGACGGATCGTGTGCGTACAAAGGCAGCACGGATGCGCCGCAGCAGATCATGCCGGAGGATGTACGGCGGCTGCGGGACGCGCGGGAGCTCGACGTGAAGGTGAGCGGGGGCGACCCCGCTGCGTTCGCCGAAGCAGGTGCTACCTGGTGGGGCCGGTGGATCCCACCAGGTCCGGCCGAAGACACGCTGGCGATCGTGCGGCAGGGCCCGCCGGTGTGCTGAACCGTTGACAGGGCGACGGGGGTGGGGAGAGACTGCGGGGGATTTGAACGTTCAAACCCCGTGGGAGGTCGGATGGCTACGTTGAAGCAGGTGGCCGCCCACGCTGATGTGTCCGTGCAGACCGTGTCGAACGCGTTGAACGCACCGCATCGGCTGCGGGCGGACACGCTCGAGCGGGTGAACCGGTCGATCGAACTGCTCAACTACCGGCCCAATCGTAACGCCCGCAGTCTGCGGACCAGTGCGGTCGAGCTGATCGGGTACTGCGTGCCGAACTGGCCGAACCAGACGCACCTGGTGATGGACCAGTTCCTGCACGCGCTCTGCGCCGCCGCGGAACGGAGCGGCCGGCACATCCTGTTGTTCACCGCACCGCCCGGTGTCGACGGTATGCCGACGTACGACGATCTGCACGCCCGCCGGATGGTCGACGGGTTCGTCCTGTCGCAGACCGAGACGCACGACCCGCGGCACGGGTGGCTGAAGGAACAGGGCATCCCGTTCGTCAGCTTCGGCCGGGTGTGGAAGGAGTCCACGCAGCCGGGCCCGTGGGTGGACGTCGACGGCGCGACCGGTTCCGCGATCGCGGTCCGGCACCTGTACGAGACCGGCCGCCGACGGATCGCCTTCGTGGGCTGGCCGAAGTCGTCCGGTCTCGCCGAGGACCGCCTCGCCGGTTGGCGGAACGCCTGCAAGAGCCTCGATCTGCCGACCGTCGGCCTGTCCGTCCGTTGCCGTGCGGACAGTATCGACGAAGGCGCCGCGGCCACCGCGCGGCTGCTCGACTCCGGCCGGGACATCGACGGGATCGTTGCCCTGAGCGACATTCTCGCCCTCGGCGCGCTCCGCGAGCTGACCGCCCGCGGGATCGCCGCCGGCGGGCAGATCGGCGTCGTCGGGTACGACGACTCGCCGCTCGCCGAGGTCGTCTCGCCCGGCCTGACCAGCCTCCGGCAACCGATGGACCGGATCGCCGAGGAACTGATCGCGATCCTCACCGGCGGCCCCGGCGACGGCTCCCCGGCCGAATGCCTGCTGCTGCCAGAACTGGTGATCAGGGGCAGCTCCGCCCCTGGCTGATTTCGGCGCTCCCCCCGGCGCCGCGAGAAGGAGGAACCGCCATGACTCCCTATCCGACCCGAAGTACCAAGCCCCCACGCCGGCGAGCACGACGTACCGCAGGCGTCGCGCTGCTCGCCACCGCAACCGTCCTGGCCGGCACCGCGTCGGCCGTCGCAGGTCCGTCGACAACCACCCGCACGTCGACAACCACCAGCACGTCGACGACGGCAACCGCACCGTCCGAGCTCTCCGAGACCACTCGGCTGGCCGATCGGCGGTCGCTGGTCGTCGGCGATCGTGCGTACGCGATGGGTGACGAGACCGGCCTGTATCCCGCCGCCGGCTGGCATGTGCGTGGTGAGATGGGCGGGTTCTGGTCACAGCCGATCAAGCTGCTCGACGGGATCTGGTTCGGCCTCGACGGGAACTGGCTCGGCACGCAGGTCCCGGCCGCGAAGTACACCAGCGGCCACGGCTACAGCCGGATCGACTACCCCGGCGCGGTCGACGTACGCCGTACCGACTTCGTCCCGGACGGCATCCGCGCGACACTCGTCGGCCTCACGTTCAGATCGAGTACGACGAAGACCGTCAAGCTGAACGTCGACGCGCACTCCGAGCTGATGCAGCCGTACCCGTGGGACTGGACCACCCCGAACGCGATCGACGCCAACCTGCCCGACACCGGCGACTTCGTGGACGGCGCGCTCCGGTTCCGCGAGCAGGGCACCCCGTCATACCCGAACGCGAAGCCGCACGACTTCGCCGCCTTCGTCGGATCGTCCCTGCATCCGGCGAGCTACCAGCCCGGCGCGGACCACCGCGGCCCGCAGAGCCCGCCGGTGATCTGTCCCAAGGACGGTACGACGCCCGCCCGCTGCGACGACTCCCTCACCGGTAAGGGCACCGGCGGCGGACTCACGTACGACGTACCGCTGAAGGCCGGCGAGCAGAAGACGATCTGGTTCGCCGTGGCCGGGTCGGACCAGGGCAGCGAGGCCGCCGAGAGCGAGTACCGCAAGGCACTGAGCGACCCGGACATGTTGCTGCGGGCAAAGACAGCGGCGCGGCAGCAGATCGACTCGCAGTCCGCAGTGGACCTTCCTGGTGACCGTCTGCTGCAGCAGAGCGTCGAGTGGAGCAAGCAGAACCTGGCCGACTCGGTGCAGCAGGCGAACAACCTGCGGATCCGCGACGTCAACGAAGGCAAGGACTACCCGGCACCGGTCGGGACGGTACCGACCGCCCGCTGGTTCGGGGCGGGCTTCCCGGACTACCCGTGGCTGTTCGCGACCGACGGCGAGTACACCGCGTTCGCGGCCGTCGCGGCCGGTCAGTTCGACACCGTGAAGGCGCACCTGCGCGCACTCCGCGACGTCAGCGATCTCCTGAACAACCACAGCGGCAAGGTCGCCCACGAGGTGACGCCGACCGGCGACGTGTACTTCGGCTCGAACCAGAGCGCCGGCAACACCGACGAGACCGTGAAGTTCCCGAGTACAGTCGCGCTGCTGTGGCGCTGGACAGGTGACAACAAGTTCCGCGACGAGATGTACGACTTCTCCGTACGGAACCTGCAGTACGTCTACAAGACGCTGGACAAGGACGGCGACGGCTGGCCGGAGGGCCTCGGGAACGTCGAGCGGTCCGGGATGGGCGTGGAGAAGCTCGACAACACGGTCTATCTCATCCGCGGACTACGAGACCTGGCCGACCTCGCCGCGTCGAAGCACGACACCAAGATCGAGAAGTGGGCGACCGGTAAGGCGAACGACCTCGAGTCCCGTTTCGAGACGCAGTGGTGGGTACCGCAGGCGATGGGGTACGCCGACTCGATCGACGACCCGGCCGACCCGGCGAACGACAACACCCCGATCTTCCAACGGCACTGGACCGGCGTGACGCCGATGGAGGCCGAGCTGACCCGCCCGGACGGGACGTCGCCACTCGCGTCCACCGAACACGCGAACATCGCCCTCGACCAGCGCGAGAAGCCTTGCTACACAAGCGAATTCGGCCTCTTCCACACCGGTACCGGGCCGACCTCGGACCCGAAGGGCAACCCCGGCCCGTCCTGTGACGCAGTGGTGTCGCAGGTGCCGAGCGAACGCAGCATCTTCGGCCTGAACACGTCGATCATGGCGGTTGCGGAGGGCAACTTCGGCCGCCTGGGTGCGAACCAGCAGCGGGTCTACACCACCGGCAACGCGCGGATCCAGCTCGACCCGTCGGTGTGGGAGGTGCCCGGCGCGATGCCGGAGATCGCCCCCTCGCCGGACTCCCCCGCGAACATCGGCCGGGCGTTCTACGACCGTTCGATGGCGCTCCAGGCGTGGGGTACGTACGGCATCCTCTGGCCGGTGATCCACCAGCAGCTCGGCGTCGACCCGGACCTGGGCCACGGGCGGATCTCCGTCGTACCGCAGCTCCCGGCCGGCCAGCCGAAGGTGGCCGGTAGCAACATCCGGGTCGGCGGCGGTGCCGTCGACGTGTCCGCACGCCTTGCAGGTAAGGCGTTGTCGACCGACGTGACCATCAAGGGCGTCCGTGCGGCGCTCACGGTCGGTGCGGTGCTGCCGTCCGGCACGACGGTGAAGAGCGTGACGGTCAACGGTCACGCGGCGCAGTACAAGTTGGTCAGCACGAGCCGCGGCACGCAGGTGCAGGTGGCCGGTACAGGCTCTCAGACCGAGCTGAAGATCATGCTCGGCTGAGAGATCCCCACCAGAACCCCGAGGTCGCTCCGCGTCCTCGGGGTTCTGCTTTCTGCACTCACCAGTTCCGCTGAACACAGAAGGGCGGGCCCCTCCGAGTATGAGTCGGAGGGGCCCGCGCAGCTGAAGGAAAGTGACGTCTCCAGCTTCCCGATACGGGTCCGTAGAGGCCGGCAGACCCCGTCACCGGTCTACCTCGGTGGGGATCCCCACCGCGAGGGCTCTCGGTTTCCGTTCGACCCGCCGCCCCGATCCGAAGCAGCGTGTCGCCAGTTCTACCGCCGCCGATAGGGTCGGCACAAGCCTTTCCAGGCAACAGATTCGGTCGTCCACACAGATCGCCCAACCATCCACAGGAATGGCCTCGGTTATGCACAGGGGGTGTGTATAAGGTCTCTTAGTCCTCAGGTGGTTTGAGTACCCAACGGTTGCAGGATGCGACAGCCGGCGTACAGACCGGGTGCACCGATGACCGGGGCGATCATCCCGCGGCGGAGTACTGGGACTGCTGGAGTGACTTCTTCAGGGCCGGTACAGCCGGACCGACGCGGACCGCGAGCTGCGCGAGGCGATCCTTGTGGCGGGTGCGCTGCTCCTTGGTGACGACGGTCCGGAGGTCGGCGGTCGCCGCGAGGACGACGACGGACGCGTCGCGGAGGTCGACCCGGGACACGAGACGCGACGGCCTGAGGGTGTCACGCGCACTCTGCAGCAGCTGACGCCGTACCAATGGTTGCCGGAGCGTGATGCGGTCGGCCGGGAAGACGCCGAGTACGCGGTGCGGCTCGACCTTGATGAGCCGATCACGGGCCAGCTCGTCGCGTACCTGCCGTACGGTCGCGCCACCTCGGCGATCGATCCAGTGCCGCCACCGCCGCGGGCCTACCGCCCGCAACTCCTCGAATACTGAGGCAACCACCGGATCCCCCGGCACCACCCCAGCCGCCACCCGGACCCGGCCGGCGTCATCCACGATGTTCCCACCCAGTTGCAGGTCCACGAGGATCGCCGCCCGCAACACCTTCCCGAGCTTGGAACGAGCCGTCAGCTGGGACCGTTCCGGGTCGTACGCCAACAGGAAAACCCTTGCTGCCAAGGACTCCGGGGCAGTTGCGTTGCCGAGTGCAACTGTCTTGCGCGGCCGGGCGGGTTGCCTGGCCGGCGTCGAGCGTTCCGGCCGCCGCAGCGGCGTGACCACAGCTCTACGCATCGTCTTCCTCCTTGGACGGGCGGCCCGGGCGGCGTTGTCTGGTGACGCCGGTCGGGAGCCGGCCGGCTTCTGCCAGGGCACGGCGGAGCAGGTACTCGATCTGGGCGTTGGTGCTGCGCAGGTCGTCGTTCGCCCAGCGGGCGAGCGCGTCGTGCACCGCGGGATCCAGCCGGAGCAGGATCTTCTTCCGTTCGACGGCCACGTCGGACCGCGCCTACTGGTACAGCGAGCCGGTGTTGACGACGGGTTGCGCGTCCCGATCGCCGCACAGCACCACCATCAGGTTGCTGACCATGGCCGCCTTGCGCTCCTCGTCGAGCTCGACCACCTCGTGCTCGGACAACCGGTCCAGCGCCAGCTCGACCATGCCGACCGCACCCTCGACGATCCGCTGCCGGGCCGCGACCACCGCACCCGCCTGCTGACGGCGCAGCATCGCCTGGGCGATCTCCGGCGCGTACGCCAGGTGCGTGATCCGGGACTCGATCACCCGTACGCCGGCCGCGTGCACCCGGGCACCGATCTCCGCGGACAGCTTCTCGGTGATCTCGTCCGTACTGTCCCGCAGCGACAGCACCTCCTCCTCCTCCTCCTCGGAGTGCACGTCGTACGGGTAGCTGTTCGCGATGTGCCGGACCGCGGTCTCGGTCTGGATCGCGACGAACTCGACGAAGTCGTCCACCTCGAACATCGCCTGCGCGGTGTCCTCCACCTGCCACACCACCACCGCGGCGATCTCGATCGGGTTGCCGTCAAGATCGTTGACCTTGGCAACGGCCGTCTCGTGGTTGCGGATCCGGGTGGACACCTCGCGCCGGGTCGCGATCGGCACCACCCAGCGCAGACCGGTGGTCCGGACGGTTCCGGAGTACTGACCGAGCAGCTGCAGCACCCGGGCGCGGCCCGGCGACACCGCGGTCAGCCCGCCGGCGACGATCACCGCGGCGATGAACACCAGGATCCCGAGGCCGACGATCCACCCGTTCCCGGCGCGGGCGGCGAGAACGAACACGACCACCCCGGCCACCGCCAGCACGAACGCCAGCACCGCGAACGGCCACCCGTTCCGCTCCCAGCCGGCCCGCTCGGTCACCTTCGGCGCCGGCATCTCCACTACGACATCCGCCATCACAAGCTCCTCTCGAATAGCTCCAAGGTAGCAAAGTGATATCATATTTAGCAAGCCCGTCCCGCACAAGTGCCAGGGTGAGGTGGGTCAGGGGAGGCGGGTGGCCAGGGCTTCGAGGTGGGACTGCCAGTCGGTGGAGTGGGAGTTGGGGAGGGGGTCGATCGGGGACGGGCCCCAGGCGTGGATCGGGCGGATGCCGTGCAGGGCGTTGAGGAGCCAGGCTTCGGTGGAGTTCTCCAGGGCCGCCGGGGTGATCGGGTGTTCGGAGACCTCGACGCCCTGGGCGCCGGCGATCCGGCGCAGGAGGTTCGCGGTGACGGACGGGAGGATCGGGCGGTCGGACGCCGGGAAGCAGAGGGTGTCGTCCTCCCACCAGGCGACGGCGGAGTACGCCGCCTCGAGGACCGTGCCGTCCGTGTCCAGGAGCAGGATCTCGTCCGCGCGGTCCGGAGCGCTCTCCCGAAGCTTGCCGAGCAACTCGAGATCCGGCCCCTTCACCCGCGGCGCGGTCCGCGGATCCGGACCGTCGTGTACGGCGACCCGCACCCGCCCGCCGATCGGTGGCGCCGGCCGCAGCTGCACCGCCAGCTCGCCCGACGCACGCAGTTCGAACCGCGGGAACCACCGCCCGAAGCCAGGCAGCCGCGTCACCTGGTCGTCCCAGAACCGCTCCGCCGCCACCCCGGCCGCGGCGCACGACCGGACGAACCGGTCCCGGTGCAGCTCCAGCCCCCGAACCTTGCCATTGGCAACCAGAAACGAGTCCGCCACCAGCAGGTCAACCATCTCCCCCAGCCTTTCCGCCGACGGCAGCCGTTGCCTTCAGCACCATTTCGTCGTACTCCGCGACCGGGTCCGAGTCGAGCACGATCGCACCCCCGGCCCCGATCACGGTCGCGTCCGGGGTCAGCACCGCCGTCCGGATCACCACACTCAGGTCCGCCCGCCCGTCCACGGTCAGGTAACCCAGCGCCCCCGAGTACACCCCGCGCGCACTCGACTCGAGCTCGTCGATGATCTGCATGGTGCGGATCTTCGGCGCCCCGGTCATCGACCCCGGCGGGAAACATGCCCGTACGGCGTCCACGGCGGTCACCCCGTCCCGCAGCCGGCCGCGGACCGTCGTCACCAGCTGGTGCACGGTCCGGTAGCTCTCGACCTGCATCAACTGCGGGACGTTCACGGTCCCGGGCTCGCTCACTCGGCCGAGGTCGTTGCGGATCAGGTCGACGATCATCAGGTTCTCGGCGCGGGTCTTGTCGTCCTCGGCCAGCGCCTTCGCGGCCAGCTGGTCCTGCACCGGGTCCGGGTCCCGCGGTGCGGTGCCCTTGATCGGACGGCACTCGGCCCACCCGTCGGCGTCCACGGTCAGGAACCGTTCGGGCGAGGAGCTCGCCACCGCGAGGTCGCCGTACCGGAGGAAGGCCGCGTACGGCGCCGGGTTCGCGGACCGCTGCCAGCGGAAGAACTCGAACGGATCCGGTACGGCGGGCAGCCGCACGCGGTTCGTCAGGTTGACCTCGTACGTCTCCCCCGCCTCGAGCTCGGCCAGGATCCGCGCGATGCCGGCGAGGTACGTCGTACGGTCCTGCTCCAGGTGCGCCTCGAGGTCGAGCCGGGCGATCGCGGGCGCGTCGACCCACCCCATCCACCAGTTCGACGCTGCCTCCTCGGCGCGGTCCAGCCAGTCCTCGCACCCGTCGAGCGCCACCAGGTAGGTGCGGTCGCGGTCGTGATCGATGACGACGAACCGGTTCGCCCAGATCCACAGCGCGTCGGGTGTTGGGGCCTGGTGCGCGGCCACGCCCCCGGTGAGGGCCTTCAGCTCGTAGCCGAAGTACCCGACGTAGCCGCCGCAGAAGAGCCCGTCGAGCTCGGGTGGCGGCTCCGCGGCGCGCTCCGTGAGCAGGTCGTTCAGCTCGGCGAACACGTCACCGTCGGCGACGTCGCGAACCATCACCTCGGCATCGGCCGTCGTACCGAGAACTGAGACGCGGCGGGGTGAGCGGTCTGTCAGGCTGCCGTCGAGCCAGTACGCGACCGGTTCAGCGGCCAGCAGCTCGCGGTAGACCGTCTCACCGTCGAGCGCCCGGTCGAGCGTCCGGACAGACCAGCGCAGCGCACTCACATGCACACGTTACCGACTCAGACTGTCAGGGCCACCTTGGTTCGCATTGCGGTGATCCGGCGGATGGGGATCGCCACCTCGAGGCCGTCCTTGGATTCGGCACGGTCCGCGAGCCAGGCCGCGGCGGTGTCGCGCCGTACGCCGGGCGTACCGGGCAGGTACAGCGCGTTGACCAGCCGGAGCGCGTCGTCGCGGCTGCGGATCATGTACACGTACCGCTCGCGCTGGCTCTCCATCACGTCGAACCCGGCGTGCTTGAGCTGGTCCTTCAGCTCGGTGATCTCGCCACCGGCCGGGAACTGCGGCGTCGACCGCAGGCGTGTCGTGAGCCCGCTCAGCGTCCGGATGTCCCCGCGCCGCAGTGGCCGTACGGCGGGCACGATCGCGGCCAGTACGCCGCCTCGCCGCAGCACCCTGGCCGCCTCGTGCAGCACGTCCGGCAGTGGCTGCAGCACCATCAGCCCCATCGAGCAGGTAACGACGTCGAAGACCTCGTTCGCGAACGGCAGGTGCAGAGCGTCGGCTTGCACTTTCGGACCGGGCGCACTGTCGAGCTGGGCCGCGTTGTTGTCGACCCCCACCACCCAGCGCCCGTACAGCTCGCGCGCGACCGGCCCGTTGCCGCAGGCCAGGTCGAGGATCCGGCGCGCCTCGCCGGACACCGCGCGGACCAGCCAGCGGTACGGCGTGTGATCGCCCGCCACCGCACGGGACAGCAACGCCTCCGTGCTCCCGGGTGCGGCGGTATGGAACTCCCGCAGGTACTGCGGCCAATCGACAGGATTCTCAGACATCGCGGACCGACGCTACCGGCAGACCACCCGATGTACCGCATCGGGTGCGGTGCGTTAACGCAGAGTTGAAGTCAGTCAGACGCGGCTGACGAAGATGTGGCCGGCGGTCTCGTCGCTGATCACGCCGCCGGCTTCGCGGCTGCCGACCAGCACACCCTCGGCGTCGAGGGTCGAGTCCACCTCGCGACCGGGCAGGGCCCCGGCCTTCCGCAGCACCGCCATCGCGCCGTCGTCGGTCTGCACCGGCTCGGCGATCCGGCGGACGAGCACCCGTACGCTCTCCCCGGTCGCGGCGTCGAGCACCTGGTCGAGCGGTTCGACACCGATCCGGAACTCCCCGATGTCGCTGACCTGGTGGTCCTTCTGCAGCTCCTCCAGACCGGGGATCGGGTTCCCGTACGGCGACTCGGTCGGGTTACCGAGCAGCTGCAGCAGCCGCAGCTCCACCGCGTCGCTCATCACGTGCTCCCAGCGGCAGGCCTCGGTGTGCACGTCCTCCCACTCGAGCCCGATCACGTCGACCAGCAGCCGCTCGGCCAGGCGGTGCTTGCGCATCACCCGGACCGCCTGCTTGCGGCCGACGTCGGTGAGCTCCAGGTGGCGGTCGCCCTCCACCTTGATCAGACCGTCCCGCTCCATCCGGGCGACCGTCTGGCTGACCGTCGGACCGGACTGGTGCAACCGCTCGGCGATCCGCGCCCGCAGCGGCACGATGCCTTCTTCTTCGAGCTCGTAGACGGTCCGCAGGTACATCTCGGTGGTATCGATCAGGTCGCTCACGACAACCATTCTCACCTATGTAGGCAAGCCTTACCCAATTCCCGGCCTCTTGACGGCCGCTTGGTCCATAGCTCTATAGTGCTAGTTACCTAGATGAATGAGGTAACTGATGATCGAGTTCCATCTGGACGGCCGGTCGGGGGTCTCGCCGTACCAGCAGATCGTGCAGCAGGTCCGGAACGCGTTGCGGCTCGGACTGCTGCGTGAGGGGGACCAGCTGCCGACCGTGAAGGACGTCGTCGCTGCGCTGGCGATCAACCCGAACACCGTGCTCAAGGCGTACCGCGAACTCGAGCACGAAGGGCTGGTGCAGGCCCGCCCCGGGCGCGGCACGTTCGTCACCCGCACCCTCACCGACAACACGCTGGCCGCCCACGGCCCGCTCCGCCAGGACCTCCGCCGCTGGCTGGCGAAGGCCCGCAAGGCAGGCCTCGACGACGAGAGCATCGAGGCGTTGTTCCTGACCACCTTTCGGTCCGCCTCTCAGGAGGAGCACATAGCATGACAAGCGTTCTGCAGGCCCACGGGTTGGGGAAGAAGTACGGGCGGCGCTGGGCGTTGACCGACTGTGATCTGGAGGTTCCGGCCGGGCACGTGGTCGGGCTTGTCGGGCCGAACGGGGCCGGCAAGAGTACGTTCCTGAATCTCGCCGTCGGCATGCTGTCGCCGAGTGCGGGGTCCGTCGAGGTGCTCGGGGCGGCGGCCGGGACGCAGCAGGCGAAGGTCGGATATGTCGCGCAGGACACGCCGACGTACGGACGACTGAGCGTCGGCGACCATCTGAAGCTCGGTGCGCGGCTCAACCCGGCGTGGGACGAATCCCTTGCACAGCAACGGGTTCAGCACCTGAAGCTGGACCTGAAGCAGCGGGCCGGGCGGCTGTCCGGAGGTCAGCGGGCACAGCTCGCGCTGACCCTCGGGCTGGCGAAACGGCCCGAGCTGCTGATCCTCGACGAGCCGGTGGCGGCACTGGATCCGCTGGCCCGGCGCGAGTTCCTGCAGGACCTGATGGAGGCCGTCGCCGACCAGGAGCTCAGCGTCGTACTGTCCTCGCATCTCGTGTCCGATGTGGAACGCGCGTGCGACTACCTGATCGTGCTCGTCGATTCCCGGGTTCAGGTCAGCGGCGAGATCGACGACCTGCTGGCGACGCACTTCCGTCTGGTCGGTCCACGGCGCGATCCGAAGGACCTGCCGCGAGATCAGCACGTGGTGACCGCGAGCCATACCGACCGGCAGTCGACATACCTGATCCGGACCGAACAGCCGATTCACGACCCGGCCTGGACGGTCTCCCAACTCACGCTCGAGGACCTCGTCCTGGCCTACATGGGCCGCGACGTGCAGCCGGCCGAGCGCCCGGCACTGGAGGTGCAACGATGATCTGGCTGACCTGGCGGCAGTTCCGCGTCCAGTTCCTGGTCGTGGCGACGGTGATCCTGGCCGCCGCGATCTTCTTCGCCGCAACCGGTCCCGGACTGCTCGACGACTACCACCGGTGGACCACCGGCTTCCTCCAGAACCTTGGCTACCAGCGGCTGAATCCCCTGCTGTACCAGGTCGGGATCGTGCTGCTGTACGCCGTACCGCCGGTGATCGGCGCCTTCTGGGGCGCGCCGCTGATCGCCCGCGAACTTGAGACCGGCACTCACCGGCTGGTGTGGAGTCAGAGCATCTCCCGGTGGCGCTGGCTGGCCACCAAGCTGGGCCTCACCGGCCTGGCCGCGGTCGGTATCGCCGGTCTGCTCAGCTTCGCCGTAACCAAGTGGTCGGCCCCGATCGACGACGCGATCAACGCCGGTCAGGACTCGAACACCTACATGCCGCGGATGTTCCCGCTGCCGTTCGGTGCGCGCGGCCTGGTCCCGGTCGGCTACGCCGCCTTCGCGTTCGCTTTCGGTGTCGCGATGGGCCTCGTCGTTCGCCGTACTGTGGTCGCCCTCGCAGTCACGCTGACCGTGGTCATCCTCGTGGAGATCCTGACGCCGTCGCTGATCCGGCCGCATCTGCTGGCGCCGACGGAGTCGTACCTCACCGTGTCGCAGGACAACATCCGCGGCTTCGGGATGACTGGCCCGAACGGCAGGATCCTGCAGATAGAGGTGGCATCCGGGGCGGTGGGCGCCTGGAAGTTCTACGACCGGACAGTCGACAAGGCCGGCAAACCGGTGAGCTCGCTGCCGGACTGGGTGATCGACTGCGCCCCGGCAGCTCCGCCTCCGGGCAGCGACAGGGTCTCCTTCCAGGGCAACGTGTCGCCGAAGGCTGCCGCCTGTTACCAGCGGCTGGCCGGCGACGGATATCGCCAGCGCCTGAAGTACTTCACAGCGGACCGGTTCTGGGCGTTGCAGTGGCGGGAGTTCGGGTTCTTCTTCGTACTCGCGTCGTTGCTGGCCGGGTTCAGTTTCTGGCGGATCCGGCGCGACCTGTCGTGAACCGGCGTACCAGCAGGCCGGCGGCGAGGACGGCCGCGGCGACCACCGCGGACGTCCATGGCAGCGAGACCGCGAGGACGACGCAGCCGGTGAGGCCGAGGACGTTGACGGCGCGGGGCCAGCGGCGCTGGTCGGCCGGCTGGGTGAACGCGGAGGCGTTCGCGATCGCGTAGTACAGCAGGACACCGAACGAGGAGAAGCCGATCACTCCCCGGAGATCGGTGGTCAGGACCAGGATCCCGACCACCACGGCGAGCGCGAGCTCGGCGTGGTGCGGGACCTGGAAGCGGGGATGTACGGCGGCCAGCCAGGACGGCAGGTCGCGATTGCGGGCCATCGCGAGCGTCGTCCGGCCGATGCCGGCGATCAACGCGAGCAGCGCACCGAGACTGGCCAGGGCGGCACCGATCCGGACCGCCGGGACCGCCCAGGCCGCACCGGCCCCGTCGACCGCGGACGCGAGGGGCGCCGCGGTCGACGCGGGATCGCTCGTTCTGAGGAGCGCGAAGGCGACCGCGAGGTAGATGCCGATGGCAATCACCAGGGCGATGCCGATGGCGCGCGGGATGGTGTGGGCGGGTTCACGGACCTCCTCTCCCATGGTGGCGATCCGCGCGTAGCCGGCGAAGGCGAAGAACAGCAGCCCGGCGGACTGCAGCACGCCGTACGCCGAGGTGCTCGCTGTCGTGTGGTGGCTCGACGGAGCCGAGTAGAGCAGGACGAGCACGAGCGCCAGCACTACCAGGGTGCAGGTGACCAGGATCCTGGTGAGCCGCGCGGTCCTCGTCACGCCTCGGTAGTTGACCCCCGCCAACACCACAACCGCGGCCAACGCAACCACCCGCTGCGCCCAGTGATTCGGTACCACATAGGTCGCGAACGTCAACGCCATCGCGGCACAGGAGGCGGTCTTGCCGATGACAAAACACCACCCGGCCGCGAACCCCCACCACTCCCCCAGGCGCTCCCGTCCGTACACATATGTCCCACCCGACACCGGGTACACAGCAGCCAGCTGAGCTGAGGAAACCGCGTTGCAGTAAGCAACAACCGCGGCAATCATCAACCCCACGAGCAGACCGGAACCAGCAGCCCGAGCAGCCGGGGACCAGACGGCGAACACCCCGGCCCCCACCATCGAGCCGAGCCCGATCACCACCGCATCCCCAACCCCCAACCGCCGCGCCAACCCGCCCCCTACGGGGACGGGCGACGGCGAAGCAGAGCGCGGGGAGGCTGCGCCGCCTGCTCCACCTGTCGGCGCGGTCGGGTCGGGTTCATTCATGTCAGTTGCTCTCCGCCATGGCCGCGGCGATCTTCGCTTCGGCATCGGCGACGACCTCCTTGGGGGCTTCGGGTAGGACGTTCGCCCACACGGCCAGCATCTCGCGCTTGGCCTCGAGCATGCCCAGCGGGCGGGGGTAGAACCACACGTGGAAGTGAGCGTTCCCGTCGCCCCAGCGGTAGACGTGGACGCGGGCGATGTCGCCGAGTCCCAGGATGGCGCGCTCGATGCGGCCGACCACCGGGCCGTAGCTCTGCGCGAGCTTGTCCGGCAGATCGGCGAACGAGTCGTGGTGGCTCCGGCTGGTCAGCCAGACCACGCCGGGGATGGTGACGCCGGTCGCCCGGCACAGCGCCCAGTTGTCGTCGTACCAGAGCGGCGCATCGTGTTCGGACTGTTCGAAGTCGGCCAGCCAGTCACACAGGCCGCAAGGTGCGCCGCCGGGCTCGCCGACGCGCGGCGGTTCGGGAACGACCCGGGGCTGCGGCTCGAGGACGACCAGCGGTTCGGCGTACGGAAGGGTCATGGCGATCTCCTGCGCAAGACGGTGATGATGCCGTCAGTGAAACACGTCCGTTGCAGAAAATGCAACAGGCATGTTTCAAACTTCGACGACCCCGCGAAGGACCAGGTCGAGGGTCAACCGTCGCGCCCGCGAGCGCGACCAGTGGTGCCGCCCGCGCATGTGGACGTACGTGAACGCCGCCGACACCAACAGCACCTCGGCGACGTCGCTGATCCGGCCGTGCGGGTGCAGCGTCCCGTCCGCCTCCCCCTCCCGGAGGAACCGCTCGAACGGATCGAGGAACGACACCGGCCCGTTCCGCGCCTGCTCCTGGTGGAAGACCAGGTCCGACGACAACATCAACGGCAGATGCCGGTCGATCACGTCGAACAACGCCTCGAGCGTGCGGACCAGGCCGTCCCGCCCGGTCCCCGAGCCGGCCAGCACCGGCCACATCGTGTCCCGGTAGTCGTCCGCCAGCGCGTCGAGCAACGAACTCAGCAACGACTCGACGGTCAGCCCCTGCCGCCACAACGTCACCCGGGACCGGCCGACCTTCTCCGCGACCCGCTCCAGCGTCACGCCGCTCCAGCCGTGCTCGGACAGTACGGCGATGGTCGCCGTACGCAGGGCCTCGTCCATCGCCACCGTCATCCGCGACACCTCACTCTTGTGCAACACGGTCGTTGCACTGCACCATGACTGTACCAACATTGAAGACGTCGGAGTGTTCGGCGGACCAGCCGGTGCAGTTGACAGTCGGGGAGGACAGCGGAGTGGACGGGCGAGTGCGGGGCGGAGTCGATGGCGCGGACAAGACCGAGGTGCGGATGCAGTTCACCGAGCATGAGCGGGCCGGGCTGACCGCGCTCGCCGCCGGCCTTCGCGGAGTAGCCGAGTCCGACCTCTCCGAAGAGGACGCGCTGGTCGCCGCGCTCGAACTCGCGCTCACCCGCCTGATCGACGACTTCGAAGTACCGGACCCGGCCGCCCGCGAGCAGGTCCAGCGCGCCCGCGACAACCTCCGCGCCCACTGGATCCGCGGCGCCGCGACGCTTTAGACAGCCTTCAGTACGGCGAGCAGGCGGGCCACCTCGACAGCGACGGCGTCTCGTGCGGGGCCGAGGTACTTGCGGGTGTCGACCAGCTTCGGGTTGTCCGCGAGGACCTGGCGGACCCGGTCGGTGAAGACGTTGTTGAGGTGAGTCGCGATGTTCACCTTGGTCATGCCGGCCTCGACCGCGCGGGTCAGGTCCGGGTCCGCGACACCGGACGAGCCGTGCAGGACGAGCGGTACGGCGACCGCCTCGTGCAGCCGGGTGATCAGGTCGAAGTCGAGCGTCGCCGTCCGTTCGGTCATCGCGTGCGACGAGCCGACCGCAACCGCGAGCGCGTCCACACCGGTGGCTTCGGCGAACGCGACGGCCTCGTCGGGGCGGGTTCGCGCGCCCGGTGCGTGGACGCCGTCCTTGCCGCCGACCTCGCCGATCTCGGCCTCGACGAAGACCCCGTGGTCGTGGCAGAACGCCGTCACCTCGGTGGTCGCCGCAACGTTGTCGGCGTACTCGAGCTTTGACGCGTCGTACATCACCGACGTGAACCCGAGCGACACCGCCTCGGTCACCAGGTCGCGGTCCATCGCGTGATCGAGATGGACGACGACCGGCACGGACGCGGCGGCCGCGGCGGCCAGCGTTGCGACCCCGATCGGCTTCAGCGCGCCGTGGTACTTCACCGCGTTCTCACTGATCTGCAGGATCACCGGCGCACCGGCCTGCTCGGCGCCCGCGATCAGCGCGGTCGCGTGCTCCAGCTGGATCACGTTGAACGCACCGACCCCACGACCGGCCTTCGCAGCAGCCAAGACAACCTCGGCACCGGAAACCAACGGCATGAGAACTCCTTAATTTACGGTCACTTGAGGCTGCCAACGCCGGTACGCAGCGAGATCGATGTCTCCGGCAACGGGCGTCAGAACGGCGGCAGCGGATGCCGCGACAGCAGATTTGAGTACGACGGACCAGTCCGGCTCGGGCGCTTCTGCAACAGCAGCCGCGACCACCGCCGTACACGCATCCCCTGCACCGGTGGGGTTTCCGCGCACGGTCTCGACCGGCATCGCCCGCCAGACGCCTTTCTTGCTGGCAGCAACCATCCCGCGCGGTCCGTCCGTGATCACGGCCGCGGTCGCACCGAGCGCGACGAGCTCCGCCGCGCCGTCTTCGACGTCCAGATCCCCAACGGCAGCACGCAGTTCGGCCGCATTTGCCCGCACCACTGCGCCGGCACCGGCCGCGGTCTTCAGCGCGTCTCCCCCGGCATCGATCACGGACAGTACGTCGTGATGCCGCGCCCGCACCGCGAGCTCCGCATAGGCGTCGGCCGGGATCCCCGGCGGCAGACTCCCCGAACACGCGAGCACTCCGAGCCGGCCCCAGGGCATCCGATCGCCGAAGGCCCGCCACTCGTCGGCACTCACTACAGGCCCGGCCTCGTTGAAGATCGTCGCATCCCCGTCCACATCGTTGACGATGGCAACGGTACGGCGGGTCTCGCCGGCGATCGGGGTGAGCAGCGCGGTCAGCCCCGCGTCGAACAGCTCCTCCGCGACCAGCTCGCCCGTCACGCCACCGACGAAGCCCAGCACCAGCGCCTGATGCCCGAGCGTCGCGGCGACCCGCGCCACGTTCACGCCCTTGCCGCCGGCGCGCCGCCGGATCCGGTCGACGCGATGACTCCCGCCGACCCGCAGCTCGTCGACCTCGTACGTCACGTCCAGCGCGAGGTTGAGAGTGACGGTTCCGATCAGTCCAGCCACGACCCCGCCCGCATCACCTTCTGGACGGCGTACGAGTCGTCGAGCAGCACCAGGTCCGCCCGCTTCCCGGTCTCGATCGAGCCCACGTCGTACCAGCCGAACGCTTGCGCCGGAGTCGTCGACGCCATCCGGGACGCGTCCACCAGCGAGGTGCCGGCGTTGACCGCGTTCCGGAACGCGACGTCCATGGTCAGCGTGGACCCGGCGATCGAGTGGCTGCCGTGCGCGAGGGTCGCGAGGCCGTCCTTGACGTCGACCTCGAGGCTGCCGATGTGGTACCGGCCGTTCGGCATACCGGTCGCCATCATCGCGTCGGTGATCAGCGCGATCCGGTCCACTCCGGCCGCGGCGAGCGCGACCCGGACGACCTGCGGGTCCAGGTGCATGCCGTCGTTGATCACCTCGAGCAGCAGGCGCTCGTCGTTCAGCGCGGCGCCGACCGGTCCCGGGTCGCGGTGGTGGAACGGCCGCATCCCGTTGAACAGGTGCGTGGCGACGGTCGCGCCGGCGTCGGCACCGGCGACCATCTGCTCGTACGTCGCGTCGGTGTGCCCGAGTGCCGCGACCGCGCCGGCGTCGACCACCTGGCGGATCGCGTCCAGCCCGTTCTCCAGCTCGGGCGCGATCGTCACCATCTTCACCGCGTCGCTGAGCACCGTCGCGACATCGTCCTTGAGCGGCGGCCGCAGCAGCGTCGGCTCATGCGCACCGCAGCGCGCCTCGGACAGGAACGGTCCTTCGAGGTGGACCCCGGCGATCACGCCGTCCTCGATCAGCTCCGAGAGGCACGCGGTCTGCGCGACCAGCTCGTCGAGCGGCCCGGTCACCAGGCTCGCCATCGTGGTCGTCGTACCGTGCTTGGCGTGGAAGGCCGCGACCTTGCGCGCCTCCTCCGGGTCGGTCGTCGAGTACGTGGACCCGCCGCCGCCGTGGGTGTGGATGTCGACGAACCCCGGTACGACGGTCACATTGCCGAGGTCCTCGGGCCGCTTGCCGTCGGCGGGCATCCCCTCGGACCGGCGGCCGAACGCCCGGATGTCCTCCCCCTCGACCTGGATCCAGGCGTTCTCCAGTACGTCGTCCGGCGTCACCACCCGGCCCACCCGATAGGTCGTCATACCGCCTCCTCCTCGTGCGCGCGGTCCCAGGCCATCTGCGCGGCGCCGAGCATGCCGGCTTCCTCGCCCAGCACGGCCGCCACGATCTCCGGCTCGCGCTGGAACGTCAGCCGCGCGTGCACACCTTCGCGGAGCGGCTGCAACAGCGTCTCGCCGGCGCCGATCAGGCCGCCGCCGATGGCGATCCGGGTCGGCGCCACCAGTGTCGTGTACAGCACCAAGGCGTCGATCAGCGCGGTCAGCGCGTCCTTCCACACCGACGCGGCGTCCGGGTCGCCGGCGGCGAGCAACTCCATCACCTCGCGGGCGCCGTCCACGGTCCGTCCGGTGCGGGCCGCGTACCGGCGGGCCAGTGCCGCGGCCGAGGCCACGGTTTCGAGGCAGCCCCACTGGCCGCAGGCGCAGAGTTCGGCGGCGTCGCCGTGGACGAACTTCGAGTGACCGAGTTCACCGGCGTACCCGTCGCCGCTGACCAGCGATCCGTCCACGATCATCGCGGCCGCGATCCCGGTACCGAGCGGGAGGAACATCGAGTTCGTGGTCCCGGCCAGGGCGCCCTGGCGGAACTCGGCGTACCCGCCGGCGCGGACGTCGTGGGCCAGCACGATCGGCACGTCCTCGGCCACCGCTGCCTGCAACGAGGCGAGGACCGGCGTACCGACCCACTCCAGGTTCTCGGCGCCGACGGTGCCGTGCTCGGCGTCGATCACGCCCGGTACGACGACGCCGATCGCGCGCACCCGGTGGCCCTCGGCGGTCGCCTTCTGGCCGAGCTCGACGACGGTTTCCAGCAAGGCGTCGAGCACGGCGCGGCCGCCGTCCCGCGGATCGGCCCGGGGCGTCGGCCTGGTCTCGCGGTGCAGCACGGCACCGTCGGCGGCGACCAGGCCGCACTTCATCCGGGTTCCACCGAGGTCGACGGCAACCACGACTTCACAGGGGTCCACGGAGCGCCATTATGCAGCGTTACCCCTGGGTCCGAACATCCATGAGCAAAACACGGACAAAACTCACCCGGACCACTGCGCGGTGCGGCCTGAGAACCGTGGGCAGGGAATCCACGGTTTCCAGACGTCAGGAGCGCAGACCGCGGTCGAACGCGGCGACCAGGAAGGCCACCAGGTTCTCGGCGAGCTTGCTCGGGTCCTCAGTGCTGCCCAGGCTTCCCGGGTTCCCCGGGCCGGCGGCACCCGGCGGCGGGGAGAGGGCCTGGGACTGGTGCAGTGCCAGCAGGCCCTGCATGTTGACGTACCCGAAGGCGACCGCCTCCGGTGACGCCTGCGGCAGCGCCTTGCGGAGCGCGGCCAGGTACCTGCTCTCGACCGGATCCGACTCGGCCGCATACAGCTCCCGGATCCGGCGGCTCGGATCGAAGGCGATCCGGCCGATGAAGCGTGCCACCACCGCGCCGCGTTCACCACGACGCAGTACCAGCTCCAGCCCGGGCTCGACGAACGCCCGGATGAGTTCCTCGGGCGTCGGCTCGCCGCCCGCTTCCAACTGGTCCAGCCGGCGCCGCCGTTCGGTGTTGACCGGCGCCATCGCGCGCCCGACCGCGGCGCGCAGCAAGGCTTCCTTCGAGCCGAAGTGGTAGTTGACCGCCGCGATGTTCGCGGCCGCCGCGACCGTGATGGCGCGCAGCGACGTCCCCTCGTAGCCCCCTTCGCCGAACCGTTGCTCGGCGACGTTGAGCAACCTCTCCCTGGTCGTTTCGACCGGTGTTTCCACAGAGTTCTCCTTCCCCCCGGCTACCGCACGCGCAGGCACCCCACCTGCTCACGCGCAGTAGCCTGCAGTCAGCATAGTTCAAACGGTCGTTTGAACGAGAGGGCTCAGCTCGGTTATCTCCGAGAAATCCTCAGATTTCCCTGAAACCCTTTCCTTCCCATCGACCTCTCCTTTCACACCTCCACCACAGGCCGTGCGCGAACGGGTGAAATCCGTTAGTGGGTTAGGCTCGCGAGCCATGACTTTGGTGCGGGTCGAGCGGCAGTTCCGGGGGCCGGAGCGGTCGGGCAACGGCGGGTACGTCGCCGGTCTGGTCGGGACGGCGGTGGCCGCGGAACTGGACGGATCGCAGGTGCCGAAGGTGACCTTGCGGATGCCGCCGCCCTTGGAGAAGGACCTCGAACTCACGTCCGGCAAGCTCACGGACGGTGATGTTGTGGTGGCTGAGGGCGTTGCGGTCGACGACGAGTTCCTGGCCGACGCGACGATCGATCCAGTACTGCCCGAAGAGGCACGCGCCGCCGAGGCGTCGTACCGCGGGCTGCACGACCACCCGTTCCCGGCCTGCTTCGTCTGCGGACCGGCGAACCAGCGCGGCCTGCAGTTGAAGCCGGGACCGATCGGCAGCGGCCGTACGGCGTGCACCTGGCGGCCCGCTGCGGAGCTCGCAACCGACGGGCTCGTCGACGAGGTGTTCCTGTGGGCGGCGCTGGACTGCCCCGGCGGCTGGACGATCGACCTCGAAGGACGCCCGTCCGTCCTCGGCCAGCTGACCGCGTGCATCGACGCACGCCCGCAGGTCGGCGAGGAATGCGTCGCGCTCGGCCGCTACCTCGGCGAGGACGGCCGCAAGACGTTCACCGCGAGCACCTTGTACGACGCCGACGGCCGCGTGCTCGCCCGCGCGAAGCACACCTGGATCACGGTCGATCCAGGTGCCTTCAACTAGGCGCTCCCGAAGTTACCTGGCCGGCTCGGTCGGCTGGGTCGTCGGTGCCGTGGTCGGCACCGGGATGCTGACGTTGCCGCCCTGCGGGATCACCATGAACTGGATCTTGCCCGACTCGATCGCGGACTTCAGCAGGTAGCCGTTCGCGCCGAGCAGCTTGACCTGCTGCTGGACCGACTGCAGCTCGACCTGGACCTGCTGGTTCTTCTGCTCCTGCGTGGCCTTCGCCAGCTCGGCGCGCTGCTTGGCCTCGAGCCCGTCGATGATGCCCTTGTCCAGCGGCATCGGCTTCTGGATCGTGAACGACAGCTCGCCGCAGTCGTTGCTGCCGTTGTAGCCGGGGCCGCAGAAGTAGTCGCCACCGACCGCGGCCGGCAGCAGCCGGGTGAACTCCTTGGCCGCGGCGGTCTGGAACGCGGACTTCTTCGCCTCGTTGTTGTACAGCTCCGCCCAGCCGTAGTTGGTCGCGACCGCAGACAGCGCCCGGTCGATCTGCGGACGGAAGTAGCTCTGCAGCATGTCCTTCCAGCCGCGCTCCTCGTACGCCTCGGTCTTCAGGCCGATCCGCTCGTGGAAGGACTTGATCACGTCCTTGTCCCGGTTCAGCGTGAAGTACACCTGGACGCGGACCCCGAGGCGGACGTTGTCCTTGCTGACCACGGTGACCTCGTCGGCCGCATCCGTGTCGGCGCCGTCGCCGCCGATGATGTACGAGCGCTGGTCGATCGGGTACGTGTAGACGGTGTCGCCCGGGCCGATCAGCTTGTTCGTCGAACCCGGCGGGATGATCGACTTGAACTTCTTGTCCTCGATCACACCGCCGCCGTAGTGCAGGCCGATCCGGTTGGTGTCGGTGTTCGCGAAGTTGAAGACGTTGAACAGGATGATCAGCGCGATCACACCGACGATCAGCCCCCCGATCACCTTCACCTTGACGCTGCCGCCCCCCTTGGGCTTGATCGCCGCCGCAGCGTTCCCCAGTTTTGCCATCAGTCGTCGGTCTCCTTGCGATCAACTATTCGCCGTACGTCGGCGATGGTCAGGTCTGCGGTGAGCGCGACGTCACGCGGCACCGATGGATGCGAGCTGAGCGTACGCAGGCCTTGTTCGGCCGCCGCGACCGCCCGCTCCAGCGCTCTGACCTCCTGCATCAGCGCCCGCTGCTCGGCGTTGGCCGCGGCCAGCGCCCGCTCGGCCTGGTCCGCCCGGCGGTACGACGCCCACGCGATCCAGCCGGTTCCGATCAGCAGCAGCAGCGGAATCAGGCCCAGTTCGATCATGTCCCGATTCTCGTTCATCCCTGGGCGAAAACGGGTTGAACGGCGATCCGCCCGGCGATAGGTTTTTGGTACACGCGAAGGGAGGTGGTCCAACGCATGAATTGCTATCGGACTCGTGAGGTGGCGGCGGGCTAACCCGCCAACCACAGTTAAGTGGGGCAAGTGGTCGGCCAATATAACGCCAGCCACCGGGCCCGCGGGCAGTCAGGTAGTCCGCCTGACCCTGAGTTCGGCCACCCGGTCGTGTCTCTGGAAGCGCCCGCGGGCTTCCTTATTCCTCCGGCGGCGGGCAGTCCAGCCCGAGCGCCTCGCCGATCTCCCGTAGTTGCGCCTCGAAGTACGCGGCGGCGTCCGGCAGCACCCAGTGCAGCTGGCCGAAGACCTCCATGCAGATCAGGCCGTACAGCCTGGTCCAGTAGTTCAGCGACAGGTAGATCGCGCCGGGCGGCATCCCGTGGAAGTGCTCCGACTCGGCGGCCAGCTGCTCGGCCAGCGCCGGCCCAAGGTCCTCGTCGGCCGGATGCGGGAACGGCTGCTGGTGCCAGATCTGCGCGACCAGTTCCTTGAACAGTCCTCCGAACCGCATCGCCGCCTGATGCCCGGGCGTCGCCTCGTGGTCCTCGTCGTCCGGATTCGGTACGGCGGTGCCGAACACCAGCCCGAACTCCGCCGGATGCGCGAGCGCCCAGTCCCGGAGCCCGTTCGCGAGCAGGAACAGCCGGTTGCCCAGGTCGATGTCGCCGGTCTGCAGGCTCATCAGCGCGGTCGTGAGTTCGTCGTACAGGTCCGCGATCAGCGCGCTGATCAGCGCCTCGTGACTCGGGAAGTACCGGTACAGGGCCGGCGGAGTGAGGCCGAGTTCGCGGGCGACCGCACGCAGGCCGACGGCCGGCGTACCACCCGAGATCAGCAGCCGCCGGGCGGCCGTCTTGATCTCCGCCAGCGTTGCCGCACGTCGCCGGTCCCGGCTCTCCACTCCGAACACTCCTTGACATAGGCATGGGGGCGACGCCTAGAGTGAACACCGTTAACAGTTAACACTGTTCACTTGACGCCTTCCGCTCAATCTACGCCCTTCGGGAGAGCTCGTGTTCGAGACGCTCGGCCATTTCACGTACCGGCGGCGCCGGCTGGTGCTCGCCCTCACCGGAGTTTTCGTCGTCCTCGGCCTCGCCTGGGGCACCGGGGTGTTCGGCTCGCTGGCGAACGGCGGCTTCGACGCGCCGAACACCGAGGCCGCGAACGCGGTCAAGACCATCGAGCAGAACGTCGGCCGGACCGGCACCGACGTGATCGTGCTCTACCGCAGCCCGTCGTCGACCGTCGCCGATCCGGCGTTCCGGCAGTCGGTCGAGCAGCACCTGTCCGGCCTGCCGTCCGCCGACGTGACCGGCGTTGCGACGTACTGGAGCACCAAGTCGCCGGCGTTCGTGTCGAAGGACCAGCACAGTACGTACGCCGTACTGACGCTGGCCGGCGCGACGCAGGAAGACCGACTGACGACCTTCCACAAAGTCTCTGAGCAACTCCGGTCACAGGCACACGGACTGGACACCAAGGTCGGCGGTGAGGTGGCCGTCTTCGACGAGGTGAACACGCAGACCGAGCACGACATCGTGAAGGCCGAGTCGATCTCGACGCCGATCGTGCTGGTGCTGCTGGTCGTCGTCTTCGGTGGTCTGGTCGCCGCGTCGCTGCCGTTGTTCGTCGGCGCGCTCGCGATCCTCGGCGCGTTCGTCCTGCTCCGCGGGCTGTCGGCGATCACCGACGTGTCGATCTTCTCGATCAACATCGTCACGATGATCGGGCTCGGACTCGCGATCGACTACGCGTTGTTCATCGTCACCCGGTTCCGTGAGGAGCTTGCGCACGGCAACGATGTCGAGACGGCGCTGACCGCGACGATGGCGACCGCCGGACGCACGGTGGCCTTCTCCGGGGTGACGGTCGGCGTCGCGATCAGCAGCCTCGTGCTGTTCCCGGTGATGTTCTTGAAGTCGATGGCGTACGGCGGCGCGGCGGCGGTCGCGATCGCGATGGTCGCGGCGTTGACGGCGCTGCCCGCCCTGCTCGCGGTGCTCGGGCACCGGGTGAACAACCTGCGGATCTTCAAGCCCCGCAAGGCTTCCGCTTCCGGGCATGGTGCCTGGTACCGCCTGGCACACAGCGTGATGCAGCGGCCGGTGCGGTACGTCGTGATCCTGGTCCCGGTACTGCTCGTGCTGGGTATCCCGTTCCTGAACGCGCAACTCGGCGGAGTGGACCACCGGTCGTTGCCTGCGGGCGCTACCTCGCGGACCGTGACCGAGACCCTGCAGCGGGACTTCCCGGGTGCGGGCGGCTCCGACATCTACGCGGCGGTACAGTTCTCTTCTCCTCCGGCAGATCCGTCCGCGGCGTTGGCGCCGTACATCGCCGGCTTGAGGCAGGTGCGGGACGTGCAGGACGTGCGGCTCGGTGGGTATGCGCACGGTGTCGCGTCGGTCGTCGTACACACGCATTACACCGGGCAGGAGTTGCCGGCGCGGGACGTCGTCCACGGGGTGCGGGCGGTGCCTGCACCTAGCGGCACCAGCGTGCAGGTCGGTGGGGAGACAGCGGCCGTGATCGATCTGCTGCACGTGTTGAAGGAGCGCGCGCCGTACATGGCCGGGTTCATCGTGATCGTCACGTTCGTGCTGCTGTTCGTTGCCTTCGGCTCCTTCGCGTTGCCTTTGAAGGCCTTGGTGATGAACGTACTGTCGCTGTCCGCGGCGTTCGGGGCGATGGTTTGGATCTTCCAGGACGGACATCTGTCCGGGCTGCTGGGGTTCACCCCGGCCGGGTTCCTGGACGCGACGAACCCGGTGCTGCTGTTCGCCGTACTGTTCGGGTTGTCGATGGACTACGAGGTGTTCCTGCTCAGCCGGATCCGGGAGGAGTACGACCGGACCGGCGACAACACCCAGTCCGTCGCGCTCGGGCTGCAGCGCACCGGCGGGATCATCACCAGCGCGGCGTTGCTGCTGATCATCGTGGTGGCCGCGTTCTCTACGTCGGGCATCGTGTTCGTGAAGATGATCGGCGTCGGGCTGGTGATCGCGATCGCCCTGGACGCGACGATCGTACGGGCCTTGCTGGTACCGGCAACGATGCGGCTACTCGGCCGCGCGAACTGGTGGGCGCCGCGGCCGTTGGTGCGCTGGTGGAAGAGGCACGGCTTCCGGGAGTCCGACGATCAGGGCTGGAGCCTGGAGAGCACCCAGGACGAGTTGGTACGGCGGTAGGCCAGGCGATCGTGCAGCCGGCCGGTACGGCCCTGCCAGAACTCGAACACCTCCGGGGCGACGAGGTAGCCGCCCCAGAAGTACGGGGTGGAGATCTTGGTGCCGTCCGGCCACTGCCGCTCGTACGACTCGTACTGCAGGTCGAGCTCTTCGCGCGACTCGACCGGCTGGCTCTGCTGTGAGGCCCAGGCCCCTAGCTGCGAACCACGGGGACGGCTGGCGAAGTACTCGTCGACCTCGTCCGTGGGGAGCTTGGTGACGGTGCCTTCTACGCGAACCTGTCGCTCCATGGCATGCCAGGGGAACACCAGAGCGCAGAGGGGGTTCGCGGCAAGGTCTTCCGCCTTGCGGGACTGCTGGTTGGTGTAGAACGCGAAGCCACGCTCGTCCAGGCGCTTCAGCAGCACGGTCCGAGCCGACGGGCGACCGTTCGCATCGGCCGTTGCCAGCACCATCGCGTTGGGCTCAGCCAGGCCGGCTTGGCGCGCTTGCTCCAGCCAGGTCTGGAACTGCACGAACGGGTCGGCATCCACCTGGCTCTCGAGCAGCTCCCCGAGGCCGTACGTCTCCCGCATCTCGCCTAGATCCACAGGCCGAGCCTACGTGTCACCGAGGCGGCTGCTGGCCCGGGTACTGCGGCGGCGGGTACTGCTGCTGTTGGTGGTCCGGCCATGGCGGCAACGGTTGCTGGCCCGGGTAGCCGCCCCACTGCTGCGGTTGTTGCGGCCCTGGCAACCCCTTGGCCAGCTTGGCGTCCTGCGCCCACCGGCGAATACCCACGAGCAACAGTGGTATGCCCAACAACACGATCGACCCGTCGAACAACAGGTATGACGCGCCATAGCGCGACCCCGGGAACTCGAACAGCTTCACCAGATCGAACGTCTGCCGCAGCGGCAGCACCATGACTGCCAATCCAGTGACGGTCAGCATCAGGCCCGTCCCCGTCGTCACTCCTGCGCCGATCACGGGCGCCATCATCAGCAACCCGAGCACGACCGCGATCGCGATCAGCAACGCGAGCCAAGGCAGCGAGTGTCCGAGGTCGTTGCGATACAGCTGAAGACGCAGCATCAGCCGGGACGTCGCGTAGGACGAAGTGCCGAGTGCGACGTAGGTGGCGATAACGCCGATCACGAGCCCAAGGGCGGGGAGGGGCTTTGCCATGCACCGAGACTAGACCCCTGTCCGGTGCATTGCGGCCGGCCGAACCGGTCACAAATCTGTCCGGTCGTCGGCGCGGAGAACTATGCTGCCTGAGCGCCCAGGTGCGCCGGCTCTCCTGGTGAGCCTGCGCCCTGACCATTTGGACAAGGGAGCCGTATGTCTGATCCGAGGACCGAGGTGCAGCACGGGCTGGAGGGCGTGGTCGCGTTCGACACGCAGATCGCCGAGCCGGACAAGGAAGGTTCGGCCCTCCGCTACCGCGGTGTGGACATCGAGGATCTGGTCGGCCGGGTGCCGTTCGAGAACGTGTGGGGCCTGCTGGTCGACGGTGCGTTCACACCCGGTCTGCCGCCGGCCGAGCCGTTCCCGCTGCCGGTGCACACCGGCGACATTCGGGTCGACGTACAGTCCGCGCTGGCGATGCTGGCACCGGCCTGGGGTCTGCGGCCGCTGTACGACATCGACGACGTGCAGGCCCGTGACGACCTGTCCCGCGCGGCGGTGATGGCGTTGTCGTACGTCGCGCAGGCGGCCCGCGGGATCGGGCAGCCGATGGTGCCGCAGCGTGAGGTGGACAAGGCGAACACGATCACCGAGCGGTTCATGATCCGCTGGCGCGGCGAGCCCGACCCGAAGCACGTCCGCGCGGTAGATGCGTACTGGACGTCGGCCGCCGAGCACGGGATGAACGCGTCGACGTTCACCGCGCGGGTGATCGCGTCCACCGGTGCGGATGTGGCGGCGGCGTTGTCGGGCGCAGTCGGCGCGATGTCGGGTCCGCTGCACGGCGGTGCGCCGGCGCGAGTGCTGACGATGATCGAGGGTGTCGAGCGATCTGGTGACGCACGGTCTTACGTGAAGGGTCTGCTGGACGCGGGCGAGCGGCTGATGGGTTTCGGGCACCGCGTGTACCGGGCCGAGGACCCGCGCGCCCGGGTCCTTCGCCGTACGGCGCGTGAATTGGCCGCCCCGCGGTACGAGGTGGCCGAGGCGCTGGAGCAGGCCGCGCTGGCCGAGCTGCGCGAGCGCCGGCCGGACCGCGTACTGGAGACGAACGTCGAGTTCTGGGCGGCGATCGTACTGGACTTCGCGGAGGTACCGCCGCCGATGTTCACGTCGATGTTCACCTGTGCGCGGACCGCGGGCTGGAGCGCGCACGTCCTGGAGCAGAAGCGCACCGGCCGGCTGATCCGCCCGTCCGCGATCTACTCCGGCCCGGCCTCCCGCCCCGCCGACTCGATCGAGGGCTGGAACCCATCCTGGGCCTAACGGTCCTGGCTCGGGTTTCGCCCAGTCCGTTGCTTGTACTGGCGGCTGAAGTACGGGACGTCGGTGTAGCCGAGGGCGGTGGCCGTCTCGGTGACGGTCATGCCGCTCTCGGTCAAAAGCTGGTGCGCGCGGTCGATCCGGGCCTGGATCAGGTACTGCGCCGGCGACATCCCGAACTGTTTGACGAAGCGGCGGGTGAACTGCGCCCGGCTGAGCGCGGCGCCGCGTGACATCTGGCTGACGGTCCAGTCGCGGCCCGGGTCCTCCCGGAGCTGCCGGGCGATCTCGTCGACCGCCACGTCGGTGCCACCACGTCCGGGGTTGTGGACGGCGTCCCAGACCAGCGCGATCAGTTGCTCGAGGCACAGTTCGGCCTGCCGCCGCCCGATCGGATCACCGCGCCGGTACGCCGCATCGCTGGTGCGGGCGAGGACCCCGAGCAGCTCGCGATCCATCACCTCACCCCAGCGCGGCTCCGGCGCGACCGTCCGCGTGGTCACGAAGTGCATGCCGAAGACGAGCAGCCGGCGGTGCGGGTCGTGGGTCGCCCGGGGCGCGTCGCCGGGCTGGAACACGGCGCAGACGCCGGGACGGAGCTCCTGGCGGCGGCCGTCCAGTTCGAGGGCGCCGCGCCCGTCGACGACGCACCAGAGCAGGTGGTCCGCGAGCCGTGGCGAGGTCCAGGACCAGCTCGGTTCGCACCGCCAGAAGGTCGGGGCGGACATCCGTTCGAGGTCGACTGGGTGCAACAAAAGTTCAAGTCCTCGCGTGAATCGTCCGTGGTCCTGCGCGGTTGGTTGGCAGGAAAATTGAGGTTGTTGACAGCCTAGAGCACCTACGCGGGAGTCGTGCATGAGCGTTTCATACAACCTGGACGCCGAGTTGCGCCGGGACGAGTTCGAGCAGACCGGGTACACGCTGGTTCGCGGGCTGTTCTCCACCGACGAGGCCGAGCGGCTGCGCGACCACTACATGGAGGTTCGGCAGCGCGGGCCGCGGTCGCACGACTTCGCGGGCCTCGACTCGACCGACCGGGACCCGCTGAAGCGGTACCCGCGGATGGCGCAGATGCACCGCTGGGACGACGCGTCGCTGCGGTGGCTGATCGACCCGCGGATCGACGAGGTGCTGACAGCGCTGCTCGGCAGGTCGCCGTACGCGGTCCAGACGATGGTCTACTTCAAGCCCGCCGGTTCGCGTGGGCAGGCGCTGCACCAGGACAACTTCTACCTGAAGGCCGACCCCGGTACGTGCGTCGCGGCCTGGATGGCGCTCGACCACGTCGACGTCGCGAACGGTTGCCTCGAGGTCGTACCGGGCTCGCACCGCTGGCCGATCCTGTGCACGGAGAAGGCCGACACCACCGTCAGCTTCACCGACGTGACGGTACCGCTGCCGCCGGCCGAGGCCGCCGTACCGATCGAGATGGAACCCGGCGACGTGCTGTTCTTCCACGGCGCACTGGTGCACGGCAGCAACCCGAACGTGACGACCGACCGTTTCCGGCGGGCACTGATAGGCCACTACATCCAGGGCGAGGCGGAGCGCGTCGCGCAGTACTACCACCCGGCGCTGCGGATGGACGGCACCGAGTTGGTGCTGGAGGTTGCCAAGGGCGGCGGCGCCTGCGGCGAGTGGACCGACACCGCCGACGGCCCCGTTGCCCTCCTGACCGGCACCGAACGAACCATCCGGAAGCACGAATGAGACACCCCGGCGTGTCGGTTGGACGGGGTGTGCGAGGATAGAACGCGCTGACAGCGTCGTCGGCTTTCTGAATGCAGACGACGAAGGGAATGCGCTGGTGACCGGCGAAATTCAGATTCCTGCAGAGCTCAAGCCTCGTGACGGCCGCTTCGGCGCGGGTCCGTCGAAGGTCCGCCCCGAAGCCGTCGCCGCGCTCGCGACCGAGGGCGCGAAGCTGCTCGGCACCTCCCACCGGCAGGCGCCGGTGAAGAACCTGGTGAAGCGGCTCCAGGAGGGCGTCGCCGAGCTGTTCCAGCTGCCCGACGGGTACCAGGTCGTGCTCGGCAACGGCGGGTCGACCGCGTTCTGGGACATCGCGACGTTCGGGCTGATCCGGGAGAAGAGCCAGCACCTGAGCTTCGGTGAGTTCTCCTCGAAGTTCGCCAAGGCCGCCCAGCAGGCGCCGCACCTCGGTGACCCGACGATCGTGAAGGCCGACCCCGGCACCCGCCCGGTCGCGGTCGCGGAGGCCGGCGTCGACCTGTACGCGTGGCCGCACAACGAGACCTCCACCGGTGTGATGGCGCCGGCCAAGCGGGTCGAGGGCGCCGACGAGGGCTCGCTGGTCGCGATCGACGCCACCTCCGGCGCCGGCGGCCTGCCGGTCGACCTCAACGAGGTCGACGCGTACTACTTCGCCCCGCAGAAGTGCTTCGCCTCGGACGGCGGCCTGTGGATCGCGCTGCTCAGCCCGGCGGCACTCGCCCGGGTCGAGGAGATCACTGCGTCCGGCCGCTGGATCCCGGCGTTCCTGGACCTGGCGACCGCGATCGACAACTCCAGCAAGAACCAGACGTACAACACGCCGTCGCTGTCGACGCTGTTCCTGATGGCCGAGCAGACCGACTGGATCAACAGCCAGGGCGGCCTGGAGTGGAGCGTCGGACGTACGACGGACTCCAGCAACCGGCTGT
Source organism: Kribbella sp. NPDC031520 (assembly GCF_055580825.1). NCBI lineage: Bacteria > Bacillati > Actinomycetota > Actinomycetes > Propionibacteriales > Kribbellaceae > Kribbella > Kribbella sp. NPDC031520. The sequence goes on from NZ_JBVIKS010000001.1 coordinate 854,529, forward strand.
ACACGTGGGCCGAGAAGTCCGAGTACGCGACGCCGTACGTCACCGACCCGGACGCCCGCTCGCTGGTCATCGGCACCGTCGACCTGGACGACTCGATCGACGCGGCCGCGGTGGCGAAGACGCTGCGCGCGAACGGCATCGTCGACACCGAGCCGTACCGCAAGCTCGGCCGCAACCAGCTCCGGGTGGCGATGTTCCCGGCGGTCGACCCGGACGACGTCGAGAAGCTCACCCAGGCGATCGACTACGTGGTCGAGAACCTCAAGTAACCCGCCCCGTCCGCAGCCGCCGTCCCCTGGGGCGGCGGCTGTTCTCGCTCATCCGCGCCCCGCAATTTGCTGGGTAAGCCAGCGAGCTTGTGGGTTCCCCACCCCGTATCCGGGTCCGGGACCCCGCGTTTGCCTTGCCGACCCAGCAATTTGCCTGGCCGACCCAGCAAATCGGGTCGGACCGGGGAGCGGGATCGGACCGGGGAGCGGGGTCAGGAGTGCTGGCGGCGGTGCGGGGTGGGCGGGGACTGGCCGGTCAGGCGGTCGTTCTCGGCCTGACGGTCCTGGCGTTCGCGGCGGCCCGGCGGGAACGTGAAGATCGTGACGATCAGCGCGAACACGGCAGCGCCGATGATGATCCACATCAGGTTGTGGCTCTTGCCGGAGCTGTCCGAGTTGTTGCTGTCGTTCGTCGTCGCGCCCTTCGGGGTGGCGCCGGCCGTCGGCGTCTTCGTACCGGTCGTCGCCTTGGCGGGCACCGCCAGCTGGTAGACGCCCGGGTTCGCGCCGCTCACTCCGAAGACCACGGTGCCGGCGGTGCCGCCGAGCGCGATGCTGTCGCCCTCGCCGGGCAGCGCGGCGCTGCGGGCGATGGCGTTCGGGTCGTCACCCCAGGCCACGGTCGCGAGGTCGGTCGAGGTCCGCAGTACCACGCGCTGGCCGTCCGGCAGGAACGTACCGTCGGTGATCACGCCGGTCGGCGCCGGCGCGAGCTTGCTGAGATCGTTCGTGCCCTGCCGGGTCGGCGAGGCCGGCGCGGAGTAGATCGCGCCGGCGCCCTTGGACGACTTCGTCACGACGTACAGCTGGCTGGTCTCGGGATCGATCAGCAGCGTCTCGGCGTCGTGCGCGCCGTCCGGGTACTTGAAGTCGTACTGGTGGTACTTCACGTTGGACGAGTCCTGCAGATTCTCCGGCTCCGGGATCGTGTAGATCTCGATCTGGTCCCGGCTCGCCTGGCTGTCACCGATGTCGGCGATGTACAGCGTGCCGTTCCGGTCGATACCGAGCGCCTCGACGTCCTTGACCTTCGCGCCGAACCTGAACACGGCCTGCACCTTGCCGGACGAGTCGAGTGCGAACACCCGCCCGGTGTCCCCAGAGCTGCTCACAGCCCAATAAGTGCCCTGGTGCTTGGCGCTCTTGGCCAGCCCGGTCGGCTGATGGATCCGGTCGTCCTTGATCGAGAACAGCTTCTGCGGCGCCGGCGACGCCGGGTCCGCGCTGCCGCTCGCCGAGGCGGGCAGTGCGACACCCGCCAGGGTGCAGAGCGTCGCACCCAGCAGGGCGACTACCGTCCGGAGCTGTCTCACGAAACCACCTCAGCACCTCGGGGGAGCAGGAGCTGCGCCAGCCGCGGCGTCACCTGCCATTCGGTGACCATCGCCTGGTACTCGGCCTGCAACTCCGCGGTCGGCTTGGCACCGGTCCGCGCAGCGCGCAGCAGCAGATTGCGCGGCGTGTGCTGACTGTCCACGAACTGCACCACCTCCACCCGGTAACCGACCTGTCGGAGCACCGCCGCCCGCAGGGAATCCGTCAGGACGTCGGCGAACCGCTCACGAACGATGCCATATCTCGTCATCAGCGCATAAGGCGCCGGTGGTGTGACGCTCTTCAGCTGCTTTTGGATGTCGTGATGACAACACGGAGCCGCGAGAACCAGCGCGGCCTCCCATCCCACGGCCCGCGCGAGCGCATCGTCGGTCGCGGTGTCGCAGGCGTGCAGCGCCAGTACGACATCCGGCTGCACGTCCAGCTCCGCACCCTGAATGGTCGCATCCAGGAACCGCAGATGCTCCTGCCACCCGAGCGCCTCCACCACCCGCGTATTCCGCGCCCGCGCCGCCGGATTGTGGTCAATACCAGTCATCCGCACGTCATACCCACGCGCCGTCAACAGGTGATACGCCGCCAACGTCAGATAAGCATTCCCACACCCCAGATCCACAACCTCCAACGGCCGCCCCAGCCCACCCCCAGCGTCACCCTCACTGCCGCCCGCAGCCCCACGCTCATCGCCACCCGCGGACGCACGCTCGCTGCCGCCTGCAGACCCGCTCTCGACGACGATCCGCCGTGCGGCGATCGCTTCGTCGACCGCGGGCGCGAGCAGCTTGCAGAACTCCTCGATCTGCTTGTACTTCGCCTGCCGAGACGGCTTCACCCGCCCCTGGTGATCACTGATCCCCAGCTCGATCAAGAACGGCGCCGCAGGATCAAGCACCCGCTGCTTCACCCGATCGTGACCAGTCTCCTGCTCCCGCACATCATCCTGCCGGTGCAGCAGCTCCTTACCCTTCTTGGTGTACCGCAGCCGCAACGTCTCACTCGTAGTCTCGACATGCCAAGACCCGTACCCCGCACCCAGTAGCTCGTCGACAACCTTCTCGACGCCCACGTCCGGCACATTCCGCGTATGAGCCTGCCGCTCATCAAACTCCGTGACCTGAAGGTGCCGCTCCCCCTTCAAATCCACATACCGCACCTCAACCCGCAGGTACCCCGGCGCCCCACTCCCCCGCCGCCGCCCCGAGGCCAGCCCCCGTACGAGACCACCCCGATCAAGCAACGCACCACGCACAACATCCAGCGCCCCGGACTCCTCCGGCCGCGCCGGCTCACCCGACCGCACCTCTTCCTGCACCGCGCCATTGTCCCCGACCCCCACCCGAGATCACAAAAGGGTCTCGCCCACCCCCGCAACGCCGGCCAGACGCACTCCATCTTCTCCACCCCGTTCCACCCGCCGTTCTCCAGCCCGCTGCCAATACCTCGCTTCCCACGCCCGCCCCCCCTCCGCACGCCCGGCCTAGCCCAGCCCCGCTCGCCACTCCCGGCCCAGCCCAGCCCCGCTCGCCCAGCTTCACCCCACGGCCTGCCCGCTCGACCGACGCGCCCGAGGCCTGCTGCCCGGCCCGATTCCCGCCGAGTCGTGAAAATTGGCCGCTCAAACGACGAAACCAGAACCAATCCCCACGACTCGACGATCTACAAACCCCGCGATCGTCCTCACCGCGCCGTGGGGTCAGCGGACCTCCGGGCCTTCGGTCGGGCGTGAGCCGACTGATGGCGTGGCGCCTGACGGTGGCGGCGATCTTCGTGCGACCTTGGGGACATGACCAGCGTGGACATTGGCGAGCTCCAACAACACGCCCACGAACTGCTCCGCCGAGCCGAGGCCGGCGAACAACTGACAATCACAGTCGCCGGAAGGCCGGCAGCCGTCCTCGGCCCACCGACGCAGAGCCCCTGGCGTCACTTCGGCGAGGTAGCGAGCGTCCTACGACCCTGCGCCGACACCGACTGGCCCACAGACCGGGACCTCATCGACCAGAACTGGGAGTGAGTGCCCAGGTCAGAGGTCGAGCCAGAGGGAGCTAAGCACCTCAGAGCCCCAGCCGCTGTCGTGGTGCCCCCAGAACAACTTGGCCGCTTCCCCTGCGGAGAACACCTCACACGACGCCACCCGCAGCCGTAGCGTCCCCCAGGGAACCACAACGTCCATCGGCTAACGCAACGCGTCGCGCACCGCTCGACCCACTACGCAGTGACCCAGCCCGACTCTTCCGACCGACCGAACGCCCACCGTCTTCCGTCCGCCGAGGCGGCCATCTGAATACACTCCCGCAGCCAGAACCGCAGAGGTGCTCCGATCGAACGGGACCTCAGACGGACTCCGAAGGCTCGCCGAGTACCGAACCACACCGTCGACGAAGTCGAGACGACGCTCAGCCACCTCCGCGGCGACATCACCGAGTCGTCAAGCCACCACCGAGTTGTGTCGACGAACTACGGATCCCCGACGGCGAGCATAAGAAGAAAGTGAAGAGGCGATTGAGTAGGTCATCTAACTCGGCGATGTTCCAACGTTCAATCACCGCCCATTTCACAATTCAACATCCTCAGACCGTATTAGAAAGGTTTCAAAGTCACCGGTGGTCACCAGGTCCTGCGCAGCAGCCATTATCGTTTCCACTCCGGGTTCACGAATAATAATGCCATCGACACAGGCGAAGTAGGCGCCGGACGCATTCTCGCCCGTTTCTCTCCATCGCTCCATCAGACGGCCAACCTCGGCCAAAGTTAGGAACGTTGCAGCCCACGATCCGCGATCTGAAGTATCTATCCACCCATCAACATTGCAGACCGATTCAGGCGACTCTCCATCCTCAAGCAGTAGCCGCAGCCGAAAACCATGACCATCTCTCGTATACAATGTTCACCTCTTATACAGTTCCGTCAGGCTACCGATTACCGAACTCTGGTTACCCTTGTTGCCTTCTACCAACAATCTCGAAGCCTTGACTGCTGTTTCGGAAAGTCACGGCCAGCGCCAGGCAGAACGACAGTCCTGATCGATAGCTCGCGGCGCGACTATGCCCCCGAAGAGCGCATCTGAGCGCCGGCAAAGTTGCGGGTTAGGCGGTAGCTCAATCACTTCCGATCAGTTCGCGAGCACGCCGCTCGACCGCTGGACCGACTCTCCGCTCGAGGATGGCCCTAGCCGTCTCGCGCACCTGCTCGCGCTCGACCTCCAGGAGGTCCAAGAGATCCAATACTCGAAGCAAGGTCTGATCGGTGTCGCTTCCCGCCAACCTGCGAAAGCAGGGCAGGAATCGTCTGAGCTCACGTCGGCATATATCGCCGAGGTCCTTGTTTCCGAGAGCCAACTCGGATTGGTCCGACTCGCCCGCCGCGATCTCTACCAGGAGATCGAGTGCTCCGCTCAGACCGAACCCGGACGGCTCGCCATCACAGATGGCGTACGAGACGACCCTTGCTGTCCACATCGCTGACTCGAACAGCTGCCCCTGCACGACCACACGGTTGTCGAGTTCCCAATATGCCGAAGTTGCTTCTTCTGCGGTTGCCGCATGCACCAATCGCGTCACTGCCGCTGGTACAAAGTCAGCTCCACCCACCACCGAACGCAGACCACTCCAATCAGGCGACTCAGGCGACTCAGGCGACTCAGGCGACTCAGGCGACTCAGGTATCTCTGTCATCGATCCTCCCAGGGCCCGAGCGGGTCGTAGATCGTGCCAAGTGGGAACCTGCCACTGGTTCTAGATGGCCTGAAACCTCGGGCAGATCGGAACCTGCTTGCCGAGGCGTGGACGGATCGCCTCTGTGAAGCCACCCCGGAGCGGGTCAGCGACGTCGAGCCTGGCTACTCCAGATATCGCCCGCGCCCAGCCGCCATGTACCAACTGCTGCCATCTGAGTGAAGAACGGCGAGTCTGTCGTGGTTGGGGTTTAGCAGCCCGACGACAACCCTCTTGACGACGGCCAGCCAATATGCATTCCTCGCGGAAGCTCGAGGGACGAATCGCAGCTGATCAGTGTCTAGAGAAACAGTTGTCGGAGGTGGAAAGCATCCGGGACTTGGCCGGTCTCGTAGTACTGGCCGAAAACCTCAGCGGCCTCCGCCGCAGAAACCACCTCGAACGACGACACCCGCACCTGATAACAGTCTGAGGGAATGACTACCTCGACCGCCGGACCCGAAGCCTCACGCGCCGCGGCCGACGATGTAATGCCGCGTCCCGACTGCTCGGCCCGACGGACCTCCACCGTCATCCCGTCCGCCGAACCGGCCACCTGGATCTACTCCCGCAGCCAAACCGCAAGATCAACCCGATCGAACGGCGCCCCCCGGCAGCCCCCTAGGCTCAAACATAACGCTGCACACCGTCGAGCAGCGACAGGCGCTGCACAATCACCTCCCGCGGTGGCATGACCGCATCCTTGACCTCGTTATGAACCCGGCCGTTCATAGTTACTGCGTGGGTGAGCGAGTAGGCGTCGAACGATGTCCCGCACACTCACTCCGGCCATCAATGCCCGTCGTTGGCAGACCCGAATCGACCTACGGAATATCGAAACCCCAGCGACGAACCATCGAGGACAGCGCGAGCGCCGCTAAGCGCACAACCTCAGACCATCGCGGGTCGGTCATGAAGATCTCAGGCCCGACATCGCCATGATCATCAAGTAGAACATTTAGCACTCGATCGAGAGCACGAAGGCGCTCGATCTCATCACCGGAGAGCAGGATGGTCCCAACAGAGTCAGACGGATCCGGGAGGACGGCCGCATCGTCATACAAGACGTGAACATGGTAGTCGAAAGTGTCGTATTGCCCAGGCCGGAAACCCTCCCTGCGAATCCACGCCCGCTCTTGATACTCAGTGTCCGACAAGACTGCAAGCGTATCCATCACGTCACGTCGCATACGCGGAAACTGAATTTCACTCAATTTGGGCTCCACCAATTCTTCCACGTCTTCCACTCATCGAGAGGAATGTGACCCTGTTCCCAGTTATCCTTCAAACTGCCCGGCAACGGCTTTCCGTCCCGACCAATCTGCTTGCCATCATGACTAATCACTACATGATCCTGCTGCTGAGCTTCTTGTGGGTTATTGGGATCGCCCTTATCAATCCGAATTGAATTACCCTTCTTGTTTTCGGGATCAACCCATCGTGTTCCGATCCCCTTCTTGTTCGGCTGCCCCGCACCCCAAGATTCCGGAACCTTACCTCGCGCGTCAGGGTCATCAAGCCAACTGGCAGGATCTGATGATTCTTCGCCACTCCCGCTGGAGGACGCATTCTCTCCGTCGTCAGTCTTATCGTTGCCGAGTGTCACCAGGATGCCAGTAAGACTTGTGATCCCGATGCCGCCCCTGATCAGGTCGCCTAGCGTGATGCCCCAACCGCCGCTCGCCGGGATACCGCCGCCGCCGCCGCCGACGCCGCCGACGCTGCCGGTCCGGCCGTTATCTGCCATGGGAAGCGTGAACCAGTTATAGGTGCCGGTTGTGGTGACGTCTTGGATGACGGAGGCGCCGGAGTTGAGGGCGTTTTCGTACTGCTGGTTGGACCAGGCGGACGTTTCGTCGGTGAGGTCGCCGCCAGAGGTGACGACGGTGGCCGGCTGGGCTGGGTTGCCTGGGCAGAGAGGGTTGCCGCTAGCGCAGGCAGGGTTGCCAGGTGGTGGTTGTACGACCGTCTTGGCGTTCTGCTCAAGATCGTCGTGTTCTGCCTTGATCTTCTTGTTGAGCTGACACTGAGGGTCGCAGACCGGCGGGGGCGGGGGCTTGGGACCGCAGTGGTGCGTTTTGCATGGCGGGTTGCAGTTCTTCTTGCAGCCACCGCCGCCACCGCCGTCATGTCCCCCGCCATCGCACCTCTTCGGGTGCCGCTTGCAGTAAGGGTCGGGCTTCGGCGGGCAGTCTTTTCCGCCGCCGGGCTTGGTGCACTTCGGTTTGTTTGGTGGCGGGTCGCAGGTTATGCCGTAGCGCGGGTCGATCTCGGGGCCGGTGATCGGCTTCTTCGGGTCGTGGTAGCAGTGGCTGGAGCTCGGGCCTTCGGGGTCGACGCGGCTGTGGCCGTCGGGGTCGTTGTAGGTGAGGGGGTTGCCACCGGCGTAGCCGTACAGGTTGAGCACCGAGCTGGAGGCTCCTGCTGCTGCGTTGACGGAGTCTTGGGAGTTGAAGCTCCCGGTGCCGGGGTTGTACCAGCGGGCGCCCTCGTTGACGTCGCCGGAGCGGGGGTCGGTCCAGTCGCCTTGGTAGCCGACTCGGTACTTCAGGCCGGTGGCGCTGGTGGAGTTGCCGAACGGGTCGTAGGTGCGGGAGTCGGGTAGGCCTGCCGACAGGGTGGTGTCTGTGGGGTCGAAGCCGGCGAAGACGTCACCGTGGCGATCGGCCAGGACGAGGCGTTTGGTGGTGTCGTAGCTGACTGCCAGGAGTCCGTCGGAGGCGGAGCGGCCGAAGAACTGGGTGCCGTCGGAGACGACCTCGTCGCTGAACCCGTCGTAGCGCATCCGCGCGGTGCCGGCTTGGACCGGGCGGTCAAGGGCGTCGTACGTGAAGTCGCGGGCGGAGCGCGTGATCATCCGGTCGAACGCGTCGAAGCTGAACGCTTCGGTGGTTGTCCCGGTGGTCTGGGTCAGCAGCGCGCCGCGGGGTGAGTAGGTGTAGGTGGAGGTGCCGTCGTCCAGGAGCCGGTTGCGTTCGTCGTACGACGCGAGCTTCGTGCCGGCGGTCGTGGTGACCTTGGTGCGGTTGGAGTCGGCGTCCCACCCGTAGGTGGTGGTCGCAGTTCCCTTCATCCAGGACGTGAGCCGTCCGAGTTGGTCGTAGGCATAGGTGTTGTTGCCGGCGCCTGCGACGCCGGTGGTGTTCTTGGAGGTGATGTTGTTGTCTGCGTCGTAGCCGTAGGTGATGGACGACACGGAGGTCGTGCCTGCCTTCAGCACATCGGAGTTCATCCGGCCGTAGGCGTCGTACCCGATCGTGCGGACCCGGCCGGAGCCGTAGTCGATCGAGGCGAGCTGCCCGGCAGCGTTGTAGCCGAGGGTCTGTAGGACGCGGGTGACCGGGTCGGTGACCGTTGCCGGCCTGCCGTTGGTGTAGGTGAAGTCGGCGGTGCCGGCGGCGTCGATGCGTTGGGTGAGTTGACCGTCGGGGTCATAGCCCTGGGTCGAGGTGCCGGACTGGCCGTCGGCGCGCAGGAGCATTCCGCGGTCGTTGTAGGTGTAGGTGTTGACCCCGCTGGAGCTGCCAGCTGTGCCGGCAGTGTCGATCGTGCTCGAGGTCGCGAGCCGTCCGTCGAGGTCGTAGGTCAGGTTGCGGGTCGCGGTCGGCGCTTCCGCGTTCGCGCCGGTCTCGGTCTGGAGCCGTCCGGCCGCATCGAAGGTCCGGGTGCGCGTGACACCGCCCGGCGACAGCAGCGAGACCGGGTTCCCGGCCGCGTCGTACGACGCGGTCCAGGTCCGATCCGTCAGCACCGGATGAGCTGTCGTGGAGGGTTCGATGACCTTCTCGGGCAGGCCGAGCGTGTTGACCGTGTAGGTGGTCGAGTTGCCGCGGCCGTCGGTGTAGCGGGTGCGGTTGCCCGCGGCGTCGTAGCCGTACGAGATGCTCACCCGATCGGTCGCCGACACCGGATCGGTCTGCGTGATCAGCCGGCCGAGCGCGTCGTAGGTGTACGTCGATGCGCGGTTCCCCGATGCGGGTCTCGACGAGACCAGGTTGCCGTCCAGGTCGTACCCGAGCGCAGTGGTGCCGAGCGCGACGTTCGACGCGTTCAGCGTCTTCGACGCGACCAACTGCCCGGCCTGGTCATACGCCGCGACGCTGCTGCGTCCCATGCCGTCGGTAGAGACCACCTGACGGCCCGCGTAGTCGTAGCCCAACTGGGTGACCACATTGTTCGGGTCCGTGGACTTGGTCAGCTGTCCGAGCGAGTCATAGCTGCTCAGCGCCACCGCACCCGACGGCGTCTGCGCGGTCACCACGTCGTCCATGTCGTCGTAGGCCAGCCGGGTGACGAAGTTCGCCGCGGTCGGCTTGCGTTCGACGTCCGTCGAGGTGACAACCCGGTCCAGGTCGTCGTAGGTGTACTGCTTCACCGCACCCAACGGATCGGTCGTCGAGGCGACATCCCCGTTCGGCGTGTAGGTGATCTTCGTGATCGCCCGCTCCGTGTTCGTCGTGCCGGGTGCGTCGACCTGCACCTGCTGGTTGAGGTGGTCGTAGGTGAAGTTGGTGGTGTTGCCGCGCTCGTCGACCTGTTGCAACAGGTTGCCGACCGCGTCGTAGCTGAAGCTCGTCTTGGGCGTCAGCGCTGCACCACCCGGTGGCGTATACGAAGTCGCAGTCACCTCGGTGGTCCGGCCAAGCTTGTCGAACGTCGACTTGGTGACATTGCCGAGCGCATCCTTCGACGAGGTCGCCTGCCCGAACGCGCCGTACCCGACCGCCGCCGTCGGCTGCACGTCTGTCGCTGTACCGCCGTCTTGCTCAGCCTTCACCTTCGGCGCGACCGTCTTCACCAGCCGGCCGAGCTCGTCATTCACATAGCTCGTGGTGAAGTCCGCCTTGACCGCACCGCTCGCGTTACCTCGCGGCGTTGTCATCGACGTCGCCAGACCCCGCTGGTCGTACGTCCACGAGGTCGTCATCGCCCCGGACGGGTTCTCGACGGTCTGCGACACCCGTCGCCCGGAAGCGTCGAACACATAACTGGTCGTGTCCGTGACCGTCGTCGGTCCGGCGATGTCAGCGTTCGACCATTTGCCGGTGTCCGTCTGCTTGGTGACGTTGCCGGCCAGGTCGTGGTCGTAGGTCGTCGTCCGCTGCAAACCTGCCGGGTCGACCACCTGGGCCGAGACCCTGCCAGCCGCGTCGATCGTGTACGTCGTCGTGGTCTTGCTGTTGTCGGTCTTGGACTGGGTCCGGTTCCCGGCGCCGTCGTAGGTGTTGTCCTCCAGCACGTACGGCCGCGTGGATCCGTCCGGGTTATGGAATGCTGCGAGCGTCTTGGTCTTTAGCGTGTCGTCCAGGTTGTACACGTAGCTGACGACCCGGCCCATCGCGTCGACCTCGGCGACCTTGCGGCCGGCCGGGTCGTACTGCGTCTTCGAACGGACCGCGTAGTCGATCCCCTCCCGAGGCCCGTCGGTCGGCGGATTGTTCGGGTCGGCCGGGAGGTTCATGTCCCAGACCTCGGTCAGCATGTTCAGGTCGGAGTACTTGTACTCGAACCGGTTCCCGTTCGCGTCCTCGGACCACGTCCGGTTCCCGAACTCGTCGTACCCCTGCTGCGACTCCTTGCCATCGGCATCGACCGTCGACGCCAGCCGGTTCCGGTCGTCGTAGGTCATCGTCGTGACCCGCGGCTCGTCCGACGTCTTCAGATCCCGCGCGGTTGCCGTCACCACGTTGCCGTCGGCGTCGTACTCCAGCTCAGCCTTCTGCTGGTGCTGCTCACCCGTCACAGCATCCGTCGTCACCGGGCCTGTCACCGCGGTGACGCGCGACATCTTGTCGTAGTCGTACGTCGTCGTCACACCGCTCGGGTAGGTGTCCGAGATCTGCGTCTCGGTCTTCTTCCGCCCCACCTCGTCATAGGTGTACTTCGTCACCAGTCCGGACGGCGCGGTCGTCTGCACAAGATCGCCGTACTGGTCGTACAAGTACTGCGTCACCGCCGTCGTCGACGCATTCACCTTCACCGACTCGGCCTGCAACAACCCCGGCGGCATCGGCTGCCCGTCCGGGCCCGTCTGCACACCGTCGGTATAGGTGTAGGTCTTCAACCCGCCGTTGGGGCTGAACTCGGAGGCCACATCACCGGAGACCGTCAGATTCCGGTTCACCTTGTAGGTGTCGTCGGTCGGACCCGACGAGCGAGCGTCACGCGTCTCCCAGGGCTTGTCCCATCGCGGGTCCAAGGCCGGCCAGGAGGCGTTCGCGAAGTAGGTGTTGTACGCGGTATGGCAGTCCGTTCCCCCGGCGCCGCGGCACGTCGTCGTCTGCGTCACGTTGCCGCGATCGTCGTACTTCATGGTGACCTCACCACCCGACTCGCTGGTCACTCCGATGAGCTGGCCGGTGTCGTCGTGGGTGTAGGTGCGGTCCCCATATCCGGTGAGATCCGGCCACTGCTGCGTTGTGCCTGCAGTTGGCGGCTGACGCGTGTCCTCACCCAGCGGCGCAGACACCTGGCGACAGTTCGACGAGATAGCCAGCGTCCTTCGACCCGCGCCGACACCGACTGGCCCACAGACCGGGACCTCGTCAACCCAGAACTGGGAGTGAGTGAGTGCCCCAGGTCAGAGGTCGAGCGGCCGGGGCTAAGTACCTCAGAGCTCCAGCCACTCTCGTGGTGCTCCCAGAACAACTTGGCCGCTTCCCCTGGCGGAGAACACACACGACGACTGAGCGCCGCCAGGTTTGGGTTAGCCGGCAGCTCAATCATTTCCGATCAGTTCGCGAGCACGCCGCTCGACCGCTGGACCGACTGTCCGCTCGAGGATGGCCCTGGCAATCTCACGCACCTGCTCACGCTCGACCTCGAGAAGGTCCAGGAGATCCAATACTCCGAGCAAGATCTGATCGATGTCGCTTCCCGCCAACCCACGAAAGCAGGGCAGGAATCGCCTGAGCTCACGTCGGCATATATCGCCGAGGTCCTTGTTTCCGAGAGCCAACTCGGATTGGTCCGACTCGCCCGCCGCGATTTCTACCAGGAGATCGAGTGCTCCGCTCAGACCGAACTCGGACGGCTCGCCATCACAGATGGCGTACGAGACGACCCTTGCTGTCCACATCGCTGACTCGAACAGCTGCCCCTGCACGACCACACGGTTGTCGAGTTCCCAATATGCCGAGGTTGCTTCTTCTGCGGTTGCCGCATTCACCAATCGCGTCACTGCTGCTGGTACAAAGTCAGCTCCACCCACCACCGAACGCAGCCCACCCCAGTCAGGGGACTCCGATATCTCTGCCATCGATTCTCCCGGGACCGAGCGGTCGTAGAGCGTGCCAGATGGGAACTGCCGCTGATTGTAGGTGGCCTGACACCTCGGGCAGCGTCGCAGCTGGCTGCCCAGACGCCGACGGGCCGACATAATCCCGGCAGCACCACAGCGAACCCGGGGATTCGTCACGGAAACGAGCATCGAAACCCGATCGCTGTATCCGGATCCACGGAAAGGCCCAGCCTATATGTCGAAGACCTCACCGAGTTGCGTTCCTGGGCGCAAGACACGGACAAGACAATCGCGATGGACGACGAATTCCTGTCCACCGCCTTTACCTTTTCGCGACACCGTGAGCAGGAGATAGTCGTCTGCTAATGAGATCGTTTCGCCGCATATCGCATCAGTATAGGTAACCTCTTCGGACACTCCGCAGCCTCCCTGAAGGTCGTACCAGCGGCCGCGCGCGATCGCTGTTCGACTGCGCGTACACCAGGTTGTCATGTCGTCGTAGGCGGGCCGGGTGACGAAGGTTCGCCGCGGCCGGCTTGCATTCGAACCGGCAATACAGTCGCCGCGGCCGTCACCCCACAAGCACCTCACCTCTCTGACAGGCCCGCACACCAGGCGGCGGCCTCTCCACCCGCACTCCGCGAACCACCTTCAGCTTCGCCGGCACCCGCACCCCCCAACACCCCCCGCGCGCCGCCGAAGGCGGCCAGCAACACCGGCGCCGCTCCGGTCAGGCCGCAAGCGCTTGACGTTCGACGGCAAGCCCAGCGCACCAGGTGGCGGCCCTTGTGCGTGCTTGCGGTGGGCGGGTCAGGGTTGGTCGGTGGGGTCGGGGTCTTCTGGGTCGGGGGTGGTTGGGTTTGAGTCTTCGTCCAGGAGGCGTAGGTCTCTCAGGCGGCTGATGATGCCGCCTTCCTGGCGGCCCAGGGATGCGGCGAGGTCGTCGTAGGGGGTGCCGTTGTGGAAGCCCTCGATGAGGAGCTGCTCGTCTTCGGGGGTCCAGCGGCGGAAGGCGTTCGGGGCGGTTCTACGGGCCTTCTGGATTCGCCGGGTCATGGAGTTGGGGTTGATGGGCTCCAGGGAGCGGATCCGGGACTGGCGGTGCCGGCCTACCTCTTCGCCCTTCTGCCAGAAGATCACTGCGCCATCGTCGAAGGTCATCAGGTCGGCGGGGACGTCGCAGTAGTCGGCCTCGTCGAGCATCACTCGCATCATCGTTGGTTCTCGCTTCCATCGGTATGGACCTGTGGTCGACAGAGAAGATGCCGCGATCCGGCCCGCCGCCGCGCGGCGACTTGGGATCTGTGGACAACTGATCGCACAGATTGTTTGCAAAGAGTCTTTGCAAAGAGCGTGTGCAGTCCTAAGATCGACAGCATGAGCGACGAGAGCAGCAACCAATCGCGTACAGTCCGGCTGGATCGGGAGCTGGTGCGGGCGTTGGCGCATCCGATGCGGAATCGGATCTTGGGGTTGCTGCGGGTGTACGGGCCGCAGACGGCGACCTCACTCGCCGGCAGGCTCGGGGTGAATACGGGAGCGACCAGTTACCACCTGCGGCAGTTGGCGGAGGCGGGGCTGGTTGTCGAGGACGACAGCCGGGGAAACGCACGCGACCGGTGGTGGAAGGCGGCGCACCAGGGGACCGAGTTCGACAAGGCCGAGCTGTTGGACCAGGAGCCCGAGCTGGCGTTGGGCTTCCTGCACGGGGTCGGGCAGACGTACGCCCAGAACATCTTCGCGTTCATCGACGCGATGCAGACGATGCCTGAGGACTGGCGGGACGCCAGCGTGCTGTCCGACTACTTCTTTCACCTGCGGGCAGATCAGCTCGACGCGATGATGCACGAGGTGATGGCGGTGCTCGACAAGTACAAGACGGACGACCTGACAGCTCCCCTGCCGGAAGGCGCCGAGCAGGTCACCGTGCAGATCCAGGCTTTTCCTCGCGAGACACGATGACCAGGAATCGCGCCCCGCTCGTCGCGTTCCTGGTCGCGAACGTCGTCTCGATCTGCGGTACCAAGGTCAGCGCGATCGCCATCCCCTGGTTCGTACTGATCACCACAGGATCCCCCGTAAAAACAGGCCTGGTCGCACTAGCCGAGATGGCGCCCCTGGTCATCGTGAAGGCCGTAGGCGGCCCGCTCATCGACAAGGTCGGCGCCCGTCGCATCAGCGTCCTGGCAGACACCGCCAGCACCGGCATCGTCGCGCTCGTACCTCTCCTGCACACCCTCGGCCTACTGCACTTCCCCACCCTGCTGGTGCTGGTAGCTATCGCCGGCGCACTCCGCGGACCAGGCGACTCCGCGAAGGAGACCCTGATCCCAGACATCGCCCGAGCGGCCAAGGTCCCGCTCGAACGAGTGACAGGCCTCGAGAGTACGACGGAACGCCTGGCCGGCTTCTTCGCGTACGCACTCGCCGGCGGACTGATCACGCTGGTAGGAGCAGTCAACGCGCTCTGGATCGACGCAGCGTCGTTCGGCGTCTGCGCCGTACTGATCGCCCGCTGGATCCCCAAGCAGGACAGGCAACCGACGCACAACGAGAGCGAGGAGAGCTACGGCCACCGGCTTCGCGAGGGCTGGCACTTCCTGAGCCAGGACCGGCTCCTACTCCCGCTCGTGGCGATGATCGCCGTCACCAACCTGCTCGACGCCGCGATCGGCACAGTACTGCTGCCCGTCTGGATCAGGGAACACGGCTACGGCCCCGGCCACACCAGTCTGATCCTCACGTCGTTCGGCGTGACCGCCACCGCGTTCGCCCTGCTCGCGTCGGCCATCGGCGACCGCATCCCGCGCAAGCTGGTCTTCACCGTGGCGTTCTTGATCGCGGGAGCTCCGCGCTTCATCGCCATGGCGACCGACGTGCCGGTTTGGGCGCTGATGGCGGTGTACGCCGTCGGCGGCATCGGCGCGGGCTTCATCAACCCCGTGCTCGGTGCGATCCGCGTCGAGCGGATCCCCGGTCACCTGCTCGGCCGGGTCAACTCGCTGTCGAACGCGGCCTGCTGGACCGGCGTACCACTGGGAGGCGTCGTAGCCGGTGCAGCAATCGCCGGCATCGGTCTCGCGCCTGCACTGCTCGCGGGAGGTGCGATCTACCTCATCGCGACCATGTCACCAGTGCTGATCGGTCGCCACGAGAGCTGGAAGGCTACGCCGGCTTCTCCGGAAACGACGGCTCGGGAGGCAGTCCGTGCGTCTTAGCCTTCGCAGCAGCATCCCGTGCGGTACGCATGCGCTCCCGCTCCGCGCGCAGCAGGCCCAGCATCACCAGGTCCAGTAGCATGCCGCCGGCAGCAGCGAACTGCGTGGCGGCGAACTGGAAGACCTGGGTCATCAGCAACGACACCAGCACAGCCAGCTCGAACAGCCGGACCGCACGGGCCCGGTTGCCCTTCCGCAACGCCAGTGCGCCCCGCACCGTGAAGGTTGCCGACAGCAAGCTGCTGGCGGTCACGCCGATCACCGGCAGGTGGTTCAGCCCGTCGCCCAGTACGGCGGCGATGACCAGCTCACCGACGACCTGAACGGCCAGTACGGCGACCGCGACCGTCGGCGCCTTCGGGTGCGTGGCAAGCCGTTCGAACCCGCGCTGGATCGCCTGCCAGGCCGCGTCGACCGGAGCGGCCAGTTCGACCTCGTCCGGCGGGCAGGCAGCCAGTAGCTCGGCGGTCTCACGCCGTCCACCCACGTCCGGCGGTACGGTTCGCAGCAGCTCCGAGGCCTCGGCCCGGCGCCGGCGGGACAGGCCGCCGGAGACGCCCTCGACTGCATGGTCGATGACGTTGGCCAGCTCCTCCCGCGGGTCGATCGGGCGTCTGGTGGTGAGGAAGCGGAAGCCGAGGACGATCAGTACGAAGACGATGTACACGATCGCCGCGGTCGGCTTGTAGAAGTAGTTGTTGTCCGAGGTGACGAACTTCCCCACCTCGTCGATGAACAGCCCGAACCCGATCCCGCCGATCGTCGCCGCGGCCGGCCGCACCACCGGGCCGACGTACCCGAGCAGCAGCGAGATCGCGATGAACATCAGCAGGCCGCCCGGCAGCACGTGCGCGATGTGCAGACCCTTGCCGCCGATCTGCGGGTACCCGCTCAGGCTGAGGATCAGCCGCGTCAGCAGCACCGTCGCCACCCCGGAGACCACGAACGTCGTCAGGTGCTCCCCCGACCGCACGTTCCGGACCATCCCGGCCCGCATCAGGTACGACGAACGTTCACCGGCGGCGGTCATACGCCAGACGTTAGCGGAAGAAGGCGGCGACCACGACGATGACGACCAGGGCGGCCAGTACGAGGGAGGTCACCAGGCGGCGCGTGCGGGGATCCACGTGGCCAGGGTAGGCCGAAGTTCCCCACGAAGGTGCCATCGGGGTCCTACCCAAACCTCCTCGGAGCTGTACCTCAGCGTGGGTCAGCGCAAGCTGACGAGTGGCTCCGGGCGGTGTACGCCGCGGGGGCGGTAGCCGAGTGCGTCGGATACGCCCAGGTAGTCGGACAGCAGCCAGATGATCGCCAACCACATCTCCGTACCCTGCAGGCCGGGGACCGCGCTGTCGTCCGTACCGTCGGGCGCAAAGGCGAAACCGGAACCGTCGACCCAGCGCGGCAGGATCGCGCGCAGCCGCTCCTCGGCCCACCGGCGCCCCTCCGCCTCGCCGTACGAGGTCTGCTTGCGGGCCAGCCACAACGGGTGGATGACGTCGAGAACGTTGCAGGCGTTGTAGTTGTCGCCGCTGAACATCCGGCGGTCGTTGCTGTGGGCAAGAACCGTGGCGACGGCCTGTTCGGGGTACGGGAGCGGCAGGCCGAACTGCGCGTACGTGCCGCGGGTCAGGCGGTAGAAGCCGTTCACGACCTGCAGCAGTCCGTCGTCGGGATGCGGCGTACCCCACATCCCGGTCGCGGGATCGACGTGCGTGAGCAGCCAGCCCAGCAGCAGTTCCAGTTGACCCGGATCGCCACCGTCCTGCAGAGCGAGCGCCGTACCGAGAGCATCGATTCCGGCGCCCGCCGACCACGCCCTTCTTGCCCAGGGCAACTTGTCGAGCTCGGCAAGCTCGAAGGAGGTGTCGATCGGAGAAGAGAAGCTGCTGCCGAGGAGCTGGAGCGCATAGCCGACGCACAGAACGTGATAGCTCGTAGGGCCTTCCAGCACAGTGATTCGACCTGACGATGAGCGAAGAAAGTGGACCAGGTCGTCGCGAGTATGACCCGCCGGCGTACGGCGTACCAGCAGGTCCGCGATCTCGATCGCGTCGCACCACGGCCGGATCTCCGGTTCGCGGTCCAGGCCGGGCCGGTCGACGAACCGCGTACCGTCCCAGCAGCGCGCGAGTACGTCGTCCACCTGGCCGCGGGCCTTCGCGGCGAAGTCGGCCAGTTGGGTCCGAAGGTCACCTGACACGGAGGCTCCTGTCCGCGAGCGGAGGATGCGGGCGGGGTTGCCGGCTGCCACCGAATTGGCCGGAACGTCCTTCGTGACCACCGCGCCGGCGCCGATGATCGTGTGCGGGCCGACCGTCACCCCGTCGAGGATCGTGACGTTCGAGCCGATCCAGACGTCGTCGCCGATCGTGATGCCGAGCGCGGTGTGCGGCTGCGTGAAGATCGGCTTGCCCGGCGCGGTGCCGTGGTTGAACGCGAGCAGCGACGTGTGCGCGCCGATCCGGACGCCGTCGCCGATCGTCACCACGCCCCGCACGGCGGAGAACGGGTTGATCGTGGAGTCGGCACCGAGCGTGATCCGGCCGGTGACGTACGCGTGGGCGGCGATGTAGGAACGCTCGCCCATCCGGAGCTCGTCGCAGTACACCGCGGCCGATTCCGCGACGTACACGTCGTCCGCGAGCTCGACCGACCCGCCGAGCCGCGCCTGCCGTTCGGCCTGCCGCTCGCGCTCCTCCTCCGACGCGGTCCGTTTGTACTCCCACGGCAGGAAATCGAGGCGCAACGGCTCGTTCGGCAACATGGGAAAACGCTATCCAAATCTCGCCACTCAGGCTAGCCCCGGGAAGCCGCTGCTAACCTCCCGTCTGACATGAACACTTTTTCGTCGGCGCGAGGGGCGGCCGGGCGATGACCACGAGCGGACCGGTGGCAGACGGCGACGACAGCGGGGACAACGACGGCCCGGGCGGCACGCGCCGAACCCATCGGGTCACGATCAGCGACCTCGCGCGCCGCCTGCACATCTCGAAGGCCTCCGTCTCGTACGCCCTGAACGGCCGCGCCGGTGTCAGCGAGGAGACCCGGCAACGCGTCCTCGACCTGGCCGAAGAGCTGGGCTTCCACCCGAACTCCGCCGCGGTCGCGCTGTCCGCGAGCCGGACCCGGACGATCGGCATCGTGATCGCGCGGGACCCCACGCTGATCTCCACCGAGGCGTTCTACATGCGCACGCTGGTCGGCATCGAGCAGTACCTGAACGAGGTCGACTCGTCGCTGCTGCTCCGGCTGACGGGTGAGCACGGCGAGGATCTCGACGTACTGCGTCGTTGGTCGCGCCAAGGTCGCGTGGACGGTTTCATCCTGTTCGACGAGCTCGAGAACGACCCGCGGATCCCGTTGCTCGAGGAGCTCGGGGTGCCGTGCGTGGTGGTCAGCTCGAACGAACTGGACGACACCGTCGGACGGTTGATCAGCTCGCCGACGGAGACCGTCGAACTGCTGCTCGATCACCTCGCCGAGCTCGGGCACACCGACATCGCGCACGTCAGCGGGCCGTTCACGTTCATCCACGAGCGGTTGCGCGTCCAGACATTGCGCGAGCAGGCCGAGCGGCGCGGGATCGCCGTACGGCACCTCGAGGGCACGTACCGGTACGACGACGGCGCCGAACTGACCCGCCGGCTCCTGACCGGGCCGAATCCGCCGACCGCGATCGTGCTCGGGAACGACCTGATGGCGGTCGCGGCGCTGCGGGTCGCGATGGACCTCGGTACGGCGGTACCCGGCGAGGTGTCGGTGATCGCCTGGGACGACTCGCCGCTGTGCGAACTCGCGCGCCCCGGGATCACCGCGGTCGACCAGAAGACGATGGAACGCGGGCGCGCGGCCGCCGACCTGCTGCTCCGGATCGTCACCGCCGGCACCGTCGTGCACGAGGAGGCGCCTGCCGGCGAGCTCCGCCCGCGGGAGTCGTCCGGCCCCGCGCGCAGCTGACCACAGATCACATCCTCGTAACGAACAGGCTGTTACTGAACCGGTTAGGGTTTCGAAACTTAACCGGTTAGGTCAGGATGGGCCCGATCCGCCCCCGCAGGTCCGCGGGGGCTCGAAACGGGACGAGGGAGTCCGACGTGAGACTGCGATCGCTTGTAGCCGCGGTGGCTGCGACCGCCATGGGAATCAGCCTCGCCGCCTGTGGTGGTGGCGACAAGAACGACTCCTCCGGCGGCAGTTCCGGGGACCAGACGCTGACCTACTGGGCCAGCAACCAGGGCACCAGCCTGGACAACGACAAGGAGGTGCTGACGCCGGTCCTGCAGAAGTTCACCCAGGACACCGGCATCAAGGTCAACCTCGAGGTGATCGGCTGGAACGACCTGCAGACCCGGATCCAGACCGCGATCACCTCCGGCCAGGCGCCCGACGTGGTCAACATCGGCAACACCTGGGCAGCCTCGCTGCAGGCCACCGACGCGTTCCTGCCGTTCGACGGCGACGCGATGACCGCGATCGGCGGCAAGGACAAGTTCGTGCCGACGGCTCTGGCGACCGGCGGCAAGGAAGGGACCGACCCGACGTCCGTCCCGCTCTACGGTCTCGCGTACGGCCTGTACTACAACAAGGCGATGTTCGCCGCGGCCGGTCTGCAGCCGCCTAAGACCTGGGAGGAAATGGTCACCGACGCGAAGAAGCTGACCATCCCGGCGAAGAAGCAGTGGGGGATGGCGATCGCGGCCGGCAGCTACACCGAGAACGTGCACTTCGCGTTCATCAACGGCGCGCAGAACAAGGCCGACTGGTTCGGCGGCGACGGCAAGCCGACCTTCACCGGTGACGGCAACGTCCAGGGCGTGCTGCGGTACCTCGACCTGATGCAGAAGGACAAGGTCGCGAACCCGTCGAACGCGCAGTACGACAACGGCACCAAGTCCGTGAACGACTTCGCGACCAAGAAGGTCGCGATGGTGATCAACCAGAACAACGCCGACTCCTCGATCGTTGCCAACGGCATGAAGGCCGGCGAGTACGGCGTCGTACCGTTCCCGGCACCGGCCGGTGGCGAGCAGGTCGCCAGCCACGTCGCGGGTATCAACCTGTCGGTGTTCAAGAACACCAAGCACAAGGACGCGGCGCTCAAGTTCGTCAAGTACATGACGTCCGCGGAGACCCAGAGCACGCTGGACAAGCCGTTCGCCGCGCTGCCGGTACTGAAGGACGCGAAGCCGAACTTCACCACCGACGCCACCGAGGCCGCGACCTTCCAGGACGTCTACAACACCAAGTCCAAGCCACTGCCGCTGGTGCCGGCCGAGGACCAGTTCGAGAGCACCGTCGGCAAGGCGATGAACGCGATGTTCGCCAAGATCGCGACCGGCGGGACGGTGACCGCCGACGACGTGAAGGCCGCACTGAAGACCGCCCAGGACCAGGTGGCGGCGAGCAGCTGACGATGGCCGTCGCAACCGAAACCGCGGCTCCGGCGCCCACCAAGCGCCGGGGCCGCCCCGAGCACCGGCCCGGGCTGAACCGGTGGTTGCCGTACGCACTGCTGGCCCCGGCGGTGTTGCTGGAACTGCTCATCCACATCGTCCCGATGCTGGTCGGGATCTGGATGAGCTTCGTGAAGCTGACGAAGTTCTTCATCGCGAACTGGTCCGCCGCGCCCGGCGCCGGGCTGAACAACTACAAGGTCGCGCTCGACTTCGACAACGCGGTCGGACAGGGCCTGCTGAAGTCGTTCGGGGTCACGGTCGCGTTCTCGCTGATCACGGTCGCCTTCTCGTGGGTACTCGGGATGGCGGCCGCGGTCGCGCTGCAGCCCGAGTTCCGCGGGCGGGGCATCGTACGGACGCTGTTCCTGGTGCCGTACGCGCTCCCGGCGTACGCGGGCATCCTGACCTGGAACTTCATGCTGCAGCGCGACACCGGCGCGGTGAACCACGTGCTGAACCAGCTGCACCTCAGCGACGGCAAGACGTTCTGGCTGATCGGCGGCAACGCGCTGGTCTCGCTGATCACGGTGGCCGGGTGGAAGCTGTGGACGTTCGCGTTCCTCACGCTGATGGCGGGTATGCAGAGCATTCCGCGGGACCTGTACGAGGCCGCGTCGGTGGACGGCGCCGGCAACATCCGGCAGTGGCGCAACATCACGCTGCCGTCGCTGCGTCCGGTGAACCTCGTGCTGGTGCTGGTGCTGTTCCTGTGGACGTTCAGCGACTTCAACACGCCGTACGTGCTGTTCGGTACGGCGCAGCCGCCGGCCGGTGACCTGATCACGTTCCACATCTACAACGCGTCGTTCCTGACCTGGAACTTCGGCACCGGTGCGGCGATGTCCGTACTGCTGCTGATCTTCCTGATGATCGTCACCGGCGCGTACTTGCTCGTCACCGGAAGGAGGTCCCGTCGTGCGTGAGACCAGAGGCTTCAAGATCTACCGCGGTGTGACGTTGACGGTGCTCGGGCTGTTCGTACTGATCCCGTTGTACGTGATGGCGACGTCGTCGCTGAAACCGTTGAAGGACGTGCAGGGCGCGTTCACCTGGTGGCCGTCGAACCTCACGCTGGCGCCGTTCGTGGACATGTGGAAGACGGTGCCGCTGGCGAAGTACTTCGTGAACTCGACGATCGTGTCGGTGTCCGCGACGGTGTTCTCGGTGGCGATCGCGATCCTCGCCGCGTTCGCGGTGTCGCGGTTCCGGTTCCGTGGGCGGACCGTGTTCACGACGACGGTGCTGTCGACGCAGATGTTCCCGGGGGTGCTGTTCCTGCTGCCGTTGTTCCTGATCTTCGTGAACATCAACAACTCGTTCGGGTTGCAGCTGGTCGGGACGCGGCTCGGGTTGATCGTCACGTACCTGACGTTCAGCCTGCCGTTCTCGATCTGGATGCTGGCCGGGTACTTCGACAGCATTCCGCGGGAGCTGGACGAGGCCGCACTGGTGGACGGGTGCGGTCCGATGGGCGCGCTGTGGCGGGTCGTACTTCCCGCTGCCCGGCCTGGGGTGATCGCGGTCGCGATCTACTCGTTCATGACGGCGTGGGGCGAGGTGCTGTTCGCTTCGGTGATGACGACCGAGGCCAACCGCACGTTGTCGGTCGGTCTGCGTCAGTACTCCACGCAGACCAACATCTACTGGAACCAGATCATGGCCGCCGCGCTGGTCGTCAGCGTCCCGGTCGTCATCGGCTTCCTGTTGGCCCAACGACACTTCGTCGCCGGTGTCACCGCCGGTGCGGTCAAATAGGACGCCCTAGGTGGACCTGCACCACTCACCAAGTCCGGCGGGGACGCCGGTCGGGGGGCTTGCTGAGCGTGTGGTCGGGTCCAGAGCCGAGGTTGGTGAGTGGTGGCGGTCCGCCGCCGGTCAGCTGAAGAGTTTTTCGCCCCAGTAGGAGCCGGGGGTTACGCCGGGTGGGCAGGCGAAGATGGCGGAGCCCACGTGGTGGATGTACTCGTTCATCTTGTCGTTCTTGGCCAGTTGGGTCTGGATCGGGATGAACTGTTTGCGCGGGTCGCGCTGGTAGGCGAGGAAGAACAGGCCGGCGTCGAGGCGGCCGAGACCGTCGGAGCCGTCGACGAAGTTGTAGCCGCGGCGGAGCAGTTCGGCGCCGTTGTTGAACTGCGGGTGCGCCAGCCGTACGTGCGAGCGGGTCGGCACCTTCGGCTCGCCGTCGGAGTTCTTGGCGGCGAAGTCGATCGCGTCGAACTCGTCGGCCTTACCGAGCGGGGCGCCGGTACCCTTGCCGCGGCCGATCACGCCTTCCTGCTCGCCGAGCGACGTACGGTCCCAGGTCTCGATGTGCATCCGGATCCGGCGCGACACCAGGTACGAGCCGCCGACCATCCAGTCCGGGCCGTCCTCGGGCTGCACCCACAGTTGCTGCTCGAGCTTGTCGGCGTCCTCGAGCTTGAGGTTGTTCGTACCGTCCTTGAAGCCGAACAGGTTCCGCGGCGTGGCTTGCGCGCGCGACGTGGACGACGTACGGCCGAAGCCGAGCTGGGAGTACCGTACGGCGACCCGCCCGAAGCCGATCCGGGCCAGGTTGCGGATCGCGTGGACGGCGACCTGGGGGTCGTCGGAGCACGCTTGTACGGCGATGTCGCCGTAGGAGCGGGCCTCCTCCAGGTCGTCGCCGATGAAGTGCGGCAGATCCACCAGCGCCTTGGGCCGTTTCGCTTCCAGGCCGAACCGTTTGTCGAACAGGCTCGGTCCGAACCCGACCGTGATGGTGAGCCGCGCCGGCGGCAGCCCGACCGCCTCACCGGTGTCCTCGGGCGGAGCCTCGTCCGGTCCGTTCACCGCGCCGTACTGCCCGATGTCCCGCCCGGCGGTGAGGAGCGCGGCGGCGGCCGTCCACTCCTTCAACAGCGCGACCAGCTCTTCGCGCTTCGTCGTCGTCACATCGAACGCAGCAAAGTGCAGCCGATCCTGCACCGGCGTAGTAATCCCCGCCTGATGCACCCCATGGAAGTCGACCGGCCCGTTGTCATCAGCCGCCTGCGACGGCTCAGTTGCCAGAGCCGAGTGCGCGGCGTATCCGGCTACCCCAGTGGCAACCGCAGCTCCCGCGGCCCCGAACAGGCCGCGGCGTGAGATCCCTTTGCGTTCAGTCATTTCTTGGCGATTGCTCCGGCTACTTGGCTGACTGGTTCGGCTAGGCCGTCTACTACTGAGCCGAGGGCTTTCTTCTCGGGTTCAGTGGCGGTGTAGGGCTTGAAGCCGTCGCCTACGCGGTACTTGTCCAGGGCGGCGAAGACGGCCTTGAACTGGGTGTCCAACGTCGTGACGAGCGCGGCGTCGCGGGTCTGGAGCGCGGGGCGAAGAGCTTGGATGGCGGCCTGGGAGCCTTCGACGTTTGCTTCGAAGTCCCAGAGGTCGGTGTGCGAGTAGCGGTCCTCTTCGCCGGTGACCTTGCCGGTGGCGACCTCGTCGAGGAGCTCCTTCGCGCCGTTCGCGAGCTGCAGCGGCGTGAGCTTCACGACCTTCGCCTTCGCCACGACCGTCTTCACGTCGGTGAGCAGCTGGTCGGCGTACTTCTCCATGCCCTTGGTGGAGTTGGAGACCCAGAGCGCCTGCTCGATCCGGTGGTACCCGGTCCACTCGGTGCCGGCCTCGACGTCGTTCACGCGGGCGTCGATCTTCGGGTCGAGGTCGCCGAACGACTCCGCGACCGGCTCGATCCGTTCCCAGTACGTCCGCGACACCGGGTACAGCGCCTTCGCCTTCGCGACGTCGCCGGCCTTCACCGCGGTGACGAACTCGGTGGTCTTCTGCTCCAGCGCGACCGCCTGTGAGTTCACGTACCGCTGGTAGCTCTCGGTCGCCTGCTTCAGCAGCGCGTCCTCGGAGGTCTGCGACGGAGCGTCGCCGGTGACGGTGAGATCCCCGCGGATCCCGTCGCCGACCATCCCCGGCTTGCAGACCGCCTGGTACTTCCCGGTCGGCAGCTCGACGATCAGGTCCCGCTTCAGACCCGGGCCGATGTTCTCGACCTCACCCATCACCCGGTCGCCGTCGGCGTACACGTAGAACTCGGTGACCTTGCTGCCACCGTTCGACACCGAGAACGTGCTGGTGCCGGACTTCACGTCCCGGCGGCTCAGGTCGCAGCCGGAGTCGGTCGCCTTCACCGACACCGGCCCGGTGCCGTCGCCCGTGGCAGCCGGCTCGTCCTTCGCACAAGCAGCCAAAGCGGCGAGACCGATGACGACACCAACGATTGAGGCCTTGCGGCCGAGTGACGCAGACAATGTTTCTCCTGGGATTCAGGCCGCTTTGTGGGCGGTCGTCGCCGGCACGGCAGGCGAGGTGGAAGCCTTCACCGGGCGGAAGTACAGGAACAGCACCGGGACCAGGTAGACGGCCCAGGCGGTCGCCTCCAGCACGGTCGGCGCCGGGTTGAAGTTGAAGATGCCCTTCAGCAGTACGCCGTACCAGCTGGCCGGCGGGATCACGTGCGAGATGTCGAACGCGAGGTGACCGATGCCGGGCAGGATGCCGGCCTCCTGCAGGTCGTGGAAGCCGTACGCGAAGATGCCAGCCGCGACCAGGACCAGCACCGCGCCGGTCCACTTGAAGAACACCGCGAGGTTGAC
This sequence comes from Kribbella sp. NPDC031520, assembly GCF_055580825.1. Taxonomy (NCBI): domain Bacteria; kingdom Bacillati; phylum Actinomycetota; class Actinomycetes; order Propionibacteriales; family Kribbellaceae; genus Kribbella; species Kribbella sp. NPDC031520. The sequence continues at coordinate 880,370 of NZ_JBVIKS010000001.1, forward strand.
CTTCACCGCGCCCTTGTAGATCGCGACGCCGAGCAGCACCGAGGTCGCCAGGCCGAGCAGTACGCCGACCAGCGGTACGGCGGTGGTCGCCGTCGCCGCGGACGCGTACACGATGAACGCGGTCTCGATGCTCTCCCGGAACACCGCGAGGAACGCCAGGATCACCACCGCGCGGGAACCGACCTCGAGGGCCTGGCCCATCCGCTCGCGCAGCTCCTTGGCGATGCTGCGGGACGCCTTACGCATCCAGAAGATCATCCAGGTGACGAAGCCGACCGCGAGGATTGACATCACGCCGCCGACGGTTTCCTGCGTGGTGAACGACTTCGCGGTCAGCGCGGTGACGAACTGCAGCAGACCCCAGGCGGCGGCCGCCACGGCGAGGGCGGTCGCGACGCCGATCCAGACCAGTTTGAGCCGATCCCGATGCCCGGACTTGACCAGGAACGTCGCGAGGATGCTGACCACCAGCGATGCCTCGAGTCCTTCACGGAGTCCGATCAGATAGTTCGCGAGCATGGCGGGACACTTTCGTCTTCTTAGGTACGGCTAACCTTGATGAGGGTAGCCTAAGAAGTCCCATTCGCCTATCGTGACGTACGCCGCACTGTGCCCCGGGCCCTCGCCGAGCCGGGACTCGATCAGCTGCAGACTGCCCGCGGTCCACGGCGGGCTCTGGTAGTTCTCGAAGATCCGCACCCACTTGGTGACGTCCATCTGCCGCCGCAACCGCGCCAGCGTCACATGCGGTGTGAACTTGCGGCCCTCGACCTCGATCCCGGCCCGGTTGGCCGCAGCGCGGGTCGTCATCGCCAGGTGTTTGAGTGCCTCCGTGTCGTCACGGACTCCGGCGTACAGCACCCGGGCGTCCGGCACGCCGGGGAACGCGCCGGCCCCGCTGAGCTGCAGTTCGAACGGTTTCTGCCGCTTGGCGGCCCGCTCCAGCCGCTCCTCGAGTTCCTCGGTCTTCCAGTCCGGTACGTCGCCGAGAAACGCCAGCGTCAGATGCCAGTGGTCGTCCGCCGCCCAGCGGATGTCGTCGTCCGGATGCTCCCGGCGCGGCTCGACGAACTTGCTCAGATCCTCCACAACGTCACTTGGCGGCACCACAGCCACGAACAATCGCATCCCCCGAGATTAGAGGGTCGCGGAGGCACCCTGCGTGCTAATTTGAGGTCGATCGACTGGACGTGGCTAGGGTTCCGCCACCTGCGGGTGGGCTGGTCCGAGCGCCACGACCCACCGCGACGGTGGGCATCTGAAGGGGCAAAAGCCTGGTAGGGCGACGTCGGCGCACTTGACCGTGCCGTCGAACGCCCGAGGTGATGCCCGATGTTCCGTGCTGTTTCCGCGTTCCGTTCCGTTCTCGCGCTGCCCCGCGTCCGCCCACTGGCCGTGAGTTCGCTGCTCGCCCGGCTCCCGAAGGGCATGATGCCGCTGACGCTGGTGCTGCTGATCAGCCGGCAGACGGGGTCGTACGCACTCGCCGGCACCGTGACCGCACTGTTCTCGCTGGGTGACGCGCTGACAGCTCCCTGGCAGGGGCGACTGGTCGACCGGTTCGGGTACGCGCGGGTGCTGGTCCCGATCGCCGTCCTGCACGTGGCGGCGACCCTCGGGATGCTCGTGACCGGCTCACCGACCACACTCTGCCTGCTGGCTGTCGCGGCCGGACTCGGCGTACCGCCGATCTCGGGGGCGGTGAAGGCGCGGCTCGCGGAGCTGGTCCCGGACGATCGGATGCCGGTCGCGTTCGCGATGGAAGCCCTTCTGCAGCAGAGCTTCTTCCTCGTCGGACCATTGCTGGCCACCGGGCTGATCTCGCTCACCACGCCTGCACTGACCGCGGCGGCGGCCGCCACATTGGTTGCCGGCGGCACCTTTGGCGTCGTGGTCGCGGCCGGCCCGGTCCGACGGTCCCGGCAGAGCGGCGGCGGCCGTGGTGCGCTTCGGATTCCCGCCGTACGGGTGTTGTGCGCGACCACGTTGCTGCAGAGCCTGACGTACGGCGTACTCCCGATCGCGCTGGTGGCGGCGGCGACCCGGGCCGGTGCGCCGACCGCGGCCGGAGTCGTCCAGGCGACGCTGACGCTCGGCGGGGTGATCGGCAGTATGTTCCACCGACCCGCGGCCTATCTCCGGCTGCTGACGCGGTTCGCCTGCTGTCTGGTCCCGCTTTCGCTGTTCGGCGCGATCGGCTCGCCGGCCGGGCTGGTCGGGCTCGCGATCACGCTGGCCGGTACCGGTCTGCTGGCGACTCCGCTGGCCACGTCGGCGTACCTGCTGATCCAGCGGACGACGCCTGCCGAGTGCCGTACTGAAGCGTTCGCGTGGCAGTCGACGGGTCTGGCGATCGGCACCGCGGTCGGAGCGTGGGCGGGCGGGGCCCTGGTCGACCGCGGTGGACCGGTGCTCGCGTTCGCGTTACCGCCGGTCGCGGTCGGGCTCGCCGCGGGGGTGGTTGTGGTGGTCCGGCGGCGGGTGCCTTCCGTCTTCGGTTGATGTCAGGTCAGACTGCCGTTGTGTCCGAGCTGAAGCTGCCGTCGCCTTGTGTCGTCGTACTGGTAGGCCCCGGTGCGGCCGGGAAGTCGACCTGGGCGGCGGAGCACTTCGGCGCCGACCTGATCGTTTCGAGTGATCGGTTGCGGGCGTTGGTGGGTTCCGGCGAGGACGACATCGCGGCCAGTACGGATGCCTTTGCCTTGCTGGATGTGGTGGTGCGGCAACGGATCGGCCGCCGGTTGACGACTGTCATCGATACTCTCGGGCTGGACCGCGAGCGGCGGCTGCGGTGGTTGGCGGCGGCGCGTGAGGCTGGGATGGCTTGTGTCGCGGTGGGGTTCGACACGCCGGCCGAGGAGTGCCGGCGGCGCAATCGGGAGCGGGCGGCGAAGCGGATTCCGGCTGATGCTCTGACGGCTCAGCTCAGGGCCTGGCGGCGGGTGAAGGAGGAGCTGGCCGATGAGGGGTACGACGACGTACTCGAGCCGGCTGCTGCTCGGGTGGTGCCGAACGCGTTCGTCGAGTCGACTGCGGCGCAGACCCGTCAGTCGGAGGCTCCAGTGGGGCTGCGGTTCGGGCTGCAGGTGAGCAGCTACACGCATCCCGGCGGCCGGGCGGCGACGGCGGCGTGGCTCCGGGAAGTGGCGGAGCGGGCGGAGGCGGCTGGCTTCGACTCCCTCTACGTGATGGATCACTTCCGGCAGATCCCGCAGGTGGGTCGGGCGTGGGAGGACTTCCTGGAGAGCTGGACCACGCTCGCGTACCTGGCCTCCTGCACGACTCGCGTCCGCTTGGGCACGTTGGTGTCCGGCATCACGTACCGCAACGTTGCCCACCTCGGGAAGATCGCGGCGACGCTTGACGTGTTGAGTGGCGGGCGGGCCGTGTGTGGGATCGGGCTGGCGTGGTTCGAGGCCGAGCACAAGGCGTACGGGTGGCCGTTTGCTCCCGTCAACGAACGGTATGCGTTACTGGAGGACGCTCTTCAGTTGCTGCCGGTTTTATGGGGACCAGGCAACAAACCGTTCCACGGCAAGGTCCTCGACGTACCGGACACCACCTGCTATCCACGACCTCTGCAGGAGCACTTGCCGTTACTGGTGGGCGGGAGCGGTCGCAGAACCCTCCGCCTGGCCGGCCGGTATGCGGACGCGGTCAACGTCTTCGGCGACATGACAGCAGTACGTGAGCGGACAGCGTACCTGCGGCAGGTGAGTTCAAGGCCGCTCGAGGTCACGCACCTCTCCACAACCCTTGTGGGAAAGGACCGCGAGCAACTCGACCAGCTGATTCGGACCCTCCGTCCGCGGAACGTGAACCCGGAGAAGTACGCCGCAACAGTCAACGCCGGAACGGTGGACGATCACGTCGGACGGTTCCGCGAACTCTCCGAGGCCGGGGTGACCGAGGTGATGCTCAGCCTCCCCGACCCCGACACGATCGACACCGTCGCCGACGTGATCTCAGCCTTCAGGGTATAAGTCCTCGAGTCGTGGATTCTGGCGGTCTACGGCAGCCACCTCTCACGACTCGGCGAACCGGTCTGCAGCCGTTCGCCACGACTCGGCGGTCACGCCGTCGGTCACGGCAGGGTTGGGGAGGATTTCCCGCCCGGATCGGCAAGAAATACTCCCCACGCGCGGTTTCTCGATCTCCCCTCAGCGTTCAGGGTGTAGGTCGAGCTTGAGCAGGGCGTTCTCGATCAGCTCCGGCATCGCGGGATGGATCCAGTACTGCCCGCGCGCCATCGTGTACGCGTCCAGCCCGAAGCTCATCGCCTGGATCACCGGCTGGATCACGGTCGGCGCCTGCGGGCCGATGACGTGGCAGCCGATGATCTGCCCGGTCTCCGGGTCCGCGAGTACCTTGGCGAACCCGGTGGTGTCCTCCATCGCCCAGCCGTACGCGATGTCGGCGTACGCCTGAACCGCCGCCACATAAGGGATTCCGCGCTCCTGCGCCTCCTCCTCGGTGAGGCCGACCGAGGCGATCTGCGGCGAGCTGAAGACCGCGTGCGGCACGAAGCGGTGGTCGGCCTCGATCCGGTCGTCCGGGTTCAGCAGGTTGTGCTTGACTACCCGCGCCTCGTGGTTCGCGACGTGCTTCAGCTGGTGCGGGTTCGTCACGTCGCCGAGCGCGTAGATGCCGTCGACGTTCGTCTGCTGGTACGCGTCCACGACCACGCGGCCGTCGCGATCGACCTCGACCCCGGTGGCGTCCAGGTTCAGCAGGTCCGAGTTCGGCTCGCGGCCGACGGCGACCAGGATCTCGTCGACGATCAGCTCGTCGGCGCCGCCCGGGTTCAGCATCGCGACCAGGATCGAGCCGTCGTCGCGCCGGGCCACCCGGACCGTCTCGTGCTGCAGGCGTACGTCGTACTTGTCCTGCGCGATCTCCGTGTACCGGGCCGCGATCGCGCCGTCCTCGGGCCGGAGCAGCTCCTTCGACCGGGCCACGATCGTCACCTCGACGCCGAACGCCGCGAACACGTGCGCGAACTCGGCCGCGACGAACCCGCTGCCGATGATCGCGATCCGGCGCGGGAGCTCGTCGAGCCGCATGATCGTGTTCGAGGTGTGGTACCCGGTCTCCTCCAGCCCCGGGATCGGCGGCACGATCGGCCGGCTGCCGGTGGCGATCACGAACCGCTCGGCGCTGAACACGCTGGTCGAGCCGTCCTTGTTGTCCACCGTGAGTTCCTTGAACCCGGTGAACCGCCCGGTGCCGTCGTACATGTGCACGTTGCCGTTGTCCGCGTTGTGGTGCCGGTACTCCGATCCGCCCGCGGAGATCGGGTCGATCCGGCCGAAGATCCGGTCCCGGACGTCGGTCCAGCGGACGCCGAGCAGCTGCTCGTCGACGCCGTACCGCGAGCTCACCGACGGGGTGGCGGCGACGTCGGCGGCGTGCACGAACATCTTGGTCGGGATGCAGCCGAAGTTCAGGCAGGTGCCGCCGAACGTCCCGCGCTCGACGATCGCCACCTTCCAGTCCGCGAACCGCCGGTTCACGATCGTGTTCCCGGATCCGGTCCCGATGACGACGAGGTCGTAATTGGTCACACCCCATTGTGCGCGTTACCCCCCAGAACCTGCGGTGGACCTGGTCACCAGGGAGGATAGGTGGGTGGCAGGTGGTGAGCTGGCGAGCGCGAACAGCACGGTGGTCTGGGACGGCGTCGGGACCTTGCGGATCCGGTACGACGGGACGCAGCCGGGGCTCGATCCGCTGACCGCGGCGTTGCGGACCCGGCTGGGCGAACGGATCCTGCCGGTGGAGGCGCTGCAGTCGGTCGAGGTGTACGACGGCGGCCTGGGGCTGGTGCTCCGTGACGGGGCCGATCCCCTGCTCGCCGTGACCGGCGTCGACGTCCCTGGTGACCTCTACGACTTCCCGGGCGTCGACCCGGCGCTCGCGGAGCAGGTCGCCGGGGAGATCCGCCGTACCCTCGCCCGCCGCGACGTACCGGCGGCCGCCGCGCGCTGGCTGCTCGCGCCACCGCCCGCGCCGGACCGGATCGCCGGGCGGGACGCGACGCTGTCGGTGGCGAACGGGCAGCTCACGTTCAGCTACGAACCGCGCGCCGGGCGCCGGAAGAAGGCGTACGGCAACCCGTGGTCGGTGCCGCTGGACACCATCCTCGACGTGGAGTGGCGCCCCGAGCACGGCGGGATCGGCGGCCGCGGCTACCTGCGGATCAGTACGGACCGGACCCCGCTCGACCGCCCGAAGCCGAAGCACGACCCGGCCGCGATGGTCAGCGCCCGGAACGCCGACGTCGACGTACTGTTCTTCGCGGCCCGCCTGTTGACCCGGATCAAGCCCTAAGCAACGCGAGGGCTCGCGTCGACGGCTGCCTTGTCGGCGAGCAGCTCGGTCTGGGGCAGTACTTCGAGGTGCGGGCGCGGGAGCAGCCGCGGACGGATCGCCAGGCCGCGCTTGTGCGAGAAGTACAGCACCGAACCGACCGCGCCGAGCACGGTCAGACCGCCGCCGACGATCAGCGACCAGCGCGCGCCCATTTCCTGGCCGACCCAGCCGATGAACGGGCCGCCGATCGGCGTACCACCCATCAGCAGCGTCATGTACAGCGCCATCACCCGGCCGCGCATGGTCGGCTCGATGCTCAGCTGCATGGTCGCGTTCGCCGAGGTCAGCATGGTCAGCGAGGTCAGCCCGACCAGCGGCAGCACCAGCGCGAACGTGAGGTACGTCGGCATCAGCGCGCTGACGATCTCGAACAGGCCGAACAGGATCGTCGCGCCGATCACCAGCCGGGCCCGGATCCGCACCCGCCGGGCGGCCAGCAGTGCGCCGGACAGCGACCCGACGGCGAGCACCGACCCGAGCAGGCCGTACTCCCCCGCGCCCTTGTGGAACGCCTCGGTCGCCATCAGCGCCGACGTCATCTGGAAGTTCAGCCCGAAGGTCCCGGCGAAGAACACCGTGACCAGGACCATCATCAGCTCCGGCCGGCGCCACAGGTACCGCATACCGTCCCGGATCATGCCCTTCTCCCGGGCGGCGGGCTTCGGCGTGTACAGCTCGGAGACCCGCATCATCCGCAGCGACACGATCACCGCGATGTAGGTGAAGGCGTTGATCATGATCACCGGGCCGGTGCCGATCCAGCTGATCAGCACACCGGCCAGCGCCGGGCCGAACAGGCGGGCAGCGTTGAACGACGCGGAGTTCAGTCCGACCGCGTTGGCCAGCTCGTCACGACCGACCATCTCGACCACGAACGCCTGCCGCGCGGGCGCGTCGAACGCCGTACCGGCACCGAACAGCAGGGCGAGCACGAACACGTGCCACGGCTGCACCACCCCGGCGACCGTGAGGCCGCCGAGGACCAGCGCGACGGAGCCCATCGCGACCTGGGTGTAGGTGAGCAGCTGGCGCTTCGAGAGGCGGTCGGCGAGCAGGCCCGCGTACGGACCGAGGAGAAGTGCAGGGAGGAACTGGAGGCCGGTGACGATACCGAGCGCGACGCCGGAGTGGGTCAGCTCCAGGACCAGCCAGTCCTGGGCGACCCGCTGCATCCAGGTGCCGACGTTCGAGACGATCGCACCGGAGGCGTAGAGCCGGAAGTTACGGACCTTGAACGCGCGGAAGGTGGGGCTCATCGAGCCGCCAGTCGTTCGAGAACAGGTGCTGCCTTGCGCAGGATGTCGCGCTCCTCGGGGGTCAGTTGCTTCAGTTTGGTCTGCAGCCACTCGTCGCGGCGGCGCCGGTTGGCCAGGATCAGCTCGTCGGCGCGCTCGGTCAGCTCGACCACGATCTGCCGCTTGTCGGTCGGGTGCGGGCGGCGGACCACCAGGCCCGCCTCCTCCATGTTGGTCACGATCCGCGTCATCGACGGCGGCTTGACCTGCTCGTGGGCGGCCAGCTCGCCGATCGTCATCGCCTCGTGCTTGGACAGCGCGCCGAGCACGCTGAGCTGGTTCGCGGTCAGGTCGTGACCGGGTTCGCGCTGCCGGCGGATCTGCCGGGACAGCCGCAGGGTCGACGATCTGAGGGCGCTGGCCAGCCCGACGTCACTCTTCACCTGCTGGGCTACGACTTCGGGCATGTCTTTACCTTAACTCATTACCTTTGCTAACTAAAACCGCCGACCACGGGCTGGTATTCCGCGGGTCGCTAGAGTTCGGCGCATGAGTGCGCAGCTGGAGCGGTACGAGCAGCGGTTCCGGCGGGCGGGGCTGCCGCTGTTCATCGAGGACTTCTCGCCGACGCACGACATCTTCACGCGGGCGGCGCCGCTGCTCGTGGTGGTGTTCCTGATCGAGATGCTCGGCGCGACCTCACTCGACTGGCACTGGTGGCAGAACCTGCTGGCCGCGCTCGGCGGGCTGGTCGCGCTGGTCGTCGGGTTCGGCCTGCTGAACAGGTTCCGCGGACGGCCGTTCTTCTCGCTGCCGACCCGTTTCGGGATCCCCGAGCTGGCCGTGTTCGTGTTCCTGCCGGCGTTGCTGCCGGTGGTCACGCAGGACCAGCTCCGCCAGTTCTTCGGCATCGCGATCGGCAACCTGGTGCTGGTCGGCATTGTGTACGCGGTAATCGGCTACGGCCTGATCGCGACCACGTACTGGGGTGTGCGCCGACTGGCGAGCGAGCTCGGGAACTCGGTGGCCAGCCTGGTCCGCGCCCTCCCGCTGCTGCTGGTCTTCTCACTCGTACTGTTCGTGACCGCGGACATGTGGCAGGTCTTCGCCGGGATGCCGACATCGTTCATCGTGCTCTCGATGGTCGCCTTCACCGCGCTGAGCACACTGTTCCTGCTGCTCCGGCTGCCGCGCGAGGTCGACGCGATCGAGCGCGACGCCGGCTCCGGGCCGCCGCTGCGCCGCAGCCAACGGATGAACCTGAGCATCAGCCTGGTGATCCGCCAGTGGATGCAGGTCCTGGTGGTGAGCGCCGGCGTCGGCCTGTTCTTCATCGGGTTCGGGATGCTTGCGATCAGCAAACACGTCTACGACCAGTGGGGCGTCACGCCCGGCTCCTGGTCGTACAACTTCACCCTGCTGCACCACCCACTCGTCCTCAGCGCGTCGCTCGTCAAGGTCACCATCGGGATCGCGAACTTCACCGGCCTGTACTACTCGATCGCGCTGCTCACCGACTCGACGTTCCGCACCGACTTCCTCGACAACGTCAGTGCGGAACTCCGCGACCTCTTCACCGCACGGAGGGAGTACCTGGCGCTGCGGGAGTCAAGTGGGCTGACAGGAAACCCAACTCGTAGTGCGTAAGGCTTGAGGTGTCTGCCATGTGGGTGACGTTCGACAGCGGCAGGACCTGGTGGGGGCGGCCGGCCGCGGTCAGGGCGGCGGAGAGCCTCAGGGTGTGAGCGGCGAAGACGTTGTCGTCGGCGAGGCCGTGGACCAGCAGGAGCGGCCGGCGGAGGTCAGCGGCGTACGTCATCAGCGACAGGCGGTCGTACACCTCAGGGTTCTTGCCGGGATGGCCGAGGAAGCGCTCGCGCCAGTGCGTGTCGTAGAGCCGCTGGTCGGCCGGTGCGGCGCCTGCGACGGCGACGTGGAAGTCGTCGGGGCGAAGCATGACGGCGGCCGCGGCGAGCAGTCCGCCGAAGCTCCAGCCGCGGATCCCGACCCGGCTGAGGTCGAGCGCGCCGGTCTGTTCGGCGGCGGCGTGCAGCGCGGTCACCTGGTCCTCGAGCGGCGCCGTCAGCGAGTCGAGATACACGGTCTTCTCCCACGCAGGCCCGCGTCCCGGCGTACCGCGACCGTCCGCGATCACGACCGCGAACCCCTGCTCGGCGAACCACTGCGCGGCCGCGAACGCGCCACTCGTCTGCCGCATCACGAGCTGCGCCGCAGGGCCGCCGTACGGTGCCATCAGCACCGGGAGCTTGCCTTCTTCGTACCAGGACGGGAGGAGTACGGCGGTCCGCAGTTCGAGGTCGCCCGCGCGCAGCCAGGTGATCCGCGGCGTGACGACCGGCTCAGCGGCCCGGGACTCGACGGTCCGATCAGGTTGGCCCGTCCGGCGTACGACGAAGGACCGGCCGGCCTCGGTGTTCGACTCGAGGAGGAATGCGTCGCCGGCGCGTGCCCCGCTGTGCGTACCTGGTTCGTCGGTGAGCCGGCGGAGCTCACCGTCGTACAGCCAGAGGTGCTTCTCGGTCGGCTCGTCGCTCGCCTCGAAGAGGATCGCCTCGCCGTCGACCTGCAGTACGCCGCGGACCTGCAGACCCTCGGGCGTAACCGGTACGTCGTCGATCGTCAGGTGCCGGGTCTCACCCACGTCGGCGGTGTGCACGAGCTTGCCGGACGCGGTCCGGGCCGGGGTGCCGTGGATCAGCTCGACCCACGCCGGGTCCCGCTGCTCGTGCAACAGCTTCGTCTCGCCGGTGTCGGGATCGCCCGCGAGCACCTGGACGGTGCCTTGATCGCGGGACTGTACGGCGAACAGCGGGCCGTGCGTATCCCACGTCGCCGCCGTCAGGTACTCGTACGCCGGACGGTCCCAGCGCAGCTCGACCGCGCCGCCGTCGAGGTCGAACGCGTGCAGCGTGACGATCGCGTTCGCCGTACCCGCGACCGGGTACGCGACCTCGCGGGGCGGTCGTTCCGGGTTCGCGGGGTCGGCGATCCACCAGCGCTGCACCGGGGTCTGGTCGACGCGGGCGGCGAGCAGACGGGTACCGTCCGGGGACCACCAGTGCCCGCGGGTACGACCCATGGACTCGGCGGCCACGTGTTCGGCGAGGCCCCAGCTGACCTCGCGATCGTCGTCCACGGCAACGGCCCGGTTGTTGCCGCTGGCAAGGTCGACGACGTGCAGCTGCCGGCCGGTGACGTACGCGACCCGGCGCCCGGTCGGGTCGATGCGCGGGTCGACCACCCGGCCGGCGGTCCAGACCTCGCGCGGCAGCGCCTCCGGACCGTCGAGGTGGTACAGCACGCCCTGAAGCGCGAAGACGATCTGGCGGGCGGACCGGTCGGTCGAGTAGGCAACGATTCCCGAAGTACGCTCGCGGCCGCGTTCCCGCCGTACTCGCTCCGCCTCCGGGAGCGGACCGCCGGAATCGAGGTCCTCCGGCGCGACCACGAGCTCCTCCGTGCCGTCCGCGGTGAGTTGCCACAGGCAACTGGTGCGGTCCTCCGGGCCGGTGGTCCGGAGGAACAGCACGTGCTCGGTACCGAGGGTGAAGGCTCTGGGCAGGCCGTGGGTGAAGCGGCCGGTACGGGCGGATTGGGCCGGGAAGTCCTCGATCAGATCCACTCTGCTCAGGTTAGCCAGTCGGTCAGCGGGCCGATCGCGAAGTACACCACGAACAGCGCCGAGACGACCCACATCAGCGGGTGCACCTGGCGGGCCTTGCCGCGGACCAGCTTCAGGATCACGAACGACACGAACCCGGCGCCGATGCCGGCCGAGATCGAGTACGTGAACGGCATCAGCACGATCGTCAGGAACGCCGGGAACGCGAGCTCGAGGTCGTCGAAGTCGATCCCCTTGACCTGCGTCATCATCAGGAAGCCGACCAGGATCAGCGCCGGCGTCGCGGCCTCGTACGGCACCAGGGTGACCAGCGGCGCGACCACCATCGAGATCAGGAAGCAGATCCCGGTCACCACACTGGCCAGACCGGTGCGCGCGCCCTCACCGACGCCCGACGCGGATTCGATGTACGACGTGTTGCTGGACACCGACGCGGCGCCACCGGCCGCGGCCGCGAGGCTGTCCACGATCAGGATGCGCTGCGAGTTCGGCGGGATGCCGTCCTTGTCGTTCAGGCCGGCCTCGGCGCCGATGGCGGTCATCGTGCCCATCGTGTCGAAGAAGTCCGCGAGCATCAGCGTGAAGATCAGCAGGATCGCCGACACCACGCCGACCTTCCCGAACGAGCCGAACAGGTTGAACTCGCCGATCGTGTCCAGGTTCGGTTTCGTGAACCACTGGTCCGGCAGCTTCGGCACGCTCAGGCCCCAGCCGCCCGGGTTCTTGTCGGTCCGGGCGCCGATGTTCGCGATCGACTCGATCACGATCGCCACCACGGTCGCGGCCAGGATGCCGATCAGGATCGCGCCCTTCACCTTCCGGGCGTACAGCGTGACGATCAGGACCAGGCCGAACACGAAGACCAGTACCGGCCAGCCGCGGAGGTTGCCGCCGACACCGAGTTCGACGGGCGGGCCGCTGAGCGCGGCGGGACGCCGTACGAAGCCCGCGTCGATCACACCGATGAACGCGATGAACAGGCCGATGCCGACGCTGATCGCGACCTTCAGCTGCAGCGGTACGGCCTCGAAGACCGCCTTGCGGAAGCCGGTCAGCACCAGGACCAGGATGATCAGGCCCTCCAGCACCACCAGGCCCATCGCGTCCGCCCAGGTCATCTTGGTCGCGACCGAGAACGCCAGGAACGCGTTCAGGCCGAGGCCGGTGGCGAGCGCGAGCGGGAAGTTCGCGACCACACCCATCAGGATCGTGACCACGCCGGCCACCAGGGCGGTGGCCACGGCGATCTTCGCGATCGCGGCCGCCGGATCGGTACCACCGCCGACGAACTGGCCGGCACCGTCCTTCACGGTGCCGATGATCAACGGGTTCAGCACGACGATGTACGCCATCGTGAAGAACGTGACCAGACCACCACGGATCTCACGGCCGAGCGTGGATCCGCGTTCGGTGATCTTGAAGAACGAGTCCAGCGGACCGTGCAGGGAGCGGGCCGGAGCGGCCTGGGACGAGCTCATGCCCCGCATAGTGCCAGTTCCCACCAGCCCCGTGCGAGCACTTACGCCAAACCGTTGCCCGCTCAGTCATATCTCCCGCCGCGGCCGCCCGCGAGCAGACCCCGGCACGACGCATCGCCACCACCGCGAACAGACGCCGGCGCGGTGCGTCGGCATGCGGGGCGAAGGACTCGGAGCATCGTGGCCGTTGCACCCGTGCGAGCGAGGTGCCGGGGCGAGTGCCGCGCAGCAGGCGTGGGGCCGGGAGGTATGTCTTAAGCTAGGTCCGTGACCGAGGAGCAGGGGGTATCCCGCAAGCGCAGTGACCCGACGAGCCAGTTGGCACGCGGTGAACTGGTGCACGCGGAGGTCAAGCCGCTCGACCTGTCCGGCATCCCCAGCGTGATCACCGGCATCGTGCTGTGGGTCGTCGCCGGCGTGGTCCTGTTCCTCTTCCGCGGCCGCCTCACCGACAACGGCCTCGACTGGTGGCTCTGGGTCCCCGTCGCCGGCTTCGCCCTCGGTCTGATCGGCCTCTGGTACTGCAAACGCCGCTGGACCGCCATCCAAGCCGGCCACCGCCCCGCCACTGAAGACTGACCTACCCGATCGCACCTGCCTCGCCGGCGGCGACGACAATCCCCTCCCCGGCGGCCACAGCCCCCTGACCGCCTCCGGCGGGCCCCGATACCGCCCACCCACGCCGGCGCTGCCACGTAGCCGAACCAGACATCGGCACCCGCACCACGACCTCGGCCAGACACCCGCGCTGCAGCCTCGGCCCGACGCCCGCGCCGCCTTCCGCGGCGGTGAGCTCGGCCCGTGGTACCAGACCGGGTCCGCCGAAGGCGGCGGAAGACGTGCCTGCGTGAACGGCGAGGCTCCGAAGAACTGCCACCGCCGCCAAGGCGGTGTCCGATTGAGGCGGGGTCAGTCCTCGGGGTGGGCCAGTTCTAGGGTGTCGTAGCCGGTGGTGTCGAAGGCGTGTTCTGAGGTGGGGTGGTCGGGGGATTCGATGGTGGCGTCGGAGTGGGCGCCGCAGCCGTAGTCGTAGGCGACGACGCGGGCCTCGCCGGGGGCCATTTCGTTGGCGCAGACGCCGAAGGCCTGGCCGAGGCTGTCGGCGAGGCGGATCCAGTAGCCGCAGGAGTGGCATTTGTACGGGACCGCCTGGGCGATCGCGGACGACGGGCCGAAGTCGCCGGAGTACCAGCGCTCGGCGGCGTCCTCGCGGCCGAACGGCGACAGCACCCGCTCGCGGCCGAGGCCGAGTTCCTCGACGACCGTGAGTACGTCCTCGGGAGCGTCGGCGGTGTCGGTGTAGCCGGGCTCCAGCCGCGGGTCGTCCGGGAGCGTCGGGAACAGGTCGCCCGGACGCAGGTCGCCGGGCTGTACGCGATCCGACCACGGGACCCACTCCGGCGCGACGACCGCGTCGTCGCCGGGCAGCATGACGACCTCGTTCACCGTGACGGTCTTCGCCCGGGAGGCGCGGGTCAGCGTGACCGCCCAGCGCCAGCCGCGGTACCCGGGGTGGGTCGACGCGAAATAGTGCGTGACGAGGCGCTCGCCCTCGACCAAGTGACCGAGGTGCTCGCCGATCTGTGCGGCGCCGGCCTCGGCGATCGCGGCCTCCCGCGCCGGTTCGACTGCCGCGACGCAGAGGGCGTCGGGCTTCGCGCGGACCGGTTCCGGTGCTTTGACGGGAGTCACAATCGCCCATTCTCGCACGCCTCCCGCCGTACGCCGAACCGCCCTGGGCGGAGGTTCGTACGCGCGGTACCTGCGGTCTGTCCCCGGTAAGAGGCAGGATGGTTGCATGCACTCCCCCGACCCGTCCGACCCGAACGCCCGCGAGAACCGCGGCGCGTCCGCCGGTCGTGGACAGGACCCGGGAAACGGCGGTACGCCGGGCGGTCACGCCGGTGGCGAGCGGTCAGGTGGTGAGGTGGGGGACAAGAACGTACGGGGTGGCGGACAACCAACCGGCGCACCACGGAACGGACTCGGCGCGCCCTCGGCCGGCGGTGCACGGGGCGGGCAGACGAGTGCTGGGGCTGCCGATGGGGCTGGGGGGAAGGGGAAGTCGGCCGGGGAGCGGTTGGGGGAGGCTCGGGAGCGGGTTGGTAGTGCGGGGAAGAAAGTAGGGAGCGCGAGCAAGAAGGTTGGGAGCGCGAGTAAGAAGGTTGGGAGCGCGAGTAAGAAGGTCGGGCACGCTTCGATGGTCGGTGCTGAAGGGGTGGCGTCGGCTTCGCGGAAGGCGGCTGAGGTCGGGGGGCGGTTCGGCCGGGCGACCGGGCGGCGGATCCGGGGGCTCACGAGCGCGCAAGGGGCTGGCGAGTCCGGCCTGTCGCGGCTGATCGAGCTCGGCGCGGTCAACGCCGCCGGCGACACCGCGTTCGCCGTATCGCTGGCCGGCACCGTGTTCTTCACCGTTCCGAGCGGCCAGGCGCGGGACCGGGTCGCGCTGTTCCTCCTCCTGACGATGGCGCCGTTCGCGTTGATGGCGCCGCTCATCGGCCCGATCCTCGACCGGTTCCGGCACGGCCGCCGCTGGGCGATCGGCGCGACGCTCGGCGCCCGCGCGTTCCTCGTCTGGGGGCTGGCGTCCACGGTCACCAGCCACAACTCGGTCTGGCTCTACCCGGCCGCGCTCGGCTGCCTCGTGGCCTCCAAGGCGTACGGCGTCACGCGCGCCTCCGCCGTACCACGTCTGCTCCCCAGACAGATCACGCTCGTCACCGCCAACTCGCGCATCTCGCTCGCGGGTGTCGCCGGTGCGACGATCGGCGCGGGTATCGCGGGCGCGTTCGCCGCGATCGGCCCGCAGTGGTCGCTGCGCTGGGCCGCGGTGGTGTACATCGTCGGCCTGATCCTGGCGATCCGGCTGCCGAGCGCGGTCGACTCCCCCGCCGACGAGGAAGTCACCGGTACGGCGGGACGTGACGCGCGGCGCCGGGCGATCACGGCTGCGGTGTCGCGCGGGATCCGATGCAACCTCGGGCTGCGGTTCGTGTCCGGATTCCTCACCATGTACCTGGCGTTCCTGCTGCGTGACCAGCCGGTGAGCGGGGTGAAGGGCGCGGTCGCGGCCGGCGCGGTGGTCGCCGCGGCCGGCATCGGGAACAGCCTCGGCACCCTGCTCGGATCGTTGCTCAAGGCACGTAAACCGGAAGGTGTCGTACTGGTCGTACTGCTCGCCGACGCCGCGGTGGCGGTTGCGGTCGCGGTGCTCTACGGGTTGCCGATACTCGTGGCACTCGGCCTGGTGGCCGGGTTGTGCAGTTCGCTCGGGAAGCTGTCGCTGGACGCGATGATCCAGCGCGACGTCCCGGAATCCGTACGTACGTCGGTGTTCGCGCGCTCGGAGACGGTGCTGCAGCTCGCGTGGGTCCTCGGTGGCGGGTGCGGGATCGTACTGCCGCTGATCCCGCGCCTCGGCTTCGGTTTCCTCGCGGGTGTGCTGCTGATCGTGGTCTTCCTCGTACTGCGGATGCGCCCGGCGCCACGTCCTACCCAGGGGCCGCTGCGTCCCGGCGGACTGGGCGGCCCACGCGCCGGCGGGCAGCACCCACACCACGCGGGCGACCCGGACCGCAGGCCGACGTACGACCGGCCCTCCGAGAGCACCACCCGGACGATCCTCAGCGTCGCCGAACAGCGCGCCAACCGGGCCGGCCGCTCCAACACTCACGACGAACCAACCGTCGAGTGGCGCTCCGGCGGCCCCACTCCCCCGGAACAACCCGTAGGCCGCTGGTGGAGCGGCCAGACCGAGGACGACGAGAACACCACCGAAGAACCGGCGCCCTGGTCCGAAGAACCCACCGAGGAACGCAACCCCTCCCCCTTCAAACGCCGCCCCGGCAACCCCCGCCGCCCACCCCGCTGAGCTGCTCCGCCCAACCTGGGGAGGATGTTCGTCCCGGATCGGGAAGAAGTCCTCCCCACCTCAGCTCTCACGCTGCAGGAACTAAGTCGGCCCCCTCGGTGGTGGGCTCCTCCGCCGGAGCTGCCGGGGTGGTGCCGCGGAGGACCAAGGTGGTGGTTACCGCGGTGGCCAGCAGGAGGAGGGTGCCTACCAGGGCTACCGCGTTCATGCTGTGGGTGAAGGCGTGGCGGGCTGTGGTCAGGACGGCGTCGGCCAGTTGGGTGGGGAGGTGGGCGGCTGCGGCGGTGGCTGCGGGGAGGCCTTCGCGTACGGGGGCTGCGACGCCGGCTGGGAGAGTCGACGGGACGTCCGACCGGTAGACCGCGGTGCCGATCGAGCCCAGTACGGCGATTCCCAGGGCGCCGCCGAACTCCGAGCAGGTTTCCATCACCGCGGACGCCGAGCCGGCTCGTTCCGGGGCGACCGAGCCGACAACCGCTTCGGTCACCAAGGTCATCACCATCACCAGGCCGGCGGCCAGTAGGCCGGCTCCGACGAGCGGTACGGCCAGCGACGAGTCGACCCGGACCTGGGTGAGTACGCCGTACCCGGAAGCCGCGAGGACGAACGCTCCACCGATCACGTAAGCGCGGTCGAACTTCCCGGCCAGCGCGGTCGCCAGCGGAGCGGCGCCGCCGACCAGCACCGACGGAGCGAGCGACCACAGCGCGGCCTTCAGCGGCGAGAGCCCGTGGACCAGCTGCAGGTACTGGGTGAGGAACACCGCGTTGCCGACCAGCGCCAGGGTGCCGATGGTGTTCGCCGCCAGCGACCCACTGAACGCACGGTTGCGGAACATCGACAGGTCCACCATCGGGTGCTCCGCGGTCCGCTGCCGCTGTACGAACAGCACTCCGAACACCAGGCCCACCACGATCGCCACCACCGGCAGCACCGACCAACCGTTCGCGGCCAGCTCCTTGATCCCCCAGATGACGGGCAGTACGGCGGCCAGCGACAGCACCGAGCCCAGCAGGTCGAACCGCCCGCGCACAGGCGCCTTGAACTCCGGCAGCAGCACTGGCGCGAGGACGAGGAGCAGCACCATCGCAGGGGTGTTGATCAGGAACACCGAACCCCACCAGAAGTGCTCCAGCAGGAACCCGCCGAGCACCGGCCCGAGGGTGATCCCGCCCATCATCACCGCGCTCCAGAACGCGATCGCCTTCGACCGCTGCTTCGGGTCGTGGAACATGTTCCGGATCAGCGCCAGGGTCGACGGCATCAGGGTCGCGCCGCCGATCCCCAGTACGGCGCGGGCGGCGATCAGCTGCTCCGGGTTCTGCGCGTACGCCGCGGCGACGGACGCGAGCCCGAAGCCGATCGCACCGATCAGCAGCAGCCGGCGGCGGCCGATCCGGTCACCGAGCGAACCCATGGTGATCAGCAGACCGGCGAGCACGAACCCGTAGATGTCGAAGATCCACAGCTGCTCGGTCGCGTTCACGCCGAGGTCCGCGCTGATGAACGGGACCGCGAAGTACAGCACCGACACGTCCATCGAGACCAGCAGCAGCGGCAGCGCGAGCACGCCGAGCGCGATCCACTCCTTGCGTCCCGCCCGTTCGTTCGGACCCATGACAACCCCTCCGGTTTATCTGTCTATGCCGCACACTGTATGCGCCATACACAAACCATAGACGAGACTGTCTATGCTGTAAACAGATAAGGTCGAAGAAAGATGAGGAGAGGATGGTGTCCATGGACGAGCACGATCTGCCGAGGGTGTTGCAGCAGCTGTGGGGTGTGGAGGGGCGCAGCCGGCCGGGGCCGAAGCCGGCGTTCCACATCAGCGACATCGCGCGGGCCGCGATCAAACTCGCGGACGCGGGCGGGCTGGCGGCGGTCTCGATGAGCAAGGTGGCGGCCGAGCTCGGCTTCACCACGATGTCGCTCTACCGGTACATCGACGCCAAGGACGACCTGTACGTCGTGATGCTCGAGCACGCCTTCGCCGAACCGCCCGTGCTCGACCCGGCGCAGAGCTGGCGCGAACGGGTCTCCGCCTGGGCGACGGCGTTCCGTGACGGGCTGCGCCGGCACCCGTGGGTACTGCAGATCCCGGTCGTCGACCCGCCGCTGTCACCGAACCAGCTGGCGTGGATGGAGGCCGGGCTGTCGGCGTTCGACGGTACGCCGTTGAGCCCGGCCGAGAAGCTGTCCGCGATGCTGCTGGTGAACATCTACATCCGCGGAACGACGCAACTCACGGCGAACATGCCTACGGAGCCGGACGAGATCCGCGCGGGCGACCGGCTGTACACCGAGCGCCTGACGATGCTCGCGACCCCGGACCGCTTCCCCGGCATCGCGGCCACACTCGTACCCGAGGACGAGACGTACGCCGGCGACTTCGACGCCGCCGAGTTCGCCTTCGGCCTGGACACCGTCCTGGACGGCATCGCGTCCCGGATCGATCGGCTGGAGGACTGAGCGACCTCAGACGTCGAGTTTGTCGGCTACGCCGCGGAGGACGGTTGCTACCTGGCGGGCGGACTTGTTGTCGGGCTGGCGGCCGTGACGGTAGCCCTCGCCGAGGCGGTCGAGGAGTTTGATCAGGTCCTCGATGACGACCTGCATCTCGTCGGGCTTCGGGCGCATCGCCTTCGCCACCGACGGCGGCGGGTCGATCAGCCGGACCTGCAGGGCCTGCTCGCCCTTGCGGCCCTCGACGACGCCGAACTCGACCTTCTGACCCGGCTTCAGGTTGGTCACGCCCGACGGCAGGGCCTCGGCGCGGACGTAGACGTCCCCGCCCTCCTCCTTGCTGAGGAATCCGAACCCCTTGTCGGAGTCATACCACTTCACCTTGCCAACGGGCACGGGAACCTCTTCAGTCGATCGTCGGAAGCAATCAGGCCGTGAAGCCCGATCAGGAAACCCAGCGTACGTGACACCGCGCGACGGCGCCTCCGGGAAACTACCTGATGGGGCAGCCTCTCCGCACCCCTCAGAGGTTCCGGTACTTCTCCGGTTGGGTGAGGCGTTCGTTCATCGAGCCGGAGCGGAAACCGCGCGGGTCGACCTGCGCGGTCGCGAACCCTTCGGCCACGACCGCGGCGACCAGTTCCTGCTGGTCGACGCGATCGAGCAGATCGGCGTCGATCTCGATCGAGGCGCTGTCGCCCAGGTCGCGGACACGGACGTTCTCGACGCCGTACGACGACAACGTCGCGCGGATCGCCTGCTCGGCGCGGTCGACCCGGGCGAGCAGGTTCGGGGTGATCCGGATGCCGTACGCGATCCGGCTCGACAGGCACGCCGCGGCCGGCTTGTCCGACGTCTCCAGGCCCCAGCTGCGCGAGGCGGTACGGATCTGTGCCTTGGTCAGGCGGGCGTCCCGCAGCGGGGTCAGCGCGCCGCGTTCGAACGCGGCCTTGATACCGGGGCGGAAGCCGGCGATCGCGTCGTCGGCGTTGGTCCCGGTGGCAATCGCGGTGATGCCGAACTCGTCGGCGATCGGCTGCAGCGTCTCGATCAGTTCGGCCTTGCAGAAGTAGCACCGGGCACCCGAGTTGGCCTGGTACCCCTCGCGCTCCATCTCGTGCGTGTGCGGGGTGACGTGCCGGACGCCGAGGCTGTCCGCGAACCGCGACGCCGGCTCCAGCTCGGCCGCCGGCAGCGACGGCGAGATCGCGGTCGCGGCGATCACGTTCGCGGGCCCGATCGCCCGCGCGGCGGCCGCCAGCAGGAACGCCGAGTCGGCGCCGCCGCTGAACGCGACGACCATCTTGTCGTACGACGAGAGCCGCCGCATGAGCGCCTCGAGCCGCTGTTCGAGCACGTACTCCTCGAGCCAGGCGGGGAACTCGGTCAGGTCGTTCAGTACGACGTCAGCGCCGTACGCGCGCAGCTCGTCCGCCGTGAACGGACCGGTCGCGACCGACACCGCGACCGCGCCCGCTGCATGCGCACCGTCGATGTCCGCGGTGTGGTCGCCGACGAAGACCGTCGCGTGGTGCTCGCGCAGCGCCGTACCCTTCTCGGCTCCGTGCAGGTCACCGACAGGCTCGTCGACGTCCAGGCCGAGGTGCTCGAGGTGCAGCCGGACCGACGGCGTGTACTTCGCCGACACGACCATCGTCCGCCCGCGCAGCGCCCGGATCGCGGCCAGGGCCTCGGCCACGCCCGGGAGCGGCAGGCTGCCGCCGATCGCGTGCGACGGATAGTGCTCGCGGTACCGCGCGACCATCGCGTCGACCTGCTCGGGCGGGAACCAGTTCGCCATCTCCCAGGTCAACGGCGGCCCCAGCCGGCTGACCACCAGGTCGGTGTCGATCTCGACGCCGGTCTCCGCGGCCAGCAGGTCCCAGACGGCCTGGATCCCCGGCCGCGAGTCGATCAGCGTCATGTCCAGGTCGAACCCGACCACCAGTTCCGGCACGTCGGCGGTATCGGGGGCGGGTTCAAGAGCGGCGGTTGACACGTCCCCAACCCTACGTGACCCGCGCGCCGGCCGGTCTCGCATCCCGAAACAACCCCAAAGTCTACTAATTCAGTCGGATTATAGAAGTTAACCGACCGTGAAGGAGCTGTCATGACAGCGCAACTGCAAGCACCGGAGATCACCGCCAGCAAGGCCGGCGGCGCGATCGGCGCGGTGATCGGCAACATCCGCCTCGGCGGCGACCTGGCGCCGGAGACCGTCGCCGCGATCCGTCAGGCCCTGCTCGACCACAAGGTGATCTTCCTCCGTGAGCAGCACCACCTGGACGACGCCGGGCAGCTCGCGTTCGCGAAGTTGCTCGGTACGCCGACGCTCGCGCACCCGACCTCGAAGAGCCTCGACGGCGCGGCGAACATGCTACCGATCGACTCCGACTACAGCAAGGCCAACAGCTGGCACACCGACGTGACGTTCGTCGACCGGATCCCCGCGATCAGCCTGCTCCGGGCGGTCACGCTTCCGGCGTACGGCGGCGACACCACCTGGGCGAACACCGTGAGGGCGTACGCGAATCTCCCCCAGGCGTTGCAGGCGCTGGTGGATCGGCTGTGGGCGGTGCACAGCAACAAGTACGACTATGCCGGCCACGCGGACGAGGGGCGGATCGGCGGGGTCGACGTGAAGGTCGAGGAGCACCGCAAGCAGTTCGTGTCGAGGCTGTTCGAGACCGAGCATCCGGTGGTCCGCGTACATCCCGAGACCGGCGAGCGCTCGCTGGTACTCGGTCATTTCGTACGGCGGTTCGTCGGCCTGAGCTCCGCGGAAACGACCGCGCTGTTCCAGCTGCTGCAGAACCGGGTGACCAACCCGGACAACACCGTCCGCTGGCACTGGCAGCCGGGCGACCTGGCGATCTGGGACAACCGCGCGACCCAGCACTACGGCGTCGCCGACTACGACGACCTGCCTCGCCGGTTGCACCGGATCACGCTTGCCGGGGACGTACCGATCAGCGTCGACGGCGTCCGCAGTACGCCACGTACCGGGGACGCGTCACACTTCTCCGCACTTGACAGTTGAGGACACGATGTCCGAGCTCTTGACATCCGGAGTCATTTTGTAAACCCTCATCGGCATGGACTCGTTTGCCGATCGGACCAAACGCCGGCTTCGTGACGAGTTGCTGGACGCTGCACAGGACGCCGTCGAAACAGGTGGGTACGACGGGCTTCGGATGGCCGAGGTCGCTCGTCGGACCGGGGTGTCCCGGCAGACCGTCTACAACGAGTTCGGGGACAAGTGGGGCGTACTGGAGGCCGTCGCGGGGCGCGAGACCGAGCGGTTCCTGCTGGATGTGAACGCAGCGCTCGCCGAGCAGTCCGACCCGATCGACGGCCTCCGGGCCGCGGTCGAGCGGGCGCTCACGCTGGCCGCGGAGAGTCCGCTGGTCAAGGCCGCGCTGAGCCAGCCGGGATCCGACCAGGCCAGCCAGCTGCTGACGACACGGGGGCAGCAGGTGCTGGAGCTGGCACACCTCCGGCTGGATGCCCATGTCAGGGAGTACTGGCCGGAGGTTCCAGCAGAGGACGCGACCAGCTGCGTCGACGTCGCGTTGCGCGTCGTCATCAGCCACATCGTCACCCCGGGCCCTCCCCCGGCGGTGGTGGCGGCGCAGCTGGCTCGCGTCCTCTCACCCTTCCTCAGCGAATCCAGGAGGCTGCGCGTATGACGAATCCCCTACACCGCCAGGGCTTCAGCTCACTGAAGGCCGGCGGGCTGAACTGGGACGCGCTGCCGTTGCGGCTGTTCGACAAGGGCAACCGCAAGTTCTGGAACCCGCGCGACCTCGACTTCAGCCAGGACGCCAAGGACTGGCAGGAGCTGAGCGACAACGACAAGGAGAACGCGTTGATGCTCTGCTCGCAGTTCATCGCGGGCGAGGAGGCGGTGACCGAGGACCTGCAGCCGTTCCTGCAGGCGATGGCTGCCGAGGGGCGCTTCGGTGACGAGATGTACCTGACCCAGTTCTGTTTCGAGGAGGCCAAGCACACCGCGGTCTTCCGGCTCTGGCTGGACGCGGTCGGCGTCACCGAGGACCTGCACCGGTACGTCGAGAACAACCCCGGCTACCGCGCGATCTTCTACGAGGCGCTGCCGGTCGCGCTGAAGTCGCTCGCCGACGACCCGTCGCCGTCGAATCAGGTCCGCGCCTCGATCACGTACAACCACGTCGTCGAGGGAACGCTGGCGCTCACCGGCTACCACGCGTGGAACCTGCTCTGCACGTCCCGCGGCGTACTGCCCGGCATGCAGGAGCTGATCCGCCGGATCGGTGACGACGAACGCCGGCACATGGCCTGGGGTACGTTCACCTGCCGCCGGCACGTCGCCGCCGACGAGTCGAACTGGAAGGTCGTCACCGACACGATGGAGGAGCTCCTCCCGCACGCGCTGACGCAGATCCAGTGGGCCATGGACAACTCCCCCGAACTCCCGCCGGAGATCAACCCGACGGCACTGATGACGTACGCCGGCGACCGCGCCACCCGCCGCCTCGGCGCGATCGAGTCGGCGGTCGGCGCGGACGTGGCCGGTATCGACCTCGACTACTCCCCGGAGAAACTCGAGGACGACTTCGGCGACGAGGACTCAGCCGCCCTGGCGGCGGTTCGTTAGCAGTACGACGAGAGCTGCCGCTGCGAGTACTGCGGGGACCCAGGTGACGGTTGCCGTACCGAAGTGGTCGGCGACCTGGCCGCCGGTGAAGGCGCCCAGTGCTATCGATCCGTTGAACACTCCGACGAGGACAGCCGACGACGCCTCGGGGGCATTGGGCGCTGCGTCACGCCGCCAGGCTTGTGTACTGACCGTCGTGCCGCCGTACGCCAGACCCCAGATCACCAGCAGGACAAGGGCTCCTGCTGCGGTGGCGCCGATTGTGGGCATCGCCAATGCTGTGAGGGCGATCCCTGCTGCAATGGCAGTCAGGGCTCGGTGCGGGCGGAGGGCGCCGGTGAGGAAGTTGCCGAGGACACCGGCTACCCCGTACGCGAGCAGGAAGGCACCGATCAACGCGGGAGCGACGTGCGGCTCGAGGAGCGGACGGACGTACGTGTACGCCGCGAAGTGGCCGGTCACGATCAGCGCGACGAGGACCAGCCCTACGCGGACCTGGTGGATCTTCAGGACTTCTCGTACGTCGTGCAGTCGTACGGCCTGCTCCGGTGGGAGGTTCGGCAGGAAGATGCTGAGGGCAACGGCCAGCGCCAGCGCGAGCACGCCGACGCCGGCGAACGCCCAGCGCCAGCCTGCTAGCTCACCCACGTACGCAGCGGCGGGAATCCCCAGTACAGAAGCGATTCCGATGCCGGAGAAGATGAGCGAGGTGGCCGGTCCGGCGGCAGACTGCGGCACGACCCGGCGGGCGGAACTGACCGTGAGCAACCAGACGCCGCCGATCGAGACACCCATCAAAACGCGAGCAAGCATGAGGATCCAGTAGACCGCTGCGACAGCGGCGATGAACGCAGCCGCAGCCAGCAGCACCATCAGCCCGCCCAGGACTGTCCGGCGGTCCAGCCGGCCCAGCACCAACGGGAGGACTGGCGCCGCAACTGCTGAGACCACGCCCGTTGCTGTCAGCGCCAGGCCCGCGGTTCCTTCCGTCACGTGGAGGGATTCGCCCATCGGAGTGAGTAGGCCGACCGGCAGCATCTCGGCGGTGACCACCGCGAAGACCGTGGCCGCCATGGTGACGGAAGCGGCCCAGGCCCGCGCATCGGTGGTGGCCGGCTGGTCGGCGCAGATCGTTGTCATGTCACCAGTGAGCGTCTGCGCAGTGGTCCCGAACAACGGCGATCTGATCATCCTTGTATTAGCTGAGCTAATCGATCATGGTTGGAGGCATGGCCGTCGAGATCCGGGAACTCGAGTGCTTCCTCGTCCTTGCCGACGAGCTGCGCTTCGGACGTACTGCGGAGCGGCTCTACCTGTCGCAGAGCCGGGTCAGCCAACTGCTGCAGTCGCTGGAGCGGCGGATCGGCGGACCGCTGTTCGAACGCACCAGCCGGCGGGTGGCGCTGACCCCTCTGGGCAAGGAGTTCCTGACGTCGCTACGGCCGGCGTACGCGGCGTTGGAGCGGGTTGTCGAGAACGCCCGCGAGTACGCCGCTCGCGCTGCCGGGCGACTGCGCATCGGGTTTCAGGGAGCCGCGAACGACACCGTCCTGCGCGCGGTGGCGGACTTCCAGGCCCGGCATCCGGACTGCCTGATCGACGTCTGTGAACTTCCGCTCAACGACCCGTTCGGCGCGCTTCGCCGCGACAGCGTCGACGCCGCCGTGGTGATGCTGCCGGTCGCGGAGGACGACCTGGTCCTGGGCCCCGTCTTCTCACACCAACAGCAGACGCTGACGGTCTGCTCCAGTCACCGGCTCGCCTCCCGTTCGTCGATCGACGCCGAGCAGTTGGCCGGCGAGACCCTGATCGCGATCGCCGGACCCGCTCCCGGCTACTGGCGCCAGACCCAGGCGCCGACCCAGACGCCCGCGGGCGCCTTGATCCGTCGCGGCCCCGACGTCCGGACCCTGCAGGAAGGCCTGTCCCTGATCGCCGCCGGGCGTGGCGCCATGCTCATCTGCCGTCCCACGGCCGAGCGCAACGGCTGGAACGGCATCGTCAACATCCCGATCACCGGGCTCCCCGACTCGGCACTCGGCCTGGTCTGGCGCCGCGGCGAGGAAACCCCGGCGCTACGGGCGTTCGCCGAACACCTGAAGAGCTAGTCAGCTCAGGCCGAGGAGCTCGACGGACTTCTCGCGCATCTCGATCTTGCGGATCTTGCCGGTGACCGTCATCGGGAAGTCGTCGACGAGTACGACGTACTTCGGGATCTTGAAGTGTGCGAGCTTGCCGTTCGCGAAGGCCCGTACGCCGTCCGCGTCGAGGGGCTCGGCGCCCGACTTCAGCTTGATCCAGGCGCACAGCTCCTCGCCGTACTTCTCGTCGGGGACGCCAACGACCTGGACGTCGGCGATCGACGGGTGCGTGTACAGGAACTCCTCGATCTCCCGCGGGTACACGTTCTCGCCGCCGCGGATCACCATGTCCTTGATCCGGCCGACGATGTTCACGTACCCGTCGTCGCGCATCGTCGCGAGGTCGCCGGTGTGCATCCAGCGGGCCTGGTCGATCGCCTCGGCGGTCTTCTCCGGCTCGTCCCAGTAGCCGAGCATCACGGAGTACCCGCGGGTGCACAGCTCGCCGGGTTCGCCGCGCTCGACGACGAGACCGGTGGCCGGGTCAACGAGTTTCACCTCGACGTGCGGCATCACCCGGCCGACGGTCGACGTACGGCGGTCCAGGTCGTCGTCGCGCCGGGTCTGCGTCGACACCGGCGACGTCTCGGTCATTCCGTAGCAGATCGCGACCTCGGCCATGTGCATGTCCGCGACGCACCGCTTCATCACCTCGACCGGGCACGGCGAGCCGGCCATCACGCCGGTCCGGAGACTCGTGAGGTCGTACGACGCGAAGTCCGCCAGGCCGAGCTCCGCGATGAACATCGTCGGTACGCCGTACAGCCCGGTGCACCGCTCGTCCTGGACAGCCTTGAGCGTTGCCGCCGGGTCGAACGCCGGCCCGGGGATCACCATGCAGGCGCCGTGCGTGGTGCAGCCGAGGTTGCCCATCACCATGCCGAAGCAGTGGTAGAACGGCACCGGGATGCAGAGCCGGTCGTCGGCGGTGAACGCGATCGTCTCGGTGACGAAGAACCCGTTGTTCAGGATGTTGTGGTGGCTGAGCGTCGCGCCCTTCGGGAATCCCGTCGTGCCGCTGGTGTACTGGATGTTGATCGGGTCGTCGAAGGACAGCTCGGCCTCGCGGGCGTTCAGCTCGTCGACGCTGACCCGGGCCGCGTCGTCGCGGAGCGTGTCCCAGTCGCCGGTGCCGAGGTAGACGATCTCCTCTAGCGCCGGAAGGTCAGGCTTCACTTCCTCGACCATCGCCCGGTAGTCGCTTGTTTTAAAGGCGGTTGCGGAGACGAGCAGCCGGACGCCGGACTGGTTCAGCGCGTAGGCGAGTTCGTGGGTCCGGTACGCCGGGTTGATGTTCACCAGGATCGCGCCGATCAGCGCGGTGGCGTACTGCGTGATCGTCCACTCGGCCTGGTTCGGTGCCCAGATCCCGACCCGGTCGCCCTTCGCGATGCCGCGCGCAATCAGGCCGCGGGCAACGAGTTCGACCTCGGCGCCGAACTCGTCGTACGTCCAGCGCCTTCCGGTCTGGACCTCCACCAGCGCCTCGCGGTCGCCGTACGTCGCGATCGTCCGTCTCAGGTTCGCGCCGATCGTCTCCCCCAGCAAGGCAACCTCGGACACCCCGGATGCGTACGACGGAAGGCTCATGCCTGTCATCGTCACGCGACCGGCCCGCACCGGCAAGACCACGCGCGGCCCGTCAACCACTTGTGAACCTGCACGTGCAGCAGGAAACAGGGGGTGGACGGCAAGCAATGTCCTTACCAACTCTCCGTCACATTCGGTCGCACAGCGTGTTTGGACCGTTACATTGGATCGGAGAGGTGTGAGGCGATGGGCCGATCTTTCGAAGGTCATGGCCGCAGCGACCGACCGCCCGGGCGCACTGCCGAGGCGGCGCAACGTACCGCTGCGGTGCAGGAACACGTCCTGGTTCTGGAGAACCTCCTGGCCGACGCCCTGGCGACGGATGTCCACGGCACCGACCTGCAGACCCTGAAACGGGCGCCGCGACGGGCTCCGCCGACGGTGTCGCCGGCCGATCTCGAGGCGCATCCCGGACCTGTCTGGGATGCGTTCGTGCCCCAGCCGCCGGGCACGTTCCGCTGGTGGGGTGCCGAGCGAAGGTTCGCGCGTCGACTCGCCGACGCGGAGGACCGGTTCGCGGAGGCGATCGAACGGCACCGGGCCGTCGAGGAGACCCGCCGCGAGCGGGTGGCCAAGGCGCTGCGGGAGCAGGCGGAGCAACAGCGCCGGCTCGACGAGGCGACCGCGGAACAGCACGCGCGGATCGACGCCTACGAACTGGCGGTGGAGAACCGCGACCGGGCGGCCGTGACGCGCTACTTCACGAAGGCGCTGGACCGGTTCCCGGAGCCGCTGGACTTCCCGCAGCGGCGCAAGGTCGGGTACGTGCCCGAGTCGACATTGCTCGCGCTCGAATGGGACCTGCCCGACGTCAGCGTCGTACCGGCCGAGGAATCGGCCCGGTACGACCGCGCGCTTGACGCCGTACAAGCCGTACCGCGGGACCCGATGGAGCTGCGACGGCTGTACCAGCAGCTGGTCGCTCAGCTCGCGCTGCGGGCGCTGCATTTCGTGTTCGGCAGCGACAGGTACGGCGTGGTCGAAACGGTCGTGTTCAACGGCATGGTGGAGTCGGTGGACCTCACGACCGGCCAGACCGTACGGCCGTGTCTGATCACCCTGCGGGCGACCCGGGAGCAGTACCAGGCACTCGTACTGGATCAGCTCGACCCGGTGGCCTGCGTACGGCACTACTTCGCCGCGGAGGTCTCGCGGCACCCGGAGGAACTGCAGCCCGTGGAGCCCGTTCTCGAGTTCGATCTGACCGATCCACGCATCGTCGAGGCCGTAGACGTGATCAGCGAGATCGACGCCCGCCCGAACCTGCTGGACCTCAGCCCCGAGTCCTTCGAGCACCTGGTACACAACCTGCTCACCAGAATGGGCCTGGAAACAAGGCTGTTCCGCCGAGGCACCGACGGCGGCATCGACTGCGTCGCCTACGATCCCCGTCCGATCACCGGCGGCAAGTTCGTCGTACAGGCCAAGCTCTGGACCCGTACGGTCCCACCGTCGGCCGTCCGCGACCTCTTCGGCACCGTCGTCGACGCCGGAGCCACCAAGGGCATCCTCATCACCACCTCCGGCTTCGGCCCCACCAGCTACCAGTTCGCCAACGGCAAACCCCTCCAACTCATCGACGGCACCGCCCTCCTCTCCCTCTGCCACCACCACAACATCCCGGCCCGCATCATCCCGAGAGCGAGCTGACTATGTTCTGAAAAATGGGCATATGCCTGTTATAGTGGGCATTGGAGGTGTTCGTGGTGGAGTTCCCGGAGCCGGTGTCGAGCGTCGTTCCAGGGTTGCACGGTCGCGTCCTCGGCGTGCTCGCGCGCACCGAACGCCCGCTGACCGGACGAGCCGTCGCGGGGCTGCTGCGTTCGCCCGCGAGTCCGAGCGGCGTGCAGAGGGTGCTGGACGACCTTGTCACCAACGGCGTAGTGGTTGCGGAGCCTGCCGGCCGAGCCCGGCTGTACACCCTCAACAGGCAGCACGTGGCGTACGAGGCGATCGACCAGCTCGCGCGACTTCGGGAGCTGTTGCTCGATCGCATCAAGGCCGAGGCCAAGTCCTGGGCAGTTCCGGCGAAGGCGATCTGGCTGTTCGGGTCTTCGGCACGCGGTCAGGGCGGGCCGGACAGCGATCTCGACCTGCTGATCGTCCGGCCTGACGACGTCGACGATTCCGACCCGCGCTGGCTGGAACAGCTCGAAACCCTGTCTGCACACGCGAGCCTGTGGTCGGGCAACTCGTGCGAGGTCGTCGAATACAGCGATCAAGAGGTCCGCGACCTCATCAGCCACGGCGAACGCCTGGTAGCCGAACTACGGCGCGACGCCGTTCCCATCGCAGGCAGCACACCCCGACAACTCCTCAACCGAAAGGCCGGCTAGTGCCCGCACTCGACGACGCCCGGGCGCACCTGGCGAAGGCCCGGGAGTTTCTCGAGGCCGCCGAATTGACCAATGACCTCCAGCTCTACAACGCCGCGGCGTCAAACGCCGTCACCTCGGGTAGGCGTGACGACTCCTTGAGTGTTGTTGTCGTCCAAGTGACTTGCTGGTGCTGCCAGACTGGCCGTTATGGATACAGGGGTGAGTGTTGTCGGGTCGGGGCAGGTCAGTGGTACGCCGGACGTGCTGCGGGTGACGTTCACGGTGGAGCACGGTGGGCCGGACGTCGCGGCTGCTGTAGCGACGGTGGGCGAGCGTACGGACGCAGTGATCGCAGCACTGCGGGCAAACGGCGTTGAGAGGTCGCAGCTGGCGACCAGTGCGGTGAACGTCTACCAGGACTACCGGGAGCCGGGCGCACCGACGGCGTATCGGGCTGCGCACACGATCCAGCTGGAGTCGAAGGACCTGACCGGGTTCGGTGTGTTGCTGAATGCGGCTGTCGGTGCCGCGGGCAACAGCCTCGGGTTGCACGGGGTGCAGTTCGACATCGAGGACAAGGCCGAGTTGCTGGCCCAGGCGCGCGAGCTGGCGTTCCAGCAGGCGCGGACCAAGGCCGCGCACCTGGCCGCACTCGCCGGGTACTCCCTCGGCGGGGTGACAGCGGTTTCCGAAACCCAGAGCGCGGACGGGATCCCGGGGGTCCGGATGCTGGCGTCGAAGCCCTACGAGTCGAACCTGAACCTCACACCAGGTGAGCACACGGTCGAGGTTTCCCTCCAGGTGAACTTCGCCTGGGCGTAATGCGTGTCTCAAATCTTGCACAGGGGTTGCGCGGTGGGTACAGGCAGAGAGACTTCTCTCATGTACGCACCGGCTCCGCTACGGCGGCAACTGAACCGGTCCGGGCTGTTACTGCTCGGACCGGCGTTCGTTGCGGCGGTCGCGTACGTCGATCCGGGCAACTTCGCGACCAACATCGCGGCCGGTGCCACGTACGGTTACCTGCTGTGCTGGGTGGTCGTCGGCGCGAATCTGATGGCCGTCCTGGTGCAGTACCTGGCGGCCAAGGCGAGCATCGCGACCGGGCGGACCCTGCCGCAGCTGTGCCGTGACCACTTCAAACGGTCGACCTCGACCGGACTGTGGGCACAGGCCGAGGTGGTGGCGATCGCGACCGACCTGGCCGAGGTGGTCGGCGGGGCGATCGCGCTCAACCTGCTGTTCCACGTGCCGCTGCTGTTCGGCGGCGCGATCACCGGCGCGGTCTCGTTCGGGCTGCTGATCTACCAGTCGAAGCGCGGCCAGCGGCCGTTCGAGGCGGCGATCATCGGCCTGCTCGCGGTCGTCCTGATCGGCTTCGTCGTCTCCACCGCGAAGTCCGATCCGTCGCCGGCCGGCGTGCTCGGCGGTCTCGTACCGCACCTGGACGGCGCGCAGTCGCTCGTCCTCGCGGCCGGCATGCTCGGCGCGACCGTGATGCCGCACGCGATCTGGCTGCACGGCGCCCTGGTCACCGACCGGCACTGGAAGACGATCCGCTCCGACGGTGGGAAATCCCGCGTACTGCGGGCCACCCGGCTGGACGTCGCCGTGGCGATGGCGCTGGCCGGCGCGGTCAACCTGGCCATGGTCGTGCTGGCCGCGGCTGCCCTGAAGGGCACAGGTGCCGACTCGCTCGACGCGGCGCATCTCGCGATCGGCGACCGGCTCGGCCAGCTCCCGGCGCTGCTGTTCGCGCTCGCCCTGCTGGCCAGCGGGTTCGCCTCCTCCTCGGTCGGGACGTACGCCGGATCCGTCATCCTGGACGGTTTCTGGCAGAAGAAGGTCCCGCTCGCCGTACGCCGGCTCGTCACGCTGGTGCCCGCGCTGCTGGTGCTTGCGATCGGCATCGACCCGAGCCGGGCGCTGGTGGTCTCGCAGGTGGTGCTGAGCTTCGGCATCCCGTGCGCGCTGTGGCCGCTGGTGAGATTGACCGCATCCCGGCGCGTCATGGGCGACTTCGTCAACCGCCGTGCGACTACTCTCACGGCATGCCTGGTAGCGACCGCCGTCACGGCCCTCAACGTCGTACTGATCGTGCTGACCGTTCGGGGATGACGTGACCCGGGTGTTCGCCGTGAGCGACATCCACGGCCACCTGGAGAAGCTGATCCCGGCGCTGCAGACGGCGGGCCTCACCGATGCCGACGGCAACTGGACGGGTACGGACGCCCGCTTGTGGTTCCTCGGCGACTTCTTCGACCGCGGCCCGGACGGTATCGGCGTACTGCGCTATGTCCGCAAGCTGATCGGGCAGGCACCGGACGGGGCGATCCGGATGCTGCTCGGCAACCACGAGATCCTCGCGCTCGGGATGTACAAGTTCGGCGACACGTTCGTCCCGCACGAGGGCATCACGCTGCGCAGCTTCGAGCGGTCGTGGGCGCTGAACGGCGGCCAGGACCGCGACCAGGAGCTGCTCACCGACGACGACGTGGCCTGGCTGCTGGACCAGCCGCTGCTCGCCCTGGACGCGGACCAGCTGCTGATGCACTCCGACACCGCGGAGTACGTCGAGTGGGGCGACACGCTCGACCAGATCAACACCGCGGCACGGGCCGAGCTGCACTCCGACGACATCGAGGTGTGGTGGGAGATCTGGCGCCGGATGACGTCGCGGTACGCGTTCCGTGGCGACAGCGGCCCGGAGGTCGCCCGGATCATGCTCCAGCATCTCGGCGGCCGGCGGATCGTGCACGGCCACAGCATCATCGCCGACCTGCTGCACATCGATCCCCAGTTCCTGACCAGCCCCCACCTGTACGCCGACGGCCTGGTCCTGGGCATCGACGGCGGCACCTTCGACGGCGGCCCGTGCCTGGTCGCCGACGTCTCGGCCGACTAAATACCTGGGCGGTTATTTGTCGGCGGTGAGGGTGCCGCCGATCGCCCAGCTCTCCGGTGGGGTTTCCTGGATCCACACCTGTACAGACTCGGCCGGTACGCCGAGGCTGTCGACGAACGCGTCGGTGACCTTCTGGACCAGTTCGCGCTTCAGCTCCGGAGTCCGCGGGCCTTGCAGGACGGTGACGATGGGCATCGGGATTTCCTTTCGTTCGTTGGGGTTCTGACCCCATTCCAGCCGTTGCGGTCGCGGCGAACGAGACGCAGTTCCGATCTGCTCCCATCACTCGAACTGATCGGACGCCTTCCGGCAAGCCGCCAGGAGTACGACGAGATCGCCGCCGATCGTCGTACCTGCGCGGACCGCGAGGCTGGTCGTCAGCGCCAGCCGCGGGCGTGGCCGACGGAAGACCACGCGACCCTCGCGAAGCAGGCGGGCGTGCGATTCGTAGATGACCGTCCAGCTCGGGTCGCCGGCGCCGATCGCGGCGTGGGTGTCGTGGAGGCTGCCGGAGCGGGGGCCGAGGACCGGCTCGAAGCCCTCGGCGGTGCAGGCGGACATGACCAGATCGACGAGTGGCGGATTGGTGCGGCGTTGGGTGATTCTCAGTGGGAGCTGCTCGAGGTCCTTGAGAGGGACGTCGCCGTCCGGGGCGATCGTTCTGGGGAGGGCGATCAGGAGGGCGTCCTCCCAGACCGGGAGGAATTCCAGGCCGGCTGCTTCGTCGGTACCACGGACGAAGGCGGCGTCGAGTTGTTTGGCCCGTACGCGGTCGAGCCTGGCGCGGGTCGACGTACTGACCAGCTCCACCTGCAGGCCTTCGGAGGAGAGTTCCGCCACCACCGTCTCCAGCCGTTCACCCATTCCGGTGCTGGTGCCGAGACGGAGTGTTCGGTTCGGCCCGGTTGCTGCGGCGCGGGCGGTTTCCACGGAGGCCAGCACGGCGCGGGCGGCGGGGAGGAAGCGTTGGCCGGGTTCGGTCAGGCGGATGGCGCGGGCCGAGCGGTCGAAGAGCTGGACGCCGAGCTCGCGTTCGAGGCGGGCGATCTGCTGACTGACACCGGGCTGGCCGATACCGAGCTGCTCGGCGGCGCGGCCGAAGTTCAGTACCTCCGCGACCGTGACGAAGTACCGGATCTGGCGTAACTCCATGCCTCGATCATCGCGCGGGAATGGTGCGCGGCCGCGTGGGGTTGTGCCTGGTTATGGCGGAGAAGACTGTGAAGATTCCTGGGCCGGACCACCCGATCACCGTGATGAAGAACCCGGACCGTGTCGTCGTGAAGGTCGGTGACCGGGTCATCGCGGACACCCGGGACGCGCTGTCGCTGCAGGAGGCGAACTACCCCGCGGTGCAGTACATCCCGCGCGAGGACGTCGACTTCACGCAGCTCGAGCGCACCGATCACCAGACGTACTGCCCGTACAAGGGCGACGCCTCCTACTACACCGTGCTCCCGGACGCGGAGAACGCCGTCTGGACGTACGAGCAGCCGTACGACGCGGTCGCGGACATCCGCGATCACGTCGCCTTCTACCCGGACAAGGTGTCGATCGAGATCATCGCCTGAGGAACTCGGTGACGACCGGGGCGAGCACCTCGGCCGGTACGGCGTGGGCCTGGTCGGGGAGCTCCGTGAAGGTCGCGTTGGGCAGGATCTTCACGATGCGGTGTGCGGTGTCGATCAAGAACGGCGCGGTGGCGGTCCCGGCCAGGACGAGCGTGTCCGGCGTGACGGTCCGGAGCAGTGCTGTTGGTGTCGCGCCCTGGTCAAGGCCGTGTTCCATCACCACGAAGTCGTAGGGCAAGGTGGGGGCGCGGTCCGCCAGGCCAGGCGTCGCGGCGACCTGTAGCGCGTCCTGCTTCGGCATGCCCGTCATCAGCAGGAACAGCTCGACCGCCTCCTGGTTCTTGCCCTCACGGATCCGCTCCAGCACCTGCTCGCCGTCGTCCGACGGGTCCACGTCGTCAGGTCCGTACGGCGGCTCGTGCAGCACCACCTTGGTGAACGGGAGCGTGTTGGAGGCGATGACAGCGAGCCCTGCGCCGGACGAGTGCCCGTAGATGGCCGCCGTACCTCCTATTGCGTTCAGCAGCGCGGCGATGTCCTCCACCTCCCGCTGGACGCTGTACGGCGGCGTGTCGCCGGAGTCGCCGCGGCCGCGGCGGTCGTACGTGATCACGTCGTACTGGTCCGCCAACGCGTCGGCCAGCGGGCGGAACGAGTTGCGGTCGCACAGTGCTCCCCCGACCAGGATCACCGTCGGGCCGCTGCCGAGGCGGTCGTAGGCGATCGTCGTACCGTCCGCGGACGTCACTGTCTCCATCTGGGACTCCTTGTCGGTTGCTGCTGTCGGACGGGATGTCGGAACCAAATGCGGTACTTCGACATAACCGGTGGCAGACGACCCGTCAGGGTGGTTCACTGCTTGGCGATGATTACCAGAGTCGACGACTACCTCCACAGCGTGCCGCTTTCCGGTTCGGTAGCTGAAGAGGTCGGTCCGTTCACGTTGTTCCGCAGTACGACGATCTGGCCGTACTACGCGCGCCCCGTGCCCGGAGCGGGGGTCACGATCGAGCCAAGCGACGTAGAGCTCGTGCGGAAACGCTGCGCCGAGCTGGAGATCCCACTGAGCTTCGAGTGGGTCGTGGAGACCTGCCCGTCGCTAGGTCCGGCTGCTGAGGCGGCTGGTCTCTCCGTGGTCCAGCATCCGCTGCTGGTGCTTGAGCGCGCTGACTTCCGTCCTGCCGTGGCTGACGCTCGCTGCGAGATCCTGCCGGCCGACGAAGCCGTGATCCGGCAGTCGCGCGCGGTGGTCAACCTGGCGTTCGGTGAGTCCGGTACTGCTGTTGGCAACGCAGGACCGGCTGAGAGAGACACTGCGGCCGCTGAGCTGGCTGACGACCTGGTGGCGACGCTGCTGGACCGCATGCGCCGTGGTGTGTCCGTGAACGCCGGTGCGTTCACAGAGGACGGCGTGGTCGCGGGTGGTACGCACCAGCCGGTTGACTCGGTCACAGAGATCGTCGGCGTCGGCACACTGCCCGCGATGCGGCGGCGCGGTCTTGGCGCCGCGGTCACCTCTGCACTCGTGGAGCACGCCCTGGACAACGGTGTGGACCTCGTACTGCTCTCAGCCGAGTCCGACGCCGTAGCCGCCGTCTACGAACGCGTCGGCTTCCACCGAATCGGAAGCGCCGGAGCAGCCGAGTAGCCGAGCCGGGCTGCACGCTGGGCGAGACCGTGGGGCGGATCCTGAGCGACCTCGGGCGGGATCCCGTACCGTTGGAGGGATGAGCACGACCGAGCCGATCCGCCCCCGTACCCTCGCCGAGGCGTTACGGGGATGGGGCGACGCCGCGCTCGGCGAACTGCTCCGCCGGCGGCCCGATCTCGCGCTGCCGATCCCTGCCGACACGGGGCAGTTGGCGGCACGAGCGACGAGCAACGCGTCGGCGGCACGCGCGATCAACCGGCTGGACGAGTTCGGCGTGGACCTGCTGGAGGCGCTGTCCGCGCTGCCCGAGCCGGTCGACCTCGAAGCGCTGGCGGAAGGCGTCGGCCAGCCGCAGGAGGTGGTCCGGCCGCGGATCGCCGAGCTGCTGGAGCTCGCTCTGGTGTGGGGGACCGAGGACGACCTGCGGCTGATCCGCGCGGTACACGAGCTGCTCGGTCCGACTCCGGCCGGGCTCGGTCCGAGTACCACGCGGCACTTCGGCGATCTGGACAAGCTGATCGAAGAGGCGGGTCCGGACGCACGTGCTGTACTCGACAAGCTGACCTGGGGTCCGCCGACAGGGTCCGTGGAGAAGGCGGACCGGCCGGTGACGATCGCTTCCGCGCGTACTCCGGTGGAACGCCTGCTGGCGCGCGGACTCGTCGTACCGAAGGACGCGAACACCGTCGTACTGCCACGGCAGATCGGGCTGCATCTGCGGGCTGGACGAGTGCTGCCGTCGACGCGGCCGGCCCCGCCGCCGCTCGACGGGAAGAAGGTGTCTGCCGCGATCGCCGAGCGGGCCGCGGCCGGCGCGGCGCTGGACATGGTGCGGCTTGTGGACCGTGCTCTGGAACAGCTGGGGACCGAGCCGCCGCCTGTGCTGCGCACCGGTGGTGTTGGTGTTCGTGAGCTGCGCAGCCTCGCCGGGAAGATCGGTGCGGACGAGCAGATTGCTGCCGCTGTGCTGGAGATCGCGTACGCGGCCGGACTGGTTGCTGCGGTCGAGGTTGGTACCACTGAGCTGTGGCTGCCTACCAGTGCCTACGACGACTGGCTGGAACATGATCTTGCGCACCGGTGGGCTCAGCTGGTCATGGCGTGGTTCTCAGGGCTCCGGGCGATCGGGCTGATCGGACGGCGGGACAGCACCGGCAGTACGGCGGCCGCGCGCGAGCGGCTGATCAACGCGTTGTCGCCGGACCTGGAGCGGTTGCTGGCGCCGGAGATCCGGCTGCTGGCGCTGCGGGCGCTGGCGGAGGCCGGTACGGGTACGGCGCCTGCTCCGGAGACCGTGGTGACGTGGGTTGCGTGGCATCGTCCGCGACGCGGCGGGCAGTTCCGGGACGACCTGGTCGAGTGGAGCGTGTCTGAGGCGGCTCTGCTCGGGCTGACCGGCCTTGGTGCGTTGGCGAAGCACGCGCAGCCGTTGCTGGGTCCTGAGCCGACGGCTGATGAGTTGGCCGAGGCGATCAGCCCGCTGATGCCGGAGCCGGTGTCAGAGGTGCTGCTGCAGGCTGACCTCACCGCGGTTGCTCCTGGTCCGCTGGTGCGCTCTGTACAGGACGAGCTGTCAGCGATGGCCGACGTGGAGTCGGACGGTGGTGCCGGCGTCTACAGGTTCAGCGAGAGCTCAGTACGACGTGCGTTCGACCTGGGACGTACCGCGGAGCAGTTGCACACGTGGTTGGCGGAACACTCGCGTACTCCAGTCCCGCAGCCGCTGGCGTACCTCATCGACGACGTGGCCCGCAGGCACGGCGTACTGCGGCTCGGTACGGCGTCGACGTACCTGCGGTGTGACGACGAGGACGTACTGACCCAGCTCCTCAGCTCGAACCTGCCCGGCGTGCGCTTCCGCCGCTTGGCGCCGACGGTCGTCGTGTCGCCGTCGCCGCCGGACATGGTGCTCAGCCGGCTACGCGACGCGGGGTTGGCGCCGCTGGCGGAGACGTTCGACGGTGCGCTGCACGTGACGGGTACGCCGCGTCGCGGTGAGGCGCCACGCCGCCGTACCAGCCGGGACTTCAACGAGAGCGCGTTCGACCTCACCGACGACCAGGTGAAGGCCGTCATCGAAAAGGTCCGCGCCGGCGATCGCATAGCCGCCGAACGCCCTGGCGAGGAAGGGCTGGTCGAACCAGCCGCCCCCGCCGCGACCATCGCCGTACTCACCAACGCAGCCGAGGCCCACACCCGCACGTGGATCGCGTACGTGGACCACAACGGCCACTCCTCCGAACGTATCGTAGAACCGGCCCGAGTAGCCGACGGCTGGCTCACCGCCTACGACGACACCACCGAAACCCCGCGCACCTACGCCCTGCACCGCATCTCAGCCGCCCGACCGGTGCAGGACTAGAGCCCTAGGTTGCGGAGCTTCTTGGTCTGGGCGTCGAGTACGGCCCTCGTGGATTCGGTGGAGGGGAAGTAGCCGTGGGCGTAGGGGGCCACGGCTCTACCTGCTTCCCAGTACGGGAGGCGGCGGTTGCCCAGGATTACGTAGCGGACCGCGGGCTCGTCGCCTGCGGCCAAGCGTGCGGCGTCCTGGGCGCAGACAGGGATCTTGCGGGTGCCGTAGGCGGGCTGATTCCACAGGACGTCCTTGACTGACGGGCCGTGCTGCGGGTTGAAGAAGCACGGCACCCGGCGCTCCGGGACCTGCTCACCGGCCAGGCGTGCTCGTACGCAGGCGATGGCGTAGCGGCCTGTTGCGAGCGTGTCCGCGACTGTGGTGATCGCATCCGGCGCCTTGATACCCGGTACGGCACGTTGGGCGGACTCGTACGCATCCAACGCCCGTTGGTAGTCCTGGCGGGTCTCAGCGGGCAACGCAGCTCCGTCTGCCTGCTCCCCGAGCCGGGTGAGTTCCTCGCCGAGCAGCGTGATGTCCTCGTCCAGGAGCGTCTTCATCTGGCGAAGCTCCTCCAACTGCCCGCGGCGGGCCGCCCGGCGGTCCCACACGTACCGCCCGAGCACAGCGATCCCGCCGCCGCCCAGCGCGGCCAGCAACCATTCCATGCGGTCACGGTAGGGGTTTGCCGAAGCAACGGACAGTATTTGGCAGGAACAGGCACAATGGAGGGTCGGGTGTCGTGGATAGGAGCTGTAGTGACGGACGGTCCTCTGATCGTGCAGTCGGACAAGACCTTGTTGTTGGAGACGGCGCATGCGGACGCCAACGAGTGCCGGAAGGCGATAGCGCCGTTCGCTGAGCTGGAGCGAGCGCCGGAGCACGTGCACACGTACCGGCTGACCCCGCTCGGCCTGTGGAACGCCCGGGCCGCGGGGCATGACGCAGAGCAGGTCATCGACGTACTGCTGCGCTACAGCCGCTACCCGGTTCCGCACTCGTTGCTGGTCGACATCGCGGAGACCCTGGACCGGTACGGACGTCTGCGGCTCGAGAAGCACCCGCAGCACGGGCTGGTTCTCGTGACGACCGACCGGCCGGTGCTGGAGGAGGTGCTGCGCAGCAACAAGGTCAAGCCGATGCTGGGCGCACGGATCGACGACGACACCGTTCTGGTGCACCCCTCCGAGCGCGGACACCTCAAGCAGACCCTGCTGAAGCTGGGCTGGCCCGCTGAGGACCTGGCCGGGTACGTCGACGGTGAGGCGCACCAGATCGAGCTGGTGACGGACGGCTGGGAGCTACGGCCGTACCAGGAGCAGGCGACCGACTCGTTCTGGCACGGCGGCTCCGGTGTCGTCGTACTCCCCTGTGGCGCCGGCAAGACGATCGTCGGCGCAGCCGCGATGGCGCAGGCGTCA
This sequence comes from Kribbella sp. NPDC031520, assembly GCF_055580825.1. NCBI lineage: Bacteria > Bacillati > Actinomycetota > Actinomycetes > Propionibacteriales > Kribbellaceae > Kribbella > Kribbella sp. NPDC031520. The sequence goes on from NZ_JBVIKS010000001.1 coordinate 920,021, forward strand.
GCGACCACGCTGATCCTGGTCACGAACACGGTGTCCGCGCGGCAGTGGAAGGACGAGCTCCTCCGACGTACGACGCTCACCGAGGACGAGATCGGCGAGTACTCCGGTTCGCGCAAGGAGATCCGGCCGGTGACGATCGCGACGTACCAGGTGATGACGACGCGGCGGAAGGGTGTGTACACGCACCTGGAGCTGTTCGACGCCCGCGACTGGGGCCTGATCGTGTACGACGAGGTGCACCTGCTGCCGGCGCCGATCTTCCGGATGACCGCCGACCTGCAGACCCGCCGGCGGCTCGGCCTGACCGCGACGCTGGTCCGCGAGGACGGCCGCGAGGGCGACGTGTTCTCGCTGATCGGACCGAAGCGGTACGACGCGCCGTGGAAGGACATCGAGGCGCAGGGCTGGATCGCGCCGGCCGACTGCGTCGAGGTCCGGGTCGACCTGGAGCAGACCGAGCGGTTCGTCTACGCGACAGCCGAACCCGAGGACCGCTACCGGCTGGCCGCGTCCACACCGGCGAAGTCCAAGCTGGTACGGCGGATCGCCGAGCACCACGCCGGCGAACCACTGCTCGTCATCGGCCAGTACATCGACCAGCTGGACGAACTGGGCGAACGCCTCGAATGCCCGGTGATCAAGGGCGAAACCACCGTCCGCGAACGCCAGCGGTTGTTCGACGCCTTCCGGCACGGCGAGATCAACCGTCTGGTGGTCAGCAAGGTCGCCAACTTCTCCATCGACCTGCCCGAGGCGTCGGTCGCCATCCAGGTCTCCGGCACCTTCGGCTCCCGCCAGGAAGAGGCCCAGCGCCTCGGCCGGGTCCTCCGCCCCAAGAGTGACGGCCGGACCGCCCGCTTCTACTCGATCGTCGCCCGCGACACCATCGACGCCGAATTCGCCGCCCACCGCCAACGCTTCCTGGCCGAACAGGGCTACGCCTACACCATCGTGGACGCCGAAAACCTGTTCGCCTAATCTGCAGCTCGACAGGACATATATCCCCACTGGTCGCACGGCCACGCTCAGCGGCGGGGCGGATCGGGCGAAGTGGATGTATACGTCCTGTCGGGCTGCAGGGCTTCAGCCGACGAGCCGCTGGGCCAGGGCGGCTCGGACGGTGGCAACCACCCAGGCCGGATCGCCGATGATCGCGCCCCGCATTGCCGTCACCTCGGACAGCAGTTCTTCCGGAAGCAGCCGGCGGGTGGCGAGGGCCGCATCGGCAACAGCCAGAGCTTCAGCGAACGGAAGCATCCGCGAACAGTCGAGAACCGTCCGGGGAACGGACGTGATCCGGTCGCGGCGCTCCGCGGTACTGACCTCGGCCCAATGCAGAACAGCAGGTGGGCCTGGGCGTGGACGCCGTTTCGGCGGGACGATCACATGAGGTTTCTCGGGGCGCACGAACAGAGGTAGGCCACGAGCCGCCGCAGCGCTCACGTGCGACAGGACACCGTCATAGGCGAGTGCCGCCGTCGTATCAGCCGGCAGACCGGGCAGAGCGTAGATTCCTAGGGCAATCCGCTGGATCTCACCACGAGCGAGCGCCTTCGCGACTGCGTGTCGCGACGTGAGGCCTGTCAGCTCGGATGCAGTAGACCAACCACCCCGGAGAGCCAGGACCTGCTCGACTCTTTGCACCAAGGGATGGTGCCTCATCGAGCCATATGGTGCTTTTGTTCATCCACAGGCTGCAGCTCGACAGGAGGTATGGCCCTCCGCTAACCGGCTTCCCGCGTGGCCGAGGCCGCAGACATGTGACGGTGTACGTATACGTCCTGTCGAGCTGCAGACAGCTAGTCGCCGAGGCGGGTGTGGATGCCGTTGAAGTGGGACTTCATCGAGGTGGCGTAGGTGGTGGGATTGCCTGACTCGAGGGCGTTCAGGAGGTCTCGGTGCCACGCGGCGGCGTCCGAAGGGGTATAGCGGGCGCCGGGGAGGCGGGCGTCGACCTGGGCGAAGGTTCTCCAGAAGACCGACAGTAGGTCGATCACCAGGGCGTTGCCCAACGGCTCGTAGAGCGCCTGGTGGAAAGCCCAGTCTTCTTCGGGGAAGTACTGGCCTTCGGCGGCCTTCGCCTCCATCCGTCCAACGATGGGTTCCAGTGCGTCGTACCCGTGCTGCTTGAAGTACTGGACCACGTCGTCGGCGAGGCCCACCTCGATGGCCTGGCGGACCTCGAGGACGTTCTGGACGTCGCGGAGGTCACCGGCCATCGACTGGGACATGCGAAAGGCGAGACCGTCTTCGAGGGACTGGAGGTTCACGTCGCCCACGTACGTCCCGTAGCCGTGGCGGATCTCGATGATGCCGACCGCCTGCAGCGCCTTCATCGCCTCGCGGAGCGGGTGCCTGCCGACGCCCAGCTGAGCCATCAGCTCCTGCTCGTTCGGCAGCGGGTCGCCCGCCTTCAGTCCGCGTTCCAGGATGTACGACTTCATCGCGTCGCGGATGAAGGACTGGTTCCCCGCCGCACCGCGTGCCCGGCTGAGCCCACCCGTTGTCACTGCCGGCCTCCCCCTTTTGTCGGATCGCTCAGTGTAATCCGGCGCGGTCCAGCAGCGGACGGACCGCGGCGATCTCCGCGTCGTTCAGGGCGATGCTGGGGTACGCCGTGAGCGGGCAGGCGATCACGCCCAACAGGTACAGGCCGGCCTTGAACGCGCCCAGTGCGGCCGAGCTGGCCCCCATCCGGGACCGGTCCGCCACGTTGATGATGTCGAACAGGCGGAACAACCTGTCCTGCTCCGCCCGCGCAGCCGCCGAGTCACCACCCACAGCCGACTTGAACAGCCGCGCGTAGCCGGCCGGGTCCACGTTGCCCAGTCCGGGTACGACGCCGTCCACGCCGAAGGCCAGCGAGGAGTCGACCGTCACCTCGGAGCCGGTCATGATCGCGAAGTTCGATAGTTGATTCTCGCGGCGGGAGATGACCAGTTCCCGGAGCGACGGTTCCTGCCCGGACGAGTCTTTTACGCCGGCAATCACACCCTGTTCGCCCAGGGAGGTGACGAGAGAGGCGGGGAGCTTGGTGCCCACCCGAGCAGGGATGTCGTAGGCGTACAGGGGTGTGCCGTCCGCGTGAGCTGCCAACTGCTTGAAGTGGCGCTCGATCTCGGCGGGGTGCGTGGCTGCGTAGAAAGGAGCTGTGGCGACGAGTGCGTCCACACCGGCCTTCAACGCAGCTGAGATGTGCGAGGCGACCCGGTTGGTAGACGTGTCGATCACCCCGGCCAGGACCGGTACCTGGCCGGCCACGGTGGCGACCGTCGTCTCCAGGACGGCCTGGCGTTGGTCGTCGGTCAGGAAGGTGCCCTCGCCGGAGGTGCCGAGTACGAAGACCCCGTCCACACCCCCGGTCAGCTGGTACTCGATCAGCCGGGCCAGCGATGCGGTGTCGACGTCGTACGACGAGGTCAGCGGTGTGACCAGCGGCGGTACGACGCCGGTCAGGTGGGCGGACTCGGTCAAAACAGCTCCTCTATAGGGCGAATGTGGCGAAGCGCAGGGTCGCGAAGGACGAGGTCTCACCGGCCTCGTAGAAGATCCCGACCGAGCCGTCGGCGAGAAGTACGAGATCGGAGTACCCGGCCATGCCCTCGTGGACGACCAGAGCCGGCTTCCATGACGCACCGTCGTCGGAACTCACGAGAACGGTCATTTCCCGGCGGGACGTGGGGTTCACCGGCGTGGACAGCAGCAGCCGCCCGTCGGGCAGGCAGAGCACGCTGCCCTGGGTCCCCGGTGCGGTGATCTCGGGAATCCCGGCGTACGGGGCATCGAGCGTGCGGCCGCCGTCCGACGACCAGGCGTGCACGCGAGCCTGCCCGGTGCCCTGGTGGTTGCGGGCGTTGAAGTACAACCGTCCGTCGGGCAACTCGGCCACGGTGGTCTCGTTGGCGTTGATCTCATCACCATCGTTGCGATCCACGAAGCCGACGGACCAGGAGCCACCACCGTCGTCGCTGTAGATGCAGTGGCCACCGTTGAGACCCTCCGCCGGTACGTACGAATGATTGGCGGGTACGACGAGACGCCCGGAGCGCAGCGTGACGCCGTGACACGGACCCGTCGCGTACCAGCCCCAGTCCGCCGGCTTCACCTGCGAAGTGATCTCCACAGGAGCACTCCACGAAGCCCCGTCGTCGGACGAACGCTGCACGAACACCCGCCGCCCGTCGACCGGATCGGTGCCTCGGGCAAGCGACAGCTCGCCTGCGTCCGCGCCGTTCTGCACCGTCAGGAGCACCATGTCGCCAGACGTTGGATCGACCAACGGCACCGGATTTCCACAGGTCTTGCCCGGCGCCGCAGACACCACCTGCAACGGCAGCCAGGTCCGCCCGCCGTCGAGCGAACGCCGCAGGACGACCTCGATCTCGCCGGTATCACCGGCTCCGTGCCGCCGGCCCTCGCAGAACGCGAGCACCGAAGAGCCGTGCGCCAGCACCGACGGAATGCGGAACGTGTGATAGCCGCTCCCCGCCGGATCGAAGATTTCCAGAGCGCCGACCCTTGATGACATAGGACGTACTATGTCATGGTGTGGGCCTCCGATGGAAGTGAGGCCTCATGCCGGTCAGCAGAAGAACATTCCTCGGCGGCGGTCTGGCTGCCGCCGCTGTCGCGGTCACGGGTACGCCGCTGCTGGCGGGGTGCGCGTCCGGCAAGAAGAACACCGCCGCGGCGAACGCGGCCGTCAAGCTGCCGACGTACACGAAGTACGGCGAGATCAAACCCGACCTGCCCGGCACCGACGTGGTGCTGGACGGCTTCCTGAAGTACCCGGCGAACCCGGTCAAGGCGATCACCGAAGTCCCCGGCGACGGCAAGCCGATCACGTTCATGACCAACATCCCCGGCGCGATCCCGCCCGCCGCCGACCAGAACCAGTTCTGGCAGGAAGTGAACAAACGCCTCGGCTCCGAGCTGCAGATCAGCATGGCGTCGAACGACGAGTACAAGGACAAGTTCGCCACCAGGATCGCGGGCGGTGACCTGCCCGACATCCTGAACATCCCGCCCGACACACCGCAGATCCCGGGCCTGGTGAAGTCCAAGTGCATGGACCTGACCGAGCACCTGTCCGGCGACGCCGTGAACAAGTACCCGTTCCTCGCGAACCTCCCGACCGAGTTCTGGAAGGGCTGCGTCTTCAACGGCGCGATCTACGGCGTACCGGTCCCGCGCGGCATGTCCCGTACGTCGCTCGCGCTCTACCGCGAGGATCTGCTCGCCGCGAAGGGCATCAAGAACCCGGCGCCGAAGAACTTCCAGGAGTTCTTCGACCTGGCGAAGGAGATGACCGCCGCCAAGCAGAACAGGTGGGCCTGGACGCGGGTGCCGATGTCGACGATCCGGATGATGCTGGGGATCCCGAACGTGTGGAAGGAGGAGGGCGGCAAGTTCACCTCGATGTACGAGCACGAGGCGCAGCAGCAGGCCCTCGAGGCCGGCCGCAAGATGGTCGCCGCCGGTGTGGTGAACCCGGACGCCTTCAACGACAAGGCCAGCGCCCGGAAGCAGTGGTTCAACGGTGGCATCGCCGCCTTCGACTACGACAGCTTCGTGGCCTGGAACCAGTACTACTCCGACAACACCGCCGGTGACGCGTTCGCGGTGAACATGCTCGACGTACCGGGCTTCGACGGCGGCGAGGGCGCCCCGTGGATGGGGGCGGCGCTCAACAACGTCACGTCCTTCAACAAGGACAGCAAACACACGCCGGAGACGCTGCTGAAGATCGCGAACTGGATGGCAGCGCCGTTCGGCACCGAGGAGTACATGTTCCGCAAGTACGGTGTCGCCGGCCGGCACTACACGTTGCAGGGCACGGATCCCGTGCCGACCAAGACCGGCACCGTGGAGACCGGCATCGGCCTGCAGTACATCAGCGACTCGACGCTCGCGTTGTACTGGGCCGGCAAGCCGGACGTTCCGCAGAAGCAGCACGCGATCCAGGACAAGATCGCGAAGCGCCTGGTGTACGACGCGTCGTACGGCCTCTACTCCGACACTGCGTCGAAGAAGCAGACGCAGCTGAAGAAGACGATGGACGACCTGGAGAACCAGATCGTGCAGGGCAAGAAGCCGGTGTCCGACTGGGCCGCGGCGGTACAGACCTGGAAGTCGTCCGGCGGTGACAAGATGCGCGCCGAACTCGAGCAGGCGCACTCCGACACGGCAGGAAAGTAATGCTGCAAAGGTCTTCCAAGCGTCCGAAGCAGCGGTTGAGCCTCGGCCGGCGGCTGCTGCGGGACCGGGTGCTGCTGTTGTTCGCGTTGCCGGGGACCGCGTTGATCATCGCGTTCCACTACGTGCCGTTGCTGGGGAACATCATCGCGTTCAAGGACTACCAGCCGTTCCTCGGGATCGGCGGCAGCGACTGGTCGGGGTGGGAGAACTTCAGTGTGATCTTCAACGGGGACCCGGCGTTCCTGCGGGCGTTGAAGAACACGCTCATCCTCACCAGCCTGCAGTCGGTCTTCGTGTTCCCGGCGCCGATCCTGCTCGCGCTGCTGCTGAACTCGTTGTTCTCCGAGCGGATCAAGCGGATCGCACAGAGCATCCTGTACCTGCCGCACTTCATGTCGTGGGTGATCGTGGTCGCGCTGTTCCAGCAGATGCTCGGCGGCAGCGGGCTGCTGAACAACTACCTGCGTTCGCACGACCTGTCGACGATCAACATCATCGGGAACTCCGAGCTGTTCCACGTACTGCTGACGTCGCAGATCATCTGGAAGGACACCGGCTGGGCGACGATCCTGTTCCTGGCCGCGTTGTCCCAGATCGACTCGCAGCTGTACGAGGCGGCGAGCGTCGACGGCGCTACCCGGATGCGTCAGCTCTGGCACGTCACGTTGCCGGGGCTGCGCGGGATCATCATCCTGCTGTTCATCCTGCGGCTGGGCGATTCGCTGACGGTCGGGTTCGAGCAGATCATCCTGCAGCAGCAGGCGGTCGGGCGGGACGTCAGCGAAGTACTGGACACGTACGTCTACAACAACGGCGTACTCGGTGGCGCCTGGGGTGTCGCGGCGGCCGTCGGCCTGGTGAAGGGCATCGTCGGTGTGATCCTCGTACTCACCGCGAACAAGGTCGCGCACATCTTCGGCGAGCAGGGGGTGTACCAGCGATGAGTCGCAAGATCGTTCAGGGCGTACCGATGCCCGGCTGGCCGATGCGGATCTTCAAGGGACTGGTACTCCTGGTCTTCTGCGCGGTCGTGATCGTCCCGTTCGTCGGGGTGATCTCGACCAGCGTCGCGCCGAACAAGCAGATCAACGAGTCCGGCGGGCTGGTGCTGCTGCCGAAGTCGGTCAACTTCCGGGCATACGAGTCGTTGTTCGCCGGCGGTGTGGTGACCAGGGCCTTGTTCGTCAGCATCTTCGTCACGGTCGTCGGCACACTGCTCAGCCTGACCGTGTCGTGCCTGCTGGCGTACGCGCTGTCGCGGCCCGGGTTCTCGGCGGGCCGGCCGATCCTGCTGGTGGTGCTGTTCAGCATGCTGTTCTCCCCCGGCATCATCCCGCTGTACCTCACGGTCAAGGGCGTCGGGCTGCTGGACAGCATCTGGGCGCTGATCGTGCCGACGATGATCAGCGCGTTCAACGTGGTCGTACTGCGGGCGTTCTTCATGAACCTGCCGAACGAGATCACCGAGAGCGCCCGGATCGACGGAGCGGGTGAGCTGATGACGTTCTCGTACATCGTGCTGCCCCTGTCCAAGGCCGTACTGTCGGTGATCGGCCTGTTCTACGCGGTGGCGTACTGGAACGCGTTCTTCTCCGCGTTGCTGTATCTCAACGACTCGAAGCTGTGGCCGTTGCAGCTGGTACTGCGGACGTACGTCATCAACGACACGCAGCTGGGCAGCGCGGAACTCGGTACCGAATTGCTGCCACCGCAGGCGTCGATCCAGATGGCGATCCTGGTGGTGTCGATCGTGCCGATCCTGATCGTCTACCCGTTCCTGCAGCGGCACTTCGCGAAGGGTGTACTGACCGGCGCGGTGAAGGGATGAAATTCGGTTCCGTCACGGAAGGTGATCAAGTAACGTGGCTGGGCTCCCCCTACTCGCCGGAGGTTTCAGCATGCCCTCAGACACGTCCGACACCCTCCAGGCCGAGAAGGACTACCTGAAGGCCTCCCGGGCGGCGCTGGCGCTGATGCGGGAGAAGACCGGTGCGCTGGAGATCCACAGCGCGGACCGGGTCAACCAGGAGTTCCTGCAGGCCGCCATCTTCCAGCGGATGAAGGAGCTGGAGGACGACCCGGACGTACCGCTGTTCTTCGGCCGGCTGGACTACCTCGAGCCGACCGAGGAGACGTTCCACATCGGTCGCCGGCACGTCAACGACGCGCTGGGTGAGCCGCTGGTGGTCGACTGGCGAGCAGACATCTCCGTACCGTTCTACCGGGCCAGCAAGACCGAGCCGATGGGCGTGGGGGTACGCCGCCGGTTCGGCTTCACGCACGGCGAGATGACGGCCTTCGAGGACGAGGACCTGACCGCGGGCGGTGCGGTCGAACAGCACAGCGACATCCTCGACGCGGAGATCGAACGCCCGCGCTCGGGCCCGATGCGCGACATCGTCGCCACCATCCAGCCGGAGCAGGACGTGATCGTCCGGGCCGGCGTCGACGAAACCATCTGCGTCCAGGGCGCCCCCGGTACCGGTAAGACCGCGGTCGGGCTGCACCGGGCGGCGTACCTGCTCTACGCGTACCGCGACCAGCTCAGCCGGGCCGGTGTCCTCGTGGTCGGTCCGAACGCCAGCTTCCTGCGGTACATCGGGGACGTCCTCCCGGCGCTCGGTGAGATCGAGGCGAAGCAGACGACGGTCGAGGAGCTCGTCGGGCGGGTCAAGATCGCCGGGCCGGGTTCCGCGCCGGTCGACGTACTCAAGGGCGACGCCCGGATGGCCGAGGTTCTGCACCGGGCTGTGTGGGCGCACGTACGGCAGCCCGGCCACGCGCTCGTCGTACCGCGCGGGGCACACCGCTGGCGAGTACCGACGTACCAGGCCGAAGAGCTCGTCAACGAGCTGCGGACGCGTGGCATCCGGTACGGCGCCGGCCGCGCGATGCTGCCGCAACGGCTGGCCCACGCGGTGCTGCTCCGGATGGAGGCGGCCGGCGACTCCCCCGACGACCGCGTCCAGGACTCGGTGGCCAGGAGCCGTCCGGTCAAGCAGTACGCCGAGGCGCTCTGGCCGGCTGTGGACCCGGCCAAGCTGCTGTTCCGCCTCTTCACCGAGCCCGAACTGCTGGCGGCGCACGCCGAGGGCATCCTCACTGAAGAAGAGCAGGCGCTGCTGCTCTGGGAGAAGGTGCCGCGGTCCGCGGGCGCGGCCAAGTGGTCCGTTGCTGATGCCACGCTGATCGACGAGATCGCCGACTTGGTCGACCGTACGCCGTCCCTCGGACACGTGGTGCTGGACGAGGCACAGGACCTGTCAGCGATGCAGCTACGGGCTGTCGGGCGGCGCTGCTCGACCGGTTCGATGACCGTGCTCGGTGACATCGCGCAGGGCACCACACCGTGGTCCACACCGTCCTGGGACGAGGCCCTGAAGCACCTGGGCAAGGCCAGCGCCCACACCGAAGAGCTGACCGCGGGCTTCCGTGTCCCGGGTCAGGTGATCGAGTACGCGGCCCGTCTGCTCCCGTCGATCGCTCCACACCTCAAACCGCCCACAGCGGTACGGCGGGCACGTGGTGAGCTGACCATCACCCGCGTACCGGACAGCCTGGCTGCTGCGGTGACCGCCGTACGGGAGGTGTCAGAGCGGCTCGGGTCGATCGGGCTGATCGTGCCGGATGCACTGGTACCCGCGACTCGTAAGGCCTTGCAGGGCATCGCGTTCTCGGTGCTGGGCGATGAGGACGACGTGGAGGCGCACCTCGACGTCGTACCGGCTTCTTTGGCGAAGGGTCTCGAGTTCGACCACGTGGTGCTCGTGGAGCCCGCCGGGATCGTGGCCGGTGAGGCCGACGAGCGGACCGGGCTCCGGCGCCTGTACGTCTGTCTGACTCGTGCTGTGACCTCACTGGTGGTGCTGCACAGTGAGGACGTTCCTGCGGTCCTCAGTCAGCCGCAGCTGTGAGGTAGATGTCCTCGTCCCCCTCGAGTTCCTCCACCCGCTGGAGCGAGGGGTCGCGCCACAGCACGTAGACGAGGCCGAGCACGACCAGGGAGAGCGCGGACGCCAGCACGGGGAGGTAGCCGACGCCGAGCGTCTGGATGACCAGCCCGCCGACTACCGCGGACAGGCCGGCGCCCAGGTAGATCGCAGAGGCGTTGAGCGAGATCAACAGGCCACCGCCGAGCTCGAGCAGGAGGTTCTGGATCGGCGGATTGAAGGCCCACGTCAGCATGCCCCACACGACCAGAGCTGCTCCGGCGCCGACCTCAGTCGTCAGCGTCAGGTCGAGCGTGGCCAGGACCGCGGTGATGCCGAGCATCAGCACTACCAGCGTGCGCAGGCTGCCGAACCGGTCGGTGATACGACCGCCCAGGAAGTTGCCGATGACAGCGCCCACCCCGTACAGCAATAGGAGCAGGCCGGTGACGTTGCCGGTCAGGCCAGCGGTGTGCTTGAGCAGCGGGACGATGTAGATGTACACGCTGAACGCAGCCAGTACGGCCAGCACTGTCATCGCCAGCACGATCTGCACGCGCCGGTCGGTCACCCCGGCGAAGCGCTCACGCAGGCTGACCACGGGTGGTGCGTCGACCTTCGGCAGTGCCGCCCGCTCGACGATCGCGACCAGTACAGCTACAGCAGTGATGAGTGCGAAGACACCCTTGTAGCCGAGTGTCGGTCCTAGCAGCGTGCCTGCGGGCACGCCGAGAACCAGGGCGAACGTGAGTCCGCCGAAGACAATGGCTACTGCCCTGCCTCGTTCTTCAGGCAGGAGGCTGGTGGCGAACAGTGTGGCGGCCGGGGTGTACACGGCGGCGCCGAACGCGGCCACGACGCGGCCGACGATCAGGATCGGGTAGTTGACGGCCAACGCGGCGATGAGGTTGCCGAGCGCGGCCAGGACCAGTGCGGCGATCAGGAGGGTACGACGCTCCCACCGGCCGGTCAGCGTGGACAGGATCGGCGCACCGATCGCGTACGACAGGGAGAACGCGGTGGCGAGCTGGCCCGCGGCGGTCAGCGAGACGTGCAGCTCGGAGCTGACGTCGGGCAGCACCCCGGACACGACGTACGCGCTGGTGCCGACCGCGAACGCGCCGGCGCCGAGCAGGTAGATCCGTGCGGACATCGAAGAGCCTTCCGGAGAGGATCAGTAGTTCGACGGTTATCGTACTACGAAGTTCATCGAACTTCGACAAGCGTCGTACTATGGATCCATGGCCACCAAGGTTCTCCCGCAGCCGGAGCGGGACGAGATCCGCGTCGACGCGGTTCTGCAGGCGTTGGGCGAGCCGGTCCGACTGATCATCGTCCGTGCGCTCGCCGACAACCCGGCCGGCGTCTGCTGCGGCGAGCTGGAGCTCCCGGTCACCGCCTCCACCCGGGCCCATCACCTCAAGACTCTCCGCGAGGCCGGGGTGATCTCCACCCATACCGACGGCACCCGCCGGGTCAGCCTGCTCCGCCGCGACGACCTCGAGGACCTGTACCCGGGCCTGCTCACCGGGGTGCTGTCAGCCAAGCAGTAGCGAACCGCAAGGTGGCGGTGGGGTGATCGTGGGCCGGTTGCAGTAGTGCGGCTGGCAGACTGAAGCGGTGGTGGAACTTCGGGCGCGCTGGGATGACCTGCTGCCCGGGTCTGCCTCGCTGGCCGACGACCTGGTCAGCAGGTACGTCGACCGCAACCGGCGCGCGTACCGGGACCAGTACCTGAACATCGTCCTGACCGCGCTGGACTCGCTGATCCAGCTGTCCACCGACCCGACCAGCGTCCGGCTGGCGGCCTGGTTCCATCGCGCCGTCCACGAACCCGGCGGCACCCCGCCCGAGGACGCGGAGGCCTCCGCCCGGCTGGCCGAGCAGTTGCTCCCGCAGTACGGCGTGCCGTCGATCCGGATCGCCGAGGTCGCGCGGCTGATCCGCCTGACCGGTGACCTCGCCGCACCCCCGCCCGACTCCTACGCGCCGCCCCGCCGCGACGCGAACGGCGACGTACTGCTCGACGCCGTGAACGCGATCCTCGCCTCCGACCCGACCCGGTACGCCGTTCACACGGCCGAGGTACGGCGCGACGCCGGCGAGCGGAAGGCCGCGCTCGAGCACCGGTACGACGAGGTGGGCGACCTCCTCGACGGTCACCTGTACCGCACTCAACTGGCACGTCAGCGACTCGGCCAGGTCGCACGGCTCAACCTGGAATCAGAGCTCGCCGGACTGGACAGCGAGCTGCCCGCACCGTGGCGAGGCTGGCAGCAGGCCGGTCTGACCGCAACGGCCACGTTCGCTGCCATCTCGGCCGCTGTGGTCGCGATAGCCGCCTCCGGTGCGTCCTGGCAGATACCAGCCGCACAGGATGAGGCCGGCTGGCCGACTGTCGCTCTGGCCGTTGTCTCGTTCTTCAGCACACCAGTGCTGTTCCGCTGCGCCCGCAGCGCCAGCCAGCGCGCTCGCTTGATCGCAGGCACAGTCCTGGCTATCGCCGTTACCGGACTGCTCATTGCCTGGGCTCAAACGCCCAAGACGAACGAAGCCGTCGGCGTGGGCCTCCGGGTGCCGCTGGTCATCTCGGCACTGATCCTGCTGCTGGTAGCCAGCGCGGCCGCTCTCGTGGCTTCTCTCCTGCGTACGCGGACCGCTCGCTTCCTGCCGGCACGGAACCTGGGCCAGCAACTCGCATGGCTCGCGGCGCCGGTTGCTATCGCTCTCGCGCTCCTCTTGATCGTCCAGCCGCTCTCACGCGGCTACGTGCTCTCCTCCAACGAACGCGTGGAAGGGGCGCCCCGGGACGCCGGCCGGGCCAGTCCGTCGGTTCTCGACGGTACGGTCGCCTGGGTGAGCGACTCGGTCGTCGGTAGCGGCGCAGAGGAAGCGATCGGTACGGCGTACGGCATCGCGATCCCCCGCCCGGACGGGGTCGTGGAGATGCTCGACGCGGCCACGGGCGCGCTGCGGTGGCGCTACAGCCGCTCCGACTCCGACGAGAAGCCGGTGATCACCGCGACCGGCAGCGGCGAGTACGTCCTCGCCCTGTTCGCTGACGTCGGGTACCTGCTGCTCGACGCGAACACAGGTCAGCGCAAGGCCGCCTGGCCCAGCCGTGCGCGGGACAGGTTCGTCCAGCAGTCCATGCCGCTGCTGACCGGCGAGCGCGACGGCAAGCTGCACGGGGTCGACCCGAGCGGCCACGAACGCTGGACGTACGAGTCCGGAGCCTGCACCGACCTGGGCGCGATCGCCACCGCCGAGACCGTGCTCGCCTTCGTCACCCACACCTGCGACGAACAGCCGGACGAGCTGACCGCCCTGGACGTCCAGACCGGTAAGGAGCTGTGGACGAGGACCTCCACGACCAGCTACCGCCGCCCGGTCGTCGTGGCCGGCCTGGTCGTCGTGGCCGAGCCCGGCGGCGACTCCGACGTACCGGCGGCGCTGACCGCGATCGAGCCCCGTACGGGCGACATCCGCTGGACCTGGAAGGTGCCGGCGTCCTGGGCGTGCCGCACGCTGCTCAACGCGGCCGGGAAGTACCTGATCGTCGTGGACTGTCCGGGGCCGAGCAGCCGGGAGAACCGCGAGACCGTGGTCACCGCGATCGACGCCAACACCGGGCTGACCGCCTGGCAGACCGTCGCGCCGGTGAACCCGCGGACGAAGGTCACGGTGACGGCCGACGGCCGGGTGATCTCGCTCAGCAGTGCGGCCACCGGCTGCGCCGTGAACGTGATCAGCAGCGCCGGCTACCGCCAGGTCCGGCTACCGACCGGCATCGTCTGCGGCCGCGACCCGCGGGCCGTCGGCAACCTGGTCCTGACGTCCGGCGCCGGTACGGTGATCGCCCTCCGCTAGTGACGCCCCGTAGTCAGGGTGTGGCAGCGCCTGGCGATTGACGCCGGAGTGTGACATGGACCGCAGTTCCATGGCTGCAATTCGTTGCGGAACGCACCGGTCCTGGCAGTCAGGTGACGAGCCGATAACCCTTTGGCCACGGACCGATCCGGGAATGCCCGATCCGTCCGTCCAGGCTCCCAACGGGTGCCAGACTCCATAGCCATGGACCTGCGCGACCAGTGGAATCGCCTGCTGCCGCACGCGCAGCCGTTGGGCGAGGACCTGCTGGGTCGTTACGCAGAGCAACATCGCCACTATCACGACCAGCAGCACCTCACCGAGGTGCTGACCACGATCGACGAGCTGGCCGAGTACGCCGAGGACGCGGACAACGTCCGGCTGGCGGCCTGGTTCCACGACGCGATCTACGATCCGCGGGCCGACCCCGGCGAGAACGAGGAGGTCTCGGCCCAGCTGGCCGAGCTCGAGCTGGCGGCGTACGGCGTGGACGCCGACCGGGTCGCGGAGATCGGGCGGCTGGTCCGGCTGACCGCCAAGCACAACTGCGCCGAGGACGACCGCAACGGCGCCGTGCTGTGCGACGCCGACCTGCGCATCCTCAGCCTGCCGCAGGCGCGGTACGACGAATACGCGGCCGGGATCCGGCAGGAGTACGAGCACGTCGCCGACCGGGACTTCGCCCGTGGCCGGATGTCGTTCCTGCAGACGCTGAGCGAGACGCGGTTGTACGTGACGCCCAGAGGTCATGAGGAGTGGGAGAGTCCTGCCCGGGACAATCTCACGCGGGAGGTCGGCTCCCTGGGCCCTAGGGCGGCCCGGAAGATCGGCGGGCTGATCCCGGTCATCTACTTCGGAGCCTCCCTCGGTGCGATCGTCGCGTCGTCCGTCCTGCTCGGCCGCGGTCTCGGCGCCGCCGCGAAGTGGCCGGCCGAACCGTCCGACATCAGCGGCTTTCCCGCATGGGCCCCGATCGCCGGCACTGCGGTGGCGGCCGCTCTGACCTGCGCTTGGTTCCGCAGATCGCAGCAGCGGCTGGTGACGATCCCTGCGATCGTCTTCGCGGCTGTCGGCCTGATCGCAATCGGTGTGTGCTGGTGGCGCTGGCCGGCGGCACAGCCCGGCGCAGCCATGTCAGAACGCTGGCCGTACCTCCTGCTCGCTTCGGTAGCCCTGGTACTCGCCGGTGCGCTGTTGGCGCTGGCGCGGCGGCTACGACTCGCGCCGCCGTACGCACAGGCTCCTCCGCGCTGGCTGGGTGTTGGCGCGACTGCTATCTGTGGAGCCCTGCTGGCGTGGATCGTGGTCTCTGCTGGTGAGCCGTTCGTACAGGCTCGACTGGAGACGGCGAACACGGTCAGCACGACCACTACGATCCAGCCGACGCAGCAGCCGGTGCAGCTCGACGGAACGCTCGCCTGGAGCCGTGAGGTCCCGGCGATGGGCGCCATCACCGGTACGGCGGGTGGCGTCGCGGAGCTGCGCCCTGACGGTGTGGTGATGTCAGACGCGGCCACCGGCCAGATCCGCTGGCGGTACTCGCGGGCCGACGTACAGGACGCCGACTCCAGCGGCTCTCGGGGCCTCGTGGTGTCGGCGGACGGCCAGATCCTCGCTGCACACCTCCCCCGGTCCGAGTACCGCGAGCCGGCGGGCATCAGCCTGCCGACGTACGCCGTACTGAACGCCGTGACCGGACAGGTGCTGACCGAGGTCGACACCGACGGCACCGCGCTGGCCGTCGACTCCGACCAGCTGCTCGTGGCTGAAGGGAACTACATCGTCTCGCACGGCGTGAGCAGTCCCACGCACTGGCGAACCCAGGTGCGCTGCACGGTGACCCAGGGCCAGCTCGTCGGCGACCAGGCCGTCGTCGTCGACGCTTGCGCCGGCAACAGCGCCGTCGTACGCGGTCTCGACCTCAAGACCGGCGCACAGAAGTGGGAGGTTGATCTTGGTGCCAGGATCGACCTGAGTGCGGAGCTGGACCCGGCGACGTGGGTCGGCGAGCTGGTCACCGTACCGGACACCCGTGAGGTCTCCGGGCTGATCTGGACCGGCGCCGCCGGCGGCACGCTCTACCAGTGGTCGGTGGACACCGGCACGGGCAACGTCCTCTGGACGACGCCTCTGCCCGGTACACCACGGCCACGCCTCGGCTCCTCGTCCTGCGACGCACAGCTCGCCGCCACGCACGCCTCGCTCGTACTGATCGCCTGCCGGACCGGCAACGACTCCGGACAGCCGCAGACGTACGACGTCTCCTCGTCGAGCCCCGCGGACGGTACGCCGCAGTGGCACCACCTCTTGCAGGTACCGCCGAAGCTGCAGCACCCGGAGTACCCGCGGGACGGGTTCGGGCTGCTGCCGGACGGCCGGGTCGTCACACTGATGCCGCAGACCGACGGGAGGTGCTCACCCGTACTGATCGGGTCCACGGGCATCCAGTCGCGGCCGATCCTGTCCGGCGGAAACACTCAGACGGTGGCCAAGTCCGAAGCGGTCACCTGCGACCGGCCGGCCGTCACCGTGGCCGCCGCGCGGCCGATCTTCTCCGACGGTTCCCGGCTCTTCGCCCTCAACTGAGCACGCCGGGAATTCCGTTGCCCCACCCCCTCCCACCCCTCTTTCCTTCCTTCCCTTCCCCGCGCGCAGCGCGGGAATTCTGTTGCTCCTCGCTCGGTTACTACCTACCGTGATTCGCATGTTCCGCGTGGTTTTCGAGTTCGACCTGTCAGGCAAGGGCCTGACGGGCGCTCCCACGTGGGCACCGTCAGTCGATTGCACCGGCGCTCGAAGCTGACCCTCCTCCTGCTCAGCAGGACCCGCGGAGGAGGGTGGCCCGAACCGGCCCCCTCCACGCGGTGACAGCGCTGTGAGGGCTTGCCGGAGGGTCCTGGCTCACACCGATCTTCTGACAGGCAAGGGATTTCTGATGGCCAAGAGCCAGTTCGTGCGGACCAAGCCGCACCTCAACATCGGCACGATGGGTCACGTCGACCACGGCAAGACCACCCTGACCGCCGCGATCACCAAGGTACTCGCCGAGCGCGACCCGAACGTGAACCGCTTCGTCGCCTTCGACGGCATCGACCGGGCTCCCGAGGAGATGCAGCGCGGGATCACGATCAACATCTCGCACGTCGAGTACGAGACCGCCACCCGGCACTACGCGCACGTCGACATGCCCGGGCACGCCGACTACGTGAAGAACATGATCACCGGCGCCGCCCAGGTGGACGCCGCGATCCTGGTCGTCTCCGCGCAGGACGGCGCCATGCCGCAGACGCGGGAGCACGTACTGCTCGCGCGCCGCGTCGGTGTGCCGTACCTCGTGGTCGCGCTGAACAAGTCCGACACCGTCGACGACCCGGAGCTGCTCGACCTGGTCGAGCTGGAGGTCCGTGAACTCCTCTCGGAGTACGGCTTCCCCGGCGACGACGTACCAGTCGTGCGCGTGTCCGGCCTGAAGGCGCTCGAGGGCGACCCGCAGTGGACCGCCGCGATCGGCGAGCTGCTGGACGCCATCGACGACTACGTGCCGGTACCGGACCGCGAGCTCGGCGAGCCGTTCCTGATGCCGATCGAGAACGTGCTCACGATCAGCGGCCGCGGCACAGTGGTCACCGGCGCGGTCGAGCGCGGTTCGCTGAAGCTCGGCGACGCGGTCGAGGTGGTCGGCCTCGGCCCGACGGTGACGAGTACGGCGATCGGGATGGAGACGTTCGGCAAGTCGCTGGAGTCCGCGGACGCGGGCGACAACGCGGCGGTGCTGCTGCGTGGCGTGAAGCGCGACGAGGTCCGTCGCGGCCAGGTGGTGGCGTTGCCGGGCAGCGTACGGCCGCACCGGAGGTTCCGGGCGAACCTGCACGCGCTGTCCACCGCCGAGGGCGGGCGGCACACGCCGTTCGCCGCGGACTACCGGCCGCAGTTCTACTTCCGCACCACGGACGTGTCCGGCGGGATCGACCTGGGTGACATCGCCCTGGTGATGCCCGGCGACACGATCGAGCTCGGGGTGGAGCTGGAGAAGCCGATCGCGATCGAGGTCGGCCTCGGCTTCGCGGTCCGCGAAGGCGGCCACACGGTCGCCGCCGGCACCGTGACCGAACTGCTCGACTAGGTCCTGTCTGGTAATCCAGCGCCGTAGCGAGGAGGTGCCGTGCCGAGTGCCCCGCAGCAGGCGATGGATTGCCAGACAGGGCCTTATCAGGAACGGCCCTCAACCCGTTGAGGGCCGTTTCCTGTGTCTGAGGCCTGATGCGATCAGCCGCTCGACCAGCTCGCGGCTGGAGACCGGTAAGGCGCCGGCCTTCACGAGGTCGTCGTACCGGTCGCTGGGAACGTCGTAGTGGTCGCGGTCGAAGCCGCGGGCCGGGATGCCGGCAGCCTTCGCGAACGCGTGGAGTTCTTCGTAGGACTCGTCGCTGACCAGGTGCGACCAGATCCGGTTCCAGGCCGGCCAGGCGGGCGGATCGATGAGGATCATTCGCGGGCGTCCTGCGCGTCCAGCAGGTTGCGCCAGGAGCGGACGAACCGCGAGTTGACGTACGCCTTCGTCCACGAGCCGTCCTGGCGGACCGACGTACCGACGTGGAAACGCCGTACGCCGCTCTGGTACAGCCACGGGACGTGCTCCGGCTGCAGGCCGCCGCCCGCCATCATCACGCCGGCCACTGCGGGGTCGTCCTTCGCGAGCCTGCACAGGTCGTCGAGGCCGTGGCTGACGCCGATGGACGAGCCCGCGGTGAGTACGCAGTCCAGGCCGGGCAGGGTACGGAGTGCGCGCCAGGCGGGCTGCTGCTCGAGTACGGCGTCGATGGCGCGGTGGAACGTCCACGGCGTACCGGCGAAGGTGCTGACCAGCTGGGTGACCGAGTCGACGTCGACCTGGTTGTCCGGGGTCAGGAACCCGAGGACGAACCCGTCGGCCCCTGCGGCCAGGAACGACTGCGCCATCGCGGTCAGCCGGTTCAGGTCGGCGCCGTTCGTGGTGAACGAGTTCTCCAGCCGCAGCATCACCCGCAGCGGCAGGTCGGTGACCCGGCGGATCGCGCTGACCGTCGACACCGACGGGCACAGGCCGTCCGCCTCCATCGAGGCGCACAGCTCCAGCCGGTCCGCCCCACCCTCCTGAGCCGCCTCCGCATCCGCCGGATGCAACGCGATGATCTCCAGCAACGAACCCATGCCGTACATCTTCTCGCACTCGCGTCCCAATTCGGGTTGCGCTCCACGGATGGCTTCTGTATCGTTTTTCTAGAACGATTTAGAAGAACGATACAGAAGAGGTGGGAGAGATGGCGGGCGTGACGCTGAAGACCGTGGCGAAGGCCGTGGGCGTGTCGCCGTCGACGGTCTCGAACGCCTACAACAAGCCCGACCAGCTCTCCACCGCGCTACGCGAGCGCATCCTGGCCACCGCCCAGGAGCTCGGGTACGCGGGACCCGACGCCTCCGCCCGCGCCCTGCGCAGCGGGAAGGCCGGCGCAGTCGGGGTGCTGTTCACCGACAAGCTGGCCTACGCCTTCTCGGACCCGTACGCGGTCGGCTTCCTCGCCGGTCTCGCCGAGGTCGCCGAGGAGTTCTCGACCAGCCTGCTGCTGATGCCGCTCAGCTCCACCGACATCACCGGCGGCAGCAACGCCGTACAGCAGGCCGCCATCGACGCGGCGGCGATCTTCTGCGTGCCGGGCGGCCACCCGGCACTGGAGATCCTCGCGAACCGCGGCATCCCCGCGGTGTCCACGGACCGGGGCGACCACCCCGACCTGTCCTGGGTCGCGATCGACGAGGTCGAGGCGGCCGCGCAACTGGGCGAACACCTGGCCCGGCTCGGTCACCGCGACGTCGTCGTACTCGTCGACAACGCCCAGGCCGCCGGCGGACGGCCGGTGGAACTAAGCATCGACGAGGTCGGCTACACCGACTGCGAACTGCGGATCCAGGGCCTGCAGAAGGCGATGCCCGACGCCCGGCTCCGGATCGTCTCGGGCGGGCACAATGCCTTCGCTTCCGGACTACGCGGAGCCGAGTACGTGCTCGACTCGCAGGACCGGCCGACGGCGATCGTCGGGCTGAGCGACGTACAGGCGCTCGGCGCACTCGAAGCGATGAAGGTCCGGGGACTGACCCCCGGTCGCGATCTGTCACTGGCCGGCTTCGACGACATCCCGGCCGCGGCCGCCGCCGGGCTGACGACGGTCCGGCAACCGATCAAGGACAAAGGACGCGCGGTCGGACGGATCCTGCTGGATCCGGCCACGACCGTCCGCCAGCAACTGATGCCGACCCAGCTGATCGTCCGCTCCACCAGCGGTCCCGCTCCGCGGCACTGACAACTCACACACACTCACCCGGGCGCATTCGGTTCCCGGGTCGCTCGACCACGCTCTCAGGAGGGAGCAGATCATGACGTACTTCATCGCCACCAACACCGCGGTAGACAACGCCCGCAGCCTCAGCCAGTCGGCCCTCCCCAACGCTCCCCAGCAGCCGTACGACGAGCCCGCACCGCGCCGGCCCTTCGCCGTCCGCGCCCGGATCGGCGCCGTACTGCGCTCCGCCGCCGAACGCGAGGTCCGCCTCGCCAACCGCATCGACCCCACCCCCAGCTGCGGCTGAGCCACACTTTGAGCACCCACCAACCGTTTCCGGGAAGGAAATCTGGTTGGTGGGTACTCAAAGATCGCTTCGGCGGGCGTGGTTTTGTCGGCGCGGTCTGGCACTCTGAAGGACGATGAACGAGCCAGGGGTGTTACTGACCGCGCGGGCGATGGTGCTCCACGACCTCGCCGCGCGCGGTTTCAACGACGCGGCGATGGTGTCGTTGCTGGAGGACGCCATCGCCGAGCGCCAATGGTGGCTGGACCAATGGCCCGACGGCGCCGAACACATCGCCGGCCTGGTGGCCCAGGACGTCCAGGACCGCCTGGTCGACAACAGGATCCGCTGGCCCCGCTGCACCGCCTGCGACGACCTCCACGACCACGAACTCCGCATCGAACCCGAACTGGGCCCCGACCCC
Source organism: Kribbella sp. NPDC031520 (assembly GCF_055580825.1). Classification (NCBI taxonomy): domain Bacteria; kingdom Bacillati; phylum Actinomycetota; class Actinomycetes; order Propionibacteriales; family Kribbellaceae; genus Kribbella; species Kribbella sp. NPDC031520. The sequence continues at coordinate 941,045 of NZ_JBVIKS010000001.1, forward strand.
CACTGGGTCTGCGAACGAGCCGGCATCTCCGTCGCACCCCTGGGAGGCCTTACCTGACCCTCCGGGGGATACCTGATTGAGCTACATGTAGGCAGCCTACTATTGTCTGTCTACATGAAGGCTATCTACGCACTCCGAGCCACGGCCTGGCTGCACGCGGTGGCGATCTGTCTGCAACCGGTGTTCGCGGGGGTCTACCTGAACGGCTCCCCGGCCGGGATGCGGCTACATGAGCCGACCGGGTTGGCGCTGGTCTTTCTCGGCCTCGCACAGTTGCTGGCAGCAACGTTCTGGTGGCGCACCGGTGGTCGCGGGGCCGCACCTGCGGCGAGCCTGTTGATCGTTGCCGGCGAGGTCGTCCAGGTCTCGATGGGTTACAGCCGTCAACTGGCGATCCACATCCCACTCGGTGTCGCGCTCGTCGCCGGCACGGTGAGCTTCGCCTTCTGGGTCAACCGGAGGCCGGCATGATCACCCTCGAGCCGGAGACCGCCGTACGGCGGCCGCGCCTCAGCCTGTACGCGCTCCGGATAACCCTTGTCCTGCACGCGCTCCTCGTCGTCGCCCAGCCGATCGCGGCCGGCTACTTCCTGTCCGGCAACGTCGACGCGATGAACGACATCCACGCGACGATCGGCGGCTCCGTCTGGATGATCGCGTTCCTGCAGACGATCGTCGCCACCTGCTACGCGATCGTCGGCGGCGGCCGCGGCTGGCCCGCGATCCTGTCCGCCGTACTCGTGGTCGCCGAGTTCGTCCAGCTCACCTTCGGCTACCTGCAGAACTTCGCCGTACACGTCCCGCTCGGCACCGCGATCGTCGGCACCGTCGCCTGGATGACGGTCTGGTCGTTCCGCAAGTCCGCACGCCTGAACCGCCGGGAGGCGAAGAAATGACGATGTCCCGCCGAGGATTCCTGGCCGTTGCCGGAGGCACCGGTGCCGCACTCACCCTGACCAGCTGCGGCCAGGAGGCCAAGCCCGCCCAAGCCGGAGAACTCCTTCGCAGCAAGGCGAAACTCCCGCCGCCGTTCCAGGTCCCGCTCCCGATCCCGCCCACCAAGAAGCCACACAGATCCGACGCGAAAGCCGACTACTACCAAGTCATCCAACGCAACGCGAGCCTGGAGGTCCTGCCTGGCCTGAAGACCGAGGTCATGGGGTACGACGGCCTGCTCCCCGGACCGACCTTCGACGTACGCAGCGGACGCACCACGATCGTCGAACAGGTCAACCAGCTCGACGTGTCCACCGTCGTACACCTCCACGGCGGCCACACGCCTGCCCCGAGCGACGGCTGGCCGCTCGACCTGATCATGCCCGCACATGGCGACCACGGTGGTCACCACATGATGGGCGGCGGCGATATGGCGATGGGCAAACGCACGTACACGTACCCGAACACCCAACGCGCCGCGACCCTCTGGTACCACGACCACACGATGGACTACACCGCGCCACAGGTGTACCGCGGCCTGTTCGGACTGCACCTCATCCGGGACGACGAGGAGGACAACCTCCCGCTCCCGAAGGGCGATCGGGAGATCCCGCTCGTGATCGCGGACCGCGCCTTCGACGCGGACGGCTCCTTCCTGTACCCGGCCGCGAAGGACGGACCCGGCGTCGAGTCCACGTACATGGAAGGCGTGATCGCGGACGTCACGCTCGTCAACGGCGCACCGTGGCCGGTGCACGAGGTCGACGCGGTCCGGTACCGCCTGCGCATCCTCAACGCCAGCAACGCCCGCCGGTACGAGCTTGTCTTCGACAAGGGTCCGGCGAAGTTCGTCCAGATCGGCAGCGACGGCGGCCTGCTGGACAAGCCGATCGACCACACGACGCTCGTCATCGCCCCGGCCGAACGCTTCGACGTCGTCGTGGACTTCTCGCCGTACCAGCCGGGCGACGAGGTCACGCTCGTCGACAAACTTGATGGCAACGCCAACGTCATGCGCTTCAAGATCGCGCGCAAGGCCGTCGACGACACCAACATCCCGGCGAAGCTCTCGTCGTACGCCGTGACGCCGCGGCCGAGCGGCGCCGTCCGTCGGGAGTGGCGGTTCCGCCGCGGGAGCGCCGGCGACCATCGCGGCTGGACGATCAACGGCAAGGCGTTCGACCCGACGGTGATGCAGGCCCAGGTGCCGCTCGGCCAGTACGAGATCTGGACGTTCGTGACCGACGTACACCACCCCGTGCACGTCCACCTCGCGCCGTTCCAGGTGCTGAGCCGCGGCGGGAAGAGCAAGCTCTCGGAGTACGACCACGGCTGGAAGGACACCGTGGACATCCGGCCGGCCGAGGTGGTCGAGGTGCTGGTCCGGTTCAGCGCGCACAAGGGCAAGTACCTGATCCACTGCCACAACCTCGAGCACGAGGACATGGCGATGATGGCGGGCTTCGAAACGATCTGACCCTTGACGCCGGCGGCGAGCCGTTCCTATAGTCAACACATCGGTTGATCAAGGGAATGGTTGATAAAGATGACGGTTGACGAGGATCAGCTCGACCGGTCGTTCGCGGCGCTGGCCGATCCGGTCCGGCGGGCGATGATCGCGCGGCTGTCGCGCGGTCCGGCCACGGTCAACGAGCTGGCCGAGCCTTTCCCGATCACCAAGCAAGCGGTGTCGCGGCACATCCAGGTGCTCGAGGCCGCCGGGCTGATCACCCGGACCCGGGACGGCCAGCGCCGCCCGTGCCACCTGGTACCGGCCGCCCTCGAGGCCCTCACGAGCTGGATCGACGAGTACCGGCTCGAGACCGAACGCCGCTTCCGCCGGATGGAAGCACTACTGAAGGAGCAGACGAAATGACTGGCACCACCATCAACACACCGGCCGGGACCCCGTTCGTCGAGGTGACACGGGAGTTCGAGGCCACCCCGGCGCAGCTGTTCCGGATCATGTCCGACCGCGACCTGGTCGCCCAGTGGCTCGGCCCGCGCGACCTGGAGGCGACCGTCGAGGAGTACGACGTACGGACCGGCGGAAAGTACCGCTACATCCACCGCGGCGACTTCGGTGAGGCCGCGTTCCGCGGCGTCTTCCACACCGTCGTGCCGGACAAGCTGGTCATCCAGACGTTCGAGTGGGAGGGCGCGCCGGGCGAGGTGTGCATCGAGAAGATGACGCTCGAACCGACCGAGAAGGGCGTCCGGCTGCACACGCGGTCAGTGTTCCCGTCGGTCGAGGCCCGCGACCAGTCGATCGAGCACGGCATGGAGAGCGGCATCCACGACTCGATGGACCGCCTGGCCGAACTGCTGGCGAAGGAGTCCTGATCATGAGCCAGGTCGTCGTCGACATCTCGGTGTCGCTGGACGGCTACGTCACCGGGCCCAACGCCGGCGTCGGCAACGGGCTCGGGGACGGCGGCGAGCCGGTGCACGACTGGGTGTTCAACGGAACGGACGCGGACCGGGCCGTGCTGGAGTCCTCTTTCGACGCGACCGGCGCTGTCGTCCAGGGGCGGAACCTCTTCGATGTCATCGACGGGCCGGGCGGGTGGAGCGACGAGATGGGGTACGGCGCCAAGCCGACCGGTGAGGTCAATCCGCCGATCTTCGTCGTCACGCATACGCCGCCGTCGCAGACTCGGCTCGGTGATCGCTTCCACTTCGTCGGCACTCCCGCCGAGGCGGTCGCCCAGGCACTGGAAGTTGCCGGAGACAAGGATGTCGTCGTGATGGGCGGTGGCCAGATCTGCCACGCCGTACTGACCGAAGGCCTCGCCGACGTACTGCGGCTGCACGTCGCGTCCGTTGTACTCGGAGACGGCACACCGCTGTTCCCGCCGGGGCCGTCCGCCGGGTTCGCAGTGGAGCTCGCGGAGGCCGTGTCCACTCCGGCGGCGCAGCACCTCACCTATCGAGTCTTGAAGGAGAAGTAGCCATGGGCAACGTTGTCGTCGCCGCCGCGGTGTCGCTGGACGGGTTCGTCGCGGACACCGAGGACCAGGTCGGGCCGCTGTTCGACTGGTACAACAACGGGCCGGTCGAGGTGTACGGAACCGACCAGGGCCGCCCGTTCCACGTGAGCGAGGCGAGTGCGGAGTACATGAAGTCCACCTGGCCGCAGATCCGCGCCTGCGTCATCGGCCGGCGGCTGTTCGACCTCACCAATGGCTGGAACGGCGTGCCGGCGGTCGGCGACCACGTGTTCGTCGTCACCCACGAGCCGCCCACGGACTGGCCGTTCCCGGACGCGCCGTTCACCTTCGTCGACGGGGTCGAGGACGCGGTCGCACAGGCCAAGGCACACGCCGGTGACGGCAACGTCACGATCACCGGCGGCAACATCGCCGGCCAGGCGATCGCCGCGGGCCTGGTCGACGAGATCGCCTACAGCCTGGTGCCCGCCCTGCTCGGCAGCGGCCGCCCCTTCTTCGGCGACTACGTGGGACCCGAGGTTCTCCTCGACAACCCGCGCGTCGTCGAAGGTGACCGCGTCACCCACCTGCACTACCGCGTCAGCAAAGGGTGATCGGCGATCACGGTCTTGGAGCCGGGGGCAATTTCGGTGAAGCCGGCGTCCTGGACCACCGGAAGGTTCGTCTTCAGGAGGGTGGCCCAGTCCGTGGGGGTGGCCGTTCGGACTGCCAGGGCGAAGTCGGTTGACTGCCATTCCTTGCGGGCCTCGTCAGGGAGGGCCCACCACGCCAGCTGGGCGGCGTGACCGCACTGGGCCATTGCTTTGCCGCTGGACATTTCCAGTTCCGGGTTGATCCAGAGGACGGGTACGCCGGGTTCGAGCGGCGGGAGCTCCTCGGTGTCCTCGAAGTCGGTGCCGCTGACCTGGAGCTTGAACAGCTCCACCGGTACGTCGTCCACCGCCGTCGGCGGAAACACCCGCACCTCGGCCCGCACCGCCCCCGCGCCCGCTTCCTCGCCCCGGTCCTCGCCGGCTTGCGCGCCCGCGCCGGTGCCGGTCATCGTGATGCCCGGGAGGGCCTCGGCGCGGCGCCATTCGATACCGCGGGCGCGTTTGGCGATCTTCCGGATGCGGTTGTCCTGCCAGGCCGCCATCGCCTCGGCCCACTCGCCCTCGCCGTACGAACGCTCGTCCGCCAGGATCGCCAGCACCGCACGAGCCGCCGTCTCCAGCGCATCGGTCTGCGCGGGTCGCGCGTTCTTCTCGACTCGCACCACCAGAGTAAGCACTTGTTCCACGTCGCGAGTCTGCCAGGGCTGTAGGTTGGCACCATGCAGCAGTACCTGGACCTTCTTCGGCATGTGTTGGACAACGGGGCGGAGAAGGGTGACCGTACCGGGACCGGCACGCTGAGTGTGTTCGGGTACCAGTCGCGGTACGACCTGCGGGACGGGTTCCCGGCGGTGACGACGAAGAAGCTGCATCTGCGGTCGGTGATCGGGGAGCTGATCTGGTTCCTCAGCGGCTCGACCAACATCAAGTGGCTGCACGAGAACAACATCTCGATCTGGGACGAGTGGGCCGACGCCGACGGCGAGCTCGGCCCGGTGTACGGGTACCAGTGGCGCTCCTGGCCGACTCCGGACGGCCGGCATGTCGACCAGATCGCGAAGCTGATCGAGTCGATCAAGCAGAACCCGGACTCGCGCCGGCACATCGTCAGCGCGTGGAACGTCGCGGACGTGGACGACATGGCGTTGCCGCCGTGTCACACCATGTTCCAGTTCTACGTCGCGGACGGCCGGCTGTCCTGCCAGCTGTACCAGCGGTCGGCGGACATCTTCCTGGGTGTGCCGTTCAACATCGCGTCGTACGCGCTGCTCACCCACATGGTCGCGCAGCAGACCGGGCTCGAGGTCGGCGACTTCGTACACACCCTGGGCGACGCGCACCTGTACCTGAACCACCTGGACCAGGCCCGCCTGCAGCTCACCCGCGATCCGCGCCCGCTGCCGACGCTGCAGCTGAACAAGCGCGACTCGATCGACGGCTACGAGATCGCCGACGTCGAGTTGGTCGGGTACGACCCGCACCCCGGGATCAAGGCGCCCATCGCGGTATGAGCGTGATTCTGATCGCCGCGGTCGGACGGAACGGTGTGATCGGGCGGGACAACGACCTGCCCTGGCGGATCCGTGAGGACCTGCAGCACTTCAAGCAGCTGACCCTCGGCCACACGCTCGTGATGGGCCGCAAGACGTACGACTCGATCGGCCGCCCGCTGCCGGGCCGCCGTACCGTCGTCGTCACCCGCCAGACCGACTGGTCCGCGGACGGCGTCGAGGTCGTCCACAGCCTCGAGGACGCCTTGAAGTACGACGGCACCCTGTACGTCGCCGGCGGCGGCGAGATCTACCGCCAGGCCCTCCCGTACGCCGACACCCTCGAACTCACCGAGGTCCACCAGTCCCCTGACGGCGACGTCACCTTCCCGAAGATCACCCCGGCCGACTGGACCGAGACAGCCCGCGAACCCCACGACGGCTTTGACTTCGTTGGTTACCGTCGCAGCTAACAACGAGTAGGGAACAGGGACCCCGTGGGGACCTGGAACCGACTAGATTGGGCGCGCGTCACGGAGGAGACAGCGCGCGGCGAGGGGACGCCTCGCGGACGCCACCGGAGGGGAACGACGATGACCGAAGCAGACAACGCAGCAGGTGGAGCGGGCGCCGCAGGCGCGCAGCCCGCAGCGCAGGCGATGCCGCTGCAGCCCCCGACGGCGACCGCACCGGGGTTGATACTGACCGCCCCGCCGCCGTCACAGCCTGTTGCGGCCACCGCGGCTCCGACGATGGCGCCGGCCGTCGACCCGGCCGCGTTGCCGGGGCTGGACAGCAAGGTGGACACGTTCCTGACCTCGCTGATGGCGGCCGAGCCGCGCTCGCCGGAGTTCGCCACCCGGGCGGCCGACGTACGCAGCATGGGTGACGTCGACATCCGCGCCGCCGCCGAGAGCTCGAACCGGTTGCTGCAGTCGCCGGTGCGGGCGCTGCAGAGCGGTGGCCTGTCGGAGGGCTCGACGGTCGGCAAGACGCTGCTCGAACTGCGCCGTACCGTCGAGGACCTCGACCCGAAGGAAGCCACCGGGCCGAAGAAACTGCTCGGGATGATCCCTTTCGGCGACAAGATCGAGGACTACTTCCGCAAGTACCAGACCGCGCAGAGTCACCTCGAGGGCATCCTGCACAGCCTGCGCAACGGCCAGGACGAGCTCGGCAAGGACAACGCCGCGCTGAACCTGGAGAAGCAGCAGCTCTGGGATGCGATGACCCGGCTCAACCAGTACGTGTACGTCGCCGAGCGCCTGGACGCGCGGCTGTCCGCGGCGATCGCCGAGCTGGACGCGACGAACCCGGAGAAGGCGAAGGCGTTCCGTGAGGACGTGCTGTTCTACGTCCGGCAGAAGCACCAGGACCTGCTCACCCAGCTGGCCGTGTCGATTCAGAACTACCTGGCCATCGACATCGTGATCAAGAACAACATCGAGCTGATCAAGGGTGTCGACCGCGCGTCCACCACCACGGTGTCGGCGCTGCGTACGGCGGTCATCGTCGCGCAGGCGCTCGGCAACCAGAAGCTCGTACTCGACCAGATCACCGCGCTGAACAGCACCACCAGCGGCATGATCGAGCGCACCTCGCAGATGCTGAAGGACAACTCGGTCGCGATCCAGCAGCAGGCCGCGTCGGCGACCATCGGGCTGCCGCAGCTGCAGGCCGCGTTCGCGAACATCTACGCGACCATGGACGCGATCGACACGTTCAAGAGCGAGGCCCTGGACAACATGGCCGCCACGATCGGCACGCTGGAGACCGAGGTGACCAAGTCCCGCTCGTACCTGGACCGCGTCGCCCAGCAGAACCAGCAGGTCGTGCACGGCAGCCTCGACCTGAACCTGGGTCGCTGACCCACACCTGGAGACGGGGGACTGCATGGCGCTCGGTGACTTCTTCGCGCGGCTGACCGGCCGCAAGGAGGAGCCCGAGCCTGCCCCGGTGCCTGCGCCGCCGACCAACGACGACCTGTTGGCGGCGCTCGTCCGGGTCGAGCAGCTGGTTGCGGGCGGAGCCGTACCGGCGGTGGTCGCGTCGCGGGTCGGGCGGGTGGTTCGGGTCGTACGGGAGACGATTCCGCGGCTCGGGAACCTCGGCGGCAGCGCTCAGGCGTACTCGGTGATGGCGACGTGTACGGACTATCTGCCGGATGCGATCGGTGGGTACCTGCGGTTGCCGCGGCAGTGGGCGGACACCCGGCCGGTGGACCGGGGCAAGACGTCGCTGATGATCCTGATCGACCAGTTGGACCTCTTGGCCGCGACGATGGACAAGGTGTTCGACGCGGTGAACCGGGCCGACGCGGCGGCGCTGATCACCCACGGCAGATTCCTGCAGGAGAAGTTCGGCACCGCCTCCACCGGCGGCACCCTGGCCCTCGGCCCGACCCCGTCAACGCCACCCCCGTCGCCCACCACAGACACCACTTCGCCGCACCCGAGCACCGGCACCGGCCCGGCAGGCCCGAGCACCGGCACCGCGGGGCCACTTACACCACCACCTGGACGAGGAGGGTCATGAGCGGCACGGGGGGACTACCGGAAGCGCTGTCGGCGCTGCTCACCGTCGCCGCTCGCGCCGGTGTCGCCGAGGAAACCGCCCGGTCCGAGGCGCTCGCGTTGGCAGCCGCACTGGCCGAGTCCGCACCAGGCGCACCAGCCGACTGGGGTAAAGCAGTCCCGGGTGGGACAACCCAGGACTTCTTCGACGCAGCCGTTCGCGGCCGGCGCTGGCGGGGCGCCCCCACCGCCGTACTCACCGAGCTCATCGCCAACGGCTCCCCCGAGAAGGCGCCGTACGCCGAAGCCCTCGCGGAACTCGCGTCAGCAGCTTGCACGCTCGGTGAGCCGACGATGCGGGTCATCGGGAACGCCTCGGTGGCAGCTGCTGCGCAGCTGCAAGCCGCGGGGGTGCGGACGCTGCAGGTCGGCGATCCCAGAACACCAGCCAGGCCGTCGGCCGACGACCCCTGGGCCGCCACCGGCGCCGACCGGACCGCTACTGCGGACCGGGGCGGCGCTGCGGGCCGGACCGGCGCCGGGCCGGGTGCGACGGGCCCGGGTGCGGCGGACGCAGGCGTGGGTACGGCGGGTGCGGCGGGTGCAGCTGCTGCCGCCGCCTCGGCTGCTGCTGCGGCGGAGCCGGCGAAGTCGGTGGAGGAATTGCTGGCGGAGTTGGATGAGCTGACGGGGTTGGCCCGGGTGAAGCGGGAAGTGCATCGGCAGGTTGCGGTTCTGCGGGTGGAGAAGTTGCGGGCCGAGGCCGGGTTGAAGAGTGCGACGATCACCCGGCATCTGGTGTTCGTGGGGAATCCGGGGACCGGGAAGACGACCGTTGCGCGGTTGGTGAGTGGGATCTACAAGGCGCTCGGGTTGCTCTCCAAGGGGCAGCTCATCGAGGTGGACCGGTCGGAACTGGTCGCCGGGTACCTCGGCCAGACCGCGACGAAGACCGCCGAGGTGGTCGCGTCGGCGGCCGGAGGCGTGCTGTTCATCGACGAGGCGTACAGCCTGACCGCCGGCGACAACGGTGCCGACCAGTACGGACGCGAGGCCGTCGACACACTGGTCAAGGAGATGGAGGACCGGCGCGACGACCTCGTCGTGATCGTCGCCGGCTACCCCGAACCCATGCGGGCGTTCATCGCCGCGAACCCCGGACTCGCCAGTCGGTTCCGGACCACGATCGAGTTCGAGAACTACACCGACGACGAGCTGACCGACATCCTCACCGGGCTCGCCGAAGCCGCGGACTACGAACTCGTACCGGACGCGCTGGACGCCTTCCAAGGCATCCTCGCGGACACCCCACGGGACAGCTCCTTCGGCAACGGGCGGTTCGCGCGCAACGTACTGGAAGCCGCGATCGGCCGGCAGGCCTGGCGGCTGCGCGACGTGACGGCACCGACCACCGACCAACTGCGTCAGATCCTCTCAGAGGACCTAACTGACGACGTAGCTCAGGAGCAGGACGGAGTAGAGGCGTGACCCAGACTCAGAGTGCGCCGCCCGCCGCCCTGGCGCCGGCCGCCGCATCCGGTACGGCGCTGCAGCCACCGGCCGGGCACGCGCCGACCCGGCGCGGCGCGATCGCGCAGTGGTTCGAAGGTACGCCGGGCCGGATGCGCGCGTTCCTGATCGTGGCCGCGGCGATCAGCGTGGTCTTCGGCGTGGCCGCCGCGCAGGGCTTCAGCCAGTCCGGCGGCGCCCTCGAACGGGCACAGGCGAACGCCGCCCAGCTGGTCCGGATCCAGGCGATCCACACCAACCTGGTCAGCGCGAACGCAGACGCCACCAATGCCTTCCTGGTCGGTGGCCTCGAACCGCCGGAGCAGCGTGCCCACTTCGTCAACTCGATGGCCGCGGCCGCCGGCCTGATCGCCGAGGCCGCGACCGCCCAGCCGGCGGACCGCGACGTACTCGGCGCGCTCAACAAGACCCTGATCACGTACGAGGGCCTGATCGAGCAGGCCCGCGCGAACAACCGCCAGGGCCTGCCGATCGGCTCGCAGTACCTGAAGGACGCGAACTCGGTCCTCCAGGACGACTCGCTCCCGCTGGTGAAGGCTCTCGTCGAGGCGAACGAGAAGCGCGTCGACACCGAGTTCGACGGGATCAGCTACGGCACGATCTGGGTGGTCGTCGGCGGCCTCCTGACCCTGGTCCTCTTCGGTATCACCCTCCGCTGGCTGGCCCGCCGTACGCACCGCTACCTCAACGTCCCGATCGCCGCCGGAGCCGTACTGGTCCTCCTGACCACCGTCGTCGGAGGCATCGCCCTGGCCAGCGCCTCCGGCTCCGCGAAGGACACCCGCAACTCTGAGTACGAACGTACGCTGGCCCTCTCCCGCGCCCGCATCGCCGCGTACGACGCCCGCTCCAACGAAAGCCTCACCCTGATCGCCCGCGGCTCCGGCGCCTCGTTCGACAAGGCGTACGGTGATGCCGCCGACGAAGTCGTCCATCAACTCGGCAAGCTCGGCACCGACGGCGCCGAGCTGGAGCAGCAGTGGACCAACTACCAGGCAGTCCACGCCCAGGTCCGGAAGACCGACGGTGTCGACGGCAACTGGGACGGTGCCGTGGCGATGGCCGTCGGCAATGACAAGACCAACAACTCGGTCGACACGTTCGGCGCCTTCGACAACTCGTCCAACCAGCAGCTGACCACGACGAGTAGCGCGGTACAGAGTCAACTGAAGAGCGCCCGCGACGGCCTGCCACCGATCGGCTGGCTCGGCATACCGATCGGCATCGCCGCCGCCCTGCTGGTTGCCTGGGGAATGTCGCAGCGCCTGGAGGAGTACCGATGAAGAAGCTGATCCCATTCGCCGTCGCGACGGCCCTACTCCTCACAGCCTGCAGCTCCGGCAACTACGCGGCCACCCAGATCCCGCCCGAGCCGGCACCCACAACCTCATCCCCCGCAGCTCCCGCGGAGCCGTGCGACAAGACCACCGAGCTGCAGTCGTACGCGCCCCAGGGTCCGCTGCCGGCGCCCGGAGCGATGCCCGCAAATACGACGATGGACAAGATCCAGAAACGGGGCCGCCTGGTCGCCGGCGTCTCCGCGGACAGCTTGCACCTCGGGTCGCGGAACCCGCTGAACGGTCAGATCGAGGGCTTCGACATCGACATGGTCAAGGCTGTCGCCACCGCGATCTTCGGCACCTGGAGAGGCCACCTTGAGCTGCGGGTGATCTCCAGCCCGCAGCGCATCCCGTCGCTGCAGAACAACAGCGTCGACATCGTTGCCCGCAACATGACGATCAACTGCGCCCGCTGGAAGCTGATCGCGTTCTCCGCCGAGTACTACCGCTCGGGCCAGAAGACGCTGGTACCGCGGGACGCCAAGGAAACCAGCGTGATGCAACTGTCCGGCAAGACGATCTGCGCTCCGGCCGGATCGACCAGCCTGGCGAACCTGATGAAGAAGAACCCGGCGGTCAAACCGATCACGGCCGACACCGACACCGGCTGCCTGGTCCTCTTCCAGCAGGGCAAGGCGTACGGGATCTCCGGCGACGACACCGTGCTGGCCGGGGACGCCGCGCAGGATCCCTACGCCCAGGTGATTCCGAAGGAGCGGTTCAGCGAGGAGCCGTACGGTCTGGGCATCAACAAGGAGAACATCGACTTCGTCCGGTTCGTGAACGGCGTGCTGGCACAGATGAAGCAGCCCAAGGCCGACGGGACGTCCGAATGGATGAACTCCTACAACAACTGGCTGGGCAAGGCTCTCGGCCCGCTGAAGACACCGCCCGCACCTGAGTACGGCCGCCAATGACCGTTCGTACGCCGACGGTGTCGGCTCCGGCGCCGCCGGGGAAGATGGGGAGCAGTGTTCCGGCGACGGAACTGCTCTCGTTCCTCAGCGCGCTCGGGGAGTGGCGGGATCGGCGAAAGGCGGAGCTGGACGAGCTCGATCAGGCTGCGCTGCATTCGGCCGACGGGGACGCGCTGAGTCCGGACGTCGTGCTCAGCATGACGGTCTGGAAGGCAGTTTCGGATCGGTACGAGTTGATTCTCGTCACCTGGGACTCCGGGCGGGTCGGGCAGCAGGAGCTCGAGCGGATCTCGAGCCTGATCTGGGGCGGCCTGGACGCGGGCGGCGCGGGCGGCTCCCTCGCCGTTTCGTTGCCGGAGGCATGCAAGTTGTCGGATGCGCTGGCATCCAGCCTGCGGGCGAAGCTTGCGCTCGAACCCGGTGACGCGGACCTCGCCGCAAGGCTCCGGCAACTGCGGGCGCAGGTGGAGCGGATCAGCGACCTGGTCAAGCAGGAGCCGGCAGGAGTACGCAACGACGCGCTCGCCAAGCACCACGACCTCGACCGGCGCCTGGTGGATATTGCCGACCGCAACAAACGTGGCGCCGACATCGGCGGTCTGATCGGTCCGCTGGAACTCGACGCCGCGAAAGCGGAACGTGACCTGATCGTCGGCGCCGCCACCCGCAAGGAGCGTGCCGCCGACGTGGCCCGCGCCCACACCCTGCGCGGTGAGCTCGAGGCACAAGGTACGGCGGTACGCGCCCTCGCGGACAAAGCCGTCAGCACGGTCACTCCGGCCCCGCGGCTCGCCGTACCGGATGTCACCGCGCTCGGGCCGGTGCCGAACACCTCGGCCGAGCTGGCGCAGTACCTGACCCGGCTGGACGCCGTACGGCGGGCGCTCGGACAGGCGCAGGCGGCGTACGGCGCCGCGCTCGGCCGCCGGGACGAACTCGCGCAACTGCTCGACGCCTATCAGGTGAAGGCGGCAAGTGTTGCCGCAGGCAACGAAGATCTCGCCGAGCTGTACCGGCGCGGCCGAGCCGTGATCGACACCGAGCCGGTGGACCTGGCTCGCCTCGGTGCACTGGTAGCGGCCTACCAGGCCTACCTGGAAGGAACGAGATGACGACCTGCACCCAGCCGGGCTGCACCGGCTCGATCGTGGACGGGTACTGCGACGTCTGCGGCTCCCCCGCGGCCGCGAGCGCTCCGTCCGCCACGACAGCGGGCGCCTGCACCCAGCCAGGCTGCACCGGCACGTACGTCGACGGGTACTGCGACGTCTGCGGATCGCCGGCGCCCGACGGCACCAGCAGCCGGTCGGCCATCACCGGAGCGCCGGCCGTCGTCCACGAGGCGGACCCGATCAGCACGGTGTCGACCGTCTCCCGCGCGTCGAACAGGCTCGCGTCCACGCCGCTCGGCTCGGCCCGCGCCGCGCAGGCCGGTTCGAAGCTGACCCGCAAGCTCGGAACGTCGTCCACCCGGCTGCGCGGCGCCCGCCTCGGCGCCGGGCTGACGCACGTCCCGTCGATCCCCGCGATCGACGCGAGCAAGGCGATCCTGGCGAACCCGATGGTCCCGGAGGACCGCCGGAACTGCCCGAGCTGCGGTCACTCGGTCGGCCGGTCGCGCAACGGCCAGCCGGGCCGTACCGAAGGCTTCTGCCCGAACTGCCGGAGCCGGTTCTCGTTCGCGCCGAAGCTGAAGGACGGCGACCTGGTCGGCGGGCAGTACCTGGTCCGCGGCTGCCTGGCCCACGGTGGTTTCGGCTGGATCTACCTGGCCCAGGACAAGAACGTGTCCGACCGCTGGGTGGTCCTGAAGGGCCTGCTGAACTCCGAAGACCCGGACGCGGTCGCGGCGGCGATCGCGGAGCAGCAGTTCCTGGCCCGCGTCGAGCACCCGCTGATCGTCGAGATCTACAACTTCGTCACCCACGACGGCGCCGGCTACATCGTGATGGAGTACGTCGGCGGTACGTCGCTGAAGTCCCTGCTCAAGCAGCGGATGGCGGCGAACAACGGCCGGTACGACGCGCTCCCGATCGACCAGGCGATCGCGTACCTGCTGGAGATCCTGCCGGCGTTCTCGTACCTGCACGACCTCGGCCTGGTGTACTGCGACTTCAAGCCGGACAACATCATCCAGGTCGGCGACGCGGTCAAGCTGATCGACCTCGGTGGCGTCCGGCGGACCGACGACCTCGACTCGGCGATCTACGGCACGGTCGGCTTCCAGGCTCCCGAGGTCGCCGAGGTCGGCCCGTCGATCGCGTCCGACATCTACACGCTCGGCCGGACGCTGTGCGTGCTCGCGATGGAGTTCCGCGGGTACCAGAGCCGGTACGTCGACTCGCTGCCGCCGGTCAGCGAGGTACCGCTCTTCCAGCAGTACGACGCGGTGTACCGCCTGCTCGCGAAGGCGTGCGCGAAGGACCCGGCGGACCGTTTCCAAACGGCGGACGAGTTCCGCGTGCAGCTCCTCGGCGTACTGCGTGAGGTTGTGGCAGACAAGCAGGGCGTCAAGGCGGCGCAGCACTCGGCGTCGTCGCTGCTCTTCGGTTCCCCGGGCGACAGGGCGGCCGGGCTGGGCGAGGCGGCCGCGCCGTGGCAGCAGCTCCCGTCGCTGGCGCCGGACGACGGCGACAAGATGGCCGGCTGGCTGAAGACGGTGAGCGTGCCGGACCCGGCCAAGCGGCTGGAACTGCTGGTCGACGCGCCCGAGCAGTCCGCTCAGACGCTGCTGGAGGTCTCCGAGGCCGCACTGGAGGTCGGGCCGGAGCGCTACGACCTGGTCGACACCGCGGTGAACGACCTGCTCAGCGCGGACCCGTGGGAATGGCGAGCGGTCTGGATGTCCGGTCTGGTGGCTCTTGCCCGCGGTGACTTCCGTAGCGCGCAGTCGGCGTTCAACGCTGTCTACGGCCAGGTCCCGGGTGAGCTGGCACCAAAACTCGCCCTGGCGATCGCCTGTGAGCACAGCGGTGAGTTCGACGTTGCCGAGGGCCTCTACCTGGCCTGCGCCCGGACTGACGCCAACTACATAGCGCCGTCCGCCTTCGGTCTGGCGAACATCCGGAGCCAGCGCAACGACCTCGACGGAGCGCTGAACGCGCTCGACCTGGTACCACGAACGAGCGGTGAGTACGTACGTGCTCGTCGCCAGCGAGCCGGACTGCTGGCAGGATCGGGGCGTGGCCTCCCCGCGCTCGCCGAGGCGATGAACAGCATCGCGACGCTGACCATCGACCCGGTGGACCGGGCCAACCTGGCCGCGAACGTGTTCCGGACCGCGCTGACCGAGGTCCGGCAGACCGGTCCGCAGGAGGCTCTGCGGATCGACGGACGGGCAGCCACCGAGGCCTCCCTGCGGGACGGGCTCGAGGCCACCTACCGGTTGCTGGCCGACCAGGCCCAGACCCGGCCGGAACGGATCGCCCTGGTCGACCAGGCCAACGAGGTTCGAGGATGGACGCTGCGATGACGAGTACGACCGACACGGCCTGCCCCAGCTGCGGCGGGCCGGTGGCCGAGGCCGACCTGTTCTGCGAGGCCTGCGGCGCCTCGCTGAAACCAGCCGCCGCGACACCGGCCACCCCCGCGCTGGACACCGACACCGAGCCGACCGTGGAGATCACCGCGGTGACCAGCCCGGGCAGTGAGTACGTCGGTCCCTGCGCGTCCTGCGGCGGCACTGTCGGCGCCGACGGGTACTGCGAGACCTGCGGCACCAAGGCCGCCAAGCCCCGGGACCATTTCGCCGAGCAGCCTGCTCCATGGGTGGCCGGCGTCTGCGATCGCGGCATCCGGCACAGCCGCAACGAGGACGCGATGGCGCTGGGTGCCGACGCCGAGCCCGGCAGCCGCGCGCTGCTCGTGGTCTGCGACGGCGTCAGCTCCTCACTCGACTCCGACGTCGCCTCGCTGGCGGCGGCCCGGGCTGCGCGTGAGGTGCTGGTGGCAGGTCACGCGCAGGGTCTGGGTACCGAGTCGTCCCGGGCCGGGGCGATCGCGGCGCGGCTCCGGGCGGCGGCCGACGCCGCGAGTGACGCCGTACTCGACAGCACCAGTCCGGACAGCCCGAACCCTGCGTCCTGCACGTTCGTGGCAGCGGTGCTCGAGGAGGGGCTGCTGGTCGCGGGCAACGTCGGCGACAGCCGTGCGTACTGGTTCCCGGACGCGGGTGAACCGGTCTCGCTGACCACGGACGACTCATGGGCAGCCGAGCTGATCGCCAGCGGGGTGTCGCGCCAGGAGGCCGAGTCCGGGCCGCACGCGCACGCGATCACCCGCTGGCTCGGCAAGGACGCGCCGGACCACACGCCGCGGACCACGACCCTCGAGGTCGCCGGGCCGGGCTGGCTGCTGGTCTGCTCCGACGGCCTGTGGAACTACTGCTCCGAGGCGGCACCGCTGGCCGACCTCGTACGTCAGACAGCTGCGGACCACACCGGCGAGCCGAAGGCCACCGCGTCCGCCCTGGTCGACTGGGCCAACGCCCAGGGCGGCCAGGACAACATCACCGTCGCGCTCGCACGGATCTGAGGAAAGGGAACCCGAGATGGCCGACTTCACCGCCACCGTCTACCAGAACGAGTTCCTGCCGGACGGCGGGACCGACGTACACGCCATCGTCACCGTGACCTGCACGGGCGCCGGCGCCGCCGGACAGACCGGTAGCGGCGACGCGGGCGAGATCATCATCGTCGACACCTCCGGCTCGATGGGCCGCGACGGCGTCCAGGCCGCCGCGTACGCCGCGCAGACCGCGCTCGACCAGATCCTCGACGGGGTGTGGTTCGCGGTCATCTCCGGCAACGACCGCGCGCAGCTGGCGTTCCCGCCGTCCGCGGAGCCGGTGATGGTCAAGATGGACCCGTACACCCGGCAGGCCGCGAAGGACGCCGTGTCCCGGTTCTACGCCGACGGCGGTACCGCGATGGGCACCTGGCTGCGGCTGGCGTCGCGGGTGTTCGCGACCGTACCGTCGCTGTCGCAGAAGCACGCGATCCTGCTGACCGACGGCGAGAACCAGCACGAGACGCCGGAGGCGCTGACCCAGGCGATCGAGTCGGTCACCGGCCAGTTCCAGTGCGACACCCGCGGCGTCGGCGTGGCCTGGCAGGTGGACGAGGTACGGCGGATCGCGCAGGCGCTGCTCGGTACCGTCGACATCATCCCGGCGCCGGACCAGCTGGCCGCCGAGTTCGCCAAGCTCATCCAGAACGCGATGAGCCGGGGGGTCGCGCAGGCGGACCTGCGGGTGTGGGCGCCGCAGGGCGCGGAGGTGCTGTTCGTCCGGCAGGTCGCGCCGACGGTCGAGGACCTGACGTCCCGCCGGACGGCGGTCAACCCGTTGACCGGGTCGTACCCGACCGGGTCCTGGGGTGACGAGTCCCGCGACTACCACGTCGCGATCCGGCTGGCCGCGAAGGCGATCGGACAGGAGCAGCTCGCCGCGCGCGTGCAGCTCGTACTGGGCAACGACACGGTCGCGCAGGGCCTGGTGAAGGCGCTGTGGTCCGCGGACGACGCGCTCACCACGCGGATCAGCCCGGAGGTCGCGCACTACACCGGGCAGACCGAGCTGGCGCAGGCGATCCAGGACGGCCTGGCCGCGAAGGCCGCCGGCGACACGGCGACCGCGACGACCAAGCTCGGCCGCGCGGTGCAGCTCGCCGCCGCGACCGGGAACGAGGAGGCGACCACCCGGCTCCGGAAGGTTGTCGACATCGACGACCAGGAAACGGGTACGGTGCGGCTCAAGCGCACCGTCGAGAAAGCCGACGAGATGGCCCTCGACACGGCCTCCACCAAGACGACCCGGGTACGCAAATGACCGTGAACTGTCCCAGCGGACACCCCTCCACCTCCACCGACTACTGCGATGTCTGCGGCCTCCCGATCGGCGCCGCGGCCACGCCCGCCGGCTCGGCGATGCCGGCTCCCGCCGTTCCGGCTCCGGGGCCGACGGCTCCCGGCACCCCGGGCGGTCCGACGCCGGGCGCTCCGGACGCCCCGATCCCCGGCACCGTGGCTGGTCAGACCTGTCCGAACTGCTCAGACCCTGCGTCGGCCGACGCGTTGTTCTGTGAGAACTGTGGGTATGACTTCACCACCGGGACCATGCCCCGGGCCGCGTCCTCGCTCGATCTGCCCGGTACGGCCGCGGCTCCGCCCTCCCCGCCGGCGCCGGCGGCGACGGCCGAGTGGGTGGTGGAGCGCTGGGTCGACCCGGACTGGTACGCCGTACAGCAGAGTGACGACCCGTGTCCGTCGCCCGGTCTGCCGGCCGTGATCCCGCTGGTGGAGAAGAGCCTGCTGATCGGGCGCCCGTCGCGCAGCCGCGGCATCTCGCCCGAGGTGGACTGCGGCGACGACACCGGCGTCAGCCGCCGTCAGGCCCAGCTGACCACCGACGGCCAGCGCTGGTGGGTCGAGGACCTGCAGTCGTCCAACGGTACGTACGTCGCCTCCGCCGCCGGCCCGCTCCCGGAAACCCCGATCATCCCCGGCCAACGTCAGGAACTGAACCCGGACGACCGCATCTACGTCGGCGCCTGGACCCGCCTGGTGGTCCGCAGAGCCACGCCCGAGGAACTCGCCGGCCAGGCCTAGGGCAGCAGCACGATCTTTCCTCTGACACCACCGGCAGCGAGCAGGTCGAGCGCCTGCTGCGCGTCAGTCAGAGGCAGGGTCTTGCCGACGCTGGCGGTGAGTTCACCGGCTTCCGCCGCGCGGCTGAGCGCGGCCAGCCGGGCACCGCTCGGCTCGGCGCGGACGAGCTGCGGGGTGATGCCGCGCGCGGCCGTGAACTGTCCGCCGGGCACCCAGAACTCCGGAACCGTGGTGACGTAGATGCCACCGTCACGTACAGCAGTGAACGCCTGCCGCGCCCTCGGCCCACCGACGACGTCGAGCGCCGCATCGACCGGGCCTGTCTCGGTCACAGTGATGCCCGAGGCGCGGGCGAGTTCCACGGCGAATCGGCCGACAGCGCCGCGCGGGCCGTTCACCAGAAGGGACTGGCCCGGTTTCAGATCGAGCAACTCCAGCGCCTGGTGAGCTGTCAGACCGGCGAGTGGAAGGGTGGCCGCTTCGGCCCAGTCGAGGTTCGCGGGCGCGGGCGCGACGTACGACGCCGGCAGCGTCACGTACTCGGCGTACCCGCCGATCTGGGTCCGCGAGTGCCCGGTGCTCGCGATCACCGCCGTACCAGGCTCGAGCGCACCCGCCTCGACCACACCGGCCACGTCGTACCCGGGCACGAGCGGCAGCCTCAGTTCGTCGTACCAGCGGTACTTCCCGGCCACCATGCCGACGTCGGCCGGGTTCATCGCCGCCGCCATCACCTTGATCAGGACCTCGTCGGCACCCGGTTCCCGTACCGGCAGCTCGTGCGCCCGGAGCGTCGCCCCCTCGCCTACCCGATCGGTCGCCATCGCTCGCATCGTCGTCATGCGCTTCACGCTAGGCGGCGCCGGACCGGCTGTCGTTGATCGAGATCAATCCACCGGAAGCGCCGCAAGCCGTTTCCTGATCCGGCTGATCGCCTCCGGCGTGACACCGACGTACGACGCGATGTGCCGCTGCGTGAGCCGCGAGGCCAGCGCGCCGTGGTCGGCGAGGAAGCGCTGGTACCGGGTGCTCGCGTCGTCGAGCAGGAGTTCGCGTTGCCGCTGGTCCAGCCGGAGGTACAGCGCCTCGGTCAGCTTCGCGATCAGCTGTTGCCAGCCGGGGTTCTCGGCGACGAGAACGTCGTAGGCCGGCCGCTCGGCGACCATCAGCGCGGACGGCTCGAGTGCCTCGATCGCGATCCGCGACGGTTCCTGCCGGAGCGCGGCACTGTACGAGCAGACGAGTTCGCCTTCGGCGCGGAACGCCAGCGTCCGTTCGTTCCCGGCGTCGTCGCTGCCGAACAGGCGGAACAGCCCGTGTTCGATCAGCGCGACCCGGTTCGGTGGATCCCCTTGCCGTACGAACAATTCGCCGCGCTCGACCCGCACCGGCCGGAACAGCCGCCGGGCGCGCTCAGCTTCCTCGGGGGCCAACTGCTGCAGGAAGCGCTCGAACTCGCTCACCCGCCCATTGTCGCCGCAGTACGTCTCACCCGCCGGGCTGGGGTTGTTGGGTCCAACCGGGAGACGGGTGTACGCACAGCCATTCGATCAGGGCGAGGCCTACGACTACCGGGATCGCCCACACCCAAGGGGTTTCGGGGAGCATGACGATGGCGATTGCGGTCCACAGGGCCACCCAGCCGCCGCCGTAGCCGCGGAGTACGCCGCGGTACCAGAGGCCGCCGGGGGCCTCGGCTGCGCGTTGGCCGAAGTACACGAACAGGTACGAGGCGATCGTGATCGGCCAGAAGTACCAGAGCCGGGCCCAGTCGTACGGGACCATCACGAGGGCGGTCAGGCACACCACCGCGATCGACCAGTGGTAGACCTCGCCGGCCCAGTTCAGCCCGCGGCGGCGCAGCGTGAGCACGATCGCCAACGGACCGAACGGGACGGCGACGAGACCGGCGAAGACGTGCAGGATCAGCGCGATGTCACGCATCGCAACCCCGGGGCCTCCCTGACATGTCAGGGAGCATAGGGAGTTCCGTCCTGCACGTCTCTAGTTCGGGCCGGTCAGTTCTCCGGGAACGACAGCACCCGGCGGACGGCGAACCTCCGGTACCCGAGACGCTCGAAACACTTCGCCATCGGGACGTTCCCGAAGTCGGTGTCGGCCCGGATCTGCTCGGCGCCGGTCTCCGCGAGCAGGTGCGTGATCTCGGCCAGCAGGTCGTCGCTCAGCCCACGCCCACGGTGCTCCGGTACAACGCCGAGGTACCCGACGACCGGCCCGCCGGCGTTCGCCGACGGTATCGCGAACCCGACCAGGTCGTCGCCGTCGTACGCGAGCCGCCACAAGTCCCGGTCGCCCGGCATCGACTTGTAGATCGCCAGCTCTTCCCGAGCCGCACCCTCGACCCCGACCCGCGAGATCTCACGTGCGGTCCCGGCGTCCAGGCTGCCCTGGCTGACCTGCATGAACACACCGACGAACGCCTCGTCGTCAGCCGGCTCGAACCGCAGCCGGGTGGAGCGCGACGGCAGACCGTACGCCGGCTTCCACTCGTACCGCAGCCGGTCGGTGATCTCGGTCAGCCCGACCGCGGCCGCCGCCCGCATCCGCGGCTCGAGCGCCGCGGCCACGTCCGGGTGATCCTCCCAGTCGCTGTCCAGGAAGAAGTGATACTCCGGCGGCTCCTGGCCGTCCGGGCGGGACGCGACGGCGTGCTTCAGCAACTCGGTCCAGGTCGGTACCGGGTCGTCGTCGCCGACGTAGTACAGGCCGTCGATGCTGTACGGGTGCTGCTCACCCGGTACGCCCCACCAGATCGCCAGCGCCCGGATCTCGCCGTTCTCCTCGGCGACCCAGATCCAGTCGTGCTTGTAGTAGCCGGCGGCAACGTACTCGCGGAACCGCTCGGCGGTGACGGTGTTGACGGACTTCTGCTCGATCAGAGCAAAGATGGTGTCGAGGTCGGCCTCGACGGTGGTGCGGATGTTCACGAATCCTCCAGCAGGAGGCGCGAGCTCCGCTCAGTGCGAGTTGTGCGAGCGGATCGGACGCGCCGGGAAACAGGTGTGTGTGTTCATCGGTCGCTCCTTCCGCTCCGGGATCCTTCTCGCCGCGCCAGACATTAGAGGAACGGCGGGGTCATAGTCCAGCTGTTATTCACAGCTGGGATGTACCGCGCTGGTTCCGGCGGGGAAGGTACCGGGCATGAGAATCCTCATCGCTGCCGTGACCCTGGCATCCACCGCTGTCCTCGGGTCCACGGCGTACGCCGCCCCAACCACCTACGTTGCGCCCTACAGCGCAACCGCGATCGACACCTGCGCGCTCAGCTCGCTGCCGTCGCAGGCTGCCGACACCCTCGACCTGATCCACTCCGGCGGCCCGTTCCCGTACCGGCAGGACGGCACCGTCTTTTCCAACCGGGAGGGCATCCTCCCGTCGGAGTCCTCCGGCTACTACCACGAGTACACCGTGATCACGCCCGGCTCCCCCGACCGCGGCGCCCGCCGGCTGATCGGCGGCGGCGCGAAGACCACGCCCGTCCACGTCTACTACACCGGCGACCACTACGCCTCGTTCTGCGAGGTCGACGAGAACAGCTGAGGGTAGTGTGGTCGGCACGTTGAGTGATCGGGAGGATTGTTCGCGATGCCGACCCTGCGTCCGGTGACCGCCGGCCTGTTGCTGACCGCCGCACTGCTGGTCTTCGGCCGGCCCGAGTCCGGGCTGGCCGAAGCCACCGGCGACCCGCTGAAGCTGACGAACGGGCTGTACGTCGATCCCGCCTCGGACGTGGCGGCGTACGTACGACGTCATCCCGAGGACACCGCGCTGGCGTCGACGATCGCCGCGCAGGCGTCGGCGCGCTGGGTCGGGTCCTGGAGCGGGGACGTGAAGGCGGGCGTCACGGCGTACACGACGGCCGCCGCTAAGGCGGACAAGTTGCCTGCGCTCGTGACGGACAACCTCCCGGGGCGGCAGTGCGGGATCGGTGGCGGGGCCGCGTCGGATGAGGCGTACCGGACCTGGATCTCCGCGGTGTCGGACGGGATCGCGGCGCGGCCGGCGGTCGTGGTGCTGGAGCCGGATGCGCTGGCCCGGCTGGACTGCTATCCGACGTCGGAGTGGGACGGGCGGATCGCGTTGGTGAAGTATGCGGTGGGGTTGTTGGCGGCGAAGAACCCGAACACCTGGACGTACCTCGACGCGGGGAACGTGGGATCCGGTGACGCGAAGGAGATCGCCCGGCGGTTGCGGCTCGCGGACGTGGGGAAGATCCGTGGGTTCGCGCTGAACACCGCGAACTACTTCGGCACCGAGCAGTCGGTTGCTCGCGGCAACGAGATCCTGGCCGCGCTGGGCGGCGGCAGCCACTACGTCGTCGACACCAGCCGCAACGGCAACGGCTCCGACGGCAGCTCCTGCAACCCACCCGCCCGCAAACTGGGCACCCCGCCCGCGCCTGCTCAGGCCCCGGTGGACCTCCACCTCTGGCTCCGCACCCCCGGCGAATCCGACGGCCCCTGCGGCCTGACCCCCACCCTCCCCACCAGAACCTTCTCCCCCCTCCTGGCCCACCACCTAATCACCGGCACCTGAACCAACCGCCCCGTACCGCCGGCTGCTGGGCTCCCCTCCACAAACACAAAGGTCCCGGGCGTCGGCCCGGGACCTTTGTGTTTGTTGCTTTTGTGCTGTCGAACCAACGGACTACTGACTCAGAAGTCCATGCCGCCCATGTCGGGCGCACCGCCCGGAGCGGCCGCGGCCTTCTCCGGCTTGTCGGCGATGACGGCCTCGGTGGTGAGGAACAGGGCCGCGATGGACGCCGCGTTCTGCAGCGCCGAGCGCGTCACCTTGGCCGGGTCGATGATGCCGGTCTTGATCAGGTCGACGTACTCACCGGTCGCGGCGTTGAGGCCCCAGCCCGGCTCGAGGTTGCGGACCTTCTCCACCACGACGCCGCCCTCGAGGCCGGCGTTCACGGCGATCTGCTTCAGCGGGGCCTCGACGGCGTGCCGCACGATCTGCGCACCGGTCGCCTCGTCACCCTCGAGCTCAAGCTTCTCGAACGCCGCGACGGACGCCTGCAGCAGCGCGACGCCACCACCGGCGACGATGCCCTCCTCGACGGCCGCCTTCGCGTTCCGAACGGCGTCCTCGATGCGGTGCTTGCGCTCCTTCAGCTCGACCTCGGTGGCCGCGCCGACCTTGATCACCGCAACGCCACCGGCCAGCTTGGCCAGCCGCTCCTGCAGCTTCTCGCGGTCGTAGTCGGAGTCCGACTTCTCGATCTCGGCGCGGATCTGGTTCACCCGGCCGGTGATCTGGTCGGCGTCGCCCGAGCCCTCGACGATGGTCGTCTCGTCCTTGGTGACGACGATCTTGCGGGCCTGGCCGAGCAGCTCCAGGTCGACGGTGTCCAGCTTCAGGCCGACCTCCTCGGAGATCACCTCGCCGCCGGTCAGTACCGCGATGTCGACCAGCATGGCCTTGCGGCGGTCACCGAAGCCCGGCGCCTTGACGGCGACGGCCTTGAAGGTGCCCTTGATCTTGTTGACGACCAGGGTGGCCAGGGCCTCGCCCTCGACGTCCTCGGCGATGATCGCCAGCGGCTTGCCGGTCTGCATGACCTTCTCCAGCACCGGGACCAGGTCCTTGATGCTGCCGATCTTGCTGTTCACGACCAGGATGTACGGGTCGTCGAGGACGGCCTCCATCCGGTCGGTGTCGGTCACGAAGTACGGCGAGATGTACCCCTTGTCGAAGCGCATACCCTCGGTGAGCTCGAGCTCGAGGCCGAAGGTGTTGCTCTCCTCGACGGTGATGACGCCTTCCTTGCCGACCTTGTCCATCGCCTCGGCGATGATCTGGCCGACCTGGTTGTCGGCAGCCGAGATGGACGCGGTCGACGCGATCTGCTCGCGGGTCTCGACGTCCTTGGCCAGCTTGAGCAGCTGCTCGCTGACCGCCTCGACCGCCTTCTCGATGCCCTTCTTCAGGCCCATCGGGTTGGCGCCGGCGGCGACGTTGCGCAGCCCCTCGCGGACGAGAGCCTGGGCCAGCACGGTGGCGGTGGTCGTACCGTCACCCGCGACGTCGTCGGTCTTCTTGGCAACTTCCTTGACGAGCTCGGCCCCGATCTTCTCGTACGGGTCCTCGAGCTCGATCTCCTTGGCGATGGAGACGCCGTCGTTGGTGATCGTGGGTGCGCCCCACTTCTTCTCCAGCACGACGTTGCGGCCCTTCGGGCCGAGCGTCACCTTGACGGCGTCGGCGAGGGTGTTCATTCCCCGCTCGAGGCCGCGGCGCGCCTCTTCATCGAAAGCAATCAGCTTGGGCATTCTCCGCGAGTCCTCCCGCGTCGAGTTCTGGTGGTTCAGCCGGCTCCGATGCCCGCGACGGACGGCACCTGGACCGCGACGCTCATGTCCCGCCGCTGCCAGGCACCTCATCGAGGCCGTCTTCTTGCACACCCCGGCCGGGCGCGAACACTTATCACTCTCGCCCTTGGAGTGCTAACCAAGTATTAGCACTCGCCCCAAACGAGTGCAAGCCAGCCCCCCGTCAGCCGTCGAGCTGCGCGATCAGGTACTTCGGCGCCGTCAACCGCCAGGCTTCCGTGATCAGCTCGCTCAGCTCCTCGTCGTCGGCGAGCTCCAGCTGGATGTGGAGCCACGCGAAGCGGCCGCTCTCCCAGGACGGCTCGTAGACCTCGGGGTTCTCAGCGACGAGCGCCTCCTGCTCCTCACGGAGCGCCTTCAGGTGCATCCGGCTCTGGTCCTCGGACAGGTACGCAAAACTCTTGTTCCGCACCTTGAACACCGGCTGCCCGGCCCACCCCTCCTGCTCCTCCACCCCCGGCAACCCCAGCATCACCTTCACCACCGCCGCCGCATCCATACCCAAGAACGCTAAGCACCCCCACCGACAGTTTCCTCATCCCGCAACCGTCACCGTGACCGTCGCGCCGACCGGCAACATCGTCCCGACCGCCGGCGAGACACCCAGGATCGTCCCGGCCGGATAGCTAGGCGATTTCACCCGCTTGGTCTGCGCCTTGAGTCCGACAGCCGTCAGTCGCGGCGTGTAGGCGCCCACGACCGGGCCAGTCGGCGCGCCACCCAACGCGAAGTAGCTGGGTACGCCGGACTTGTCCGGCACGATCCGGATCCAGCTGAGCATTCGGTCGACCTCAGCTGGACCAGCGGACGACTCCGCACGGAACCACACCTTGAGCGACGGGATGCCTACCGCACCGACACAGACTCTGTTCTCCTGCCGGCTCTCGCAGCTCGTTTGCTGACGCTGAGCCTGCACTCCGTCGATGACGACCGTCTTGTCGGCGTGGAACTCGATGGTCGGTGTTCCGCTCAGTTGAACGCTGTCCACACCGTCGGGCCTGGGGCTCAGGCAGAGGTGCGCAGCGCTCGGGTCGTCGATCAGGAGGGTGTCCTGGCTGGGCGTGCCGCAGCCCGCCTTGTTGAGCGGCCAGTCCGCTGGGACCGCGATCGCGGCGTGGCCGAAGCCTGCCAAGCGGGTCGGGGGTGGCGCGGCGGGCGTAGTCGGTGGGTGAGGTGCGAGGAGTGTGGTCGCACCGATCGCAGCCGCGACTGTTGCTACGGCGAGGCCCGAGAACGCCGCAGTACGGCGTCTGCGGCGTCTCGTGGCGCCCGTGTGAAGGGCTTCCAGTGGGGGTGGGCCCACGGGGGTCTTCGCGGCGGTGCGTTCCAGGAGGTCCGTCAGGTCGGTCATCGGGGTTCTCGCAGTTCTGCCAGGTGCGGGTCCTGGGAGAGGGCCTTCACGGCGCGGGACAGGCGGCTTTTGACTGTGCCTGCGGCTACTCCCAGTACGGTTGCCATCTGCTGTTCGCTCAGGTGCGCGTAGTACCGCAGTACGACGGCTGTGCGCTGGTCGCCGGGCAGTCTGTCCAGTGCGCGCATCATGGCGTCGGTGTCGTCGACTCCTGTGGTCTGGTCGGTGCCCGTGGTCTCCGGGAGAGACTCAGACGGCAGCTCCCCATGCCAGCGACGTCTGCGGGAGGAGCGGAAGCAGTTGACCAGTACGCGGTGAACGTACGCGTCCCGGTCCTCAGCCACACGCACCCGGTTCCACTTGAGCAGACAACGCTCCAGCGCGGACTGCACGAGGTCCTCCGCTTCGGACGGCGTACACCCAAGCAGCACGGCCGACCGCACGAGTGTTGGCCAGCGCGCGGTGACGTACTCGGTGAACTCGTCCATGTCCCCCTCCACACCCTTAGAGACAGGCTGGCGGGTGGGCGAGGTTCCCGGTAGGTCTACTTGATTACCGTGAGGGTGACAGTGTCGCCAGGCTGCAGCACGGTCCCGGGGCCAGGCGAAACGCTGACGACACGGCCCGGCCTGTAGACGACCGACGTACGGCTGCGGAACTCCACCTCGAGACCCAGCCGCTGCAGGAGGACTGCGTACGCCGTGCCGTCCCTGGCCTCGTCCAGCGATCGGGTGCTGGGTACGCCGACCCGGTCCGGCAGGATCTCGATCCGGGTGAGGATCTGGTCGACGTCGGCGGCGCTCTTGGACGAGGAGGCGCGGAACCAGACGTTCAGGGACGGCAGGCCGACCGCGCCCCAGCACACGTCGTCGTCACCGCATTCGGTCCAGCTGCGCTCCGCCGGTACGCCGTTGATGGTGAACGTCTCGTCGTCGCGGAAACCGACCGGTGGCGCAGTGTCCAGCTCCACACTGCTGACGCCTGTCGGACGGGGCAGGTCACAGTCCCCCACGGCGCTCGGATCGTCGATCAGGACGGTGTCCCGGCGCGGAACCCCGCAGCGGCTGACGTTCGTGCCCCACACCTTCGGTACGGAGATCGCCGCGTGCCCGTAGCCGACCAGCCGCATCACGATCGGGGCCGGCTCGGGGCCGGGCAAGGGGCCGGTCCCTGAGCCGCGGCCGGACGTCAGGACGTTGGTCACGCCGATCGCGGCCACCACTGTGGCCACAGCCGCAGCCGTCGCCAGCCGCTCACGGACGCGGCCGGGCGGTCTGGGGGCACTGGTGCGCTCGAGGATCTCCATCGCATCTCGCACTTCGTCGACCCTTACAGTCTGGGCGCTTCTGATGCCCGCGACCACCGGTGCCCACGAAAGTCGTCAGGGGCGGGTCAGGGGTCGGTCGGTACCGATCCTGATGTGCCGAGAGGTGCCGGAACGGGACAGTAGAGCCATGACGAACTCCAACGCACCGTTCCAGAACCTCTCCGGCAAGACCCTGCGTCGCTCCTCGAACCAGCGGATGCTCTCGGGCGTCTCCGGCGGCATCGCCGAATACCTGAACGTCGACGTGACCCTGGTCCGTCTCGGCTGGGTCGGCCTCACGCTGATCACCGGTGGCGCCGCGCTGATCGGGTACGCGGTCGCCTGGATCGTGATCCCCGAGTCCGACGGCAAGGCCGTCTGGCAGAACGTCCAGCACTCGGTGAACCAGAACCAGGACACCACCGAGCACGACATCGCCTCCCGCATCTACGACGACACCAACAACAAGCCCCCGGCGGCGTGATTCGCACTGCGCCCGACTGGCGCAGCCGCCCGGACCCGGTGGCAGGGTGACGCTCCGTCGCCCTGCCGCCGCCGCAGTGCCACACTGCTTCCGTGCAGAGCACCGAGGAGAGCACCTCTTGCCCCCACTGCGGGCACGTGATCCCCGTCGACCGCCGCTACGTCACCTGGTGCGACAAGTGCGACTGGAACGTCGACCCATCGCCCCCTAACGACCAGACACCGGCTTGGCGGCTCCGCATCGAGCACCGCCTCGCCGAGTCCCTGTACGGCGAGCTTGCGAAGGGCGCCGTACGCCCACCGCGCTGGGACGCCGCGCGTGTCGGTGCGCATGCCCTCTCTGTTCTGATCCTCTTGCTGCCGGTTCTCGGGTTCCTGGGCGGAATCGCTCTGCTCGTCTTCTACCGGCCGCTCTGGCTCAGCATCGTGTTCTCGGTGGTCGCCTTCAGCCTCGCGCTGCTGCTCCGCCCGCGGGTGCCGCGCCTGTCGCCGGACATCCACGTGCTGCGCCCGCCCGAGGCTCCGGTCTTGTACGCCGTACTCGACCAGCTGGCCGACGCAGTCGGGACGAAGCGGGTCACTGCCGTCGCTGTCACCACAGCGGCCAACGTCTGGTATCTGCAGGTCGGCTGGCGGTTACGTCCGGTCGTCGGCCTCGGGCTGCCGCTGTGGACCGGTCTGTCCCCGCAAGAGCGGGTCGCGATCCTTGCTCATGAGTTCGGGCACGGGCGGCACGGAGACGTGGCGAGTAGCTGGCTGATCCGGAGCGCGCAGTCTGTCCTCGACGAGCTGGGGGGACGTTCAGCGAGCAGCCGTTGGACCGGCTGCGGCGCCAACTCGGCCGCCGCGATCGCAGCGGTACGACGCTCGTCAGCCGGATGCTCAACTTCGTGGTCGGTGCACTGGTCCGCGCGGTCGGCTGGCTACACGAGCGGCTGTACCTGCGGAGCAGTCAGCGCGCCGAGTACCTCGCCGACCTGGCGGCAGCCGAGATCGCCGGCTCGGAGCCGACGGCGCAGGCCCTGGAGCGCACTCTGCTGGCGGACACCGCGTATCGCGCGATGGAACGCGCGCTGCGCCGGCCCGCCGGGATCGAGCCGCTGGAAGCGGTACGGCGGGCGGTCACCGAGGTCCCGGCGCGGGAGATCGAACGCCGGGTCCGCGCAAGCCGGTCCCGCGAGACGCGAACCGACTCCACCCATCCCCCGACCTACCTGCGTACCAAACTCCTCCGTACCAGGCCCGCGACCGCGCCACGGGTGACCCTGTCCCTTGCCCAGAGCCAGGCCATCGACCGCGAACTGGCCGATCTCGCCCGCCACGTCTTCGCACGGGCTGCTGCAGCTACACGTTGAGTGCCGGCTTGCGGAGTGCGGCGACCGCCTGGTCCGGGTGATCGGTGAAGACGCCCTGCAGCCCCAGTGCGGCGAAGCGGGTCAGTTCCGTCGCGAAGTCGGTCGCAGTCGGCAGGAAGCGACGCTCTGCGCGGAACGTCCACACCTGAACCTCCAGCCCGGCGCGGTGCGCATGGTCGACGAGATGGGTCGGTTCACCCAGGCAGCCATCCGCAGTACGCGGTACGACGAGGTCCTTGTGCGGCGCCAGCACCTGTGCGTACGTCGCGATCTCCCGGAGCCCCCGCGGCTCGATGAGGTCGGCGTACGTACGGCCGTCCCCTGTGCGCAGGAAGTCGTTCGGTGCGCTCTCGGAATCGACCAGCTGCACCAGCGGGACCTGTGCCATCACCGCGAGCCGCCGCAGGCTCGTCGGCTCGAACGACTGCACCATGATCTCCTCAGGGCGCAGCCGCAGCTCCAGAATCCGCTCCGTGAGCAGCTCCTCCAGCGGCAGCCCGAGCCGCCGGAAGTACGCCGGATGCTTGATCTCCGGGATCACCCCGATCGGCCGGCCGAGCCGCGCCGACTCGCGGCGCGCCAGCGCAACCACGTCGTCGAACGTGGGGATCTCCTCGAGCCCGTCGTAGGCCGTGTTGTTCGCCCGGAGCGCGGGCATCCGCTCCCGGGCCCGCAACGTACGCAGCTCGGCGTAGGTGAAGTCCTCGACGAACCAGCCGGTGACAGCGGTCCCGTCGACGATCTTGGTGATCTTCCGGTCCGCGAAGACCGGGTGCTCCGCCACGTCCGTCGTACCGGAGATCTCGTTCTCGTGCCGGCACACCAGGACGCCGTCCAGCGTGGCGACCAGGTCCGGCTCCAGGTAGTCGGCTCCCTGGACCGCGGCCAGCCGGTAGGCCGCCGGTGTGTGTTCCGGGCGGTAGCCACTCGCTCCCCGATGCGCGATCACGAACATGGATCCAGGACAGGGGTCGGACATTGCCCGACGGGAACCCGTTGCCCAACGCAAGGTGAAGGTCTACCGTCTGTCACCACGCAGCACGCCGCTGGAGAGCAGGTACTGCGCGACGCAGTAGGTCGCCATCACCAGATAGTCACGTCCCGCGAAGTCATATCCTGCCAAACCTGCGCCGATCAGCCCGTCCGAGATCAAGAACAGCGCTCCGCCCACCCCGGCGCGCCAGCCGTTCCAGGCACTCGTGACAGCCGTCGCAGTGACCAGCAACGAGTAGACAGCCACAGGGATCCGGTTGTCGCCCAGACCCGGCCACAGCAGGACCAGTGCCCCCAGCCAGACCACGCCGTACGCCGCTACGACTACTAGCGACCGTTTACGCGCACGGCGGGCGAACAGCATCACGTAGCAGACATGAGCCACACCGAACGCAGCCATGCCCGGTAGAAGCTGGTCCACCTGCAGCAGGAAGTCCCCGGCGAACGAGGCGACCAGCGCGACCAACAGCGTCGCCGGACCGCGGTTCAGCCGTACCCACACGGCCAGCACCGGCATCAGCAGCACCTTGGTGATCAGCTGCGACCACGTCTCACCGATCGCGATCGTGACCAGATGCACCACGGTCAGTACGGCGTACGCGATCAGCCAGCCCCGTCCCCTGTTCATGTCGTAGATGGTGCCGGTTCGGAGGGTCCACAGGTGCGATTAATTCGCATGCGAACTGTCGGAGCGGGGACCTAGCCTGAGTGAGCCATGAGACAACTGCCCCTCGCCGACCCCGGCGTCCCGGATCACCGTTCACCGACCCGCTACCTGTGGTGGGTCGCGGGCGGTCAGGCCCGCACGCTCGCCGGCGGGATGACGTTCGGCATCCTCTGGATGGCCGCGCAGGCGTTCATCCCGGCGATCCTCGGGCGGGCGATCGACGAGGGCATCGCGGCGCGGGACGGCGAGCGGCTGCTGCGCTGGACGGCGCTGCTGTTCGTGGTCGGCGTGGTGCAGGCGACGGCGGGCATCATGCGGCACCGGTTCGCGGTCACCAACTGGCTGACCGCGGCGTACCGGACGGTCCAGGCGGTGATCCGGAAGTCGGCCGACCTCGGTGCGACGCTGCCGAAGCAGCTGGCCACCGGTGAGGTGGTCAGCATCGGCGCCGGCGACCTGTCCTACATCGGCAACCTGATGGAGATCTCGGCCCGGTTCGCCGGCGCGATCGTCGCGTTCTTCGTGGTCGCGGTGATCCTGCTGTCGTCCTCGACCGTGCTCGGCCTGGTGGTGCTGATCGGCGTACCGGTGATGTTGTTCGCGCTCGGCCCGATGCTGCGGCCGCTGCACAAGCGCCAGTCCGCGCAGCGCGAGGCGGTCGGCGAGCTGAACTCGCTGGGCTCCGACATCGTGGCCGGTCTGCGGGTGCTGCGCGGGATCGGCGGCGAGGAGTCGTTCTCCCGGCGGTACCGGAGCGAGTCGCAGCAGGTACGGAAGGCCGGTGTGCGGGTCGCGGGCATCCAGTCGGTGCTGGACGCGGCGCAAGTGCTGCTCCCGGGCGTCTTCGTCGTACTCGTCGTCGGGCTGGGCGCGCACTTCGCGCTGCGCGGCGATCTGAGCGCGGGTTCGCTGGTGGCGTTCTACGGCTACGCGACGTTCCTGGTGCTGCCCCTGCGGACGGCGACCGAGTTCGCGAACCAGTTGATGCGCGGCCTCGTTGCCGCCGGGCGCGTGATCCGGGTGCTGAAGCTGGAGCCGGACGTCACCGACCCGGAGACGCCCGTACGGCTGCCGGAGCACGGCGACCTGGTCGACCCCGTCTCCGGCGTCCGCGCCCGCGACGGGCTGCTCACAGCGATCGTCTCCGCCGAGCCGGACAGCTACGGCGCACTGGCTGACCGTCTGGGTCGCTACGAGAACGCGAGCGAGGTCAGGTACGGCGGCGTGACGCTGGCGAGCGCTACCCGGACCGACATCCGCGAGCGGATCCTCGTGAGCGACACCGGCGCCCAGCTGTTCACGGGCGTGCTGCGTACGGAGCTGGATCCAGCAGGCCGCCACACCGACGACGAGCTGATGGCCGCGATTCGTACGGCGTCTGCCGAGGACGTGCTGATCGCGCTGCCGGACGGGCTCGACTCCGAGGTGGAGGAGAAGGGACGGTCGTTCTCCGGCGGCCAGCGGCAGCGGCTCGTACTGGTCCGGGCCCTGCTCGCGGACCCGTCCGTACTGGTCCTGGTCGAGCCGACGTCCGCTGTCGACGCGCACACCGAGGCGCGGATCGCGGACCGGCTGCGCGACCACCGGGCCGGCCGGAGCACCGTCGTACTGACCGCCAGCCCGCTGCTGCTCGACCGCGTCGACGAGGTGATCTTCGTCGCCGCCGGGCGGGTCGTTGCCGCTGGCAAGCACCGTGAGCTGCTCGCGTCCACCCCGGCGTACCGCCGGACCGTCACCCGCCAGACCGAAGCAGAGGAGGTCCTGCGATGAGGCAGATCCTGCCCGTGGCCGGGCCGGTAGAGATCCGGCGGCACGCCCGGAGGCTCGCGCGGCGCCACCCGCGGACCTTGCTGGTCGCGCTGCTGTTGCACGGCCTCGCGGCGGTGTCGGGGCTCGCGGCGCCGCGGTTGATCGGCAATCTCGTCGAGGACGTCCAGCACGGAACGACTGCCGTCAAGGTCAACCTGGTGATCGTCGTGATCGCCGGGTTCATCGTCGCACAGTCGCTGCTCACCCGCTGGGCGCGGTACAAGTCGTTCGCGCTCGGCGAGCAGGTGCTGGCCGAGCTGCGCGAGGAGTTCGTCGACAACGCGCTCGCACTGCCGATCGGGACAGTCGAGCGGGCCGGCACCGGTGACCTGCTGTCGCGGACCTCGCGGGACGTGGACACGCTGTCGCGCACGGTGCGGTTCGCCGTACCCGAGACGATCATCGCGTTCGTGACCGTGGTGTTCACCGCCGTCGCCACGCTGCTGGTCGGAGTGTGGGTGATCGTGCCGTTGGTGGCGATGGTGCCGTTGCTGTGGTTGAGCACGAAGTGGTACCTGCGTCGCGCCAAGGACGGGTACCTGCGGGAGAACGCGGCGTACGCGCAGATGACCAGCTCGCTCGCCGAGACGGTCGAAGGTGCGCGGACGGTCGAGGCGCTCCGGCGGTACGACGACCGCGTGCGGCGCGGGGACGAGGACATCCGCGGCAGCTTCCTGGCCGAGCGGTACACGTTGTTCCTGCGGACCGTGTACTTCCCGGCGGCTGAGCTCGGGTATCTCGTACCGGTCGTGGGCACGCTGCTGTTCGGTGGCTGGCTGCATCTCAACGGACACGCGTCTTTGGGCGCCGTGACCGCGGCAGTGCTCTACGTGAACCAGTTGATCGACCCGGTCGACCGGCTGCTGTCCTGGCTGGACGAGCTGCAATCGGGTGGTGCGGCGTTCGCCCGGTTGCTCGGGATCAGCGACGTACCCGACGACCGCACGCCGTCCGGGCAGGCGCCTGCCGGTGAGCTCGTCGAGGCGCGGGACGTACGGTTCTCGTACGTCGAGGGTCGCGACGTGCTGCACGGCGTCGACCTGACGATCCGGCCGGGTGAGCGGATCGCGATGGTCGGGCCGTCGGGCGCGGGCAAGTCGACGCTCGGCCGGTTGGTCGCGGGGATTCACCCGCCGCGCACCGGGTCGGTGACGGTCGGCGGTGTGGGCATGACGGAGCTCCCGTTGGACGAGCTGCGCAAGCAGGTCGCTCTGGTGACGCAGGAGCACCATGTGTTTGTGGGGACGCTGCGGGACAACCTGTCGATGGCACGTCCCTCTGCAACCGATGCGGAGTTGCTGGATGCGCTGGGCGCAGTAGACGCCCGCGAGTGGGCGGAGGGTTTGCCAGACGGCCTGGACACTCGCGTCGGGTCGGGGCAGGTGTCGCTGACACCTGCACAGGCCCAGCAACTCGCACTGGCCCGGCTGGTGCTGGCTGACCCGCATACGTTGGTGCTGGACGAGGCAACCTCACTGATCGACCCGAGAGCCGCCAGACACATGGAGCGCTCCCTGGCCGCAGTACTAGAGGGCCGCACGGTGATAGCAATCGCCCACCGCCTCTACACCGCCCACGACGCGGACCGCGTCGCCGTAGTAGAAGACGGCCGCATCACCGAACTGGGCAGCCACGACGAACTGGTAGCCCGCCAAGGCTCCTACGCCGCCCTGTGGAACTCCTGGCACGGCTAAGAGAACCCCCACCGGTTGGTGGGGGTTCTCTTAGCGTTTGCGTAGTAGGAGGACTGCGGAATCTACGTGGGGTGGTGGGGTGAAAGCTTCGCGCGGAAGGCGTAGGCCGAGGGTTGGGGTGTAGTGACGCAGCCACCGGTTCGCACCGGGTGCTTCGCCGCGGACCCACCGGTTCGCCACCTGTCGCTGCAGCACCAGATCAGCCGACACCAGGCGAGAGCCCTGTGACAGCAAGCGTTTCAGCAACAGCGTAGAGATGTTGTACGGCGGGCTCGACACCACCCGGAACGGCCGCGACGGCAACCGAAGGTCACCGGCGTCGGCCCGGACCACCGTCACCGGCGCGTCCGCGAACCGCCGGCGTAACCGGTCGGCACGACCAGGATGGAGTTCGACCGCGACCACCTGGGCGCCGGCCCGGACGAGCGGTGCGGTCAGCGCACCGAGTCCGGCCCCGACGTCGAGGACGAGTTCGCCGGGTTCGATCCCGGCCGCGTCCACAACCCGTTGGGCCCAACGACTATCGAGCGGATGCCATCCCCAGGCACCCCGCGCCTGCCCGGAGGCGGGCACGACGGACCATCACGAAGTACGTAATCATGCGACGACCCTAGAACCGCGTACCCGTCCGGCTCAAAGCATTTTCGGCGAAGCCCCCAGCGCGGTCACGGTCTCGGTCGTACGACGCTGCGCCAACTCGAGCCGCTGACGCCGAGCGGTGCCTTTCGCGAGCTCGCGCCGTACGTCGAGAACCCGCACGGGCAGGTCGTCGGTCATCAACAGCGGCGCGTACTCGGCCTGGGTCGTCCAGCCGCCGCCGTTCCGCGTGAAGGTGAAGCGCGTCAGCAGTCCCTCGGACTTGGTGCTGTCCGGTTCCCGATGCGCCGCGACCAGGTTGCCGTGCCCGTACGCGATCCACTTCCCGTCGATCTCCTGCATCGGCTGCACGACATGCGCGTGATGCCCGATCACCAGGTCGACGTTGCTGTCGGCAAGCAGTTCCGGACCGACCTCGCGCTGCTGGTCGTTCAGCTTGTCCGAGTACTCCGTACCCCAGTGGCAGCTGACGATCACCAGGTCGGCGCCCCGGTCGCGGGCGTCCTGCGCCTTGAGCCGGATCGACTTCGTGCTGATCTTGCCGGCCCGCCACGTCTCGCCGTTCGGGTACGGCAGCCCGTTGAACCCGAACGTGAAGCTCAGCGACGCGACCTTCACGCCGTGTACGTCGACGATCGTGACCCCCTCGGCCTCGGACCGCGTCCGCGCCGTACCCGCGTGCCTGAGACCGACCTTGTCGAGGGTGTCGAGAGTACGGTCCACACCGGCCGCGCCGCCGTCGAAGCTGTGGTTGCTGGCGGTGGTGCACAGGTCGTAGCCGGTCTGCTTGAGCGCAGTCGCGATCTGCGGCGGACCCTGGAAGAGCGGGTAGCCGTGGTACGGACCGCCGAGTTTCGCGAGCGGGGTCTCGAGGTGCGCGATGGCGAGATCCGCCTTCTGCACAAGGGGTTTGACGCTCGCCATCAGCGGCGCGAAGTCCCACTGCCCGTCGTTGCCGTCGCGTTTCGCGGTGGTCCAGAGACGTTCGTGCAGCAGTACGTCGCCGGTCGCGACCACTGTGACGCGGTCGGCCTTCTTGCCCTGCTTCGGCGCCTCGGTGGGTCGATCGCCGGTGTCGGCGTAGGTGTCCGCCATACAACCGGTCGTCGCCAGCGCCGCTGCTCCGGCGAGCATTCCCCCGAGTACCGCGCGTCGTCGAACAGCCATTCCCCAGCCCCCTTTGTCGTCGTTGAAGACGCCCGATTCGCCACGTTGGTTGGGACAGAGATCTGATCGTGTCCAAAGGTCTTGTGGTAGGAAGTGAGCCATGGTCGAGCTGAGGACGCCCGCGGAGATCGAACAGATGCGCGCGGCCGGACGCGTCGTGGCGACCGCCTTGCAGACCGTGAAGAAACACGCCACGGCCGGTGTCTCACTGCTCGAGCTCGACGAGGTGGCCCGGGACGTACTGCGGTCCGCCGGGGCGGTGTCGCTGTTCGACGGGTACCAGCCCGGGTTCGCGACATCGCCGTTCCGCGGTGTGATCTGTACGTCGGTGAACGACGCCGTACTCCACGGCCTGCCGAACGAGCTGCGCCTGCAGGACGGCGACCTGCTGAACGTCGACTGCGGCGCGTCCGTCGACGGCTGGTGCGCGGACTCGGCGATCAGCTTCTGCGTCGGTACGCCGCGCCCGGAGGACCTGGAGCTGATCGCAACCACCGAGCAGGCCCTCGCCGCCGGCATCGCGGCCGCCGTCCCCCGCAACCGCATCGGCGACATCGGCGCCGCCATCGGCCGAGTCGGCCGGCAAGCCGGCGTCGGCACCAACCTCGACTTCGGCGGCCACGGCATCGGCCGCCGCATGCACCAGGACCCCCACATCCCCAACAACGGCCGCCCCGGCCGAGGCCTCAGACTCGAACCAGGCCACGTCTTCGCAATCGAGCCCTGGTTCTGGACCGGCCCGAGCTCCACCTACCGCATAGACGAAGACGGCTGGACCCTCCGCTCAGCTGACCAAACCAGAGGCGCCCACGCCGAACACACCGTCGCCATCACCCCGAACGGCCCCCAAATCCTCACCCTCCCGTAAACCAGCGCCAACCCCCTTCAGAACAATGGGTCTTGGGGTGGGGGTGTTGGGTGCCTTCCGCGGATGGGTTCGGAGCGGTGGGGGGAGCGGCGGGCGAAGCCGTGCTTGGTGAGGAGGGGACGGACCTTGGTGTCGAAGGATCGTTGGTAGCTCGGGGCGGCGTACGAGCCGTGGGCGTAGAGGGACTCGTAGCGGGAGACCAGGGCGGGGTGGTCGTAGGCGAGCCACTTCATGAACCACTCCTTCACCCCGGGACGCAGATGGAGGACCAGTGGGGTGACGCCGGTGGCGCCGGCCTCGGACAGCAGACCAAGGAGGTGGTCGAGTTGCTCGGTCGAGTCGGTCAGCCAGGGGAGGACGGGGGCGACCATCACGCCGCATGGTAGGCCGGCGTCGCGGATGGTGCGGATGAAGTCGAGGCGGCCGCGGACCGACGGTACGCCGGGCTCCAACCGCCGGCGCAACACTTCGTCTCCCAGCGCCAGCGAGACGCCGATGCCTACCGACACATCAGCGGAGGCGGCGGACAGCAGACCGAGGTCGCGGCGGAGCAGTGTGCCTTTGGTGAGGATGGACAGCGGCGTGCCGGAGGAGGCGAGCGCCACGATGATGCCGGGCATCAGCTTGTACCGCCCCTCGGCGCGCTGGTACGGATCCGTATTGGTGCCAAGGGCAACCGGTTCGCGGGACCAGGACGGGCGGGCGAGTTCGCGGCGCAGAACTTCGGCGACGTTGGTCTTCACAACGATCTGCCGGTCGAAGTCCTGCCCGGCGTCGAGCTCAAGGTACTTGTGGGTCGGGCGGGCGAAGCAGTACCGGCAGGCATGCGTGCAACCGCGGTACGGATTCACGGTCCAGTTGAACGGCAGCGCCGTACCAGGGACCGAGTTCAGCGCGGACCGCGCCAGCACTTCATGGAACGTGATCCCCTGGAACTCAGGTGTCGTCACCGACCGGACCAGCCCCGCGATCGACCCGAGCCCCGGCAACGTGCCCGGGGTCTCCACATCGAGTTGCTGACCCGCCCATCTCATGTCTATAGTCGAACACATGTTCGATCCACGGTCAAACCGCGGCAGCCCGCGCAGCCTCCTCCACCCGGGCCCGGTACGCCGCCCACCACTCGGCGTCCTGCTCCGGCAGGTTCGAGTTCCCGGCACTCATCCCGGCCGCGCCGTCGAGCTGCTCACGCAGGATGTCCGCGTGACCGGCATGCCTGTTCGTCTCCGCGATCACGTGGACGAGGATCCCGTGCAGCGTCGTGTCCGGCTTCCGCCACCACGGCACCACGCCAGGCGCGTCCAGCGGCAGCGCCTCGATCGTCGCGTCCGCATGCGCCCACACCCGCCGGTACAGGCCGACGATGTCCGCACGGGACTCGTCCGCGGTGACCCACGCGTCGGCGTTCGGCTCCGCGTCGTCGTCCCACCAGGTCATCTCCTCCGGGAACGGGCGGTCGAAGGTCTGGCCGAAGTACCAGGCCTCGACGATCGACAGGTGCTTGACCAGCCCGAGCAGGTTGGTCCCGGTCGGCGTCAGCGGCCGCCGGATGTCGTACTCACCGAGCCCGTCGAGCTTCCAGAGCATCGTCTCGCGGACCTTGCGGAGGTAGTCGTGCATCAGATCCTTCACATCCGCGATCATGCCAGTCCACGGAAGGCCTCCACGTTCGCCTTCGCCCATTCGGCGTACGTCGTGCCCGCACGACCGGTCAGCTCGAAGACCGCCGGCTCGGGCTTCATCGGGTGCTCCGCCATCATCCGGAAGCCGTCGAGCAGCCACCGCGCGGTCTCCAACCCGATCACCGGCGCCAACGCCTCCAGGTATGAAGCCGGCGTCTGCTCCTCGAAGCGCACCTCCCGCCCGATCGCCGCCGCGATCTGCGCAACCTGCTCCGGCGGCGTGATCCCCTCCGGACCGCTCATCACGATCTTCTGCCCGCCGTACCGCTCCGACAGCAGCACCACTCGCGCCACCGCGGCGATGTCGGCGAGGTCGATCGGCGTCTGGACGGCGTTCGGGTAGGGCGCCCGTACGACCCCCTCGGCCTTGATCGACGGCGCCCAGCCGAGCGTGTTGTTCATGAACTGCCCGGGCCGCAGGAACGTCCACTCGAAACCGCCGGCCTCGATCGCCCGCTCCAGCCGGTAGTAGTGCCACGTCGCCGGATCCTGTTGCGCCTCGTACTCGGCCGGCTCCCCCGACAGTACGACGACCCGCCGCACGCCGGCGTCCCGCGCGCAGCGGACGAACTCGTCGACGTACGCCGGAAGGGGCGCGAGGTACACCGTGTCGACACCGGCGAGCGCCGCGGGCAGCGTCCGCGGCTTCCCGAGGTACCCGCGGGCCAGCTCCACGCCCTCCGGCAGCGCCGCCCGCACCGGATCGTTCGTCAGCGCCCGCACCGGCGCCCCAGCCGCGACCAGCTCGTCGACCAGCAATCGTCCGACATTCGCCGTCGCACCCGTCACCAAGATCATGCCCAGCTCCTCTCGAAGAATTCTCGTAGGGTATACGATAATTCAACTGAGCGCCTATCGTAGGCCGGGTGAGTGAGCGGCGCAGTGGTGAGGGGCAGCCGGACCGGACGCTGGCGTTGTTGTGGCGCAACCACCGTCAACCGGCCGCGGACCCGGAGCGGAAACGTGGTGCCGGACGCCGCCCGTCGCTGAACATCGACGACGTCATCCAGGCGGGTATCCGGCTCGCGGACGAACGAGGTCTCGCGGCGGCGTCGATGGGTGGGCTCGCGAAGGAGCTCGGCGTCGGCACGATGACGCTCTACACGTACGTACCGTCCAAAGAAGAGCTCTTGGACCTCATGGTCGACCAGGTGCTCGGAGAGCGCCGTCTGCCCGGCCCGGGCGAACCACGGCCGGAGGACTGGCGCGAGCAAGTCGAGGTGTACTCCGTCGAGACCCGTCAGATGTTCCAGAAGCACCTGTGGCTGTCGCAGGTCTCCACGATCCGCCCTCCGGTCGGCCCGGGCATGCTGGCGGGCCGTGAGTACCTCCTGTCCGTGCTGCTCGGTCTAGGACTCACACCGGCCGAGACGAACACGGCAGCGCTGGCGATCACGACGTACGTCGACTCAGCGGCCAGCCTGGAGGCAGAGAGCCGACTGGTCGAGCAGGCGACCGGACAGACCAACGACGCCTGGTGGTACGAGCGGAACGACCTGTGGGAGACGTACTTCGACGTCGAACAGCACCCCGCGATGACGACGATCTGGCACGCCAACGGGTACAAGTCGACCGCCCACGACGCGTACCGGTACGGGCTGGACCGTCTGCTCGACGGCATCCAGCCCTAGCCCGTCACAGCAACAAGCTGCGACGCATCACTCCCACTCGATGGTGCCCGGGGGCTTGCTGGTCACGTCGAGGGTGACCCGGTTGATCTCGTCGACCTCGTTGGTGATGCGGGTCGAGATGCGTTCGATCACGTCGTACGGCAGGCGGGCCCAGTCCGCGGTCATCGCGTCCTCGCTGGTGACGGGGCGCAGTACGACAGGGTGACCGTACGTGCGGCCGTCGCCCTGGACGCCGACCGAGCGGACGTCGGCGAGCAGCACGACCGGGAACTGCCAGATGTCCCGGTCCAGCCCGGCCGCGGTCAGCTCGGTACGGGCGATCAGGTCCGCGGCGCGCAGGATGTCCAGGCGCTCGCGGGTGACCTCACCGATGATCCGGATCCCCAGGCCGGGGCCCGGGAACGGGTGCCGGTAGACCATCGTCTCCGGCAGCCCGAGCGCCAGGCCGAGCTCGCGGACCTCGTCCTTGAACAGCGTCCGCAGCGGCTCGATCAGGCTGAACTGCAGGTCGTCCGGCAGGCCGCCGACGTTGTGGTGCGACTTGATGTTGGCCGCGCCGGCGCCGC
The DNA here is from genome assembly GCF_055580825.1 of Kribbella sp. NPDC031520. NCBI lineage: Bacteria > Bacillati > Actinomycetota > Actinomycetes > Propionibacteriales > Kribbellaceae > Kribbella > Kribbella sp. NPDC031520. The sequence continues at coordinate 982,452 of NZ_JBVIKS010000001.1, forward strand.
CGCCGGACTCGACGACGTCCGGGTACAGCGTGCCCTGAACGAGGAACTCGATGTGCCGTTCGGCGTCCACCTTCCGCGCGGTCGCCTCGAAGGTCCGGATGAACTCGCGGCCGATGATCTTCCGCTTCTGCTCTGGGTCGGTGACGCCGGCGAGCGCGGTCAGGAACTGGTCCTCCGCGTCGATCGCCTCCAGCCGGATCCCGATCGCGGCGACGAAGTCCTTCTCGATCTGCTCGGACTCACCGGCCCGCTGCAGGCCGTGGTCGACGTACACGCAGGTCAGCTGGTCGCCGATCGCCTTGTGCACCAGCGCGGCCGCCACCGCTGAGTCGACGCCGCCGGACAGCGCGCACAGCACCTGCTTGTCGCCGACCTGCTCGCGGATCAGCGCGACCTGCTCGTCGACCACGTTCGTCGTCGTCCAGTCGCCCTTGCAGCCGGCGATCTCGTACAGGAAGTGCTCCAGCACGGTCTGCCCGGCCTGCGAGTGCAGGACCTCCGGGTGCCACTGCACCCCGGCGAGCCTGCGGTCCAGGTCCTCGAACGCCGCGACCGGCGCACCCTCGGACCCGGCGAGTACGGCGAAACCGGCGGGCGGGGCGTGGACGGCGTCACCGTGCGACATCCACACGTTCAGGTCCTCGGGGATGCCCGCGAGCAGCGTCCCCGCCGTGCTGACGGTGACCGGCGTACGGCCGAACTCACGCAGCCCGGTACGGCGAACCTCCCCGCCGAGCGTCTGCGCCATCGCCTGGAACCCGTAGCAGATCCCGAACGCCGGAACGCCCGCCTCGAACAGCCCCGAGTCGACCCGCGGCGCGCCCTCGGCGTACACCGACTGCGGCCCGCCGGACAGGATGATCGCCTTCGGGCCCTTCGCCAGCATCTCCTCGACCGGCATCGAGTGCGGCACGATCTCGGAGTACACCTTCGCCTCGCGCACCCGCCGCGCGATCAGCTGCGCGTACTGCGCCCCGAAGTCGACAACCAGTACCAGCTCATGTTCCGCCACGCCCAAAGCCTATCGGTGCAGGTCAGCAGGGCTGTAATCCGCCGGACGCGCACTCACCGGCAGCGGCTCGTTGGTCACCTCCAGCCCCGGAAACCGCCGCCGCATCTTCGCCTCGTGCCGGGCAGCCGAGGCCGGCTCGCCGATGTAGTCCGCAATCTGGTTCGGCCCGAACCACAGCCGCACCCGGCGCCGAGAGGAAGAGCTCACGACCCCAGACGCTAGCGACGCCAGTTGTCCCCAGTGTTACCGCCGGTTACAACCCTGAGACACTACGAAACATGCTGAGGGCCCGTCGGTGCAGACCGACGAGCCCTCAGGTGTTCATGTAACGGAGAGACCTGCCTCCGCCTTCACGAAGAAGTTTAGGAACATGCCCCCTGCAAATCAAACCCCCCGCGATCACACGGTGGTCGCCCGAAAGCTGAGTACCCCACGTCTCGCGCCGTACTTGGCGGCGACGGACAACAACGTCCGCCGGGCGCTGACTCTGTACCAATGGAGCGTCGAGCTGTCCGGTGCGGTGTACGAGTGCTTGCACCGGTTCGAGGTCGTGGTGCGCAACGCGCTCGACGAACAACTCTGCAGCTGGAACTCCGCTCAACGCGATCGGGAGACCGGCCGGACACACTCGGCCGACTGGTTGCTGGACCCAGCACGCCTGCTCCGCCGGCTGGCCGGCGACGACATCCGCAAAGCGACCCGGCGGGCGCACACCGCACTCCGAGGTACAGGCAGGGCACCCGGGCACCCCGACGTACTCGCGCAGCTGAGCTTCGGCACCTGGCGCTTCCTGCTCCCCGACAACGATCCGGGCAGACAGCATCTGTGGAACAAGGCGCTGGCGGCCGCGTTCCCGCGCCTGGCCGGCGTCCCGTCGGATCTGGTGGACCACGTCGACCACATCTACAAGCTGCGCAACCGCGTTGCCCATCTCGAGCCCTTGCTCAACTCGGCTATGGTCGCCGATCGGCTGGGGCGGATGCGGACTGTGCTCCTCGCGATCGACCCGGTGCTCGAGACGTGGTTCGTGTCGCGGCAGCGCGTTACGACGATGCTGAAGGCGAAGCCTTAGTCACTCGGAGGCGCCTGGGGGCTCTGAAGGACAGCAGGTCGATCAGTGGTGGGGGCTCTGTCAGGTGCAGGTCGGGTAGTAGGTGTTGGGCGCATTCCAGGGCGACTCGGGTTTCTAGGCGGGTCAGGGCGGCGCCCAGGCAGCGGTGGATGCCTAGGCCGAAGGCTAGGTCGGCTGGGCCACCCTGTTTGGTGAGGGTGAGGAGGAGGGGCGCCTGGGCGGGGAGGTCGACCTCGCCGAGGGTGGTGGGGGTGGCGGTGGTTCGGCGCCAGGTGGGGACAGAGGAGGCGGTTCGGAGGACTTCCTCCACGAGCTCGACCGGGGTGATCGGTTTGCCCAGGGCGTGGTGGAAGGCGGTGGAGATGAGTTGGGTGGTCGTCTCCTGGCCGGCGATGAGGAGGAAGTAGCCGACGGCGCAGACCTCTTCGTCGGTCAGGCCGAGCTGGACGAGTACGCCGAACAGGTCGGCGGTGGCGGTTTGGCGGGCGGCCGTCGTACGGGTTCGGAGCCAGGCGTAGAACTCGGCGGCGCTGTGCGCTAGCTCGAGCTGGCGGTCATCGCCGGGAGTCCCCCAGAAGAGTTCGAGGGAGTCGAGGCTCCAGGCTTTCAGGGCTGGTACGTCGACATTCTCGAGGCCGAGGAGGTGGAGCAGTACGAGGGCCGGCGGCTCGGCGGCGATCGCTTGGACGAGGTCGACCTCGGCGCCGGTCGCGAGAGCCTCGGCCGCGGCGGTGACGCGGGACATGTTGAGCTCGCGGGCCAGGGGCTCGACAGCGGCGACCCGGGCCGGGCTGAAGAACCGGGCAACGGCCGCGCGGATCGGCCGGTGTGACGCGCCCGCGTTGTTCGCAAGCGTCGGCGGCAACGCAAACCCGACCGACGACAGCACCCGGAGAGCCTTCACCGACAGCGGAGTATGAGCCAGCACGGCGTTGTCCGGCCGAAACAGCTCCGGCTGCAGCAGCACGTCCCGCACCACCACGGGATCCTCCACCACCCAATACCCGAGCCCCTCGTCGAACCGGGCCGGACACCCACTCACGCAAGCCACCCCAGGCCCGCCGTGGCGTGCACACCAAGACCGCACTCAGACCGGCTCACCGAAGCACCCCGAGCCGATCGCCGCGGGTGCGCAGCCCGCACAGCCGGTCGCCGCGGGTGCGCAGCCCGCACAGCCGGTCGCCGCGGGTGCGCAGCCCGCACAGCCGGTCGCCGCGGGTTGCAGCCCGCGCAGCCGGTCGCTGCGGGTGTGTTGCTCGCGCAGGCGGTGGTCGCAGGTGTGCGGCCCGCGCGGCCGGTACGCAGGCTCCGCGAGCACCCGCCACGGCTCGGCCACGCTCATCCCGCCTGGAAGGGCTCACTCGAACCAGCCTGGGGCGGCGGAGCGGAACTCCTCTCGGGAGGACTTTCCGGCGTCGGCGGGGATCTTGCCGAGGACGGGCGCTCCGGAGGTGGCGGGGAGGTCTTCGAGGTTGCACTGTTCGGCCAGGTCGGGGGCTGCCGGCCAGGAGCCGATGACGAGGCCCTCGACAGGGAGGCCGCGGGATCGCAGCGCGTCGACGGTCAGGCCGGTGTGGTTGAGGGTACCGAGGCCGGCCCGGGTCACGACCACGAAGCGGAACGGGTTGGTGAGGTGTTCCGCGAGGTCGGCCAGGTTGTTGCCGTCGGCATCCAGGCCGACGAGGAGGCCGCCGGCGCCCTCGACCAGCACGGTGTCGTAGCTGCGGGCCAGTTCGTCGATCGACGCGGCGCACTGCTCGACCGACGGCAGGTCGATCCCCGCCCGCCGGGCCGCGGTGGTCGGCGCCAGGGGCTCCGGCAGCCGGACGCCTTCGTGCAACGTGGTCACGCCGCTGAGCCGCTCGACCTCGGCGAGGTCACCTGGTTCGTCCGGCGCCACGCCGGTCTGCGCCGGCTTCACGACCGCGACCGAATCCCCGGCCAGCACCGCGAGCGCGGCAGTGACGACCGTCTTACCGATACCGGTGTCCGTACCGGTGACGAAAGTGATCATGAAACCTGACCGATCGCATCGACGATCACGGCCACGGCGCGATCGAGATCTGCTGCTGACAACCCGGCGTGCGCGGTGAGGCGGAGGCGGCTGACGCCGTCGGGGGTTGAGGGCGGGCGAAAGCTGCCGACCCGGACACCGTTGCCGAAGCACACCTCGGCCGCGGCCACCGCCTCGCGGGGCCCCGGCATCGGGATCGAGACGACAGGCCCCGCGGCAGGCGGGACGCCCGTCGCATCAGCAAGGCGGGCGGTCGCGGCGTGGATGCGGGACGGGCGGTCGGGCTCGGCCGCGAGGATCTGGAGGGCGGCGAGGGCGGCGGCGCAGGCGGCTGGGTTGAGGCCGGTGTCGTAGATGAACGGACGCGAGCGGTTGATCAGGTGGTCGCGCAGCAGGGACGGTCCGAGTACGACGCCACCCTGCGAAGCCATCGACTTCGAGAGGGTCATGGTAACGATGACGTGGTCGAGGCCGGCCAGGCCCAACGCGTGGACCGAGCCGTGGCCGTCGCCCGTCACGCCCAGACCGTGGGCCTCGTCGACGAGGAGTACGGCATCGTGGGCCGCGGCGGTGGCGGCGAGCGCGGTCAGCGGGGCCTCGTCACTGAGGACGGAGAAGACCGACTCGGTCATCACCAGGGCGTGCGGTTCGTTGCGTTCGGCAAGGAGTTTCTCGACCACGCCGACGTCGTTGTGCGGGAAGACCTCGACGCGGGACCGGGAGAGCCGGCACGCGTCGACGAGCGAGGCGTGGATGTGTTCGTCGGAGATCAGCAGGGTGCCGGGGCCGCCGAGGGCAGTGACGACGCCGAGGTTGGCGAGGTACCCGGACGAGAACGCGAGCGCCGACTCCTGCCCGGCGTACGCCGCCAGCGCGGATTCGAGCTGCTCGTGGAGTTCCGTCGTACCGGTGACCAGGCGGGACGCGGTCGATCCGGTCCCCCAGGTGCGGACTGCCTCGGCAGCCGCTTCGATCACGCGTGGGTCGCGGGCGAGCCCGAGATAGTCGTTGCCTGCCAGGTCGATCAGGTCGTCTGCGGCGGCCCGGGCGCGGAGCCGGCGCGTCAGGCCGCGGGCTTCCAGAGCCGCGGCCTTCGGAGCGAGCCAGTCCTCGAGCATCAGCCGGCCTCCTCGACCGCGCCGGTGATTGCGGTGGCGATGGTGGTGATGTCGTCGTCGGTGCAGACGTACGGCGGCATCGTGTAGACGAGGTCGCGGAACGGCCGCACCCACACGCCGCGCCGCAGAGCCGCAGCAGTCATCGTTGGTAGGTCCACCGGTCCGTTCAGTTGTACGACGCCGACCGCGCCGATCACCCGCACATCCTTCACCGCGGACAACTCCCGCGCCGCAGCCAACCCCGACGAAAGCCCCGCGGAGATAGAACGAACCCGAGCAGCCCAGTCCTGGGAGAGCAGAAGATCGAGGGAAGCGAGGGCGACAGCACAGGCGAGCGGGTTGGCCATGAAGGTGGGCCCGTGCATCAGTGCGCCACCGGGACCGTTCGAAACAGCGGAAGCGACGTCCGACGTACAGAGCATCGCGGCCAGCGACAAGTAGCCGCCGGTCAGGGCCTTGCCGACGCAGAGGATGTCCGGGTCGACGCCTGCGTGCTCGGACGCGAACAAGGTGCCGGTCCGCCCGAAGCCGGTCGCGATCTCATCGAAGATGAGCAGGAAGCCGTGGCGGTCGGCGAGTTCGCGGAGTACGCGGAGGCAGGCGGGGCTGTACGGGTACATGCCGCCGGCGCCCTGCAACACCGGCTCGACGATGATTGCCGCGATCTCATCCGAATGCGACGAGGCCAGCGCAGCCATCGCGTCGGCCCACGCCACCAGTTCCGGATCATCGGGCGGCCGATCGAAGTCGCCCGGCGGCTGAGGGCCGAAGACCTGATCCTTCAACGCGCCGGTGAAGAGGGAGTGCATGCCGTTGACCGGGTCGCAGACGCTCATCGGGGCGAAGGTGTCGCCGTGATACCCGCCGCGTACGGTCAGCATCCGCGTCCGCCCGACCCGGCCGCGGGCGACCTGGTACTGCAGCGCCAGCTTGATCGCGACCTCGACCGAGACCGAGCCCGAGTCGCAGAAGAAAACATGCTGCAAGGGTGCAGGCGTGATCTCGACCAGCCGTTCCGCGAGCCGGATAGCCGGTTCGTGGGTCAGCCCACCGAACATCACGTGACTGAACGAGTCCACCTGCCGCTTCACAGCAGAGTCGAGTGCCGGATGCCGGTAACCGTGGATCATGCACCACCACGAAGCCATCGCATCGATGGCCTCGATTCCGCCGTCGAACTGCAGCCGTACGCCGGACGCGCCCGTGACCAGCTGCACCGGCGACGGCGAGCTCAGCGACGAGTACGGATGCCAGAGCAGCTCCGCGTCATGAGCAAGCAGGTCGGACATCAGGAGGCAACCTCACCGTGAACCGAACAGCGGGCCGTCCACCCCATCGGATGCACCTGGACGATCATCCGCCGCCGGCACTCCGTGCAGTACCGAGGCGGCTCCAACGCCAAGGCCTGGACGCACACCTCGTGACGCCCCTCGAGCCCACATCGTCCGCAGTACGTCATAGGGTCTTCTGCAGCTCCTTCACCGGCATCTTCAGCTCGGCGAGCAGGTCGAGGTCGGCGGTTGCCGGGCGGCCCAGGGTGGTCAGGTAGTTGCCGACGATGACCGCGTTGATGCCGCCGAGCAGGCCGTCGCGGGTACCCAGGTCGCCGAGGGTCAGCTCGCGGCCGCCGGCGTACCGCAGGACCGTCCGCGGCATTGCCAGCCGGAACGCGGCGATCGTACGCAGCGCGTCCTTGCCGTCCATCACGTCGAGATCGCCGAACGGGGTCCCCGGCCGCGGGTTGAGGAAGTTCAGCGGGACCTCGTGCGGGTCGAGCTCGGCGAGCTGCGCGGCCAACTCGGCGCGCTGCTCCAAGGACTCGCCCATCCCGACCAGACCGCCGCAGCAGAGTTCCATCCCGGACTCACGCACCATCAGGCAGGTCTCCCAGCGCTCCTCGAACGAGTGCGTGGTGACGACATCCCCGAAATACGACCGAGCCGACTCGAGGTTGTGGTTGTAGCGGTGCACACCCCAGGACTTCAGCTCGTCGACCTGCGCCTGGGTGAGCATGCCCAGCGAGCAGGCGATGTTGATGTCGACCTCGGCGTTGATCGCGTCGATCCCGGCCTTGACCTGGGACATCAGCCGCTCGTCCGGCCCGCGGACCGCGGCCACGATGCAGAACTCGGTGGCACCGGTCTTCGCGGTCTCCTTGGCCGCCTCGACCAGCTCCGGGATGTTCAGCCAGACCGCGCGGACCGGCGAGGTGAACTGGCCGGACTGCGAGCAGAAGTGGCAGTCCTCGGGACAGCCGCCGGTCTTCAGCGAGATGATCCCCTCGACCTCGACCTCCTCACCGCACCACTTCACCCGGACGTCGTGCGCCAGCGCGAGCAATTCCGGCAGCCGCTCGTCGGGCAGCCCGAGCACCGAGACCAATTGCTCCTGGCTCAGCCCGATGCCCTGCTCCAGAACCTGCTCACGCGCCACGTCCAGGATCTCGCTCACGCCTCCGCCTCGCTTCGCTCGGCTCCGGCGTGACCGAGAAGCTCGACTCTGCTATTTGTTCGCTCGCTTCGCTCGCTCACGAGTTCTCCTGCCTCATCAGAACGGTCCGGCTCACAGTAGGACAACCGGGTACGCGGGTACTGCGGCGGGCGTCACGTGGAACACATCCGGCCGAAGTGCATCACCGCCACTCTCCGCACTCCCCCGGAAAAGTTTCTGGATTTTTCTGTGGAACCTCGTAACCCCCCGTAGATGGGCTCGTTGATGTGTGCAGAGGCGGTTACCGCAAGGAAGACCGCCACCCGATTACCAAGAGCTACAAAGGCCGATCATTACGATCAGCACGCAGAGTGGTCACAAGGCCCGAAGCCCCTGGAAATCGGATGTAAGGTAGTGACCAAGAGCTCGGGTCGCCAGCTGTGGTTGGTGACCCGATCCCAAAGCGCCGGGCGCCTCACCCCGGCTTGAGTGGGTCCCTCGGGAAACGATTTGGGCGGAAACGTTCCCGAGGGACCTGCTCCCTTTTCTGAACCTTTTCAGAAGAGCCTGGGGCAATTCGGAAAGCCTCAGCAACCTACTGCTGAGGCTTTTTCATTTGCGTCGAATTCCGCCGTTCTGTTACGACTCCGTCACAGCCTGCTTCGGAAAGATCGGCAGCCGCAACGCCCCCGGCGCATCGTCCGGTACGACCGGACGCTCGGGCTTCACCGGCTGGATCCGCTGGTAGGCCGAACCGATCGCCGGCCGCGGATCCGCCGCGCCCTTGTTCGGCCAGAACGACAGCGCCCGCTCGGCCTGGGCAGTGATCGTCAGCGACGGGTTGACGCCGAGGTTCGCGGAGATCGTCGACCCGTCCACGATGTGCAGGCCGTCGTACCCGTAGACGCGGTGGTACGGGTCCACCACACCGGTCGCGGCCGAGTCCCCGATCGCGCAGCCGCCGATGAAGTGCGCCGTCATCGGTACGTTGAACGGCTCCCCGATCGTGCCGCCCGGGGTCCCGTTCATCAGCTTGGCCATCCGCCGGACCACCTGGTTCGCGACCGGGATCCAGGACGGGTTCGGGGCGCCGTGGCCCTGCTTGGACGTCAGCTTCCAGCGGCCGAGCCGGTCCCGCTTGCCGTACGTCGTGATCGAGTTGTCCGCGGTCTGCATGACGAGCGCGATCACGGTCCGCTCGGACCAGTGCTTGAGGTCGTACAGCCGGCGGATGTTCTTCCGCTGCACGCCCAGCTCGCGCAGCCAGGTCCGCCAGCGCGGCTTGTCGCCGTCGCCGTCGGTCAGCACGGTCTGCAGCAGCGACATCGCGTTGCTGCCCTTCCCGTACCGGACCGGCTCGATGTGGGTGATGTCGTCCGGGTGGAACGACGAGGTGATCGCGACGCCGCGCGTGTAGTCGACGTCGGTCTCCCGCGAGATCGCTCCGAGCAGGGACTCCGAGTTCGTCCGGGTCAGCAGGCCGAGCCGGTCCGACAGCTTGGGCAGCTTCCCCTCGTCGCGCAGCCTGTGCAGGAGCTTCGCCGTACCGAGAGCCGACGCCGCAAAGATCACCTGCTGAGCGGTGAAGCGCCGGGTCACCTTCCGATGAGTCGTACGGCGGGTGTCGATCGCGTACCCGCCGTCAGCCAGCGGCTCGACCGACGTGACCGTGGTCAGCGAGTAGACCTCGGCGCCGGACTTCTCGGCCAGGTAGAGGTAGTTCTTCGTCAGCGTGTTCTTCGCGTTGTGCCGGCAGCCGGTCATGCACTCACCGCAGTCGATGCAGCCGGTACGCCGCGGTCCGGCGCCACCGAAGTACGGATCGTCGACCTCGACACCGGGCTCACCGAAGAACACGCCGACCGGCGTCGGGTGGAACGTGTCCCCCACGCCCATGTCCTCCGCGACCTGCTTCATCACCTTGTCGGCCGGCGTGAACCCCGGGTACGTCGTGACGCCGAGCATCCGCTTCGCCTGGTCGTAGTACGGCGCGAGCTCGGCCTTCCAGTCGGTGATGTGCGACCAGGCGCGGTCTGTGTAGAAGGCGGGCAGCGGTTCGTACAAGGTGTTCGCGTACACCAGGCTGCCGCCGCCGACGCCCGCGCCGGACAGGATGATCACGTCCCGCAGCGCGCTGATCCGCTGGATCCCGTACATCCCCAACCGAGGCGCGAACAGGAACCGCTTGGTGTCCCACGAGTTCTTCGCGTACGACGCGTCGTCGAACCGCGCACCGGCCTCGAGTACGGCGACCCGGTACCCCTTCTCGGTCAACCGCAGAGCCGACACCGACCCACCGAAGCCGGACCCGATGACGACGACGTCGTAGTCGAAACTCACGGGCGGCCGATCTTCTTCAGTACTCGGAGTGCGCCGGTCATCAGCTCGGCGAACTTCTCGTCGGAGATGCCGTGCGAGGCCGCGATCGGGATCAGCCGCTGGGTCGCGATCGCCTGCGGTTCGACGTACCGGCGGATGCCCTCGACGCCCTGCCGACGGCCGAGACCGGACGAACGCATGCCGCCCATCGGGGTGTCGATCGACCCGAAGGTCGCGCCGTACCCCTCGTTGACGTTGACGGTGCCGGCCATCAGCTGCGCGGCGACCGCACGACCACGCCGGCCGTCCCGGGTCCACACGCTCGCGTTCAGGCCGTACTCGCCCTCGTTCGCGCGCTGGATCGCCTCGGACTCGTCGGAGAACCGGTAGATCGAGACGACCGGGCCGAACGTCTCGTTGTCGAAGCACTCCATCGCCGGCGTGACGCCGGACAGCACTGTCGGCTCGTAGAACAGCGGACCGATGTCGGGACGCGGCTTCCCACCGGCCAGAACAGTCGCACCGCGAGAGCGGGCGTCCTCGACGTGCCGGGTGACCGTTTCCAGCTGCGCCTTCGAGATCAGCGAGCCCATGTCGACGTCCCAGCCGGTGCCGGCGCTCAGGCGGAGCTTCTTCACCCGGTCCACGAAGGCGGTGACGAAGGCGTCGTACACCTGGTCGGCGACGTACAGCCGTTCCATCGAGACGCACAGCTGGCCGGCGTTCGCGAAACAAGCGCGGACCGCACCCTCGGCGGCGCGGTTGATGTCGGCGTCCCGCAGCACCAGCATCGGGTTCTTGCCGCCGAGCTCGAGGCTGCAGCCGATCAGCCGCTCACCGGCCTGCTTCGCGACCAGCCGGCCGGTCTTCGTCGAGCCGGTGAAGCAGATGTAGTCGGCGTTCTGGATCAGCGCGCCGCCGACGGTCGGGCCGTCGCCGTTCACCGCGAGCCACGCCTCCCGCGGCAGACCGGCCTCGTACAGCAGCTCGATACCGCGCAGCGCGGTCAGCGGGGTCTGGCTGTCGGGTTTGTGGACGACCGTGTTGCCGGCCAGGATCGCGGGCAGACCGTCCGAGATCGCCATCGTCAGCGGGTAGTTCCACGGCGAGATGATGCCGACGACACCCTTCGGGACGAAGCGTTCCTCGGCCCGGGTCAGTACCGGGAAGATCCCCAGCTTGCGGCGCGGCTCGAGCAGCTCGAAGGCCTTGCGGCCGTAGTACCGCGCGGTCAGCGCGACGTGCGCGAGTTCCTCGAACGCCTGCTTCCGGGCCTTGCCGGACTCGCGGATGATCAGGTCGACCAGCTCGTGCCGGTGGTCGAGGACCAGGTCGTGGTACCGCAGCAGGATCGCGGCGCGCTCCTCGAGCGGCACCCGGCGCCAGGTCTGCTGGGTCTTCCGGGCCACCCGGACGGCCGCGACCACGTCGTCCTCGCTGGAGGTCGGCAGGTCCGCGATCGGCTGCCCGGTGGCCGGTGCGTACGACGTCCGGGTGCCGGCCGTCGCGCGCAGCAACCCCGACAACCGGCGGATGACCGACTGGTCGGTCGCGTACGACGCGGTCGGGTCGAGCTCCGGATCCGCGGGAATCGACGTCTGCTCGCTCATACTCGAAGGCTACCTGCCGGTAATAGCCGCTGTCAGTATCAGAGAATGGTTAAGCTGATCCGCTGAACCTGCGAAGGGGTGGAAAGTAAAGATGGTGGACAGCGGGGGGCTCTGGACGCCTCCTGAGGACGAGCTCGGTGAGGCACTGCAGACAGCCCAGGTGCTGATCGAAGAGGGCCGTGCCGACGAAGCCGGGCCGTACCAGCAGCGCGTCATCGAGCTGGCCAGGGAGCGTGCCGAAGCACGCCCGAACCACTACGAGGCCAAGCACCTGATGGCCGCGACGCAGTACGAGCTGGCCGGTTCGCTGAACGCGTCCGGCCGGCACGAGGAAGCACTGGCCGCACTGCACGAGGCACAGCTCGGCTACACCGAACTCCAGGACGCCGGTGTGCTCGACGCCACCTGCTTCCTCGCCGACGTCCGCGCGCGCCGCGCCATGACCCAGGCGCACCGGGGTCACGGCGCAACCGCCGTACTGGAGATGGACGGCGCGGTGATCGCGTACGGCCAGCTCGTTGGCGGTGAGGACGGGCTGAAGCACCAGCCGGACTTCGCTCGGGTGCTCGCGATGAACGCGCTGATCCTGCGCCGGTACGGCGACCCCGCGCTCGCGGTCGCGTCCGCCGACGCCGCGACACAGCTGTTCCTGCAGCTCGCCGACCAGATCAACGAGAGCCCGCAGTCGCTGTCGTACGCCCGCTACCTGTGTACGGCGACCGCCGTGTCCGCCGACGTCCACGCCGCCGAGGGCCGGATGGACCTCGCACTCGAAGCGGACGAGATCGGGCTGACCACGGCCGACACCCTCGCCGACTCCGACTCCGCGACCGACATGCGTACGCTCGTCGCCGCGCTGGTCCGCAAGGGCAAACACCTCGGCAGCGTCGGCCGTCTCGAAGGGGAGGCCTGTCTGCGAACCGCATACGACACCGACGCCGAGACGGCGGCCCGCGTGGTCGAGGAGCTCGACCGGGGCCTGCCGCTGACGCTGGTGGCGGCGCTGGAGAACGCCGAGATCAAGCTCGGGCCGTTCGAGCAGTACTACCGGCTCGTCGCGTTGAGCGAGCCCGCGCCCGGGATGACGCTGGCCACCGTGTCCGGCCGCACCGACCCGGAGTCGGCGGCGGTCCGGGCGACCGAGCTGGCCGAGCTGGTCCGTCCGCTGCTGACCCAGGACGGCGAGACCGCGCTGACGCTCGGGCTGGAGGCGCACTACCTGTTCGCGATCTCGTCCGAGCGCGAATCGCACAAGATGCGGTTCCAGACCGCGACGTACGTACCGATCTGGGCGCAGCTGCTGCTGGACATCTCCGAGGCGTACTTCCAGGCCGGCCGGATGGAGATCGCGCTCGACCTCGGCGGCTGGTGCGCGGAGGTCGCGACCGCGCTGATCCCGTACGCCGACGACAACGAGAAGATGAAGGACCTGGCCGGCGCCTGCTACCGGCACCACGGCAACCTGCTCGCCGCGACCGGCGACCTGGCCGCGTCGTACCACGCCCACGAGGCCGCGGAACAACTCCAGCTCGGCCGTTGACGTACCGGCGGGTCGGCCGCTGAAGGACGGTAAGGGTGCTCGCGCTTGACGCGCCCTTCCCGGCGACGGACGCTGGCGGCTGGGAGGGGGTGCGGTCATGGATGTCGTTGAACTACACAACCGCACGGTCGCGAACTTCGCGGAGCTGGTATCCGGGGTGGCAACCGATCAATGGTCAGGGCCGACGCCGTGCTCGGAATGGAACGTCCGCGCGCTGGTGAACCATGTCGTCGGCGAGGAGCGCTGGACGACGCCGCTGATGGAGGGCAAGACGATCGCCGAGGTCGGGGACGCCCTCGACGGCGATCTGCTCGGGGACGACCCGGCCGCCGCGGCGTCGTCCGCGGCCCGCGAGGCGACCGGCGCGGCGGGTTTGGCCGTCGAGAAGGTGCACCTGTCGTACGGCGACGAGGACCCGGCTGAGTACCTGCGCCAGCTGGCGGCGGATCACCTGATCCACGGGTGGGACCTGGCCGTCGCGATCGGCGTACCGCCGCGGCTGGAACCGGAACTGGTGGACGAGGTCGGGACGTGGTTCGCGCAGCGCGAGGAGCTCTACCGTTCGGCCGGCATCATCGGCGAGCACCTCGACGGGTACACCGAACCCGCCGACGCACTGCTCGCCGCCTCCGGCCGGGATCCGCACTGGACGCCGGAGCTGTCGGTCGTCGAGCGGTTCGGGGACGCGTTCGCCGCGGGGGATCTGGACACCGTGATGTCGCTCGTCACCGACGACATCGTGTTCGAATCGACGGCTCCGCCGGACGGTGGGCGCTTCGAGGGTGCGGACGCCGTCCGGGCGGAGTGGACGAGGATCCTCGCGGAGACCACCGGCCCGCAGTTCGAGGTCGAGGAGACCGTGATGCTCGGCCAACGCGCCCTGGTGCGGTGGCGGTACTCGTGGGCGGAGCCGTCCGGCGAGCGCGGGCACATCCGCGGCGTCGACATCTTCCGGCTCCGGGACGGGAAGATCGCGGAAAAACTGTCCTACGTGAAGGGTTAGAACTCACTCGGTCGAGTCGGTGCGGAGGGCGCCGACGAACAGGCCGGCCTCGGCCTCGGTCATGCCGGTCTCGGAGACGACCAGGGCGGTCGCCTGGTGGAGCTCGCCGGCCGCCTTGAGAGCACGCGTACGCTCGGCCAGGTTCGTGCCCGGCCGGCGCACCAGAGGCGTGCCGGTTGTCGGCGGCACGTACCGGCCCAGGCGGATGTCGTCGACCAGCTCCCTCGACTGCTTCAGGTCGAGGCCGGTGCGGTCACGGATGAGCTTCACCGCATGTACGGCCTTCTTGGTGGTGATCAGGAAGCGCACCTGGTCCACGTCGTCCGGGGACAGCTGACCTCGCGCCGCGGCGAGGGCAACATTGTCCGTGTCCTGGCTGCTGCTCCGTCGGCTGAACCATCCCATGCCGCAATCCTTCCAGAACCCTTCAAACCGGGCGCCCTCTCGGCCAGTCGCTCAGCCGGCGAGCAACCGGAGGATGTCGCGCCAGGCGAGCTCACCCAGCTCGCGGTCGGCGGCCTCCGAACCGCCGCGGGCCATCCGTTGCCCGCCGGTCTTCGGCTGCTCGCCCGGGAACAGCGGACGGTGCCCGGCGGCCGCGACCGTGATCGTCCGGGTCGGCAGGTCCTCGCGGGCGTCGGCGATCTCCTCGGCGAAATCGGCCGACGGCCACACCCGGTCGTCGCCACCCGCGATCAGCAGCAGCTCGCCCGCGAACCGCTCCGCCGGGATTCGCGCGGTCTCCACGTCCGCGCCGTACGCCCACAGGCTCTGCCGGTAGAATTCGGTGTAGCTCGGCGGGTCGTCGTCCGGCTCCCAGGCGAGGTCGAACGGTACGTACGGCAGCGGCTGGTCCTTCCAGGTCCAGGCCGACGTCTGCAGCTCGTCCTCGATCCACGGCCAGACGTACGCGCTCGGCGAGATCGCGACCACCGCGTCGATCCGCGGGTCCACGGTGCCGAGCAGCAACGCGGCCTCGGCGCCCCGGGAGACGCCGATCACCACGACCCGATCATGTCGCGCGGTCAGGCCGCCGAGCGGGAACGACTCCAGCGGGATCTCGCTGATCTTCCCGTCGAACCACTGCGGCGCGACCACGTCGTACCCCTCGGCCTCGATCAGCCGAGCACGCTCGAGGTCCGGCGTACCGCTCGAACCGTGCAGGAGCAGTACGCCCGTACTCAACCGACGACGACCTCGACCCGCTGGAACTCCTTGAGCTCCGTGTAGCCGGTGGTCGCCATCGCCCGCTTCAACGCGCCGACCAAGTTCATCGTGCCGTCCGGGACCCAGGACGGCCCGAACAGGATCTGCTCCATCGTGCCGGTCACGCCGACCTCGACGCGCTCGCCGCGGGGCAGGTCCTGGTGCCAGGCCTCGGCACCCCAGTGGTACCCGCCGCCGGGCGCGTCGCTCGCGCGGGCCAACGGCGAACCGACCATCACCGCGTCCGCGCCGCAGGCGATCGCCTTCGCCACGTCACCGGACCGGCCGACCGACCCGTCCGCGATCACGTGCACGTACCGTCCACCGGACTCGTCCATGTAGTCGCGCCGCGCCGCCGCCACGTCGGCCACCGCACTGGCCATCGGTACGGCAACGCCGAGCACCTTGCGGGTGGTGTGGGCCGCGCCGCCGCCGAACCCGACGAGGACGCCGGCCGCGCCGGTCCGCATCAGGTGCAACGCCGCCTGATGGGTCGCACAGCCACCGACGATCACCGGTACGTCGAGGTCATAGATGAACTGCTTCAGGTTCAGCGGCTCCGCCTGCCCGGACACGTGCTCGGCGGACACCGTCGTACCGCGGATGACGAACAGGTCGACGCCCGCGTCCACGACGTGCTTGGCGAACTGCTTGGTGCGCTGCGGCGACAGCGCCCCGGCCACGGTCACGCCGGAGTCGCGGATCTCCTGCACCCGCTGGGAGATCAGCTCGGGCTTGATCGGCGCCGCGTAGATCTCCTGCAGGCGGTGCGTGGCCTGCTTCTGGTCGAGGCCGGTGATCTCCTCGAGCAGGCTGGTCGGGTCCTCGTACCGCGTCCAGAGCCCTTCGAGGTTGAGCACCCCGAGACCGCCGGCCTTGCCGATCGCGATCGCGGTCGCCGGCGACATCACCGAGTCCATCGGCGCGGCCAGGATCGGCAACTCGAACCGGTACGCGTCGATCTGCCAGGCGACCGAGACCTCCTCCGGATCCCGCGTCCGCCGCGACGGCACAATCGCAATGTCGTCGAACGCGTACGCCTGCCGCCCCCGCTTCGCGCGGCCGATCTCGATCTCGGTCATCTGGTTCCTCTTCTGGTGCAGACGGTGTCAGCGGCCGGAGTAGTTCGGGGCTTCTACTGTCATTTGGATGTCGTGGGGGTGGGACTCCTGGAGGCCGGCGGAGGTGATGCGGACGAAGCGGCCGTTTTCCTGCAGCTCGGGGATGGTGCGGGCGCCGGTGTACCACATCGACTGGCGCAGGCCGCCGACCAGTTGGTGGGCGACCGCGGACAGCGGGCCGCGGTACGGCACCTGGCCCTCGACGCCCTCGGCGATCAGCTTCTCGTCGGTCCCGCCGTCGTGCTGGAAGTAGCGGTCCTTCGAGTACGACTTGCGCAGGCCGCCGGACGAGGACATCGCACCGAGCGAACCCATCCCGCGGTACGCCTTGAACTGCTTGCCGTTGATGAACACCAGGTCGCCCGGCGACTCCTCGCACCCGGCGAGCAGCGAACCCAGCATGACCGTGTCCGCACCGGCGACGAGCGCCTTCGCGATGTCGCCCGAGTACTGCAGGCCGCCGTCGCCGATCACCGGGACACCGGCCGGCTTGCACGCCAGCGAGGCCTCGTAGATCGCGGTCACCTGCGGTACGCCGACACCGGACACGACCCGCGTCGTACAGATCGACCCCGGGCCGACGCCAACCTTCACGCCGTCGGCGCCCGCGTCGACCAGCGCCTGTGCGCCGGCCCGGGTGCCGACGTTGCCGCCGACAATGTCCACGCCGCGGGTCGCCGGGTCGGCCTTGAGCTTGCGGATGATCTCGATCTGCGCCTTGGAGTGCCCGTGCGCGGTGTCGACGACCAGCACGTCGACGCCGGCCTCGACCAGGGTCATGGCCCGCTTGTACGCCTCGCCGAAGAAGCCGATCGCGGCGCCGACCATCAGTCGGCCGGTGGCGTCCTTGGTGGACAGCGGGAACTTGTCGCGCTTGACGAAGTCCTTCAGCGTGATCAGGCCGGTGAGCTTGCCGGCCTCGTCGACCAGCGGCAGCTTCTCCACCTTGTGCTTGCTGAGCAGCGCCATCGCGTCGTCGGCGGCGATGCCCTGCTTGCCGGTGATCAGCGGCTGCTTGGTCATCACCTCGCGGACCGGACGGGTCAGGTCGGTCTCGAAGCGCATGTCACGGTTGGTCACGATGCCGACCAGGACCCCCGCGTCGTCCACCACCGGGACGCCGGAGATCCGGTACTGGCCGCAGAGCGCGTCGGCCTCGCCGATGCTGGCGTCCGGGCCGATGGTGATCGGCTGCGCGATCATCCCGGACTCGGAACGCTTGACCAGGTCGACCTGCTGGGCCTGGTCCTCGAGCGAGAGGTTGCGGTGCAGGACGCCGAGGCCACCCTGCCGGGCCATGGCGATCGCCATCCGGGCCTCGGTGACGGTGTCCATCGCGCTGGAGACCAGCGGGATGTTGACCCAGACGTTGCGGCTCACCCGGGACCGGGTGACCGCCTCGGACGGGATGACGTCGGACTCGTTCGGCTGCAGCAGGACGTCGTCGAAGGTGAGGCCGAGGACGGCGAACTTGTCGGGAACTCCAGCGGGGGTGATGTCCATGGGGAAAACGAGCACCTTTGTACGGCGAGAACGGAACCCCATCCTATCCGCGCCCTTACCAGGCCCCGAATCCGCCGTCCACAGGCAACCGCCCGCCACGAACCTCGCGGCGGGCGGTCGGTGACAGGACCTTGTTACTTGTTCGGGTCGATCGATGCGTTGAGGATGCTGAGGATGGTGAGCAGGCTCACGTCGTCGGTGGAACCGTGGGTCCGGGCGATCGCCGCGTGCTTGCCCTCCGGGTAGGCGCCCGTGGAGTGCTTGCCCTTGGCGTACGTCTTGCGGACCGAGCCCGTGCTGACGTTGCCGCTCGAGTGCTTCCCGGCATGCTTCGCCGCGGCCGACTTGCCCTTCGCAGCCTTGACCGCCTCCGGCTGAACGGCCGGCGCGGGCTTGCCGACGTACTGCTCGGCGGTGGCCGACTGGGCCGGCTCACCGGTCGGCGTCGGCAGCACGACCTGGTTCGCGACCGAGTCGAGCGTCAGCGCGAGCAGGTTGTCGACGACAGTCTGGACCGCCGTGGCGTCGCCCGTCGGCGTCTGGTCACCCGGCGTGGTCGATCCCGTGGTGCTCCCGGTGGTCGAGCCCGTGTCATCGGCCGGCGGCTTGGCGGTGCCACCGTCCGTCGGCGCTGTGGTCTCGCCGCCGTTACCCGAGCCGGTCGAGTCCGTCGAACCGTTCGAGTCGCCGGCCGGCGCGGACGTCGGGTTGCCCGCACTCGGGTCCGTCTGCGTACCGTTGTCGGTCCCGGTTTCCACCGCCGGCGGTGTCGTCGGATCCGTCGTCGGATCCGACGGCGGCGTCGTGGTGGTGGTGCTGGTCGGATCGTCGGTCGGCGTCGACGGCGGATCGGTCGGAGTCGTGGCGGGCGGCTCCGTCGGCGTCGTCGGCGGCGGCTCCGTCGTCTTGGTGTCCGGCGGCGTCGTCGTGCCGCTCGTCGGCTCTTCGGTCGACTTGGTGCCGGTCGGCTCCTGCGTCTTGTCCGGCTGCGTCGGGAGCAGCTGGGTCACCAGCGGCTTGTCCCCGACCGGCGGGTACACCGCCGGCGGTGTGACGACCTTCCGCGCCTGCGGCGTGTCACCGGGGCCGTCGCTCGAGTCGTCGGTCCCGAGCTCCCCGGACTTCGCCTTCTTCTCGAAGTCCTTGCCGACCTTGACGATCTTCGACCGGTCGACCACGGGCAGGCCGTCCAGGTCCTCCTTCGGGAAGCTGGTCTGCGGGCGGACCGCGTCGACCATCTTCTCGATGACCTTCTCGTACGGCGACAGCGGGTCACCGTTGACCGCCGCTGCCACCCCGGAGACCGACAGCGCGGCGACCGCGGCGACCCCGAACGCCAGACCACGCGTCGCCACCTTGCGGGCGAACGGGTCGGTGATCGGGTTCAGTGCGGCGCACCGGGCCAGGAAACTCTCCGGATCGTCGATGGTTTCCACCGGGAGCTCGTCCTCGACCTCCACGGCCAGCCGTAGCTCGGCCAGCAACGCGAGGGCCGGGTCGTGCTCGCCCGCCGCGCGGGCGGACTCCCCACCGGCAGCGAGCAGATCGAGCAGTGCGTCATCGGCCTCGATCGCGTCGAGATCGAAACGGTCAGCCATGATGCCCCTCCCCAGCTGCTCCTCGTTCCAATTGTGCTTCATGCCCCACAAACCCCCTGAGCGTGTTCAACGCCCGATGTTGTGCGACCCTCACCGCCCCCGGTGTCATCCCCAGTGCCCGGCCGGTCTCCTCGGCTGACATCCCCGCAACGACGCGAAGACGGAGGATCTCGCGCAGCTTCTCCGGCAGTTTGTCCATCAGGCCCCAGATGTGCTGGACCTCGGACTGCCGAACCGCACGTTCCTCCGGCGTCGGTGACTCGTCCGCGCCGTCCGGCAGGTCCGGCGTCGAGACGTCGGCCACCGCGAACGCACGCTGGGCATCGGCGACCTTGCGGGCCGCGATGCCGTAGACGAAAGCCTCGAAAGGCCTCCCCTCGTCACGATACCGGCCGAGCGCGCCGAACACCGCGACACAAACCTCTTGCGCGACGTCGTCGACCATGTCGGCGCCGCCGGGATAGGTCCACAGACGGGACCGTACGTAACGGTGCGCCACAGCGCGCACCCTCGTGAGCAGGTCGTTGAGAGCTGTGCGGTCCCCGTCGCCGGCCAGCGCGGCAAGATCCCTGAGCTCGACCCGGTCGTGGGTGTCAGGCACTTTGACCTCTGTCACCCCTCGCCCCCTCGTGTTCAGACCGGTCAGCCTGACAGACGGTACAGCGCTCAACTCTCCTTGCCTAGTGGAGAACCATGGTCAAACCCTTGTTTTGATCACAATCTGTCACTACTGACGAGTCAGGTTCGCCGGTGCCGTAAATCGGATCAGCTCGGTGGCGGATTCGCCGCCCCAGTCGATCGGCGTACGACCGGCCTCGGCCCACCCGGCCCGCCGGTACAGCTGTACCGCGGGCCCGCGGTTGTCCACCACCTCGAGCGACAACTCCCGCCCGAGCTCGGCCGCCGTACGGACGCAATGCTCGAGCAATCCCCGCCCGATCCCCCGCCGGCCCAGCTCCGGATCCACGAACAGTCGTTCCACCTCAGCCCGCTCCCCGACAGCAGTCAACACCACATGCCCGAGAACCCGCTCCCCGTCGACCGCAACCCAGCACCCCAGCGCATCCTCCGGCGTCAACCACCGCCCCGGCTCAGCCGGCCAGTTGATCGGATAGCCGCCTCGTTCGTGTACGGAGCGCAAGAGCTCGACACACACCGCCAGGTCGCCGTCACGCCGCTCACGAATCAGCACCCACCCATCCCACCAGATCCCACCCCGCACACCCAAAGCCGGGACCGTACATGCAGAGCACCGCCCGGCAGCGGGGCTGCCGGGCGGTGCTGGGGTGCTGTGGAACTACTGCCCTGAGGGTCAGTGACCGTGGCCGTGGCCGTGGCCGGCTGCGGCGGGCTCTTCATCCTCGGGCTTGTCGACCACCAGGGTCTCGGTGGTCAGCAGGAGTGCGGCGATCGAGCCGGCGTTGGCGAGCGCGGACCGGGTCACCTTGACCGGGTCCAGCACGCCCTGGGCCAGCAGGTCGCCGTACTCACCGGTGGCGGCGTTGAAGCCGCTGCCGGACTCGAGCTCCGCGACCTTGGCGGTCACGACGTACCCCTCGTAGCCGCCGTTCTCGGCGATCCAGCGCAGCGGCTCGACGATCGCCTTGCGGACGATCCGGACACCGGCGAGCTCGTCACCCTCCAGGTCCAGGCCCTTGTCCAGCACGGCTGCCGCGTGCACCAGGGCGGAGCCGCCACCGGCGACGATGCCCTCCTCGATCGCCGCACGGGTCGCCGACACGGCGTCCTCGATGCGGTGCTTCTTCTCCTTCAGCTCGACCTCGGTGGCCGCGCCGACCTTGATCACGCAGACGCCACCGGCCAGCTTGGCCAGCCGCTCCTGCAGCTTCTCGCGGTCCCAGTCGGAGTCGGTGCGCTCGATCTCGGACTTGATCTGGTTGACCCGGCCCTCGATGTCCTCGGCCTTGCCGGAACCCTCGACGACGGTCGTGTTGTCCTTGGAGACGACGATCCGGCGGGCCGAACCGAGCACCTCGAGGCCGACCTGGTCGAGCTTCAGCCCGACCTCGGGGGCGACGACCTGAGCGCCGGTGAGCGCGGCCAGGTCCTCCAGCATCGCCTTGCGGCGGTCACCGAAGCCCGGCGCCTTGACGGCGACCGAGGTGAAGTTGCCGCGGATCTTGTTCACCACCAGGGTGGACAGCGCCTCGGCCTCGACGTCCTCGGCGATGATCAGCAGCGCCTTGCCGGACTGCACGACCTTCTCCAGCAGCGGCAGCAGGTCCGCGATCGCGGAGACCTTGCCCTGGTGGATCAGGATGTACGGGTCCTCCAGCACCGCTTCGCCGGCCTCGGCGTCGGTGATGAAGTACGGCGAGATGTAGCCCTTGTCGAACTGCATCCCCTCGGTGAACTCGAGTTCGGTACCGAAGGTGTTCGACTCCTCGACGGTGATCACACCGTCCTTGCCGACCTTGTCGAAGGCGTCCGCGATCAGGGTGCCGATCTCGGCGTCCCGGGCGGAGATGGTGGCGACGTGGGCCATGTCGCCCTTGTCGTCGACCGGCCGGGCGGTCTCGATCAGCTTGGCCGACACGGCCTCGATGGCCGCTTCGATGCCCTTCTTCAGGCCCATCGGGTTGACCCCGGCGGCGACCGCCCGCAGGCCCTCGTGCACCAGTGCCTGCGCCAGCACCGTCGCGGTGGTGGTGCCGTCACCGGCAATGTCGTTGGTCTTGGTGGCGACCTCCTTGGCCAGTTGCGCACCAAGGTTCTCGAACGGGTCGTCCAGCTCGACCTCACGGGCGACGGTGACACCGTCGTTGGTGATGGTCGGGGCGCCCCACTTCTTGTCCAGGACGACGTAGCGGCCCTTGGGCCCCAGCGTCACCTTCACCGTGTTCGCGAGCTTGTCGACGCCGCGCTCCAGCGCGCGCCGTGCGTTCTCGTCGAACTCGAGGATCTTCGGCATGAAGAAAACCAGTCCTTTTCTGAATATCTCTCGTTGCAGGCTCGGACCCACTCCGCCCCGGACCCACTCCGCCCCGGTGCCAGAGGCCCCGGGGCGGTGTCAGTCAGGAACAGCGGGCGGACGTCACTTGCTGACGACTGCGAGGATGTCGCGGGCGCCCAGGATCAGGTAGTCCTGGCCGTCGTACTTGACCTCGGTACCGCCGTACTTGGAGTAGATGACCTTGTCGCCGACGGAAACGTCCAGCGGGACGCGGTTGCCGTTGTCGTCGATCCGGCCCGGGCCGACGGCGAGGATCTCGCCCTCCTGCGGCTTCTCCTTGGCGGTGTCCGGGATCACCAGACCGGACTTCGTGGTCTGCTCGGCTTCGAGCGGCGCGACGAGGACACGGTCCTCGAGCGGCTTGATCGTGACCGACACTTGCTGACCTCCACGGTCGATTTCGCTTGTCTGTGGCATGTGGTCGCGCTCCCCTGCCGTCGCGGGGGTCAGAGGCCGGACCGCTGGCACCCTCACACCGAGAGTGCCAACACCGAATCTAGGCCGCGATTAGCACTCGGTCAACTCGAGTGCCAAAGGAATCTCAGCAGCGGACGTACTGGCCCGGGTGACGGCACCAGTACAGAATGTTGCTATGCGGCTACCCAAGCTGTCCGGTAAGACCATCGCCGTGCTCGCGGCGGTCGGTGCGGTCGCTGTGGGAGCCGTCGCAGCCAACGCTTCGAAGCACGAGTCCCCCGCTGCGTCCGGCGCGCCTGCGGCAGCACCGAGCACGCCTCAGAAGGATCAGCCCGTCTCTCACGACGCGACCGCGGCCGAGCTGAAGGCAGCAGCCGCGCTACCGCAGTGCAGGTCGGCGAGGCTCGTACCGGTCAACCGCAGCTGGGGCATCCCGGTGCCGTCGCTTCTCGGCAGCTCCAGCACTACGTGCAACCTCATGTATGGCGACGACCCGTTCCGCGGATCCAACCGCACAGGCGACCCCGAGACCGCGATCCTGGTCCTCCAGCGCAACCTGAACTTCTGCTACGGCACCAAACTCGCCGTCGACGGCATCTACGGCAGCAAGACCCGGGCAGCGATCAAGGCGGTCCAGAGCAAGCATCACCTCGTGGTGGACGGCATCTACGGTCCCAAGACCCGCTCCGCGATGAACTGGCGCCTGTACTCGATGGCAACCCGCAGCTGGAGCGGGGGCTGTTCCAGCCCCCTCTAAAGTTGCCGCGTGACTGTCACCGCGTTGCTGGACGGGCCGGGCGCCGAGGTGCTGGCCGCGGCCTGCACCGAGTTCCGCCCGGGCAACGAGCTACAGCTCGTGGAGAAGCTCAGGCGCCAGTACGACGCAACGCTCGTCACGGCTGCGGTCACCCAGGCCGCACTACGCCACCGGGCTGTAGCCAAGTTCGGACCGGATGCGGAGCGCATGTACTTCACACCGGACGGTCTGGAGCAGGCCACCCGCACCACCGTCGCCACCCATCGTGCCAACCGACTCGCGACGACCCTGCCTGGCGCCAGTGTCGTCGACCTGGGCTGCGGTATCGGCGGCGATCTCATCACCGCAGCACGCGCCGGACTACGGGTCACTGGCGTAGAACGCGATCCAGAGACAGCAGCCACCGCCCGCGCCAACCTGTCCGCGCTGGAGCTGCCAGGCGCCGTACTGGTAGGTGAGGCCGAGTCGACAGACCTCACGCCGTACGACGTCGTGTTCGCGGACCCGGCTCGTCGTGCCGACGGGCGACGCGTGTTCGACCACAACGCCTACTCGCCACCGTGGTCGTTCGTGACGGGTCTGCTCGAGCGGACCGCCTGTGTGAAGGTCGCGCCGGGCATCCCGCACGACGCGATCCCCGATGGCGTGGAAGCAGAGTGGATCAGCGACGCCGGCGAGGTGAAGGAGGCAGCCCTCTGGTCGGGGCAGCTCTTCACAGGTGTCTCTCGTCGCGCCACGCTGCTACCGGGCGGAGTCAGCGTCACGGACGCACCGGAAGCCGACAGCGGGCCGGTAGGGCAGTACATCTACGAGCCGGACGGCGCTGTCGTCAGGGCCGGTCTCGTCACCGCGGTCGCCGCGGCGGTCGACGGGTGGCTGCTGGATCCACGCATTGCTTATGTGACGTCAGCGACGTACGTCCCGACTCCACTGGCGTCTTCGTACGAGGTGCTGGAAGAACTGCCCTACAAGGAGAAGGCGTTGCGTTCCTGGGTGCGTACGCGAGGCATCGGGACGTTGGAGATCAAGAAGCGTGGGGTCGACCTCGACCCGGCGCAGCTACGCAAGAAGCTCGCGCCGAAGGGCTCAGCGAACGCGACCTTGATCGTCACGCGGATCGGCCGGGACGCGGTCGCCTACTCCTGCCGCAGGGTGACGACCACCTTGCCGGTCGCCTGATCGTCCTCCATGTAGCTGTGCGCCGCCGCGATCGCGTCCAGCCTGAACACGCGATCGACGTTCGGCCGGTAGACGCCGGCCTCGACCTCGTCGACGATCCGCTGCAGTACGTCGGACCGTCCCCGCATCGTCTCGCTGTGGAAGGCGGTCAGCCGGGTCCCGGTCGGGATCATCGCGATCGGCTCGAACGCCTCGATCAGCCAGCCGCTGAGCGATCCCGCCACGCAGACCGTTCCACCGCGCCGTACGACCTGTAGCGAATCCACCGCCGTCCGCGCGCCGACCAGATCGAGTACGTAGTCCGGTCCGTCTGGCCAGACGTCGAGCACGGATCCGTCGACCAGCACGTGGTCGGCCGTGAGCCCCGCGGCCTTCCGTGCCTGTCGCGTGGTCACCGCGGTCTCCACGCCGTGTCCGGCTGCGATCGCGGCCGCGGCCATCCCGACGGACGACGTACCGCCGCGGATCAGCAACCGCCCACCGCGCTCGATCCCCAGGGCGTCCAGCGAACCCTGGGCGGTCAGGTACGTCTCGGGCAACGCGGCCAGCACCTCCCATGGCAACTTCGAGTCGAGCGGCATCAACGTTGCGTTGGGCAACAACGCGTACTCCGCGTACCCACCGTCGTACGCGCGGCCCATCTCGCCCATCACCGCCGCAACTGTCGTCCCCTCCGGTACGGCGGGATCCGTCGAGACCTCGACCACGCCGACACACTCGATCCCGAGCACCCGTGGAAACACCACCGACGGCGAATGCCCCTGCCGGGTGCGCAGCTCCGACCGGTTCAGCCCGGCGCCGTACACCCGGACCAGGCTCCATCCGTCCCGAACCACCGGCACCGGCAACTCCCGAATCTCCAGCACCTCCGGGCCGCCCGCCCGTACACACACCGCCGCACGCATCGTCGTCATGCGTCCACTCTCGCCGCCGGACGCGCTGGCCGACCACCGATAGAATGCCAAGCTATGCCCGTTGGCCGCCAACCTGTCCGATCGAAGCTCTTCCCGTCCGCGGGCGCCCACCAGTGGGACTCCGGCGGCATCAGCCCGGTCCACACCCACGACGAGGGACATCTCGTGTACGCCGCCCGCGGCGTACTGTCCGTCCACACCGGCCGGCGTACGTCGATCGTCCCGGCCAACCGCGTCGCCTGGACGCCGGCCGGCACCACCCACCACCACCGCGCGCACGGCGAGACCGACATGCGGATCGTCTTCCTGTCATCCGCGCTGTCCCGGCGCCTGCCCGATCGCCCGGCGGTCTTCCTGGCGTCCGGTCTCGCCCGCGAGGTCCTGCTCGCGCTGACCAGCCGCGAGCTCGAGACGACGGCCCGCGCCCGCCTCCACCGGGTGCTCGTCGACGAGCTCGACGAAGCGACCGAGCAACCGCTGCAACTCCCCGAACCGCAGGACGACCGCCTGCGCGCGATCGGTCAGCACCTGCACGAGAACCCGGCGGACAACACGCCCCTCGCCGACCTCGGCCGCCAGGCCGGAGCCGGTGCCCGCACCCTCAGCCGGCTGATCCGCAACGAGCTCGGCATGACGTACTACGAATGGCGTACGCAGCTCCGGATCTACCACGCGCTGGTCCTGCTCGCCGCCGGCCACGACACGACGTACGTGGCGCACGCGTGCGGCTGGGCGAACCCGAGCGGCTTCATCGCCGCCTTCGCCGCGATCGTCGGCACCACCCCCGGCCGGCACCGCGCACTTGCGCTCGACCTACATTCGAACATATGATCGATCTTGCGAGCGGGTCTCCGGGTGACTTGCCGACGAGCGAGGTGCTGCGCTCGTTGCCGCGCTCCCCGGAGGCCCGCCACTAATCGGTCACCGTTCGTTCATGTACGTCGGCCAAGCTGGAACCGGAACCGGTTGGCCGCTGACCGTTCGCCTGGGGAGCAAGCGGTGCGCATCACCCCCAGGCCTCTGCACGCCACCGTACCTTCACCGGCAGTCGGAGCCGTGCCAGAGCAATGTCACCCACGGCGCGCGCCACCTGAGCGCCGGCCGGTGGCAACTCACCACCACGGGGAGCGTCGCCGCGGACGAACTCCCCGACCAGCCGATCCCACTCCCTCGGCCGGCGCAGCATCGCGTGCCCTTCCCCGGCCAGCGAGTACGTCGTCACCGGCACTCCGGTCGCCCGCAGCCGCTCCGCGTACGCCGTCGTACCAGCCGGATCCGTGATCGTGTCGTCGGCGCCGTGCACGAACGTCACCGGCGGCCGTAGTGCAACGAGCGGCTCGCCTGCCGGCAGCCACGGCGCCAGCGCCAGTACGCCCGCCACCAGCGGGTGATCGCCGGCCGCCACCACCGCGCGCCCGCCCATCGAGTGCCCGATCAGCAACACCCGCTCGAACGGCACCTGGTTCAGCACCGTACGAAGATCGACGGCCGCGTCGCTTTCGTCGTTCCAGCCGCGGAAGCGATACCGGGCGAACCCGATCGCGGCCTCCGGTGCCGCCGTACGCGCGGCCGCCGCGAACGGCCACATCCGCAGCAGCGCCGGCCGCCACAGGTGTGGCGCGGCCTGCGAACGTTCCTCGCCGCCGTGCGCGAGCAGCACCAACGTGCGGGCCCCCGCCGGGTGCCGGACGAGGTCGACACCCGGACGTCTCACCGCCGTGCGTACAGCTCGGCCGGATCCTTGCGGATCGCCATCATCCGGCCCGGCGGCGTCTCGGTGAAACCGTACGAACGGTAGAGCTCGTGCGCGTCGGCCGTCGCCAGCAATACCTGCCGCAGACCCTTCAGATCCGGGTGCTCCAGCAGCGTCGATACGACGAACCGCCCGAGGCCGTGCCCGCGGTGCGACTCCACCACGAACACGTCCGCCAGCCACGCGAACGTGGCCCTGTCCGTCACCATCCGCGCGTACGCGACCATCGCACCGTCCGCGGCGTACACCCCGAGGTTCAGCGAACCGGCGATCGCCCGCTCGACGACGTCCCGCGGGATGCCGGCCGCCCAGTACGACGTACTCAGGAAGCCTTGCACCACGGCGACATCGATGCGCTCGGCGTCGTCGTCCGCCTCGAAGCCGTCCGGCCCGGTCCACTTCATTTGTTGAGTACCTCCGTGATCGGCATCGAGGAGTCGGCGGGGAGATCCAGCGGCGACGGTGCGCGGCCGGCGCGGACGAGTTCCGAGCCGAGCGCGGCGACCATCGCGCCGTTGTCCGTACAGAGTCCCGGCCGCGGCACCCGGACGGCGATCCCCGCCGCGTTCGCCCGCTCCTCGGCCATCGCCCGGAGCCGCGAGTTCGCCGCGACGCCGCCGCCGATCAGCAGGTGCTCGAAGCCGCGGTCCTTGCAGGCGTCGATCGCCTTCCGGGTCAGTACGTCGCAGACCGCCTCCTGGAACGCGGCCGCGACATGGTTCACCGGTACGTCCTCGCCGTCGCGCCGCTTGGCCTCGACCCAGCGCGCGACCGCGGTCTTCAGCCCGGAGAACGAGAAGTCGAACCGGTGCCGCTCGAGGTCCCGCTGCGAGGTCAGCCCGCGCGGGAACGTCACGTACAGCCGGTCGCCGCCGTCACGGGCCGCCTTGTCGATCCACGGACCGCCCGGGAACGGCAGCCCGAGCACCCGAGCGACCTTGTCGAACGCCTCACCCGCCGCGTCGTCGATAGTGCTTCCCATCGGCACGACGCCGTCGGTGATGTCCTCCACGGCGAGCAGCGACGAGTGCCCGCCGGACACCAACATCGCGACACAGCCCTTCGGCAGGTCGCCGTGCTCCAGGGTGTCGACGGCGACGTGCGCGGCGAGGTGGTTCACGCCGTAGATCGGCTTGCCCAGCGACAGCGCGAGGCCCTTCGCGGCGGCGACACCGACGAGCAGGGCACCGGCCAGACCGGGACCGCTGGTGACCGCGACCGCGTCCACGTCGGCCGGCTTGATCCCGGCGGTCTCACAGGCGCGGCGGATCGTCGGCACCATCGCCTCGAGATGCGCCCGGCTCGCCACCTCGGGGACCACGCCACCGAACCGTGCGTGCTCCTCGACGCTGGACGCGATCGCGTCCGCGAGCAACGTCTGCCCGCGGACGATCCCGACCCCGGTCTCGTCGCACGACGTCTCGATCCCCAGAATCAGGGGTTCTTCCTTCACGTGTCCTCCCGCCACCGCATGATCACCGCATCCTCGCCGCCGGCGTAGTACCCGCGCCGCCGGCTGATCTCCTCGAAGCCGAAGCCCGCGTACAGCGCGCGGGCAGACTGATTGCCTGAGGCAACTTCCAGGAGGACTGTCCGGCCGGCACAACGTTCCAGGGCGACCGTCATCAGCTGCCCACCGATCCCCGTACGGCGCTCGTCCGGAGCCACCGCGATCCGCAGCACCTCGACCACATCAAGCGCGACGGGAGGCAGCAGCAGTACGACGTAGCCAACGACGGCACCACCCTCGTCCGCGACCAGCACCACCCGGTCCTCGGACAACCGCTCGAACTCGTCCAGCCAGGCGATCTCGCTCCACGCCTCGGCCCCGAAGCACACCGCGTCCAGCGCGACCAGCGCCGGCAGGTCGTCGGCGACAGCAGCCCGGATGGCAGGTCTCACAGCACACTCTTCGGCCCGGCGGACATCGTCACGTCCGGCCGCCGCAGATACAACGGCTCCGGCGCCACGACCTCGAGCGTTCGCGTCGCCACCCCCGTCGCCAGCACCTCGGCCGACGGGTACTCCGTGACGTCGTCAGCAGCCACGCCCAGCGCCTCGCCGTACAGCACTGCGCCTCGGCCGATGACTGGTAGGCCGGAGAGGACGTGTGCGACGTCGGCCGGCTTGTCGACCGCGGGGCCTTCCAGGCGGCGACGGCTGCCGTCGGCGGCGGGGCCGTCGTACAGGGCCCAGTAGATCTCCTTGCGGCGCGCGTCCGTGGCGACCGCGACGGGCAGCGTCAGGGTCGACTGCCGCGCGAGGATGTCGAGGCTGCAGACCCCGGAGACCTCGATCCCGAGTACTTCGCCCATCGTCCGCGCGGTCACCAACCCGACCCGCAGCCCGGTGAACGGACCCGGTCCGACGCCGACCGCGATCCCGGTCAGGTCCCGCGGCGTTACACCCGCGGTCTCCAGCGCCGCTGCGATCGCGGGCGCGAGCAGCTCGCCGTGCCGGAGCGCGTCCACGGTCGTGGACGAGGCGAGGATCTCCCCGGTCGGCGTGGCCAGCGCGACAGTGACGGCAGCACTGGAGGTGTCGAAGGCAAGCAACATGTCAGTTCTTCTCCAGTACCGAAACCCGTACGCCGGACGCCGCCCACCGCGGGCCGACCGGCGTGATCCGCAGCGCGCGCGTCTCGTCCGTGTCGTCGTCGCCCCGGGTCACGACGACGTCGAGCCGGTCCGGCGCGAGCCCCTCGGCCAGGCCGTGACCCCACTCGACCACGGTGACGGCGTCCTCCAGGCTCGCGTCCAGGTCGAGGTCGTCCAGCTCGGCGAAACCACCGATCCGGTACGCGTCGACGTGCACCAGCGCAGGACCGCCGGCCAGCGACGGATGCACCCGTGAGATCACGAACGTCGGCGAGGTGATCGCGCCCCGCACCTTCAGCCCCGCGCCGAGGCCCTGCGTGAACGTGGTCTTCCCGGCACCGAGATCGCCCGACAGGACCAGTACGTCGCCGGCGCGCAACTGGCCCGCCAGTTCCTCGCCGATCGCCTGCATGTCGTCCGCGGTCGGCACCGTCAGCTCGATCGGGAGCGCCTTCGCGTAGATCAGGTTGTGCGCCTGCCGGTCGACGACGGAGTACCCACGGCGCCGCCAGAACTCGACGGTGTCCGGCAGCTCGACCCGCGCGATCAGGTTCACCCGGTTGAACCCACGCCGTACGGCGACCTCCTCGGCGCAGCCGACCATCGCGGACGCGACGCCACGGGTCTGGTGCCGCGGGTCCACCGAGACGCGGCGCAGGTGCAGTACGTCCCCGTCCTGCTCGAACAGCATCGCGCCGAGCGGGACGCCGTCGCTGAGCACCAGCAGCCCGCCGTGCTCGGCGATCGCGGCGCCGACGGTCGCCGCGTTCTCGGACAGCTGGTCGGACGGCGGGTCGAGCACCCGCCGCGCCGAGAAGGCGTGGTGGATCACGTTCACGATGTCGTCGACGTGCTCCTGAGTGGCGTCGACGACGTGCAGGTCGGTCATTGGGGTCCTAGGGATTGTTCGGCTCGCTCGATCATCCCAAGGAGGGCGGCGGTGAACTCACGGTGGTGCTCGATCAGGCCGAGGTGGCCGCAGTTCTTCACCTCGACGAGTTCGGCGCCGGGGACCCGGCGGACGATCTCCTCGGCATGGTCGAACGGGGTCAGCGCGTCCTTGTCGCCGCCGATCACCACGCACTCGACCTTCTGCAGCGGCTCCAGGGCGTCGTACTTGTCGTGCAGCGCGAAGATCGGGTAGAACTCCGCGATCACCTCGATCGGCGTCGCCGCGATCATCTCGTTGACGAACTCGGTGAACGCCGGCGGCACCTCGGAGCCGAACGAGTACTTCCGGGTCAGCAGGTAGCTGAGGTCGGAACCCGCCTTCCGGCTGCGCTCGACCACCTCCGGGATCCGGGCCAGCGCGGCGACGGTCGGCGTCGCCAGCGCCCGTGCCAGCATCCCGAGCCTGCCCGGGAACAGGATCGGTACGTCGTCCAGCCCACCCGCACTGGTCGAACACAGGCCGACGCCGATGATCCGGTCGCCGAACAGTTCCGGGTGCTGCTCGGCCAGCGCCATGATCGTCATACCGCCCATCGAGTGCCCGATCAGGATCACCGGGCCGGTCGGCGCGAACCGCTCGACGATCCCGTACAGGTCCCTGCCGAGCTGGTCGATGCTGACGTGTTCCTTCGGTGAACGGCCGGACCGTCCGTGCGAGCGGTGGTCGTAGAACACCATCTTCCCGATACCTGCCAGGTCGCGGCGTTCGAAGTGCCAGAGGTCGAGGTTCAGCCCGTACC
The DNA here is from genome assembly GCF_055580825.1 of Kribbella sp. NPDC031520. Classification (NCBI taxonomy): domain Bacteria; kingdom Bacillati; phylum Actinomycetota; class Actinomycetes; order Propionibacteriales; family Kribbellaceae; genus Kribbella; species Kribbella sp. NPDC031520. Next base: position 1,014,280 of record NZ_JBVIKS010000001.1, read on the forward strand.
CATGCGTGAAGACGACGGTCAGGTCTTCGGGCGGCAGGGGCAGCTTCCGGCCGAGCCGGCGCCTCGGCGGTGGTGCCGGGCGGCGCGAACGCTTCAGCTCGTCGACCTCGACGTACAGCTCGACACCGTCGTCGGCGGTGAAGATGTACGGCGTACCGCGCTCGGAACCGAACGGCTCCGCCTCGAGCTGCTTGCGCTGACCCGACCGGCGGCCGATGACCGTACGCTCGACCGCCACGCCGGCCGCTGCTCCCGCGGCCAGCACTCCGACCGCGGCCCCGATCAGACCGGCAGTCCGCCCTGCCTTGGACATGCCGATCTACCTTTCGCTGTCGATGTACCTGCGCGGAATCCGTACGCCCAGGCGGGTGACGATCTCGTAGTTGATGGTGCCGGCCGCGTCGGCCCAGTCGTCAGCGGTCGGTTCGCCCGCCGTACCCGGGCCGAACAGCACGACCTCGTCACCCGCGGCGGCCTCGTCGTCCTCCAGGTTCAGCACGCACTGGTCCATGCAGATCCGGCCGACGATCGTACGGCGGCGTCCGCCGGCTTGGACCGGTCCGCCGTTCGAGGCGTGCCGGGGCAGGCCGTCACCGTACCCGAGCGGGATCAGGCCGAGCGTCGACGGACGCGGCGCGGTCCAGGTCAGCCCGTACGAGACGCCGGCGCCCGCGGGCACCCGCTTCACCATCGCGAGCCGGGCCTTCAGCGTCATCGCCGGGATCAGCCCGAGCTCGGCCGACGGCAACGCATGCCCGAACGGCGAGAGCCCGTACGTCGCGACGCCGGGCCGGACCAGGTCGAAGTGCGTCTCGGGCAGCGCGAGGGTGGCGCCGGAGTTCGCGAGATGCTTGAACTCGGCGTCGATCCCGAACGACTCGGCCACCTCGATCGCCTCGGTGAACGTGGCCAGCTGGGTCTCGTTGACCGGGCTCTTCGGCTCGTCCGACGAGGCCAGGTGCGACCAAATGCCCTTGATCTCGATCCGCCCGGTCGCCTGCTCGCGGACCGCGGCCCGGATCAACGCCGGCCACTCCTCCGGTACGGCGCCGCCGCGCGACATCCCGGTGTCGATCTTGAGGTGCACCCGCGCCGGGCGGTCCTGTGCCGCGGCCGCCAGCTCGTCGATCTCCCACGGTGCGCCCGCGGACAGGTCGATGCCGGCCTCGATCGCGTCGGCCAGCGGCTCACCCGGCGTGGTCAGCCAGCAGAAGATCGGCCCGGTGTCACCGGCGGCCCGCAGTCCGAGCGCCTCCTCGAGCACCGCGGCCCCGATCCAGTCGGCGCCCGCCTCCCGGGCCGCCTTCGCGACCGGGATCATGCCGTGCCCGTACCCGTCGGCCTTCACCACGGTCATCAGCTGCGCCCCGGCGGCGCGTGCACGCAACGTGCTGACGTTGTGACGAATCGCCGCCAGATCGACGACCGCCTCAGCACGGACCGGGGGTGACTGGAGAGTAGACATGGTCAGTCCAGTGTCTCAGGCTGCGTCGATGAGGGCGGGCAGGGCCGTCATGTTGTGGAAAACCGTGTCTGCATCGGAAAGTTTCGCGGGGTCGGTCATCCCGGCGTACCCGAAGACCTTCATCCCGGCGGCGACCGCCGCGGCGACGCCGAGCGGGCTGTCCTCGATCACCAGGCAGTCGGCCGGCTTGACCTCCATCGTCGCGGCCGCGTGCAGGAACAGGTCCGGCGCGGGTTTGCCGTGTTCGACGTCCTCCGCGCTGAAGATCCGTCCCTCGAACCGGTCGAGGAAGCCGACGGCGGTCAGCGCCGTACGGATCCTGCGATGTGTGCCGGACGAGGCCAGGCAGTACAGGATGCCGCGCGCGTCCAGGTGGTCGAGGACAGCCTCGACGCCTTCGATCGCCTGGAGGTGCGCGAACCCCTCGAACAACCGCTGGTGGTACCGGTCCTCGAGATCCGCCGGCAACGGCCGTCCGAGCCGCGCCTCGGTCGTGCGCCGCATCGACTCCATCGACCCGCCCATGAAGTCCCGCACCGTCTCCTCGAACGTGTACGGCAACCCGGCCTCGGTCAGCAACTCCGAAAGAATCGTGTTCGCCAGCCGCTCGGAATCCACCAGCACACCGTCGTTGTCGAAGATCACCAGTCGAGTCACAGCAGAAACCCTAAGCGGCCACCGCGTGAACGCGATGGCCGCCTCGGGTGTGGGGGTCAGTTCTCCTGGATGGAGAAGTCGTTGAAGTTGAAGCGCTGCTTCGTACCGCCGGTGGAGACGATCTCGACGCCGTAGTCGACCTGCCAGGTCGTCTGCTTCGGCGTCCAGCCGCGGTTCGCCATGTCGTTGAAGAAGCTCGCCAGCGGCATCGTCCCGGACTTCTGCGTCACCTGCGAGACGTACGCGGTGTAGCCGTTCTGGTGCCAGACGTCGTACGTGAACCCGCCGAACGTCACCGTGCCCACCTTGTCGCCGGACGGGACCTGGCCCTTGTTGTCGGTCCAGATCATCAGCTCGTTGTTCAGGCCGTCGCCGATCCACACGTCGAACGCCACGTCGTAGATGCAGGCGCTGCAGTTCGCCGGCGTCGTGGCGGCGAAGTTCGCCGACTTGATCGTGCTCAGCGGCACGTTGCTGTAGTCCTTGTGCACGTTCGGGTACGTCTGCACACCCTTGTCACCCGGAAGCGGCTGCGTCGCGTCCTCGTACCAGCTGTTGTAGTTGCAGACGGACATCGTGTAGGTGCCGTTGTTGTTGTTCCACATGTTGTTGTGCACGTAGTACGGACCGAAGTCGCGGCCCTCGCCCTGGTTGTCGGTCGAGGTGGTGGTCCATGACGGGTTGGTACAGGTGCCGCCGCCCGTACTCGTGGGCGTCGTCGGCGGCGGGGTCGTCGGCGGCTGCGTGGTCGGGGGCGGAGTGGTCGCCGGCGGCGGGGTTGTCGTTTGCGTCGGCGGGGCGGTGGTCGCCGGCGGCGTGGTGGGCGGGGTTGTCGTCGGCGCTGTCGTGGGCGGCGGGGTGCCCGGCTGGCCTGCTACGGGGGCGAAGTCGTAGTGCACCGTGTAGGTCAGCTTCGTGCCGGCCAGGTACGGCTTGCCGTCGTACCGGAGCGCGCGCAGCCGGTAGCTCTTGTCCGTCGTACGGCTGGTGTCGATCGACACCAGCGACGGACCGGACGCGGTCGCGGTGATCGCGACCGGCTTCTGACCGAAACCGTGCAGGACCGTACAGCCGGAGTACTTGTCCAGCACGCAGGTCTCGACCCGGCCGACGTTCGGCAGCGCAGCGGTAGCGCTGTCGGCAGCGTCCGCCGTCGCAACCGGTGACTGCTTGCTGGCGTGCACGACGATCGGGACCGCGACGAGAGCACTGACCGCGAGCACGGCCGCTGGGACGAGGAGACGAGTCCGAGAAATTCGGATCGGGGACATTCCAAACCTTCCTGTCTGTTACGGGCGATCCCCCAGGAAGTTTTGTGTACGGGCGCTGACGTTATCGAACCGTGACCAGCGCATGTCAAGTCCGGGTCCTGAATTTACAAAGGCTTCACCTGCAACGAGTATGCATTCCGCGGCGTCCTGAAGGTGTGAACAAACGGATGATCGCGCTCGCCGCGACAGGTCTGCTGGCCCTCGCCGGCTGTGGCAACGACGCCGCCGCCGGACCTGATGCCACACTGGCCGGGCGGACGTTCCTGTCCACCTCGGTGGTCGAGAACGGGAAGCCGCGGACGCCACAGCCATCGGTGCGGCTGCAGTTCACCACCAACGGGCGGATGTCGTGGAACGCCGGCTGCAACACGTCCGAGACCTCGGTCTCGACAGCCGGCAACCAACTCGTCCTGGGCAAGGAGATCACCTCGACGGCAATGGGCTGCCTCGGTCCCGCCGCCGGCCTCGACAGCTGGATCGGCGGCGTGCTGGGTGCGAAGCCGACGTGGAAGCTCGACGGCAGCAAACTCGTGCTGACGACGAGCAGTACGACCATCTCGCTGCTCGACAAGGAAGCCGCCGAGCCGGACCTCGCCCTCGACGGCACCAAGTGGGGATTGTCGACAATTATCGACGGCCAGACCGCCTCACATCCGGTCGGGTCCGAAAAGGCGTGGCTGACGCTGAACGGTGACCGGGTCACCGGTTCGACCGGCTGCAACGAGTTCCAGGGGATGGTCGCGACCTCCACCGGCAAGCTCACCTTCGGCGAGCTCGCCACCACCAGACGCGCCTGCACCGGCGACGCGGCGAAGCTGGAATCCCTGCTCCTGAAGGGTTTGCAGGGCGACCTGACCTACAGCATCGACGGCTCGACCCTCAGCCTGCGGTCGTCGAACGGCGGCCTGGATTTCACCGCCGTCCGCTGACCCCGGTTACGCGATCCGGATGTCGAAGGCCTGGACCTCGTTCTTCGTCGTCTCGTAGGAAACGAGCAGGTGGCCGCGGTCCTGCAGCCGCTGACGCTGGGCCGCGGTCAACGGGATCGTCCAGTGCTGGACACCACTCGTCAGCTGCTGTGTGACCTGTTTCACCAGGTGCCCGCTCATGTCCGGTGACCACGGCGGCGTAGCGCCGTCGGTGATCGCACACGGCGTGAACCCGTAATCCGGCGCCGGGTCCGCCGTGCACGATGTCGTCCAGACCGGGATCGCCGCGAGCTCGCCGGCCGTCAGGAACGCCCGGGCGGTACCGGTCCCCTTCGACGACGTGACCAGTTGTACGGCGTTGCCGCTGAGTCCGGCGGACAGGATCTTCAGGTCGTCGGTCGGAACCCGTCCGGAGATCGGTACGCCGTTCCGCGCGGACTGCGCAATCGTTTGCGGCGAGAGGGCTCCGTTCAGGTTCGGGTTGGACACGTCCGGCGGTGCCGGTGTGGTCGGTCGGCCCGCCGGCGGGGTGTACCCGGGCAGCGTGGCGATCCCCCAGCGGTACGGGTCGGACTGCACGGACCCGAGCGCCGACCAGCCGAGTCGCGTACTCATGTCGATGTGCCGCAGCGTCGTCGTACCGGGTGCCGAGGTGTCGTCGTTGTCGTACGGCGTGATGTTCAGACCGAGGTGCGACGGGTCGACGGCGGCGGGCAGATCCGCCATCGGGATCTTCACCTCGACGTCGTACCCACCACCGGCATAAGCGTGCGGCACGGTCGTGTCGTTGCTGCCGACCCACTGCGCCGTCGACGCGACCTGGACGCCCGGCGCGTTGCCGGTGTCGAGGGCGCCGCTCGAGTAGCCCTGGTGGTTGTCGGCATCGCGCTCCCAGCAGGGGCCCCCGCTCTGGGTGAACGGGAAAATGCCGAGCTTGAACGTGTTCGCGGTGTCCTTGAGGCTCTGCGACGCGTTGCCGCGCGGGTCGAGCAGGATCTCGACGGAGTCCGCCTGCCAGTGCCCGACGCATTCGGCCGGAGTGACGGCGTACGACTGGTAGTCGTCACGGACGTGGATGAAGAAGTACAGCGCGTCACCGGACCAGCTGACCTTCGCCGTACTGCCTTCACCGGTTGCGGAAACACCGCAGTCGTCGACGCCGGTGCAGGTGCTCGCCCCCTGCCAGATCCGGCCGAGATCGAGCGCCGGCCCCGGGTACTCGCCCGGCTCGGCCTGACCGTCGACGACCGGAGTCGCCTGCGGAATTACCGTCGTCGGCACAAGTGTCAGGGTGAGGGTCTCTGCCCCTGCGCCACCTGCGTACGACGTTCTGATCGGGATGCTGACGTTCTGCTGTGCCGGCAACGTCGCGTCCGTGTTCGTCAGCTTGAAGGTGACGGTGACGTCGGCGCCGGGCGCCACGTCGTACGGCTTGTTGTTGGCGTCCACCGAGAAATTGTTCGGGAGGTCGAGGGAAACGGCGCCGGTCTGTTGCTTGGTCGACCAGTTGTGCACGACGACCGGTACGTCGATCGTCTGCCCGATGCCCATCGACTGGATCGCCTGCGAGCGTCCGAGCCGATCGGCCTGCGGTGCGGTCGCCTGCAGCCACTGGTCGTACTCCTGCCAGTTTCCCCACCGCTGGAAACGTCCTTCCGCGGCGGAAACGATCCGGACCACGTTGTCCGTGTAGCCGGTCGCATGCTTGGTCGTGTAGAGCGCGGAGATCTTCGCGTTCTGGTCGACGGTCGCCGTGGTGGCCGGGGTGACGGTGAACGTGACGTCCGCACTGGATCCTTCACTCACCGGCTTCGGCCCGTCGGTCGTCCAGCCAGGTGGCACCGTCAGCTGTACGTTGCCCTTGGCAAGCGTTCCGCGAAGGTGCAGCGTCGCCTGGAACGGCTCACCGGCGACGTTGTAGAACCGGCTGAACGTCAGGTACTCGAGCGTGCCGAGCGGGAGCCCGCCCGGGTCGGGCTTCGTCGCGCCGAACAGGATCGCGTCGTCCCGGCCGGCCGGCGGACTGCTGTTCGGCTGGAACGGTACGAACGACTCGGTCATTCCGAACCGCGGACAGGCCGGCGCCGACACGCCCTTGTACATCACCCGACTCTGCGTCGGGTACGCCGCACGTCCCTCGTCGGACACCTGCTGCCAGATCTTCGGCGTACCGGCGGTCTGTCCCTGCGAATTGCCGCTCGGCCAGGTGTACGGCGAGTCGTACCCGGTCCAAACACCCGCGACCGGATCGAGTCCGGACGGGGTGAACCCGGTGGTGCAGTTCGCGGAGGTTGTCGTACCGCCCGTGCCCGCCGTCGACCCGCCGGAGAAGACCTTCTTCACCTGCCAGGTGCTGAGCGCGTGCGGACCCGTCAACTGCTCCGGGAACATGTTCGGGTCGGCTGCCGCGAGGACTCCTTCCCAGATCAGGCGGCCTGCCTGCTGGTGGTTCCCGTGCCCGGCGGCGAGCGTCGGCGTGAAGCCGATGTATACCTCAGGCTGGGTCTCGCGGATCACCCGCGTAACCCGCCGGAGCGTCTCCTGCTCGTCCCAGAAGTACTGCGTCAACGGCGCACTCTGGTTGTAGAAGAAGTCGATCGGGTCGAGGTTGAAGATGTCGATCGTCCCGGACCGGTAGTGCGCGACCCGGTCCTCGTTCTCCCGGCGGAGGCCGAGGTCCGGACCCAGTTCGGTGCCGGCCGCGTTCCCGCCGCCTTCGCCCCGGGTCACCATGATCACGCCGCACTTCACGCCGTACAGCTGATGCCAGACGCCACACGGCCCGATGAAGCTCGTGTCGTCGTCCGGATGGGCCCACTCCCCCATCACGTCGATCTTCGTCTTCGCGTCGGCGACGTACTGCTTCACGTGCTGCCCCTGCGCCTGAGCAGGCACCGGCAACACGGCCAGCAATCCGAGAACCAGAAGCCCCACAATTCGCTTCACGAGCACACTCCAAAGGCGGCGGAGGCACCAGCAACTCTCCAGTCCTACGTCTCCCCCACCCACCCCGCAACACCAAACCGCGCGCCACGCCGAACCGAGCACCCCTCGCGGGGACTGACGATAGGTAATAGCCCATGCCGAGTCCCCGGGACCTCTTCCCAGTCCCGCGCGGGGCCTCAGGTGAGGAGTAGGCGGGTGGCCTCGGGGAGAGCGTGGGCGACGGCGATTGCTGTGGTGGGGCCGCCGCTGGAGGCCAGGTTGGCGGCGGCAGCGTGGAGGTAGGCGCCTACGGCTGCCGCGTCCAAGGGTGAGAGGCCCGCGGCGAGTAGTCCGCCGCAAAGGCCGGCCAGTACGTCGCCTGCGCCGGCCGTGGCCAGCCACGGCGTTGCGTTGGTGTTGACGCGGACCTCGCCGTCGGGGCTCGCGATCACGGTCGTAGCGCCCTTGAGAAGAACAGTCACGTCGAAGCGCTCGGCTGCCATTCGCGCGTACTTCAAGCGCTCGGCTTCCACCGTCGCGCGCTCGACACCGAGCAGCCGCGCGAGCTCACCCGCGTGCGGTGTGGCCAGTACGTCGACGTGGTCGCCGGAGTCGTCGAGCGCCTTCAACCCGTCGGCGTCGAGCACAACCGGTTCGTCGGCGTCGAGCAGTTCGCGGATCCGGGGTACGTCGAGGTCGTCGCCGAGCCCGGAGCCGATCGTCCACGCCTGCGCGCGCCCGTCGCCGACGACCTCCGGGTGCGCTTCCCGGACCGCCGCGGCGACCGCGTCCGGACCCACGTAGCGGACCATGCCGACCGGGGCCGCGAGGGCTCCGGTGGTGGCGATTACGGCAGCGCCTGGGTATTGGGCAGAGCCGACGATCAGGCCCAGTACGCCGCGAGAATACTTGTCGGATTCGCCGTGTGGGACCGGGTACAACGCCCGTACGTCGGACGCCTGGAGGGACTGTACGTCGGCGGGCGGCGGGGTCAGGCCGATGTTGACGAGGTGGACCGGGCCGCAGGCCGACGCGGCGGGGTCGATCAAGTGACAGATCTTGTGGGTGCCGAAGGTAACGGTCAGGGCCGCGCGTACGTGTGGCTCCGGCGTCTCCCCCGTGTCGACGTCGACTCCGGACGGCGTGTCCACAGCGACGATCGGTACGCCGTACTGCTCGGCCAGCCGCACCGCGGCCAACGCGTCCGGCCGCAACCCCGGCCGTCCGCCGATGCCCACGATCCCGTCGAGCACGACGTCCGCGCCCACGATGTCGTCGGCCGGCCCGACCCGTCCACCAGCAGACTGCAACGCCGCGAGCCCGCCCGCATGCGCGTGGGACGACAGCAGTACGGCGGTCACCTGCGCGCCACGCCGCGCCAGCCGGGCCCCGGCGTACAGCGCGTCCCCGCCGTTGTCGCCCGACCCGATCAGCAGCACCACGCGAGCGCCGTACGTACCGCCCAAGAAGTTGCCAACAGCAACAGCCAGCCCGGCCGCAGCGCGCTGCATCAACGTGCCGTCCGGGAGCTTGGCCATCAGTTCGGCCTCAGCCGCCCGGACCTGCTCGACCGTGTGCGCGTGGCGCATCGTTCAGCCCTCCAGTACGACGACCGCGGACGCGATACCGGCGTCGTGGCTCAGGGACAGATGCAGACTCTGTACGCCGAGCTTCGCCGCCTGCGCCGCGACCGTACCCGTGATCTCCAGCCAGGGCCGCCCGGTCTCGTCGGTCTGGACCTCGGCGTCGTGCCAGTGCATCCCGGCGGGCGCGCCGAGCGCCTTCGCCAGCGCCTCCTTGGCCGCGAACCGGGCCGCCAGCGACGCGGGCGGCTTGACCGCCTCGACCGCGGTGAACACGCGGTCCCGCAACCCCGGCGTCCGTTCGAGCGTCCGCATGAACCGATCCACGTCGACCACATCGATGCCTACGCCGACGATCATGTTCCTCACCCTAGCCGACCGCCGATCAGCCACCTCTCAGCTTCTGACCTCTACGCTCGCCGACCATGCGATCACGAGTCTTCCCGGCCCCGAAGGTGCCCGCGGTCTTCGTCATGTTCTGGGTGGTCAAGCTGCTGACCACCGGCATCGGCGAGACCGCCTCCGACTACCTCGGCAGCGTCAGCATCCCGCTGGCCGCCGTCATCGGGGTCGGTACCTTCGGCACTGCCCTCTATTTGCAACTGAAGGCCAACACCTACCACCCGGTGCGTTACTGGATCACGGTCCTCGGCGTCGCGCTCTTCGGCACGATGATCGCGGACGGACCGCACGTCGCGCTCGGTACGCCGTACTGGTTCGACTCGATCGTCTACCTCGTACTGCTGTGCACCCTGCTGACGTGGTGGCGCCGCAGCGAAGGCACGATCTCGGTGCACTCGATCACCACCGCGCGGCGCGAACGGTTCTACTGGGGCGTCGTCCTGCTGACCTTCGGCCTCGGTACCGCTGTCGGCGACGCGACCGCGATCGACTTCGGCCTCGGCTTCACCTGGTCGATCGTGCTCTTCGCCGTACTCATCGTGCTACCGCTCGGCCTGTGGAAGCTCGGCCTGAACGTCACGGTCGCGTTCTGGTCGTCGTACGTACTGACCCGTCCGCTCGGAGCGTCGATCGCCGACTGGCTCGGCAAAGGCACCCACGACGGCGGAGTCGGCTGGGGCATCGGACCCGTGACCGTGGTCGGACTACTGCTCTTCGCCGTACTCGTCGTCTATCTGACCGTGACCCACAGCGACGTCGACCACGCCGCCCGCTCCGTTGACCGTGAACCGGTCCTCGACTCACGCTCCTAGGAGCGGCCCGGTGGACTGACGGACCTTCATGTCGACGGCCAGGTCCAGCCGGAGCGCCGGCGGCGTCTTGCCACGGGAGAGGTCGAGTACGACGCGTGCCGCGAGCTCGGCCATCTGGTGGAGAGGTTGGTGGACCGTAGTCAGCGCGGGCGTGACCCACTGCGCGACCGGGAGGTCGTCGTACCCGACCACGGACAGGTCGCGCGGGACGTCGAGGCCGAGCTCGCGGGCGGCCTGGTACACGCCGAGCGCCTGCATGTCGCTGCCGGCGAAGATCGCGGTCGGCGGGGTGGGTCGGCGCAGCAGTACGAGCGCCTCGCGGTAGGCGCCGTCGACCGAGAAGTCGGCCCACCGGATGAGCGCCGGGTCGAGGTCGGCTCCGGTCGAGCGCATCGCGTCGGTGTAGCCGTCGACGCGCTGCCGCGAGCACAGCGTGTCCGTCGGGCCGCCGATCATCGCGATCCGCCGGTGGCCGAGGTTCCGCAGGTGGGTGGTCGCCATCCGGCCGCCGTTCCAGTTGGCGGAGCCGATCGACGGTACGTCGTCGCCGACGTCGCCGACCGGATCGACCACCACGAACGGGATCCGCCGGGTCTCGAGCTGCGCGCGCTGGTCGGCGTCCAGGTCCGAGAACACCATGATCACGCCGAGCGGCCGCCGGTTGAGGACCGACTCGATCCACTCCTGCCGCGGGCGCGACGCCCCGCCACACTCGGACAGCACGAGTTCGACGCCCTCGGCCCGGGCGACCTGCTCGACGCCGCGGATCAGCTCCATCGCCCACTCGCCGCCGAGCTGGCTGAACACCAGGTCGATCATCGGCCCGGCCGCCGTACTCGCGCTGCGCCGCCGGTACCCGTGCTCCTGGATCAGGCTCTCGATCCGGGCCCGGGTCGCCGCGGCGACGTCGGACCGCCCGTTCAGCACCTTGGACACGGTCGGCACCGAGACCCCGGCCTGCTCCGCAATTTTCGCAATCGTCGGCCGCTCGTCCACGACACCTCCGGGTCCGAAACTTTCGGACCAGACTACCGGTGGATCGTGCGGCCGTGGGCGTCCGGAACGCCGCTGAGGCGGTAGAAGTAGGTGTTGACCTGGTCACGCCACTCGCGCGCGTTGGCGAGTTGCCGGTCGAAGCGCGCGGTCACGTTCTCCCGTACGACGGGTTCGAAGCGCTCGGCGACCGCCCGCCAGCGTGCGACGATCGCCTCCACCTCGGCGTACCCCTGGAAGTGCGTGTCGTAGATGTGCTGCAGCACCGTGCTCCCGCTCTGCAGCACGTGGTCGTAAGGGACGTGGTGGAAGAACAGCAGCAGCTCGTCCGGACACGTGTAGACGTCCTCGTACAGGCTCGCGAGCGGTTCCGGGTACTGCCCGGTGAAACCCGAGCCGGTCTTCACCGTCCGGTCCGCGCCGACGCCGTTCCGGTCCGCGTAGTGGTACGACCCGCGCCCGGAGTACTCGTACCCGTTGACGTTGGGTCCGTAGTGCGTGACCGGGGTGACCATGTACCCGACGCCGAGCGGCGCGGTGTACCGCTCGTACGTCCGCCACGAGCCGGCCATGATCGCGACCAGCTCGCTCCGCGTCCGGTCGTCCATCGCGAAGGTTGCCGCGGCCCACTCGTGCAGCAGGCTGACCGGGTCCGCGGCGGGGTCCCATGCCAGCCGGCCGAAGGCGTACAAGTTGCTCTGCGCAAGCTTGTGTCCGGTCCAGTTGCCGTCGGCACCGACATTCGAGACGGCAACGATCGCACCGATGCGGTCGGCAACGGTTGCCCCTTCCACACCGGTGGTGCCGAACTGCAGGATCTCCCGCCACCACGGCCCGAGGTAGCAGAGGTCCTGCTGCTGCCCGGAGAACTCCTGGGTGACCTGCAGCTCGATTCCGAACCCGGTTTCCTGCAGTTCCCCGAAGAGCGGCGAGACCGGTTCCCGGACCTGGAAGTCCAGCGGTCCGTGCTTGACCTGCAGGACCACGTTCTCCTCGAACCGCCCGTCCAGCGGCACGAACTCGTCGTACGCCGCCCGCGCCCGGTCCGCCCGTCGGTCTCGCCAGTCGTGGGACTGCTCCGCGCCGGGAACCCGCCAGAAAACGGTTCCGCCGTACGGCGCGACCGTCCGCGCGAGCAGGTTCGCACTCTCGACGTCGCGACCCGACCGGACCACCAGACCGCCGAGGTCGGGCACCATGTCGTAGACGCGGGAAACCGCCGCCGCCCACCAGCGGACGACCCGTTCGTCGTGCGGGTCGTCGACGAAGTCGATCGCCAGGCTGACCGCGATCCCGTACTCGCGGAACACGCCGGCCAGCCGCGCGACATCGGGGAGTTCCGCGTTCGCGAGGGCGACCGCGTTGATCCCGATCGACGCCAGCAACCGTGCGTACGCCCGGACCCGGGACAGGTCCGGCACCACCGCGCCGTCGGCGAAGAAGATCGAGCCTCCGGAGTAACCCCGGCGTACGGCACCGGACAGTTCGTCCCAGTGGTCCAGCATCCGGATCGGCACGGCGGGTCGCTCGACGACGGTGAAGTCGCCGCTCATCCACTCGAAGTACCGCAGCAGGTAGAAGTAGCCGTACAGGAGACCGTGCCCGCCCTCCGCCGCGACGACGAGATCGTTGCCTCGTCGCAGCACCAGGAAACCCTCGACCCCCAGCCCGTGCTCGGGTAGCGCGGCCTCGACCTGCTGCCAGAGCGGTGTCTCGCGGATCCGGCTCAGCGTGCAGACCGCCACTTGCACGTCGGTCCGGAACCGGCGGGTCTGCCGCACCTCGGCTCGGATCGTCTGGGCCAGCACCCCGGACGCGTGCACGGTCACCTCGGGCAGCCGCTGGGTGGCCAGCCAGGCTTGATCTGCACTCATCGCGGGTGATGCTTACATACCAGCCGGTCACCGGGCGGTGACCGAAAGTTTCGAGACCGTACCGTAGCTGAGACGCACCGTGGCACAGCTGAGACCAAGGCCACGCTCGCCCGATGTGGGTGCATCCGGCGCCGGTGGGAACAATGGGCCACATGCTGCAGCCGTCGCGGGAGGTGACTCCCTACACCGAGCTCGACCGGGCCACGTGGGCCCAGTTGGCCGAGACCACGATCTCCCCGCTGACGGCCGGCGAGGTGGAACGGCTGCGCGGCCTCGGCGACGAGATCGACATGGACGAGGTCCGCGAGGTGTACCTGCCGCTGTCCCGGATCCTGTCGCTGTACGTCCGGCACGCCCGCGCACTGCATGCCGACACCGAGAGTTTCCTCGGCAAACCGGTCGCCACCCGGACCCCGTTCGTGATCGGGATCGGCGGATCCGTTGCCGTCGGCAAGTCGACGACGGCCCGGCTGCTCCGCGAACTGCTGGCCCGCTGGCCCGAGCACCCGCGGGTCGCGCTCGTCACCACCGACGGCTTCCTCTGGCCGAACGCCGAACTCGAGCGCCGCAACCTGATGCAGCGCAAGGGCTTCCCGGAGTCCTACGACCGCAAGTCGCTGCTGCGCTTCGTGGTCGAGGTGAAGTCCGGGATCGACACGGTCGAGGCGCCGGTCTACTCGCACCTGCACTACGACCGGATGAGCGGCGTCCGGACCACGGTCGAGCAGCCCGACATCCTGCTCCTCGAAGGTCTGAACGTGCTGCAGCCGGCACCCCGGCACGCGGACGGCAAGAGCGGGCTCGCGGTCAGCGACTTCTTCGACTTCTCGGTGTACGTCGACGCGGCCGCCGACGACATCCGGTCCTGGTACGTCACACGTTTTCTGAAACTGTGGGAAACAGCGTTCCGCAACCCCGAGTCGTACTTCGTCCGGTACGGCGAACTCAGCCGCGCCGAGGCGATCAAGAAAGCCGAGTCGCTCTGGGACGGCATCAACGGCCCGAACCTGCGCGAGAACATCCTCCCCACCCGTTCCCGCGCCACCCTGGTCCTCCGCAAAGGCCCCGACCACGCCGTCCGCTGGGTCCGCCTCCGCAAACTCTGACCCCCGCCGAGTCGTGGAATTCGGCTGCCGACACGCCGACAACGCCGACAACGCCGACCAGAATCCACGACTCGCCGGCCGGGGCTCGGTTCGTCAGGGGCGGAGGCGGAGGGTCGGCAGGACGGCGAGGGCGACGACGGCGGCGGTCAAGGCGAAGGCGGTCGGGTAGCCGATGCCGGAGACGATCGCTCCGAAGGTCAGGGCGCCGAGGCCCCAGCCGCCGTCGTACGCCAGGTTCCAGAGCGCGCTGACCTGGCCGTAGCGGCTGCGGTCGACGCGGTTGTACATCAGGGTCAGCGTCAGGTTCTGCGCAGCGCCGAAGCCGGCGCCGAAGCACGTCGAGCCGACCAGGATCGCGACCGGGCTGGGGAGGAAGACGAGCGAGCCCGCACCGACCGCGGCGAACCCGATCGCAAGAGCGAGCAGCTTCGCCGCACCGATCCGGTCCGCGTACCGGCCGGCCAGCCACCGGGCGAGCGGAGCCGCGATCGCCTGCAGCAGCAGGGCTGTCGCGACCATCGGCTGCTTGCCGGCAGCAACGGCCAACGGAAGGAAGGTCACGCTGATGCCCGCGGCAACGGTGACCGCGGCAAAGACGAGCGACGGCATCAGCAGACCGCTTCGCCGTACTCCGCCGAGCACCTGAACGTGCTGCTCTCCGGCGCCGACCTTGGCCGGCACACCGATCAGCGTCACGAGTCCGGCGAGCGAGGTGACCGCGGCGAGGACGAACAACGCGCCGAACCCGATCACGTGGGTCAGGTACACGCCGAGCGGGAGCCCGATCACCGCGGGAACGCCGACCGCCACGCCGTACACCCCGAGCGCCTCGCCGCGCCGGGCCGACGGGGTGAGGTCCGCGACCAGCGCGACCGCGCCGACGACCAGGATCGCGAGGCCGGCGCCGCGGACGATGCAGACGGTGAGGACGACCGGCAGCGCGGCGGTCGCGAGCAGGACGAGTGCCGGTGCGCCGAGGAGAACCAGCCCGAGGCCGAGGACGACCTGGTAGCCCCAACGGGCGAGCATCCGCGGTACGAGCAGCTCGACGCCGACCGCGGCGAACATCATCGCGGCGGTGGACAGCCCCGCGCCGATCCCGCCGGCGCCGTTCGCCGCGAGGTAGAGCGGGACGACGGAGGTCAGCAGGTACATGCTGAGCCCCGAGCCGAACACCATCGCCAGCAGCTTGGCGAACCGGGCGTCGAGCAGACGGTCGGCTACCTGGACGGTGGGGATCTCGCACGCGGTGGTCATGTCTCGAAGGTAGGGAGACACCGGTACGGCCTACAGATCCAGTTGCGGACCCGCGGGGAGGACCAGTTGTAGCAACATGTCGACAAGTTATCTTCTTGCCGTGGGAAGCCCGGTGTACGTCCGACTGGCGCCGTCCGGGCGCGAGCCTCGGTTGGCGGCTCACGCACTCCTGCTCGACCTCGCGGGCACGCTGGTCGACGATCCGGTTCTCGACCACGACGAAGCCGGCCGTCCGCAGATCCCTGGGCTGGCGGTGAGCATCAGCTACAGCCACCACCGGCTCGCGGTGGCGGCGTCGTACGACGGCCCGCTCGGGATCGATCTCGAGGAGTTCCGGCCGCGCGACGTCGGCGCGCTGGCCAGTCGTTGGTTCGACCCACGAGAGCTCGACTGGGTGGACCGGCAACCCGATCAACTGCAGGCATTTCTCCGCCTGTGGACGGCGAAGGAAGCAGTCGGAAAGGCTCTTGGGCACGGGCTGGAGAACGCCGGCCTCCGTCGCCGAATGCCCTGTGGTGACACCGGAGCGGTGCCCGGTGTGGCCGGCCTCGCCGTGGTCCACAAGGAGCTGACGAACGCGGTGCTGGCGGTCGCGTGCCCCACCGGTGCGATCCTGTGCGTCACCGACTCTTGACCCACCGTGCGCACGTGGGTAACTTTCGCGACGCGGGGAAGTGTCCGTAATTCAATTACGATGGTGTTCGCCCCTGCCCGCCCGGACCCGGTTGGTGACACCGATGGAACTGACCCGACGCCAGACCCTCGGACTCGCGGCGGCCACCGTCGCCGGATCGACGGTCGCCGGCACCGCCACTGCAGCAACAGCCTCCGCCGCATCCGGCCAGCCGGACCGCTGGGTCCGCGACACGCTCCGCCGGATGACGCTGGAGCAGAAGGTCGGCCAGCTGTTCGTCTGCTACGCGTACGGCCCGACGGCCGGCACCGCCGACGCCCGCAACACCAGCCTGTACGGCGTCGCGACACCGGCCGAGGTGGTCGCGAAGTACCACCTCGGCGGCGTCATCTACTTCACCTGGACCGACTCGGTCCGCGACCCGGAGCAGATCGCCGGGCTGTCGAACGGTCTGCAGGCGGCGGCGCTCGCGGACGCCGGGATCCCGCTGCAGATCGGCACCGACCAGGAGTACGGCTCGGTGGTCAGGGTCGGGCCGCCCGCCACCCAGTTCCCCGGCGGGATGGCGCTCGGCGCGACCCGCTCCCCCGCGTTCGCCCGGGCGGCCGGCGCGATCGCGGGCCGGGAGTTGAAGGCGCTCGGCATCACCACCGACTTCGCGCCCGATGCGGACGTGAACGTCAACCCGCTGAACCCGGTGATCGGCGTCCGGTCGATCTCCTCGGACCCGGCGCTGGTCGCACAGCTCGTCGCCGCCCAGGTGAAGGGATACCAGCGCGACGGCCGGATCGTCGCCACCGCGAAGCACTTCCCCGGCCACGGCGACACCGCCACCGACAGCCACACCGGCATCCCGGTGATCGGTCACACCCGCGACGAGTGGACCCGGATCGACCTGCCGCCCTTCCAGGCCGCGATCCGGGCCGGCATCCACTCGATCATGACCGCGCACATCGTGGTCCCGGCACTCGACCCGTCCGGCGATCCGGCAACGCTGAGCCGGCCGATCCTGACCGGCATCCTGCGGCAGCAGCTCGGGTTCGACGGCGTGGTGATCACCGACTCGCTCGGCATGAAGGGCGTCCGGGACAAGTACGGCGACGCGGAGATCCCGCTGCGCGTCATCGAGGCGGGCGTCGACCAGCTGCTGATGCCGGTCGATCCCGGGCTGGCGTACAACTCGGTCCTGAACGCCGTGCGCGCCGGCCGGATCAGCGAGTCCCGGATCGACGAAAGCGTCACCCGTGTTCTGAACCTGAAGTACGACACCGGACTCGTCGAGCACCCGTACGTCGACGTGTCCCGCGTGCTGACAGTCGTCGGTACGCCGGCCGCCGCCGCGGAGGCCCAGCGGATCGCGGACCGCAGTACGACGCTCCTCCGCAACGACGCCGGCTTGCTGCCGCTCTCGCCCGCGCCGCGGAAAGTGCTCGTCACCGGGTACGGCCCGGCCGCGCTGGCGAGCGCACTCCAGAGGCGCGGCGCGACCACGGTCGTGAAGGACACCGGTACGACGCCGACGGACGCGAAGATCACCGACGCGCTGACCGCAGCGGCAGCCGCCGACCTGACCGTTGTGCTGACCAACAAAGCGTGGGACACCGAGGTCACCGACAAACTGGCCAAGCAGCAGAAGCTGGTCAACGGCCTGCTCGGCACCGGAGGCCCGATGATCGTGGTCCCGGTCCGGGATCCGTACGACGTCGCGTACTTCGACGCACCGCCGACCTCGCTCGTCACCTACGGCAGCACGGCGGTGTCGATGGAGGCGCTGGCCAAGGTCTTGTACGGCGAGATCGCACCGACCGGAAAGCTTCCGGTGTCGATCCCCGCGCATCCGGAAACTACGGAAACCTTGTTCCCGTTCGGGCACGGGCTGACCTTCGACCTCTCGTTCCGTTCCTGAGGAGACCGACATGAAGCGACGCAACCTTCTCGCCGGGGCCGGTGCGGTGGCCGCCGCACCGTTGCTCGACGCACCTTCCGCACAAGCTGTTTCCAGCCGGAAGGTGCTGACCGGCGCCGAGGTACTGGCGAACGACGGCTGGCGGGCCCTGGCCGGGCAGAAGGTCGGCGTGATCAGCAACCCGACCGGGATCCTGCCGGACCTGCAGCACATCGTCGACACCATGCACGCGTCCGGTGCGGTCGACGTGGTCGCGGTGTTCGGTCCCGAACACGGGTTCCGCGGCACCGCACAGGCAGGCGGGTCGGAGGGCGACCACGTCGACCCGCGGACCGGGATCATGGTGTACGACGCGTACGGCGCGACCGCCGACAAGCTCGCCGGCCTGTACACGAAGTCCGGCGTGGAGACCGTTGTCTTCGACATCCAGGACGTCGGCGCCCGGTTCTACACCTACATCTGGACGATGTTCGAGGCGATGCTGGCCGCGGTCCGCACCGGCGCGCGGTTCGTCGTCCTCGACCGCCCGAACCCGGTCGGCGGGTACGCCCGTGGCCCGATGCTGAAGCCTGGGTACACGTCCGGCGTCGGCAAGAAGGAGATCCTCCAGCAGCACGGGATGACGGTCGGCGAACTGGCCCGGATGTTCGACGCCGAGTACCTCCCGCTCGAGCCGAACGGCGGCCGGCTGAAGCAGCTCACTGTCATCGAGGCGAAGAACTGGAAACGCGACCAGCTCTTCGCCGACACCGGCTTGGGCTGGGTGATGCCGAGCCCGAACATGCCGACCCCGGACACCGCCCTGCTCTACCCGGGCCTGTGCCTGTTCGAGGCGACCAACCTGTCCGAGGGCCGCGGGACGACGCGCCCGTTCGAGCTGATCGGCGCACCGTACGTCGACTACCGGTGGGCGCAGGCGCTGCAGACCAAGGACATCCCGGGCGTCGCGTTCCGCGAGGCGTACTTCACGCCGTCGATCAGCAAGAACGCGAACGTCCTCTGTGGCGGCGTACAGGTACAGATCACCGACCCGCACCGGGTGGAGGCGATCACGGCCGCGACCCACCTGATCGTCGAGGCCCGTAAGCTCTACCCCGACTTCAGCTGGCGGGCGGAGACCCCACCCGGCCGCTGGATCGACCTGCTGACCGGATCCGATCGGTTCCGGACCATGCTTTCGGCGGATGCGACCGCCGAGGAGATCGTGGCAGCCTGGCAGTCCGAGACCGACGCCTGGACGGCCCGGCGCGCGAAGTACCTGCTCTACCAGGGAGCTCACCGATGAGACGGTGGGCTTCCCTGAAAATATGCACGATCACGACGATCTCAGCGGTGATACTCACGATGGCAACCCCTGCTGTTGCTGGCGGCAACAACTCCGGCCGGTTCGACCGTCCGTACGACGGTTACGCGCCGAAGTCGACGCTGCTGCGCGACGAGACCCCGGCGAAGGCCGGCCTGGACCCGGCGCCGATCGACGCCGCGCTCGCCCAGGTCGCCGCCTGGACCAAGCCGAACGGTACGGCGAAACCGTTGTACGCCGGCGCGGTCACGCTGCTCGGCCACAACGGGAAGATCGTCACCCGGACCGCCACCGGTCTCGCGCTGAAGTACGCCGACGGCGCCGGTACCGAGCTGCCCGCGGACCAGCAGCTCCCGATGCGCACCGACACGATCTTCGACCTGGCATCGGTGTCGAAGCTGTTCACGTCGATCGTGGTCATGCAGCTGGTCGAGAAGGGCAAGGTCGACCTGGACGCGCCGATCGCGACGTATATCCCGGAGTTCGCGGAGAACGGCAAGGAGGGCGTGACCGTCCGGATGGCGCTCACGCACACCAGCGGTTTCCCGTCCTGGCTGCCGTTGTGGAGCTCGCAGCCCGACCCCGCGTCCCGGCTGCACATGGCGCTCACGGCGAAGCTTCAGGACCCGCCCGGTACGAAGTACCTCTACAGCGACCTGAACCTGATCGCGCTCGGCGAACTCGCGCACCGCGTCACCGGCAAGACCCTCGACAAGCTCGTCGCCGACGGGATCACCAAGCCGCTACAGATGCGCGACACCGGCTACAACCCGGACCCTCGCAAGAAGCCGAGGATCGCTGCGACGGAGTTCCAGTCCTCCCCGCCGCGCGGCATGGTGTGGGGCGAGGTGCACGACGAGAACGCCTGGTCCCTCGGCGGCGTCGCCGGCCACGCAGGCGTTTTCAGTACTGCGGACGACCTGGCAGTACTGGCACAGACGTTCCTGAACGGCGGCAGCTACCGCGGCGCCCGGATCCTCAAGGAATCCTCGGTCACCGCGATGATCACGAACTTCAACCAGGCCTTCCCCGGCAACGACCACGGCCTCGGCTTCGAGCTCGACCAGCGCTGGTACATGGGCGGCCTGTCCGGACCGCGCACGGCCGGCCACACCGGCTACACGGGTACGTCGATCGTGATCGACTTCGACTCCCGCTCGTTCGCGATCCTGCTCACCAACCGGGTACACCCCAGCCGCGACTGGGGCAGCAACAACCCGGCCCGGCGCGCGGTCGCGCAAGGTCTCGCGCTGGCGCTCGGCGTCGGCCCGCGGCACGGCAAGGACGCCTGGTTCTCCGGTACGACCGACGACGCGACGACCACGCTCGCCACCACGGTCGACGTACCGGCAGGCGGCGCGAAGCTCGCGTTCGACCTGTTCGTCGACACCGAGGACTCCGACCTGCTGTACCTGGAGACGTCGAAGGACGCCAAGACCTGGACCATGCTTCCCTTCAGCATCAGGGACCGCGGCTCGGTGATCGACACCGACGGCTCGATCAGCGGCTCCGGCGACCGGCACTGGCACCAGGTCACCGCCGACCTGGATCCGGGCAAGCAGACGATCCGCTGGCGCTACACCAGCGACCCGCTGTACCAGGGCCGCGGGGTGTACGTCGACGGTGTGAAGATCACGAGCAGGGATGGTGAAATTCTCGATGGCGAACGAACGCCTGAGTCATTTACGGCCACAGGTTGGAGACTTTCGCGTCGGTGACCCCATCTCGTGCATAGTCGCCGTACCGTGGCTGTCATGAATTCAACGACCTCTCCAGAACCCACGGGGCCGCTGCTGGTCCGGGTCCGCGCGGTGATGCCCGCGCTGGCGCCGGCCGAGCAGCGGGTGGCGAACGCGGTCCTCGCGGACCCGGGCGGAGTGGCGGCGATGACGATCTCCGAACTGGCCGAGGTGGCGTCCACCTCGGAGACCACGGTCATCCGGTTCTGCAAGCAGATCGGCGTCCCCGGCTATCCGCAGCTCCGCCTGCAGTTGGCGGCCCAGTCGGCGCAGGAGAGCATCCGTCCGGAGATCGGCGGCGACATCGAGCCCGGTGACTCGCTCGCGGACGTGGTCAGGAAGGTCGCGTTCGCCGACGAGCGCGCGGTCCGCGAGACCGCGCAGCAGGTCGACGTGGACGCACTGGCCAAGGTCGTCGACGCGGTGGTGAAGGCCTCGCGCGTCGATCTGTACGGTTTCGGGGCCAGCGCGTTCGTCGCGATGGACCTGCAGCAGAAGCTGCACCGGATCCGCCGGGTCGCCTTCGCCTGGAACGACGTACACGTCGCGCTGCCCAGCGCCGCGCTGCTCGGCGACGGCGACGTCGCGATCGGCATCTCGCACACCGGTACGACGGTCGAGGTCGTCGAGGCCCTCGAAGAGGCGGCGAAGCACGGCGCCACCACGGTCGCGGTGACCAACTTCCCGCGCTCGCCGCTGGCGAAGACCGCCGACCTGGTGCTGACGACCGCCGCCCGGGAGACGACGTACCGCTCGGGCGCGATGTCCAGCCGGATCGCGCAGCTGACCGTCATCGACTGCCTGTTCATCGGGGTCGCGCAGCAGGTGCTGCCGGACGCCCGGAAGGCGCTCGAGGAGACCGCTTCCTCGGTCCGCGGGCACCGGCTCAAAGGTTCCGAGTGACGTCAACAGTTCCGTCAACTATGAACGGAATTGAAAATCCTTCAGTAGAAAACTAACATCGATCCTGTGACCTCACCGACCGAGCAGCGCAATCCCCGGACGCTGGCCATCGACGCGGCGGGCACGTCCGAGATCCTCCAACTCGTCAACAACGAAGACGCCCTGGTCGCGACGGCCGTCAGCGCGGTGATCCCGGAGCTGACGAAGGCCGTGGACGCCGCCGTCGAGGCGGTCCGCGGTGGCGGCCGGGTGCACTACTTCGGCGCCGGTACGTCGGGCCGCCTGGCGGTCCTGGACGCGGCCGAACTGCTGCCCACGTTCCACGTCCCCGACGGTCTGGTGGTCGCCCACCACGCCGGCGGTCTGCAGGCGCTGCTCCGCGCGGTCGAGAACGTCGAGGACTCCGAGGCGGGCGGCGCGTCCGACGCGGCCGCCGTCACCGGTCAGGACCTCGTCGTCGGCCTCGCTGCTTCCGGGAGTACGCCGTACGTCGCCGGCGCGCTGAAGGCGGCCCGCGCGGTGGGGGCGACGACCGTACTGGTGACCTCGAACCCGGACGCCCCGCTGGCGCCGCTGGCCGACATCGTGGTGGCCGCGGACACCGGGCCCGAGGTGATTGCCGGCTCGACCCGGCTGAAGGCCGGAACCGCGCAGAAGATGATTCTGAACGCGTTTTCCACCACGCTGATGATCAAGCTCGGCCGCACCTGGTCGAACCTGATGGTCGACCTGGTCGCGACCAACAAGAAGCTCCGCGGCCGGATGATCCGGATCCTCGGCGAGGCCACCGGCGCCGACGAGGCCGCCTGCGAAACCGCTCTGGCCGCCGCCGACGGCGAACTCAAGCCCGCCCTCGTCCACCTTCTGACCGGCACGCCGATCCCCGCCGCCAAGGCCGCGCTCGAAGCCGCCCACGGCCGGGTCGCGACCGCCTTAGCCGAGCTCGGCTGACCGCTCCACCGGCGGGCGGAGGACCAGCGTCGTGACGACGCCGGCCATGAACACCGCGGTGAGCGCGAACGGGACCGGGATCAGCGGATCCAGCAGTACGAGGACCGCGCCCAGCGGTACGACGACGTTCACGACCCGGTCGGCGTTGTCGCGGAGCGCGATCCACCAGATGCCGAGGACGAAGATCGCGATCGGGACCGTCACCGTGTAGGACGCGGCCACCTCGCTCAGCTCGGTGTGGTGCGTGATGCTGTCGATCTCCACCTCGATCCCGGCCGAGAACGCACCGGCCCCGGCGAACACGAAGTAGTGCACGTACCCGTACCGCAGTGAGCGCCCGAACGACGTGATCGCGGTGTGGTGCGGCGGCCAGAAGTAGATCCACCACATCGCGGCCGTGACCACCAAGGTGAGCACCGAGAGCGCGATGAGCGGGCCCAGGGACTCGTGGTCGTGCACCGCCTCGATGATCGCGTTCGCCGAGGCGAGCAGGCTCTCACCGAGCAGGATCAGCGTGAACAGCCCGTACCGCTCGGTGATGTGATGCGGGTGCCACGGCGTCATCCCACGCTGCTCGGCGACCACCGGTACCGCGAGCTCGGCGATCACGAACACCACCCAGGCGATCACCTGCATCGATCCCGGCATCACGAGCAGTGTCAGCCAGAGCACCTGGACGATCGCGATCCCACCGGCGTAGTACTGCGCCGTCCGCCGGCTGTCCCCCGCGGCGCGCGCCGCCCGCAGCCACTGCGCGATCATCGCCACCCGCATCACGACGTACCCGATCACGACGACGGTGAAGTCGTGGTCGGCGAAGACCTTCTCGATCCCCGCGGCGAGCACCAGCACGCCGCTCATCTGCACGATCGTGAGCAGCCGGTACAGCC
Organism: Kribbella sp. NPDC031520; assembly: GCF_055580825.1. Taxonomy (NCBI): domain Bacteria; kingdom Bacillati; phylum Actinomycetota; class Actinomycetes; order Propionibacteriales; family Kribbellaceae; genus Kribbella; species Kribbella sp. NPDC031520. The sequence goes on from NZ_JBVIKS010000001.1 coordinate 1,037,880, forward strand.
AGTCGTCGGTCGCGAACGAGGTGGCGAACCAGGTGAAGTTCATCCAGGCCCACCAGATCGCGAAGAACACCATCACGTACGAGAGCACGCCACCCGCGATGTGCTTCTCGGACAGCGCGTGATGCAACTGCGCGCCGGCGACGCTGACCGCGATCACGAACACCAGGTCGAAGAACAGCTCCAGCGACGACGCGACCCGCCCCGGCTCGTGCGGATCCCGCGGCCGCATCGGAACCAACCGGGAGCGCGTCGTGGGAGGTGCCATGGCCCTTAGGCTAAACGGAGATGTCCACCGATGGGCGGAGCTTCGCGGCGGCGGCGAGGGCTTCGTGGGCCGGGTTGGCGAGGAAGTCCTTGATCAGTTGCCCGTCGGCCGGCCGGTCGAGGTGCGGGAGGGCGATCTGTTCGTACGCCGCCTGGAAGCGCGGGCCCCAACGCCGGGTCCCGAGCCGCGCCGTCCGGGAACAGTTGTCGACCATGTACGCGACGTCGCGGGCGTGCATGTACGGGAGCAGCGAGTCGACCGCCTCGATCACCGACTCATTCACGATCTCCGACCACGCGTGCCCACGGACCGCGAACTCGTCCACCTGCGCCATCATCGTCCCCACGAACAACCCGGCCGTTACCGCATCAACCCCACCCACCCGCGCACCGCGCCCGCCGCGGCGGGCGTGGACCTCGGCGCTGTGGGACCACATCGGGCTGCCGCCGATCTCTGTCATCGGCCGGTTCGCGAGTCGTTGCTCGGCGAGGATCACGCTGCGCAGTTCGGTGCCGTCGGCAACTTCGTCGTAGATCTCCGCGACCAGGTCCCGGGCCGGCCCGTACGCGGCGCAGTACGCGCGATCGAACAGTTCCTCGTCGTGCGCGGCGGCCCGTACCGCCGCGAGACCGTCGTTCGAGATGGTCCGCGCGATCGGACCGGTGATCGTCTCGGTCGAACGCTCGTACGCCGTCACCGGGTCCGCGCCCTCGATCCGGAAGTACCGGTACAGCGCCTCGACCAGACCGTGCACCGCGCCGAGCAGGATCGCCCGCTCACCGACGATGTCGGAGTGGTACTCGTCGGACAGCGTGGTCGCGAACGTGTACGGCGACCCGAGCGCGATCGACCACGCCAGCGCCCGGTCCCACGCGTGCCCGTCCGGGTCCGCGTGGACGGCGATGCTCGCGTTGATCCCGGCGCCGTTGACGGTCGCGCCCTGCTGGTACAGGCGCCGTACCGAATCCCCCATCCCCTTCGGGCAGACCGCGATCACCGCGTGCCCGTCCGGGAAGTCGCTGCCGAGCTCGCGCAGGTGGCCGAGCAGGAAACCGTGGGACAGGCCAATGGTTGCGTCCGGCTTGAGGACCGCGAAGATCTCCTCGTGGTGCGCCGCCAGCGCCGCGTCCGCGATCAACAGGATCACCAGGTCCGCGCCCGCTGCTACCTCGAGCCAATCCCCGAGCGTCCCGTCGGCCTCGCTGAACCCGTTCGCACGGGCGTCCTCCACGGACCGCGACCCCGGCCGCAGCCCCACCGCGACGCTGATGGTGGTCCCGGCGAGCGAGTCCCGAAGGTTCAGCGCTTGCGCCCTGCCCTGCGGACCCCACCCCAGTACGCCGATCCGCTCGACCCCGCGCAACGCGGCCGGCAGCAACGGGAACAGATCCCGCCCACCCCGCACGATCGCCTCGGTCCCGCCCGGCACGTCCATCGCTTCAACCCGAAACACCGAACTCTCCATGCCCACCAGTCAACGGTCCGCCGCCCTGTTGCAGCAAGCGCAACCTCCGCACCGCACCGTTCCACAATCTGCAAGACTGGGAACTGACGACAGGCGCCGGGGTCTGGGAACAAGGTATTGCCTGTCGCAAGACCCCAGGGGGTATGTCGAGTCGGGCGGAGGGCTCAGGTGGAGCAGCGGGAACTGGAGCTGTTTCTGCACCTGGAGCGGTCGTTGAACTACGGGCGGACCAGCCTGGAGTGTCACGTCAGTGCGGCGACGTTGACGCGGACGATCCAACGGCTCGAGGCGCGGGTCGGTGCGCGGTTGCTCGACCGGGGGCCGCGGGGCGTGGTGCTGACTGCGGAGGGCCGGCGGTTCACGGCGTACGCGGAGCGGGCGCTGGAGCTGTGGGGCGAGTACCGGTCCGCCTTGGCGGAGCCGGCCGATCTGTCGGGTGAGCTGCGGATCTTCGCGACCGTGACCGCGTGCCAGACGTTGCTCCCGGAACTGCTCCGGCCGTTGCGAGCACAGCATCCGCAGATCCGCCTTGACATCCGCACCGGCGACGCGCCCACCGCACTCGCCCGACTCGACGAGGGCGAGGTCGACGCCGCAGTCGCCGGCATCCCGAACCGCCTGCCGCAATCCATGGTCACCCGCACCGTCGCCGTCACCGACATCGTCCTGGTCCGGGCCCACAACAGCGCGCCGGACGGTCCGTACGTCGTACCCGCTCGCGGGCTTGTTCGGGAGAGTGCGTTCCGGTGGTTCCGGAGAACGGGGGTGAAGCCAACGATCGCCGCGGAGCCGGACGGTCACGAGGCGCTGCTCGCTCTGGTGGCGCTGGGTTGTGGCGTCGGTGTCGTGCCGCGACTGGTACTCGAATCCTCCGCGGTTCGCGATCAGCTGGAGGAACTGCCGGCCGAGCTGGAACCGCTCACGATCGGGCTTTGCGTACGGCGCGCCGACCTGCAGCGGCCTTTGGTTGCGGCGCTCTGGGCGCTGCGACCGTAGCGCCCGGCGACAGTTTCGCGGCGACGAGCTGCGGCGGCAGCGGGTCGTCGCCCTCGAGCTCGCGGATCAACGACTCGGTCCCGAGCTGCCCCAGCTCCGGACCGGGCGTCCGCATCATCGTGAGTTCGGGATCCGTCATCGCGGCGGTCTCCGGCACCATCAGCAGCGACAACACCGACATGTCCCGCGGTACGTCGTACCCGGACCGCTTGAGCTCCGACACCACCCCGAGTGCGGCGTACTCGTTCAGCACGAGCACCGCCGTCGTCTCCGGGTGCTCCTTCAGCAACCGCTGCGTGGCCGCCTTCCCCGCCTCGGCCGTGTCCGAACACGGCAGGACCACGGCCGGCAGGTCGTACGACGCCGCGACCCGCCGGTACGCCGCCTCCGTCCGGACCCACGGGCCGTACGCATAGAACCGCGGGTCGTCCAGATCGCCCGAAATCAAGGCGAGCTGCCGATGCCCGTGCTCGTACAGGTGCCGGACCGCGTCCTCGACGGTGGTGTCGAAGTCGATGTCCACGTGCGACAACCCGTCCAGCTCGGTCGTCCGCCCGATCAGCGCGAACGGCGTCTTGGACTTGCGCAGTACGTCGACGCGCGGGTCGTCGAGCTGCACTTCCATCAGTACGACGCCGTCGACCAGGCCCTGCGCGAGCAGCTCCTGCAACTCGACGCCGTCGTTGCCGACCGGCCACAGCACGAGGTGGTAGTCCTCCTTGCGGGCCGCTTCCGCCGCGCTGGTGAAGAACTCCGACGTGGACATCCCGAACCGGTGCTCGAGCGCCGGGTACGCCATCGCGATGATGTGCGTCCGCCGGGACGCCAGCGCCCGGGCGACCAGGTTCCGCCGGTACCCGAGGTCGAGCATCGCCTGCTCGATCCGGGCCCGGGTCGCGGCCGTCACCGGCTTGGTGTCGTTCAGCAGGAACGAAACAGTCGCGATCGAGACACCGGCGCGCTGAGCGACGTCCTTCATCGTGACCATCGATCGACCCCCTCTGACCTCTTGACACCGATGTGACCTAGGGAACATAGTCCTTCAACACCTCAGTTAAGCGGTTTACCGCCCAATCCACAAGCGCGCTGCACTTTCTTTCGTCCCTCGGTTAAACGCTTTGAAGGAGTCCGATCTCATGATCAGCAAGCGGATCGCCGCCGCGCTGGCGGGTGCGACGACGGTGTCGCTCCTGCTCGGTGCCTGCGGCGGTAACGGCGGCGGGCAGTCGTCCGGCTCGGGCGACAGCGTCAAGAGCCTCACCGTCCTGGACTACTACAACAATGACCCGGACAAGTCCCTGGTCCAGAAGGGCCTCGACAACTGCGCGTCGCAGCTCGGCATCACCATTCAGCGGGAGACGGTGCCTGGTGACACCTTGATCCAGAAGGTGCTGCAGCAGGCGTCGTCGAAGACGCTGCCCGATGTGCTGATGCTCGACAACCCCGACGTCCAGCAGATCGCCGCGACCGGTGCGCTTGCGCCCTTGAACGACATGGGTCTGAGCGGCGACGGCGTCATCCAGGGCATGGTCGACGCGACGTCGTACCAGGGCAAGCTCTACGGACTCGCGCCGGTGACGAACACGATCGCGCTGTTCTACAACAAGGACATGCTGGCCGAGGCCGGCGTCCAACCGCCGAAGACCTGGGACGAACTGAAGGCCGCGGCGAAGAAGCTCACCAAGCCCGGGCGCTACGGGATGGCCTTCAACGCGAACGCCACGTACGAAGGATCCTGGCAGTTCCTGCCGGCGATGTGGACCAACGGCGGCGACGAGACCGACCTGAAGAGTCCGCAGGTGGCCGAGGCGCTGCAGCTGTGGGTCGACCTGGTGAAGTCGGGGTCCGCGTCGAAGAGCGTGATCAACTGGACCCAGGGCGACGTCAACGACCAGTTCATCGCCGGCAAGACCGCGATGATGGTCAACGGGCCGTGGCAGATCCCGGCGCTGAACAAGAACCCGAAGATCAAGTGGGACGTGGTCACGTTCCCGCTGAACAAGCCGGACCAGAAGCCGGTCGCGCCGCTGGGTGGTGAGGCCTGGACGGTCCCGCTGAACAAGGACCAGGCCAAGCAGCAGAAGGCCGCCGACTTCGTGAAGTGCCTCAACTCCGACGAGAACGAGCTGGCCTGGGCCAAGGCCCGGTACACCATCCCGACCAAGCTCTCGTTGCTCGACGAGTACGTCAAGGAAGTGCCGTCGATGAAGGCCTTCACCGAGCAGGTCAAGACCGCCCGCTCGCGGACCGGCAAGCTGGGCGACAAGTGGCCGGACGCCGCGAAGGTGATCTACCAGGCGATCCAGCTGGCACTGACCGGTAAGGCCTCGCCCCAGGACGCCTTCAAGCAGGCCTCCGGCGGCTGATCGGCGATGGTGACGCTCACACGTACGAGGGTGACCGGCCGCGCGAAGGTGCGCGGCCGGCACCACCGGGGCGAGAGCCTGACCAAGCTGCTGTTCGTGCTGCCGGCGGCGATCGCGATGGTGGCGCTGTTCGGCTACCCGGTGGTGAAGAACCTGCTGATGAGCCTGCAGGACTACGGGCTGAAGACGTTCTTCACCGGCGTCGCGCCGTGGGTCGGACTGCAGAACTACAAGACGGTCGTGACCGACAAGCTGTTCTCGGACGCGATGCTGAACACCGCGCTGTTCACGGTCGGCTCGATCGCCTTCCAGTTCGCGATCGGTCTCGGACTCGCACTGTTCTTCCGGAACCGTTTCCCGCTCAGCGCCGTACTCCGGTCGTTGCTGTTGCTGCCCTGGTTGCTGCCGCTGATCGTGTCCAGCGCGACCTGGCGGTCGATCCTCGAGCAGGACAGCGGGATCCTGAACCGGACGCTGATGGGGTTGCACCTGATCGGTGATCCGGTGCCGTGGCTGAACTCGCCGTCGGTCGCGCTGATCGCGGTGATCGGCGTGAACATCTGGATCGGCATCCCGTTCAACGTGACCCTGCTGTACTCCGGTCTGGCCGAGATCCCGGACGAGCTGTACGAGGCCGGCCAGCTGGACGGGGCGACCGGGTGGCGCTCGTTCTGGTACATCACCTGGCCGAACCTGCGCTCGGTCGCGAGCGTGCTGCTGATGCTCGGCGTCGTCTACACGATCAAGGTCCTGGACATCATCCTCGGCCTGACCGGCGGCGGCCCGGCGAACGCGACGCAGACGCTGGCGACCCAGTCCTACCAGAAGTCGTTCGTGGACTTCCGGTTCGGCCAAGGTGCGGCGCTGTCCAACATCCTGATCGCGATCTCGTTCGTGTTCGCGATCTTCTACCTGCGCGGCACCCGTCGCGCCGTCGACGAATAGGAGGGCACGATGCGACGTACGGCGTACACCATCATCGGCGTGCTGATCCTGTGCGTGATGCTGTTCCCGGTCTACTGGATGCTGAACGCCTCACTGCAGCCGTCCGGAAACACCCTGACGGCCGGCTTCCTGCCGTTGCATCCAACGTTTTCCGGGTACAAACGCGCGCTCGACGAGCAGGGCGGAAACCTGGTCACGAGCATGATCATCGCGTCCGGGACCGTTGTCCTGAGCCTGGCGATCGCGACGCCGTGTGCGTACGCACTCTCGCAGTTCCGGTCCCGCTGGGTGTCGATCGGGCTGCTGGCGATCCTGATCTCGCAGATGATCCCCGGCATCGTGATCGCGAACGCGCTCTACACGGCGTACGAGAAGATCGGCCTGCTGAACTCGATCCCGGGCCTGATCATCGCGAACTGCGCGAGCGGGATCCCGTTCGCGATCCTGATCCTGCGCTCGTTCATGCTCTCGCTGCCGCCCTCGCTGGTCGAGGCGGCCCGGGTGGACGGCGCCGGGCTGTTCCGCGCGTTCGTGGCGATCGTGCTGCCGATCAGCAAGAACTCGCTGATCACCGCCGGACTGTTCAGTTTCCTGTTTTCCTGGAGCGATTTCCTGTTCGCGCTGACGCTGACCACCAAGGGCGGCGTGCGGCCGGTGACGCTCGGGATCTACCAGTACCTCGGCACCCAGGTGCAGAACTGGAACGCGGTGATGGCGACCGCGGTGCTCTCGGCGGTCCCGGCCATCGTGCTGCTGGTCGCCGCGCAGAAGTACATCGCCGCCGGCGCCATCGGCGGAGCCGTCAAATAAACCATTGGGGATACCAACTATGAACGTACTTGTCTGGGGCGAGAACCGGCACGAGCAGGTCGAGCCGCACGTCCGGGAGATCTATCCCGACGGCATGCACGAGACCATCGCCGCCGGCATCGCCGAGAACCTGCCGGACGCGAAGATCTCCACCACGACGCTCGACGAACCCGAGCACGGACTCACCGAGGAGGTGCTGGCGCAGACCGACGTCCTGGTCTGGTGGGGCCACGCCGCGCACGGTGAGGTCGACGACAAGGTGGTCGACCGCGTGTACCAGCACGTGCTGTCCGGTATGGGACTCGTCGTCCTGCACTCCGGCCACTGGTCGAAGATCTTCGGCAAGCTGATGGGCACCACCTGCACGCTGCGCTGGCGCAGCGAGCGCGACCGCGAACTGGTCTGGACGGTGAACCCCACGCACCCGATCGCGCAGGGCGTGCCGCACCCGATCGTGATCGAGCAGCAGGAGATGTACGGCGAGTTCTTCGACATCCCGGTACCGGACGAGCTGATCTTCGTCTCCTCGTTCTCCGGCGGCGAGGTGTTCCGCTCCGGCTGTACGTTCCGCCGCGGGCACGGGAAGATCTTCTACTTCTCCCCCGGCGACCAGGACTACCCGGTGTACCACCACAAGGATGTCCGTAAGGTGATCGCGAACGGTGTCCAGTGGGCGCGTACGGACCTGCCGAAGCGCGCACTGCCGACGCTGCTGCGCTACGAGACGGACGATTTCTTCAACGGACACGGGTACACCGGACCCATCGAGGAGCCTGCCGATGCCTGAACCCCTGCGCCTGCTGCAGGCCGGAGCCGGCGGCATGGGCCGCGCCTGGCTGCGTACCATCGCCGCCAACCCGGACGTCACCTTGGCAGGCCTGATCGACCTGGACGTCGACGTAGCACGTGCGGCAGCAGACGAACACGGCTACCACGACGTACCGGTCGCCGCCTCGATCGACCAGCTCGAGGTGGAGTTCGACGCGCTCATCGACGTGACTGTGCCGGTCGCGCATCCGAAGGTCAGCGTGGAAGCGTTGCTGCGCGGCGTCCCCGTACTGTGCGAGAAACCGCTGGCGGAGACTGTCCGCGAGTGTCTGCAGATGGCTGCCGCATCTGAGGTCAGCGGCAAGCTGCTGATGGTCTCGCAGTCCCGGAGGTACTTCCGCGCGGTCGACGCGTTCCAGCGGCAGCTCGCCGGACTCGGGCCGATCGGGACGCTGAGCTGTGAGTTCTACAAGGCCCCGCACTTCAGCGGTTTCCGCGAGCGGATGGCGGAGCCGTTGCTGGTCGACATGGCGATCCACCAGTTCGACCTGTCCCGCAAGCTGATCGGGTCGGAGCCGGTCTCGGTGTACTGCGACTCGTACAACCCGTCCTGGAGCTGGTTCGACGGCAACGCGGCGGCGTCCGCGATCTTCACGTACGCCGACGGAACCCGTTTCACCTTTGCCGGAAGCTGGTGCGCCCCGGGGCTCGAGACGTCCTGGAACGGCTTCTGGCGGGCCAGCACTCCCGGCGGTACGGCGACCTGGGACGGCGACAACGCCCCGGTCGCGGAGCCGGACGTACCCGCACCGCTCGGGGACGAACCCGAGGAGATCGCCGGTTCGCTGGTGGAGTTCGTCGACGCGGTCCGTACGTCGAAGACGCCGCAGTCCGAGGTGCACTCGAACGTCGTCAGCATCGCGATGGTCGAGGCCGCCGTACGGTCGGCGAACACCGGCGTACCGGTCCGGATCGCTGACATCGTCACCGACGCGTACACCGAGGCGCTGTCGACGACGCAGAGCCCCGACCTGCTCGCCGTCCTCAAGTCCTGGCCCAGCCCGCTGGCCGCGGTCGGCCTGGCCTGACCCGCGCCGATTCGTGGCGATCGGCTCGCGCCCCTTCGCCGAGTCGTGGATTGTGGTCGAGTTTTACAGCCGTTATCCACGACTCGGCGACGGCGACGGCCGGGGCGACGGGGAGGGCGACGGGGAGGGCGACGGCCGGGGCGACGGGGAGGGTGGGGCTGTGGATCTGGCCAGGCGGATCGTGGGTTGGGGGACCTGGTAGGTCGTGGGGGCCCCGCCCTGCATGACGGTGAGGATTGCCTCGCCGACGATCGTGCCCAGCCCGTGGACGTCGACCGTGACGACGCTGAGCGGTGGCGTGGCCAGCCGCGCCACCGCAGTGTCGTCCCAGGCGATCACGGACAGCTGGTCCGGGATCGCGACGCCCAGCTCGCGCGCCGCGGCCAGACCACCGATCGCCATCAGGTCGTTGTCGTAGACAACCGCCGTCGGCACCTGGCTTCCGGTGAGCAACTGCCGCGTCGCGTCCCGGCCGGAGTCCTCCGAGTAGTCACCCTCGATCACCCGGCCCTGCACATCCCGCTCCGCGCAGGTCTCCATGAAAGCGACGTCCCGCGCCTGGCAGTGCAGCATGTCCCGCGGGCCACTGACCCGCGCGATGTCGCGATGCCCGAGCTGCGCGAGCGCCCGCACCGCTGCGCGGGCACCCTCGGCGTTGTCGACCAGTACGTTCGTGATCGGCACCTTCAGCTCCGGACCACCCAGCAGTACGGCGGGCACGCCGAGCCGCTGCAGCTCGTCCAGCCGCGGGTCCTTGGTCCGCAGGTCGACCATCACGATGCCGTCGACGTACTGGTTCGCCACCCAGCGCTGCCAGATCTCGATCTCGCCGGCGATGTCCGCGGCGAACTCGATCAGCAGGCTGCAGCCGCGCCCGGCGAACACCTCCTCGATCCCCTGGACGACGTCGGCCATGAACGGCTCCATCCCGAGCAGCCGCCCGGGACGCGCCAGTACCAACCCCGCGATCCGCTCGCGCTCCTGCATACACTGCCCTCCAAGGCGGTCGAAGCCACTATATTCACAGACCTAACAAACTCGACAGATTGCGGACGTCCGATGCAGCAGGTCAGCGACGCGTCGTACGCGCCGGGTTACGACCCGGCGCCGACGAACAGCCGCGCCCTCATTGTGGACAGCATCCGCTCCGCGGGCACGGTCAGCCGGGTGGAACTCACCCAGATCACCGGTCTCACTGCCCCCTCGGTGACCACGCTGGTCCGCCGGCTGATCGACGACGGCCTGGTCGACGAGGCCGGCCGTGGCTCGTCCACCGGCGGCAAGCCGCGCACGATGCTGCGGATCCGCGCCGCCGCCCGGTACGTCGTCGGCGTCCACCTGAGCCCCGACAGCCTGACGTACGTGCTGGTCGACTACGCCGGCGGGGTGGTGGCGCGCTGGCGGCGCGACGGGCCGGGCGACGAGAGCGATCCGGAGCAGGTGGTGGCGCGGATCGCGACCGAGACCACCGAGCTGATCGAGCGGGCCGGCATCGACCCGCGGCTGATCCTCGGGCTCGGGTTCGTCTGCCCAGGGCCGCTGATCCGCAACCGCGGCGTCACCTCCGCCCCGCCGAGCATGGCGAACTGGGTCGACTTCCCGATCCACCAGCGCCTGGAGGAGCGGCTCGGGCTGCCCGCGCTGCTGGAGAACGACGCGACCGCGGCCGCCGCGGGTACCAGGCTCACCACCAGGCACGACGTGTCGGTGATGGCCGGGCTGTTCATGAGCGAAGGCATCGGCTCCGGCCTGCGGCTGAACGGTCATGTCTACCAGGGCGCGCACGGCAACGCCGGCGAGGTCGGGCATATCTGCGTGCAGATCGGCGGCCCGCAGTGCTGGTGTGGCAGTACGGGGTGCCTCGAGGCGATCGCCGGTCCCGCGACGGTGGTCGCGAAGGCCCGGGCCGCAGGCCTCGACCTCGGGTCCCAGCGGCGTACCGGGGTCGCGGCGTTCGCGGCCATCGCCCGGCTCGCGCTGACCGGGGACTCGCGGGCCGAGGCGATCCTGCGCGACTCCGCGTCCTGGCTCGCGCTCGGCGCGCAGACGATCACCAACATGTACGACGTCCAGCTGCTGGTGCTGACCGGTCCGGCGTTCGCCGTGGCCGGGACGATCTACCTGCCGGTCATCCAGGACCGGATCATGAGCTCCGCGTTCGGGCGGGCCGTGAACACCGAGGTGGTGCTGGACGAGCGCGGGCACGACGCGGCCGCGATCGGCGCCGCGCTGATGATGCTGCGCTCCGAGCGCGCGATCTCCGCCTAGAACGGGTCCAGCAAACCCTTTCCCCGCACGACGTCTGTCGAAATCGTTACCACGCTGACCTCTTGCGCCTTCTTTGTTAGGCGAACTAAGTTACGGCCAGCTTCCCTGGCGGGTGCCGGGTGACGCGTTCGAAGACCGCGTTGGAAAGGAATCGACCTATGCTCCGGAACCCGACGAAACGGCCACGTGTGCGGCGCCTGGTGAGCGCCGCGGCCGTCGCGACCGCCGCAGCGCTCCTGCTCGCCGCCTGCAACGGCGCCGCGGCAGGCAACCAGACCGCCAACAAGGACGCGTCGATCACCGTCGCGGCCGGCGACATCACCACCGAGAACTTCAACCCGTTCAGCAGTACGGCGCTGCAGCCGACGCTGGGCGTCATCTACGAGCCGCTGTACTGGTACAACTTCGCGAAGCAGTCCGAGCCCACGCCCGTGCTGGCCTCCGGCTTCTCCTGGAACGCCGCCGGTACCGAGCTCACGATCAAGATCCGCCACAACGTGAAGTGGAACGACGGCCAGCCGTTCACCGCCAAGGATGTCGCTTTCACGTTCAACCTGGTCGCGAAGACGCCCGCGCTGAACCCGTCCGGGCTCGCCGCCACCGCGAAGGCCACGTCCGACGACACCGCCGTACTGACCTTCAAGACGAAGTCCCTGATGCAAGAGCCGGCCGTACTCGCCAACCAGGCGATCGTGCCCGAGCACATCTGGAAGGACATCAAGGACCCGACCACGAACCTGAACAAGAACCCGGTCGGTACCGGTCCGTTCAAGGTGAAGTCCTACACGCCGCAGAGCTTCGTACTGACCAAGAACGACCTGTACTGGGAGGCGGGCAAACCGACCATCAAGGAGGTCCGCTACCTCCCGGTGACGTCTGCGGACGCAGCCAGCGCGGCCCTGGTCGCCGGCAAGGTCGACTGGGCCAGCGCCTACCTGCCGGGCATCGACAACATCATGAAGTCCGGCAAGAACCTGACGTACGTCAACACCCCCGTGATGACGACCGTGATCGTGACGTGCTCCAACGCGGCACTCGGGTGCACCGGTCCGCAGACGGATCCCGCCGTACGCAAGGCGATCTACCTGGCGATGAACCGCGAGCAGCTCGCGAAGCTGGCCGGCGGTGGCGTCGCGGGTGTGGGCTCTCCGACGATGCTGCTGCCGGGCCGCGACGACAACTGGATCGCGGACGCCGGTACGGCGAAGCTTCCGCAGAGCGCCGACACCGACGCGGCGAACAAGGCCCTCGACGCGGCCGGCTGGGTCAAGGGCAGTGACGGCGTTCGGACGAAGGACGGCAAGCGGCTCTCGCTGACCGTACAGACCGTCACCGGGTGGAGCGACTACATCCTGATCAACGACACCCTCAAGCAGCAGCTGGCCACCGTCGGCATCGAGCTCAAGCCCAGCCAGGTCTCGTGGAACGAATGGAACGCCGCGCAGACCAACGGCAAGTTCCAGCTGTCGCTGGACTCGGTCGGCCTCGGCGCGTCCACGAACCCGTACTTCACCTACGACAGCAAGCTCGCCAGCACGAACACCGCGCCGGTCGGCAAGAGCGCCTCGGCCGGTAACCAGTCCCGCTTCTCCAACCCGGCCGTCGACGCCGCTCTCACGGCAGCCGCGGGGACCACGGACCAGGCAGCGCAGAAGGCGGAGTACGCGAAGATCCAGGGCATCATCGCGGACCAGCTCCCGTACATCCCGGTCTACGTGAACTCGATGCTCACCGAGTTCAACACCTCGCGGGCGACCGGCTGGCCGACCAAGGACAACCTGTACGTGCTGCCCGCGGCCTGGAAGGCGTGGGACGCCGGGATCGTGCTCAAGACGATCAAGCCCGCCAGCTGATGCGCTACCTGCTCCGGAAACTCACCTTCTACGTGGTCGCGCTCTGGGCGGCGCTGACGCTGAACTTCCTGATCCCCCGGCTGATGCCGGGGAACCCGGTCGACCTCATGCTGTCGAAGCTCGCCACGAAAGGCCCGGTCACGCCGACGACCCGGAACGCGATCGAGGCACTGCTCGGGACCGACACCAGCTCGTCGCTCTGGACGCAGTACTGGCGGTATCTGCACCACCTGCTCACCGGCGACCTCGGTACGTCGATCGCGTACTTCCCGGCGCCGGTGTCGCAGGTGATCGGGCAGACGCTGCCCTGGACGGTCGGGCTGATCGGGATCGCGACCGTGATCTCGTTCGCGGTCGGGATCCTGCTCGGCCGCGCGGCCGGCTGGCGGCGCGGCTCCTGGATCGACAACCTGATCCCGTTCACCACGATGCTGCAGTCGGTGCCGTACTTCTGGCTCGCGCTGCTGCTGCTCTTCCTGCTCGGCAGCACCTGGCCGGTGTTCCCGCTGAACGGCGGCTACGACGTGTACTCCGTGACGCCGGGCTGGAGCCTGCCGTTCGCGCAGTCGGTGCTGTACCACGGCGCGCTGCCGGCGCTGACGATCGTGATCTCGTCGATCGGCGGCTGGATGCTCGGGATGCGGAACATGATGGTGTCGACGCTTTCCGAGGACTTCGTCGTGACCGCGGAGGCGAAGGGCCTGACGCCGCGCCGGATCCGGTCCCGGTACGTGGCCCGGAACGCGATCCTGCCCTCGGTTTCCGGATTCGCGATCTCGCTCGGGTTCGTGGTCGCCGGGTCGATCGTGACCGAGGCGGTGTTCTCGTACCCGGGGATCGGCTCCGCGCTATTGCTTGCCGTCGGCAACAACGACTACGCGCTGATGCAGGGCGTCTTCCTGATCATCACGCTGGCGGTGCTCGGCGCGAACCTGCTCGTCGACCTCCTGTACGGCGTCATCGACCCCCGCACACGTGCGCGGTCCTGAGGAAGGGCTTCATGGCTATCACCACTGAAGGGGCCGCACGGACCGCGGCGGCGGACGGCCCGTCGCCGGTCGCGCAGGTCCGGCGCCGGCTCCCACCGATGACCCTCAAGCTCGCGGTCGGCCTGAGCCTGGCCGGGCTGATCGTGCTGTTCGGCGTGCTCGGACCGCTGCTGGTCGGCAACCCGTCGACGGTCCGGGACATCGGGCTGACCGGTCCGGGCAACGGTTTCCTGCTCGGTACGACGCAGAGCGGGCAGGACGTGTTCGCCCAGCTCGCGTACGCCACCCGCGGCTCGCTGATCATCGGCGTCGTGGTCGGTGCGATCACGCTGCTGCTGTCGTCGTTCTTCGGCGTCGTCGGCGCGTTCGTCGGCGGCTGGGCGGACGAGGCGTTCTCGCTGTTCACCAACATCATGCTGGTGATTCCCGGGCTGCCGCTGGTGATCGTGATCTCCAGCTACGTACCGAACAAGTCGATCTGGCTGGTGGCCGCCGTACTCGCGATCACCAGCTGGGCCGGGTCGGCGCGGGTACTGCGCGGGTTCACGCTGAGCGTACGCAACCGCGATTACGTGCTCGCGGCAAGGATCGGCGGCGAGAAACGGTGGCGGATCCTGACCGTGGAGATCTTGCCGAACCTGGTCCCGCTGCTCGCGTCGCAGGTGGTATTCGCGGTGATCTTCGCGATCCTCGGCGAGGCCGGGCTGTCGTTCCTCGGGCTCGGCGCGTCCGGTTCGTTCACCTGGGGCACGATGCTGTTCTACGCCCAGAACGGGCTGGCACTCCGGCTCGGCGCCTGGTGGTGGTTCGCACCGCCCGGCTTGGCGATCGCGTTGTTCGGCGCGGCGCTGTCGCTGATCAACTTCTCGATCGACGAGATCATCAACCCGAAGCTGCGCTCGCAGACCCGGGCCGAGCGCAACAAATGGAGCGTGAAGGCATGAGTGTGCTCAGCATCGAGAACCTCAGCATCGACTACCTCGCCGAGAACACGGTGCACGCCGTCCGCGAGGTTTCGCTCACCCTGGAACGAGGCGAGATCCTCGGCCTCGCGGGGGAAAGCGGCTGCGGAAAATCCACCCTGGCGTACGCGATCACCCGGCTGCTGAAGCCGCCGGCGCTGATCACCGGCGGCCGGGTGGTGTTCTCGTCCCGCGAGGGGTACGACGTTGACCTGTCGTCGTTGAGCGGCGACGACCTGCGCGCGTTCCGCTGGGACAAGATCGCGATGGTCTTCCAGGGCGCGATGAACTCGCTGAACCCGGTCCTGCGGATCTCCGAGCAGCTCGAGGACGTGTACCTCACGCACCGCCCCGAGATCGGCAAGGCGGAACGCCGGCTGCGGTGTGCCGAACTGCTCGAACGGGTCGGTGTGGATCGCGACCGGCTGCGCGCGTACCCGCACGAGCTGTCCGGCGGGATGCGGCAACGGGTGATGATCGCGATGGCGCTCGCGCTCGAACCGCAGGTACTCATCATGGACGAACCGACGACCGCGCTGGATGTCGTCGTACAGCGGGAGATCCTCCGCGAGATCACCCGGCTGCGGTCCGAGCTCGGGTTCGCGGTCGTGTTCATCACCCATGACCTGCCGTTGCTGCTGGAGATCAGCGACCGGATCGCGGTGATGCGGGCCGGCCTGATCGTCGAACTGGACGACGCGCTGACGCTCTACACGAAGCCGAAGCACCCGTACACCAAGCGCTTGCTCTCGTCGTTCCCGAGTCTGACCGGTGAGCGCGGCGGGTTCGTGCGCAGCGGCTTCGTGGGCGACGAGCTCGCACTGGACGAGACCGATCAGGAGGCAGTATGAGCGTGCTGGAGATGCGCGAGGTCGTGAAGGAGTACCGGCTGCGCAACGGGCTGCGGAGCACGCGGCTGCGCGCGGTCGACCAGGTCAGCTTCGAACTGCAGCCCGGCCGGACGATCGCACTCGTCGGCCAGTCCGGCTCGGGTAAGTCGACTATCGCCAAGCTCCTCCTCCAGCTGGAGCGCCCGACGTCCGGCGAGATCCTGGTGGACGGCAAGCCGATGCAGTACCGCGGCGCGGCCGCGGCGACGTACCGCAAAGCCGTCCAGATGGTCTTCCAGGACCCGTTCGCGTCGCTGAACCCGTACCACTCGATCGCCCACCACCTGGCCCGCCCGGTGAAACTCCACCACCCCGGCTTCACCCAAGACCAGGTCAGCGAGCGTGTCCTGGAACTCCTCCGCCGAGTCCGCCTCGGCGAGGACTACGCCCACCGCAAACCCCACGAACTCTCCGGCGGCCAACGCCAGCGGGTCGCCATCGCCAGAGCCCTCGCCCCCGAACCAGCCATCCTGGTCGCCGACGAACCGGTCTCGATGCTCGACGTCTCTATCCGCCTGGGCGTCCTCAACCTCCTGGCCACCCTCCAACGAGAGGAAAACCTAGGAGTCCTCTACATCACCCACGACCTGGCCACCGCCCGCCACTTCAGCGACGAAATCATGGTCCTGTACCACGGCCAGGTAGTAGAACAAGGCCCTTCCGACGACGTGATCCTCAACCCCCAGCACGAGTACACCCAACTCCTGGCCGAAGCCGCCCCCGCCCCAGAACGCCGCCTCGCCGAACTGAAGAGGTAGCGGCCTCTCGTCAGACCGCCCAGTTTTCTCGGCGCGGGGGATCTGTCCAGGTGACGAGTCGTCCGGCCGTACGCGCCGGCGTCACCGAGCGACAGGAGTTCGCATGACCCCCGCATCACCGACCACGGAAGCCTTGACGTTCGTGCTGGTCCATGGAGCATTTCAGACCGGTGCGATGTGGGAGCAGACTGCTGCCGGCCTGCGCGGCAACGGCCACACCGTACACACGCCGACCCTGGCGGGGCACCGTGCGGGCGATCGGATGACGCTCGCACCCGCCGACGCTGTCGCCTCGCTGACCGCGTACCTCTACGACAACGACCTTTCCGACGTTGTGCTGGTCGGCCACTCGATCGGCGGCGCGTACATCGCCCAAGCGGCCGAACAGGCGACGACGCGGATCAAGCGACTGGTGTTCCTGAGTGCATTCGTCCCCGCACGCGGCCACGCACTGGCTGACGAATTCCCGCCGGGAGACGCCGCCTTCTTCGACCTGACCGATCCGGCTCAGGGATTCCTGCTGCCGTTCCCGGTCGTCCGCGAACGTGCGTGCACCGACCTCGATTACGCCGCAGCAACAGCGATCTATGCCGAGATGTCGCCCATTCCGGTCAGGTACTTCACGGACGAACTGGACCTCGAAGCGTTCTACGAACTGGTGGCTTCCGCACGGCTGCAGGTCAGTTACGTCAATCCGATCAGCGACTTCGCGCTGCCGCCCGGCGAATACGCCGCCTTTCCGCGGTTCGCCGAGCGTTGGGTCCGTTGGCCCGGATCCTGCAGATTCCGGGCTCCCACTACGTGATGTTCAGCCGGCCTGCAGAGCTGGCCGATACCCTCGTCGCGGCCGGCCGGGACTGAGGGGACGATGCGGTGACAGCAGAGTTGATCGCCAGGTGCCTGGCCGGCGACGCCGAGGCGTTTCGCGAACTCGTCGAGCCCTACCGGCGAGAGCTGATGGTGCATTGCTACCGATTCCTCGGCTCGATGCACGACGCCGAGGACGCCCTGCAGGAGACCTTGCTCGACGCCTGGAAGGGACTCGACGCGTTCGAGGCCCGGTCCTCGGTCCGGACGTGGCTCTACCGCGTCGCGACCAACCGCTGCCTCAAGATCTTGAGGTCTGCAAGTAGGAGGCCTCGGACGGCCGTTCCCGGTGAAGGCTCGGCGAGGTTCGACCTGCCCGAACCGTCCGCCGGTGGCGAAGTGGTGTGGCTCGAGCCGTATCCCGACGTCCTGCTCGAGGGCCTCGACGACCCCGCTCCCGGCCCGGAGGCGCGCTACGAGTCCAAACAGGCGATCTCGCTGGCCTTCGTGACCGCCGTCCAGCTTCTGCCGCCCCGCCAGCGCGCTGTACTGATCCTGCGCGACGTCCTCGGCTACCGCGCCACGGATGTCGCCGAATTCCTCGACGCCACGGTGGAATCGGTCACCAGCGCTCTCAAACGCGCCCGCGCCGGCATGCAGGACCGGGCGCCGCGGCTCGGCGCCCACGAACCACCTCCGCCGCCCGATTCGCCGGCCGAGCGCCGGCTCGTCGACCGCATCACCCGGGCCTTCGAAGCCTGCGACGTCGACGGGGTCGTCGCGTTACTCGCCGACGACGTCCGCCTGACGATGCCACCGCTGCCGGTCGAGTACCTCGGCCGTGAGGCGGTCACCCGCTTCCAGGCCGCCGTTTTCGCCCAGGCCCCTGGCTACCGTCTGGTCGCGACGCGAGCGAACGGCCAACCCGCTTTCGGCGTTTACCTCCTCGATCCCACCACGGACGCCTGGCACGCGACCGGTCTGATGGTTCTCACCCTTGCCGCAGACCGCATCACTGCCCTGACCCGCTTCGACAACAGCATCCTGGCCAGCTTCGGCCTAGCCCGTACGCTCCCCGACGACAGACGACGGCACGGAAGGTAGGCGCTGTGCGAAAGGTGATCGAGTACGTCCTGGTTTCGGCGGACGGCGTCTACGAAGACCCGGTCGGTATGGGTGTCGGCGAATACCAGGACGACGCATACCTGCGCGACGGTTTGGGATTGCTGACGGCGTGCGACGCGATCCTGTTCGGCCGGAACACCTACGAGGCGTTCGCGAACCTCTACGGCCGCGGGACCCACAAGCCGATGTGGTCCGACCGGCTCACCGCAATCCCGAAATACGTCTTCAGCTCCACCCTGGAAAAGGCCGACTGGGGCAATCCGACCATCGTCCGAGGCGACGTCGTCGCCGAGGTGACCCGCCTCAAGCAGCAGAACGGCGGGAACCTACTGATCCTGGGCCACGGCCAGTTCGGAGAGACGCTACTGCGGGCGGGGCTGATCGATCTGATCGACCTCACCATCTACCCGCTGCTGGTGGGCCACGGAAAGCAGTACTTTCAAGAAGGCCAAAGCGCCAAGCTGACACTCACAGCCGCAAAGACCTTCTCGAAGATCGTGAAGCTGACGTACGCGATCCTGCCGTAAACGGCAAGTGCGCCGGATTTCTCCGGCGCACTTGGTTTCAGAGCTTCAGGGAGGTGGCGACCACTTCGGCTAGCGAGTGGGCTATTTCGTGGGCTGTGTCGGAGGACTCCGCTTCGACCATCACCCGGACGAGGGGCTCGGTGCCCGAGGGGCGGAGGAGGACTCGGCCGGTGTCGCCCAGGCGGGTGGTTGCTTCGGAGACGGCTGACTGGACGGCCGGGTCGGTGCCGGCGCGGCTCTTGTCGACGTTCTTCACGTTGACGAGGACCTGCGGGAGGCGGGTCATGGCGCCGGCCAGGTCGGCCAGGGTCTTGCCGGTCTGGGCTACCCGAGCCAGCAGGTTGACCGCCGTGAGCGTGCCGTCGCCGGTGGTGGCGTGGTCGGAGAGGATGACATGGCCGGACTGCTCGCCGCCGAGCTTGTGGCCGCCGGCCTTCATCGCCTCGAGCACGTACCGGTCGCCGACCTTGGTCTGCTCGACCGCGATCCGCTCCCGCACCATCGCCTGGACGAAGCCCAGGTTGCTCATCACGGTTGCGACGACGGTGTCGTTCGACAACCGGCCGCTGTCCCGCATCGCCAGTGCCAGGATCGCGAGGATCTGGTCGCCGTCGACGAGCTCGCCGTTCGCGTCCACCGCCAGGCAGCGGTCCGCGTCGCCGTCGAGCGCGATGCCGACGTCGGCGCGGTGCCCGACCACCTCACGCTGCAGACCCTCGATGTGGGTGGATCCGCAGTTCAGGTTGATGTTCAGGCCGTCCGGGGCGGCGGCGACCGTGATCACCTCGGCGCCCAGCCGGCGGAGCGCCTCCGGAGCGGTCTCCGAGGCGGCGCCGTTCGCGCAGTCGATGACGACCTTGAGCCCGTCGAACCGGTTCGGCGCCGAGCGGACCAGGTGCGAGACGTACGTCTCGAAGCCCTGCCCGTCGTCGGTCACCCGGCCGACGACCGCACCGGTCGGACGCTGCCACTCCTCGCCCATCCGGGCCTCGATGGCGTCCTCGATCACGTCGTCGAGCTTGATCCCGCCGCGGGCCAGGAACTTGATGCCGTTGTCCGGCATCGGGTTGTGGCTGGCGGACAGCATCACACCGAGGTCGGCACCGGTCGAACCGGTCAGGTACGCGACGGCCGGGGTCGGCAGTACGCCGAGCCGGACGACGTCCACGCCGGCGCTGGCCAGACCGGCCACCACCGCCGCTTCCAGGAACTCACCACTGGCACGAGGATCCCGGCCCACAACGGCGCGCGGCCGGTGCCCTTCGAAGGCACCGGCCTCGCCGAGTACGTGAGCTGCCGCGACCGAGAGGTCGAGCGCCAGCTCCGCGGTCAGGTCCACGTTCGCCAGGCCACGGACTCCGTCCGTGCCGAACAAACGCCCCATCAGGTGATCAGCGCTTGCTGTACTGAGGCGCCTTACGGGCCTTCTTGAGACCGGCCTTCTTCCGCTCCTTGATCCGCGCGTCGCGGGTGAGCAGACCGGCCTTCTTCAGACCCGGGCGGTTCGCCTCGAGGTCCGCCGCGTTCAGGCAGCGGGCCACGCCGAGCTGCAGCGCACCGGCCTGGCCGGTGATGCCGCCGCCGTTGATCCGGGCGATCACGTCGTACGAGCCCTCGAGGCCCGCGACGACGAACGGCTCGTTCACGTGCTGCTGGTGGACCTTGTTCGGGAAGTAGACGTCGAGGTCCTTCCCGTTGATCTTCCACTTGCCGGTGCCCGGGACGATCCGCACGCGGGCGACGGCCTCCTTGCGGCGACCAGTGGCGCCGGCCGGGTTGATGACCGCGACGCGACCCGTCTCGGCGCGCTGCTCCGGAGCCGGGTTGGTCTCGGAGGTGTAGGCGACCGGGCCCTCGCTGTCGATGGGGACCTCGGGGTCGAACTCTTCGGTCTCGGTGGTGATGTCGCTCACGCTGTGAATCCTCGTTTACCTGGTTCGTCGATCGCTTACTGGGCGATCTGGGTGATCTCGAACGGCTTCGGCTGCTGGGCCGTGTGCGGGTGCTCCGGACCGGCGTACACCTTCAGCTTGGTGAGCAGCTTCCGGCTCAGGCGGTTCTTCGGCAGCATGCCCCAGACGGCCTTCTCGACGGCCTTGCGCGGGTCCTTGTCGAGGATCTCGCCGATCGGCGTCGCGGTCAGACCACCCGGGTGCCCCGAGTGGCGGTAGGCCAGCTTGTCGGTCCGCTTGGTGCCGGACAGGGCCACCTTGGAGGCGTTGACGACGACGACGAAGTCGCCACCGTCAACGTGCGGGGCGAACGTCGGCTTGTGCTTGCCGCGCAGCAGGGTTGCGATCTGGACGGCGAGCCGACCGAGCGTGACGTCGGTGGCGTCGATCACGTGCCACTCGCGAGTGACGTCAGCAGGCTTCGGGCTGTACGTGCGCACGGTCGTTGACCTTCGTTTCTCAGAGATTGACTAGAACTGGACGTCGGCGAGCGGTCAGCCGACAAGACAGACGTCTGTACTGGACCTGATACGCACAACAGCAGCCCAGAATACCGGCGACGGCGGGCGCGGGTCAAAGTGAGCTGACCCGCCGAACCCACCCCGGCTTGGAACGAGCTGAGGACCGCACTAGTTTAGCGGTGAAGATTGCAGTCCAGACCCGCGTCCCGCCGGCTGATCTACCCTCATTCATCCAGGCGATGACGCCAGCTTCCGAAGAGGGCATCGTGACCGAACAGTCGCTCACCGTCCGGGACAACCGGACCGGCAAGGACTACGACCTTGCCATCACCGATGGCACCATCCGTGCCGCAGATCTCAAGCAGATCAGTGCAACCGACGGCGACGGTGGCCTGGCCACCTACGACCCGGGCTTCGTCAACACCGCGTCCACCCGGTCCTCCGTCACCTTCATCGACGGCGACAAGGGCATCCTCGAGTACCGCGGGTACCCGATCGAGCAGCTCGCCGAGCAGTCGAACTACCTCGAGGTCGCGTACCTGCTGGTGAACGGCTCGCTGCCGAACAAGGCGGAGTACGAGGCCTGGGCGCACGACGTGACGTATCACACGTTCGTGCACGAGAACCTGAAGACCTTCATGCAGGGCTTCCGGTACGACGCCCACCCGATGGGCATGCTGCTCGCGTCGGTCGGCGCGCTGTCCACCTTCTACCCGGAGTCGCGGGAGATCTTCAACGAGGAGTCGCGGGCGCTGCAGATCCGCCGGCTGATCGCGAAGATGCCGACGCTGGGCGCGTTCGCCTTCCGCCACGCTCAAGGCAAGCCGTACGTCTACCCGGACAACGAGCTCAGCTACGCGGCGAACTTCCTGTCGATGCTGTTCAAGATGAGCGAGCCGAAGTACGCCGCCGACGACCGGCTGGTGCGGGCGCTGGAGATCCTCTTCATCCTGCACGCCGACCACGAGCAGAACGCCTCCACCAACGCGGTCCGGGCGATCGGTTCCACCCAGGTCGACCCGTACAGCGCGGTCACCGGTGGCATCGCGGCGCTGTACGGCCCGCTGCACGGCGGCGCCAACGAGGCGGTGCTGAAGATGCTCCGCCGGATCGGCACCGTCGACAACGTGCCGGCCTTCATCGAGGGCGTGAAGAACGGCGAAGAGCGGCTGATGGGCTTCGGCCACCGGGTCTACAAGAACTACGACCCGCGCGCGAAGATCATCAAGCGGGCCGCGGACGATGTCTTCGAGGTCACCGGCATCAACCCGCTGCTGAAGATCGCCGTCGAGCTGGAGAAGATCGCGCTCGAGGACGAGTACTTCGTCTCCCGCAAGCTCTACCCGAACGTCGACTTCTACTCCGGCCTGATCTACGAGGCGCTGCAGTTCCCGCCGGAGATGTTCACCGTCCTGTTCGCGATCCCGCGCACCTCCGGCTGGCTCGCCCAGTGGCTCGAGATGCTCGGCGACACCGACCAGAAGATCGCCCGCCCCAAACAGATCTACACCGGCGCCCGCGGCGTCCAGTACGTCCCAATGGGCGACCGCTGACCCGCACGTAGCCTCGACACCAGCCGCCGCGAAACAACCCGTTTCGCGGCGGCTGTCCGTTTGCGCACGCCACTTCGCGGCGACAGTCGGGGCGCCACCTTTGGACTGGGAAGACCTCCTGGGGACTGGGCACAGGTAATTGCCTATCGTCAGTCCCCACGAGGTGTCTCCACACCCCGAACGCCAGCACCCCGACCACGGCAGCACCCGGCGCCGACCACCTGCGCGCGTCTCCGCGGGCCGCGCACCCCGCCGAAGGCGGCCAATTGGAGATGGCCCCGGGCGGGCTTGTTGCCTCGGTCCGGGGCCATCCGGCGCCTCTGCGGACTAGGACGCGGCTGGTGTGCCTTCCGGTTCCTTGAGGTACGCGACGAGTTCGTCGAGCTGGCCGCGGGCGCGGATCATCGCCAGGTGGTGGATGTAGTCGCGGGACTCGACGATCAGGCCGTCGCGGACGCGCAGTACGAAGATCGCCGGCACCCGGAACGACTCGCCGGTCGCGAGGATCGTGCCGGCGTACTCGAACTCGGCGACGATCACTTCCGGGTCGGCGGTCCGGTGCACCCGGATGTTGTCCGGCTGGAAGCGGACCACCTCGGTGACCCGCGGGCCGACGCCGCCGAAGTGTTCGCGGAGCGCGTCCCGGGTGAGCAGCGGGTGGTCGCCGTACGGGCTCATCGGGTGCCGTACGTCGGTCTGCTCGGCGTACAGGTCCGGCAGTACGGCGAAGTCGCGGTCGGCGACGCCGTGCACCAGCTTCAGGAAGACCTCTTCAGGAGTCATCGGATTCCTCACAGGAGATAAACGGAGTGATGACTATCAAATATATGGAGTTGCGACTTCGTTTACAACCGGACGCCTGGTCGGGGCGTCTTCTAGGCTGAGAGCGGGGCGACGGAGGGGAGCTGGGGTGCGAGCAGACGCACGGGACAACCGGGCCAGGATCATGACGGCCGCGGACGACGTCTTCGGGCGGTCGCCGGGTGCGTCCACCGACGACGTGGCGAAGCTGGCCGGGGTGGGGATCGCGACGGTGTTCCGGCACTTCGCGACCAAGACCGAGCTGCTCGAGGCGGTGCTGACGCTGCGGCTCGAACGGCTGCGGGACCGGGCCCGCGAGCTCGCCGGCAGCGCCGATCCGGGGGCGGCGTTCTACGTGTTCTTCACGCAGGTGGTGTCCGAGTCGGCGTCGAAGCTGGCGATCGCCGAGGCGCTGACGGCGTCCGGTGCGGCCGCCGGTGAGGAGGCACGCGCGGCCGGTCGCGGGATGCGGGAGGCGTTCGACGGGCTGCTCATCGCGGCACAGAAGGCCGGCGCGGTCCGGACCGACGCGGAGTTCCCCGAGGTGTACGCGCTGCTGATCGGCGCGTCCCGCGGCGCGACCGCGGCGAACCTGACCCCCGAGACCCGCGACCGGATGCTCGCCCTGGTGTACGACGGCCTCAAACCGCGCGGGTGAAACGCCCGCGCCGGGTCCTGGTCACGCTGGCACTGACAGTAGTCGTACTGATTGCCGCACCGCTCGGGACGTACGCGATCTCGCTCCGCGCGCAGTATTCCGGTGACCCGACCGCCCGGACCCGGAACCAGGACGCGCTGTGGCTCGGACACGCCTGGGTCGACGGCCGGAAGACCGCCGCCGACGTGACCGCCCTGGCGCAGCGCCTGCACGGCACCGGGATCCGCGACCTGTACGTCCACACCGGGCCGCTGGAGCACGACGGCTCGTTGCCGTTGGCAAAGGTTTCACCGAAGGCGCGGTGGTTCGTGGACGCGATCCGAGCGGCGGCGCCCGGCGTACGGGTGCACGCCTGGCTGGGTGACGTCGTACGGCCGGGGAAGGATCCCGGGATGGACCTCGACGATCCAGCCGTCCGGCAGCAGGTGGTCGCATCGGCGAAAGCCGTCCTGCAGCAGGGGTTCCAGGGCATCCACTACGACTTCGAACCGGTGCAGTCCGGCTCGAAGGGGTACCTGGCAGTGCTCGACGAGACACGCGCCCTCGGTACGAGGTTGTCGGTCGCGGCGGCGCAGCTCGACCCGCTCTGGTACCTGCACGCGATCCCGATCGGGAAGTGGTGGTCGCAGGACTACTTCGGCCAGGTCGCCGAACGCGTCAACCAGATCGCCGTGATGTCGTACGACACCGCCATGCCACTGGAGTCCCTGTACGGCGGCTACGTCGCCAAGCAGACCAGGCTGGCGCTGGAGGTCACTCCCCCGACCACGGACCTGCTGATAGGCCTCCCGGCGTACTGGGAGAACAACGCGGCCCACTGGGGTCACGCAGAGACCGTGGCCGCGGCAGTGCGCGGCGCACGGCTCGGCTTGGGCGACTCACCCCGTCAGAACTTCGGCCTGGCCCTGTACGTCGACTTCGCGGCCAGCGACGACGACTGGACGGCCTACCGCGACGGCTGGTGCCTGCAGCCTTAGCGGGCGCGGTCCACGCGGCCTTCGTCCCAGACCGGCTCGTCCGGTTCGTAGACCGAGCCGTCCGCGCCGAAGACCAGGAATCGGTCGAAGCCGCGGGCGAACCAGCGGTCGTGGGTGACGGCGAGGACCGTGCCGTCGAAGGAGTCCAGGCCCTCCTCCAGCGCCTCGGCCGACTCGACGTCCAGGTTGTCGGTGGGCTCGTCGAGCAGCAGCAGCGTTGCACCGGACAACTCCAGCAGGAGGATCTGGAACCGGGCCTGCTGACCGCCCGACAGGCTGTCAAAGGTCTGCTCGGCTGCGTGAGCCAGCTCGTACCGGTCGAGCTTCCGTGACGCCAGCTCACGGCCCATGCCCTCACGGTGGTCGTCACCGCGGTGCAGGATCTCCAGCAACGTCCGCCCGACCAGCTCCGGATGCTCATGCGTCTGCGCGAACCAGCCCGGCCGCACCCGCGCCCCGAGCTTCGCGTTGCCCGTGTGCGCCACAGGTGTGATCTTGACGTCGCCGATCGGCTGGTGCTCCACGTCCGGATCAGAGCCACCGTTCGCGAGCAGCCGGAGGAAGTGCGACTTGCCGGACCCGTTCGAACCCAGCACGGCCACGCGTTCGCCGTACCAGACCTCGAGGTCGAAGGGTTTCATCAGACCGGTCAGCTCGAGCTCGGTGCACACGACCGCCCGCTTGCCCGTACGGCCGCCGGTCAGCCGCATGCTGACCTTCTGCTCGCGCGGGAGCGCCTGCGGCGGACCGGCCTCCTCGAACTTGCGCAGCCGGGTCTGCGCGGCCCGGTACCGCGAAGCCATGTCGGAGTTGTACGCCGCCTTCTGCTTGTACATCAGCATCTGCGCGCGCAGCTTGGCGTGCTCCTCGTCCCAGCGCTTGCGTAGCTCTTCAAAACGCTCGAAACGATGCTGCCGGGCCTCGTGGTACGTCGAGAAGCCTCCGCCGTGCGTCCACGCGCTGTTACCGGCTGCACCGAGCTCTACCGTCACGATGCGGGTAGCAGTGTTGGCGAGGAGCTCCCGGTCGTGGCTGATGTACAGAACGGTCTTGTCGGAGTTCCGCAGCTGCTCCTCGAGCCAGCGCTTCCCTGGTACGTCCAGGTAGTTGTCGGGCTCGTCCAGCATCAGCACCTGATCCGGCCCGCGCAGCAGGGCCTCCAGCACCAGGCGCTTCTGCTCACCGCCGGACAGGGTCTTCACCTCACGCCAGCGGCAGCGGTCGAACGGGATGCCCAGCGCGGACGTCGTACAGACATCCCAGAGCACCTCGGCGTCGTACCCGCCGACCTCGCCCCAGTCCGCGACGGCCTGTGCGTACTTGAGCTGGGTCTTCTCGTCGTCGGCCTCCATCATCGCCAGCTCGGCCTTGTCCAGCTTGGCCGCGGCCTGCTGGATCGCCTCCGGCGCGACGCCGAGCAGCAGGTCCCGTACGGTCGACTCGTCCCGCACGGAACCGACGAACTGCCGCATCACGCCGAGCCCGCCGGACCGCGAGATGCTGCCGCTGTGCGGTTTCAGGTCGCCGGCGATGATCCGGGTCAGCGTGGTCTTCCCGGACCCGTTCGCGCCGACCAGCGCGACCTTCGCGCCGTCGCCGACCCGGAACGTGATGTCGTCCAGCAACACCCTGCCGTCCGGCAACTCGTAACCCACACCGGCGACGTCCACATGACCCATTCCCCCAGTCTGACGGGCCGCACCTGATCCGGGCGAACCGTTATCGTCGCGGCGACCCTTCGACAGGTGATGATCGGCTGGGTCCGAGAGTGAGGAGAGCCGCGGATGGACGCCCTGAGTGAGGCGCAGAGGGTGTACGACGACGCCTTGAGCTCTCGTACCATCGGACCGGCCAGGTGGTACGAGCTGATGGACGCTGTGAAGCGGCTCCGGGCGCTGATGGACGATCTGCGGCCCAAGCAGCAGGCCGTGGTCGCGCGGCTGATGGCACACCTGCTCCGGGTGCTGGCAACGGTCGAGCAGCCTCCACCCGGGTAACGCCCCGGCCTGGTCGTGAGTGAAGATCAGCACACGTGAGGAAGGGGTGCGGATGGACGGGCAGCACGACACCGACGGACCGGAACGGCCCGGCGTCGCCGATGACATCGCCGATCTGCAACGGTTCCTGGGCCACTTCACCGGGGCCGGCAGCCGAGGCGTGCAGACAACCTCCGATCAGCGGCCCGACAACGTGCGGCCACTCGACGTGCATCGCGAGCGTCGCGCCGCCCGACAGGTCGACTGAGCTACCAGTCCTTCAGGGCGTTCAGGTACGTACCGCCGGTTGGGCGGACGTCGCCGACCATGAACAGCTTCAGTGGAGCGGAGTACAGGCCGTAGACCTTGCTCCCCGTGAAGAAGCCTGGGGAGTCGCAGCCGTCGTACTGGACCCAGACTTCGCGAGTGCCGTCCGCAGTGGTGAAGCGCAGGGCGATCGCCTCGGCGGGCTTGGCGGTCTGGGGAGCGCACTTGAAGACCGGTAGGGCCGGGTTGCGTTCTGGTAGGACCTTGATCGCGTCCACTACCTGCTGAGCCACAGCAGCATCGAAGACCTGCTGGCCAATGACCGCGCCGCTGGCCATGTTGTAGCGGCAAGCGCGCAGACCGGTCACCGGAGTGTTCAAGTCGAGGCCAGTACCAGGCGGCAAGGCGTTCGGGGACTGTGCTTGGGTGATCGCGGCCTGCGGCGCGCAGCCAGTCTGCTGGGTCTTCGGTGCGATGCCTTCCCCGCTCTTGTTCGATGCGGCAGAAGGAGCAGAAGCAGCGTCGCCCTGGCTCGTGCTGACAGGTGACCCACCACCAACGATCCCCCACACGCCACCGACGGCAGCAGCCACCAGTACCGCGCCAGCAGCCACAGACCACGCCTGCCGGCGCTTGTGCACGCGGCGACGTGCCTCGCTCGCGAGTCCGGTCTTCTGCAGTCCTGTCAGGCCGGCGTGGTCCTGCAGTGCGGCACTGATCTTGGGGCCGAGCTCCTGCTCAGGGTCTTGCTCAGGCATCCTCGGCTCCTTCCGTACTCAGAGTGGTTTTCAGCGACGCCAGCGCGCGGTGTACGTGAGACCTTGCCGTCGCCTCCGCGCAGTGCAGCAGCTGGGCGATCTCGGCGTACGACAGCTCCTCGTAGAACCGCAGTACAACGGCAGCGCGCTGCTTGTCCGGCAATGTCGCGCAGAGGTCCCAGACCGCGTCGGCCTCCGCGCGTGCGGCCGTACCGTCCGGAACCGCACGGGCGGTACGTACCGGGTCGTCGACCGGTGCCTCCCGTCGCCGGAACCTGCGCCACCAGGAGATGTGCGCGTTGACCACCATCCGCTTCACGTACGCCTCTGGGTCGTCAGCGCGGCTCACCCGGCCCCAGCGGGCACAAGCGGTCGTCAGGGCGTCCTGGACGGCGTCCTCGGCCAGGTTGGAGTCGCCGGTCAGCACATAGGCGAACCGCAGCAACGCATCGGCCTTCTCGGTGACCCACACCTCGAAGTCGAGCGGCTCGACCCGCACCTCCGCTGCCGCCAAGGCTGCCTCCATATCCCTCAGGACGGCGATGAACCCGTGTTCGTTGCAGCTGTGGTGCCCAGTCTGACGGCTCGGGCAGGTCAGCGGGTGGCTCGTAGGACGCGGAAGCCCTTGGCGCTGCCTACTCGCTCGCACGGGTAGCCCTGGTCGGTCATCCAGCGCTGCAACGAGTCGCCGCCCAGGTTCTTCCCCACGACGAACCACGCGACGCCGTCGGGGCCCAGGCGGTCCAGCCACCGGAGCAACATCTTGTGGAGTTCTGGTTTGCCGATGTGGATGGCTGGGTTGGACCAGATCTGGTCGAACCGCAGCTCAGCGGGTACGTCGTCCGGCAGGGCCACCCGCACCCGATCCGAAACGCCCGCGGCCTCACCGTTCAGCTGGGTGAGCTCCAGGGCGCGGTTGTTCACGTCGACGGCCCACACGGTCGCGGCCGGCGCCTCGACGGCCAGTGCGCAAGCGATCGGCCCGTAGCCACACCCCAGGTCGAGGAACGTCCCCGCCGCGCTCGGCGGTTCCACCGAGCGCAGCAGGACCGACGTACCGATGTCCAACCGGTCCCGGGAGAACACCCCGGTGGCCGTTGTGAAGACGTACGGCTTGCCCCAGATCTGTGCCTCGACGGTACGTCGTACGTCTGCAGAAGCAGGCTCTGCCGAGAAGAAGTGGTCACCCACGCTGATGTACCTCCCCACGCACCTGCCGGGCCTGCAACGCCCGCGCCGCCAGCTCTTCGTCCGCCGGATAACGCACTTCCTCCAGCGTCAGCCCGTGCGCCGGCAGCACCGACACCGCCGAGTCCCGCACCTTCCCAGCCAGTACTGCGGCCGGCCAAGCCACGTCCCGCCGTCCGTCGCCCACGGGGATCATCGAACCGACAAGAGCCCGCACCATCGAGTGGCAGAACGCGTCCGCGATCACAGTCCCCTCCAGCTGCCCCACACCGGTCCGCTGCCACGAGAACTCCAGCAGCGCCCGTACCGTACTGGCGCCCTCCCGCTTCTTGCAGAACGCCGCGAAATCATGCTCCCCGAGCAGCCCCGCCGCGGCCGCGTTCATCCGATCCACATCGAGCGGTCGCCCCACCCGAAGCACATGTCCCCGAGTCAGCGGATCCCACCCGGCCGGGTCGTCGCACAGCCGGTACACGTACCGCCGGGCGAGAGCGGAAAACCTGGCGTCAAAGCCCTCTGGAGCCGCCGTGACGGCTGTGACAGCTACGTCCTCGGGCAGGACGCCGTTCAGCCCTCTCAGGAGCCTCAGCGGGTCTACAGCGCCTTCAACGTCCAGATGGGTGACCTGACCGCGAGCATGCACGCCTGTGTCGGTCCGGCCGGCACAAGTCACGGTCAGCGGCTCCGGCAGCCGCAGTACGACGCGGACGGCCTCCTCCAGCGTGCCCTGCACCGTACGGAGTCCCTCTTGACGGGCCCAGCCGTGGAAGCCCGTTCCGTCGTACCTGAGGTCTATCCGCCAACGCACACGGCAATCTAACGCAACAGGGCCCCCTCACCGTGCGGTGAGGGGGCCCTGAGGAGCACTGAAGGAGTGCTTACTTGTCGTCGTCCTCGGTCTCGCCGGCCTTGGTGAAGCCTGCGGCCTCGGCATCTGCCTCGGTCTTGAACCAGACCTCGGCGACCGTCTGGTCGTACCACGGCGACTCGGTGGTGTGGTACTTCATCGAGTTCTCGTTGCCCTTGACGGTGAAGCCCTCGGGGACGGAGCCGTCCTCGAGCGGCGCGGCGGAGTTGTCGAACTTGCCGGCCACGACGTCCTGGACCTTTTCGTCCTTCGGCTCGTCGGCCTTCTCCTCGGCCTTCGGCGCGGCGGCCTTCTTCGCCGGGGCCTTCTTGGCCGCGGTCTTCTTCGCCTTCGGCGATTCGGACAGCGCCTCGACCAGCTCGATCTTCACCATCGGGGCGTTGTCGCCCTTACGCGGGCCGAGCTTGGTGATCCGGGTGTAGCCACCCTGGCGGTCCGCGTACCGCTCACCGATCTCGGTGAAGAGCACGTGCACGACGCTCTTGTCCTTGATCCGCTTCATCACCTGGCGGCGCGAGTTCAGGTCACCACGCTTGGCCTTGGTGATCATCTGCTCCGCCAGCGGCTGCAGGCGCTTGGCCTTGGCCGCGGTGGTGGTGATGGCGCCGTGCTCGAACAGCGACGTCGCGAGGTTGCTGAGGATCAGCTTCTCGTGCGCCGGGCTGCCGCCCAGCCGGGCACCCTTGGTGGGGGTTGGCATCTCATAACTCCAGGAATCTAAGGCCCGTCGGGCCGAAGGGGTGTAGGGCCCGACGGGCCTTGGTCAGCTCAGTACTGCTCGGTCTCGGCGAAGCTCTCGTCCTCGTCGTCCGCCTCGTTGCCGTAGGCACCGGACGCGGCGCGGAGGTCGAAGCCAGGAGGCGAGTCCTTCAGCGACAGGCTCATCTCGGCCAGCTTCAGCTTGACCTCGTCGATGGACTTGGAACCGAAGTTCCGGATGTCCAGCAGGTCCTGCTCGCTGCGCGAGATCAGCTCACCCACGGTGTGGATGCCCTCGCGCTTCAGGCAGTTGTACGACCGGACGGTCAGCTGCAGGTCCTCGACCGGCAGCGCCAGGTCGGCGGCCATCTGCTCGTCCACCGGCGACGGGCCGATGTCGATGCCCTCGGCCTCGACGTTCAGCTCGCGGGCCAGACCGAACAGCTCGACCAGGGTCTTACCGGCCGACGCGACGGCGTCGCGGGGCAGCATCGACGGCTTGGTCTCGACGTCGACCACGAGCCGGTCGAAGTCGGTACGCTGCTCGACACGCGTGGCCTCGACCTTGTAGGTGACCTTGAGGACCGGCGAGTAGATCGAGTCGACCGGCATCCGGCCGATCTCGGCGTCGGCGGACTTGTTCTGTACGGCGGACACGTAGCCGCGGCCCCGCTCGACGACCAGCTCCATCTCGAGCCGGCCCTTCTCGTTCAGGGTGGCGATCTTCAGGTCCGGGTTGTGCACCTCGACACCGGCCGGCGGCGCGATGTCGGCGGCGGTGACGTCACCGGGGCCCTGCTTGCGCAGGTACATGGTGACCGGCTCGTCGTGCTCGGAGGAGACGACCAGGTCCTTCAGGTTCAGGATCAGCTGGGTGGCGTCTTCCTTGACCCCGGCAACGGTCGAGAACTCGTGCAGGACACCGTCGATCTTGATGCTGGTGACGGCGGCACCGGGGATGGAGGACAGCAGGGTCCGGCGGATCGAGTTGCCGAGGGTGTAGCCGAAGCCCGGCTCCAGCGGCTCGATCACGAACCGCGAGCGGTACTCGTCGACGACCTCTTCGGTCAGGGTGGGGCGCTGTGCGATAAGCACTTCTGGTTCCTTCTTTCGTCGCGACGACCACTATTTGAGGTCGCGAGGGGGTGAAGAACGCACCGGACCGGCCGGCAGCCCGGGGGCCACCGGCCGGCGCGCGGTCAGTTCTTCGAGTAGAGCTCGACGATCAGGTGCTCGGCGACCTGGGTGTCGATCTGCTGCCGGGTCGGCAGCTGGTGGACGAGGATCCGCAGACGCTCCGGCATCACCTCGAGCCAAGCCGGTACGACGCGCTCGGAGTGCGTCTCCCGGGCGATGATGAACGGCGTCGTCTCGACCGACTTCTGCTTGACATCGATGATGTCGTGGGCAGCGACGCGGTACGACGGGATGTTCACCTTGACGCCGTTCACGGTGAAGTGACCGTGGACGACGAGCTGACGGGCCTGCCGGCGGGTCCGGGCCAGGCCGGAGCGGTAGACCACGTTGTCCAGGCGGGACTCGAGGATCTGCAGCAGGTTGTCACCGGTCTTGCCGGAGCGCCGCGAGGCCTCCTCGTAGTACCGGCGGAACTGCTTCTCGAGAACGCCGTACGAGTAACGCGCCTTCTGCTTCTCGCGCAGCTGGAGCAGGTACTCGCTCTCCTTCGGGCGGCCGCGGCCGTGCATACCCGGCGGGTACGGACGACGCTCGAACGCCTTGTCGCCACCGACGAGGTCGACCCCGAGACGGCGCGACTTCTTGGTCATAGGTCCGGTGTAACGGGCCATGGTTCGCTACCTTCCTCTCTCTGGGGTCAGACCCGGCGCCGCTTCGGCGGGCGGCATCCGTTGTGGGCGACTGGGGTGACGTCCTGGATGGTGCCGACCTCGAGGCCGACCGCACCCAGCGAACGGATCGCGGTCTCACGGCCGGAGCCGGGACCCTTGACGAACACGTCGATCTTGCGCATGCCGTGCTCCATCGCGCGGCGCCCGGCGGCCTCGGCGGCCATCTGCGCGGCGAACGGGGTCGACTTGCGCGAACCCTTGAAGCCGACGGTGCCCGCGGAGGCCCACGAGATGACCGCGCCGGTCGGGTCGGTGATCGTCACGATCGTGTTGTTGAACGTGCTCTTGATGTGCGCGTGGCCGGCGGCCACGTTCTTCTTCTCCTTGCGGCGCACCTTCTTCGCGCCGGCCGCCGTGCGGCTCTTGGGAGGCATAGGTCAGTTGCTCCTGGGCTGGTCGTAAGTCATCCGGGTCACTTCTTCTTCTTGCCGGCGATCGCCTTACGGCGACCCTTGCGGCTACGGGCGTTGGTCCGCGTGCGCTGACCGCGCACCGGAAGCCCGCTGCGGTGCCGGCGACCCTGGTACGACCCGATCTCGATCTTGCGGCGGATGTCCGCGGTCACCTCGCGACGGAGGTCACCTTCGATCTTGTAGTTGCCTTCGATCCAGTCCCGGAGCTTGACCAGCTCGTCGTCGCCCAGCTCGTGGACGCGCTTGTCCGGGGAGACCCCGGTGTTCTTCAGCGTTTCGTGGGCGCGTGTGCGGCCCACACCGAAGATGTACGTGAGAGCGACCTCGATGCGCTTGTCGCGCGGCAGGTCCACTCCAACGAGGCGTGCCATGTGGCGGTGTTCCTTTCGTCGGCAGAGGTGTGGTGGCGCGCTGCGTCCTTGCCCGCCTCGGTGAGTTCGTCACCGGCAAGGCCCCGGCCTCTGTTCCGGGGGCGACATCCGGCGTGGTTCCGGTGCCGGATGAGCATGCGCGCTGTGGTGCGAAAGTGCTGTGTTACTGCAAGAGGCTTGTCAGCCCTGCCGCTGCTTGTGCCGCGGGTTCTCGCAGATCACCATGACCCGGCCGTGCCGGCGGATCACCTTGCACTTGTCGCAGATCTTCTTGACGCTCGGGTTGACCTTCATCGAGCTACTTTCTTCGACAGGTGTTGGTGGTGTTACTTGTACCGATAGACGATGCGACCCCGGGTGAGGTCGTACGGCGACAGCTCCACGACGACCCGGTCCTCGGGGAGGATCCGGATGTAGTGCTGCCTCATCTTGCCGCTGATGTGCGCGAGCACCTTGTGCCCGTTGGACAGCTCAACACGGAACATCGCGTTCGGCAGGGCCTCGACGATGGTGCCCTCGAGTTCGATAACTCCCTCTTTTTTGGGCATGTCCTCGCACTTCTGTAGACGTGACTGGCTATGGCTACAAAGAGCCAAGGAAAAAGTGTACGCCACGCGCGGCCATCATCCCAATCGAGCCCTCAGCGGGTACTCTCCGGCTCCCCCGCGCGCTACTCAGGGTTACGGCCGGCGGCCCACTGTTCGCCGGCGCGCCAGACCTGTTCGGGCATCAGGTCGAGCAGGTCGCAGGCCGCGTCGAGCTGCGCCAGGGCGGTACCGGACTCGCGGTACGCGGGAAGGATCGCGACGAACCGCCGCCCCTCGCAGCTGAAGCCGAACGGGGGTACGCCGGCCAGCGCCTCCACCGCCCGCGGGTGCAGCACCGCCCGCGCGTGGTCCTCGCGTCCGTTGTACAACCGGTACCGCGTCTTCAGCCCGTCGACCTCGACCGGCAGCGGAAGCAGGCTGGCCGCCGCGACCGGCGCGAGGCCGGTGGGCAGTACCTGCAGCGGCGGCAACGGCCGATCCACCTGCAGGTCGAGGAAGTCGAAGCCGAGCTCGCGCCGCCGTACCTTGTGCCGGAACCTCCCGGTCCAGAACTCCCGCCCGCGGTGCCGGCCGGACGTGACGTCGACGACGCCGGCCTTCGGGTCGGCGTCGAAAGGTGGGAACGGCCAACGGTCCAGCAGCTCGTCCCCGGAAGCGCTCACCCGCCAGCCCAGCTGCCCGGCCGTGTCCACCCACTCGCGCCGCCGCCGGCCGTCACCGATCCGGAGCGCCACGGTGAACACCACCAGCGCCAGGAACCAGGCGAGCAGCACCCACCCCACCCACCGCGGCTCCAGCAACAGCCCGGCGATCGCCAGCGGTACGGCGACCACGAACCAGATCACGTAGACGATCGCGGTCCCCTGGTGCAACTGCCACGCCAGATCCGCCCGCAACCGCGGGCCTGCCGCGTCGCGACTGACCGGGGGCGCGGTCAACGGCGCCTGCCGAGACCGCCGAGGGCGATGATCGCCCACGGGATCAGCAGCCAGACCGGCCAGAAGTGCGGCCAGTGACCGCCGTTGCCGAGCCCGATCACGAACCAGATCACCACGTTGATCAGCACCACGCCGGTGAAGCCGCCGACCGCGTTACCGCGGCGGTGCGGGTGGTTCTCGCGCTTGCGCTCCGGGAAGCTGCCCGGCTCCGGCGCGGGCTTGGTGTCCTTGACCACCTCGGGCGTCTGGTACGTCTGCACCGGCGGCAGGTCACGCACCAGCGGCTCGAGCTCGCCGTACGTCTGCACGGCGTAGAGCTGGTCGAGCCGGGACGAGAACTCGGGCTGGTCCAGCCGGCCGTCCGCGAACGCGTCCCGCAACCGGCCGGCGATCTTGTCGCGGTCGGCTTCGGTGAATCGCTGGTACGGCTGGTACTGAGGCATGTCTCAAGTGTGCCTCAGCTCCGGTTCCCCCCGCGTCCCCCAACGGGTGGACCCAAGAGGTCCGTCGATCAGTCGGCGAGCGGCCCGAACTCGATGCCGAGTTCGGCGAGCTTCGCCTCGCCGCCGTCGAGGGCGGTCAGCACCCACGGGCCTTGCGGAGTGAGAGTGAACGTGTGCTCGGTGTGAGCGGCGGCCTCGCCGTCGTCGGTAACGACCGTCCAGTCGTCCTCGAGCGTGTGGTTGTCCTGCTTGCCGAGGGTCAGCATCGGCTCGACCGCCAGCGCCATCCCCTCGACCAGCTTCGGCCCGCGGCCGGGACGGCCGAAGTTCGGCACGTTCGGCGGCTGGTGCATGGCCGAGCCGATCCCGTGCCCGACGAAGTCCTCGACGATCCCGTACGACGAGTTCGCGCGGACGTGCGCCTCGACCGCGGCCGAGATGTCGGACAGCCGGCCACCGAGCCGGGCGGCGGCGAACCCGCGCCACATCGACTCCTCGCAGACCCGGGCCAGCTCGAGCAGCTCGTCGGCGACCTCACCGACGCCGACCGTGATCGCCGCGTCGCCGTGCCAGCCGTCGACGATCGCACCGCAGTCGATCGAGATCAGGTCACCGTCGGCGAGCACCCGGCCGCCCGGGATGCCGTGCACGATCTCGTCGTTCACCGACGCGCAGATCGAGCCGGTGAACCCGTGGTACCCCTTGAACGACGGGACCGCGCCGGAGGACCGGATGTTGTCCTCGGCGATCGCGTCCAGCTCGGCGGTACTGATCCCGGCCCGCACCGTTCCGCGGAGCAGCTCCAGCGTGCGGCCGACCACCAGGCCGGCCTTGCGCATCGCCAGAATCTGCTCGCGGGTCTTGATCTCGATACCGCGGTCCCTGAACATCACGTTCTTGCCGTTACTCCGTGATCGACTTGAGTGCGGCGAGGACGCGTTCGCTGACCTCGTCGATCTCGCCGACGCCGTCCACCTCGACCAGCAGGCCGCGCTCGGCGTACACCTGCAGGAGTGGCTTGGTCTCGGCGACGTACACGTCCTGGCGGTGCCGGATGACCTCTTCGGAATCGTCCGTACGGCCGTCGGTCTGGGCCCGCTTGAGCATCCGGCCGACCAGTACGTCGATATCGGCGACCAGCGCCACCACGGCGTCCAGCTTGTGGCCGTGGTCGGCGAGGATCTCGTCCAGCGTGCCGACCTGGGCCAGCGTCCGCGGGTACCCGTCGAGGAGGAAGCCGTCACCGGCGTCGGCCTCGGACAGCCGGTCCCGGACCATCGCGTTGGTGACCTCGTCCGGGACGTAGTCGCCGGCGTCCATGTAGCGCTTCGCCTCGACACCGAGCGGCGTCTCGTCCTTCACGTTCGCACGGAAGATGTCGCCGGTGGACACGGCCGGGATATTCAGGCGTTCCGCAAGCACCTTTGCCTGCGTGCCCTTGCCCGCCCCGGGCGGACCCATCAGCAACATTCTCATCAGCGCAAGAACCCTTCGTAGTTACGCTGCTGCAGCTGACTCTCGATCTGCTTCACCGTGTCGAGTCCGACGCCGACCATGATCAGGATCGACGTACCACCGAACGGGAAGTTCTGGCTCGCGTTCAGCAGGACGAGGGCCACCAGCGGGATCATCGAGATCGCCGCGAGGTAGATCGCGCCCGGCAGCGTGATGCGGTCCAACACGTACTTCAGATATTCCTCGGTCGGCCGCCCGGCCCGGATGCCCGGGATGAAGCCGCCGTACTTCTTCATGTTGTCGGCGACCTCCTTCGGGTTGAAGGTGATCGAGACGTAGAAGTACGTGAAGAAGATGATCAGGGCGACGTACGTCACCATGTAGATCGGGTGGTCGCCCTTGACCAGGTTGCCTTGGATCCAGTTCGACCAGCTCTTGCCCTGCTGGAACTGACTGACCAGGACGGGGAGGTACAGCAGGCTGGAGGCGAAGATGACCGGGATGACGCCGGCCTGGTTGACCTTCAGCGGGATGTACGTCGAGGTGCCGCCGAACATCTTCCGTCCGACCATGCGCTTGGCGTACTGGACCGGGATCCGGCGCTGCGCCTGCTCGATGAAGATGACCGCGGCCATGATGACCAGACCGATCGCGATCACCACGACGAAGGTGGCGACGCCCTTCTGCTTGCGGATGCTCCACAGCTGGGTCGGGAAGGTGGCGACGATCTGGGTGAAGATCAGGATCGACATACCGTTGCCGACGCCGCGGTCGGTGATCAGCTCACCGAGCCACATGATCACGCCGGTACCGGCGGTCATGGTCAGCACCATCACCATGACGGTGAACCAGTCGTCCTTGTAGAGCAGCGGCTCGCTGCAGCCCTGGAACAGCCGGCCCGGCGTCCGGGCCAGCGCCACGAAGGCGGTCGACTGCAGGATCGCCAGGCCCACGGTCAGGAACCGGGTGTACTGGGTGATCTTGGCCTGTCCCGCCTGGCCTTCCTTCTTCAGCGACTCCAGCCGCGGGATCACCACGGTGAGCAGCTGCAGGATGATGCTGGCGGTGATGTACGGCATGATGCCGAGCGCGAAGATCGCGAGCTGCAGCAGTGCGCCACCGGAGAACAGATTGATCAAGTTGTACAGGTTGGCGTTCTGGCCGCCCTGGGAGATCTTGATACAAGTGTGCAGCGACTGAACGTTCACACCCGGAGCCGGCACCACGGAGCCGATCCGGAAGATCACGACGATGAAGAGCACGAACAAGATCTTCCGGCGCAGGTCCGGCGTCTTGAACGCGTTGGCGAAGGCGCTTAACACCCTGTCCTCCCACAAGTTTCCCTTGCCGCGGGCACGGCAGGGGCCTAGCTAACCGCTGGGCAAGAGACGAACCAGGGCCCGTCCGACCGGCGCAGGATATCAAGCACCGCCCGTTACGAGCCCTGGACCTCGTGTCACACCTCGGTCGTGGTCCCCCCGGCCGCCTGGATCTTGTCCGTGGCGGACTTGGAGAACTTGTGCGCCGAGACCTGCAGTGCCACGGTCAGTTCGCCGTCACCCAGCACCTTCACCGGCTGACCACGACGGACCGCGCCCTTGGCGACCAGCTCGGCCACGCCGACCTCGCCACCCTCGGGAAACAGTTGTCCGAGCTTGTCCAGGTTAACGACCTGGAACTCCACCCGGTTCCTGCTCTTGAAGCCCTTCAGCTTCGGGAGCCGCATGTGCAGCGGCATCTGGCCACCCTCGAAGTACTCGGGGATGTTGTTACGCGCCTTGCTGCCCTTGGTGCCGCGGCCGGCGGTCTTGCCCTTGCTGCCCTCACCACGACCCACGCGGGTCTTGGCGGTCTTGGCGCCGGGCGCCGGACGCAGGTGATGAACCTTGAGCGCCATGTCAGTCGACCTCCTCGACGGTGATGAGGTGGCGAACCGCACGCACCATGCCCCGGACCTCAGGCTTGTCCTCGTGGACGGCGCTGTCGCCGATCCGCTTGACGCCCAGGGTACGCAGCGTGTCGCGCTGGTTCTGCTTGCCACCGATGCCCGAACGGACCTGGGTCACCTTCAGGCGTGCCATCAGGAAGCCACCTCCGCCCGCGCCTTCAGCAGGGCTGCCGGAGCGACGTCCTCGACCGGCAGGCCACGGCGCGCGGCCACGGCCTCCGGGGTCTCCAGGCTGCGCAGCGCCTCAACGGTGGCGTGCACCACGTTGATGGAGTTGGACGAGCCCAGCGACTTGCTGAGGATGTCGTGGATCCCGGCGCACTCCAGTACGGCGCGCGCCGAACCGCCCGCGATCACACCGGTACCGGGCGCGGCCGGACGCAGCATGACCACGCCAGCGGCCTTCTCACCCTGGACCGGGTGCGGGATGGTGCCCTGGATCCTCGGCACCTTGAAGAATGCCTTCTTGGCCTCCTCGACACCCTTGGCGATCGCCGCGGGCACCTCCTTGGCCTTGCCGTAACCCACACCGACGGTGCCTTCACCGTCACCGACGACCACAAGGGCGGTGAAGCTGAAGCGCCGACCACCCTTCACGACCTTGGCGACCCGGTTGATGGCTACCACGCGCTCGATGTAGGCGGTCTTGTCCGCCTGCTGACCGCGACCACCGTCGCGGCCACGGCGCTCACCACCGGCGCCGCCTCCGCGACGCTGCTGGCCTCCGCTCATTTCGAACTACCTTCCTTTGTGTACGCCATGTCAGAACCCGAGCCCGCCCTCGCGGGCGGCGTCGGCCAGGGCTGCGATGCGGCCGTGGTACTTGTTACCGGCCCGGTCGAAGACGACCGAGTCGATGCCGGCGGCCTTGGCCCGGTCGGCGATCAGCCCGCCGACGGTCTTGGCCTTGTCGGTCTTGTTGTCCGACGCGCCGCGCAGGTCGGCCTCCATGGTGGAGGCGGACACCAGCGTCTTGCCGGCGACGTCGTCGATCACCTGTACGAACAGGTGCCGCGACGACTTCGTGACCACCAGCCGCGGCCGGGTGGCCGTGCCGTTGATCTTCTTCCGGACCCGAATCTGGCGCCGCACACGCGAGGCCGTCTTCTTGGCGGAGTGCTTGTTGTGCCGCAGTCCGATCGCCATGGTTACTTACCAGCCTTTCCGACCTTGCGGCGCACCTGCTCGCCCGCGTACCGCACACCCTTGCCCTTGTACGGCTCGGGCTTGCGCAGCTTGCGGATGTTCGCGGCGACCTCACCGACCGACTGCTTGTCGATGCCGATCACCGAGAACCGGGTCGGCGCCTCCACGTTGAACGTGATGCCTTCCGGCGCGTCCACCGTGATGGTGTGGCTGTACCCCAGCGAGAACTCCAGCTGGGTCGGGCCCTTGGAGATCACCCGGTAACCAACGCCGACGATCTCGAGCTTCTTCTCGTAGCCGTCCGTCACGCCGGTCACCAGGTTGGCGATCAGGGTGCGGGACAGACCGTGCAGTTCCTTGCTCTTGCGCTGGTCGTCGGGGCGGGTCACGGCGATCGCGCCGTCCTCTTCCCGGTTGACCACGATCGGCTCAGCGACGACGTGCGACAGCTGACCCTTCGGACCCTTCACGGTGACCGTCTGGCCGTCGATCGTGACGTCGACGCCGGACGGGACCGTGACCGGGAGCTTACCGATGCGAGACATTCTTGTGGTCCTCCTTCCGGTTCTTCGTCACCAGACGTAGGCGAGGACTTCCCCGCCAACGCCCTTGTTCTTGGCCTGCTTGTCGGTCAGCAGTCCCTGGGACGTCGAGATGATCGCGACGCCCAGGCCACCGAGGACCTTCGGCAGGTTGGTCGACTTCGCGTAGACCCGCAGGCCCGGCTTCGAGATCCGGCGCACGCCCGCGATGGAGCGCTCCCGGCTCGGGCCGAACTTGAGGTCGACGATCAGGGTCTTGCCGACGGCGCCCTCCTTGGGCTCCTCGACCTTGTAGGAGGCGATGTAGCCCTCCTGCTGGAGAATGTCGGCGATGCCCTGCTTGATCTTGCTGTACGGCATCGTGGTCGACTCGTGGTACGCCTGGTTGGCGTTACGCAGACGTGTCAACATGTCTGCGATCGGGTCGGTCATCGTCATGGCCTGGGGCCTCTTTCCCGCCGTGGTTTCGCCGTTCGGCGACCTACGGTGACTAGATTTTGAATGGGGAGAAGTTCGGGGGTGGAGACGGTCACCAGCTGGACTTGGTGACACCGGGCAGCTCGCCCCGGTGCGCCATCTCCCGCAGGCAGATCCGGCACAGGCCGAACTTGCGGAAGACCGCCTTCGGCCGGCCGCAGCGCTGGCAACGGGTGTAACCGCGCACCGCGAACTTCGGCTTCCGGGCCTGCTTGACCTTGAGTGCTGTCTTCGCCACGTCAGTTCTCCTTGAACGGGAAGCCGAGCGCCCGCAGCAGGGCCCGACCCTCGTCGTCGTTCGTCGCGGTGGTCACCACGGTGATGTCCATGCCCCGGACGCGGTCGATCCGGTCCTGGTTGATCTCGTGGAACATCACCTGCTCGGTCAGACCGAAGGTGTAGTTCCCGGTGCCGTCGAACTGCTTCGGAGACAGGCCGCGGAAGTCGCGGATCCGGGGCAGCGCGAGCGCCAGCAGCCGGTCCAGGAACTCCCACATCCGGTCGCCGCGCAGCGTCACGTGGGCGCCGATCGGCATCCCCTCACGCAGCTTGAACTGCGCGATCGACTTGCGGGCCTTGGTGACCTGCGGCTTCTGGCCGGTGATCGCGGCCAGGTCCTTCACCGCGCCGTCGATCAGCTTGGAGTCCCGCGCGGCCTCGCCGACGCCCATGTTCACCACGATCTTGGTGAGGCCGGGCACCTGCATGACGTTCGCGTACTTGAACTCCTCGTGCAGCTTGCCGACGATCTCCTCGCGGTACTTCGTCTTCAGCCGCGGAGCGACCTTGCTTTCGGTAACTGCCGTGCTCATCAGATCTCCTCGCCGGTACGCCGGGCGATCCGGACGCTCCGGTAACCGGTGTACGTCGAACCGTCGGGACGGCGCTTCTGCACCTCGACGCGGTTGTAGCCGACGCGGGTGGTCACCTTCTGCTTCTTGCCGTCCTTCTCGACCTCGACCACGAGCATCACGTTGGAGACGTGGATCGGGGCTTCCTGGGTGACGATGCCACCGGTGGTGCCGCCGCGCTGGGCCTGCTGCACCTTGGTGTGCTTCTTGACCCGGTTCACGCCCTCGACGATGACCTTCTCGTCGTTCGGGAAGACCTGGATGATCTTGCCCTCGAGGCCCTTCGAGCGACCCGAGATCACGCGGACCTGGTCACCCTTCTTCACGTGCAACTTGCGCTGGG
Organism: Kribbella sp. NPDC031520; assembly: GCF_055580825.1. Classification (NCBI taxonomy): domain Bacteria; kingdom Bacillati; phylum Actinomycetota; class Actinomycetes; order Propionibacteriales; family Kribbellaceae; genus Kribbella; species Kribbella sp. NPDC031520. The sequence goes on from NZ_JBVIKS010000001.1 coordinate 1,080,263, forward strand.
CCATCTCAGAGCACCTCCGGTGCGAGCGAGATGATCTTCATGAAGCGCTTCTCCCGCAGCTCCCGGCCGACCGGGCCGAAGATGCGGGTGCCGCGCGGCTCGCCGTCGGCCTTCAGGATCACCGCGGCGTTCTCGTCGAAGCGGATGTAGGAGCCGTCCGGACGCCGGCGCTCCTTCACGGTACGCACGACGACCGCCTTGACGACGTCACCCTTCTTCACACCACCGCCGGGGATCGCGTCCTTGACGGTGGCGACGATCGTGTCACCGACACCGGCGTAGCGCCGACCGGAGCCACCGAGAACGCGGATGCAAAGGATCTCCTTCGCGCCCGTGTTGTCGGCGACCTTCAGTCGCGACTCCTGCTGGATCATCTGTTGATCTCCTGGTTGTCTCGCTGGTTCTCACTCACGTGAGCCTTGCGGAACGAATAATTTCGAATTGGTTGCCGATCTTGCGACCGGGAACAGCTACTTGGCCTTCTCGAGGATCTCGACGACGCGCCAGCGCTTGGTCGCCGACAGCGGCCGGGTCTCCATCAGGAGGACGCGGTCGCCGATGCCGGCGGCGTTCTGCTCGTCGTGGGCCTTGAGCTTGCTGGTCCGGCGGATGACCTTGCCGTACAGGTGGTGCTTCACCCGGTCCTCGACCTCGACCACGACGGTCTTGTCCATCTTGTCGCTCAGCACCAGGCCCTCACGGGTCTTCCGGCGGCCTCGCGCCTCGGCGGGGGTCGTGCTCACGGTCTCGTCCTTCACGTTCTCGGTCATGCGTTCGCCTTCTCACTGTCGTCCGCAGCGTCCGCGGCCTCGGCCGCCTCGATCGAAGCGTCGACGTCTTCGGTGATACCGAGCGCGCGCTCCGACAGGACGGTGTAGATGCGGGCGATGTCCTTGCGGACGGCGCGCAGCCGGCCGTGGGACTCCAGCTGGCCCGTGGCAGCCTGGAACCGGAGGTTGAACAGCTCCTCCTTGGCTTCACCGAGCTTGGTCATCAGCTCGTCCCGGCCCAGGTTCCGCAGCTCGGCGGCGGTCAGGGTAGCCATCAGTTCTCACCTGCCTCTCGGGTGATGAAGCGGCACTTCATCGGCAACTTGTGGATCGCGCGGCGCATCGCCTCGCGAGCGATCTCCTCCGGAACGCCGGAGAGCTCGAACATCACTCGACCGGCCTTCACGTTGGCGATCCACCATTCCGGCGAACCCTTACCGGAACCCATCCGGGTCTCGGCCGGCTTCTTGGTCAGCGGGCGGTCCGGGTAGATGTTGATCCACACCTTGCCGCCACGCTTGATGTGCCGGGTCATCGCGATACGAGCGGCCTCGATCTGCCGGTTGGTGACGTAGTGGCTCTCCAGGGCCTGGATGCCGAACTCACCGAAGGCGAGCGAGGTACCACCCTTGGCCGCGCCGGAGCGCGTCGGGTGGTGCTGCTTGCGGTGCTTGACCTTGCGGGGGATGAGCATCGGTCAGCTCTCCGTTCCGGTCGTCTCGGTCGCCTTGTCAGCAGCCGGCGCGGTTGCCTCGGCAGCCGGGGCTGCGTTGTCGTTGCGCGCGTCCCGACGGTTGTCGCCACGGCCACCACGGTCGCCACCACGGCCACCCCGGTCACCACCACGACCGCCACGGTCACCGCGGTCGCCACCGTCACGGCGGGCCGGACGGCCACGCTGCTGCGTCGCGGCGCGGGCAGCGGCCTGCGCCTCGCGCTCCGCGCGGGTGCCGGCCACGTCGCCCTTGTAGATCCAGACCTTCACGCCGATCCGGCCGAAGGTGGTCCGGGCCTCGTAGAAGCCGTAGTCGATGTCGGCCCGCAGCGTGTGCAGCGGGACGCGGCCCTCGCGGTAGAACTCCGACCGCGACATTTCCGCGCCACCGAGCCGGCCGGAGCACTGGATCCGGATGCCCAGGGCGCCGCCACGCATGGTGGTCTGCATCGCCTTGCGCATCGCGCGGCGGAACGCCACGCGGCCGGACAGCTGCTCGGCCACACCCTGTGCGACCAGCTGGGCGTCGACCTCGGCGTTCTTCACCTCGAGGATGTTCAGCTGCACCTGCTTGCCGGTGAGCTCCTCCAGGCTGCCCCGGATCCGGTCCGCCTCGGCGCCACGGCGACCGATGACGATGCCCGGACGAGCGGTGTGGATGTCGACCCGGACCCGGTCACGGGTGCGCTCGATCTCCACGCGGGAGATGCCGGCGCGCTCCATGCCCTTGCTCAGCAGGCGGCGGATCTTGACGTCCTCGCCCACGTAGTCCTTGTACAGCTTGTCGGCGTACCAACGGCTCTTGTGGTCGGTGCTGATGCCGAGACGGAACCCGTGCGGGTTAACCTTCTGTCCCACGTCAGGACTCCTTCTTCTCAGCGGTGGCCTTCTTGGCGGCCTTCTTCGCGGTCGCCTTCTTGGCCGGCTTGTCGGCCGCGTCCTCGGCAGGCGCGGCTGCCTTCTTGGCGGCCTTCTTCGCCGGGGCCTTGGTGGCCTTGTCCGCCGCGTCAGCGGTCTTCTTGGCGGCCGCCTTCTTGGCCGGCGCCTTCTCGGCGGGCTCGTCGGTCTCACGCGGGCCGACGACCACGGTGATGTGGCTGGTCCGCTTGTCGATCCGGGTGGCCCGGCCCTGTGCACGCGGGCGGTGACGCTTCAGCGTCGGACCCTCGTCCACGTAGGCCTTGACCACGATCAGGTCGGCCCGGTTCAGGTGTTCGGTGCCCTCGGCGTTCGCCGCGGCGCTGTCGACGACCTTGTACACGGTCGCGGCAGCGGCCTGCGGGGCGAACTTCAGAGTGGCGAGTGCGTCGTCGACGCCCAGACCGCGCACCAGGTCGACCACGCGGCGCGCCTTCATCGGCGTCACGCGGACGAAGCGCGCGACCGCGAAGGCCCCGGGCTGCTCGCCCAGCAGGCTCTCGCGACGGGCGCTGATCGCCCTACGCTCTTGAACGCTCATGATGTTCGAATCTCTCCGTAGATTGCTTTCGCTTCGTCACTGGTCCCTGGCGGGATCAGCGACGCCGTGACTTCCGGTCGTCCTTCTCGTGACCCTTGAACGTCCGGGTCGGGGCGAACTCGCCGAGCTTGTGCCCGACCATCGAGTCCGTCACGAACACCGGCACGTGCTTGCGGCCGTCGTGCACCGCAATCGTGTGGCCGATCATGTCCGGCACGATCATCGATCGGCGGGACCAGGTCTTGATGACGTTCTTGGTGCCCTTCTCGTTCTGCACCTCCACCTTCTTGGCCAGGTGGTGGTCGACGAACGGGCCCTTCTTGAGGCTGCGTGGCATGTGGCCGGCTCCCTATCAGCGCTTCTTGCCGGCCTTGCGGCGCCGGACGATCATTCGGTCGCTTTCCTTGCGGGTGCGGGTCCGGCCTTCCGGCTGGCCCCACGGGGACACCGGGTGGCGACCACCCGAGGTCTTACCCTCACCACCACCGTGCGGGTGGTCGACCGGGTTCATCGCGACACCGCGGACGGTCGGGCGCTTGCCCTTCCAGCGCATCCGGCCCGCCTTGCCCCAGTTGATGTTCGACTGCTCGCCGTTGCCGACCTCACCGAGGGTGGCGCGGCAGCGCACGTCGACCATCCGGACCTCGCCGGACGGCATCCGCAGGGTGGCCATCCGGCCTTCCTTCGCGACCAGCTGGATGCTGGCACCGGCGGAGCGGCCCATCTTGGCGCCACCGCCCGGCCGCAGCTCGACCGCGTGGATGGTGGAACCGACCGGGATGTTGCGCAGCGGCAGGTTGTTGCCGATCTTGATGTCGGCGGCCGGGCCGTTCTCGACGACCGTGCCCTGCTGCAGGTTGGACGGGGCGAGGATGTAGCGCTTCTCGCCGTCCACGTAGTGCAGCAGCGCGATCCGCGCGGTCCGGTTCGGGTCGTACTCGATGTGCGCGACCTTGGCCGGCACGCCGTCCTTGTCGTAGCGCTTGAAGTCGATCAGCCGGTACGCCCGCTTGTGACCGCCACCGTGGTGCCGGGTGGTGATCTTGCCGGAGCTGTTCCGGCCGCCCTTCTTCGGGAGCGGACGCAGCAGTGACTTCTCGGGGGTCGAACGGGTGAGCTCGACGAAGTCGGCCACACTCGAGCCACGGCGGCCCGGGGTCGTCGGCTTGTACTTGCGGATTCCCATTACGACTGGCCTCCGAAGATATCGATGCGGTCGTCACCCTTGAGGGTCACGATCGCCCGCTTGGTGTCGGGGCGCTTGCCCCAGCCCGCACGCGTGCGGCGGCGCTTGCCCTTGCGGTTCAGCGTGTTGACGTCGGTCACCTTGACCTTGAACACCTTCTCGACCGCGAGCTTGATCTCGGTCTTGTTGGCGTCCGGGGCGACCTCGAACGTGTACTTCTGCTCGTCGAGCAGGCCGTAGCTCTTCTCGCTGACGACCGGCCGGAGCAGCACGTCCCGCGGGTCCTTGTTGATTCCGTGGCTCATGCTTCTACCTCCTCGGCCTCGGTCGACGTGGCGACGGCCTTGACGGACTTGCCCTTGGGCGCGCCGGCGACGAACGAGTCGAGCGCGCTCTTGGTGAACACGACCGCGTCGCTGCACAGCACGTCGTACGCGTTCAGCTGGTCGGCCGCGATCAGGTGCACGTGCTGCACGTTGCGCAGGCTCAGCCAGGTGAGCTCGTCGGCGCGGTCGACCACGACCAGCGCCTTGCCCGGGTCGGTGACCTCGGCGAGCACCTTGAGCGCCGACTTGGTGGAGGGCTTGTCGCCGTCCACGAAGCTCTCGACGACGAACACGCGGCCGTCACGGGCCCGGTCCGACAGCGAGCCGCGGAGCGCGGCGGCGATCATCTTCTTCGGGGTCCGCTGGCTGTAGTCGCGCGGCACCGGGCCGTGGACGACGCCACCACCGGTGAACTGCGGCGCGCGGGTCGAGCCCTGGCGGGCGCGACCGGTGCCCTTCTGGCGGTACGGCTTGGCGCCACCGCCGGACACCTCGCCCCGGGACTTCGCCTTGTGCGTACCCTGACGGGCCGCGGCCAGCTGGGCCACCACGACCTGGTGGATCAGCGGCACGTTCACCTGGACGTCGAACAGCTCGGCCGGAAGCTCGGCGGAACCCTTCTTGCTGACCTTGTCGCCCTTGACGACGACGACGTCGACGGTGCTCACTTGGCAGCTCCCTTCGCGGCGTTGCGGATCAGCACCAGGCCGCCCTTGGGGCCGGGTACGGCGCCCTTGAGCAGGATCAGGCCGCGCTCGGTGTCGATCGCGTGCACGCTGATGTTCTGGGTGGTGACCTGCTCGTGGCCCATCCGGCCCGCCATCCGCAGGCCCTTGAAGACCCGGCCCGGGGTGGCGCAGCCGCCGATGGAACCCGGCGAGCGGTGCTTCTTGTGCACACCGTGGGTGGCGCGCAGACCGTGGAAGCCGTGCCGCTTCATCACACCGGCGAAGCCCTTGCCCTTGCTGGTCGCGGAGACGTCGACCCGCTCACCGGCCGCGAAGGCCTCGGCCTTGATCTCCTGGCCCAGGGTGTACTCGCTGGCGTCGGCGGTGCGCAGCTCCAGCAGGTGGCGCCGCGGCGTCACGCCGGCCTTGTCGAAGTGGCCGCGCATGGGCTTGGTCACCTTGCGGGGGTCGATGTCGCCGAAGGCGATCTGGACGCCGTCGTAGCCGTCGCGGTCCGAGGTACGGACGCCGGTGACGACGCAGGGGCCGGCCTGGATCACGGTGACGGGGACGACTCGGTTGTTCTCGTCCCAGGTCTGGGTCATGCCGAGCTTGGTGCCCAGCAGACCGCGCGTGTTCTTCACGTTGCTCATTGGTCTTTCCGCGTCCTCAGAGCTTGATCTCGATGTCGACACCGGCCGGCAGGTCGAGACGCATCAGCGAGTCGACGGTCTTCGGCGTGGGGTCGATGATGTCGATGAGCCGCTTGTGGGTGCGCATCTCGAAGTGCTCGCGGCTGTCCTTGTACTTGTGCGGCGAGCGGATGACGCAGAACACGTTCTTTTCCGTCGGCAACGGCACCGGGCCAGCAACCTTCGCACCAGTACGCGTCACCGTGTCGACAATCTTGCGTGCCGAGCTGTCGATGACCTCGTGGTCGTAGGCCTTCAGCCGGATGCGGATCTTCTGTCCCGCCATCGCTTCGCTTCGTCCTTCTCTATCGTCTTTCGGGCTGTTGCTCCGACCCCCGCGGTCGGGTGTGTCGCGTACGCGGCACGCGCGTGACTCACCGTTTTTCACCTGGGGTGGAGATCGGGGCCCCGGTCTCGGACCGGAACCTCGGCATGGTCTCCGGTCCGGCGCACCAGCCAGATCAAGAAGATCTGGGGCGCACCCCGGCGGCCTAGCCTGAGCAACCTGAATATTGTGCCAGAGATCGGCGCCGGAACGCCAATCGGGGGCCTCACGGCCCGATCCGGTACCACCTGAGCGCCGGATCGGGCGTAAAGCAGAGGTCCGCGCGGGAGAGCCCGCGCGGACCTCATGAGATCACTTGATGATCTTGGTGACCCGGCCGGCGCCGACGGTGCGGCCACCCTCCCGGATCGCGAACTTCAGACCGTCCTCCATGGCGATCGGCTGGATCAGCTCGACCGTCATGTCGGTGTTGTCGCCCGGCATGACCATCTCGGTGCCCTCGGGCAGCGTGACGACACCGGTGACGTCGGTGGTACGGAAGTAGAACTGCGGGCGGTAGTTCTGGAAGAACGGCGTGTGACGGCCGCCCTCCTCCTTGGAAAGGATGTAGACCGACGCCTCGAAGTTCGTGTGCGGCGTCGTGGTGCCCGGCTTGATGACGACCATGCCGCGCTCGACCTCTTCGCGCTTGGTGCCACGAAGCAGCAGACCGACGTTCTCACCGGCCTGGCCCTCGTCGAGGAGCTTGCGGAACATCTCGATGCCGGTGACCGTGCTGGTCAGCTTGGTCTCGTGGATGCCGACGATGTCGACGGTCTCGTTGACCTTGATGACACCGCGCTCGATCCGGCCGGTGACGACCGTACCGCGACCGGTGATGGTGAAGACGTCCTCCACCGGCATCAGGAACGGCTTGTCGATCTCGCGCTCCGGCTGCGGGATGTACTCGTCGACCGCGTTCATGAGCTCGAGAATCGTCTCGCCCCACTTGGCGTCGCCCTGCAGCGCCGGGTGAGCGGCGACCCGGACGATCGGCGCGTTGTCGCCGTCGAACTCCTGCTCCGAGAGCAGCTCGCGGACCTCGAGCTCGACGAGCTCCAGGATCTCCTCGTCGTCGACCATGTCGCACTTGTTCAGCGCGACCACCATGGCCGGCACGCCGACCTGGCGGGCGAGCAGCACGTGCTCACGCGTCTGCGGCATCGGGCCGTCGGTGGCGGCAACGACCAGGATCGCGCCGTCCATCTGGGCCGCACCGGTGATCATGTTCTTGATGTAGTCCGCGTGACCCGGGCAGTCGACGTGGGCGTAGTGCCGGGCCTCGGTCTGGTACTCGACGTGCGCGATGGAGATGGTGATACCGCGCTGACGCTCTTCCGGCGCCTTGTCGATCTGATCGAAGGCCGATGCCTCGTTGAGCGTCGGGTACTTGTCGTGCAGCACCTTGGTGATCGCCGCGGTAAGAGTGGTCTTACCGTGGTCGATGTGACCGATGGTGCCGATGTTGACGTGCGGCTTAGTCCGCTCGAACTTCGCCTTCGCCACTGGGGCCCTCCTAGATAAATGTTGACTACGCCGTACGCCGACGCGCTTTGGGTGTGGTGGCCAGGAACGAGTTGTTACTCGCCCCGGGCCTTCTTGATGATCTCTTCCGCCACGTTCTTCGGAACCTCGGCGTAGGAATCGAACTGCATCGAGTACGACGCGCGGCCCTGGGTCTTCGACCGCAGGTCACCGACATACCCGAACATCTCCGACAGCGGCACCAGGGCCTTGACGACCCGGCTGCCTCCGGGGCCTTCGTCCATCGACTGGATCTGGCCACGGCGGGAGTTGAGGTCGCCGATCACTTCACCCATGTAGTCCTCGGGGGTGGTGACCTCGACTGCGAACATCGGCTCCAGGATGACCGGATCCGCCCGCCGGGCGGCGTCCTTGAAGGCCATCGAACCGGCGATCTTGAAGGCGAGCTCGGACGAGTCGACGTCGTGGTAGGCGCCGTCCTGCAGCGTCACCTTGACGTCCACCATCGGGTAGCCGGCCAGTACGCCGAACTCCATCGCCTCCTGGGCGCCCTCGTCCACCGACGGGATGTACTCCCGGGGGATGCGGCCACCGGTGACGGCGTTGACGAACTCGTAGCCACCCTCGCCACCGGCCTCGACCGAAGTCGGCTCGATGTCGATGATCACGCGTGCGAACTGACCCGAACCACCGGTCTGCTTCTTGTGCGTGTAGTCGATCTTCTCGACCTTCTTCTTGATCGTCTCGCGGTAGGCGACCTGCGGCTTGCCGACGTTGGCCTCGACCCGGAATTCGCGCTTCATCCGGTCGACCAGCACCTCGAGGTGCAGCTCGCCCATACCGGCGATGATCGTCTGGCCGGTGTCCTCGTCGGTCCGGACCTGGAAGGTCGGGTCCTCCTCGGCGAGCCGCTGGATCGCGACGCCCAGCTTCTCCTGGTCGGCCTTCGACTTCGGCTCGATGGCGACCGAGATCACCGGGGCCGGGAACTGCATCGACTCCAGCACGACCGGCTTGGCCGGGTCGCACAGGGTCTCACCGGTGGTGGTGTCCTTCAGGCCCATCACGGCGACGATGTGGCCGGCGCCGATCGACGCGATCTCCTCACGCTTGTTCGCGTGCATCCGGTAGATCTTGCCGATCCGCTCCTTGCGGCCCTTCGTCGGGTTCAGCACCTGCGTGCCGGTCTCCAGCTTGCCGGAGTACACCCGGATGAAGGTCAGCTTGCCCAGGTGCGGGTCGGCCGCGATCTTGAACGCCAGCGCCGAGAACGGCTCGGCGTCGGCCGGCTTGCGCAGCACGACCTGCTCCGGGTCCTTGACGTCGTGGCCCTCGATGGCCGGGACGTCGATCGGGCTCGGTAGGTAGGCGTTGATCGCGTCGAGCAGCGGCTGGACGCCCTTGTTCTTGAACGCCGTGCCGGTCAGCACCGGGGTCAGCTTGCTCGCCAGGGTCGCCCGGCGGATACCCGCCACGAGCTGCTCCTGGGTCGGCTCCTCGCCCTCCAGGTACTGCTCCATGATCTCGTCGTCGGCCTCGGCCAGCGTCTCGATCAGCTTGTCGCGCCACTCGGCAGCGATCTCGGTGTGCGACGCCGGGATCTCCTCGACGGTGTAGTCCTCACCCATCGTGGTCTCGCCGCGCCAGGTCAGCGCGCGCATCCCGATCAGGTCGACGACACCGATGAAGTCGGCCTCGGACCCGATCGGCAGCTGCAGCACCAGCGGCACCGCGGCCAGCCGGTCGACGATCATGTCGACACAGCGCATGAACTCCGCGCCGGTCCGGTCCAGCTTGTTGACGAAGCAGATCCGGGGTACGCCGTACCGGTCGGCCTGACGCCACACGGTCTCGGACTGCGGCTCGACACCGGCCACACCGTCGAACACCGCGACCGCGCCGTCCAGCACGCGCAGCGAGCGCTCCACCTCGACGGTGAAGTCGACGTGTCCGGGGGTGTCGATGATGTTGATGGTGTGGTCTTTCCAGGTGCAGGTCGTCGCGGCGGACGTGATCGTGATGCCGCGCTCCTGCTCCTGCTCCATCCAGTCCATCGTGGCGGCGCCGTCGTGGACCTCACCGATCTTGTAAGTGATACCGGTGTAGAAGAGGATCCGCTCGGTCGTCGTCGTCTTGCCGGCGTCGATGTGGGCCATGATCCCGATGTTGCGGACCTTGGCCAGGTCGGTGGTGATTTGTACGGCCACCTCGGTGGTCTACCTCTCGATTCTGTACTGCTGTCAAAGGGTGAGCGCTGGGGTCCGGATCGGACCCCGGATCACCAGCGGTAGTGGGCGAAAGCCTTGTTGGCTTCGGCCATCTTGTGCGTGTCCTCGCGACGCTTCACCGACGCACCGAGACCGTTGGACGCGTCCAGGATCTCGTTCATCAGCCGCTCGGACATGGTCTTCTCGCGACGGGCCCGCGAGTACGTCGTCAGCCAGCGCAGCGCCAGGGTGGTCGACCGGCCCGGCTTGACCTCGATCGGCACCTGGTAGGTCGCACCACCGACGCGGCGGCTCTTCACCTCGATGCTCGGCTTCACGTTGTCCAGCGCACGCTTCAGCGTGATCACCGGGTCGGTGCCGGTCTTGGTGCGAGTGCCCTCGAGCGCGGTGTAGACGATGCTCTGCGCGATCTGCTTCTTGCCGTCGACCAGGATCTTGGAGATCAACTGGGTGACGAGCGGCGAACTGTAGACCGGGTCGATGATGACCGGGCGCTTCGGGGCGGGGCCCTTGCGCGGCATTAGCTCTTCTCCTTCTTCGCGCCGTAGAGGCTGCGAGCCTGCTTACGGTTCTTCACACCCTGGGTGTCGAGCGAACCGCGGATGATCTTGTACCGGACACCCGGGAGGTCCTTCACACGGCCGCCACGGACGAGCACGATCGAGTGCTCCTGCAGGTTGTGGCCGACGCCCGGAATGTAGGCGGTGACCTCGATACCACTGGTCAGGCGGACACGGGCAACCTTACGAAGGGCCGAGTTCGGCTTCTTCGGCGTGGTCGTGTAGACGCGCGTGCACACACCACGACGCTGAGGGGAACCCTTCAGGGCCGGCGTCTTGTTCTTGGACACCTTGTCCTGGCGGCCCTTGCGGACCAGCTGGTTAATGGTGGGCACCGCGTGGGTCTCTTTCTGTCGTCCGGCTGGGTTTGTAGCTTCACCTGACCCCCGCGGTCGGGTGTGTCGCGTGCGCACGAGCAGACCGACGCCGTAATCTTCCAGACTGTCGGCAGGAGTCCCGTGCCACGCGGCCCGACCCGTTGACCGAGGGGCACGCATGACGGCCCAGGAAAGACCCCGGGCACGATCGTTAAGACTAGCGGGTGCCTCAAGCACGGTCAAAATGAGTAACCGGCCGCGATCGAGAGCCCTCCGCCCTTTCAGTGTACAGGGCCTACGGAGTGACCCCTCCGGTCGGGAGATCGGCGGCGACGGCGGTATCACCCTCGACTGTCGGCACGGCCCTGGCAAACGCTTCCACAGGCGCGAACCTCGGGCCGGCATCCGCAGCAGGACACCTCTTCCACGTCGTCGGTCGCGATCGCCGGCAGCGGGACCGCCAAGCCCGGATTCCTCCGCCGCCGGTCCCGCCTGGGTGGGGTCCACCAGCTGGATGACCGTCTCATGCCACCCGAGGGCGGCCGCGGGGTCCGCGGCCGCACGCTCGAACTGGGTGCGATGGACGAGTCGGTCAGGAACGGAACTCGACGTCGGTGATCAGGCCGTCGACGACCCGGTAGATGGCCAGCTGCGGGGTGGATCCGTCGTCGTCGTAGCTGTTCACGTGCTCCACCACCCACTCCCCCAGGGTGATCCGCTGGACGACCTCCGCCTTGCAGCGCCCGACGTCGAAGCGCGGGCGGTAGTACTCGCGGAGGAACCGGCGGCCCTTCAGTTCGGTGCCGTTCGCGAGCAGGATCCGCGCGGTCGGCGAGTACTTGGCCAGGAACGCCTCCAGGTCGTGGACGGCGTACGCCGCGTGCTCCCGGCCGACGACCCGCGAAGCGGGGGTCTCGCCGGTGACGGGGGCCACGGTCGTCACCCCCAGGTCCACGAGCGGCGCCTGGACCGGGGTCTGGACGGCCGGTGCGACCGGTGCGGGAGTGACCGGTGCCGGAGTGGCCTTCGGTGCCCGCAGAGCAGCGGGTTCGGCAGGTGCGGTCGGTATCTGCCGAGCAGCAGGTGCGGTCGGTATCTGCCGAGTAGCGGGGTCGGCAGGTGCCTTCGCGGCGGCCACGGCGGTCTTGGCCGGACGGCGGGTAGTGGTGGTCTTCTTCTTGGCAGGTGGTGGTGGGACGAGGAGCTTGCCGTCGTCGCCAGGCTGCTCGCCGAGGTGGGCGATCGCCCAGTCGAGAGCCTTGGTCACGGCGGCGCGTGATTCTTCGGTGTGGTCGAGCATGTCGAACCCGTGGTGCCCTTTCGGTACGTCGATGATGTCCAGCGCGGCACCGCCCGCGGAGACGAACTCCGCTACCGGACCGGCGAGCTCCTCACGCTCGAGTCCGACTCTTGTCAGCAGCACCGGCAGGTCCTTGTGTTTGCCGATGACTTCGGCAGCGGTTACCAGATCGTCGACACCGGGCGGGGTGGCGAGCAACGGGTAGCTCAGGGCCACGAAGCGCAGCCAGTCGGGGCGGCTGTCCAGCCACTCCCCGGCCAGCAGGCCGGCGCCCGAGAAGAACCACAACCCGACCCGATCGGGGTCGACCCGTGGATCCGAACGCAGTACGGCGACCGCGGCCTCCACCTCGTCCGCGGCCACGACCAGGCGGTCGAGTCCGTGGATCAGGCTGTGGTCGACGACTGCGGCCACCAGGCCTCGCCTGGCGGCAGCGGTCGCGTAGCCCTTGTAGACCGGCCAGTCCCGAGGCATCACCTCGAGGCCGTCCGGTCCGGGTCCCCCGTGCACGAAGAGAATTGCGCCGCCTCGGGCGGTACCGGGCGGACGGTACAGGTCGATCTCCCCCAGGCGATCGACGCGTACGCCAGAACCTTCCAGAACCCCCAAGACGAAAGGCCGCAGGTAGGCCGGCAGATCCGTCATGCACCAATCTTGGCCTATCCCGGGCACACTTTCAGCCGCCACCCCGAGTGTCTTTTCCGGCACCCGTCGTACCGGCCGGTAAACGCCGCGAGGGCGGCACCTCCCGGGTTGGGAAGTACCGCCCTCGGCGGGGTGATTCGGCTCAGTTCTGGTACGAACCGAGGTCGAAGTCGTCGAGCGGGACCGACTGACCGCTGGACGGGCCGAAGTCGTAGTCGTACGACTCGTAGCCGACCATCGAGTACATCGCGGCCTTCGCCTCCTCGGTGGGCTCCACCCGGATGTTGCGGTAACGGTCCATGCCGGTACCCGCCGGGATCAGCTTTCCGATGATGACGTTCTCCTTCAGACCGACCAGCGAGTCGGACTTGCCGTGGATCGCGGCCTCGGTCAGGACCCGGGTCGTCTCCTGGAAGGAGGCGGCCGACAGCCACGACTCGGTGGCCAGCGAGGCCTTGGTGATACCCATCAGCACCGGACGCCCGGAGGCCGGCGTACCGCCCTCGGCCACCACGCGGCGGTTCTCCGCCTCGAAGGTGACCCGGTCCGCGAGCTCGCCCGGCAGCAGCTGGGCGTCGCCCGACTCGATCACCGTGACCCGGCGCAGCATCTGCCGGACGATGATCTCGATGTGCTTGTCGTGGATGGCCACACCCTGCGACCGGTACACCTCCTGGACCTCGTCCACCAGGTGCTCCTGCGCCTTGCGGACACCCAGGATCCGCAGAACCTCCTGCGGGTCCGGCGTACCCTGCGTCAGCTGCTGACCGACCTCGACGTGCTGACCTTCCTCGATCAGCAGGCGGCCACGCTTGGAGACCGGGTAGGCGACCTCCTCGGAACCGTCGTCCGGCGTCAGCACCAGCTTCCGGCTCTTGTCGGTGTCCTCGATCGAGATCCGGCCGGCGGCCTCCGAGATCGGCGCCTTGCCCTTGGGCTGGCGAGCCTCGAAGAGCTCGACCACACGCGGCAGACCGTGGGTGATGTCATCACCCGCGACACCACCGGTGTGGAAGGTCCGCATGGTCAGCTGGGTACCCGGCTCACCGATGGACTGGGCGGCGATGATGCCGACCGCCTCACCGATGTCGACCGGCTTACCGGTGGCCAGCGAACGGCCGTAGCACTTGGCGCAGGTACCGGTCTTGGCGTCACAGGTGAGCACCGACCGGACCTTGACCTCCTCCACACCGGCCGCGACCAGCTTGGCGATCGAGACGTCGCCCAGGTCGCTGCCGGCGGCCAGGACGAGGTTGCCGTCCGGGTCGAAGGAGTCGGTCGCCAGGGTCCGCGCGTAGGCGCTGGTCTCCACGTTCTCGGCGTGTACGACCTTGCCGTCCGGGCCCTTCTCGCCGATCTTCTTCGGCAGGCCCCGCTCGGTCCCGCAGTCCTCCTCGCGGATGATCACGTCCTGCGACACGTCCACCAGACGACGGGTCAGGTAACCCGAGTCGGCGGTCCGCAGCGCGGTGTCGGCCAGACCCTTCCGGGCACCGTGGGTGGCGATGAAGTACTCGACCACCGACAGGCCCTCACGGAAGTTGGACTTGATCGGCCGGGCGATGATCTCGCCCTTCGGGTTGGCCACCAGACCACGCATACCGGAGATCTGCCGGATCTGCATCATGTTGCCTCGGGCACCGGAGTGCACCATCATCCAGATCGGGTTGTCCTTGGCGAAGTTCTCCTCCATCGCCTTACCGACCTCGGCGTTGGCGCCGGTCCAGATCTCGATCAGTTCCTGGCGCCGCTCGGACGAGGTGATCAGACCCCGCTCGAACTGCTTCTGGACCTTCTCGGCCTGGGCCTCGTACCGGGCCATGATCTCGGGCTTGCTCGGCGGCGTGCTGAAGTCGTCGATCGACACCGTGACACCGGACCGGGTGGACCAGTAGTAGCCCAGGTCCTTCAGCGCGTCCAGCGCGTGCGCCACCTCGACCTTGGTGTACCGCTCGGCCAGGTCGTTGACGATCCCACCGAGCTGCTTCTTGCCCACCTCGGTGTCGACGAACGGGTAGTCCGCCGGCAGCGCCTCGTTGAACAGCGCACGGCCCAGCGTCGTCTCCAGCCCGAAGCCACCGCCGGCCAGCTCGGTCGCGTCCGCCGGAGCGGCCGAACCGCTCAGCCGGAGCGTGATCTTCGCCTGCAGCGACAGCTCACCGTGGTCGAACGCCATGATCGCCTCGGCGACCGAACCGAACGCCCGGCCCTCACCCTTCACGCCGTCCTTCAGCATGGTCAGGAAGTAGATGCCGATGATCATGTCCTGGGTCGGCATGGTGACGGGACGACCGTCGGCCGGCTTCAGGATGTTGTTCGTCGACAGCATCAGGATCCGGGCCTCGGCCTGCGCCTCGGCCGACAGCGGCAGGTGCACCGCCATCTGGTCACCGTCGAAGTCCGCGTTGAACGCGGAGCAGACGAGCGGGTGGATCTGGATCGCCTTGCCCTCGATCAGCTGCGGCTCGAACGCCTGGATGCCGAGCCGGTGCAGGGTTGGTGCACGGTTCAGCAGGACCGGGTGCTCGGTGATGACCTCTTCCAGCACGTCCCAGACCTGGGCGCGCTGGCGCTCGACCATCCGCTTGGCGGACTTGATGTTCTGCGCGTGGTTGAGGTCCACCAGCCGCTTCATCACGAACGGCTTGAACAGCTCCAGCGCCATCGCCTTCGGCAGACCGCACTGGTGCAGCTTGAGCTGCGGGCCGACCACGATGACCGAACGGCCGGAGTAGTCGACGCGCTTGCCGAGCAGGTTCTGGCGGAACCGGCCCTGCTTGCCCTTGAGCATGTCGGACAGCGACTTCAGCGGCCGGTTGCCCGGACCGGTGACCGGACGGCCACGGCGGCCGTTGTCGAACAGCGCGTCGACGGCCTCCTGCAGCATCCGCTTCTCGTTGTTGACGATGATCTCCGGCGCGCCCAGGTCGAGCAGCCGCTTGAGCCGGTTGTTCCGGTTGATCACCCGGCGGTACAGGTCGTTCAGGTCCGAGGTGGCGAACCGGCCACCGTCGAGCTGGACCATCGGACGCAGGTCCGGCGGGATGACCGGGACGCAGTCCAGGACCATGCCCATCGGGCTGTTGTTGGTGGCCAGGAACGCGGTGACGACCTTGAGCCGCTTCAGGGCACGCGTCTTGCGCTGGCCCTTGCCGGTCTTGATCGTCTCGCGCAGGTTGTCCGCCTCGGCCTTCAGGTCGAAGGTCTCCAGCCGGCGCTGGATCGCGGCGGCACCCATGGCGCCCTCGAAGTACTTGCCGAACCGCTCCTTCATGGCGCGGTAGAGGATCTCGTCGCCCTCCAGGTCCTGGACCTTCAGGTTCTTGAACCGGGTCCAGACCTCGTCGAGGCGGTCGATCTCGCGCTGCGCGCGGTCGCGCAGCTGCTTGACCTCACGCTCGGCGCCTTCCTTGACCTTGCGGCGGACGTCGGCCTTGGCGCCCTCGGCCTCGAGCTGCGCCAGGTCCTCCTCGAGCTTCTTCATCCGCGTCTCGATGTCGTTGTCACGACGGTTCTCGAGCTGCTTGCGCTCGACGTCGACGCGACCCTCGAGCGAGGACAGGTCGCGGTGCCGCGCCTCGTCGTCGACGTCGGTGATCATGTACGCCGCGAAGTAGATGACCTTCTCCAGGTCCTTCGGGGCGAGGTCGAGCAGGTAGCCGAGCCGCGACGGGACACCCTTGAAGTACCAGATGTGGGTGACCGGCGCGGCCAGCTCGATGTGGCCCATCCGCTCGCGGCGCACCTTGGAGCGGGTGACCTCGACGCCACACCGCTCGCAGATGATGCCCTTGAAGCGAACGCGCTTGTACTTGCCGCAGTAGCACTCCCAGTCCCGGGTGGGACCGAAGATCTTCTCGCAGAACAGACCGTCACGCTCGGGCTTGAGGGTCCGGTAGTTGATCGTCTCCGGCTTCTTGACCTCGCCGTGAGACCACTGGCGGATCTCGTCCGCGGTGGCCAGGCCGATCCGAAGCTCGTCGAAGAAGTTCACGTCGAGCACGATGTGTTATCTCCCGTTGCTAAAAGTGGTCTGAGTGGGTTGGTTGTTGATGTCAAGCGGCAACCCGCTCAGACCTCCTCGACACTGTTCGGCTCGCGCCGGGACAGGTCGATGCCCAGTTCCTCCGCCGCCCGGAAGACGTCCTCCTCGCTGTCGCGCATCTCGACCCGGCTTCCGTCGGACGAGAGCACCTCGACGTTGAGGCAGAGGGACTGCATTTCCTTGACCAGAACCTTGAACGACTCCGGGATACCCGGCTCCGGGATGTTCTCGCCCTTGACGATCGCCTCGTACACCTTGACCCGCCCGACGACGTCGTCGGACTTGATCGTGAGCAGTTCCTGCAGCGCGAAGGCGGCACCGTAGGCCTCCAGGGCCCACACCTCCATCTCGCCGAAGCGCTGGCCACCGAACTGGGCCTTACCGCCCAGCGGCTGCTGGGTGATCATCGAGTACGGACCGGTCGAGCGCGCGTGGATCTTGTCGTCGACCAGGTGGTGCAGTTTCAGCATGTACATGTAGCCGACACCGATCGGGTCCGGGAACGGCTCACCCGAACGGCCGTCGAACAGCCGGGCCTTGCCCTGGCCGTTGACCATCCGGACACCGTCCCGGTTCGGCAGCGTCGAGGACAGCAGGCCGGTGACCTCTTCCTCGGTGGCGCCGTCGAAGACCGGGGTGGCGACGTTCGTCATCGGCTCGGCCGAACCGGCACCGAGCTTGATCAGCCGCTGCGCCCACTCCTCCTCGTTCTCCGGGTCGACCTCCCAGCCGCGGGAGGCGATCCACCCGAGGTGGGTCTCCAGCACCTGGCCGACGTTCATCCGGCCGGGCACGCCCAGCGGGTTCAGGATCACGTCGACGTGGGTGCCGTCCTCGAGGAACGGCATGTCCTCGACCGGAAGGATCTTGGAGATGACGCCCTTGTTGCCGTGCCGGCCGGCCAGCTTGTCGCCGACCGAGATCTTCCGCTTCTGGGCCACGTAGACGCGGACCAGCTGGTTGACGCCCGGCGGCAGCTCGTCGCCGTTGTCGCGGTCGAAGACGCGGACACCGATGACGGTGCCCTCCTCGCCGTGCGGCACCTTCAGCGACGTGTCGCGGACCTCGCGCGCCTTCTCACCGAAGATCGCGCGCAGCAGCCGCTCCTCCGGCGTCAGCTCGGTCTCGCCCTTCGGGGTGACCTTGCCGACCAGGATGTCACCGGTGGTGACCTCGGCGCCGATCCGGATGATGCCGCGCTCGTCCAGGTCGGACAGCATCTCGTCGGAGACGTTCGGGATGTCCCGGGTGATCTCCTCCGGACCCAGCTTGGTGTCGCGGGCGTCGACCTCGTGCTCCTCGATGTGGATCGAGGTCAGCAGGTCCTGCTGCACGACGCGCTGGCTGAGGATGATCGCGTCCTCGTAGTTGTAGCCCTCCCACGTCATGAACGCGACCAGCATGTTCCGGCCGAGGGCCATCTCGCCCTCGTCGGTGCACGGACCGTCGGCCAGCGGTGTACCGATCTCGACCCGCTGCCCGGCGTCGACCAGCGGGCGCTGGTTGATGCAGGTGCCCTGGTTCGAGCGGCGGAACTTCGCCATCCGGTAGGTCTGGTACGTGCCGTCGTCAGCGGCGATCTCGATCAGGTCGGCCGAGACCTCCTTGACCACACCCGCCTTGTCCGACACCACCACGTCGCCGGCGTCGACCGCACCGCGGAACTCCATGCCGGTACCGACCAGCGGGGCGTCCGAGGTGATCAGCGGCACCGCCTGGCGCTGCATGTTCGAACCCATCAGCGCGCGGTTGGCGTCGTCGTGCTCGAGGAACGGGATCAGCGCGGTCGCCACCGACACCATCTGGCGCGGCGAGACGTCCATGTAGTCCACGTCGTCGACCGGCACCAGCTCGACCTCACCGTGCCGGCGACGGACCAGCACGCGCTCCTCGGCGAACCGGTTGTCGTCGTTCAGCGCCGCGTTCGCCTGCGCGATGACGAACCGGTCCTCCTCGTCCGCGGTCAGGTAGTCGACCTGGTCGGTGACCTGGCCCTCGACGACCTTGCGGTACGGCGTCTCGACGAAGCCGAACGCGTTCACCCGGCCGTACGACGCGAGCGAACCGATCAGGCCGATGTTCGGGCCTTCCGGGGTCTCGATCGGGCACATCCGGCCGTAGTGGGACGGGTGCACGTCGCGGACCTCGAAGCCGGCCCGCTCACGGCTCAGCCCACCCGGGCCGAGCGCGTTCAGCCGGCGCTTGTGGGTCAGGCCCGCGACCGGGTTGGTCTGGTCCATGAACTGCGACAGCTGGGAGGTCCCGAAGAACTCCTTCAGCGCCGCCACCACCGGACGGATGTTGATCAGGGTCTGCGGCGTGATCGCCTCGACGTCCTGGGTCGTCATCCGCTCCCGGACCACGCGCTCCATCCGGGCCAGGCCGGTGCGCAGCTGGTTCTGGATCAGCTCACCGACGGTACGCAGCCGGCGGTTGCCGAAGTGGTCGATGTCGTCCTCTTCGACGACGATCTCGCCGCGCGGTGCCGGCAGCTCGGTCTTGCCCTCGTGCAGCGCGACCAGGTACTTGATCGTGGCGACGATGTCGTCGACAGTCAGCACCGCCTGGTCGTGCGCCTCGTCCCGGCCGAGCTTCTTGTTGATCTTGTAGCGGCCGACCTTGGCCAGGTCGTAGCGCTTGCCGTTGAAGTAGTAGTTCTCCAGCAGCGCCTGCGCGGCCTCGCGGGTCGGCGGCTCACCCGGACGCAGCTTGCGGTAGATGTCCAGCAGCGCGTCGTCCTGCCCGGAGGTGTGGTCCTTCTCCAGGGTGAGGCGGATCGACTCGTAGTCGCCGAACTCCTCGAGGATCTGCGCGTCGGTCCAGCCGAGCGCCTTCAGCAGCACGGTGACGTTCTGCTTGCGCTTGCGGTCGAGGCGGACGCCGACCATGTCGCGCTTGTCCACCTCGAACTCCAGCCACGCGCCGCGCGACGGGATGATCTTGGCGGTGAAGATGTCCTTGTCCGAGGTCTTGTCCGGGGTGCGCTCGAAGTACACACCGGGGGACCGGACGAGCTGCGAGACCACGACACGCTCGGTGCCGTTGATCACGAACGTGCCCTTGCGGGTCATCAGCGGGAAGTCGCCCATGAACACGGTCTGGCTCTTGATCTCGCCGGTCTCGTTGTTCATGAACTCGGCCGTGACGAACAGCGGAGCGGAGTACGTGACGTCCCGTTCCTTGCACTCGTCGACCGTGTTCTTCGGCGGCTCGAAGCGGTGGTCGCGGAACGACAGCGACATGGTGCCGCTGAAGTCCTCGATCGGGGAGATCTCCTCGAAAATCTCTTCCAGGCCGCTGGGGCCGGACAGGTCCGACCGTCCCTCGGCCTCGGCGGCGGCCACTCGGGCCTGCCACGTTTCGTTGCCGACCAGCCAGTCGAAACTGTCCACCTGAAGCGCAAGCAGATCCGGAACCTGGAGCGGCTCGGAGATCTTTGCGAAGGAGATGCGGCGGGGGCCGGTGACGTTGGAAATGCTGTCGGACTGGGGGTTGCGCGAGGCGACCAAGGGGCGTCCTTCCACGGGCTCGCAAAATCACATCGGTGCTGGGAGCGCACGCCAAGCCGCCCCAGTCAAGTCGGAGACCCGAGCAGAGGCGAGAGAAAGGCAGCGCAAAGCAATAGGCTACATGATCCAGGCAAGCCTGTCCAATGGGGTCCAACAGTTTGCCGTCGGACCACCCTCTCCGTCAAGGACCGACCCGGGATCTCCAGCAGGTAGATCACCCACGAGACCTCCGGCGCCCCTCTGGTGCGGAGTCACCTAGAGGTTACAGTCCGGCGATCTCCTGGACCAGCCATTGACGGCCGTTTCGGACCATTGTGAATCGGGTCCGGTTCAGGTCCACCCGGGGACTACCCTTAGTGATCGTGCTGGTGGTCGTCTGGTTGACGAAGATGATCAGCGTGACCCGGTCGGCGTTGCCGTCGCGGACCGCCACCTCGCGGACGTCGGCCTTCACCGTGGCCTTGGTCTTGGTGGCCAGCTCGCCGGCCACCTTGGCGGTCTCGTCGAACTTCGCGGCGAAGTCGGGGGTCATCGTCGCCCGCGCCGCGGCGAAGCTTTTGTCCAGGTCACGGTAGTCGTAGCTGAGCGCGGTCTCGGCCGCCTTCCGGCCGGCCGCGGCCGCCTGGTCGCGGGCGTCCTCGGCCTCCTTGCCGTGCCAGGCCTTCACCCCGAGCACCGCGGCGACGGCCAGGGTCAGTACGACGACCACGCCGAGCGCGGCCGTCAGCGTGTTCCCGAGCCCGCGATTCTGGTCACTCTCCGTAGACGATTCCGGAGTGGGCGACGCGGTTGCTGCCTCGTTCTCCGGCTCCTCTGTGGCCGGGGTCACATCCTCGGGACGCTGCTCTTCGACCTCCGGCTCGACCTCTGGCTCGAGCTCTGGGGCGACCTCTGACTCGAGTCCTGGGTCGATGACGTTCGGTTCGTCAGGTTTCGCCGTACGACGCTGGCCTGCGATTCGGGGGCGGTTCCGTGAGCCCGGCATCAGCCCACCACCTGGAGGTCGGCGGTCAGCCAGCGGTTCTTCTCGCGGACCATGTCCAGCTTGATCCGGTACCGGCGTTCGGTCCCGGTGGCCGAGGCCGTGTTGGTCACCACCGCGTTCACGATCACCAGGACCTGGGCGGAGTCCTTGTCGTTCGACACCACGCCCGCCTCCTTGACGTCCCCCTTGGAGGTCGCCTTGTTCTGCACCACCTCGGTCCGGACCGCGTCGATCCCGGTCTGGAACTCCTGCTTGAACTGCCCGGTCGACTCGTCGATCACGCGCTGGAAGTCCGCGTCCGAGGTCTGGTAGTCGTACGTCGTGAAGTCCAGCGCGAGCTGCCGCGCCGCCTTCATCGCGCCGTCGCGCTCGGCGTCCTCCGCCCGCTGTTTGCGCAGCGCGACCACCGACAACGTCAGCCCGGCGAGTGCCACCACGAGCAACACGCTGAGCGCCCAGGCCAGCAGCAGCCGGCCGTTCCGTGCGATCACT
Organism: Kribbella sp. NPDC031520; assembly: GCF_055580825.1. Lineage (NCBI taxonomy): Bacteria > Bacillati > Actinomycetota > Actinomycetes > Propionibacteriales > Kribbellaceae > Kribbella > Kribbella sp. NPDC031520. Next base: position 1,101,970 of record NZ_JBVIKS010000001.1, read on the forward strand.
GGCCGGTCACCGGTCCGAGAATGAGAGCCTTCCAGGAGTCGCTGCCGAGCAACTCCTGCTGTCCGCCGGTCGAGCCGAGCACCATCGACGGCATCCCGCCGGAGCCGCCCGCCTGGCCCGTCGCCGGGTCGTAGCCGACGCCGTACCCGATGCGGTTCAGGTACCGCGACGAGGGGGCCGGCTTGTTCTGTGAACCGCGGACGTTGATCCCGCTCGACGGGCTCGCCGTACAGCCCGCCTTGGTGTTCGCCGGGGTGGCCGTCACGTCCTGCGGCACCCGCTTGTCGGTGCCGCCGTACCCGGGCCGGCAGGCCGGCGGGCTGAGGCCGACGACCAGCCCGAAGTGCGCGTCGTAGTGCCCGGTGCCCGGGTCTTTCGCGGGTACGACGTACCCGCCCATCGCCGCCGCCGGGTACACCACCATCAGCTGTTCGACGGCATCCAGCCGGACCGCGGTCAGTTCGCTCACCGTCAGCAGGTTACCGAGCAGCACCGCGACGTCCGCGCTGTTGTCCCGGATCAGGCCGGTCAGCTGGGTGGACGCGAACGAGCCCTGGTCGACCACCGTACGCAGGTTCTTGTCCGAGGCCACCAGGGTGTCGGACAGCAGCGCGAGGTTCTTCGCCCAGGTCTTGATCGCGTCACCGCTGGCGACCTGGGTGGCCAGCACGGTGTCGCCGTCGTTGATCAGCTTGATCGTCTGCAGCACGTTCGCGTCCGCGTTGTCGATCAGCTTGCCGGAGCTGTCGATGATCTTCTGCAGGTCGGTGCCCTTGCCCTTCAGCGCCGCCCCGAGCTCGTGCACCGTCGTCCGCAGGCTCTCCTTGTCGACCGAGTTGACCAGCTGGTCGAGGTTCAGCAGCAGCTCGGTGGTGTCGATCGGTACGGCGGTGTCCTGGCGGGCGATCTTGGAGTTGTCCTGCAGGTACGGCGAACCGTCGCGGCGCGGCTGCAGGTCGACGTACTGCTCGCCGATCGCGGACCGGTTCGCGACCACCGCGAGCAGGTCGTTCGGGATCTTGAACTTCTTGTCGATCTCGAGGTTCACGTCGACGCCGTCGGGCAGCAGCTTGAGCTCGCCGACCCGCCCGACCGGCTGACCGCGGTACGTCACCTCGGCGCCGGAGAAGATCCCACCGGACTCGGCGAAGCTCGCGCTGACCGTGTAGTTCTTCTTCACCACCAGCTGGTCGACCTGTGCGTACCGGGCGCCGACGAAGGCGACGCCGACGACGGTGATCAGCAGGAACACCATCAGCTGGATCCGGACCGCTCTGGTGATCATGAGACCGCCCCCGGCATCAGTGCCCGGGCCAGGTCGGGATCGAACCCGGACCGCTTGAGCTGTGCAGAGCAGACCGGCAGCCCGAGCAGCGTGATGCAGGTCGTCGTGGTACCGGTCGGCACCGGAAGCGACGGCAGCACGGTGCCACCGGCGCCCGGACCGGTCGACAGGTGGAGCGGGAGGCTGATCCCGAGTGTCGGCAGCGCGGTCGGCCCGACCGTCGGCAGCTTCAGCCCGAGCAGGCCCTGGAGCGCCTTCTGGGTGTTGACGTCGAGCGTGATCCCGAGGTTGGTGTAGTCGCCCTTCGCGGCCCTGGCGGCCTGGTCAGGGAACGGATACGTGAACAGCAGCTCCAGCGACTTCGGCAGGTTCGCACCCGCTTCGGCCAGCTTGGTGAGCGTCGGGTACAGCGACTGCAGGTTCGCGACCAGGTCCTTCTGCGAGGAGGTGATCACCCGGGTCGCGGTGTTGCCGAGCGTGGCCAGCGCCTGCAGTGTCTTCACCAGCGCGGCCCGCTGCTGGTCGAGCGTCTTGATCGACTTCGGCAGCGAGTCGATCGCGGTCGCCAGCGTCGCCTTCTGCGCGTTCAGCTTCTTCGCCAGCGCGTCCACCGACTTGATCGCGGTGATGATCGTCGCCTTGTTCTGGTCCAACGTCCCGACGAACGTGTTCAGCTGGGTCAGCACACTGCGGATGGCGGGCTCGTTCCCGGTCAGGGCCTTGTTCAGCTCCTGGGTGATGATCTGCAGCTGGGCGACACCGCCGCCGTTCAGCAGCAGGGACAGCGCCGACAGGACTTCCTCGACCTCGACGTTGCTGGTCGTCCGGGACAGCGGGATCAGCTCGCCGTTCTCCAGCTTGCCGCGCGGCTGCTCCGACCCGGTCGGCCGGGACAGCGACACGAACTTCTCACCGAGCAGGCTGGTCTGGCGGATCGTGGCGTGCGTGTTGTCGGGCAGGTCCAGGCTCTTCGGCAGCTTGATCCGCACCTTGGCGACGTACCCGTCGAGCCAGACCTTCTGGACCGTGCCGACGGTGACGTCGTCGACCTTCACCGACGACTTCGGTACCAGGTCCAATACGTCGGCGAACTCGACGGTGACGGTGTACGACGGGCCCTTGATCTTCGCGCCACCGGGCAGCGGCAGCGAGTACACGGAGAAGTCGCACCCGGACAGCAGCATCGCGAGGGCGGCGACTCCGGCGACGAAAGAGGTACGGCGTCTCACTTGACCAGCCCCCCGAGCGTCGGGTCGACCGGGTCCGGCCTGTTCAGCGGGGGCTGCGGCGCGGGCGCCCACGGCGTACCGCCCGGGCCACCGCTGATCGGCGCGTTGGCACCGGTCAGCTGGGTGATCAGCGGCAGCTTCGCGAGCGCGTCGAGCACCGGCTTCAGCGCCGAGCACGTCGACATCGACTGGTTCGCCTGCAGCAGGATCGAGCAGATGAACGTCGCCGGGTCGTCCAGCTGGCCGGGGTTGATCCGCTGGTCCAGCGTGCCGAACTGCGGGTTGTAGATCCGGGCCAGGTTGCCGAGCCCGAGCGGCGCGGTGTCCAGTACCTCGGCGATCGCGGCCTTCTCCTTCACCAGGATCTGGGACAGCTGGGTGGCTTGGGAGACCGTTCCCTTGATCAGGGTGCGGTTGTCCCGGACGAACGTGCCGACCTCGGTCAGCGCGGTCGCCAGCATCGCCAGCGCGTTGCCCAGGTCCTTGCGCTCGGCGGCCAGCGTGGTCGAGGTCGCGGCGAAGTTCGCGTTGAACTGCCGGACCAGCCCGTCGTTCGCCGCCAGCGCGGACACGAACGTCTGCAGCTGCCGGATCGTGTTGAACAGCGCGGACGAGTTCCCCGACAGCGTGCTGGTCAGCTTCGACACGTCGGTGATCGTCTGGTTGATCTTCGCGCCCTGGCCGTTCAGGTTCTTCGCGGAGACGTCCAGCAGCCGGGACAGCGCGCCCTGGTCGTTCGCGCCCTTCGGGCCGAGCGCCACCGACAGGTCGTTCAGGCTCTGGTAGATCTGGTCCAGCTCCAGCGGTACCGCGGTCCGGTCGAGCGGGATCTCGGTGCCGTCGGCCATCACCGCGCCCTTGGAGTACGCCGGCGTCAACTGCAGGTACCGGTCCGCGACGATCGACGGCGACGCGATCACCGCCTTCGCGGTGGCCGGTACCTTGTTCTTCGCGTCCCACCAGAACTTCACCCGGACCGAACGGCCGGCCGGCGTGATGCTCTCCACCTCGCCGACCTTGATGCCGAGGATCCGGACGTCCGAGCCCGGGTAGATCGAGACCGCGCGCGGGAAGTACGCCGTCGCGGTCACCCGCTTCGGCTTCGGCCACAACGTGACTGCGCTGACCACGATGATCACCAGGACCACCGCCACCGCGATCAGCCGCGACAGTGCGTTCACCCGCATCAGCCGCCACCTCCCAGGATCGGTGGCAACCCGGTGGGCAGCACCTTGGGCAGCGGGATCTCCGGGACCGGCGCGAGGTTCTGCAGGTACGTGTCGAACCACGGCCCGGTGCCGAGCGTGTTGGTGAAGACCCGGACGAACGGCGCCAGGCCCTTCAGGCTCGCGTCCAGCGAGTTCTGGTTCTGCAGGAGGACCGCGAGCACCGCGTTCACCTTCTGCAGCGTCGGCGCGAGGTCCTTGCGGTTCTCCCGTACGAGTGCGGTGATCTGCGCGGACAGCGCCTGCGTCGACACCAGCAGCTGGTGGATCAGCACGCGCCGGGCCTGTACCGCCTGGAAGACCTTGTTGCCGTCCTTCATCAGCTTGATCAGCTGCTGGTTGCGGTCGGCAAGGACCTTGGTGACCACGTTCGAGTGCTGCAGCAGGAGCTTGAGCTGCTGGTCCCGGGCGGCGACGTTCCTCGAGAGCCGGGACAGGCCCGTCAGCGAGGCCTGCACCTCGTCGGGCGTGTTCTTGAACGTCGCCGACAACGTGTCCAGGGCCTTCGCCAGCTGCGCGGTGTTGATCCGCTCGGTCGTGTTCGCCAGGTCGGTGAACGCGTCGACCACGTCGTACGCCGAGATCGTCCGGTCCAGCGGGATCTCCGAGCCGGGCTTCAGCTGCCCCGAACCGGCCGGGTCGAGCTTCAGGTACTTCTGCCCGAGCAGCGTCTTGATCTTCATCTCGGCGCCGGTCTGGTCGCCGAGCTTGACGCCCTTGTCGACGACGAAGTCGACCCGGACGTGGGTGCCTTCGAGCACGACGTCGCGGACCTTGCCGACCCGGACCCCGGCCACCCGGATCTCGTCGTTCGCCTTCAGGCCGCCGGCCTCGGAGAACTGCGCGGAGTACTTCGTACCGCCGCCGATCAGCGGCAGGTCCTGCGCCTTGAACGCGGCCAGCATGATCAGCCCGATCACGGTCAGGCCGATGACGCCGATCGTCACCTGGTTCTGCTCCCGGAACGGCTTCACTTCTTGCACCTCGCCGAGTTGAGGTCGTACGAGACCGGGATGCGGGTGCCGGTCGGCAGCGTGACGTTGCCGTCGAAGTTGCACAGGTAGAAGTTGAACCAGGAGCCGTACGACGCCGTCCGGGTCATCGTGTTCAGCTTCTCCGGCATGAACTGCAGCGTCTTCACCCAGATCGACTGGGTGTCGTCGAGCGTGGTCGCGACCGTACGGAGCCGGTTCAGGTCGGCCTTGATCGGTACCCGGGTCTGCTGCAGCAGGCCGGCCGTCTTGGTGTTCAGCGAGTTGATCGACGTCAGCGAACCGAGGATCGGGTTGATGTCCTGGCTCAGGCCGGTGATGAACTGCTGCAGGTTGACCAGCAACTGGGAGAAGTTCTGCTGCCGCTGCGAGACGATCTGCAGGGTCGAGGTGAGGTTCGTGATCAGGTCGCCGATCACCTGGTCGGCGTCCGCGAGCGTGGTGGTCAGCGACGCGGTCTTGGCGAGCAGCGACTCGATCGTCCCGCCCTCGCCCTGCAGTACCTTGATCACCTCGAACGCGAACTGGTTCACGTCCGCCGGGGTGAGCGCGGTGAACAGCGGCTTGAAGCCGTTGAACAGTACGGACAGGTCCAGCGCGGGCGTCGTCCGCTCCTTCGGGATGATGCCGTTCTTCTTCAGCCGCGGGCCGCCGCCGACGCCGTCGGTGAGCGCGATGTACCGGTTGCCGACCAGGTTCCGGTAGCGCAGCGTGGCGTGCGTCGAGGTGTCCAGGACCTCGTTCGAGTCGACGCTGAACGTCACCATCGCCAGCGAGTCCTGGTACAGCTGGATCTTGTCGACCTGGCCGACCTTCACGCCGGCGATCCGGATGTCGTCGCCCTGGTTCAGCCCGACCGCGTCGGTGAACACCGCGCGGTACTTCGTGGTCGTGTTGAAGGTGATGTTCCCGATCGTCACCGCCAGCAGCGCGGTCGCGATCGTGGTGACCACGACGAAGATCCCGAGGCGGACGGTGTCGAGGGTGGTCTTCTTGTCGAAGAGGCTCATCTCAGATTCACCTGGCCTCCGCGCAGCAGCGGGCCGACCATCAGCGTGGTCAGGTCCGGTACGTCGTTCGGTGCGAGACCCATCTCCGGGCCGACGACCGCATCGACGACCCGCTGCTCGGCCGGCGTACCGACGCCCTGGGTGTCCATCGCGAACCCGGGCATCGCGCGGTTCAGTTGCAGGTTGAGCGGGAAGCGCTGGTTCTTGTTGTGGTCGCCGATCACGCCGTCGTCACCGGTCACGTACGGCGCCGGGTTCTCCTGGTTGTACGGGCCGGGCTTCTCCCCCGGGACGCTGTAGTTCCTGCCGACACAGGTCGGGCCGCGGTGGTCCTTGTACGCCGGGAGCTCGTTCGGCTCGTACGGCGTCGGCTGGTTGGTGATCAGCTCGAGGTTGATGTTCAGCCGGCCGTCGCGGAAGGTGTCGTTCAGCCGCGGCAAGGTGTCGGCCATCACCCCGAGGAAGCACGGGAACTCGGGCGAGTACTTCTCCAGCAGGTCCAGCACCGGGCGGCTCACCTGGCCGAGCCGGATCACCCGGTCCTCGTTCGCCTTCAGGAACGCGTCGCCGGTCGTCGACAGCTGCTGGACGTCGACGAAGAACGCCTGCAGTTGCTTCTCCTTCTCGACGACCGTGTTGCCGGTGATGGTCAGGTTGCGCAGGGCACGGACGAGGTCGGGTGTCACGTCGCCGTACAGGTCCGAGACCTGGCTGAGCTTGGCGAGCGCGTCCATCAGCTTCGGGATGCTCGGGTTCAGCTTCTTCAGGTACGCGTCGAGCTGGGTGAGGGTGCCGGCGATCTCGGTACCGCGGCCCTCGAGCGCGGTCGCGAGTGTGTTCAGCGTCGCGTTCAGGTCGGCCGGGTCAACCGCCTGGAGCAGCGGGAGCGCGTCGTTCAGCACCTTCTCGATCTCGATGCCGACCGCGGTCCGGTCCCGGCTGATCACGTCGCCGGCCTTGATGTGCGCGCCCTGCGGGCCGTTCGGCGGGACCAGGGCGACGTACTTCTCGCCGAACAGCGTCTTCGGCAGGATCCGGGCGCTCACCGCGGCCGAGATCTCGTCCACCTGGTCCGGCTTCAGGGCCAGGTCGACGGTCGCCTCGTCGCCGTCGGTGGAGACCTTGCGGACCTCGCCGACGATGATCCCGCGCAGCTTCACGTCCGCGTGCCTGTTCAGCTGCAGGCCGATGTGGCTCGTCTTCAGCTCGACGTCCACGGTCTTGACGAAGACCTTCGCGTAGAACGCGTACGTCAGCCAGAGCAGGAACACCAGTACGCCGATGAACGCGACGCCCAGCACCTTGTGCGAGATGAGTCGGGTCATCCGGCCAGCCTCACCGTGGTCGTCGTACCCCAGATGGCCATCGACAGCAGCAGGTCGACGACGTTGATGACGACGATCGACGTACGCACGGCCCGCCCGACGGCGACGCCGACGCCCGCGGGGCCGCCGGTCGCGTGGTACCCGTGGTAGCAGTGCACCAGGATGACCAGCACCGAGAACACCAGCACCTTGCCGAACGACCAGAGCACGTCCCCGGGTGGCAGGAACAGGTGGAAGTAGTGGTCGTACGTACCGGTGCTCTGCCCGTAGAAGGTGGTCACGGTCAGCCGGGTCGCGAAGTACGACGCGAGCAGGCCGACGACGTACAGCGGGATGACCGCGACCAGGCCCGCGATGATCCGGGTGGTGACCAGGAACGGCAGCGACGGGATCGCCATCACCTCGAGGGCGTCGATCTCCTCGCTGATCCGCATCGCGCCGAGCTGCGCGGTGAACCCGCAGCCGACGGTCGCGGCGAGCGCGATCCCGGCGATCAGCGGACCGATCTCACGGGTGTTGATGTACGCCGACACGAAACCGGCGAAGGCCGACGTACCGATCTGGTTCAGCGCCGAGTAGCCCTGCAGGCCGACCTCGGTACCGGTGAAGAAGGCCAGGAACGTGATCACGCCGACGGTGCCGCCGATCACGGCGAGCGCACCGGTGCCGAGCGTGACCTCGGCGAGCAGCCGGAGGATCTCCTTGCGGTACCGGGTGACGGACTTCCCGGACCAGGCCAGCGCCTTGATGTAGAACGCGAGCTGCTCGCCGAGCTTGTCGAGCGAGTTCAGCGGCTTCTTCACCAGGGTGTCCATCAGGGCCGACACGTCAGGCCCCCTTCGGCGGGACGAGCTGGAAGTAGATCGCCGTCATCGAGAAGTTCGCGACGAACAGCAGCATGAACGTGATCACGACCGACTGGTTCACCGCGTCGCCGACGCCCTTCGGGCCACCGCCCGCGTTGACACCCTTGTACGCCGCGACGACCGCGGCGATCGCCCCGAACACCAGGGCCTTCGCCTGGCCCTGCCACAGGTCTGGGAGATGCGCCAGAGCAGTGAAGGACGCGATGTAGCTGCCGGGCGTACCGTCCTGGAGCACGACGTTGAAGACGTAGCCGCCCATCACGCCGACGACGCTGACGAAGCCGTTCAGGAAGAACGCGACCAGCATCGTGGCCAGCACCCGCGGGACGACGAGGCGCTGGATCGGGTCGATCCCGAGCACCATCATCGCGTCCAGCTCCTCGCGGATCTTCCGGGAGCCGAGGTCCGCGCAGATCGCCGAGCCACCAGCCCCGGCGATCAGCAGCGCGGTCGCGATCGGCGACGCCTCCCGGACCACGGCCAGTACGGCGGCCGAACCGGTGAACGCCTGCGCGCCGAACTGCTTGATCAGGCCACCGACCTGCAGCGCGATCACCGCACCGAACGGGATCGCGACCAGCGCGGTCGGGATGATCGTCACGCTCGCCACGAACCACGCCTGCTGGAGGAACTCCTTCAGCTGGAACGGCCGCCGGAACATGGCCCGGAAGGTGTCGAGAGCAAACGCGAAGAGCGATCCTGCGTGCTTCAGCGGGGCGGTCGCAGATACGGTCACCTGGCCCCCACGGTCGAAGTGGCGAACGAGCCCGGTGGTGGGGTGATGCCGTTCTCCCGGCACCACTCGCCCGGTGGGCGCTGGGTCGGGCGGAGCATGCCGCTGCTGGGCAGCTGCTGGATCGGGATCGGCGGCAACGGCGGCAGTTCCTGGCCGCTCTCCCGGGCCAGCTCGTCGGCGTCCTTCTCCTCGGACATGCCGATCGGGCCGATCATCTGCGCGTTCAGGAACTGCCGGATGACCGGCTCCTCGCTGGACAGCAGCATCTCCCGCGGGCCGAACATGGCCAGGTGCCGGTGGTACAGCATGCCGATGTTGTCCGGCACGGTCCGCGCGGTGTTGATGTCGTGCGTGACGATCAGGAAGGTGGCGCCGAACGCCTCGTTCAGGTCGATCATGACCTGGTTCAGGAACGACGTACGGACCGGGTCCAGACCGGAGTCGGGTTCGTCGACGAGCAGGATCTCCGGGTCCAGGACGAGCGCGCGGGCCAGGCCCGCTCTTTTGCGCATACCGCCGGAGATCTCGCCGGGCAGCTTCCGCTCGGCGCCGACCAGGCCGACCATCTCCATCTTCTCCATCACGATGGAGCGGATGTCGGACTCGGACTTCTTGGTGTGCTCGCGCAGCGGGAAGGCGACGTTGTCGTACAGGTTCATCGAGCCGAACATCGCGCCGTCCTGGAACAGCACGCCGAACAGCCGGCGTACCTCGTACAGCTCGCGCTCGCTGCAGGTGGCGATGTCGGTGCCCTCGATGAAGACATGCCCGCGGTCCGGCTTGATCAGGCCGATCAGCGTCTTCAGGAACACGGACTTGCCGGTACCGGAAGGACCGAGCATCACGCAGATCTCACCGGCCGGCAGGGTCAGGGACACGTCGCCCCAGATCAGCTGGCTGCCGAAGGACTTGGTGAGACCTTCGACGCGGACTTCTACGCCCACCGGCCCTCCTCACGGGATGTCTGCTGGTCCCCGACCGACGACGTTATGCCGTCCCAACGACGGGGCAGTGGCCTAGGTTACGCACGAGTACGGTTTTGCGTAACCCCTAGCTGTCAAGCGATTGCGATCGCGATCCTAGCGAGACCGAACGTCAGAAGGGCGGCCCCTTAGCGGGAACCGCCCTTCTCTACACATTCGTTACGCTCCTTGACAGAACGTAACTGAGGTCACTTCAGGGTGACGGTGGCGCCGGCGCCCTCGAGGGCCTCCTTGGCCTTCTCCGCGGCAGCCTTGTCGACCTTCTCCAGGACGGCCTTCGGGGCCGACTCGACGAGGTCCTTGGCCTCCTTCAGGCCGAGGCTCGTGAGACCGCGCACCTCCTTGATGACCTGGATCTTCTTGTCGCCGGCCGACTCGAGGACGACGTCGAACTCGTCCTGCTCGGCGGCCTCCTCGGCAGCGCCACCGGCGCCACCGGCTGCCGGAGCAGCGGCAACGGCGACCGGGGCGGCGGCGGTGACGCCGAACTCCTCCTCGAACGCCTTAACGAACTCCGACAGCTCCAGCAGGGTCAGTTCCTTGAACTGGCCGAGGAGCTCTTCGGTGCTGAGCTTCGCCATGATGGCGGTCCTTCCTGACAAAATGTTGCTTGGTGATCACTGATGGGGTGTTACGTGAGATGCCTCAGCTGTCCGCTGCGGCGGTCTCCTCGGTGCTCGCCTCGGCAGGTGCCTCGACCGTGTCCTGGACCTCGTCCTGGACCGCTGCCGGAGCAGCGTCGGCCGGTAGCTTGTCCTGCAGCGCCGCGAACAGGCGCGCGGCCTGCGACAGCGGAGCAGCGAACAGCGACACCGCTTGCTGCGGGGCCGCCTTCATCGCACCTGCGAGCTTCGCGAGGAGGACCTCACGCGACTCCAGGTCAGCGAGCTTGTTGATCTCGTCAGAGCCGAGTGCCTTACCGTCCAGCACTCCACCCTTGATGACGAGCAGGGGGTTCGCCTTGGCGAAGTCCCGCAGACCCTTGGCCGCAACCACCGGGTCGCCCTTGATGAAGGCGATTGCCGAGGGGCCTTCGAGCAGGCTGTCGAACGAGTCGACGCCGGCGTCCTTGGCCGCGATCTTGGTCAGCGTGTTCTTCACCACGGCGTAGTTCACGTCGTCACCGAGCGAAACTCGAAGCTGCTTGAGCTGCGCAACGGTGAGACCGCGGTACTCGGTCAGCACGGCGCCGTTGGAACTACGGAACTCGTCCGTCAGCTCCGCGACAGCGGCTGCCTTGTCCGGCCTCGCCATGGGGGTCTCCTTCTATCGGCTTCCACGCCTCGGACCCCTGAAAAGAAGAAACACCCCTGCGCAGGCGCAAGGGCGTGAAACATACTGTGTCACTTCCAAGTCACCTGCGCGGGCCGCCCACCTGAGTGGGACCTTCAGCTACCTAGGGCAGCGACCAGCGGTCTTCGGCAGTAGACAGTGTGCCTGCTGGACACCTGCTTTATCAAATCCGTTGCGGATGGGGTGGGATCCAGCGGTGCATCGCGGTGGCCGCGGCCCATCCCGTGCCCGCCATGATGACGATCGCCGGCGCCAGTCCGAGCACCGCCGTAGCCCCCGCGAGCAGCAACGGCCCAGCACCGTTCCCAGTGTCCGCGAACAGCCGGAACGCCCCCAGGAACTGCGCCCGCCCGACCGGCGGCGACGCATCCGCCCCCAGCGTCATGATCACCCCGGCGCCCAATCCGTTCCCGATCCCCATCAGCAACGCCACCGCGGTCAGGGTCACGGTCGTATGCGTCAACGGCAGCAGCAAGTGCGCCAACCCCAGCACAGCCATCGACGGTACGGCGACCCACTTCCGCCCGAGCCGATCCATCACGGACCCAGCTGGATAGAACAGCAGCATGTCCACCGCACCGGACAGCCCGAAGATCACACTGGTCGTCTGCGGATCCAGCCCGATGTGCAACGCCCAGAGGGGAATCACCACCTGCCGCGACGCACGCACAGCGCCGACAAGGAGTGCCCCGACGCCAAGGGTCCGCAGTACCGGGAAGTGGTCGCGGATGACAACCCAGGTGGATTGGGCAGCCACGGGGCCTCGGCTACGCCGGTGCTCTACGTCCGGGAGGCTCAGCAGGACGCCACAGGCCAGTAGTGCGGCTACCAGGTGCACCCAGTACGCACCGTCCGTACCGAGGAACCTCATCGCGCCCGCACCGAGGAACGGACCGATGAACGACCCGATGCGCTGTACACCGCCAAGCGTCGACAAGGCCCGTGCTCTGAGTTCAACAGGCACCGCCTCACTCAGATAGGCCTGCCGGGCAAGGCCCCAGACCGCACCGGCCAGTCCGGTGCAGCCGATAGCAATGGCCAAGCCCCAGACATTAGGGACGACCAGACAGGCTGCCAGAGCAAACGAAACGAAGACCGTGGCCGCCAGCATCGCGCTGCGTTCACCGATCCGGTTCGTCAACGCACCTGCCGGGATGTCACCGATCACCTGCCCAAGACCGGCTGCCGCAACGACCAGACCTGCTACAGCGACCGACGCACCGAGGTGGGTGGCCGAGAGCGCGACAACCGGCGCGATAGCGCCTTGTCCGATCCCGTAGAGCAGTGCAGGCAGATAAACAGCAGGTGCGATCTTCCAGAGACTCCGGGCCTGTGACATCACCGGCCGCCGGCCAGCGCCGTACTGCGGTCCCGGGTGGCTGGGGTGGCTCCCAGCAACTCCGACACCGACCAGGCACCTTCGGCGACCCTCATCCCGAACTCCTCCATCCGCTCCACCGGCATCCGCATCTCGGGGCCGGACACACTCAGACAACCGGCGACCTGGCCGGAGTAGCCGAACACCGGTGCGGCCACGCTGCAGATCCCCGCGGTCCGCTCGGTCCGTGACATCGCGTAGCCGCGCCGCCGGATCTCCGCGAACTGCTGCGCGAGCACCTCCGGGTCCGTGATCGTTGCCGGCTGCACCTTCTCCAGCGGGCCTTTCAGAACCTCCTGCTGCCGCTCGAACGGCAAGAACGCCAGCAACGCCTTCCCCGGCGCCCCCTGCGGCAAGGCGACCGGCAGGCCGAACTCGGTGTACGTACGGCGCAACTGGTGGAAGCTCTCGACCTGGTCCAGGACGACGCGCTGCCCTGACGGCAACAGCTCGTGCACGGCCGCGGTCTCGCCTGTGTCATCGCGGAGTGCACGCAGCACCGGCAGGGCCGCGTCGCGCAGACCGGCCGGAATCCCACCACTGTGCGCCAACTGCACAACCAGCGGCCCGATCGCGTACCGCCGATGAGCCGTCTGCCGGACCAGCCCGTTCTCCTGCATCGCCAGCAACAACCGATGCACGGTGCTCGTCGACAACCCCGTCGCGCGGGCCAGGTCACTGATCCCGAGATCCGGGGTCCGCGCGTCGAAGCAGCGCAGGATCGCCACGGCCCGGTCGATCGACTGAACCGAACCACGCGCTTCCTGCATGGTGAAACCATATCCCGCAATACGGGAAACCTGTCGAGGTAGTGTCCAGCCGGTGAGCATCACCGCCTCCTGGACCCAGCTCGACCACTGGCTCGCGCAACATGCTCCGGCGACATACGCCGTACTCGCTCCGCCCGCCACCTCCGCAGACCTGCAGAGCGCGCCGGAGCTGCCATCCGAGCTCGTCGAGTCGCTGAGCTGCCACAACGGCGTGACGGCCTGGGCCAACCTCCTGCCCGAGGCGTTGCCGTCGAGTGCGGCCCAGATTGCCGAGAACTGGCAACTGCGGATGGACCTGGCCGAGGACTACGTCGTCGCCGACCCTGCCTCGGAGCCCTACTGGCATCCGGCATGGATCCCGTGGGCGGACAGTGACGGTGACCTGCAGGTCATCGACCTACGGCCGGGCCCGTCGCGCGGGCGGCTGGGGATGGCGGCTCACGACGGGGTCGGGGAATTCACGGCCTCGTGGCCGGACCTCGGGACGTACCTCGCGGAGGTGGTGCACTCGCTGCACCACGGCACCGGCGTCAACGGCTGGTACCCGTACCTCACCACCCGCCAGGAGCTCTGGTGGGATCGCGGCCCGGACCAGCGGAGCGTGAACGACGAGCCGCTGGTCCGCGTACCACTGAAGAACTAACTGAGGACAGCCAGGGCGTCGATCTCGACCAGCATGTCCGGGAGGGGGAGGCCGGTGAAGACGGTGGTGCGGGACGGCAGGACGCCGCTCGGGGTGCGGGTGGAGACGAAGTCGGCGTAGGCCTCGTTCATCGCGGCGAAGTCCTCGCGCTGGGTGAGGTACACGCGCAGCATCACCACGTCGTCGATGCTCGCGCCGCCGGCCTTCAGGATGGCCTCGATGTTCTGCAGGACCCGAGTGGTCTGGCCCTTCACGTCACCGGCGAAGACGAAGTCGCCGCTGGCCGGGTCGACCGAGCCCTGACCGGACACCTGCAGGATGTTGCCCTTGCGGACGCCCTGCGAGAACACGGGCATCGGCGGCGGCGCGTCGGTCGTGGACACTGCGCTCTTGTCGGACATGAGACCTCTCACTTGTAGTCGGCACTGATCGCGTTCGCGGTGGCGAGCAGGTCTGGCAGCAGCTCGAGCACCTGCTCATAGTTCAGCAGTACGTCGGGCACGGACAACGACACGGCCCCGACAACGCGGCCTGTGGCGTCCTTGAGCGGCGCACCGATGCAGTTGATGAACGACTCGTGCTCGGCCTTGTCCTGCGCCCAGCCGCGTTCCTTGGTGGTCAGCAACTCGTCCCGCAACCGGTCCGGGTCGGTGATCGTGTTCGGCGTGTAGGCCTTGTAGTCCAGCGTCGCGAGCACCGCCTCCCGCTGCCGCTTCGGCTGCGCTGCCAGCAGCACCTTGCCAACCGCGGTGCAGTGCAGAGCGGCCGGTACGCCGACCTGCGAGTACATGCGCACCGAGCGCACACTGTCGAGCTTGTCGACGTAGATGACCTCACCGTTCTCCCACGCCGCCAGGTGGACCGTCTGACCGGTCTTCTGGTTCAGCTCCCGCAGATGCGGTGCAGCAACCTGCCGTACGACCTGTTGCTCGCGCGCGACGTCCGCGAGAGCGAACAACCGCGAGCCGAGGCGATACCTGTGCGACGCGTCCCGCCGTACGAACCGGTCGGCCTCCATGGTGCGCAGCAACCGCAGCACGGTGGTCTTGTGTACGCCGAGCTCGGCGGCCAACTGGTCCAGCGACCGCTCGCCCTCACCAAGACTTGTGAGGATCTGCAGCGCCCGGGCGAGGCTCTGACTCATGCCGCACCGATCTTCGTCGCCGCCCACTCCTCGTCGGTGGCGTTCAGCAACCGCTCCCGCTCAGCCACGGCCGGAGGCGGCGCATGATCCTCGGGCCTCGTCAACACCGCCGCAGCCGAGAGATGCCCCAACCGCAAGCGCTGCACCATGGACAACCCCTGCAAGGTCCCGGCGAGGAAACCCGCCGCAAACGCATCCCCCGCTCCAACCGTCTCCACCACTTCTACAGACAGCGCTGGGACCTCAGTGCGCCCACCCGGCTCGAGAACAATCGCCCTATGAGCGTCGTCCTTCACCACTAACACAGGAACCTTTAGCAGCTCGTACAACTCATCTGCATCCCCTGTACCAGCGAAGACCTCAGCCTCGTCCGCACCGATCAGCACGATGTCAGCAGCCTTCAGCAACCGCCACAACGGCTCCGGATCCCGCTCCCGCCACAACACCGGCCGCCAGTTCAGGTCGACGCTCAGCAAGAACTCCCGCGGCTCAGTGGCCAGCCGCTCCAACATGTCCGAGCTGGACGAAGAGATAGCCGCAGTAATACCGGTGGTGTGCACCAGCTTCGCCTGCGACAACCGCTCACGTACGTCAGGCCGGTCCAAGAACGAGGGCTCCATCGCAGCAGCAGCCGATCCGGTCCGGTAGTACTGCATCCGGGACCGCCCGCCGTCGGACTCCTTCACGTACAGCGCCGTCGGCCGTACCGGGTCCAGCTCCACTCCGCCGACGTCGACGCCGCGCGCCTGCAGGTCCCGCAGTACGTGCTGACCGAAGCCGTCGTCGCCCAGCCGTGAGATCCACCCGGTCGGTACGCCGAGTGCGGCCAGCCCGCCGGCCACGTTGCACTCCGCACCGCCGACCGACCGCCGGAACACCTCGACGTCCGACAGCGGTCCGGCGCCGCCCGAAAGCATGATCATCGCTTCGCCCACGCAGATGGCGGCCGTCTCGGGCATCGGCGCTCCTGGGTGAGGTGATGGGATAGGGCGTGCGTTGACGCGACTTCGGCCGCGATGTTACAACCGACGAGTCAGAATACGCAATCAGCGTTGCGTATTCTGCAATCCCGAACCCCAGGGGGTCTGATGCCTGCGTACGATGCCGACGCTGTTGCCGCTCTTGCCGACCAGCAGGTGAGCTGGCGGGACAAGGCGTTGCCGCCCGGTTTCTGGGGCCGGACCGTCGCGGAGATCCTGGCCGACAAGCCCCGGCTGTCCCAGCTCCCGACTCCGCTGATGACGCTCTCGGCGGCCGGCCTGCGGCACAACGTGGACACCTTGGCGACCTGGTGCACGCGGCACGGCGTGGAGCTCGCGCCGCACGGCAAGACCACGATGGCGCCCGCGCTCTGGGCCATGCAGCTGGACGCCGGCTCTTGGGCGATCACGCTCGCCAACGCGTTCCAGCTCGGCGTCGCCCGCGCGTACGGCGTCCAGCGGGTGCTGATCGCCAACGCGGTCATCTCCCCGCTGCAGCTGCGCTGGATCGCCGACGAGCTCGCGGCCGACCCCGCCTTCGAGGTCTCGGTCTGGGCGGACTCGGTTCGTACCGTCGAGATCATGGAGGCGGCGCGCTCGGCGTACGTCGGCCCGGACGCCCGCCCGCTCGACGTGATGGTCGAGGTCGGCGGGATCGGCGGGCGGACGGGCGCCCGCGACCTGGAGACCGCCCTCGCCGTCGGCCAGGCGATCAAGGACGCGCCGACGCTCCGGCTGGCCGGTGTCGCCGGGTACGAGGGCGCCATCGGGCACGGCGTCGACGAGGCGAACCTCGAGGAGGTCCGCGCGTACCTGCGGGACCTGGCCGGCGTCCACCACCGGCTGCGCCCGCTGTACGACGCGGACGTCGTACCGATCGTCAGCGCGGGCGGTAGTCAGTACTTCGAGCAGGTCGCGAAGGTGCTCGCGTCGGAGGCCGGTGACGGCGCCCGGGTGGTACTGCGTTCCGGTGCGTACATCTCCCACGACGACGGCCTGTACCGGCGGGTGTCGCCGCTCGGGGAGCACCCGCGGACGGACGGCGAGCAGCTCGTGGCCGCGATGCACGGCTGGATCCGGATCACCTCGCAGCCGGAGCCGGGCCTGGCGATCTTCGACGCCGGGCGACGCGACTTCCCGTTCGACCAGGACTGGCCGGAACCGCAGCTGATCCGGCCGCGCTCCTCCTCCGACTCGGACGTTCTGGCCGCCACCGGGATGACGGTCACCAATCTGAACGACCAGCACGGTTTTCTGCACTTCACGGACGTACCGGTGGTGATCGGCGATGAACTCCGGGTCGGGCTGTCACACCCGTGTACTGCTTTCGACAAGTGGGGCCTGATCCCGGTCGTCGACGACGCGGATGCGGCCGACCCGGTCGTGGTCGACCTGGTGCGGACGTTCTTCTGAGATGCTCACCATCACGGGTGCGCTGATCGTCGACGGCTCCGGCTCGCCGGGCTACCACGCGGACGTGGCCGTCGACGCCGGCCGGATCGTGGCCATCGGCAACGATCTCCCGGCCGCGGAGCGTACGATCGACGCGGACGGGCTGGTGCTGTCGCCCGGCTTCATCGACATGCACGCGCACTCGGACCTGCAGATCCTGGTGAACCCGGACCACACCGCGAAGGTCAGCCAGGGCGTCACGCTCGAGGTGCTCGGCCAGGACGGGCTGTCGTTCGCACCGATCGACGACCCGACCCGGGCCGTCGTACGGCGCCAGATCGCCGGCTGGAACGGCGAGCCCGACGACTTCGACTTCTCCTGGTCGACCGTCGCCGGATACCTCGACCGGCTCGACCAGGGCATCGCGTGCAACGCGGCGTACCTGGTCCCGCAGGGCACGTTGCGGATGATGGTCGTTGGCACCTCCAACCGTCCGGCGACGGCGGACGAGCTGACCCGGATGAAGCAGCTGCTCGCCGACGGGCTGCGGGACGGGGCGGTCGGGATGAGCAGCGGGCTGACGTACACGCCGGGCATGTTCGCCGACACCGACGAGCTGGTCGAGCTGTGCTCCGTCGTCGCCGAGTACGGCGGGTACTACGCACCGCACCAGCGCTCGTACGGCAAGGGCGCACTCGAGGCGTACGGCGAGATGATCGAGGTCGCCCGCCGCTCGGGCTGCGCCTTGCACCTGACCCACGCGGTGATGAACTTCGCGCCGAACGCGGGCCGTGGGGCGGAGCTGGTCGAGATGATCGACAAGGCGCTGGCGGCCGGCGTCGACGTCACCACCGACACCTACCCGTACTTGCCTGGGGCAACCACCCTGTCCGCGGTGCTGCCGAGCTGGACCGCCGAGGGTGGACCCGACGCGCAGCTCGCCCGGCTCCGCGATCCGGCCGCGCGCGAGCGGATCACGTACGAACTCGAACAGGTCGGCACCGACGGCTGCCACGGCTGCGTGGTCGAGTGGGACACGATCGAGATCGGCGGCGTGCGCAATCAAACGCTGTCGGAAGCGGTCGGGAACACCATCGCCGCTCTTTCCGCGCGTTCCGGGAAGCCGGCCGCCGACGTGTTCTACGAGATCCTGCTCGCCGACGACCTGGCCACGTCGATCCTGCAGCACGTCGGCCATGAGGAAAACGTACGCACGATCATGCGGCACCCGTCGCACACCGGCGGCTCGGACGGAATCCTGGTCGGCGGCAAACCACATCCGCGCTCGTGGGGCACCTTCCCGCGGTACCTCGCCCGCTACGTCCGCGAGCTCGGCGTCCTCGAGCTCGCCGACTGCGTCCACCACCTCACCGGCCGCCCCGCCCGCCGGCTCCGGCTCACCGACCGCGGTCTGGTCCGCGAGGGATACGCCGCCGACCTCGTCCTGTTCGACCCGGACACGGTTCGCGACGCGGCCACCTTCCCGGAACCCCGGCAGCCGGCCGAGGGCATCCCGTACGTACTCGTCAACGGCGTACCCGTCATCGACGAGGGCCACCGCACCGACGCCCGCCCCGGCCACGCCGTACGGCGAACCGAAAGGAACCCCCTGTGAACACCCTGGACCTGCTGCGTGCCGACCGGGTTCTGACCGTGGTCCGCGCCCCGGAGATCTCCGACGCCCGCGACCTCTGCGCCGCGTTGGTTGCCGGCGGCATCCATGTCGTCGAGCTCACGTACACCACGCCGGAGCTTCCCCGGCACCTCGAGCGCGCTGCCGCCACCGCCGCCGAGACGGGTGCGGTCGTCGGCGCCGGTACGGTGCAGACCGGCGACCAGGCCACGCAGGCGATCAACGCCGGCGCCCAGTTCCTCGTCACCCCCGGTCAGGGCCCGGAGGCGGCCGCGATCGCCGAGGCCGCGCGCGCAGCCGGCGTCCCGGTCGTCCTCGGCGCGTTCACGCCGTCCGAGGTGATGACCGCGCTCGCGCTCGGTTCCACCGCGGTGAAGATCTTCCCGGCGCACCAGCTCGGCCCGAAGTACTTCAAGGACCTCAACGGCCCGTTCCCCGGCGTACCGCTGATCCCGTCCGGCGGCGTCAACGCCGGCAACGCGCGCGACTTCATCGACGCCGGAGCACTGGCGGTCAGCGCCGGCACCGACGTCGTCTCCCCCGCCGACGTGGCCGCCGCGAACTGGGACGCGATCACCACCAAGGCGAAGGCGTTCTGCGCGGCTATTGCACCGTGATGCTCCCGTAGCTGCTGCGCAGATACAGGTGATGGGGGGCCGTCGGGTTGCTCGGGACGCTCAGGTCGGTGGACCCCTGCGCGGCGACCGCGTCGATCGCGTACGTCGTCGTTCGCGGCACCTGCACCAGGATCGACCCGTCGCTCGACGTCGCCGACACCTGATCCGGCGATTTGTCGAAGATCATCGTGATCGAACCGCGCTGCGTGTCCACCGAGACCTGAGGGCTCCGCAGCTGCGCCATGTCGACCGAGCCGTCGCTGACGCTCACCGTCAGCGGGGCCGCCACCCCGGCCACGTCGACCGAGGCCCCTTCGACCTTCGCCTTGACCGCGGCGGCGGCCGGCACGTCCACGGTCAGGTCGACGTTGCAGTGGGAGTCCGGGCACGTCGTACGGATGACCAGCTCCCGTCCCACCGTCGAGATCCGGACGTCCGGCTTCTGCGCCGCGTACGAACCGTCGACGGTGACGTGCACCTGACCGTCGAAGCTCGGCTCCACCTGCGTCGACACGTCGGACGTGATCTGCACCCCGTCGGCGGCCGGTACGTACGCGGCCGAGTAGTTGTACGGCAACTTCCCGGGGATCGTCGCGATCGTCACCGCCGCCGCACCCACGACAACCGCGAGCATCGGCAGCAACCCCACCAGAAGCATCGTGCGCTGAGCTCTGGTCATGGGGCCTCCCGGTCTGGACTGAGGAGCGAAGCGACCGGAGCGACGAGGGAAGACCGGGAGTTCCAGCCCCATGACCCGCCGCGACGGAGTCGCGGCATCAGCACCGTCATTTACGTCCCCAGGTATCTGAGGACGGCGAGCACGCGGCGGTGTTCGCCGTCGGTCGGCGACAGCTGGAGCTTCAGGAAGATGTTGCTGATGTGCTTCTCGACCGCGCCTTCACCGACGACGAGCGCCTGCGCGATCCCGGCGTTCGACTTCCCCTCCGCCATCGCGCGCAGAACGTCCTGCTCCCGTGGGCTCAGCACAGCCAGCGGATCCACCTTCCGGGACCGCACCAGCAGCTGCGAGATCACCTCCGGGTCCAGCGCCGCGCCACCGTCCGCGACCCGGCGCAGCCCGTCGATGAACTGGTCCACGTCCGCGACCCGGTCCTTCAGCAGGTACCCGACGCCGCCCGGGTTCCCGCCGATCAGCTCGCTCGCGTACCGCTCCTCGACGTACTGCGACAGCACCAGCACACCGACGTCGGCGTACTGCTCGCGGATCACCAGCGCCGCCCGCAGTCCTTCGTCGGTGAACGTCGGCGGCATCCGTACGTCGACCACGCAGACGTCCGGGCGCTGCGCCTCGACCGCCTTCAGCAACGCGTCGCCGTCGCCGACCGCCGCGACCACCTCGCAGTCCTGCTCCTCGAGCAGCCGCACGATCCCCTCGCGCAGCAGCACCGAGTCCTCGGCGATCACGACCCGCATCCGTTGAACCTCCTCAGCCACAGGGCACCTCCGCGATCAGCGTCGTGCCGCCGCCCGGTGGACTGTCCACCGTCAGCCGTCCGTCCACGCCGGCCACCCGATCGGACAGCCCGCGCAATCCACTGCCTCCCGTCGGATCGGCACCCCCGCGGCCGTCGTCCCGCACCTCGACCCGCAGTACGTCGCCCGCCCGCGTCACCCGGACCTCCACCGAGGCGGCGTCGGCATGCTTGGCGACGTTCGTCAGCGCCTCGGTCACGACGAAGTACGCGATCGACTCGATCGTCAACGAGGGCCGGGGTTGTACGTCCACGCTCAGCCGGACCGGTACCACCGAGCGGGCCGCGACCGCCGACAGCGCCGCGTCCAGCCCGCGGTCGGTCAGTACCGGCGGGTGCAGGCCGCGGGTCAGGTCGCGGATCTCGGTGATCGCCTGCATCGCCTCCGAGTGCGCTTCGTCGATCAGCTGCCGGACCGCCGGATCCCTGTCGCCGAGCCGGTTCTTCGCCCGGCCGAGCGTCATCGCCAGCGACACCAGCCGCTGCTGGGCACCGTCGTGCAGGTCGCGCTCCATCCGCCGCCGCTCGGCCTCGACCGAGTCGACCACCTGCTGCCGGCTCTGCACCAGCTGATGCACCCGCTCGGCGAGAACGCCGGACTCCGACGGCCCGAGCAGCTCCTTCACCAGCCAGCCGTCGAACGCCGACGCGGCCCGCACGATCAATGGCGAGACGAAGAAGAGGAAGAGCGCCGCGATCACCGCGACCACCGAAGCGCGCGTCGTCGAGTCGATCGTGAACGGCCCGAGCTGCGCCTGTCCCGCGGCGAAGTGCCAGTAGTACGCCGGCAGCGCGATCAGCACCGGCGGGATCGACCAGGCGACCACCACGGCGAAGATCCAGACGGTTGCCAGCAGCAACAGTGCGACGTAGTACCCGAACTGCCGCCACAGGCCGGGGTCGTTGATCGCCTGCCGCGCGTCCTCCCGCCGCGAACCGGTCCGCGGCGGGGGCAACAGCGCCGTCACCTGCTGACCGCGGGTGATCCGGGCCCGGGCCCGCTCCCAGCCGGCGATGCCGTAAACCGATCGGTTGGCCCAGACGCTGAGCGGGATCCCGATCGCCGCGAACGGCAGCCCGAGCAGGACCACGATCGTCGCGCACAGCACCAGTACGCCCGAGGTCAGTACGACCACCGAGTCGCCCAGGATGTGGATCGTTGCCAACCACAAGTACGGCGACCGCCAGAGCCGCCAAGGTGTCCGGGGAACCGGATTCGCTGCAACGCTCATCCGGATCACCTCCCCGTTGCTCGCGGTCACAACTTACGTGGTCGGCCGCCCGGGCGGCATGAGGACATCCCACCGAACCCGCCGGGGGTTATCCCCACCCCGGTTCGTGGGCTGACCGGACTGCGCCGGAAGGCGCTCGCCGGAAGGCTTGATGACATGACGACGACAGCTACTTTCCCCGGCAAGATCGGTTTGGACCAGAAGCTCGGCGACGCGATCGACGACCGCGTAGCCGACGCCCTCGAGGACTACATCACCGAGGGCCGGCTGGACGGCCGGATCCGTCCCCGCCGCTCCCCCGGCGGCCTGGCCGCGATGGTAGCGGCCGGTGTCGCGGCCGTGCTCCTCCCGTGGTGCCTGATCCTCGCGGCCACGCTGCCGAGCACCTATCAGGCCGGCCACTGGAAGGTGACCTGGATCGGCCTCGACTGCGCGACCGCGATCGCCGCGGGTCTCACGGCGTACCTGCTGCACAAGCGCAACCGGTACGCCACCCTGACCGCGATGGCGGCCGGCACGCTGCTGGTGGCCGACGCCTGGTTCGACGTCAGCACCGCAGCGGCCGGCTTCGACCGGACCCTCTCACTGACCGAGGCGCTCCTGCTCGAGCTGCCACTGGCTGTGTGCGCGTTCGTGGTCGCGGCCCGCGAGCTCAGGCGCTGATCAGCTCCAGCACCGGGCCTTCGTGCAACGCGCGGTAGACCTTGTCCCGCAGGACATTCGCCTCCGCGTCGGTGAGCGTACGGTCCACCGGTCGCAGGACCAGCCTGACCAGCAGGTTCCGCTGCCCCGGGGTCAGCTGGAGCCGGTCACGGGCACTCGTCGGCAAGTCGTCGTACGACGTTTCGCCCAGCACCTCCAGCGACTCCGCGGCATCCGCGTCCGGGCCCAGCGCGGCCCGGACCTTGTCGCCGAGTACTTCGTCCGACACGTCCGCCGCCGCGTCCACCACGACCGACAGGTCCCGGCGTACCGGCGGCATCGACGAAACGGCCTTGTAGGGCAGGAGATCCAGCATCTGCTCGGCCACCCGCGGGTCGGTGGACCGGAGCAGCCGGATGTCGCGGATTCCCTTCCGGAGCATCACCAACCGGTCCAGACCCGAACCCATCGCCAGTCCGGTCCAGCTCTCGTCCAGCCCGGCGAGCCCCAGTACGTGCGGCGCCGCGACTCCACACTCGCCGATCTCGATCCACTGGTCGTCGAGCAGTACGTCGATCTGCCGGCCGTGGATCGTGTACGGGTGCACGGCCGGGACCGTACGGTACGTCTGGCCCGGGAGGACGGTGTCGACCAGCCGGGCGATCATCTCCTCCAGCTCCGGTTCGCCGAGCGTCACGTTGCGGCTGAGCCGCCACAGGTCGAGCTGGTGCGGCGTACCGGTGTGCTGCCAGTCGACTGAGTCGCGGCGGTAACAGATGCCGGCGCAGATCATCAGTACGTCGGACGCGTCCGAGCTCGCCAGCTCGCGGAGCGCGGGCGGGATCATCGCCGAGGTGTGACTTCGCAGTACGTCGGTGTCCGAGACGTAGCGCGTGTAACGGGCCTCGCGGGTGACGGCGTCGGGCGCGTAGCCGAGGTTGTCGTAGTTGTCGGTGAGCGGTACGACGGGATGGTCGCGGCGGGTCCAGATCTCGGTGTACGGCCAGACCTTTTCGAGCGCGGTCCGGATCGCGTCGACGACGAGCTGGATCGCGTGCGGGCCTTGGGCCGGATCGCTGAGATCGCGGAGTTTCAGGGCGGCGTGCAGTTCTTCAAGAGACATGACAGACATGAGTGCTTCTCCAGGATGACGGTCTCGACGGGGGATCCACCCCGGTCGGCCGCGGTCACCTCAGGAGAGAGCGCACCAGCAGCTCACCCCGTCGGCACCGTCGTGCCGGCCGGGGCGCAGAAATCGCTGCCCGTACTGCGTCATACCCACAACTGTACCTGCTGTGGTCTACCTGCTGTGGTGAATATCCTTCCCGCCGTGCCCGGGCCGGGTGCGACGATGGGCCGCATGCGATGGATCGACACGCTGGAAAGCGCGGCCGCCGAAAAGCTGCCGGAAGCCGTACACCGCTACTTCCGGCAAGGCTCCGCCGGCGGCGTCAGCGTCGGCGAAGCTGTCGAGGCCTGGTCGGCGTACCGCTTCCGCCCGCACGTCCTGAACGACGTCTCCACCATCGACCTCCGGACGACGGTGCTCGGTACGCCCGTCGACGCACCGATCCTGGTCGCGCCGTCGACGATGCAGCGGATGGCCGACCCGGACGGCGAGCTCGCGATGGCCCGCGGTGTCGGCGCGGCGCGGTCCGTACTCGGCGTCTCCAGCAACGCCGGTACTTCGTTCGCCGAGCTCGGCGCGACCGGAGTGCCGTGGTGGCTGCAGATCTACGTCGTACGGAACCGCGACATCACCCGGCAGATGCTCGACGCGGCGGTCGAGGCCGGCGCGCGGGCCGTCGTACTGACTGTCGACACCCCGGTCGTCGGACGTAAGGAGGACGAGGGTGAAACCGTCTGGGACCTGGCTCGGGAAGACCAGTTCCTGGCCAACCTGCCCGAGGGCGACTGGACCGACGACGACCTCGCCAAGGCCGACGACCTGAACCCGGACGTGATCGGCTGGCTCGCCGAACGCACCGGCCTGCCGATCGTGGTCAAGGGCGTCCTGCGCAGCGACGACGCCAAACGCTGCGCCGACGCGGGCGCCGCGGGGATCATCGTCTCGAACCACGGCGGGCGCCAGCTCGACGGCTCGATCCCGACCGCGCAGGCCCTGCCGGAGGTCGCCGAGGCTGTCGCCGGAACCAACGTCGAGGTGTACGTCGACGGTGGCATCCGCCGCGGCGAACACATCCTCGCCGCACTGGCCCTCGGCGCCCGCGCTGTGTTCGTCGGCCGCCCCGCACTCTGGGCCTTGAGCGTGGGCTCGTCCGAGGGTGTCATCCGCCTGCTCACGGACCTCGCCGACGAACTGGACCACACCCTGCGGCTGATCGGTGTCCCGGCCCCGTCTTCCCTCACCCCCGACCTCCTCACGCCCGTGCGCTGCTGACCCGAGTCGCGGGAAACAGAAAGCCCCCGCCGGTGGCGGGGGCTTCTGGTGAAGAAAGGAGAGGCTCAGGCCTCGACCTGCTCCTCGGTGAGGTTGCGGGTCAGGTTGGGGTCAACCTGGACACCCGGACCCATCGTGGTCGAGAAGACCGTCTTCTTGATGTAGCGGCCCTTCGAGCTGGCCGGCTTCAACCGCAGGATCTCCTCGAGCGCGGCGCTGTAGTTCTCCACCAGCTGGGCCTCGTCGAACGACGCCTTGCCGATGATGAAGTGCAGGTTCGCGTGCCGGTCGACCCGGAACTCGATCTTGCCGCCCTTGATGTCCGTCACCGCCTTCGTGACGTCCGGCGTGACCGTACCCGTCTTCGGGTTCGGCATCAGACCACGCGGGCCGAGGACGCGACCGAGGCGGCCGACCTTGCCCATCAGGTCAGGGGTGGCGACGACGGCGTCGAAGTCCAGCCAGCCGTCGGTCACCTTCTTGATCAGGTCGTCCTCGCCGACGAAGTCGGCGCCGGCGGCCTTCGCCTGCTCGGCCTTCTCACCGGTGGCGAAGACGAGGACCCGAGCCGTCTTGCCGGTACCGTGCGGAAGGTTGACGGTGCCACGCACCATCTGGTCGGCCTTGCGAGGGTCGACCCCGAGACGCATCGCCACGTCCACGGTGGAGTTGAACTTCTTGCTGCCGGCGGCCTCCTTGGCCAGCCGGACCGCCTCGAGCGGGGTGTACAGGTGATCGAAGTCGATCTTCTCCGCGGCGGCGCGGTAAGCCTTGCTGCGCTGTGCCATTACTGCTGTTCCTCTCTGGGGTGTGGTCTCCGGGCGGCACTTCGCCCTGCCACTACTGCGTGAAGTTGGGGTGCGATCAGCCGTCGACGACGACGCCCATGGAGCGCGCCGTACCCTCGATGATCTTCATCGCGGCGTCGATGTCGCGGGCGTTCAGGTCCGGCATCTTGGTGGTGGCGATCTCGCGGACCTGGTCCTTGGTGATCTTGCCGACCTTGTCGCGCTGCGGAACGGCGGAGCCCTTCTGCAGGCCCGCGGCCTTCTTGATCATCTCCGGCGCCGGCGGCGTCTTGGTGACGAACGTGAAGGAGCGGTCTTCGTAGATGGTGATCTCTACCGGGACCACGTTGCCGCGCATGGACTCCGTCTGGGCGTTGTACGCCTTGCAGAACTCCATGATGTTGACGCCGTGCGGACCGAGCGCGGTACCGACCGGCGGGGCCGGTGTCGCGGCACCGGCCTGGAGCTGCACCTTGACCAGGGCAGCGATCTTCTTCTTGGGAGGCATTCTGTCGGGTCCTTAGACTTTCTGGATCTGGTTGAAGCTGAGTTCCACCGGGGTCTCCCGGCCGAAGATCTCCACCAGGGCCTTGATCCGCTGGGCCTCGGCGTTGATCTCCGTGACTGTGGCGTGCAGGGTCGCGAACGGCCCGTCGACCACCATGACCGAGTCACCGACACCGAAGTCGGCGACCTCGACCTTCTTCTTGGCCGCGGTCTTGGCGGGTGCGGCACCGGCTTCGGCTGCCGCCGCTTCGGCCGCCGCCACGACGGCCGGAGCGAGCATCTTCTCCACCTCTTCGAGGCTGAGCGGGACCGGCTTCTGGCTGTTCCCGACGAAACCGGTCACCGACGGCGTGTGCCGTACGGTCGACCAGGACTCGTCGGTCAGATCCATCCGGACCAGCACGTAGCCCGGCAGCACCGTCCGCTTCACCATCCGGCGCTGCCCGTTCTTGATCTCGGCGACCTCCTCGGTCGGCACGATGATCTCGAAGATGTAGTCCTCCATGTTCAGGGAGTTGATCCGGTTCTCCAGGTTGCCCTTGACCCGGTTCTCCATCCCTGAGTACGTGTGTACGACGTACCAGTCGCCGAACTGCGAACGCAGCCGGTTCCGCAGCTCCTCGAGCGGGTCACCCGGCTCCTCGGGCTCCGCCTCTTCCGGCTCTTCCTCGTCGTCCGGCTCGGCCTCGTCGGCGTCCTCGTCGGCGCTGGAGAAGACGACCTCGTCCGGCGCGGCGGCCGGCTCGGCGGTGGTCAGCGGCGCGGTCTCCGCGGTCTCCTCGGCGAGTTCCTCCTCGGCGTCCTCGACGTCTTCGGAGGTCACCACCTCGGCGTCCTCGGCCTCGTCGGCCGCCGGGACCACGACGACCGGCTCGTCGTCGGAGGTGTCCGCGTCCGGCCGCGGCGGCTCCGCCTCGTCGTCGGCGGAGTACTCGTCGTCGTCCTCGTCCACGGCGACGTCCGCCTCGTCCTCGTCGCCGTCCTCGTCGTCGAGGTCCGCGAACGGGTCGTCGTCATCGTCGTCGGCAGCGAACAGGTCATCGTCGTCGGTGTCGTTCTCGTCGAAGTCGAGATCGAGGTCGTCGGAGTCGGATACGTCCAACTCGTCCTCGTAGTCGAGGACCTCGTCGTCGCGCTCGGACACGTCGTACTCCGTCATCTGTGGTTCGGGGTCTTGTCTGCTTCGGGTCGGGCCGGGAGCCCGGGACCTACGTTGGTCTGGCGGTTGTTCCTCAGCCGAAGACCTTGAACATCGCCCAGCCGAAGACGAGGTCGAGGACCGAGACGATCGCGATCACGAACACCACGAAGGTCAGCACGACCGCGAAGTAAGTGGAGAGCTGCTTGCGAGTCGGCCAGACGACCTTGCGGAGCTCGGCGACCACCTGCCGGTAGAAGCGCAGCAGGCCCCTGCCCTGCTTGCCCTCGGCGGGCTTGCCGGCGCCGGACGGTGCCGGGGTGCGCGTCTCCGTCACGACCTACCTCTTTCGCTAGCGGCGGCCTGACCGGCCCTGCGCCGGTCAGGATTTGCAGGGCACGAGGGACTTGAACCCCCAACCTTCGGTTTTGGAGACCGATGCTCTGCCAGTTGAGCTAGTGCCCTCTGCAATCCATCCGGACGCCGCGTCGGACCTGATCTCGGGCATGCCGGATCAGGGCCATCAACGCCCGGACTAGAAGAGTGTACGGGGTGCAAGCCGCATGGTCGAACTGAGGCCCTTACCCGCACGACCCCTGTACCGAATTACCTGGCCGGGCGCCGCACCGCGATGAGAACCATACAGCCTCCACGTGCTCCCAACGGACCACACCCCCCGGGTGTTCCCGCCGGTCCGCATCACCTGGTGGATACCCCGTGGGACGTCGTGAGCCGTGCTGCCAGGATGGGGTGCATGGGTTCCAGGATCTCGGCGCGGATCGGCGCCATCAGTGAATCGGCGACGCTGGCGGTGGACAGCAAGGCGAAGGCGCTCAAGGCGGCCGGGCGCCCGGTGATCGGGTTCGGCGCCGGCGAGCCGGACTTCCCGACGCCGGACTACATCGTCGAGGCCGCGGTCGCGGCGGCGCGGGACCCGAAGAACCACCGGTACAGTCCGGCCGGCGGCCTGCCGGAGCTGAAGCAGGCGATCGCGGCCAAGACCAAGCGCGACTCCGGGTACGAGATCGACGCGTCGCAGGTGCTCGTCACGAACGGCGGCAAGCACGCGGTGTACAACGCGTTCGCGACGCTGCTCGACCCGGGCGACGAGGTGCTGCTGCCCGCGCCGTACTGGACGACGTACCCGGAGACCATCCGCCTGGCGGGCGGCGTACCGGTCGAAGTGCTCGCCGACGAGACGCAGAACTACAGCGTCACCGTCGAGCAGCTCGAGGCGGCCCGGACGCCACGGACCAAGGCGCTGCTGTTCTGCTCGCCGTCGAACCCGACCGGTGCCGTCGACAGCCCCGAGGCCGTCGAGGCGATCGGCCGCTGGGCGCTCGAGCACGGCCTGTGGGTGATCACCGACGAGATCTACGAGCACCTGACGTACGGCGACGCGCGGGCCACGTCGATCCCGGTCGCCGTACCGGAGCTCGCCGACCGGACCGTCGTACTCAACGGGGTCGCCAAGACGTACGCGATGACCGGGTGGCGGGTCGGCTGGATGATCGGCCCGAAGGACGTCGTCAAGGCCGCGACCAACCTGCAGTCGCACCAGACCTCGAACGTCTGCAACGTCGCCCAGCGGGCCGCGCTCGCGGCGGTGTCCGGCGACCTGACCGCGGTCGACGAGATGAAGGTCGCGTTCGACCGGCGCCGGCGGACCATGGTCCGGATGCTCAACGAGATCCCCGGCATCGAGTGCCCGGAGCCGACCGGGGCGTTCTACGCGTACCCGTCGGTCAAGGGCGTACTCGGCAAGGAGATCGCCGGGCGGACGCCTACCTCCTCGTCGGAGCTGGCGGACCTGATCCTGGACGAGGCGGAGGTGGCAGTCGTACCGGGTGAGGCGTTCGGCGCTCCGGGGTACCTGCGCCTGTCCTACGCGCTCGGCGACGACGACCTCGCCGAAGGCCTCGGCCGGATCGCCAAGCTGCTGAGCTGACGACGGACGCCGATTTCTCGCCGGGCGGTGTGCGTCGGTAACCTTCGGTAATGACGCAGCGGGATCTGCGGGTGCTGCCGAAGACACACCTGCATCTGCACTTCTCCGGGTCGATGCGGCACCTGACGCTGGTCGAGCTGGCCGACAAGCACGGCGTCCGGCTGCCGGACGCGCTGCGCACCGAGTGGCCGCCGGACCTGTCCGCCGCGGACGAGCGCGGCTGGTTCCGGTTCCAGCGGCTGTACGACATCGCCCGGTCGGTGCTGCGTACGGAGGACGACGTACGGCGCCTGGTCCGCGAAGCGGCCGAGGACGACCGTGCCGACGACTCGCGCTGGCTGGAGATCCAGGTCGACCCGTCCGGGTACGCGAACCGCTTCCACGGCATCACCGAGTTCACCGACCTGGTCCTGGACGCGGCCCGCGACGCGGCCGCGTCGACCGGGATCGACGTGCAGGTCGTGATCGCCGCGAACCGCACCCGCCACCCGCTCGACGCCCGTACGCTGGCCCGTCTGGCCACGCAGTACGTGGGCCGCGGCGTCGTCGGCTTCGGCCTCTCGAACGACGAACGCCGCGGTACGACGTCCGAATTCGCCCCCGCCTTCCGCATCGCCCGCAACGCGGGCCTCCTGGCAGCCCCCCACGGCGGCGAGCTCTGCGGCCCCGCGACCGTCCGCACCTGCCTGGACGAACTGGGCGCCGGCCGCATCGGCCACGGCGTCCGCTCGGTGGAGGACCCCGATCTCCTGAAGCGCATCGTCGACGCCCAGATAGCCCTCGAGGTCTGCCCCGCCTCCAACGTCTCCCTGGGCGTCTACCACCGCCCCGAAGACGTCCCCCTCCGCGAACTCTACGAAGCCGGCGCCCGGATCGCCCTGGGCGCCGACGACCCCCTGCTCTTCGGCTCCCGCCTGGCAGAGCAGTACGAAACCGCCCGCACCGTCCACGGCTTCACCGACCCCGAACTGGCCGACCTCGCCCGCTCCTCGGTCCTCGCCTCCACCGCCCCACCCGAAACCCAGCAATCCCTCCTCACCGAAATCGACGAATGGCTCGGAGCCCCGGCGGCCGTACCTGCCTGAAGTCCGGAGAAGTGCTGATCGAGTTCTGGTTCGGGTCATTGTGAGGGCCTGGGCGCGGGCATAACTTTGCGTCATGACGCCGACGAAGATCCTGCTGCCGGAGGACGAGCTGCCGACCCGGTGGTACAACGTGCTCCACGATCTGCCGACGCCACCACCGCCGGTGTTGCACCCTGGGACAGGGCAGCCGATCGGGCCGGAGGATCTGGCGCCGTTGTTCCCGATGGACCTGATCCTGCAGGAGGTTTCACAGGAGCAGTACATCGACATTCCGGGCGAGGTGCTCGACGTCTACCGGCTGTGGCGGCCCAGCCCGCTGTACCGGGCGCACCGGCTCGAGAAAGCGCTGGATACGCCGGCGCACATCTACTACAAGTACGAAGGCGTCTCCCCGGCCGGCTCGCACAAGCCGAACACGGCGGTCCCGCAGGCGTACTACAACGCCAAGTCCGGTGTCCGGAAGCTCACCACGGAGACCGGCGCGGGTCAGTGGGGGACGGCGCTGGCGTTCGCCTGCGCGCAGTTCGGGCTGGACTGCGAGGTCTGGCAGGTGCGCGCGTCGTACGACCAGAAGCCTTACCGGCGGACCATGATGCAGGTCTTCGGCGCGACCGTGCACCCGAGCCCGTCGGATTTGACCGAGGCCGGCCGGAAGATCCTCGCCGAGAACCCGGACTCCACCGGGTCGCTCGGTATCGCGATCAGCGAGGCGGTCGAGGCCGCGGTCCAGGATCCCGAGGTGCACTACGCGCTCGGCTCGGTGCTCAACCACGTGCTGCTGCACCAGACCATCATCGGCGAGGAGGCGCTGATCCAGCTCGCAATGGCCGGCGAGACCCCCGACCTGATCGTCGGCTGCACCGGCGGCGGGTCGAACTTCGGCGGTCTCGCGTTCCCGTTCCTGCGGGAGAAGTGGGCCGGCCGGATGTCGCCGGTGGTGCGCGCGGTCGAGCCGGCTGCCTGCCCGTCGCTGACCCAGGGCACCTACGCGTACGACTTCGGCGACACGATCGGGCTGACGCCGCTGATGAAGATGCACACCCTCGGCCACGACTTCGTCCCGGACCCGATCCACGCCGGCGGCCTGCGGTACCACGGCATGAGCCCGCTGATCAGCCACCTGTACGAGACCGGCGAGCTCGAGGCCGTCGCCAAACCCCAGTCCGAGTGCTTCGCCGCCGGCGTCCAGTTCGCCCGTACGGAAGGAATCGTCCCCGCCCCCGAGCCGACCCACGCCCTCGCCGCCGCCGTCGAGGAAGCCCTGCGCTGCAAGGAGTCCGGCGAGGAGAAGGTCATCCTCACCGCCCTCTGCGGCCACGGCCACCTCGACCTCGCCGCGTACGACGCCTACCTGTCCAACTCCATCACCGACCGAAACTGGGAGGATGCCGACATCCAGTCCGCCGTAGCCGCAGCCCTCACCCACCTCCCCGTCCTCAGCTGAACCCGCCGCGCTTCCACCAGGGCTTCGGCCGCTTGGCAACCGCGGTCAGCCAGTCCTCCGGGATGGCCCAGCCGCGGCCGCTCAGCGCGTCGAAGTACTCGGCCTTCAAGCTGTCCGGCAGCCAGTACGTCGCCTTCTGACGCGCGGCGACCTCGAAGTACGTCGTGCGCTGGCGGCGACTCCACACGGTCGCCTGGTTCGAGCAGTACGCGAGCCGCGCGTAGTCCCAGCGTGCCTGCTCGTCGTCCATGTCGTACCCACGCTCGATCACGCGTGCTCTCCCGACCGGCTCCTGCTCGATCTCGTCGATCAGGCTCTGCACGAGCGCCCGATCGTCGGTGAGCTCCGCCGGCAACCGCAGCCCGACCGGATCCAGCACCACCGCCCCCAACCGCGGTCGCGCGACCTCGAGGAACACCTCGAGCAACGCGAACCCTTCCTCCACCCGCCCGAACCGATCCAGCTCGGCATGCAGCGTCGTCACAGCTTCCTCGGGCATGCAGCCACTCTAAAGGTCGAGGGGCTGCCCCTATCTGCCCCGCGATGCCCCACCCCGATCACGCTCAGCAAGCAGGATTCAGCCGGCAAAACTCGCCCGCAGCCGATCCTGCCCTGCCCCGAACCCCCTTTCCCCCAAGGATTTCGGGGCAGCTCGGGGCATCACGGGGCAGATCGTCCACAGCCCCCGATTTACCCGTCGCAGAGGGTATTCAGCGCCTTACAGTTACCGCCATGTCAGGGCCCAACGATCTGCTGCGCACAGCGCGCGAGCGCACTCCGTCGCGCCGGGCACCGGGCGAACACATGTCCCGGGCCGAGCTCGCGGACCTCATCTGCACCTGGCTGTGGGAGACGACCGAGATCAAGTACGAGCTCGACGGTCACTACATCGCGAAACTCGAACGCGGCGCCGTCCGCTGGCCCGGCGCCGCCTACCGCTCCGGGCTGCGCCACGTCCTCAATG
Organism: Kribbella sp. NPDC031520; assembly: GCF_055580825.1. Taxonomy (NCBI): domain Bacteria; kingdom Bacillati; phylum Actinomycetota; class Actinomycetes; order Propionibacteriales; family Kribbellaceae; genus Kribbella; species Kribbella sp. NPDC031520. The sequence goes on from NZ_JBVIKS010000001.1 coordinate 1,135,114, forward strand.
TTGCTTCTGACAACGATCTCGGATTCTTCCCGCCGTCGGGCGGCTCGCCGGTCGAACCGGACTCGGAACCGCCGTCGATGGCCGGCCACGAGGACGACCTGATCAACGCGGGCGACGAGTCGATCGCGCTGTTGTCGATCGCCGAGGAGTCGAACGTCGGCGAGCTCACCGTCGAGCAGCTCCAGGCCGACATCGAGCGGATCGCCCGTTCCTATCTCCGGACGCCGACCAGGCAGCTGTTCGAGAAGAGCCGCGCGATCCGCGACCGTGCCTTCGCCCTGCTCGCCGGCAACCAGTCTCCCCGGCAGTCCCGCGACCTGTACTCGGCGGCCGGTTGGGCGATCACCCTGCTCGCCTGGATGTCGGTCGATCTGGGCCGCCCCGACATCGCCGAGGGACATACGCGAACTGCCTGGGCATGCGCCGAGGCCGCTGATCACGACGTGCTGCGCGGCTGGATCCGCGCCACCCAGCACACCGCGGCGTTCTGGCAGGACGACTTCACCCGCGCCGCGGAGTATGCCGAGGACGGGCTGCGGTACGCCGCCGGTACGTCACGTCTGTTCCTGACGAGTGCCGCGTCGGCCGACTTCGCACGAGCCGGCCGAGCCGACAAGGCCCGCGAGCTCCTCCAGGTCGCCGAAGACCTGCCCGTACGCCAGGAAACATCCGAACCAGGCGGCATCTTCCTCTGTACGCCGGAGCGCGCCGAAGGGTTCTGGGCGGACACCCACCTGGCGCTCGGCGACGCGCGACGTACCGCAGTGCACGCGGATCACAGCGTCACTCAGTTCGAAGCAGCGCCGTACGTGCTCAGGAACGTCGGCTCCGAACGAATGGCCCGCCTGCAGCAGGCGAAGGCACGGCTGCTCCTCGGGGAACTCGACGGAGCTCTCGAAGCCGTCCAACCGGTGCTGGACACCCAGGTCGAGTATCGCGTTCGTCCGTTGATCCACCGGCTTGCGGAGGTGGCCGCCCTCACCGCGCCGTACGGACGGAGCTCGAAAGCCCGCACGTTGCGGGACCGCATCGCGGAGTTCACGCAGCTTCCAGGCCTGCCCGCTCGTCTCACCGTCCCCGACCGCCGAGTCGTCGTCCCTTCGCAGCCCGCCTATCCCCCACGCACTCCACAGGCCGCGCGTTCTTCCCGGCCGCCCGCGCGATCCACGAGAGAGGACCAGACGTGATCAACGAAGTCCGCGATCATTGGTACTGGCGCCCCAACTGGCGGCCAGGGCGATCGTTCTACACCTGGCACGTCGTCTTTCCGCAGGACACGACGGTCCTCGCGGTGCACGCGGCCTACCAGCGGCTGGTCGAGATGCTTCCCGGCGTCACTCCGGTTCCGGCGCAGTGGCTGCACCTGACCGTGCAGGGTGTCGGGTTCGCGGACAAGGTTCCCGAAGCGGACCTCGACGAGATCATCGAGGCGACCCGGCGGCGGCTCGAGCATTTCCGGCCGTTCGAGATCCGCATCGGTGCCCCGGTCGTCGACGTCGAGAGCCTGCAACTCCCGGTGACGCCAGTCGAGCGGATGCGGCGTCTCCGCGCCCAGCTCCGCGGCGCGATCCTGGACGTCTGGGGACGCGACTCCGTCCCGGCGCTGCCCGAGCTCGATCCCCACATCTCCTTGGGGTACTGGAACCAGGACGCACAAGCAGAACCGCTCCGGCGCCGGGTGAACGCGCTGAGCGGTGGCTTCGCGGCAACCGAGCTGACCGAGGTCGCCCTCATCAAGCTCAACCGGGACCACAAACGGTACGAGTGGACCACGTACGCCACCGTTCCCCTCGGCATCCCGGTAGCACGCGGCGGCGTAGACACCGGAGCCGGCTGATGACTCCCACCACCCCGTACGCCGGCGGAACAACCGCCCTCGTCATCCGCGCCCTCCTGGACTTCCGCAGCCTCTGGACAACCCACGACCTGGTCACCACGACCGGCGTCGACGCCGCACAGGTCCGCCAAGTCATCAACCGCCTGGAACGCGACGACCTTGTCGAACGCCGCGCCCCCGGCGTCATCGCCGTGCCGAACTGGCTCACCTTGCTTCATCGCTGGAGCCAGGACTCCCGCTTCAGCACGGAGGTCCGGACGACCTACTGGCGCAGCAGACACGGGGTCCAGGGACTGCTCGACCGGATCCCCGGCACACCGGTACGGCACGCACTGAGCGGCACCCACGCGGCTCAGCGATGGGCCCCGAAGACTCCGAACGGCCCAACAGTGATCTACACCCCCGACGCTCAGCTGGCCGCAACGACCTGGGAACTCGTACCCGCCAGGAGCAAGTCCATCGTCCTCGCCGAGCCCGCAACCGACGTCGTCTACGCGCGAACCCGCAGAACACCAGCCGGCCTCCGCCTGGCCGCACCAAGCCAGGTCCTCACGGACCTCCTGACCGGCGCGGCCCCATCCCGCAAAGCAGCCGAACCACTAACCCAATGGATGCAGCAAAACGAACTCGAATGGCGCTACTGACCGCATCACTCGAACTTGCTGTCGAAGTACTGCAGTGCCGGGCTGAGCTCGGCGCGAACCGAACCGTCATCGAGCCACCGGATGCCCATGGGCGTGCTGTGCCACCCTCGATGCCTGTCCTCGCGCACGCACGGCAGCCCGCTCTGCGGATGTGGTTCGCCACAGGACGCCTCGGTCACGCGCCGGAACGCTTCGGCGAATTCGGCACGCTCGCTCGGAGTCGCACTGAGGGCCTTCACGAGCTTCTCCAACTGCATGTTGCTCGGTCGGCGCGTGCCGATCAACCAGCGATGCATCGTGGTCTTCGGCACTCCACATCGCAGCGCGATATCCCGGATCGACACCAGCCCCGACCGCTCCGCCAGTACTCTGATCGCGGCGCCGAACTCCTCCCAATGAGTCATGTCGCGCAGAAGTAGATGCAAAGGATCGGGACCTGATGCAGCGGCCTGGCCTGCCCGCCAGTCGCGGGCGGCCTTCGCCCAGAACGGGATGCGCTCCGCGGTGAGTCCCGGGTCCTTCCGAAGTTCGGCCTGAGCGCTCCGCGCGACCTCCCACAGGATTCGCCAGCCTGTCATGGCCTGCTGACCGACCCCGCAGGCAGCCAAATAGGTACTGGCCATCGGCCAGGTCGGGACGCGGACTCCTTGCTCTGCCCGCACAACCTGGCTGTGCGAGTAACGCACCAACGCAGCCAGCTCGCGCACAGTCATCCCCGTGCGGCCCCGGAAGGTAGTCAGCAGCGAGGCGAACATCATCGGATAGTTGGGGGTCTCTGCGGTCGGATCGGCCTCGGCGATGAACATGTCACTCCGCTGGAATCGGAGTGACCCGGGTCAGCCTGACCACAGCGACCGCTGTAGCTGTCACCACGACGGCCAGGAACCGATCGGTCACCTCAGCGGCGGCATCGTCCCGACACAGCCACCCCACGAGAGCGATCACGACCAGGAACAAAGCCACGCGAATGGCCAGAATCACCACGATCAGGCTGCGGCACCAATGCAGCTTGCGCCGGGTCACCTGAACACCTCTTGACATTTCTTGCCTTCCAAATCAGTCGAGCACTCCTCACGAGTGCGCAATGCGACGGAAATTACTCAGCAGCCGATGCGAAGTAAAGCCAACAGGCATGCCTCGATGGTGCATATTTCGGTGAATTTGGTGCACGAAATGGTGCGGCAGGCGCGTGTGACCTGCGAGAACCTCGGCCCGAGTGTCCCGCGCTGTCCCTGGTGCACAACGGATGAGTCACGCTCCACGCGGTCGTCTCGGTGCACGATCGTCGAGTGTTTGGTGCGTGCGGAGGCGCCGTTCCTTTGATGACCTGCGAGAAACGCCGCCACACCGTCCCCACTGCACCCGCGCCTGATCTACACCAGAGGACACAGGCGAACAGATGGATGAGATCTACATCACACTCATCGCGGCTAGTACGCGCGGATCGAGACCACGTGGGCCCTTGGCGCGCCGTTGGTGCGGTGGGTTGTCAGGCGGAGGTGGGTGGCTGGGGTGGGGGTCGGCAGGTGGTGGTGTTGGGTGCGGTGGTGGTTGTTCGTCACCTGCGCGATCGGCTGCCAGGTCGCGTTGCCGTTGCGGAGTTGTAGGGCGTAGTCGGCGAGCAGGGTTGGCAGGGATTCGAAGGGGGTGCGGTGGTGGTGGAGGTTGATGAGGTCTTCCTGGACGTCGGCGTCGAGGATTACGACGATCTCTGAGAGTTCGACCGGTTCGGGCCAGGTGAGTTCCAGCCAGGGGTTGGGGTCCGAGGCGAGGTCTTCGGAGGACCACAGGTTGGGGCCGCCGTACGGGCGGGCGTAGCCGCCGACGACCTTGCCGGGGTCGTACGCCGCGGTCTCGCCCAGCCGGATGCAGAGACCGTTGCGGGGCAGGATGTGTTTCCAGGCGCGGAACTGTTCGGTCCATTGGTCGTCCGCCGCGGGCTCCCGGTGCGCGAAGTGCACGGTGCCGGGGAGGTTTGTCGCTGCGGTGTGGACTGAAATTTCCGGCGTCTTCCGGAGGATCACGAAAGCGTTCGACGGGCTGGACGGGTGCCACGACAGCGGGACCTGGATCCAGCGTTTCTCGCCGGCGGGTACGTCGATGGTGCAGGAGTCGACGAGTTTCGCGGGGAGGTAGTTCTGCGGTTCGACCGGGTCATGGAGTTCGGCGGTGAGTTGGCCGCCGTTCGAATCGACCAGCAGGCCGAACCCGTTGAGGGCCGGATCCACAGGGATCACCAGACCGATGTCCGTTGTCAGCGGCAACGTTCCGGACGAGACCGCCAGGGCCGGCCGGGTCAAGGTCGACGAAGCGGTGGCGGTTGCCGTCAGTGCGAGATTGGCCGGGTCGTCGTCGACGACGCCGAGGACCGAGGAGTCCGCGCGGGTCAGCGCGTTGCGCAGCAGGCCGAAGTGGTCGTACGCCAGTTCGCGCGGCGTCAATCCGTTGCGCAGAGCAACGGATGCGCCGATGCCGGCTGCTTCGCCGAGCACGGCGCAGGTGGCCATCACGCGGGTTGTCCCGAACGCGACGTGGCTGGCGCTGATGTTCCGCCCGGCGAACCACAGGTTCCGTACGTTCCGCGAGTACAACGAACGCAACGGGACGTGGTACGCACCGTCCGGGAACCAGTGCTTCGAACCGCGCTCGGAGGCGTACACGCCGCCGGGCGGGTGCAGGTCGATCGACCAGCCACCGAACGCGACCCGGTCGTCGAACTCGGTCTGTTCGAGAACGTCGTGCTGGGTCAGTATGTGGTCGCCCAAGAACCGCCGGTACTCACGTTTTCCGGGTACCGATCCGATCCACTCCAGGGTCAGGTTGTCCGCGTCGAAGGTCCCGCTGTTCTTGATGTAGTCCCAGATCCCGTAGACGACGGCCTGCAGCTCGTCCCGGATCGCCTCGTTGTCGTCGACGACGTCCAGCTCGCCGCCCCATTCGATCCACCAGAACGCGCAGCCGTTCAGGTCGGTCCGGATCACGCGGCGTTCCGGGATCGCGGTCTCCGTGACGTCCTTCGCGAACGACGGCGGTACGAACCGCACCGGCTCTCCCGCGTCCTTGGAGTAGAACAGGATCGTGCTGCCGAGCGTGTTCGAGTCCGGTACGTCGGGCGCCCACGACTCGTCGTACTCCGACCGCGGCTCCCGCCCGGTGCGGAACTCGGCCCCGGCGAGCAGACCGACCAGCCCGTCGCCCGAGCAGTCGACGAACGCCGGACTGACGAACCGGATCTCCTTCTCCGACCCCAGCTGCCAGCCCGTCACCGAACGGATCTCGAAGTCCTCCGCCTCGACGGAACGTACGTCGGTGTTCAGGTACAGCGTGATCCGCGGTTCCGCGCGCACCGCCTCCAGCAGCACGAGGTCCCAGTAGTACGGGTTTCCGAGCGGATTCCGGTACTGGTTCTCGACGAACAGTTCACCCATGATGCCGGTCTCACGGGCGAAGCTCTGGACGCCGTGCGCGGTCGCGCCGCACACCCACACCCGCACCTCGCTGGACGAGTTTCCGCCGAGCACCGGCCGGTTCTGCACCAGCGCCACCGTGCTCCCCTGCCGCGCGGCGCCGATCGCCGCGCAGATCCCGGCGAGCCCGCCGCCGACGACGGTCAGATCGGACCGGACCTCGAGCTGCTGCATCGACGAACCTCTCAGGTATCGGGCTGCCCGGGCCCGTTCGGGTGGTGTGCGGTCAGATGGTCGGGCACCCGCTGGGCGACCAGGACGAACAGCAGGCCGGCCGTCAGTACGTCGCTCGCGCGGCCGGCGAAGAACTCGGTCCAGTTCGCGCCGTTCGGCGTACCGGTGTCGAGCGTGACGTCGGCGACCCGGCCGATCGGGGCGCCCGGCATCCCGGTGATCGCGACCGTGAGCGCGCCCTGCTCGCGGGCCCGCTTCAGGTAGTCGAGCGTGGTCGGATCGATCCCGGACCGGGTCACGGTCAGCGCGACGTCGCCCGCGCCGAGCAGGCCCGCGCCGATCTGCGACGACTGCGGCCCGTCGAAGAACCACACCGGGATACCGATCCGGAGCAGCCGGATGTACAACTCGCGCGCTGGGACCGCATCGCCCCACTCGCCGTAGATATGAGTACGGCGGGCACCGGCGATCGCGTCCGCGACCCGGGTGGCGGCGCCGAGGTCGATCGCGGACAACGCGTTCCGCAATGCGTTCGCCTGCGTCGACGCGAGTACGTTCAGCACCTGCTCGGGCGGGTCCGCCGGGCCGATCGCCGATCCGATGTCGCTCGCCCACCCTGCCTCGAGGCCGCGGCCGACCTCCATCGCCAGTGCGGTCCGCAGCGCTGGGTACCCGGCGTACCCGAGGTGGGTCGACAACCGGGTCACGGTCGCGGCCGAGGTCTGCGCGGTCGCGGCCAGCTTGGTGATCGAGCCGCGCGCGACCTCGTCCGGGTTCGCGAGGATGTGCTCCGCGACCCGCTGCATCGCCCCGTTCAGGTCGGGCAGGGCCCGCTTGACCAGCTGCAACGGGCTCGGACTGCCGGCTTGCTCCCTGTCCGCCATCTGCAAAAGATTAGCGAGAGCGGCTGCTAACGCCTAGCCTTGCGCAAATCTTTTTCAGGAAGTCGTGCTAGAGAGTGCAGTTCACCAGGACGGGTTCGTTGACCAGGGTGATGTTGAAGGACTGCTGGACCTGGGTGCGGACGTGCGTGGCCAGGGTCAGGAGTTCCTTGGCGGTGGCATGGCCTCGGTTCGTCAGCGCGAGCGTGTGTTTGGTGGAGACCGCCGCGTTGCCGATGGTGAAGCCCTTCGAGACGCCGGCGTGTTCGATCAGCCAGGCGGCGCTGGTCTTCACGCGGCCGTCCGGTTGCGGCCACTGCGGCGCGCCGGCGGGGACCTCGGCGGGGGTGTCGAGGATGGGGTTGGTGAAGAACGAGCCCGCGCTCCACGTGTCGTGGTCGGCGGGGTCGAGCACCATGCCTTTGCTGCGGCGCAGGCCGAGCACGGCCTCGCGGACCTCGCCCATCGGCGCGCGGGAATCCGGTTCGACGTCGAGCACGCGGGCGAGTTCGGCGTACCCGACCGGCGCCGACAGGTCACCCAGCTTCAGCTGGAAGGTGACCTCGAGTACGACGTACCGCGACGGATCCGCCTTGAACCGGGAGTTCCGGTACGAGAACCCGCAGTCCGCGGCGAAGACGGTCTGCACCTCGCCGAGCGTACGGTCCCAGACCCGTACGGATGCGATCGACTCCGCGACCTCGTGCCCGTACGCGCCGACGTTCTGTACCGGGGTCGATCCGGCCAGCCCGGGGATCCCGGACATCGACTCGAGCCCGCTCCAGTCCTCGGCGATCGCGCGCTGGACGAACCCGTCCCAGTCCTCGCCCGCCGCGACCCGGACCATCGCGCCGGAGCACATGTCCGCGTCGACCCGGATCCCCGACGTCGCGACCTTCACGACAGTCCCGCGGAACCCGTCGTCGCCGATCACCACGTTGCTCCCGCCGGACAGCAGCAGCACCGGTTCTCCGACGGCGTCCGCGTCCCGGACCGCGGCGATCAGGTCCTCTTCGGTCGTGACCTCGACGAACTTGTCGGCCGACCCGCCGATCCGCAGCGTGGTGTATTCGGCCAGTGGCACGTGTTCGTTCACCGGACCCGCACGACCGCCCTGGCGCGCCCGAGCACCTTCTCCTCGCCCGCGAGCGCGGTGATGTCGATCTCGGCCAATCCCTCTGTGACCTTGTCGACCTTCGCGGAGAACGTCACGGTCGCGCCCTTGTCGTCGTCCGGTACGACGACCGGCTTCGTGAACCGTACGCCGTACTCGACCAGGTCGGCCGGGTCCTCGATCCAGTCCGTCACGACCCGTACGGCGGAGGCCATCGTGAGCATCCCGTGCGCGATCACGCCGGGCAGACCGAGCGCGGCGGCCATCCGGTCGTTCCAGTGGATCGGGTTGAAGTCACCGCTGGCGCCGGCGTACCGGACCAGATCCTCGCGCCGCAGGGTCACGGTCAGCGACGGCAACTCCGTGCCTACCTCGATCATGCGTCCGCCCGGTTGTGCGAGAGGGTCGACGTCGACGTGGCGATCGGCTCGCCGTCGACGGTGGTCAGGGCGGTCTCGTACATGATCACCTCGACGGGACCGGCCTTGCGCACGGTCGTGATGGTGGCGGTCGCGGCGATCTCGTCGCCGGCCTTGATCGGGCGGGTGTAGCTGAACTTCTGCGCGCCGTGCACGATCCGGTCCAGCCGGAGGCCGAGCTCCTCGTCGTTCAGCAGCTGCTCGAGCGCGCGGCTGCCGATCACGAACGCGAACGTCGGCGGGGCGATCGCGTCGTCACCGCGGTACGCCGGGTTACCGTCGCCGATCGCGTCGGCGAACTCCCGGATCTTCTCCCGGCCGACCTGGTAGGACTCGGCGGCCGCGTAGCTCCGGCCGACCATCGTGGCGTCGATCGTCATATCCGGAAACCTTACTGGCACACTATGGCTCGGGTTTCCGCCGCCCACGATTCCGACGGAAGGTTGATCGTGACGGCTGTGGCGGCGCTGGCGAGGTACGCGCCTCGGTACCGGGTGGAGATCGGTGAGCCGGAGGGCTCCGAGTGGTTGCGGGTGGATCGCCTGCTGGAACCGGGCGGGCCCGAGCTGACCGAGCTGCTGAAGCGGGACGACGAGGCCAGTTGCCACCGTACGGCGCATGCGAACGCGCTCAGCATGATGTCGTTCTACGCCGGGCGGGCGCCCGCGACGGCGTTGCTGCTCTGGGCGCTGGACGGGCAGGTCCTCGACATCCGCCCGCAGAACCTGTGGGTACGCCCGCACGACGGCCACGGGATCGCGTCGGTCGCGATCCGCTCGGCCGAGTTCCTCCCGGGTGGGCTGGAGACGCTGTACGACGTCGTACTGCGCCAGCATCTGCTCCCGCTGTCCGAGGAGCTGCACCGGCGGACGCGGGCGGGGTTGCGGCAGGTGTACGGCGGGGTGGCGGCAGGCTGTGCGATGGGGTTCTGTGCTGCCACGCGTGAGGAGGTGACGGTCGAGCCGTCGTACCTGCTGGAGCGCTGGCGGACGTTCGTCGCGAACGCGCCGGGCGGGCTGGCGCGGCTGGGCGACGTGGAGGTGGCGGCCGGGAAGCTCGTCTACCTGCGGAACACCTGCTGCCTGTACTACACGAGCGACGCAGGCCAAGGCGCCCTCTGCGGCTCGTGCTGCCTCACCCCACGTGACGACCGCCTCACCGCCTACGAAGCCGGCCGCCCCATCCTGACCGTCTGACAACACAGCAAGAGCCGCTCCGGGAGACCGGAGCGGCTTTGCGGGAGACCTTGGGGTCAGCGGGTTTCGCGGTGGTCCGTGTGGTCGTTGCAGCGGTGGCAGTACTTCTTCAGCTCAAGACGGTCCGGGTCGTTGCGCCGGTTCTTCTTGGTGATGTAGTTCCGCTCCTTGCACACCGTGCACGCCAGCGTGATCTTCGGGCGGATGTCGGTCGACTTGGCCACTGCTACCTCTTCATGTAATGAGTACGCAACTTGGGTGATCGCACTCTCGAAAGTACTGAGTCGGTAGCGGGGGCGGGAGTCGAACCCGCGACACCACGATTATGAGCCGTGTGCTCTAACCACCTGAGCTACCCCGCCGGGTGAGTCGAACACCCCACCCGAAGGTGGGATGCCGTCCTCAGAGCCCCTTTACGGAATCGAACCGTAGACCTTCTCCTTACCATGGAGACGCTCTGCCGACTGAGCTAAAGGGGCGGGCCGAGGAGAGAGATTACACGGTCCCCCGGCCCGATGTGAAATCGAGTCAGGAGCGCCTTGCAGGCCCCTCAGTCCGTCCCGGAAAGCATACCGGGTCCCCGGCAGTGCTCCTGACCATTTTCCGGACCGATGTCGAGAACCTCCGGGCAGCTTCGTCATCAGGGCAGGACCTACGAAAGGAACAGTCATGTCCGAGACAGCCATGCCCATGCCCCCGGTCGTGTCAGCCGCGGAGTGGGAGCGGGCGCGCGCCGAACTGCTCGCCGCCGAGAAGGAGGCCACGCGCGCCGAGGACCGGTTGGCCGCGCAGCGGCGGCGGTTGCCGATGGTGGAGTTCGGCGAGTACACGTTCGCCGCGCCGGACGGCCCGGTGACGCTCCGCGAGCTCTTCGGCGACCAGCAGCAGCTCGCGCTCTACCAGTTCATGAACGCCGGCCCGGACAACTTCTGCCCCGGCTGCACGTACTTCACCAAGAACGTCACCAACCTGCCCGGTCTGGCGCGCAACGGAATCGCCTGGGCAACGGTTTCCGACATGCCGTTGGAGCAGATGGCCGGGTACTGGAAGCAGATGGGCTGGGAGCACATCCCGTTCGCGTCCTCGGCCGGTACGACGTTCTCCGCGGACTGCGGCGCCGGCGGCGGGTTCCTGCTGAACATGTTCTTCCGCGACGGCGACACCGTGTACCGGACGTACTCGACCGGTCAGCGCGGCGTCGACCGCCTGTTGTTCAGTACGGTCGTCAGCGACCTGGCGCCGTACGGCCGCCAGGAGGACTGGGAGGACTCCCCCAAAGGCTGGCCGCAGGAACCCACGTACGGCTAACTCCAGACCCGGCTCGGGATCAGCCCGGCGTAGTTCACCGCATCCTCTTCTCGCCGGCGGTTACCGGAACGGCCAGGCGGTTACCCGGGACGGGCGCGGGGCACGTCCCGTAGGCCGTGAACGCGAACGGCAGGTTGATCGTGCGATTGAAGTCGATCCGCACCGACCCGTCCTGCTGCACCGGCCCGGTCGTGACGACCCGCCAGGGCGCGGTCTCCTCGCCGTTCGTCTTGTCGTGGAACGAGACGTTGAGCCGGCTGTCGCCCGCAGCAGTCGCCACCAGCTCGTACGTCGTACCGCCCAGCGCGACGTGCACCGTGCCGACCGCGGTGACGTTCTGACGCAGGTCGCCGCGGGCGGTCGACACCTCAACCCGTTGCGCCTTCGCGTACGGACTGAAGTAGCCGGTGACGATCCACGAGTCGTCGAGCTGGTACGTCGGTACACCGCTGAAGCCCTGTCGCGTGGCGGCGTGCGGATCCCGTTGACGGACCGCGTACCGGCCGCCGCGGAGGACGAGTTCGGCCACGCGGTCGCCGTACTGGAGCCAGCTGAGCGATCCGGCTTCCGGAACGGTTGCGGAAACCGTTCCGTGTACGGGTTCACCGGCCAGGGTCAGTTCGCCGGAGGCCGCGGCGTACGCCTGCCCGGCCGTCCACCACTTTCCGGGCAGCCCGTCGATCGCGGTGGGCGCCGGTCGGAGCCAGTCGAACGCGACGATCGACAGCCAGCCGTAGTCGGTGTCGAGGTCCCGCTCACGGGCCGCGTGCCAGGTGTGCCAGTCCTGCTCGAGGTCGGAAACAACGGTCATGACGCTTTCCTCTGTTCGCGGTGGGCGACCTCGGAGCGGACCAGCGGGATGACGTGCCGGCCGAAGTCGATCGCGTCGTCGTAGATGTCGTAGCCGCGGGCCGAGAAGATCCGGATGCCGAGGTCGTAGTAGTCGAGCAGCGCGGCGGCAACGGTTTCCGGCGTTCCGACGAGTGCGGTGGAGTTTCCGCCGCCACCGGTCAGGCCGGTCGGCGCGGTCCACAGCGCCCGGTCGTGCCGGTCACCGGCCGCGACGGCCTTCAGCAACCGCTGCGATCCAGCGTTTTCCGGGGTTTTCGAGCGCAGCCGGGTACTCGCCGGAACGCCACCTGCCTGTACGTGCTTGATCCGGCCGAGAATGTTTTCCGCCTTTTCCCAAGCGAGTTCCTCGGTGGCCGCGATGATCGGCCGGAACGCGATCTGGATCGTCGGCCGATCGGCCCGTCCGGCCGCGGCCGCCGCGGCGTCGATGGTCGCGAGCTGTTCGCGGGTCCCGGCAAGCGGTTCGCCCCAGAGCGCGAAGATGTCCGCCTCGGCCGCGCCGACCTCGTACGCCGCCGCCGACGATCCGCCGAACGAGATCCGCGGCCGCGGCCGCTGGAGCGGCTTGATGTCGGCCAGGAACTGCTCGAACCGGTAGTGCTTTCCGTCGAAGTCGAACCGCTGGTCCGACGTCCAGGCCTGCTTGAGGATCTGGATGAACTCGCGCGTCCGCCCGTACCGGTCGTCCTTGGTCAGGAAGTCCCCCTCGGCGGCCTGGTCCGCGGTCGAGCCGCCGGTGATCACGTGCACCTCGAACCGGCCGTGGCTGAGGTGGTCCAGGGTCGCGAACGTTTTCGCGGTCAGCGTCGGGTAGGCGACGTTCGGCCGGTGGGCGACGACCAGGTTGATCCGGTCGGTGCGGCCGGCGACGTACGCCGCGACCTGAGCCGGGTCGGGTGAGCCGGAGTGGTACGCGAACAGGATCCGGTCCCATCCGTTGTCCTCGTGGGCACGGGCGAGCTTGGAGGTGTACTCCAGGTCCAGTGGTCCGCCGGTTCGCGGCGTCACCTCGCTGGCCGGGTTGGTCCCGGCGATGCCCAGGAACTCAACTGGCATGACGTTCTTCCTTCCGTACGGTGGGGGCGAGAAGTTCGAGCAGGTCCCGGGCGACGGCGTCGTTCTGCCGGAAACCGGGACCGTTGAAGTGCGGGCGGGAGAACCCGGACGATCCGGCCGAGCCGGACACGGACGGGCCGAGCAGGAACAGGTTTTCGTGGACCGAGCCGTCGGCACGGAGCGCGCGGCACCGGGAGTCGGCCTTGAGCTGCCCGCCGCCGAGGCTGGTGCCGTCGGACGCGAACAGTTCGTCCGCGGCGAGCGCACCGGACGCCAGCAGGCCGCGCAGCAACGGATCGGAGGCCGCGAGTACGTCGGGGCGCGGCAACCGGGCCTCGACGAACGCACGGGCGGTGATCTTCCCGGCCACACCGGGGCTCCGGGCAACGAACTGGTCGTTGTCGATAGCAACATCCAGGTCCGGACCGGCGAACCGGACGATGCCGGCGCGGTGCAACGCGAGCAACTCCTCCAGCCGCCGTGGCGGCGGCCCACTGGCCACGAACGAGAAGAACCCGTGCCACTCGCTCTCCACCCGCCGCACCCGGTCCTCGTCCGACAACTGCCCGTCGGTGATCGCCCGCGACAACACGCTGTAGACGCTCAGCAATGCGTTGAACACCGCCAGATCAGCCGAGTAGGACGAATCCGCCCGCCGCAACAGATCCGCCTCGATCAGCTCGACCATGAACCGCTCGAACCCGTCCCGCCCCTCGAAGAACAGTCCGTCCAACGGCCGATCCACCTCGCCCCGAACAAACCGATCCCCCGGATCGGGCACCGCTCCGGCAACAACCGCCGCAAACTCCGCATGGTTCTCGGGTGCTGCAGGCGTCCAGTTGTCCAGGGCCTTCGCGAACTCGGGCCAGGGCATGCGCACACGTTCGGGGTGGGCGGTGAACAGCTGCTTGTGGTGCGCGTAAGCCAACTCCTTCTCGATCAGCGGTAGTACGTCGCGATCGAAGTCGAGCGGCCCGTCTCCCAGCGCCTCCTTCGTCAGGTAGTGGGTGGGAACAGGTTTGGTGCCGGCGACCGTGTAGCCGAGTTTCGCGTGGTACGGGACGCCGCGGCGGGAGCCGACGTACAGGATCGGCTCGTCGCCGGACGGGTGGTACGTGAGCAGCCCGTCGCACTCGTCGTACCAGCCGCCGCGTCCCTCGGTGAGCAGCACCATCAGGTCGACGAACGCCTGACCGAACCCGCGCACGATCACCGGCGCCTGCGGCCACAACCCGTCCAGGTCGACATCCGCGGTGTACCCGGGCGGAATGTAGGTCAGCCCCGCGTCCGCGGCCTGCGCAGCCCAGGCGGATTCCGATGCCGTCGGCAACCGATCGAGGTAGCCGAGGGCAAGGACCACCGCATCGGCCGCGATCTCGGTCCCGGACTCCAGCACCACCCGCTGGTCCGCGGTGAGCTCGACGGCCCGCTCGCGGTGCGTGGTGACGGTCGCGGGGAGATCGCGGACGACGCGCTCCCACACCCACGCCAGGTACTCCGCCTGCACCAGCCGTGGCGGGAAGTCCATCGGCCCGGGCGGCTCCAACCCGGCCTGCTCGAGGATCACCGCACCCTCGCCGGCGACCCAGCTCGCCAGGTCCGGACCGGGCACGATCGGCCCCTCGCACTCGACCGACTCGTCGGTGAAGATCGTCACGTCCGACGTCATCGAGTTCATCCACAGCAGCCGGGACTGCTCCCGCCGCCAGATCCGCCCGCCGCCGGCCGGATACGGATCGACGACATGGATGTGTACGTCGCGACCGCCGAGCAACTCGTTCGCACTGGCCGCGAACCGCTCCAGCAACCCCACCGTCCGCGGTCCACCACCCACGAACACCACCGTCGCGGCCGGCCCCTTCCACGGACGCATCGCGGAAACCGTCATCGCGACAACCCAAGGTGATCGCGCAACGTCGTACCGCCGTACTCGGTCCGGAAGACGCCGTACTCGCGGAGCAGTGGGACGACCCGGTCGACGAAGTCGTCGAGACCGCCTGGGGTGAGATGCGGAACCAGTACGAAACCGTCTGCCGCGTTTTCCTGTACGTGCCGGTTGACCGCCTCGGCGACCGTGCTGGGCGAGCCGATGAACGTCTGCCGGTTCTGCTGGTTGATCACGGTCTGCCGCAACGACCACCCGTGCGCCTCGGCCTGCGCCCGCCATTCGGCAACGATCGGAAACGGGTCGTTGTACCCGACCCGCCCCTGCGTCACCGACGATCCGACCACCGGATCCTCGGCGGGCAACGGCCCGTCCGGGTCGTACGCCGACAGGTCCCGTCCCCACAGCAGTTCCGCCAGCACCAGCGCGGTCGGCCCGGAAACCTGCTGTTCGCGGATGTAGGCCGCCTTCTCGATCGCCTCGGCGTCCGTGTCCGCCACCACGACCGTGACCGCGGGCATGATCTTCAGCGAATCCTCGCCCCGGTCGTACTTCGCCAGTCTCGACTTCACGTCCTTGTAGAAGGTCTGCCCGGCCGCGAACGTCCCGTGCCGGCTGAAGATCACGTCCGCGCTCGCGGCGGCGAACTCCCGGCCTTCGTCGCTGTCACCGGCCTGGATGATCACCGGCCGGCCCTGCGGCGACGGCGGCAGTCCGAACCGCCCGCGGATGCTGAAGTGCGGGCCGTCGTCCGCGAAGGCCCCAGCGCCTTCGCGGGCGAACGTACCCGCCGCCTGGTCGAGGACGAGGTCGTCGCCGGTCCAGGAGTCCCAGAGTTTCCGCACGATCCGCAGCGATTCCTGGGCGCGGACGTACCGGTCGGCCTTGTCCAGGTAGCCGCCGCGGCGGAAGTTCTCGCCGGTGAACGCGTCCCAGGAGGTGACGACGTTCCAGGCCGCGCGGCCGCCGGACACGTGGTCGAGTGTGGCGAGCCGCTTCGCCAGTTCGTACGGCTCGTTGAAGGTCGAGTTGACGGTCGCGGCCAGGCCGAGGTGGGTGGTGACGGCCGCGAGCGCGCTGAGCACGGTCAGCGACTCGGGGCGGCCGACGACGTCGAGGTCGTGGAGCTTTCCGTTGACCTCGCGCAGCCGTAGCCCCTCGGCCAGGAAGAAGAAGTCGAAGGTTCCGCGTTCCGCCGTTTCCGCGAGTTTCCGGAACGAGGAAAACTCGATCTGCGATCCGGCCGCCGGATCGGACCACACCGTGGTGTTGTTGACGCCCGGGAAATGCGCGGCCAGGCGGATCTGCTTGGTCATCGCGTGCTCCCCGAAAACGTGTTCCGCGGTCGTCCCAACCCGAGCCGTCCGCGCAGACTCCCGCCCCGGTCCGCAGGCCCGACCAGCCCCCGCTCCCGTAGCGCCGGCAACAACTGGTCAGCAATCACCGGCACGTCCAGCTCGAGCGAAGCCGGCCGCAAATGCACCCCGTCGACACCGGCCGCCGCCCAGCCCTCAATCGCCGCCACCAGCCGGTGTACCCCATCGTCATCAGGCCGCACCTCCACAGACACCAGCACCACCGGACCACCCGATCCCCCACGAACCGCGCGGACCTGATCCGCCAGTTCGCCGGTGTCCAGCAGCAGCACCAGCTCCGCGTCAGCCGCCGCTTCCAGCGCTTCCGGCGTACGCACGAAGATCGCGGTCACCGGATGCCCCTGGGGTGGTCGCGGGACGATCGACGGACCCTTCACGGAGAACGTTGGCGACGAAAAGTCGACGTAGTGCAGCTTCTCCCGGTCGACGTACCGCCCGGTCGGGGCATCGCGGATGATCGCGCCGTCCTCCCACGAGTCCCACAGCCGCCGGCTGACGTCGACGACGTACCGCGCCTCCCGCCACGTCTCCGCCGCCGGCGCCGCCTCGCGCCGTCCGATCACCGCGGCCGCCGCAACAGACGTCGACACGTCGGCCACCCACCCCGCGCGACCGCCCGAGACGTGGTCGAGTGTCGCCACCGAGGCCTGTACATGGAACGGTTCCGTATGCGTCACCGTGATCGTCGGCAACAACCCGATCCGCTCGGTCACCGGAGCAACCCGCGCCGCCAGCCCGAGCGCGTCGAGCCGGATACTCACCCGGTCCCGGACGTCTTCCGGCGCCTCCAACGCGTCTGCGAACGTGACGAGATCGACTCCGGCCGCCTCCGCCCGCTGCGCCGCGCGCACTGCGAGCTCGCCGGTCAGCACTGCCCGTGGATCAACCTCTGCGCCGCGCCAGGCCGCTGGGTCCGCACCGGCCCCGTCGATCTCCAGCCCGACGATCATGACGCCACCTTCAGCGCCACCGGAATGTCCTTGACGAACGGCAGGGGCCCGACAGATTCCGGATCCGCCGCGGTGTCGAACTGCGGCTCGAACCCGGCCGCCAGATACAACCCCGCTGCCTCCGGCTGTCGCGGACCGGTCGTCAGGTACAGACGCCGATACCCAAGATCCGCCGCGACCGCCTCCAATTCGGCAAGCACCCGGCGACCGAGGCCCTGCCGTCGATGCAGTTGCGACGTCCACATCCGCTTCACCTCGGCGGTCTCGTCGTCGTACCGCCGGATCGCCCCGCCGGCAACCGTTTGACTGCCGTTCCGCAACAGCACGAACGCCCCACCGTGCTCGGCGTGAAAGTCCGACGGCGGTACTTCGGTCAGCTGGGTGTTCTCGTTCGACCGCCCGTACCGCGTGCTGTACTCGACGACGAGCTCCGCCAGCAACGGCGCCGCCTCAGGATCCTCCGGCCGTACCCGAACCGCCTCGACCGCACCCAACTGCAGCGGCGCGCTTTCCACCACCGAGGCGCCCTCGACAGTCGCGAGGAACGCCTCGGTCACCTGGTACAGCGGCACCGACGCAGCAGGATCGAGCAACAGCCCGCCACCGTCGTACAGGTGGATGTGCGAGGACAGTACGAACCACCCCTGACCGATCGCGCCCGCGCCGAGACTCGTGAGCACCGGCCGGAGCGCGTAGTCGATCACGAGCACGTGCGCCGGCGTGCCACCCGTTGCCAACGGCAACACTGTCTTGCCCTTCAGCGCGTACTGCGGCAGCAGGTCGAGGAACACCTTGAGCAGACCGGAGTACGCCGCCTTGTAGACAGGGGTCGTCACGACGACGGCGTCCGCGGCTTCCAGTACGGCAGCCGCCGAAGCGACCGCCGGGTGATCGGCCTGGCCGCGTAGCAGAGGCTCCGCAGGGAGGTCACGCAGCACGATCGGCGTCACAGTGTGCCCGTGGCTGATCAGCCGCTTGATGACATGGTCGAGAACCGCGTCGGTGCGCGACGGCACCGACGGACTACTGGAGATCGTTGCAATGGTCGCCATGAAGTTCTCCTATTTCTTCGGCAGGCCGGGCGGGTTGATCAGCGATTTCGGGACGGCCTCGGCCTGCAGACCCCATTTGGCCAGGACCCTGGCGTAGCTGCCGTCTGCGATGGCGGCGTTCAGCGCGTCCGCGAGCGGCTTGACGAGGCCGTTGTCCTTCTTCGTCGCGACCGCGACCAGGCCCTGGACCGGGTAGCCGGACGACACGGTGCCGACGATCTCCGTCTGGTGCTGGGTCGCCACGTGGTAGGAGGCGTTCGGGTTCGGGCCGAGGTACAGGTCGATCCGGCCGGACTGCAGCGCGAGGTAGGTGTCGGCGGACTGCTGGTAGTACTTGATGATCACGGGTTTGCGGCCGACCGCGACGTTCTGCTTGTTCCAGTCGACCAGGATCGCCTCCTGGAGCGTTCCGGAGCCGACGGCAACAGTCCTGCCGGCGACGTCGGCCGGACCGGTCACCTTCAGGCCCGAGCCCTTCCTAGCCTCGAACGCGTGCAGCCCGAGCCGGTACGACGCGAAGTCGTACTTCTCCTTACGCAGCTCGGAAACGCCGATGTTCGAGATTCCGACCTGGTACTTCCCGGAGTCCAGCCCGAGGAACAGGTTCTCCCAGCTGGTCGTCTCGATGTCGGGTTTCAGCCCGAGCACGCTCGCGACCAGGTACGCGATGTCGATCTCGACACCGATCGGTGTCTTGTTGTCGTCGGCGGTGAACCCGAGTGGCGGCTGCCCGCCACCCGCCGATCCGTTGCCGACCACCAGCGTCCCGGACTCCCGCACCGCCGCCGGCAGCTCCGCGGCAATCGAGCCCACCTTCGCAGACGTGACATGCGTCTGCTTCGCCGACGTATCGAACACGACATCGGAGGCCTTCGAGGACGTACTGGTCTGAGGATCGGCACAGGCACTCAGTAGAAGAACAACTGCCGACACCAGCATCAAGCGTTTTCTCATCAGTTGTCCTCAGCTAGTGAGTGGGAGACCGGGTGGGTTGATTTCGGACTTGTCGACCGCCTCGTTGGAGACGTTCCAGCGGGACAGGACCTTGGCGTAGCTGCCGTCCGCGACCACGGCGTTCAGCGCCGCTTGGTATGCCCGTACCAGTCCGTCGTCCTTCTTGGTGGTGGCCGCGATCAGCCCCTGCAGCGTCGGTCCGGCGCCGGAGAACTTTCCGATCGTTTCCGTCTCGCCGGACGTCTTGACGTGGTAGGCGACCGACGGGTTCGGGCCGAAGTACGCATCGATCCGCCCGGAGCTCAGCGCCAGGTAGGTGTCGGTGTTCTTCTGGAAGTACTTGATGGTTGCCGCCGGCAACCCGGCCTTGATGTTCGCCTCGTTCCAGTCGACCAGGATCTTCTCCTGGTTCGTTCCGGACCCGACCGCGATCGTCTTCCCGGCGATGTCCTTGCCGCTGGTCACCCGCCAGGTGGCACCCTTCTTCGCCTCGAACGCGATGTCGTCCTTGCGGTACGTCGCGAAGTCGTACTTCTGCTTGCGCTTCTCGGTCACCGTGATGTTCGAGAACCCGACGTCGTACTTCGCCGAGTCGAGGCCGACGAACAGGTTCTCCCAGCTCGTCACCTCGATCTCCGGCTTCAGCCCGAGCGCCTCCGCGACCAGGTACGCGATGTCGACCTCCAGCCCGATCGGCGTCTTGTTGTCGTCGGCGTAGAACCCGAGCGGCACGCTCCCGCTGCCGAACCCGGCGCCGACCACCAACGTGCCGCGGTCGCGGACCTCGGCCGGCAACAGCGCGGCGGCCGCGTCGTTCTTCGTCGTGGTCACCCGGTTCTGCGAAGCGGACGTGTTCACACCGGTATCGGAGGACGAGGCGGCTGTCGCCTGCGATCCGCAACCGACAAGCGTCAGCAACGCAAGGGAAAGGACTAGAAACCGTTTCATCAGTCAGAGCACCTTCGAGATGAACGCGCGAGTGCGTTCGTGGACAGGGTTGTCGAGCACCTCGCGCGGCGGACCCGACTCGACGATCCGGCCGCCGTCGATGAAGACCACCGTGTCGGCGATCTCCCGCGCGAAACCGATCTCGTGGGTGACGACGACCATCGTGGCGCCGTCGCGGGCGAGTTCCTTGATCACGTCGAGGACCTCGCCGACGAGTTCCGGGTCGAGCGCGCTGGTCGGCTCGTCGAACAACAGCACCTTCGGTTTCAGCGCCAGCGCCCGCGCGATCGCGACCCGCTGCTGCTGGCCGCCGGACAGCTGCCGCGGGTACGCGTCGGCCTTGTCGCCGACACCGACCCGCTCCAGCAGTTCCCGGGCGTACGCCTGGACCTCGCCGCGCTTGCGCCGCTGCGCCGACACCGGCGCCTCGACAACGTTTTCCAGCACGGTCAGGTGCGCGAACAGGTTGAACGTCTGGAACACGAACCCGACCTGCGAGCGCTGCCGGAGGATCTCCCGCTCGCGCAGTTCGTGCAGCTTGTCGCCGCGCCGTCGGTACCCGATCAGCTCGCCGTCGATCCGGATCAGCCCGCGGTCCACCTTCTCCAGATGGTTGATCGCGCGCAGCAGCGTGGACTTCCCGGACCCGGACGGTCCGAGGATCACGGTCACGTCGCCGGCCGGTACCTGGAGGTCGATCCCCTTCAGTACTTCGAGATCCCCGAAGCTCTTGTGTACTCCCCGGACGTCGATCATCGCGTCGTACCCCGCGCGAACCGGCGCTCAACGTAGTACTGCACGATTGACAGCAACGTGGTCAGCACGATGTACCAGACCGTGGCGACCATCAGCAGCGGTACGACCCGGCTGTTCCGGCCGTAGATCACCTGCACCTGGTAGAAGAGTTCCGGGATCGCCATCACCGAGACGATCGAGGTGCCCTTGAACAGGCTGATCACCTCGTTCGCGCCGTTCGGCAGGATCGAGCGCATCGCCTGCGGCAACACGATCCGGAAGAACTGCCGCAGTTTCGGAATCCCGAGCGCGGCAGCCGCCTCGGTCTGCCGACCGTCCACGGAAATGATTCCGCCCCGGATGATCTCCGCGGCGTACGCCGCCTGGTGCAGCGCCAGCCCGAGTACGGCGGCGCCGAGCGGGCCGAACAGGTTGTTCGTACTGAAGTGCACGAACTCCGGGCCGAACGGGATGCCCAGGCTCAGTTCCTTGTACAGATAGGCGATGTTGAACCAGAACAGCAGCTGCACGATCAACGGGATCGAACGGAACGCCCAGATGTAGCCCCAGGCAACTACTTGCAGGAACGGGCTGCTGGACAGGCGCATCGACGCGAGGACGGCGCCGAGCACGAAGCCGAGCACCGTTCCGTACACGGTCAGCTGCACGGTCACCCAGAGCGCGGAGAAGATCGTGCGGGTGGCGAAGAACTGGAAGAAGGTCGGCCAGTCCCAGCCCGGGTTGGTGGCGAGTCCGTGCACGAACATCGCGAGCAGGACGAGTACGGCGGCGACACCGACCCAGCGCCACGGGTGCCGGCGAGCGACGACGGGCAGCTCGGACTCGGGCAGTACGGCGGTGGCAGGTGGTCCGGTCGTTCCGGACGCAGGCGTGACTGAAGTAGTGGACACGATGACTCCCTGGCGGTGGGCAGGCTTCGCGGGCCCTTCGGCGGCGAAGGGCAGCAGCGGGTGACGGTGCGGGTACGACGGCTCAGGTCAGCGTGGACAGAGCGCGCTGGAGACCCGGAGCAGGTCGATGTGGAGGCGGTAGTACGGCGGCTTGCGCGTCATGCCCGTCCCCTCTCGTCGGTCGTGTCATTTCAGTATGGGACGGGTTCGAAAGAATAGTAAGTGGGTCGACAAAGCTCTCAATATCTGGACGGGCTATGCCGGTCCAGAGGGGCTGCTCCGCGCCAACCGCCGGGTGATCCGTGTCACGCATCCGGCGCCGTTCCTACCCGCCGCGATCACGCCTGAGCATCGACCACGCGGCAGGACGCCCTCACTGAGCGTGGCCGATTTCGTTGAACTTTCCGCAACCTGTGTTTGAGGCGGCCGTGACCTCGTCGTTATGGTCTTTCAGTCGCCGTACCCCCTCAACGGCGTACCGCCGCCCCTCCCCTTTCTCCCCTCCCCGGAAGGCTTCTCGTGCCCACTCACCAAGACGCGCCGAACACAGATCGGCAGGCGTCCAGTCGTCCGGCTGCTCCGCGCCGGGTGGCCAAGCACCGTTTCTCCCGTCGCGGCTTCACCCGCCGTAATCAGCTCATCGGTCTGACCGCCGCCCTGGCGGCCGCGGCCGGCACCACTACCGTCGCGCTCAGCTCGGCCGCCTCCGGCTCGGACACCCCGAACGCCGGCACCGGTCTGAGCCAGGCCCAGGCCGACGCCCTGGTCGCCGCTCGGGTCAACCGCCGCGACCTCGGCTCCCGGGACGCGTCCCGGATCGACCTGTCGCTCGACTCGGCGCAGAAGGCGGCCGCCTCGACCGCGGCGAGGGAGCGCGCCGAGAAGCTGGCCGCGAACGCGACGCTGACGCAGCGCCGGGCGCTCGCCCTGGCCGCCGCCAAGGCGGCCGCGGCGAAGAAGACGGCCGACAGCGCCAAGGCCCTTGCCGCAGCGAAGGCGGCAGCCGCCAAGGTCGCCGCGATCGCGAAGGCTGCCGCGCCGAAGATCGTGCTGCCGACCACCGGCTACCACCTGACCGCCCGCTTCAACCAGGCCGGCGGCCGCTGGGCGCACAACCACACCGGCCTCGACTTCGCGGCCCCGATGGGTACGCCGGTGCTGTCCGTGATGGCCGGCGAGGTCATCCAGGCCGACTGGGAAGGCGCGTACGGACGCCAGGTGAAGGTCCGGCACGCCGACGGCACGGTCACGTCGTACAGCCACATGTCCGAGTTCGACGTCTCCGTCGGCGACTCGGTCGAGGCCGGCTCGATGGTCGGCAGGATCGGCATGACCGGCAACACCACCGGCCCGCACGTCCACTTCGAGGTCCTCCCCGGCGGCGGCGCCCCCATCGACCCCGAACCCTGGCTCCGCGCCCACGGCCTCAACCCGTAACCGCAAACCCTCCCCCGCACGTCGAAGCGGGTTCCAGAAACCTCAGTCGTTAGAGGGTTTTGGCCATGTCGAGGGCGTCTACCGGTGCGCCTTCGATGAGGAATTCGGCGGGGTGGATGCCTTCTACTACGTAGCCGTGGCGTTCGTAGAGGTGGCGGGCGTTTTCGTTGACGTGGTGGACGTGGAGGCTGATCTTGCGGGCGCCGCGGCGGCGGGCCTCTTCGGTGACGGCGTCCATCAGCGCGTTGGCGACGCCGAGGCGGCGTGCGTCCGGGGCGACCGCGATGCCGTTGATCGCGAGCACCCCGGCGCCCTCCGGGAACGGGTACTTGTCCTGCAGTCGCACATATCCGGCCAGCTTCCCGTCGTACTCCGCGACCAGGTGTGCCTCCGGCCCGCTCCGGGTGAAGAACGTGTCCTGCAGGGTCTCGCGGTACGACGGGAACCCGGACGTGGCGTCCCACGCGACGCGTTCGATCGCGAGCAGGGCCGCGTCGTCCTCGTCGACAGCCTGACGTACGGTCACCCGGTGGTCGCCTGAACGGCGCTCGTCACTCACCGGACCATCCTCGCCCGCCCACCGGGCCAGCTGCCTGCCGGGTCAGGGTTTCGAAAACGTAGAGGAAACGGCAGACGCTGCGGCAACATCGCCTCGGATGGACTGTCGGCATGCTGACCAGTCGAAACCGTCTTCGCGAACGCCGGCTGAGCATCCTTTCCGGGTTCGCAATTGTTGCCGCCGTCATCGGTCTCACCATGGCCGCGTGTTCGGCGGTCTCGGCCCAGAACGAGCCCAAGAACACATCGACATCCAAGAACACATCGACATCCAGGAGCACCTCGACCGGAGCGGCCCCTACCCACAAGGGCCCGCCGAACGCGGAGGACGGCGTACTGCCCGACCACACGTCCGCGTACGACACCGACCTGCCCGGGATCGCAAAGCTCGATCCCGCATTGCGCCACGCGGTGCAGCAGGCCGAGACCGCGATGAAGGCGGACGGCATCCGGATGCAGGTCACCAGCGGATGGCGGAGCAGGAAGTACCAGGAAGAGCTGCTGCAGAAGGCGATCATCAAGTACGGCAGCAGGAAGAAGGCACTCGAGTACGTCGCCGATCCGACCGAATCGCACCACCTCACCGGCCATGCGGTCGACATCGGCCCGACCGACGCCGACCACTGGCTGCAGCGCAAAGGCAACCGGTACGGCCTGTGCCGCACCTACACCAACGAAATCTGGCACTTCGAACTCAGCACCACTCCCGGCGGCACCTGCCCGGCGATGACCGACCCGACGCGTTAGCGCGGTTCTTCCGGGGGATCCGGGAGTTCGGCGAGCGGACGTTGGGACCAGGCGACGTCGTGCCAGCTGTCGTGTTTCCAGCCGATGTTGCGATAGACGCCGATCGGCTCGAAGCCGAGCGACTTGTGCAGGGCTTCGCTCGCGGGGTTCGGCAGCGTCACGCCGGCGACGGCGGTGCGGTAGCCGCGGGCGATCAGCCGCTCGAAGAGGGCGTCGTACAGTTTGCGGCCCGCGCCGGTGCGGTGATGGGTGGGGCTGACGTAGACGCTGACCTCGCAGGACCAGCGGTACGCGGGCCGCGGTTTCATCGGGCCGCCGTACGCGTACCCGACGACCTGGCCGTCGTCCTCGAGGACCAGCCAGGCGTGGGTGGCGACGGCCTTCGCGATCCGTTCGGCCATCTCGGCGGGCGCCGGCGGCTCGAGCTCGAACGTGATCGCGGTGCCGGTGACGAAGGGCGCGTAGATCGCCGCGCAGGCCTCGGCATCCGCGGCCGAGGCGTCTCTGATCAGAACCATGCCACGATAGTAGCTACATCGGCCGCTATAGTGGCAACGTGATTGACGATCTGTCTCGTTCCCTGGCCACCACCGTGCAGCAGGCACGGGTCGCACAGGAGCTGTCCGTGAACGCGCTCGCGGAGCGGTCCGGGGTGTCCCGCGCGATGATCGGGAAGATCGAGCGCGGCGAGGCGCAGCCGACCGCCGTACTACTGGGAAAGCTTTCCGGCGCGCTGGGTATGACGCTTTCCGAGCTGGTCGCCCGCGCCGAGAACACCGGCGACCTGCTCCGCCGGGCGGCCGACCAGCCGGTGTGGACGGACCCGGTCACCGGGTACCACCGGCGTGCGGTGTCCCCGGTGACCGACGGTCCACTCGAACTGGTCGAGGTGGAGCTGCCGCCCGGTGCGTCGGTGTCGTATCCGGCCGACGCGTACATCTTCAAGTACCAGCAACTCTGGATCCTCGACGGAAACCTCCGCTTCCACGAGGGATCACAGGTTCACGACCTGCACGCCGGCGACTGCCTCCAGCTCGGCCCACCCTCGGCGACCACGTTCCACAACCCCGGCACGACGGCCTGCCGCTACTTGGTCGCGTTGGTCAAGGGCCGCGCCTGAAACCACTGCGCGAGCGCGTCCCGCAGTCCCTCCTGCTCGGCGTCCCCGTCCTGCTCGGCAGCCCACGCGACGTATCCGTCCGGCCGGATCAGGAGCGCGATCGGCCGTACGCCCTGCCCGCTCACGACCTCGACCTGGTCCGGAACAGCTGTTCCGGCGAACGCCCCGCCCGGGGTGAGGTCGACGAGCAACGGACGGCCCGACCGCATCAACTCGGCCAGCCGCACCGAGTCCACCTGCAGATCCGGCGCCCACCGTCCGACCAGCGGATGCGCGCCGGCGGCGTACCGGATGTCGGCGCCGGAGATCAGCTCGGCGATCCGCTGGACGTTTCCGGAGTCTTCCAGGAACTCGCCGAACAGTTTCCGCAGCGCGGTCACATCGTTGCCCGGAGCAATCAACGCGGACTGCGCCTGGGTGTGCATCAGCACCCGTTCGGCGACCGGCCGGCGCTCGGACTCGTACGTGTCGAGCAACCCCGGCGGCGCCCAGCCCTGCACCTCGGCCGCCACCTTCCACGCCAGGTTCACCGCATCCTGCAGCCCGAGGTTCAGCCCCTGACCGCCGATCGCGGAATGCACGTGGGCCGCGTCCCCGACCAGCAACACCCGTCCGGAACGGAAACTCGACGCCAACCGGCTGTTCCCGCCGACCAGCCGCCGCAACTGCCGTACCCCGTCACCCGTTGGCTCGGCCAACGGAAGATGGACACCGAGCACCCGATCCGTGCTCTCCTGCAGCTCCTGGAATGTCATCTCGCCGTCCGGCGGCGCGTCCCACTCGACCGTACTGATGGCAGGCAGCCGGCCCGGGAACGGCGCCCACACGAACATGCCGCGATCCGTCCGCTGGTGCAGGAACGGCGGCACCGCGCCGTACCCCGGAATGTGCAGCAGGCCGTTCCGGACGTACTCCGCGGGCACCTCCGCGCTTCCGGTCCGGGAGACCGTCGTGTCGTTCGTGACACCCGGAAAATCGATTCCGGCCAGCTTCCGGGTCACGCTGTGCCCGCCGTCCGCACCGATCAGGTACTTCGTCCGCAGCTCGTACTCACCGTCCGGCCCGGAAAGCGTGACCGTCACACCATCCGCGTCCTGCGTGAAGCCGATCAGCTCATGCCCGCGCCGGATCTCCGCGCCGAGTTCGAGCGCCCGCTCCTGCAGTACTTCCTCGATCCGCACCTGCGGAACCGGCAGCAGGTAGACGGGGTTCTCCTCGAGGAGATCGAGCCGCAGCGGCATCGCGCCGAACACGAAACCCGGAGCCGGCTGCGGTGCTCCCTGCGTACCGCTCAACCGTTCGTAGAGTCCACGCCGATCGAGCATCCGGACGACCTGTCCGACCAGGCCGTTCGCCCGCGGAACCGTGCTTCGTTCCGGAAGTTTCTCGAGCACGATCGGCTGTACGCCGGCCAACCGCAACTCGGCGGCCAGCATCAATCCGTTCGGGCCGGCACCCGCGATAACGACATCCGTATCCATGACACCCCTCCATGTGGGCATGACTGACCTCCCCGGCGACCTGCCAGGGGTCAAGTAATCGAGTTGGTTATTCAGAGTTGGTTATTCGGGGACCGGCAGGCCGGCTTCGATCTGGTCGAGCGCCGACGAGAGCAGCTCGGCGACCGACCGCGGCGGATCTGCCCGCATCCATTCGTTCATCACGACCGACCGGGCCGCACCGATCACCTCGGCGACGAGCCGCGGGTACATCCCGGACGTCCCGGTGCGATCGGCGATCGCCGCGGTGAGCTCTTCACCGGCCCGGGTATACGCACGGACGATCGCGCCCTGCAGTGCGGGCTCGGTCATCATCAACCGGATCCCCGCGAGCCACTTGTCGTCCGGTGCCAGCGGCTTGGCGTGGCCCTCCTCGCCGAGCGCGAAATGCTTCTCGACCGCGGCACGGATCGCCACCCACAACGGCTCCTCGGCCGGGCGCGCCCGCAGCTCCTCGGCGATCCGCAGGCTGCGGTCCACCTCGCGCGCGGCGATCGCGTCCGCCTTGCTGTCGAAGTAGTTGCGGAACGTCCGCAGCGAGACCCCGGCCTCGGCGGCGATGTCCTCGATCCGCACGTTGCCGTACCCGCGCTCGACGGCGAGCCGGACCGCCGCCCAGCTCAACGCGATCCGCGTCTCCTGCTTCTTCCGCTCCCGCAAACCCTCGGCCATGTCTCGAAGGTAGCAGAAATTGCCCAAAGAGCAAAGATGCCTTTTAGGCAATTTTCTGCAAGTGGGCAGACGCGGGAGCCGGCCATGGTTGGGTTAGGACATGACGGTCTCGCCGCTGGTCTGGGTGCTGACGCTGGCGGCGATCGCCGGCCTGCTGCTGTTCGACTACTTCTTCCACGTCCGCTCGGCGCACGTACCGACCTTGCGCGAGGCCGCCGTCTGGTCGGCGGTGTACGTCGGGATCGCGATCCTGTTCGGGCTCGGCACGCTGGTGCTCGGCGGGAGCCAGATGGGCTCGGAGTACTTCGCCGGGTACATCACCGAGAAAGCGCTGTCGGTGGACAACCTGTTCGTGTTCCTGATCATCATGACCGGTTTCCGGGTGCCCCGGGAGAACCAGCAGAAGGTGCTGCTGGTCGGGATCGTGGTCAGCCTGATCGCCCGGGCCGCGTTCATCTTCGTCGGTTCCGCGTTGCTGCACACGTTTTCCTGGGTGTTCTACCTGTTCGGGATCGCGCTGCTGCTGACCGCCGGGAACATGCTCAAGCCGGAGACCGAGGAGTCCCACCACGCGCAGAACCTGGTCGTCCGGCTGGCCCGCCGGCTGTTCCGGACCTCCGAGGAGTACGACGGGGACCGGCTGACCACCCGAGTCGACGGGCGGCGGATGCTGACCCCGATGCTGCTGGTGATGGTCGCGATCGGCGCCACCGACCTGATGTTCGCGCTGGACTCGATCCCGGCGATCTTCGGCCTGACGCAGAACGTGTACGTCGTGTTCACCGCGACCGCGTTCAGCCTGCTCGGTCTGCGGCAGCTGTTCTTCCTGCTGGACGGGCTGCTCGACCGGCTGATCTACCTGTCGTTCGGGCTCGCAGCGATCCTGGTCCTGATCGGCGCGAAGCTGATCCTGCACGCGCTGCACGAGAACAACCTGCCGTTCGTGAACGACGGCGAACACGTCGAGGTCGGCGAGATCAGTACCGGCCTCTCGCTGGCCGTGATCCTGGTGGTGCTGGTGATCACGATCTTCGCGTCCCTGTTCAGCACGCGCGGGCGGACGCAGACCGCGATGGCCCACATCCGCCGGGACGCCACCGCGTACCTGGACCCCGAGTACACCGACGACCCGGCGGAGCGGGAGCGCGTGTTCCAGCGGTTGCTGCGCGCCCGCGACCACATCACCGAGCTCGGCCCGAAGGCCAAGCAGCACGTGCTGAACGAGGCCGACCTGATGGAGCTGTGCCGCCAGGTCGGCGACGCCCACGCCGCCGCCCACTCCGACCACGTCATCCGGCCCCGACTCTGAGCACCCACCAACCACCGCACGCCCGACGAGACGGTTGACCGGTGCTCAAAGCCAGCGGTTGACCGCTACACCCGTGGCAGCCAGACGCGCATGGCGCCGATCTGCCGGTTCGCCCAGGCGTAGTACGGAACCGCCACCACCTCGACCTCGTCGCCGACCGAGTCACCCGCCTCCGGGGTGAACGACCACCCGTCGCGATGCCCAGTGCCGGCACGTCCGCGGGCCAACAGCACCGTCACCCCGTCCAGCACCTCGGCGACCTGAGGTACAACCGGTGCCTCAGGCAACAAATGCAGGTCGTCGACGTTCGCGGCGTTGTCCTCCTGCTCGACGGCGTACACCAGCGGACCGCGTTCCAGCGCGACACACCCGCGTACGGCATCGATCCGCGGGTCCGCACCCACCACGCGCGGTTCGAGTGGCAGAACGAGTTCGATCTCGGTCCCCTCGGCCCGCGCGTATCCACCCGCGTCCACCGGACGTCCATTGACAGTTGCACCCTCCGCCC
The DNA here is from genome assembly GCF_055580825.1 of Kribbella sp. NPDC031520. NCBI lineage: Bacteria > Bacillati > Actinomycetota > Actinomycetes > Propionibacteriales > Kribbellaceae > Kribbella > Kribbella sp. NPDC031520. Next base: position 1,164,723 of record NZ_JBVIKS010000001.1, read on the forward strand.
ATCCAGGAATGCGCAGTTCGACGGCGGTCGGCGCAGATGCCGTGACGCGGACCGTGCCGTCCCACGGGTAGTTGGTCTCGACCGTCAGCTCGATCTCGCCGGACTTGATCACGCCGGTGGCGTACTGGTGGAGCTGGATGGCGTCGTCGGTAGTGGTCGCCAGGTAGCCGTCGAGGCTGGCCAGGGTGCGCATGATGTTCGGCGGGCAGCACGCGCAGTCGAACCAGCCGCGCCGTCCGTGCGCCGGGCTGCGCCCCTCGTCCGGGTGCGCCGCCCCGCGCAATTGCAGCGGGTTGACGTAGAAGTATTCCGTTCCGGACAGCGAGACCCCGGCCAGGAAACCGTTGTACAGCATCCGCTCGATCGCGTCGCCGTACACCGCTTCGCCGGTCGCGAGCAGCATCCGCCAGGCCCACTGGATGCCACCGATCGCGGCACACGTTTCCGCGTACGCACGGTCCGTCGGCAACTCGTACTCGTCGCCGAACGCCTCACCGTCCCAGCGCGCACCCAGCCCGCCGGTGACGTACGTCTTCGTGGACCACATGTGGTCGAACTGCACCTTCAACGCGTCGAGCAGCTCGGTGTCGCCGGTCTCGAGCGCGACGTCGGCAGCACCCGCGGCCAGGTAGACCGCGCGGACCGCGTGCCCCTCGACACTGGTCGCCTCGCGGACCGGGACCCGGTCGGAGAAGTACGCCGGGGAATGCCCGTGCCGCTCGATGATCCCGTGCCCGCGGGCGTCGACGAACCACTTCGCGAGGTCCAGGTACGCCGCCGTACCGGTTTCCCGGTACAGCTCGACGAGCGCCATCTCGATCACCGGGTGGCCGTCGACGTCGACCGTCTTGCCGTCGCCGAAGGTCGCGTGCAGGTGGTCGGCGAGCTTGATCGCCACGTCGAGGAGCGCCCGGTCGCCGGTGCAGCGGACCTGCGCGACGGCGGCCTGGATCAGGTGGCCGGCGCAGTAGTGCTCGTGGCTCCAGACGAGTTGCCGGTAGCGGCCCTCGTCGCCGTACCGGAGCTGGACGACCGAGTCGAGGTAGCCGTCCTCGCGCTGCGCGGCGGCGACCACCGCGGTCAGGTCGCGGATCCGCTTCAGCAAGTCGTCGTCGGGGTTGCGGCCGTACTCCCAGGCGGCGGCCTCGAGCCACTTGTAGACGTCGGAGTCGGCGAACACCGGGCCGATCGCCTCGCCTTCGCCGATCCCGGCCGCGAGCCGGAGGTTCTGCAGGTTGCCGGCCTTCTCGAGCTGGTCCTGGCCGCCGGGGATCGCGTCGGCGCCGTTCCGCGCCTGCCGCGGCGCCCAGAAACCGCCGGTGACGGTGGCCTGACCGAGTCCGAGGGGGTGCCGGCGGCCCTTCGTGGTGGCGGCCGGGCTACGAGAGGTCATAGGGCGTGGCTCCTGGGTTTAGGAAATTCGGAACACGTTTTCCTGCACGAAGGTAGGTACCTCTGAGCTCCAGGTCAACACAGCTGAGCGACGGGTCCGGTCCTCGGATGGTCATCCGTTCGTCCGCCGCTGGTTGCCGAAGACCCTCTAGATTGATCCAGGTGCTGCGCAAGTTCGTGATCGGCGTGGCGGTGATTGCCACGGTGGTGGCTGGGGTGGGCACCGCGCGTCTGGTCCTTCCGTGGACCGATCCCACCCGTGGCGTGCTGAAGCAGCTGGCGTTCCTCCGTACGGAAATCGAGGGCGGCGCGGATCGGAACGCGCAGAAACAGTTTCCGGAAGGGTATTTCTTCCTGAACGTGCTGTACGGGCTGACCTGGGTCCAGGTCGGAACCGCGGATCCGGCGCACGCCGTCGACGCGACCGCGGAGGTGCGGTGGGCACTCGACCGGATCGCCTCGCCGGACGGGACCGCGCCGTTCGACGCGGCGCTGCAGCCGGAGTACGGGATCTTTTACGCGGGCTGGACCAACTGGCTCCGCGGCGGGCTGATCGCGCTCGGGCAGGCGGACGCAGCGGACCGGTCGCGGTTCACCAGCGATTCGGTAGCGATCGCCACCGCTTTCCGGACGGCGACGACACCCTTCCTGCCGGCGTATCCGGACCAGGCCTGGCCGGTCGACTCGGTGGTCGCGATCGCGTCGCTGCGGTTGTACGACGCGATGGTCGCGCCACGCTTCGGGCAGGTCGCGCGGAACTGGGTGACCGCCGCGAAGTCGCGGCTCGACCCGGCGACCGGGCTGCTGCCGCACCAGACGTCACCACAGCTGTCGGGTGCGCGCGGTTCGTCGCAGGCGATGATCCAGCGTTTCCTGGTCGACGTCGATCCGACGTTCGCGCGTTCGCAGTACGAGGTGTTCAAGGACAAGTTCGTCACCGGGCTCGGCGTTCGCGAGTACCCGAAGGGAGCCAGTGGGAAGGGTGACGTCGACTCCGGGCCGCTGGTTTTCGGAACGAGCCTGTCCGCAACCGTGGTCGGGATGGGCGCGGCGCGGGCGCAGCACGACCCGCTCGCGGATCGGCTGTCGCGGACCGGCGAGCTGGTCGGGCTACCGTTCAGCGGGCTGAAGACGAAGCGGTACCTGTTCGGTGCGGTGCCGATCGGGGACGCGTTCCTGGCGTGGTCGACGTCGGCCCGCCCGCTGGTCGCTACCGGCGAGCCGAAGCTCGACGGCTCGCCCGGCTGGTGGCGTCTCCCCTGGCTCCTGGCTCTCTGGCTGCCACCGCTACTGCTGTGGGGCGGCCTTCGTCTCAAGCACCGCGGCCGAAGACGCAAACGAACGTAAGGTGGGGGTGTGCAACGGATCTCGTCGCGGAACGCTCGGTTCCAGGTGTGGCAGGCGTCGCTGACCAATCGGACCAAGCGACAGCGGTCCGGCGAGTTCCTGGTCCAGGGTGTGCGCCCGATTTCAGTTGCCGTTGACAACGATTGGCCGGTGCGGACCGTCATTCACGACGCGTCGCGGCCGTTGTCCCGCTGGGCCTCGGAACTCCTGCAACGGCTGCCACACGTCGAACGGGTCGCGATGGCGCCCGAGCTGCTCGCCGAGCTCGGCGAGAAGGACGACCCGGAGCTGATCGCCGTACTCGAACTGCCGCCCGACGACCTGGAGCGGATCAAGGTCGGGCCGAAGTTCCTCGGCGTGGTGTTCGATCGGCCGACCGGGCCGGGGAACATCGGGTCGATCATCCGGTCCGCCGACGCGTTCGGCGCCGACGGGGTGATCGTGACCGGGCATGCCGCCGACGTGTACGACCCGAAGGCAGTGCGCGCGACGACGGGGTCTCTCTTTGCCCTTCCCGCAGTCCGGATGCCGTCGCACCGCGAGGTCCTCGAGTGGGTACGCCGTACGCCGGTCGTCGTGGTCGGCACCGACGAGCACGGGACGACGGACATCTACGACTTCGACTTCACGCAGCCTGTCCTGCTGCTGATCGGCAACGAGACGGCCGGTCTGAGTACGGCGTGGAAGGAGGCGGCCGACCACCTCGTACGGATCCCGATCACCGGGTCGGCCAGCTCCCTCAACGCCGCGAACGCCGCAACGGCCGCACTCTACGAGATCTCGCGGCAGCGCTCACGCCGTGCAGAGTAGTTCGCCGTGCAGGATCGAGATGAACGCGTCCGGGGTTTCCGTCCAGGTCCGCCAGGCCCGGGAAATCGCGTCGAGAGTTTCCTCCGGTACGCCGGAAGCGCGGGCCTGATCCGCGAGCGCTGACTTGAGAATGCGGTCCGCCCACATGCCGCCCCAGAACGCGCGGTCCTCCGGATTGGTGAACGACCAGGTCGACGTGGTCACCTCGGCCTGTTCGAAGCCGGCGGCCTGTGCCCACGACAGCAAGCGCCGGCCGGCGTCCGGCTCGCCCTTGTTGGCGCGGGCCATCCGCTGGTAGAGGTCCATCCATTCGTCCAGCTCCGGCAACTCCGGGTACCAGACGAAGCCGTGGTAGTCCGAGTCGCGGACCGCGACGAGCCCGCCCGGCTTGCAGACGCGGCGCATCTCCCGCAGCGCCTGCACCGGATCGGCCACGTGCTGCAGCACCTGGTGGGCGTGGACGACGTCGTACGTGTCGTCAGGCAGGTCCAGCGCGTGCACGTCGCCGACCACGAACTCCACGTCGGCATCCACGTTTTCGAAGGCCTTGCGGGTGATGTCCAGCGCGGCGGCGTCGGCCTCGAGCGCGGTCGTCCGGCCGGGCGCGACCAGCCGGGCGAGGTCGGCGGTGATGGTCCCGGGACCGGCGCCGACGTCGAGCAGCGACATCCCCGGCCGCAGCTGCGGCAGCAGGTATCCGGCCGAATTCTCCGCGGTCCGCCAGCGGTGCGACCGCAGCACCGACTCGTGATGGCCGTGCGTGTACACGTTGTTCATCCCAGGCTCCTTTGCCCTCGCCAACGGTTTCCACGCTAGCGCAGAGTCTTGATAAATGAGACATATCGTCTCGCTATGCGGTCCGATGGACATGACCGGATATGGCCAGACCGGGGTGCGGCCGGCGCGCGAACCTTGACGTACTGCAAGAACCGTCAAGGAGGAAAGTGATGCTGGCAAAGGTGTTTCCGATCAAGCTGAAGGACGGCAACCAGGCCGCCGCGGAGGCGATCGTGCAGGAGTTCGCGCCGAAGGGACCGGAGGCCGAGGAGGGGACGCTGTCGTTCCGCGTGTACCGGGACCCGGCGCAGCCCGACTACCTGTTGTTCGTCGAGCACTTCGCGGACCATGCGGCGTACGACGCGCACACCGGGTCGGCGGCGTACCAGGAACTGATCGCGGGGCGGTTCGCCGACCTGATCGTCGAGTTCGTCGAGATCGACCACGAACTGCTGGTCAGCCTGTGAACGACCTGGCGCGGCGGCTGCGCGAACTCCACCAGCAGCCGCCGCTGGTGCTCCCGAACGCGTGGGACGCCGGCTCGGCCCGGGCGATCGAGGCTGGTGGCGCACGGGCGATCGCGACCACCAGCGCCGGGGTTGCCTGGGCGCAGGGAGTCGACGATGCCGGTGGGCTGGATCGACAGGCGGCGGTCGCCGCGGTGCGGGCGATCTGCGCCGCGGTGTCGGTGCCGGTGACCGCGGATGTCGAGGCCGGGTACGGCGACGTCGCGCGGACTGTGCAGGAGGTCGTCGAAGCGGGTGCCGTCGGGGTGAACCTCGAGGACAGTACGGCGCGGGTGCTCGACGATCCCGAGGTGCATGCCGAGCGGATCCGGGCCGCGCGGTCCGCTGGTGGGGCCGAATTGGTGATCAACGCGCGTACGGACACGTACCTGTTCGGCGACAAAACCGGCACGATCGAACGGGCGAAGGTGTACGCCGACGCCGGCGCGGACGTGCTCTTCGTTCCGGGCGTGGTCGACCTGTCGGCAATCGCCGACCTGGTGATGCAGTCGCCACTCCCCCTGAACGTGATGGTCGGCCCGGGCGCACCGTCCGTCCGCGAACTCGCCGAGGTCGGCGTGGTGCGGATCAGCCTGGGGCCGGCGGTCACCAGCGCCGCCTACGCGCTGGCAACCGCAGCCACCCGTGAACTCCTCACCACCGGCACCTACGAGCAGCTGACCAACCACTGACCGACTTCGGGTAGCTACGCGGGGATGAGTTGGTGGTACGTGGTGGCCAGGGAGCGCCAGGGGTGGAGGTGGTTGGCGGGGGTGGGGAGCGGCCAGGCGTCGCGGGCGCCCAGTCGTAGGGCGATCTCTTGGGCGGCGGGCGGGCTCGTGACGGTTTCCAGGGACCGGACGAGCTCGGCCGCGTCCTCGCCCACCTCCAGGATGATGTTGCCGTTGGCAACCTCAACCGCCAAGGGCGCCACCAGTTCTGCGGAGGTGAGCGCCTCCGGGCCGGGGAACAGGTGGGTCAGGCCGTGGCCGAGACCTGGCACTGGCAGACCGTAGACCTCGACGAGTTTGCGGAGCGCATCGTCGGCGTCGACCCGCGGTAGTTGGTCTCGTACGACGGCTTGTACGGCGATCTCGAACGGACCCCAGGCGCCGGGGATCCGGACCCCGGGTCGTGCCGCCACCAGCGGACCGAAGGTCGGATCCGCGGCCAGCCGCGCCCGGGCGAGCACCGGCTCGCAGTCGAGGCCGACCAGGCGCGCCGCCCGGTCGACGACGTGGATCACGCCCTCCCAGAACGGCAGGTGGGCGCGCAGCAGCAGGTAGTCGTCCCCGCCCGGACCGATCTCCAGCATCCCCGCTTCCCCGTCGAGTGAGATCGTCCGCCGGTACACGCCGTCGTGGACCGCCTCGACACCAGGAATCGCCCGCTCCGCGAGGAATGCGCACATCGCGTCCCAGTCGTACGGCGGTGTGTACGGCAATCGCAACACCAGACCGCCGTCCGCCACCAGCCGGTCGCTCCGGCGCCGGCGTTCACGCAGCTCCCGCGGTGACGCGCGGAAGATCTCCCGGATCGCCCGGTTGAACTGCCGCAGGCTGCCGAACCCGGACGCGAACGCGATCTCCGCGATCCCGAGATCGGAATCGTCCAGCAACCGCCGCGCGAAATGCGCCCGCCGCGACCGGGCGAACTGGTCCGGGGTGACGCCGAGGTGCTCGTGGAACATCCGGCGCAGATGCCGCGCCGACATCCCGAGCCGCGCACCGAGCGCCTCCTCACCGGACTCGTCCAGCAGCCCGGTGATGATCAACTGGACCGCCCGGCAGACCAGCTCGGGCGCCTCGTCCGCGACCGTCCCGGCGACCCGGTACGGACGGCAGCGCAGGCAGGCGCGATACCCGGCGGCTTCCGCGGCGGCGGGCAGCTCGAAGGTACTCACGTTCTCCGCGAGCGGCTTCGCGCCACAGCCGGGCCGGCAGTAGATGCCGGTCGTCCGAACCGCCGAATAGGTCGTCACACCGGGCACCCTAGACCGGCCCACCGACAGTTCCTGACACGCGCTTTACACCGGCCACGCGCGGTCGCGACTAAGGTACAGCGAGTGCAGTCGAAACCGATGCTGGTCGTGGTGAGTGGTCCGCCTGGGACGGGGAAGACGACGCTGGCGCACCGGATCGCGACCGCGATCGGCTGTCCGGCGATCTGCCGCGACGAGATCAAGGAAGGGATGGCGCACGCGACCCCGGGTTTCGTACCGGGGCCTGGCGATCCGCTGACGATGCGGACGCTGTCGACGTTCTTCGACGTGATCGGTCTGCTCGTCGGGCGTGGTACGTCGGTGGTCGCGGAGGCCGCGTTCCAGGACCGGCTGTGGACGCCGGGGCTGAGCCCGCTGCTCGGCCGGACCGAGGTGCGGATCGTGCACTGTACGACGTCCGCCGAGGTCGCGCTCGCCCGGATCACGGCCCGTTCCGGCGACGACCCTCGACGGGCGGCGCACGAGGACGCACAGATCAGTCCCGAGGCGCGCATCCGTACCCACAACGCCTTCCAGCCCGTGGATCTACCGGTTCCGAGCCTCACCGTCGACACCACCGAAGCGCCGGAACTGGACGCGATCATGAGGTTCCTGTCGCGCTGATGACAGGTACCCCCGCGGACCGGGTGGCCGAGCAGAGTTCGTGAGTGCGTCAGCTGATGGCGGTGCGGACTGCCGGGGCGATTTCCTGGGACCAGCGGGTCAGCTGGGTTTCGTACGGGGTGGCGCCGCGGGGGAAGAGGGTGAAGCCGTTCGCGTTGTGGTTGAGGACGGCGTCGGTGAGTTCCTCGATCCATTGCGCGGGTGAGCCGCCGATCCAGCGGCCTTCGGCGTCGCGGGTGTGGCGGAGCGGGGTTGGGGTGATCTCGCCCGGGAAGTTGTAGATGGTTGCGACGTCGGACGGTTTGCGGCCGACGGACAGCGCGGCCTCGTCGATGATCGGGCGGGACCAGCGGTACTTGTCGCTCAGCCAATCGGCGGCGTGGCCGGGGATCCAGCCGTCGGCGTTCCGGCCGGTCGCAGCCAGCGACTTCGGGCCGTTCGAGCCGGTCCAGATCGGCGGGGCGGGTACGGCGGCGGGACGGAGCTTGCCGATCGGGTAGTGCTTGGTCGGTACGGGCGTACCACCGTCCGACAGCGCGTGCACGAGCTGCATCGCCTCCTCGAACGCCTCGACCGCTTCGGCGGGGCGGAGTTCCGGGACGCCCATCGTGGTGATCCGGTCCCAGGCGCCGCCGGCTCCGAGGCCGAGGACGAACCGTCCGCCGGACAGCGCCGCCAGCGAGGTCGCCGTTCGGGCGAGCACCGGAGCGGGGCGCAGCGGCAGGTTGGTGACGTTGACGAACGCGGACAGCCGCTCGGTGCGTCCGAGCAGGAACGCGATCGCGGCGTATCCGTCGAGCATGTCCGGGACGTACGGGTGGTCGGCGAGGCTGACGTGGTCGAGGCCGTCGCGGTCGGCCTGCTGCGCGAGCCGGACGATCGCGGCCACGTCCCGGACCGAGTCCGGCGATCCGTATCCGAACCGCACGTTCATGTCGACTCCTTCAGATAGTTCGGTGTTCTAACTAGTTGTACCACGAATGCTTCGAAGCACAAACTATTAGCCCAGCGGACTATCATGGGGGCATGGTGACGACGACGGCTGCCCGGGACACCGACCTCGCGAGCGCGCTGGTGCAGGCGATGCACCGGCTGCAGGACGTCCACGCCGAGACCAGCCGCCCGCTCGGCCTGACCCCGCAGCAGGCCCATCTGCTCTGCGTCCTGATCGCCGGACCGGAGGGCATGACCGACCTGAGCCGCATCCTGAGCATCGAACGCTCGAGCCTCACCAGCATGGTCGACCGGCTCGAACGCCGCTCGCTGGTCGCCCGCATCCCCAGCCCCGGCGACCGCCGCGCCTGCCGCATCGAACTGACCCCCGACGGCCTGGCCCTCGCCCATCAGGCCCACGACGCCGTGGTGGACCGCATCAGCGCCTTGACCGCCCACCTCCCGGCCACCACCCGCCGGGCCGTCACCACAGCCTTGCAATCCATCACCGGATGACGATCCGGCGGTGTCGCCGGGGAGTGGTGGTCAGGCTCGGCGGGGGCGGTGCAGGGTGAAGGATTCGAATTCGCGCAAGTCGCCGCCGGGGCCCAGTACGTCGTAGTACTTGACCTGCATGGTGGTGTGGCCGCCGGGGTGGCCGGGGTCGACGGTGAAGGCCGCGAAGCCGTACGGGTGGGCGGCGTTGCGGCTGGCTGACCAGGGGGCCGGTTCCTTGACGTAGACCGGCGGGCGTTTTCCGGTCGTCGGATCGGGTGCGCCGACGGACGTGATCACGCGGCAGGCCGGCGGGTTGAAGAGGACGCCGTTCGAGCCGACCGACGTACCGCCGCCACCGATCACCATATGCACGGTGCCCTTGGACGTGTCCACAAGGTCGGTGCGGGTTGCGGCCGGTATCGGCGTCAGCGTCGGGTTCGGCTGCTGGCCGCGGATCGGGTGTGAGCGCTCGTAGTGGTGCTCGTGCCCGCACACCACCAGATCGACACCGTACTCGTCGAACAGCGGCACCCATTCCTGCCGGATGCCGAGGTCCGCGCCGTTGGCCTGGTCCGCGCTGCTCACCACGACCTGGTGCATGCAGACCACGATCCAGTCGATGTCACGGTTCGCCCGGGTCGCCTTCAGTTCCTGCTCGAGCCAGGCCTTCTGCGCACCGCCGGAGTACCCGCGGACGTAGCTGTTGCCGCCGTCCTGGTAGCAGACGTCGTCGTTGGCCAGGCTGATCACCCGCACCGAGCCGACGGTGAACGCGTACCAGAGGCCGCGCGTCACGTCGGTCTGCCCGTCCTGCTTGGGCAGCGCGAAGTACGTCTGGTACGCCTCGTACCCGATCGGCCCGTTTCCGAGCTCGTTCTCGTGGTTTCCGGCCGACGGCATCCACGGCCGGTTCCGCGCGCTCCGGCTGTTGTTCTCCCAGAAGTCGTTCCAGGTCCGGACTCGGTCCTCGGCGAGGTTCGCATAGCAGAGGTCCCCGTTGAACAGGTGGAACAGCGGACGCACCCGCTCCACCCCGGCGGTCACGTCACCGGCCGCGGGCGAGCCGAGGTTGTCGTTCACGAACGGCGGGTTCGGGATCGTCACGCCGGCGGGCGGCACGTACCGCTTGCCCAGCGTCGGCGTGCCCTGGTCCCCGAAACTCGTGAAGGTAAAGGCGGAACGGCCTTTCGGCGCCGTTCGGAACGTTCCGAACACGGTTTCCGCACCGTCGTGCACGGCGGCGTAGACGTACTCGCCGGCCGGTCGCAGCCGGCTGATCCGTGCGTGCTGGACGTAGACGACCTGTCCCGACTTGGCGTCGGTGTAGCTCGTGGCCACCGCGGAGACGGTCCGCTCGAACTCCCCGTCCGGCGAACCGAGCAGCACGCGCGGACGCCGTACGGGCTGGCGGGTGTGCCAGGAAACCACGACCTCCGTGGATGCGTCAGCGCCGAACTGCAGGTGCAGCCCGCCGACCCGCGGCGTGGTGACCGGATCGGCAACCGGCAACTGGCCCGGAGCGGCCTGTGCAGAACCGGCCTGGGCGGAACCCGTCGTGGCGAGCAGCGACCCACCGGTCACAACCGTTGCAGACGCGAGAAACCCACGCCGTGAGAAGTGCGACTCGAACAGCTCTTCGTCATCGATCACAGGTCCACGCTGGGCGCCCGAGGTGACGCCCAAGCCAATTCGCTACCGCCTACCGCCGAACTCCCAGGGATGTACTTCGGCATCCTCGGCCTGCAGCAGTGTCCGCGCAGCCTCCGCGGACGGCGCCTCCACCAACCCGGCTCGCCCGACGTGGCCCAAGCCGTCGTACAGATCGCCGTACACGATCAGGTGCTCGGACGACAACGGCCGGGCAGCGTCCTTCGTGAGCACGAGGAAACGCTCGTACCCGTCGACCGCCGTGGCGAACTCCCACATGGTCCGGCCGGTCAGGTTGTCGAACCGGTACACCTCGACGGACGCGAACGCCCCGCCGAGGTAGTACGGCTCGTCGTACACGAACGTCTGCAGTGCCTCCGACGACGGCAGGTCGACGATGTGCAGGCTGCCCGTCGGGCCTTCGCGATCCGGTGTGAGGGTCGGGCCGCGGGCGATCAGCTCCGCGGCGTACCCGTCCATGAAGGCCCAGTGCTCCTCGGTCAACCGGACCTTCACTTCCAGGCTCCCGGCCGCGTCGCGACCGTAGACGAAGTACTGCGTCACGAGGCCAGGTGCAGACGCAGGATCGTGTCGTAGTCGACGACCTCGACCCCGGCGGCCGGGCTCACCGTCTCCTGCGACGGGACGATCAGCAGCAGCCGCGGATCGGTGACCTCGACGTCGTACTTCGACTTCACCTGCGACCGGTTGTCCTCGGCCGTCAAGTACTCCGCGTACTTCGCGAGCTCGGCCGCGCTGTCCTGCACCGGCCGGCGGAACACCCGGCGCCGCTTCTTGCCGTTGGCCGTGTCAACGACCGGGAGCTCGAGCCGCCCGACGACGTGGCTGCCGTCCGCGCGCTCGAGGATGAAGTCCGGGTGCAGGTCGCCGAGGGCCGGCTCGCGGACCAGCTTGGTCGCACCGAACGCGGACAGCAGGATCTCCTCGTGCTTGTCGAGGAACCCGTCCACGGTCGAGTCCTGCACACCGTGCGCGAGGTACGTGCTCTCGAACGGGTCGGCCTTCAGTACGGCAGGGTCGACCGGCAGGCTGACCGTACCGATCGGGTCGAGGTGCGGGCGGGCGTTCGAGTACGACTGCAGGAAGTCGAGGTACTTGTCGGCCGGCTCCGAGCGGTGGATCGCGATCGCGAAGTTCACCCAATGCGCCCGCAGCGAGTCGCCCGCGGTGTGCACGAGCAGCGTCCGGTCGAACGTCGAGTAGTTGCCCGGCGCGAACTTCAGCAGCTCCTCCCCCGGGCCGACGTACGCCTCGCCGATCAGGTTCGCGGCGGCTGGGAACCGCTCGGTGAGCGCCTGGCGCCCCGCCGTCGTCGCAATCGTCGCGTCCTTGAACAGGTTCTCGCCCGGCAGCGTCATCACCGCGTCGCCGTCACCGACTCCGAAGTACTCCTCGACGCTGCCCAGCTTCTGCCGCCGGACCTCGAGCGTCCGGTACTCCCGGCTCAGCCCGACGAGCTCGAGGATGTTCCAGTCCGGCGTCTCGGTCAGCACCATCATCCGCGGGAACAGCATCGGCCCCGGCAGCTCCGTCCGGTGGCTGACCGGCAGGTGCCCGGCGACCCCCTTCAGGTGCTCCCCCCAGAACTGGCTGTTCACCTTCACGAATTCGGTGGGTTTCATCGTTCTCCTCGCTCAGACACGCTCGAACATGCTCAGACACTCCGGTTCAGGTTCCAACTCCCGCCCGTTCCGACCCTATTCCCCGGCCAGCATTCCCGGTCAGCATGCCCGGTCAGCGCAGGGCGATCAACGAGTCCCGGCCGGCGACCAGGACCAGGTTCCCGGCCGCGAACGCGCCGTCGCACCGAACCTCCCCACCGAGGTCGAAGTGTTCGGGAGCGGCGCCTTCGGTGAGCTTCACGATCCAGCAGTGCCGCTCGCTGTGCCAACCCATCGCGATCACCCGGCCGTCGGTCGTGACGGCGATCCCGGACTGCCACGGCACGCCGGCGTTCACCGTCGCCGTGGTCCGTCCGGTCGCCGGGTCGAGGAACCGGACGACGGTATCGGTCCGCGCCTGCGCGCTGGGGCAGTCCACCAGCACGATCCGCCGGCCGGTCCAGGCGATCCCTAGCGTGCAGCCCCACTTCTTCGGGAGTTCGGCGGTCCACTTGTCCGTGCCGGTACGCGGGTCGATCGCCGTCAGTTGCCGTTGATCTCTGGACAGTGTCTGGACGCCGACCATCAGGTCGCCGGCCGCCGTCAGGGTGTCGAACGAACCGTCCCGGCTCCAGCGCTGCTTACCGGTCTTCAGGTCGAGACCGACGAGCTGCGAGTTGTCACCGCAACTGCGATGCAGTGCGGCGACGACTGTCTCCGCGGCGGCGGTCGCGCTGATCGTGATGCAGCGGCCCGGTTCGTACTTCCAGCGGTCGGAGCCGTCGGTGTTCGTCCCGTACAGCTTGTCGGAGCCCTTGCTCACCGACCGCCCGGTGACCAGCGGATCGTTGTCCTCGATGTCGTCGTCGAGGTGGCCGTCGGGCCAGGTCGCCGTGCGCCGGCCGGTGTCCGCATCGAGTACGAGGTAGCCGACGTAGATGCCGTACGAGACGAGCAGCTGACGGCCGCCGTTCAACGCGTACAGGTTCGGCTGGTTGTCGGTGTCGGCGCGGGTGTAGCGCCAGCGGGTCTTGCCGGTGCCGGGGTCGACCATCTCGACGGCGCCCCGGCCACGCGCGAGCGCGATCCCGCCGGTGGTCGCGACCACGGAGTTCGACTCGAACCGGTCGCCGCGGCTCGTCCAGAGAACGTTGCCGTCGACAACAGATGTCACGTTCAGGTCCGCCGGCTGGTGGCTGGTCTCGACGTACTCGTCCGATTTGAACAGGTACGCGTTCTGGATCGGGTCGAGGACGAAGAAGGCCAACAGAAAGACCATGACCACCGCGCCGAGTGTCCCAAACCGCCGGCCGCGGTTCTTGGCGACGCCATGGGGGAACCAGGTGGCGGCAAACGCCGCGACGCCGGACACGACGAGCAGCACCGCCGTGATCATCAGGAACGGGACCCGCGGCCCGGCACCAGAGCCGGCCTGCGACGGCGGGACGTTGAGGACTATCACCACCAGTGCGACCAGACCGATCGCAGTCGGTACGACGGCAACGACGCGGCCGACTCGATCGGTACGCCGGGTCGCCCACAACACCGCGGCGAGCGACGCCGCAACCAGCGCGATCATCAGGATCGGCGGCCAGTGCGAGACCTTCTCGAGCTTTGGATACCGCCACGGCTGGCTGAACGACGCGGAGCCTCCCGTGAAGCCCGTGCCCGCGGTCAGCACAGCGAGCCATTTCAGCCCGGTGTGCTGCCAACCGCTCCACGGGCTCGGTGCCATGCCGTCGAGGAGCTCTAGTTCGCTGCTGAGGTTGGCGCGGGCGGCTTGTTCGTACCGTTCGTGGGCGAGGTCGGTGCGATAGATCCGCCCGTAGGCCAGCATGGCCCGGATTTCCTCACGTCGTACGTCGACGTCGAAGCGGCTGTCCCGCCGTACCTCGGACGCGAATGTCGCGTACTGCGGGTCCGCGAGTACTGCGTTCACCGCGTCCTGCAGGACCGCTCCGTTGGCGCCGTCGCCGCCGGCGAACCGGACCAGCCGCGCCACCTCGGCGGTCCGTACCGCGTTGACGCCGTACGTCGGCAACAGCTCCTCCGCCAGCCGCGCCGACGCCTGCGCGTCCTCGGCCGGCGTGTTGGTCGCCGAGTGCGCGGCCCGGTGGAACCACGCGGCCAGCCGTACCGCGACCGGGTCCGTCGCGAGTTGCTCGAGCGAGTCCAGGGCTTCGAGTACCGCGATCAGGTACTTGTCCCGGTAGGCGGTGCGCTTGCCGCCGTACCGGCGTACCAGATCGTCGGCAAGATCCCCTGCATCGGGGATCACGTCGCCCCACAACTCCCGTAGTCCAGGCACCCGCCGATAGTGACAGACCTTCGGCTCTCGTCGTGCCGATTCTCGGATAAAGTTAGGCTGTCCTAACTTCAAGTCTGGTGAGGGAGCGCGGTGACCGCGGAGTGGCTACGGCGTCGATCCCTGGCCGGCTGGGTGCTGGTCACTGCGGAATCCGAACGGCTGCTGTCCACCCCCGGTCTGCTGACCGTGGACGCCGAGATCCGCCCCGAGGGCAACGGCGTCTACACGCTCGACGACACGATCCGCCTGATCAAGCAGGTTGGCCCCACCCGACCCGGGGTGCAGGTGGAGTACTCCCTCGAGCCCTCGACGATCGTACTGAAACTCTCCGACCGCCTGCCTGAGTCCGAGGTCGCCCCGACGCTCGCTCGGGCCGTCGCCGAATCCATCGCCGCCCTTCATCGACCGGCCGACGACCGCGTGTTCAGCCCAGCCGGCCGGCCTGAGGTGGACGCCGTACAACGCCCCGCGGACGCCGGCCTTCGCTCCGAACTCCGCCAACGCGGCCGCGGCACCAAGCAGGACCAGAAGATCCGCGCCCTGGCCCTGACCATGGGCGTCGCCGACGGCCAACCGAACGCCGAACTCCTCCGTACCCTCCTTACCGAGGACGAACGCGCCATCCTCGACGGCGCCGCGGACCCCTCCCGCCGCCCGCTCGAGGAACGCGTCGACCAGACCGGCTACCTGGCCAAGGCGCTTGGCGGCTCCGGCGTCTCCTCGGCAGTCATCGGTACGGCGGCCGCGGTCTACGCCGGCAACCCGCTCGTCGGCCTCGGCATCACCATCCCCACGGTCGTCAACGCCGCCGTCGGCTCGTTCACCGAACGCCGCCTCGACCGCGAACGAGCAGCCGGCCGCAAACCGGCGTACACCGCCGAACGCCTCCAACGCGACCACGACCATCCCGGCCTGCGCGCGCTGCTGGACGGCGCCGAGACGCCGGCGCCGCCACGGCGAAAGATGCCGATGGCAACCGCCTGGCGCAACTACCTCCGCCGGCACGCCGTCCCGACTCTCGCCACCGCCGCGGTAGCCGGCGCGCTCACCCCGTTCGGCGTACCGGCTCTGTCCACGGCGATGGTGATCGCGTCCTCGGCGCTCGCCAAGTCTCTGGCCGATCGCCTTGTGGACAAGAAGAAACTCGAATTCCGTCTCCGCCGGATCGACGCGACCGAACGCCGGCGCCTCTCCGATCCCGGCCTCTACACCAACCAACTGGCGACCGAAATAGCCGCGCTGCAAGCCCGCTTCGCCCGAGCCCTGAACGCCTTGGCGCCGAGCCAGACCACGACGCCTCCAGCATCACCGGACGTACCAGGCTCCCCGCCGTTCACCGTCAGCCTCGCCGCCCAACTGATCGAGAACGTCTCCGGTACGGCGCGCCGCGCCCTGCTGGGCGGTCGCCGTACCGGAACCGCCGGCCCGCTCAGCCCAGAACTCCAAACCGCGCTGTCCGCCGCCGGGCCCGGACTGCTGGGTGCCCTCACCGGCGCGATGGGCGACAAGTACTTCCTCAACCGCGACGAACCGGCCCGGGACGCCTCCAAACAGTGGTCCCGGAACCATCAGGAAGCAGCCCAAGCCGCAGCCCTGGCCGAAACCGTAGAGCCCCGCCTCAAAGCCTTCCGCGAGCTGGCCGACCACCTGGAAAACCTGGCAGGCCTTCCCAATGGCCTCTCCACGCTCCCGGTAGCGACCACCCCACCCACCACGCCCCGCCCTGTGGCCCGAGCTCCCCTGTCCGCGTACGCCGTACAAACAGCCGCGGGCTCCCTAGGCGCCGTAGCAGGCGCGGTCGGCCTGGACCAACTGATCGACATCCCCACCCAGGCCATCCTCCTGACAACAGCTGGCGCCGCAGGCTCCCTGACCGCCACCCCCACCGCCCGCTACCTCTTCCGCCGCCGCGAACTCGGTGTCCACGAGGCCCTGGAAACCAACAAGGCAGTCCGCGCCGTCAACCACGCCGAACTCCTGGAATCCCGAGCCATCACCCGCTACCTGATGACCCAACTAGCCCTTCGAGCCGAAGCTGCCCTCCCCTACTCACCAGCCCCCGCATCTGAAGCCCCGCCCACCCTCCAAGCCGCAGCCGGCCAAGCCGTACGTGCCCTGGCATCCGAGCCCCCCGGCAAGCCCCTCCTGGCCGAACGCCTCATCGCCCTGGAACAGCTGACCCAAGCCGCAGACGCCGTAGACCACCACGCCCAACACGGCACTCCTGACTCCCGCGCTTACCTGCAGGACCAACTGGCCGAGGCCCTGGAACGCACCCACCAACTCTGGCGGGACTCAGGTGTACCCACCGGCCTCCCCCTGGTCGTCAACCGCCCCATGCACGACGACCTGGAGCACCTCCGCCGTCTCCTGAACACCTCATCTGGTCCCAGGACCAGCAGGCCCACCCAGCCCGTCCACTCCGCCGAGCGACTCCCCCATCGGCGCATCACCTCGTTCGGCATCGACTGAACCATCAGGCGGGTGGGCACGGGGTGGAGCATGATCGACGGTTTCAAGGAATTCGACGTACAGGTAGCTGGTGCAAGCATCCACGGCCGTCGCGGCGGCAGTGGTCTACCGGTACTGCTCCTCCACGGCTTCCCGGAGTCACACGTCATGTGGCACCGGGTCGCGCCGGTACTCGCAGAAGAGTTCAGTGTGGTCGCGACGGACCTGAGCGGCTTCGGCGACAGCACCTCCGACGGCGACTACTCGATGCGTACGCTCGCCCGGCACCAGGTCGAGGCGATGAAGACGTTGGGGTACGACACGTTCGCCGTCGTGGGTCATGACCGGGGCGCCCGGTGTGCGTACCGGATGGCGCTCGACCATCCCGATGTAGTGACGAGCCTCGCCGTACTCGACATCGTGCCGACGGGGGACGCCTTCGATCGGGCGGACAAGGACTTCGCGCTCGGGTACTGGGTCTGGACGTTCCTGACCGCGCCGATCGCCGAGACCTTGATCGCCGGCGCACCTGAAACGTTCGTCAACCATCTCCTCGACACCTGGGCAGCCGACGACGCGTTCCCGCCCGAGATCAGGGCCGAGTACGTCCGCCACTTCCGCGATCCGGCCACCGTCCACGCAATCTGCGAGGAGTACCGAGCAGCCGCAACGACGGACTGCGACCACGACACCGCAGACCGAGGCACCAAACGAATCACCTGCCCCGTACTCGCCCTGTGGGACCCGTCCGGAGCAGTAGCCGAGTGGTACGGCGACCCACTAGAAATCTGGCGCCAATGGTCCGACAACGTCACCGGCACCACCATCAACGCCGGCCACTTCATGCCCGAAGAAGCCCCCACCGAAACCCTCGACCACCTACTCCCCTTCCTCCACAACCAACCCACCCCGACCCCCTGACCGCAGCACACCACCCCCCTGGCGCGGAACCGCGCTGCTCGCTGTCACCGCCGCAACGCCCGTCCCCGTGGAGACAACGACGCCGAGCAGATGCTTCCACCTCATTGCTCGTTCGCCTCCAAGGCCGCAAGCTGCTCCTTCAACGAATGGATCTCTTCATGGATCGCTTGCAGCCGGTAGGGATGGAGCCAGCCGAGAGGCTGATTGTTCACCGCATGCGCGACAACCATGTCACCGCCGAACAGTTCAGCAACCTGGCGAACGGACATCTCGTCGTCACTGGTATCCGCGACGCGGTAGATCTCCAGCAATGCCGGCATCTTCTGCGGCAGCTCAGCGAACGCGCTCAGCAGCCTCAACCGCATCAGAATGCGCTCTCGCCGACCTGCTTCCGAATCAACCAGATCCACGCCCGGTCCCTTCCTCAGGAGTCACACAAGCCAGTACGGGTGAGTGCTTGACTTTGGAATGTACCAGCGCTTGGTGTCCCACTTCCACGGGCCGAACGTCGGCTTCGAGAGAGCGCTGGTCCTGAACGTCAGCGCATATTTGTTGTAGTACTTCTCACCGCGAGTACCGCCCTGCTTCCAGTTCTCAGGCAGGATCAGTGCCCGCTTCGTAAAGGTGTCGCGCTGATGCGCAGCCGGGCAGTTGGACCAAGTGTGAACGGTCGAGTCCGGCCAGTTGTTGGCGTCCCATCGGGACAGGCAGTCGTTCTGCGTAAAGTCGACCGTCGGACCTTGAGTTACGGACAACTCACCATCCAAGGTGATCTCCGGGTAAAAACCGATATTGGTAACGTACTTGGCACGGACCTTCCCGAGCAGCCTGCAGCCCGTGGACGGACAGTAGAAGTAGTTCATCGTGTAGTCGAGCGTGTGAATGTAGCCACTAACCGTGCCCTCACCGGCTGCCGCGGTTATTGCATCCGCGCGCATCCGTTGATCGCTGAAGAGTTTCTCAAGTGCAACCTGTTCACCATCCCGATGACTTCGGTCACGGTTGCTGACGAACTGGCGGGCTTGAGCCACGTTGCCGCGCTCTATCGCCTGCGCGACGGCCACTTCAGGTGACACCGCCGTCCCTTCCGGAACGAGGGCCGTCAGGCAGTTTCCACGAGCAAAATCAGAATCCGTGCAACCGGCCGCATCGGCCGACAGTGGAATGATCGACAGCCCGATGGCCGAGATCACCGTTGCCAACACGGGAATGAGTTTTCGAGACACGGGCGGCCCCCCGGATAGTGGAATGTAGATTTCAGCATGTTCAGCGCACGGCTTGAGCGTCAACAGTTCTCAGCCAAGTTGCATCTTTTGACATTCGTGTCCCGACAGCCTGGCCGAGCCGGCGGTTGCGTTCGCGCCATTGGCTGGGGTCAGGTCGTGCAGGGGCCTTCGTGCTGTGGAGGCAGTTCAAAACCTGTTGGCTTGAATCCGCTTTCTCGTGATCGATCCGTGCCGATTCATTCATCTGGTTCCAGATCTCCACGCCGCCCATGACGACGAGCCTGCCGGCCTCTGTCGCGGACCGTGATCGACCGCGAGTCACGTTGCAGCCGGGATCTCAAACACGGCAAGAGCCGCGTGTGGATCTACGCGGACGAAAACGAGATCGGCAACCTCAACCTCAACGCCGCCGAGGAGGTCGCCGACCACTACCCGTACGACAACGACCTGATCCGACTGGTGCGAAGCGTCTACGAGCAGGCGACCGGTCGCAGGCGGTGAGCAGCGATCAACTTCGACACATATTCGACAGCGACAGCCGTAGATCCTCACTGACAGCCGGACACACTCCGACAGCATGAGACAGCCCCTGATCCGCGTTTCCGCAGGTCAGGGGCTGGTTTACAGCTGGTGGCGGGTGCAGGGTTCGAACCTGCGTAGGCATACGCCGACAGATTTACAGTCTGCTCCCTTTGGCCGCTCGGGCAACCCGCCAGGGTGCTGCCGGTTCGTGAACCGGCGTGGGAGACGATACAACAGGTAGTGGCCCTGACAGCAAATCGGAAAGGAAGCGCCATGGCTTCGGAGTCCTCCTTCGACATCGTGAACAAGGTGGATCACCAGGAGGTGGACAACGCCGTGAACCAGGCGGCGAAGGAGATCAGCCAGCGGTTCGACTTCAAGAACGTGGACGCCGGGATCAAGTGGTCCGGGGAGTCGATCGACATGCAGGCGAACACCGAGGAGCGGGTGAACGCCGTCCTGGACGTCTTCAAGGACAAGCTGGTGAAGCGGCAGATCTCGCTGAAGGGGCTGGAGGCCGAGGACCCGAAGCTGTCCGGGAAGATCTACAAGATCAACGCGACCATCAACGCCGGCATCACCCAGGAGAACGCGAAGAAGATCTCGAAGCTGATCCGTGACGAGGGCCCGAAGGGCGTGAAGGCACAGATCCAGGGCGACGAGCTCCGGGTCTCGAGCAAGAGCCGGGACGACCTGCAGGCGGTGCAGGCACTGATCAAGGGGCAGGACTACGACTTCGCCGTACAGTTCGTCAACTACCGCTGACGTACGACGGCGCCCACGCAGGCCGTATCCGTCTGAGCCGAGGCATGCCCGGTAATCGGGTCGCTTCGGTGTGCGGTGGCCGGGCATGCTGGCGGGCGTGGGCGAGACGTTGATGCGGAAGTGGTTGCTGGCGGACTTCGGGCTCGAGGTGGTGGAGCTCACATCGGTGGCGTTCGGCGCGGACATCGCGGCGCAGGTGTGGAAGGCGACGACGGCGACCAACGTGTACGCCGTGAAGTGGAGCGGTGCCGGTACGAACACGGGGCACCAGGTGGCGGCGTTCCTGGCCGACAGCGGGCTGGACGGCGTACCGGAGCTGATCCGGACCGTCGAGGGCGGTCTGTGGAGCGTACACGCGAAGAAGCGGCTGACGGTGACGCCGTGGATCGACGGGCCGCGGGCGGCGGAGACGGGGCTGACGGACGAGCAGTGGACGGAGTACGGCGTACTCCTGCGGCGGGTGCACGACGCGGAACCGCCGCCCCGCCTACGGGAGGCGCTGCCGAAGCACAGCCACATCGATGCACGTACGCCGGCGCTGGCGGCGGAGGTACGTACGCGGCTCGCGACGCCGGAGGGGGACGTCGAGGAGGAACTGGCGGCGGTGTGGACGCAGTACGACGACGTCCTCACCGACCTGCTCACCAACCGCCCGCCTGAGCCCGGCGGCCCCCGCGTGGTCTGCCACGGCGACCCACACCTCGGCAACGTCCTCGTCGACAAGCACCTGCACCTGATCGACTGGGACGACGTGATCTACGCACCCCGCGAACAGGACCTGATGTTCATGCTCGGCGGCATGGGCGACGTCGGCCCCACCACCCCAGCCCAACTCGAGGCCTTCCTCACTGGCTACGGACCGCACACCCTCGACGAGGAGGCGGTCCACTACTACCGCCACGTACGAGCCCTCGAAGACGTAATCGGCTGGTCCCACCAAGCCCTGACCGGCCCCGAAGAGCCCTACGCCCTCCAAGTAACCAAGAACATCCTCACCAAAGGCCTAGCCGCCCTGGCGGTCAACTAGGCGTGGCGGAGCCAGATGTTGGGTTCTATGTACAGGCCTGTGTCGGATTCTCGGTTGATTTCCAAGGTGGTCAGGCCTTGCGGGATTGTGTAGGTGCCGGTGGTGGGGAAGGGCATTTTGGTCCAGGATTCCCAGTCGGCGACCGAGCCGGTCATGGTTTGGGAGGCGGGGGCGGGGGCCAGGAGGGTGGCGCCGAGGCGGACGTGGGTGCGGATCCACGGGTCGAAGGGGAGGCCGTCGGGGCGGGTCCAGGTCATGAAGGTTTCGATGGGGGTCAGCGGGTAGCTCGACTTCAGGGTCGGGCGGACCGGGGCGATGACCTGGGGCAGGCCGTTGGCGACGGCGTGGTCGCGGACGGCGGTGATGACGCGGCCGGCGTGGCCCTGGCCCTGTTCGTCGGAGCGTACGGCGGCGGCCATCAGGACGAAGGTGTTCGGTACGACGTTCTCCTCGTACGACGTAACCGACCGCGCCAGCGCGTCCGTGAAGCCGCCCGGCAGGTCGTCGACCGTTCCGTCCCAGGCGAGCGGTACGCCCCAGCATCCGGCGATCAGGCGATCGCCGGAGACGAAGTAGAACTCCCACTGCGGGAAGTACGCCACCCGTCGTTCGCGGTACTTCTTCACCTCGTCGTCGTGGAAGATGAACTCCGGCCAGTCCTCGGCGAACCGCACTTCGGCCTCGGCGTCGTACTGCGGTGCGTCGCCGGCCGGGATCAACTCGTACATGCCGGGAACGCTAGACCGCCGACCCGGTCACAGCGACCGCATTACGCACCGAACGGGGCGACGCGCCGAGCTCGCGGCGGCACGTCTTGTTGAACGCCTGCAGGTCCGGGATCCCGACCGACGCCGCGATCGCCGGGATCGACAGCGTCGACGACACGAGGAGATGCCGCGCCCGGGCCATCCGCCGCTGCCGCAGATAGGCGATCACCGTCGACCCGGTCTCCGCCACGAACAACCGGGTCAGGTGGTTGTGCGACACCCCGGCGACCCGCGCCAGCTCCGGTACGGCCAGCGGCTGCGCCAGGTTCGCCTCGATGTGCGCGATCGCCGAGGCTACGGCCGGGTGCCGCTCCTCGACCCGGGCCGGGGTCAGGTCCGCGATCCGCCACAACACCGACCACACCTCGGCCGTCGTCCGCGCCGACCCCGACGGCGACGACTCGACTGCCGACCGGAGCAGCCCGGACAGCAGCGGCGCGGCCTCGCCCGCGT
Source organism: Kribbella sp. NPDC031520 (assembly GCF_055580825.1). Classification (NCBI taxonomy): domain Bacteria; kingdom Bacillati; phylum Actinomycetota; class Actinomycetes; order Propionibacteriales; family Kribbellaceae; genus Kribbella; species Kribbella sp. NPDC031520. The sequence continues at coordinate 1,187,300 of NZ_JBVIKS010000001.1, forward strand.
CCTGTACGACGGGAACGTACGACGGCTCGCCGACGGAATCCGGCCGGAAATGCGCGTACAGGTGCTCGGACCGCCCGCGGTAGTCGAACTGCACCTGGGTCCCGGCCGGAGTCAGGGACACGTATCCGGGCGCGACGGAAAAGGTTTCGCCCAGCAGCGTCAGCTCGGCCGAGTAGTTGTACAGGTGCAGCTGCCAGAGGTCCGGCAGCCGGAAGACCTCGCGCCGAACACGGGTTCCGTGGATTCCGGCGCCGACGTTCGCGACCTCCGGCGGTTGCGTCAGATGCAACTCGATCACGGTGAAAATTTACCACCAGTAGTGATCACAACCAACGCGGGAAAACGGTGGCCGATCGCAGAATGGATGAGTAGTGACCACTACCGCGAACAGGGAGTCTTCATGCCCCAACCGCACCGCAAGCACCTGCTCACCTCGGTGCAGATGGCGCACTTCGTCGCCACCGGCGCCCTCCGGATGGACGCCGTCGTACCGGACGACATGAACCAGCAGGCGATCGAGGTCCTGAACAACGGCATTCCGGGGGTTCCGTACGGCACCCCGCTGTCGGAGGCGTTCGTGGACAGCGAGTTCGTCCAGCGGCTGGTGCAACTGCCGGAGGTGGCGGGCGCGATCCACAGCCTGGTCGGTCCCGAGCCGACCGTCGACCACCACGCGGTCCACATCCGCAGGGCGCACGAGGGCGAGGCGCAGAACCTGCACGGGGACGCGATCATCGACGTCCGCACCGACGCCTTCGACGTCCAGCTCATGTACTACCCGCAGGACGTGACCCTGGAGATGGGCGGCACGCTCAGCGTCCCGGGCAGCCACCTGCGCCGGACGAACGAGTCCGACACCGGCCGGTACCAGAACCTGCTCGGCCAGACCCGCCTGGTCTGCCCGGCCGGCACCGTACAGTTCCTGCACCACGGCATCTGGCACGGCGGCCGCAAGAACGACAGCGACGTCGACCGCTACATGTTCAAGATCCGCTTCAACCCCACCGTCCGTCAGGTCCGGCTCTGGAACACCGACGACCTGTACGACGAGGCCGTCGCGGCCGAGCTCGAGCAGAACTTCCCGTGGTACGAGAACGCCACCGGCCGGCTCGAGCGGTACAACCGCATCCTGATGTGGCGCGCGATCAGCGGCGACGACACGTACGACCCGAACTACTGGGTCACCCGCGTCACCAACCGCCCGCAACGGGTCGTCGCGGACCGCGTCAACAACCCGCACGCCGCCGGCAAGAAGGAGATGGTATGACCGCCACCGCCGAGAACCCGCTGCAGACCGGTCTTCGCCAGCAGGTGCTGGTGCTGTACCTGGCCTCCTCCGCGCTGGACTCCCGCGTGGTCGGCTGGTCGACGTACGACGGCACCGGCGAGACCCACCCCACCACAGGTGACTCCGACGAACCGCCGTACGCGACCGGGCTCGACGCACTCAAGGACGGCTGGCGGCTGTTCCAGGCGTCACAGCTGAACCCGCCGTACCCGGGTCACGAGTACGACGTGTCGTTCCTCAAGCACGAGTTCTTCTTCGAGAAGCTGGTCTAAACCGGCACGATGCAGACCGGCTTCGGCCAGCTGACCGTCGTACCCAGGTCGGTCAGCAGGCCGTTGCCGATGGCAAACACAGCGATCTGGTCGGATCGCTCGTTGGCGGCGTACAGCTGGGTACCGTCGTTGCTGAAGGCAAGGTGTCGCGGCCAGTCGCCGCCGGACGAGATGGTCTGCACCAGCTCGACCTCCAGTCCGTCGGCGGCGACCGCGAACACCGCGATCGTGTTGTCGCCGCGGTTCGAGCCGTACAGGAACCGGCCGTCGGCGGAGATCAGGAGCTCGGCCGGGTAGTTCTCCCCCGGCGAGTCGGCCGGCCGGGTCGCCGCAGTCTGCACCACCTGCAGCTTCCCGTCGGCGTAGCTGCAGACGGTCAGCGTCGAGTCGAGCTCGTTGATCACGTACGCCGCAGCGGCCGTCGGGTGGAACACCATGTGCCGCGGCCCCGCGCCGGGGTGGATGTGCAGCCGGTCGACCTCCGCGAGCTCGCCGTCCGCGTTCAGCGTCGACGAGTAGACGGTGTCGGACCCGAGGTCGATGTCGAACACGTACGCACCCGCCGGGTCGAACGCGATCTGGTGCGCGTGCGGCCCTTCCTGGCGGTCGGCGTTCGGCCCCGTCCCTTCGCGTTGGACGAAGTACGCCCGCTCGCCGAGCGAACCGTCCTCGTTCAGCGGGTGGACGGCGACCGAACCTGACGTGTAGTTGGCCGACAGCAGGTACCGGCCGGACGGGTCGATCTCCACGTGGCACGGGTGCACGCCGCCGGTCGGCTGCTGGTTGAGCAGCTCGAGACCGCCGTCCGGCTGGATCGCGAACGCCGCGACGCTGCCGTCGTCGGTCTCGTCGGTGGAGTAGAGGAACCGCCCGTCCGCGGACCTGACCAGGAACGACGGATCGGCCACCGTCGCCACCGTCCGGATCCCGTCCAGCGGCCCGAACGCGATCCCGTCCCCGCCACCGGCCTGACTGGTGTAGCTCCCGACATAGATCCGCTCAGAAGTCATGACGCCTACCCTGCCAGGTCAACGGACTTCCGGCACTCCCGTGTCCAGCCCGTAGAGCGCGCTGCCCCAGCCGAGGTCGGCGACGAGTAGTTGCCAGCCCAGCCGCCGGTACAGGCGCGGCGCCGGGCGGTCGTCGGCGTACGTCGTGTCGGCGATGGCAAGAGCTGCAACTCGGTCGAGGACGTCGATCACCTCGCCTAGCCTAAGGCGCATGGACACGAGCGCGTTCCTGCAACGGATCGGGATCAGCGGGTATGACGGTCCGCCGCGGCTCGAGGCGCTGACGCGACTGCACGAGGCGTTCGTGGACGAGGTGCCCTACGAGACCGTGCAGTACCAGCTGAGGCCGGGCGGTCCGCTCGATCCGGAGGAGGTGGCGAAGCGGATCGTCGCCCGCGAGACCGGCGGGTACTGCTTCCAGCTGAACGGCTCGTTCGCCCTGCTGCTGACCGAGCTCGGGTACCGGGTCGAGATGCACCGCGGCGGCGTACAGACCGCCAACCGTCCGGGCGACGTCGACGGCAGCCACCTGGTGCTGACCGTCAGCGGTCTTGCCGAAAACCCGGACCGCGTGTGGCTCGTCGACGCGGGCCTCGGCGACGGACTACGCCGGCCGATGCCGCTCGAGACCGGCGAGGACACGCAGTACCCGTTCACGCTGCGGCTTCGCCCGTCCGAGAAGGTGGACGGCTGGCGTCTCGATCACGATCCGCGCGCGAACCTCATCGGAATGGATTTCGAATCCATTCCCGTCACGCTCGACGCGTTCGCCGCCAAGCATGCGGAGCTGTCCGCGGACCCGTCGTCCCCGTTCGTACGCCTCGCCTCGGCGTTCCGCCGTACGCCCGAATCCGTCGTGGTACTGCGTTCGATCGGCCTGACCGAGACGTTCGCCGACCGCGTCGACAACCGCCTGCTCGACACGCCCGCCGACTACTTCACCGCACTCGCGGACGTCTTCCGGCTGCCCCTCCCGCACTACACGACCGCCGACCGCGACGCACTCTGGCAACGGGTCTGGTCCCAGTACGAGGCCTTCACTTCGCCAGGAAACTCACGATGACGGCGTTGGTCAGGTCGCGAGGGCGAACATGATGCTCGGTAGCACCGACAGGACTGCGGTGAGAGCTGCGCACAGGGTGAGCACGGTGACTGCCGGGGTTTCGATGTCGACGGAGAACGGATTGTCTGCGGGCAACCGGAACAGTTCGGTGATCCACCGCAGGTAGACGGCCAGGCCGATCATCACGTTGACCGCCATCACGATCGCCAGCCAGCCGAGGTGGGCGTCGATCACCGCTTGGAACGCGGCGAACTTGGTGAAGAGACCAGCCAGGCCCGGGGGCAGACCCGCCAGGACCACTAGGAAGAAGATGAGAGCTGCAGCCAGGCCGGGCTCGGAGCGGACCATGCCTCGGTAGTCGGTGAGCAGGCCGCCGGGGCGATGCCGTTGGACGACAGCCACCGCTCCGAAGGCGCCGAGCGTTACGACGACGTACGCCGCCAGGTACCCGACGACGGCCTGCGCGTCCCCGACCGCCAGCGGAGCGAGCAGGAAACCGACCTGCCCGATCGACGACCAGGCGAGCAGCCGGACCGCCTCGACCTGGCGTAGCGCGGCCAGGTTGCCGACCGTCATCGTCACGGCTGCCAGGATCGCGACCGCCGTACGCAGCTCCGAACCGGCCGGCGCGATCCCGGACGTCACGAGTACGAGCAACCCGCCTACCCCGGCCGACTTCGAGACGACGGCAAGGAACGTGGTGACCTCAACCGGCGCGCCGACGTACGTGTCCGGCAGCCAGGCGTGGAACGGGACCGCCGCGATCTTGAACGCGAACCCGACGATCACGAACAGCCCGGCCGCGAACGTCACCCGCGCGACGTCCGGGTCGAGGTCGCTCAACCGGTTCGCGATCGTGGACAGGTACAGCGAGCCGGTCACGCCGTACAGATAGGAAACGCCGAACAGCATCACCGCGGTCGAGAGCACCGACACCAGGAACGCCTTCAGCGCGCCCTCGGACCCGCGCCGGTCGTGCCGCAGCGCGACCATCGCGAACGTCGGCAGCGACACCACCTCGAGCGCGATCACCAGCGTCGCCAGGTCCCGCGCTCCGGCGAGCACCGTGGCACCGGTCAGCGCGCTGAGCAGGAGGAAGTGGTACTCCCCGATCGGCACGTCCTTGGCCAGCAGGTTGTAGGTCGACAACCCGACAACGCCGAGCGCGCCGACCAGCAGCACCGCCCACAGCCCGGCCGTCAACGGCTCGAACACCAGGCTGCACTGCGCGGGTTCCTCGGCCGCCGGACGGCAGAACGCGGGCTTGAAGTCGTCGCGCTGCGCCCACACGAACACGATCCCGAACAGGATCACAGCACTCGTCAGCAACGTCACGACGGTGTGCCGCAACTCGGCCGGCGCACTCTTCCAGAAGCTGTCGATCAGCAGTACGGCGATCGCACCGATCGCCAGCACCAGCGGCACGGCGACCGCTTGCCAGTCCGTCCACGTGAGCGTCATAGGAGCATCCACTCGTTGAGCAGCGTGAACGGCCAGAGACCGAGGAACACGGTGAGCACTGCCAGTGGGCCGAAGGTGACGAGCTCGATCCGGCTGAGGTCGACGGCGAACGGGGTCGCCGGATACTCGGCGGGATCGCCCTGGCACAGGTCGCGGATCAGCCGGAGGAAGTACGCGGCGGTGAGCACCGCGCCCAGCCCGGCGATCACCATCAGCACGATGAACGTTGTCCGCGGCAACCAGTCGGCCGGGTGGTACGCGCCGAGCAGGACCAGCATCTCGCCCCAGAACCCGGCCAGCCCGGGCAGCCCGAGCGACGCGAGACAGGCGTACGTGAGCAGACCGCCGATCCGCGGCAGCCGGGCGTACAGTGCACGGCCGATCGCCCGCAGGTCGCTGGTGTCGTGCCGGTCCTTGATCGCCCCGGCCAGGAAGAACAGCAGGCCGGTGATGATGCCGTGCGCGATGTTGGCGTACAGCGCGCCGTTCAGACCTTCCGGCGACATCGTCGCGATGCCGAGCCCGATGAAGCCCATGTGCCCGACGCTCGAGTACGCGATCAGGCGCTTCACGTCGGTCTGCGCCAGGCAGGCCAGCGATCCGGCGATGATCGCGACCACCGAGAAGCCGGCCAGGTACGGCGCGATGGTGGCCGTCGCCCCGGGCAGGATCGGCAGCAGGATCCGGATCATGCCGTAGCTGCCCAGCTTCAGCAGGACGCCGGCGAGCAGCACCGACCCGACCGTCGGCGCCTTCGCGTGCGCGTCCGGCAGCCAGATGTGCAGCGGCCAGAGCGGCATCTTCACGGCGAGCCCGACCGCGATCAGCACAGCCGCAGCCAGCGCGATCCCGTGCCCGCCGCGCAGTGGATGCTGTCCGAGGAACAGTACGTCGAACGTCCCGGTCTGCCGGTGGACCAGCAGGAACCCGAGCAGCATCAGCGCCGACCCGAACACGGTCATCAGGACGAACGTGTTCGCCGCGCGTCGGCGCCCGGCCCGGTCGTGATGGTCGCCCCAGATGTCGATCACGAGCCACATGGGGATCAGTACGACCTCGAAGAACACGAAGAACAGCACGAGATCGGCGGCCGCGAAGGTCCCGATCACGCCGGTCTCGATCACCAGCAGCAGCGCGATCAGCGAGCGGATCCGGCCGATGCGGGGCGTGATCTTCAGCGAGTACAGGCAGCTGAGGAGGACGAGCAGCGCGGTCAGCGTGATCAGCGGCATCGAGATGCCGTCGACCGCGATATGGAACCGGACGTCGAGCTGCGGGATCCAGGACACGTCGGTCTGGGCGAACGGCAACAACTTGCCAGGCAAGGTCCGCGGCGGTGGGCCTTCAAGTCCGACGAAAACGCTCGGACACGGACAATGGGGCCGTCTCATGTCCCACCAGAGGAACACCGACCCGATCAGCACCAGCCCCGAAACGGCGGACCCGACGATCGCCGCCACCCGCTCACCGACCACCACCGGCAGCGCCCACAACACCACAGCAGTCAGCGCCGGCACCGCCAGCAACGCGATCAGCAACGCCTGGCTCACGAGCCGATCACCCCCGCGAGAATCGCCAGCGCCACCACACCGACCACGGCCGCGGTCAGGTACGTCTGCACATTCCCCGTCTGCAGCTTCCGGAACCCGGCCGACGCGAGCACGCCGGCCCGCCCGGTCGCGCGGACGTACGCCCCGATCACGTCCTGGTCACCGCCGACCGTCAACCGAGCCAGCCACCGCACGGGTACGACGAACAACCGCTGGTACGCCGGATCCACGCCGTACTCGCGCTCCAGCACCACCGGCCGCGGGTCAGCGCCCCGGCTCCACAGCGAGTACGCCGGGAGGGCGCCGAGCACCGCGAGCACCGTCGTGATCAACGCGATCTGCCACTTCAGGTGTACGCCGTCCGCATAGCCCAGGCCGATCGCGCCGACCGTCAGCAGGACCATCGGCCCCAGCATCAGCCACGACCCCTCGTGCAGCTTGCGCGCGTCCGGCTCGTCCAGGTCGGCCATCGCGTCGTCGTCCTCGAACGCGCCGAGCCCGCCGACCAACGCCGGCGTCCGGAAGAAGATCCACAGCCACATGCGTACGCAGTAGAAGGCCGTCATCATCGCGGTCAGGCTGACCGACACGAGCACGATCCAGCCGACCACCGAGCCGTCCCGGGCCGTCTCCCAGGCGGCCTCGACCACCGAGTCCTTCGAGAAGAACCCGGCGAACCCCGGTACGCCGGCCAGCGCCGCGAGGCCGATCGTCATCGTCACGAACGTCACCGGAAGCCGCTTCCGCAGCGCACCACGGCGCGAGTACCGACGGAGTACGACGAAGGCGGCGCTGCCGACCTGATGCAGCAGCACGCCCGCGCAGAGGAACAGCAGCCCCTTGAACGCGGCATGCGTCAGCAGGTGGAAGAGCGCCGCGTGCCGGCCGTCGTGCGTGCCGAGCGACAGTCCGGAGAACATGATCGCCAACTGGCTCACGGTCGACCACGCGAGGACCCGCTTCACCTCGACGGCCGCCATCGCGCACGACGCCGCGAACAGCATCGTCACGCAGGCGACCACTGCCAGCACGGTCAGCGTCGTCTCGGCCTTGACGAACAGGTCGAACAACCGGGCGATCAGGAAGACGCCCGCGGCAACCATCGTCGCCGCGTGGATCAGGGCGCTGACCGGGCTCGGACCGGGCATCGCATCCGGGAGCCAGGTCTGCAACGGGACCTGCGCCGACTTGCCGACCACGCCGACGAGCAGCAGCAGCGTGCCGATGGTCAGCGTGTGCGGCTGGATCGGGCTGCTGCCGAGCTCGGAGATCCGGAACGTGTGGTACCCGACGCCGAGGACGAAGATGCCGAACAGGAAACCGACGTCGGCGAGCCTGGTGATCAGGAACGCCTTCATCGCACCGGCCCGGGCGTCGCGACGCTCCCAGTAGTGGCCGATCAGCAGGTACGAGCAGGCGCCCATCACCTCCCAGCCGATCAGCAGTACGAACAGGTTGTCCGAGACGACCACGGTCACCATCGCCGCGGTGAACAGCGTGACGAGCGCCGTGTACGACGCGACGCGCTCGCGGACGTAGCCGATCGAGTACACCTGCACGCAGGCCGAGACGACTCCGACGACGGCGAGCATCAGCACGGTCAGGCCGTCGGTACGGAACTCGTACGAGAACCAGAAGTCGCGGCCGATCATCGCGCCGCCGGCCGTCGTCGTCCGCGGTGTGACGCCGTGCAGCAGCGCCGCGGCGAGCACGACCAGGAGCGAGAAACCGACACCGACGACCCGCCACGCGGTGGCGATCACGACGCCTCCTCGTGCTCGAGCAGGTCGCGGGCCGCGTCCGCGTCGACGTGACCCTGGCTGCGGAACAGCAGCAGCACGATCGCGAGCCCGAGGCCGATCTCGGCGGCGGCCAGCGTGATCACGAACACCGCGAGGGTCTGACCGGTCGACTCGTCCACCCGCCAGGCGTCGAACGCGACCAGGTTCAGGTTGACGGCGTTCAGCATCAGCTCGAACGACATCAGGATCGTGATCACGTTGCGCCGGGCAAGGACGCCGTACACGCCGATACAGAACAGCACCACTGCCAGAAGCAGTGGGAGGACCAACGGCATGTCAGTCCTCCTTCTTCCGCTGTGACAGGGCAATCGCTCCGATCAGTGCGGCGAGCAACAGTACGGAGAGAACCTCGAACGGGAGCACCCAGTTCTTGAACACCTGGGTCCCGACCGCGGTCGCCGATCCATCGTGCACCGGCTTGATCTTCTCGTTGCCGAAGGCAAGCACAATACCGGCGCCGAGGATCAGCGCGAGGACGCCGGCCACCACGGCGGCGAACGGGCTGCGGCCGGTGGTCAGCTCCGGCAGCGGGTTGGTCGGTGCCTTGGTCAACATCAGCGCGAACAGCACGAGTACGACGATGGCGCCGACGTACACCAGGATCTGGACCAGCGCGACGAACTCGGCGTGCAGCGCGCCGAAGCACCCGGCGATCGCGCCGAGCGCGACCACCAGCCAGAGCGCGGCGTGCACGATCCGGCAGGACGTGACGACCAGGACGGCGGCGGCGACCGCCGCCACACCGGCGACGGCGAACAGAACCGTTGTCACGCCTCGTCCCCTGGATCCTGGACGGCCGGTCCCGGGTCGATGGGCGGCGGGGCCGGAACGGTCCACATCCAGTCGCGGAGGCGGTCCTTCTCGTGGGTCAGGTTCCGGATGTCGGTCTCGGCGTACTCGAACTCGGGCGACCAGAACAGCGCGTCGAACGGGCAGGCCTCGATGCATATCCCGCAGTACATGCAGAGGCTGAAGTCGATCGCGAACCGGTCCAGCACGTTCCGGCTGCGCTCGCGGGCCTGCTCACCGACCGACGGCGCGGTCTCGGTGTGCGAGTCGATGTAGATGCACCAGCTCGGGCACTCGCGCGCGCACAGCATGCAGGAGGTGCAGTTCTCCTCCATCAGCGCGATCACCCCGCGGCTGCGCGGCGGCAGCTCCGGCAGGACGTCCGGATACTGCTCGGTGACGGAGCGCCGGGCCAGCGTCCGCGCAGTGACCTTCAGACCCTCGACCAGCCCCTTACCAGGCAGCCCCACACTCCACCTCCCGTCGGTTAACAGGACACTAGCCGATCGGTACCGCTTACAGCTCGCGTTCGAGGCGGGCGGCGACCTGGCGGTAGCGGCTGACCGGTATCAGGTGAACTCCTTCGAAGGCTCCGGAGTCACGGATCTTCAGGATCTGCTCGCAGGCGTGGTCGACGCCCGCGTCGCGGTCCCGTTCGACGGCCTCGACCAGGGCGTCCGGGATCGTCAGCTGCGACAGGCCGGCGAGATTGCGGGCCATCTGCGCGGACGCGAGCACCATCACCCCGGCGTACACCGGGATGTCGAGCCGGACCGACTCGCGCCAGCGGAGCAGTTCGTCGAGGTCGTAGCTGACCTGGACGTACAGGAAGTCGGCCTCGGCCTTCCACCGCGGCACCGTCCGCAGTCGCGTGGCGGCGCCGACCTTGAAGGGGTTGCAGCCCGGGTACGTCGTCTCCCGGGTCTGCTCGATCATCCGCCGTACCGTCAACTGGCTCGTCCGCGCGCCCTCGGCCGGATCGTCGCCGTGCACGAACAGGAACTGCTCGACACCGTACGCCGCCGCGGTCAGCAGGTCGCGCCGGAAGCCGAGCAGGTTGCGGTCCCGCGAGTTCAGGCAGGCGATGCCGCGCGCGCCCATCAGCTGGACCTCGTTCGCGACCGCGACGCTGGACACGGTCGCCCGGCCGATGTGGTTGTCGGGGATCAGGAACCCGTCCGCGACCGCGCTCAGCACGCCGATCTGGTGCCGGACCTTCTTCAGGTCGGGACGGGTCGGCGGCTCCACTTCACAGATCAACTCGAATCCGGGCACGGCTCGGACCCTACAGAACTCCCGCCTACCGGATCCGCGATCTCAGGAAATCGCGCTCGGCCTGGTTGGTGCTGTGCGTCAGCGCGGTCGCGTACGCCGCCTGTGCCTCGGCGTCGCGGCCCAACTGGGTGAGGAGGTCGGCCCGGATCGCATGGAAGAGGTAGTAGCTGTCGAGCGACAACTCGTCGACGAGCTCGAGCGCGGCGGCCGGGCCTTCGACCTCGGCCACGACGACGGCCCGGTTGAGCGCGACCACCGGGGTCGGGTCGAGCGTCAGGAGGTGGTCGTACAACTGCAGGATCTGCGGCCAGTCGGTGTCCTCTGCGCTCGCGGCATCCGCGTGGACGGCGTTGATTGCGGCCTGCAACTGATACGGGCCGGGGTGGTTCCTTCGCAGACACTGCCGTACGAGAGCGTGCCCCTCGGCGATCAGCGCGCGGTCCCACAACGTACGGTCCTGGTCGCGGAGGCGGACGAGCGTGCCGTCGGGCGCGACCCGGGCCGGGCGGCGGGACTGCTGGAGCAGCATCAGCGCGAGCAGCCCGACCGCTTCGGGCTCGTCCGGCATCAGGTCGACGAGCAGCCGGCCCAGGCGGATCGCCTCGACCGCGAGTTCGTCGCGGACCAGGGTCTCGCCGGCCGAGGCGGCGTACCCCTCGTTGAAGATCAGATAGACGACGGCGAGTACGCCGCGGACGCGCTCGGGAAGGTCCGCCTCGTACGGCACCCGGTACGGGATGCCCGCGGCCTTGATCTTGGCCTTCGCCCGCACGAGGCGCTGCGCCATTGTCGGCTCCGGCACGAGGAAGGCGTGGGCGATCTCGGCGGTGGTGAGGCCGCCGAGCATCCGGAGGGTCAGCGCGACCCGGACGTTCAGCGCGAGCGCCGGGTGGCAGCAGGTGAAGATCAGCCGCAGACGGTCGTCGTGCACAGCCCCCTCCTCCACCGGCTCGGCCTCGGCCTGCAGCAACGCCGCCTGGGCATGTTTGTCCGCCCGCGCGGCCTCCCGGCGCAGGCGGTCGATCGCACGGTTCCGCGCGGTCGTGATGATCCAGCCGGCTGGGCTCGGCGGTACGCCGCTCTCCGGCCACTTCTGCACAGCCGCCGCGAACGCGTCCTGTACGGCGTCCTCCGCGACGTCCAGGTCCCCGAACACCCGGGTGAGCACGGCAACGGCCCGCCCGTGCTCGGCCCGGAAGATCGCGGCAAGGTCGTCGGTCATGAATACGCGGAAGTCACGACTGGGAGGGCCTGACCTCGACCGGCAGACCGAGCACCTTCGTGAGGCGCCGGCCCCAGTGCAGCGCGGCGTCGAGGTCCTCGACCCGGATGACGATGAAGCCGCCGAGGTGTTCCTTGCCCTCGGTGAACGGCCCGTCCGTCACGAGCACGTCGTCGCCCTTCGCCTGCAGCACGGTCGCGGTCTCGGGCGGGTGCATGCCGGCGTCGAACACCCAGACCCCGGCCGACCTGAGCTCCGCGTTCAGGACCTCGAGGTCGCGCATGATCGGGTCCAGGATCTCGGGTGCAGGCGGCGGGCCGTCGGGCTGGTAGATGCTGAGCACGTACTGGTTCATCGTTCCTCCTTCTCGACACCTACACGAACGACCTCACCCTGGATCGACAGGCAGTACCACAGTAATTTCCAGCCCGCCGCCGGGCCGCGGTACCGCCGCGACACTCCCGCCGTGCGCCTCCGCCACCGACCGTACGATCGACAGCCCGAGCCCCGCCCCCTTCCCGCCGACCAGCCGCTCGGCGCCGAGCCGGTAGAACGGCTTGAACAGACTCTCCACCTCGTACGGCGGAATCTCCGGCCCGGTGTTCGTGACGACGACCTGCACCTCGTCGCCGACGCGCTTGCTCACGACGCGCACCCACCGCCCGGACCCCAGGCCCATCACATCCGCCGTTTCGGCCGTACGCTCCGCCTGCGCGTCCTGTTCCCCGGCCATTGTGGTGGCCTGGCGGTCCGGGTTGTGGCGGATGCCGTTCTCGACCAGGTTGTGTACGAGCCGTTCCAGCAGCAGCGCGTCGCCCCTGGTCGGGGCGTCGCCCGGGCCGCGGATCACCTCGACGCCGGCCTTCGCCGCCTCGTTCGAGAGCTGGGCGGCGACGTGGGTGACGATGTCGCTCAGGTTCACCGGGTAGACCGTCGTGAGCTGCTTCTCGGAGTCGGCGAGGATCAGCAGGCCTTCGATCAGCTGCTCGTGCCTGGCGTTGATCGTGAGCAGGCTCTCGCCCAGTTCCTTCACCTCCGCGGACGCCGTCGGACGATGCATCGCGACTTCGACCAGTGCACGGCCGAGCGTCAACGGCGTCCGCAGCTCGTGGGACGCGTTCGCCACGAACCGGCGCTGGCCGTCGAACGCGTGGTCCAGCCGTTCGACCATCGTGTCGAACGCGTCCGCGAGGTTCTTCACCTCGTCGTCGGGACCTTTCAGCGCGATCCGCTCGTGCAGGGCTGCGGGAGACGCGGCGATCCGCCGGGCTGTGTCGGTCACCTGGTGCAGTGGTGCCAGGACCCGGCCGGCGACGAGCCATCCGAAGCCCGCTGCCAGCGCGCCGACGGCGAGCAGCGCGATGCTGCCCTGGGTCAGCATCGCCTTGTTCGCGGCCTGCCGCACCTGTTCGCGTTGCTGGTCCATGACGCGCTCGGCGTCCGATCCGGTGAGCACGGCGCCGTCCTTGTTCAGCGCATAGACGTCGCTGCTCGGTGGCGGTGGCTGCGGTGTCTGCGGTGTTTTGGCGCCCGGGGAGGGGCTCAGGTAGGTGCCGTTGACGATCACGCGGTGCTGCTGGCCGAGGTTGGCGTTGAACAGCGCGTAGGTGACGCCGAGCAGCAGTACGCCGGCGACCATGAACAGGCCGCCGTACAGCAGGGTCAGCCGGCCGCGGAGCGACAGCTTCTTCAGGGGATGCGGTAGCCGACGCCGGTGACGGTCTCGACCAGTCCCGGCTCGCCCAGTTTCCGGCGCAGCTTGAGGATCGTCAGACGTACCGCCCCCGTGAACGGGTCCACGTGCTCGTCCCATGCCTTCTCCAGCAGTTGTTCGGCCGACACGGTCGCGCCGTCGGCCCGCAGCAGCTCCGCGAGTACGGCGAACTCCTTCTTCGACAACGGCACGTACCGGCCGTCGCGGAACACCTCGTGCCGCGCCGGGTCCAGTGCGAGGCCGGCACGTCGCAGTACCGGCGGATCGGCGGGGCGGCTGCGGCGGCCGAGAGCCAGCACCCGGGCCGCGAGCTCGGCGAACGCGAACGGTTTGGTGAGGTAGTCGTCCGCCCCGAGGCCGAGGCCCTGCACGCGGTCCGTCACCGCGGCCGCCGCGGTCAGCATCAGCACCCGCGTGTCCGACCCGGACGCCACCAGTTGCCGGCACACCTCGTCGCCGTGCACGACCGGGATGTCGCGGTCGAGGACGAGTACGTCGTACTCGTTCACGGACAACCGTTCCAGCGCGGCGCCGCCGTCACCGGTCAGGTCCACCGCGTGCGAGTCGTCGCGCAACCATTCCGCGATCGCTGCCGCCAGCAACGGTTCGTCCTCGACCACCAGTACCCGCACGCACCCCATGATCCCCGACCGCGGTGTTTCCCCGGCGTTTCCGCACTCAGAACAGCACGACGCCTACACCCGTTATGGCCAGTTGGAGGAGTGCCACCGGGACCAGGCCTTGCCAGGCCAGCTTCTGGAGCTGGTCGGCGCGCATCCGCGGGAACGACACCCGGACCCAGATCACCACGACCGACACGAGGGCGACCTTCAGCAGCGTCCAGATCCACCCGATCGACTCCGGTCCGGGGCCGCTCCAACCGCCGAGGAACAGGACCGTGGTGAGGCCTGCGAGTACGACGATGCCGGCGTACTCGGCGAGCAGGAACATCGCGAACCGGAGCCCGGTGTACTCCGTGTACGGCCCGAAGATCACCTCGGAGTCCGCGACCGGCATGTCGAACGGCGGCCGCTGCAGCTCGGCCAATCCCGCGATGAAGAACACGATCATTCCGGGTAGTTGCCAGAGCAACCACCACGGGTTCCAGGCGTGGGCGATCCCTGTCAAGCTCAACGAACCGGCCGCGACCGCGACGCTCGCCGCGGACAGCACGAACGGCAACTCGTAGCTCATCAGCTGCGCCGCGACCCGGAGCCCGCCGAGCAGGCTGTACTTGTTCCCGCTGCCCCAGCCCGCCATCAGCGAGCCGAGTACGCCGATGCTCATCACCGCGAGGACGAAGAACAGGCCCGAGTCGAGGTCCGCGCCGACCAGGCCCGGCGCCAGCGGGATCGCGGCCAGTGCGGCCAGGTACGGCAGGATCGCGACCACCGGCGCCCACTCGAACACCCGCTTGTCCGCGGCGGCCGGGACCACACTTTCCTTCTGGACGAACTTCACACCGTCCGCGACCAGCTGCGCCCAGCCGTGGAACCCGCCCGCGTACATCGGGCCGAGCCGTGACTGCATGTGCGCCATCACCTTGTGCTCGGCCTGGCCGACCAGCAAGGGCGCCACCAGGAAGGCGACCAGTACGCCCACCACCCGCACCACGAACTCCAGCATGAACGTCAGCCTAGTGTGTCGGGCTTGACCTCAACCAACGTTCAGGTCCGAGGCTGGGTCGTATGCGAACAATCCTTGTCACCGGAGCCACCGGCCGCGTCGGCCGCCACGTCGTCGCGGGACTACGCGCGGCCGGCGTCTCCGTACGAGCCCTCGTCCGTACGCCGGAACGCGCGGGCTTCCCTTCCGACGTCGAGCTGATCCAGGGCGACCTCAACGATCCGTCCGCCGTACGACGAGCCGCGGAGGGTGCGGATGCGGCGTTCTTCCTGTGGCCGTCGTTCAGCGCCGACGGAGCCGCGGCCGTGGTGCGCGAACTCCCGCGCCGGGTCGTCTACCTGTCCTCGTTGAGTGCGCCGTCGGGTGGTGTGTGGGGCGACGTCGAGCAGTTGCTGAAGGAGAAGGACTGGACGTTCGTCCGCCCGAGCGGCTTCGCCGTCAACGCCCAGAACTGGGCAGGAGATTTCCGCACCGGCGACGTGGTCCGGGTCTCGTCCCCGGAGGCCGGCCGCTCGATGATCCACGAACGCGATATCGCCGCGGTCGCCGTACTCACCCTCCTCGACGACCATCACATCGGCCGGACGTACGACATCACCGGACCCGAGGTCGTCACCCAGACCGAGCAGATCCAGACCATCGCCCGCGCGGTCGGCAAACCGATGCGCGTCGAAGCCCTCTCCGACGCCGCCGCCCGCCAGGCCATGCTCGACCTGGGCGCCGACCCGATCCTCGCCGAAAGCTCGGTCGCCTACTGGTCTTCGCTGGTCGACAACCCCGAACCGGTCACCACCACAGTCGCCGAGCTGACCGGCCAGCCCGCCCGCACCTTCGCCGAATGGGCCACCGAGCACGCCGCGGAGTTCCGGGTCCCGACAACCGCCGAGGTCGCGCAGCTCTACACCGACGCCCTCTCCACCGGCCGCCTGAACGAGGCGCTCGCCCTGACCGCGCCCGACATGGTCCGTGTCGCGCCCCTCGAAACCAACGGCGAGGAGATCGAACTCAAAGGCACCGACGCCATCCTCGAAAACGCCCGCCAACAGACCGCCGGCATCGAGTACGACGCCATCGACGTACTGGGCCCCCTCGTCACGGACAACCACTTCGCCATCCGCTTCACCTTCCACCACGGCGGCACCCACACCACCAAACTCTCCCTCTGCACAGTAGACACCGGCCAAATCACCCGCGAGGAAGTCTTCTACTACACCCCACCAACCGCCTGATATCATCAGATATCTGATGGAGGGATATGCCATGAGCGACGTGCTGATTCGCGACGTACCCGACGATGTCCTCGCCGTGATCGACCAGCGAGCGGCTGGCCAAGGGCTGTCCAGGAGCGAATATCTGCGCCGGCAGCTCAGCCAAGAAGCTGGGCGTTCCGAAGCTACTGTCACTCTCGCAGATCTCCAGCGGTTGTCGGAGCTGGCTCGTGACCTGGAGGACCCCGAGGTCATGCGGCAGGCCTGGTCATGACGCCGACTCTCGACAACCGGCGCTGGTTGATCGACAAGTCAGCGCTGGTACGTCTGAGCGACGCTCCCGATTGGGAGGACTGGGCGAACCGCATCAACCGCGGGCTCGTGCACATCACCACCATGACCCTGCTCGAGGTCGGATTCTCTGCCAGATCTGCAGATGAGCATCGCTCGCTTCTGCAGCAGCCACCCGTCGCAGCAATGCCAGTGGAGAACGTGACCCCTGCGACTGAGCGTCGCGCCGTGGTTGTGCAGTCGCAGCTCGCTTCGGCAGGCCAGCATCGGGCACCTTCGGTGGCGGACCTGCTGATCGCCGCCACCGCTGAGCAGACCGGCCTCGTCCTTCTGCATCTGGACAAGGACTTCGAACTCATCGCCGATCTGACCGGGCAGCCGACGGAGCGGCTTGCTCAGACCTGAGTGAGGGGGAGTTGGAGCCAGCCGCCTACGTCTTGGCGGCCGGATTTGAGGGCTGCGGTTCGGGCGCCTTGGTTGGCGGTGTGGATGGTGCCGATCAGGATGCGGGTGCGGTCGGGGAGGGACTGGGCCAGGAGGGCGCTGAGGTGGCGGCCGTAGCCGTGGCCTCGGTGTTCCGGGGCCAGGACCAGTTCGCGGACCACGTACGCAGGCAGGCCCAGGGCGTCGTCGGGTTTGATGATCGCGGCGGCGTACCCGGCCCACTCGCCGTTCACGGTCACGTCGAACAGGAGGCCATCGGCGGCGGATTCCTGCAGATCATCGAGGTCCTCGATGACGGCTTCCTCGACGTGGTGCGGGTGGTCGGCGTCGACGGCGTCGTACGCGCGGCGGGCGTCGTCGTAGTGGTCGACGGTGCTCGCCTGGCGGAGCGCGAGGCCGGGCGGTACGTCGTACGGCTGGAGCTCGCTGATCGGTGCGCCGAGGAACCGGCGGTCGGGGGTGGTGCCGTCGAGGCCGACGTCCGCGGTCCAGAGGCGGACGTACAGCGGGTTGTGGATGCCGTAGTACTCGCGTGCCGCCGCGGCGATCGCGGGCAGGTCGTGCGGTTCCGGTGAGCGCGTCATCGGGGTCGCGTCGACGAACGGCCTGTCCAGGTTCATGTTCTCGAACCGCATGCTGAACATCACGCCCAGGTCGTTGCCTACAGCAACCCAACGGTTGAGCATCGACTCGGCGGGCTTGCCCGGCGCGAGCCGCTGCGCCCGAGCGGCGGCGATGTCCAGGTCCTCGGCGAGCAGGATGTCCAGCGCGGCGTGCTCCTCGGCGAGGATCGCGAGGCGGCGCGCGTCGTCCACCCACGTACGCGTGAGCGGATGCTGCCGCTCCAACGTCCAGCCCGCCAGCTCCTCAGCAGTAGGAATCACTCGTCCGCCCCAGCAGACGGCGCTTCCCCCTCCGCCGGACCGGACGAACCCGCGTCGGGTGTAGGTGGGGTGGGGGTTTGGCGGCGGGGACGGCGTTCGCCGGGAGGGCCTGCTCGGCGCGGGCGGGCGGGGGTGGCGGCGGCCTCGGCGGGGGCGAGGGGGTCGGGGTCCGGGGAGCCGGGTGGGCGGGGGCCCCAGGTTTCCGGGTCGGGGACGCCGGGTGGGAGGGTGCGGCGGCGGCTCGGGGCGCCGGCGGGGGCGTGGTCGGACTCGCCGGGTTCCTTCGCGCCGGGCCACGGTTTGGCGACCCGGGAAGCGAGCACGAACTCCTTGCGCAGCGGGTGCCCCTCGAACTCGTCCGGCAGCAGCAGCGTCGTCAGGTTCGGATGCCCGTCGAAGGCGATCCCGAACATCTCGTGCGTCTCCCGCTCGTGCCAGTTCGCCCCGGCGTACACGTCGGTCAGCGTCGGCAGTACGGCGTTGTCGCGCGGCACCAGCGTCCGTACGAGCAGGTGCTCGACGTGCGACCCGCCCCAGAAGTCCGCGAGATGCGACACAACCCGGAACCCGTCCTTGAGCTCGTCCGACGCACTCAGGAAGTCGAAGAACGTGAACCCGACCGCGTCCCGCAGCACCTCGTGCGCCGCGACCCACGACGCCGGCGGCACGTCGACGGCGGTCGGCCCGAAGCTGTCCGCCTGGGTGGCCGCGATCCCCGCGGCGGTCAGCGCCTGCAGTGCGTCCGAGGTCAAGGCTGCACCAGGCCCCGCGTCAGCGCGGCGGCCGTCGGCTCGTCGTACCGGCTCGCGACGGTCTCGCCGGCGATCTTCTCCTGGAGTTTGAGGATGCCCTGCAGCAGCGCCTCCGGCCGCGGCGGGCAGCCGGGCACGTACACGTCGACGGGGATGATCTGGTCGACACCCTTGGTCACGCAGTACGAGTCCCAGTACGGGCCGCCGGAGTTCGAGCAGGAGCCGAAACTGATCACGTACTTCGGCTCGGGCATCTGGTCGTACAGCCGCTTGATCGCCGGCGCCATCTTGTCCGTGACGGTGCCGGACACCACCATCAGGTCGGCCTGCCGCGGTCCGGGCGCGAACGGGATCACGCCGAGCCGGATGAAGTCGTGCCGGCCCATCGACGCGGCGATGAACTCGATCGCGCAACAGGCGAGCCCGAAGTTGAACACCCAGAGCGAGTACTTCCGGCCCCAGTTCAGCAGGTACCGCACCGGCTCCGGCGCGAGCTTCGTCAGCGCACCCACGGCCGGCCGTACGGTCGGCATCCCCAGCTCGGTCTCGGCCATGGTCTCAGCCTAGTCCGGCAATCTCTTCGGCGAGGATCTCCGGGTACTCGAGTGGCGCGTAGTGGCCGACGCCGTCGACCGGCCGGATCCGGACGTCGCTGTAGAAGTCGTCCACCCGGTCCGACCAGGCGCGCGGGAACAGCGGGTCGAACTCCGGCCAGAGCACCACGGTCGGTACGGCGATCCGGTCGTACGACGCCGGTGCCGACTCCGCGGCGGACACCGCGACCGCCCCGGCGCCTGCCCGGTACCACTGGATCGACGCTGTGAAGGCACCCGGCCGTGAATACGCATCCACGAGGTGATCCAGCTCCGGCTCGAAGCCAGGCCCGG
Source organism: Kribbella sp. NPDC031520 (assembly GCF_055580825.1). Taxonomy (NCBI): domain Bacteria; kingdom Bacillati; phylum Actinomycetota; class Actinomycetes; order Propionibacteriales; family Kribbellaceae; genus Kribbella; species Kribbella sp. NPDC031520. Next base: position 1,206,838 of record NZ_JBVIKS010000001.1, read on the forward strand.
ACCAGTGCGTCCAGAAGTGCGTCAGGTACGCGCGAACTGCCTCGGGCTTCCCGTCGATCAGTTCCTCGATCATCGGCAACCGGTGGAAAGCCTGGTACCAGAACTCCGCCTGCGCCTGCTCCGAGAACACCCGCTTCCCGATCCCCGGCAGCGGCGGCGCGATCACCAGCCCCTCCACCAACTCGGGCCGGGTCCGGGCGATCCCCTGCGCGATCCGGCTGCCGATGTCGTACCCGGCGAACACGGGCCGTTCCAGCCCGAGCTCCTCCACCAGCGCGACGACGCTCCGGGCCTGTGCGTCCACGCCGTACTGCGCCGGATCCGCCGACGCGCCCTCGGACGCGCCGAACCCGCGCAGATCCGGCACCACCACCTCGCAACCCCGCTCCACGAGCAGCGGCGCCAGCACCCGATGGTCGGTCCGGTCCCCCGGCCAACCGTGCAGCAGGACGACTGCGTCGCCGTCGCCGGTCCGGTCGTACGCCAGCCTGAACCCGTCCACCGCAGCACTCAGCATGGGAATCATTGTTGACCACGCCCGATGCCAGGCCTACCTTGATTGAACAGGACTGAACAGGTCCTTTCACAAGGAGCCGGGATGACCGATCAGGTCGAGGTGCAGCAGACTCGCGCGCTCTCCGTCGAGAGCAACGGGCTGAACGTGATCGCGGATGCGGACCGGAAGGGCCGCCCGAGCCAGTTGTTCTGGCCGTGGTTCGGGGCCAACGTTTCGGTACTGGGGCTGAGTTACGGCGCGTTCGCGCTCGGGTTCGGGATCTCGTTCTGGCAGGCTGTGATCGCCGGGCTGATCGGAGTCGTGTTCTCGTTCCTGCTCTGCGGGCTGATCGCGCTGGCCGGAAAACGTGGTTCGGCGCCGACGATGGTGCTCAGCCGGGCCGCGTTCGGGGTCCGCGGAAACAAGCTTCCGTCGCTCGTTTCCTGGTTGCTGACGGTCGGCTGGGAGACCGTGCTGACGATTCTCGCGACGTTGGCGACGGCAACCGTTTTCGAACGGCTCGGCTGGGGCGGCGGCGCGCTGACCAAGGTGATCGCGCTCGTCGTGGTCGGTCTGCTGACGGTCGCGTGCGGCGTGCTCGGGTTCGACCTGATCATGCGGGCGCAGACGGTCATCACGATCGTGACCGGCGTACTCACGGTCGTCTACGTGGTCCTGGTCGCCGATCAGATCCACTGGAAGACGGTTTCGGCACTTCCGAACGGATCCGCGCAGGCCGTGATCGGCGCGCTCGTGTTCCTGATGACGGGCTTCGGGCTCGGCTGGGTGAACGCGGCCGCGGATTACTCGCGGTACCTCCCGCGCCGGGCGTCCAGCCGCGGCGTGGTCGGCTGGACGACGTTCGGCGGGTCGGTCGCTCCGGTCGTGCTGCTGGTGTTCGGTCTGTTGCTGGCCGGCTCGTCGAAGGACCTGAGTACGGCGATCGGCGCCGACCCGATCGGTGCGCTCGCGGCGGCGTTGCCGACCTGGTTCCTGGTGCCGTTCGTGGTCGTCGCGGTGCTCGGGCTGGTCGGTGGAGCCGTACTCGACATCTACTCGTCCGGGCTGGCGCTGCTGTCGCTCGGGCTGCCGGTCAAGCGGTACGTCGCGGCGTTCGTCGACGGCGTGGTGATGATCGCCGGGACGATCTACGTGGTGTTCTACGGCGGGAAGTTCCTCGGGCAGTTCCAGGGGTTCCTGATCACGCTCGGCGTACCGATCGCGGCCTGGTGCGGGATCGTCCTCGCCGACATCGCGACGCGCCGGCGCGACTACGCCGAGGACGACCTCTACCGGCCGACCGGGCGGTACGGCGACGTACGGTGGCTGCCGGTGCTGACGATGGTCGTTGCCACCGGCATCGGCTGGGGACTGGTGACGAACACGCTGGCGTCGTGGCTCACCTGGCAGGGGTATCTGCTCGGCGCGTTCGGGCTCGGCGGGAAGGGCGGCTCCTGGGCGTACGCGAACCTCGGCGTGCTGGTGGCGCTCGTGCTCGGGTTCGTCGCCCAGTGGTTCGGCGGGCGGGCCGCCGTACGGCGTCAGGAGGCGTGACCGGTGCTCGCGCTGATCGATCTGCAGCGGATCTTCGCGGATCCTTCTTCCCCGTGGACGACACCTGACTTCCGGCGGGTGGTGGAACCTGTGCGGGAGCTGATCACCATGTTCTCGCCGGAGGTGGTGTTCACGCGGTTCGTCGCGCCGGAGCAGCCCGCCGGAGCCTGGGTCGGGTACTACGAGACGTTTCCGTTCGCATTGCAACCGGCCGATGCCGACGCGTACCAGTTGGTGGACGAGTTCAAGGGCGCTCCAACTCTGGACAAGACGACGTTCGGTGCCTGGGGCCCCGAGTTGGCGGCGCGGGTCGACGGGCGGCTCGTGCTGGCCGGGGTGGCCACGGATTGTTGCGTGATCAGTACGGCACTGGCGGCGGTCGACGCCGGGGTGCAGGTGCAGGTCGTCGAGGAAGCCTGTGCCGGGTCGAGCGCGGAGAACCATGCGAAGGCGATCGACGTGATGCGGTTGTACGCGCCGATGCTGGAGATTGTGAGCGTGGAGCAGTTGCGATGATCCGGCTCAAGCACGAGCAGGTGGCTCGGGTCCTGGCACGGGAGATCAAGTCGGGCGTCGTACGGCGGGGTTCGCAGTTGCCGGGTGAGGTGGAGCTGGCGAAGCGGTTCTCGGTCAGCCGGAACACAGTTCGCGCCGCTCTGGCCGTCCTTGCCGAGGAAGACCTGATCGCGACGCGGACGGGGAAGGGTTCGTACGTACTGTTCGACGGCCGGCCGTTGGATGGGCGGCTGGGGTGGACGCACGCGCTGTCCGAGCAGGGCGTGCAGACGCGGATGCGGACGGTCCGGATCGAGCTCGAGGACGACCCCGGCCTGGCCGCGCGATTCGAGCTCGATTCGCCGTCCTTCGTCGTGATCGAGCGCGTCCGGCAGCTCACGGACGGTACGTCGATCTCTCTCGAACGGAGCCGGATCCCCGCTCTCGACACGTTGCGGGACCTGCCCGAACGCGGCCTCGACAACGGCTCCATCAGCGTCACGCTCAACCGCGCGGGCCTGTACCTCGACCACTGCGAACAACGCCTCCGCGGCCGCCCACTCACCCCCGTCGAAGCCGGCCATCTCGAACGCCCCGAAGGCACCTGGTTCCTGCACACCACCCGGACCAGCTGGACCGCCACCGACCAGTTCGCCGAGTACGCCGACGAGCTCCTCGACCCCACCCACTACGAACTGAACCTCACCTACAACAGCTGAATCGGGTGCCTAAGGGGGTAGTTGCCCAGGGCATAGGGAGTAGTGCTGATGTGTGGGGTCTCCTCAGAGACGGACTGTTTTCCCAGCAGCGAGAAGCAGCCGGAGGAGATCATGTTCGTTTACTCGACCGCCGCGGTACAGGCGGAGATGAAGTACCGCCAGGACCGCATCCGTCGCGACTTCCAGCGTCCCTTGTGGTTCCGTAAGCGCGCACCGCAGCTACCGCAGCCCTGCGCGCCCGAGCTCCGGGCCCGGCCCGCGATGTGACCGCACGTTCACCCCCGAAGCCCGTTCCCTCCCCCGGCGGGGGGGGGGGGGGGGGGGGGGGGGGGGGGGAGGGGGGGGGGAGGGGGGGAGGAGGGGGGGGGGGGGAGGGGGAAGGGGG